>LLYS01000009.1 GCA_002049495.1 Epsilonproteobacteria bacterium tcs-49 | reverse complement strand
TATATCGTTCTTAATGTTTGAAAAATATTGCTTTAAATGTTCAATAGAATCATTTATAGAATAACCTTTTTCAAGGTAAGAATCTTTGTTTTTTACATTATACAAGTTTGGTAAATTTTTCATCATAATTCCCTATTATCCTTCATTTATAATTTCTAATTTTACTTTTACTTTCGCTCATCCCCACTGCATATCATATGAGCTATCTTTCTTGATATAGATCTCTTTGAGATAGCGCTCGTCATTGTTTTTGTCAACCGACAGGCCGTAGTGTCCCGCTTCCCGCACCAACCACTGCATCGGTTCTTCCAAACTTTCGGCGTTATTGGCTTCATCCGAGTCGGTAAAACAAACTTTTTTGATATCTACCCCCTCTTTGAGCTCCCACATAGTCGTAGGCGTACTGTCGTCGCTATAGCCGTCTACGGCCAAAGCTTGCCGAGCTATCTCGATGTTTTCTTGCACATGCATATCTTGAAATTCGCTGTCGTGTTCAAAAAACCCGGCAAACAGAATGTTGCGCGAGGGGTGGGAGTATTCGTTTCGGAACGCTTTTGCATAGGGGGAAGCCGCCTGATGGTTCCTACTTGGATTTCTATAGAGTTCAAACGCGCGTCGGATCAGTTCACTGTCATCGTTTTTGACGATCCCGCACTTTTGGATAAAATCACACAAACAGCGCACTATCATAGCGCCTTTGCTGAAACCGAAGAAAAACAGTTCATCTCCATCTTCATAGTTTTTGACGATATAGCGATAATCATCGATAATATTTTTTTCCATACTCCTGACCGCATTGGCGACCATATCGTTGCTATACGCTCCGATGCGCCAATCGTGAAAGACTTTTTGCAGCACCCCGTCGTCCCCTACGGGGGCGATGGAGTTGCACAGTTTCAAAACATTTGTTGGGTGGTCCTGCCCCATAGCGTTCCATGTACTATCGGCACAGATAATGATCCGTTTTTTCATGACTTGTCCTTTTTGCTACGCACTCGTTATATCCATCATATAAAAGTTGCGTCACAACTAGCGTCACAAAAAATAGAAAATTTGCACTTTTTTACAAAAATACCTTTTTGAAAAACGGCGATACTTCGGCGGGATTCCAAGAAAGGATCAACGCCGGGATGTCCAGATTGCCGTAATTGGGCAGTTCGCGTATGATCTGGCTGCCGCCGAATCTGGTATAGAGTTTGTAATGCTCCTTTTTGATGCCAAGCAGCGTGATATCGATCTCGTTTTGCATAAAAAGATGGTAGATCGAACCCATCAGCGCTTTAAATTCCAGGCTCAACCCCCCGCTTTCGTTTTTGACGATCAGCCGGGAAAGCTCCCCGATAGTGCCGTAACGGTTACGGAAGCTGTCAAAGGAAAACTTCTCCTCCGAAGGAAGCTTTTTCTCCGAATCGTAAATCAAACGCGTCGTCGCCGTCACCTGCCCCTGTCTTTGGCAGTATATCACCGCCGCGTTGCTGTCAAACTCGTCAAAATTCATCCCCTCGATGGTATCGGGAAACTCGTTTTGATACCCGATCCCTGTATAGACTTCGCTGCGCAGGCGAAATACGTCTACGAGCTGTTCAGCGGTGGTGGTGAGTTTGACGTGTTCATCCACGCCTTCAAAATTGAGGGTTCTGTTAAATGCGATGGTTTCTTCGATGGTCTTTTCCAAAAAGACACGCTTGCGGAAAAGCTCCAGCACCTCTTGCTGCTGCTCGTTAAACTCGTGGGGCATATACTCCAGTTTGCTCTGGATATTGTGGTCGATGAGCTCCTGGAGCACCTCTAACGTTTGGTTTTTGTTGATCTGTAACATTTCTCTCTCCTGATTTTGGGATCAGGAGATATGTTACAAACCTTGCGTCATAGGTAGCGTCACAAAATGGACGGAAAGGTCATCAATTTTTCGGGGGAAGCTTACAGCCGAAGGAGGGGATAGTTTCGATGAGTTTGTGTTCAAGTTTGGAGCGCAGACGATACATCAGCGTCCGCAGCGAGCTTTCGGAAACGGCGCCGCTGGGCCACAGGTGGTACTCCAGCTCGCTAAAGGGCACAAGCTGCCCCCTGGCTTCGACAAGTATTTTGAGCAATAGATTCTCCTTTACGCTGAGTTTGACCGGCAGGTCGTTGTAGTAGAGGTTGTCGTGGTCCAGATCGTAGTAGTACCCCTGCCCCAGATCCACACACGAGCCGTCCATTGCCGGAGTGCGGGGTTTGTCCAGCTTATGCAGACTGAGCATGATACTGGATTTTATATCCTCCCTGCGGAAGGGTTTGTTCAGATACCCCACGGGGTTGGTACGTATGGCCCGCTCGATCGTCCCGTCGTCGGAATATGCCGTCAGATACAGCACGGGGATATCCCGCAGCTTTTTAATCTCTGCGGCGGTTTCGATCCCGTCTTTGCTGTTTTCAAGGTTGATATCCATAAAGATCATATCCACCTCGTTGTTTTTTACCGCTTCCAGGGCATCGTCGTGGTTGGTCACCGCATCCACCACTTCACATCCAAGCTTTTTAATCACACTTTTAAGTTCCAGTGCCACGATCGTCTCATCTTCGACGATCAGTATCTTTATTTTAGGTATCATTGTGCCATATAACCTCCACTTTTACTCCATCTTCGGATTCTATCCGGAGCTGCCTGCGCAGCTGCTCCCTGGCCAGCGTATTGACCAGTACCAGTCCCAAAGAGCTGGTGCTGGGAGCTTTGTCATATCCCACTCCGTTATCACTGACGGTGAGTTTGTAGGCTTTGCCCTCACGCTTTAAGCAGATATCGATGCGCCCCACTCCACCGGGAAAAGCGTATTTAAACGAATTTGTGATCAACTCGTTAAGCAGCAATCCGCAGTAGATCGCCTGCTCCATCTTCAGATCGGTCTGGATATCGTAGCGGATCTCGATCTCGCTATCATAACTTTCCTTGACCTCCTCTATGAGTATATCAAAGTATTCGTAAGCGTTGATATGCGACAAACTCTCCTGCTGGTACAGCAGCTCATGCAGGTGCCCCATGGCGCCGATGCGGTTTTGCACGGTCAAGAAGGTATCGTGCAGCCTCTCATCTTCGATCTCGTCGGCTTGCAAGCGGATCAGTGAAACGATGGTTTGCATATTATTTTTTACCCGGTGATTGAGCTCTTTGAGCAGCAGTCCCTTCTCATCCAGCGCCGTTTTGAGATCCCTGGTCTTCTCATCGACTTTGATCTCCAGACGCTGCCTTTCGTTTTGCTGCTGGGCGATGAGCTTGCGGTTGGCTTCGTTTTTCTCCTTTTGCAGGTTGTTGATCCGATCCGCAAGCGCCACGGAAAAGATCAGCGCTTCTAGCACAAACGCCGTTTCCACGATGTAGGGATAGTAGATATAGACGTTAAATATCCCTGCGCTGGAGAGGTACATAAACATCCCCGCTACGAGGATGATACACCAGCCAAAAAGGATGAAATGCGCTTGCCGATTGCCCCGCATCGACGCATACGTGGTGATAATGATCAGATAGACAAGCAGCAAAATCGCCAAAACGTTGCGGTATTTGTTGAACATATCCGTACTTAAAAACAGTACGAGCGAAAGCGGCAGCAGGATCAAAAACAGATTTAGCCCCCGATCGATGCGCGGGTACTGCGACGTTTGCAGAAAGCTCTTGGAAAAAAGCGCCAGGGCAAAAACCGGCACGGCGATAAAGACCGAAGCGTAGCGCACCGCCGTATTCATCGCTTCCTGATCAAGCAGATACACCCCCGCAATCCCTACATACAGAGTGTGGTGGACGACGACTCCCACGATATACAGCACATAGTACAGGTAGCTGCGATCCCTGGTAAAAAAGAAGATAAAGAGATTATACAGCGCCAAAACCAGCATCGCCCCGAAAAATAGTGCCAGGAAGAGTTGGTGCTTGATCTGGGCTTTATAAAAAGCGTCCTTGTCCCACAGATGCAGCTTCACGATCAGCGTAGTGATATACGATGATGCTTTGACGTAAAACTCCCTGCGCTCTCCGGGCTGCAGCGTAAAACTAAAAGCGGGGGTAAGACTGCTCCGGTCACCGCTTATATGGAAAAGCCCCTCCTGTACTTTTTTGTTCTTTGCGGGATCGTAAAACACCACGTCGGTAGTGAGGGGATTGTCGTATTCCAAGATGCGGTGCAGGGTCGTATCGCCGACATTGTGCAGTTCAAAGCGCAACCATACGTCAAAATCGGGCGAATAGCCAAAACCCAGCAGGGTTTCCCCCACGGGCCGGAAATCCAGATCCTCCCTGCGCAGCTGCTCCGGCGTCAGACTCCGCGCCCTGTCCAGATAGATCTGGGCTGAGGGCAAAATGTCGCGAAAATGGGTATTTTTATCCACTTCGATCGTTTGCGCCCAAAGCGCCGTATGCAACAAAACAACCACCAAAACTATCAAGCGCTTCATGAGCAATACCCCGCACATTTTTGTTTATTGTACTGCAAAATCGGTTAAATACGTGTCACAATCGAGGCTCTGTTTTTGCAAAAAATCATAAAACCGTGACGCTACCTGTGACGCAGATCCGTTATCATGATATAAGTACTGATTATATTATAAAAGGAGCAGTCCATGAAACTTGTCTTTGTGCACGGCTGGAGTGTCACGTCCGCCGATACCTACGGGGAACTGCCGCAGGTTTTACAATCCCATGCTCCAAAAGAGCTTGATATCGAGATTGAAAGCATCTATCTGGGTGAGTATATCAGTTTTCACGACGAGGTGACGATGCACGACGTGGCCCGCGCCTTTGAAAATGCCCGTCTCGACAAACTCGGCGACGAGCCCTTTGCCTGTATCACCCACTCCACGGGCGGACCGGTGATCCGCCTGTGGATCGACCTGTTTTTCCAAAACACCCTGCACAAGCTGCCGCTGACGCATCTTATCATGCTCGCTCCGGCCAACCACGGCTCCGCACTGGCGCAGCTGGGCAAAAGCCGCCTGGGGCGTATCAAAGCCTGGACGCAGGGGATGGAACCGGGGGTCGGCGTCCTTAATTGGCTCGAACTGGGCAGCAGCGACCAGTGGCGTCTCAACCGCTCCTGGCTGGAATACAGCTACGACGAAGGGGGATTTTTCGCCTTTGTGCTCAGCGGTGCCACCGTCGATAGGAACTTTTACGATTTCCTCAACTCCTATCTTGTGGAAAAGGGCAGCGACGGGATCATCCGCCTATGCTCGGCAAATCTTAACTATGGGCTGGTCTCTTTGGAACAAGATTGCGACGAACCGCCTTATGAAAGCGAGTTTCAAGGGGAGCTCGTGCGCGCTTATCCTCTCAAATACGGCGCCTACGAAGCCGCTCCCGAGTGCGCCTTTGAAATCCTGCCAAAAACCAGCCACACGGGAAGGCGTTTTGGCATCATGGAAAGCGTCACCAGACGCCACAGAACCAAACCGGTCATCCACGCCATCATCGAAGCGCTGCAGGTAAATTCCCACAGAGAATATGAACAAACCTCCGCAAAGATGCAGCGGCGCGGCCAACAGGTGCAAAAAAACCGCTACCGCTACGTCATGTTTATCTTTTCGGTCAAAGACTCCTTCGGCAATCCCATCGAGGATTTTGACATGCTGCTGCTCGGCGGTAGCGGTTACGAGCCGGATAAACTGCCCCGGGGCTTTTTCATCGATAAACAAAAAAACCGCTTAAACGGCAATTTGACCTACTATATGAATTACGACAAGCTTTTAAAGCTTGAGGGAGGGAAGCTTGGCATCCGTATCACCGCCCGCCCCGACCAAGGCTTTAGCCGCTACGTCCCTGCGGAACTTCGCACCGATCTTGACGAGCTAAAAGCCCTCGTTCGCCCCAACCAAACGGTGATGATAGAGGTAACTTTACAGCGGCGCATCAGCAAAAGCACCTTCGTCGTCGAACGCCTGGAGGAGATTGAGCGTCATTTCAAAGAGCGCAAAAGCGATGAGGAGTTTATCTAATCAAGTTTTCGATAGAATGAGGCAAAAACTCAATAAGGATTTTTATGGGCGACTTTACCCGAAATCGAAACATCGCCATGCTTATCGACTGCGACAATATCAGTGCGAAATATATCGACAGCATTATAAACGACCTTTCCAAATACGGCGTGGTCAATATCAAACACGCCTACGGCAACTGGAAAGATCCCCGCCTGCGAAGCTGGGAGGAAACTCTGCTGGAATACGCCATCAAACCGATCCAGCAGTTTGACTACACCAAGGGCAAAAACGCCAGCGATATCGCTATGATCATCGACGCCATGGATCTGCTTTATACCAAGGATCTCAGCGCCATCGCCCTGGTCACGAGCGACAGCGACTTTACGCCGCTGGTTTCGCGCATCCTCGCCGAGGGGCTCAAGGTCTACGGCTACGGGGAGGAGAAAACCCCCTCCCCCTTTGTCAACGCCTGCTCGCAGTTTATCTACGCCGAAAAGCTGTACAAATCCAGCCAAAGCGTCGACGAACTAAAAACCGAAAACGGCAAGATGCACCAGCGCGACCTGCGCCAGGATTCCAAACTTGTGCACACCCTGCGCAAAGCCGTCGAGCAAACCAGCGATGAAAACGGCTGGTCCAATATCGCCAAAGTGGGACTTTATATCAGTCAAAACTCCTCCTTTTCCCCCATCAACTACGGTTATCAAAAGCTGGGGCACCTCATCCGCGCTACGGGGCTGTTTGATGTCAAGATGACTGAGGACAACAGCGTTATGCTGATCAAAGACAACAGGCATTGATCCTTTGATATAATTACACAAAAATATTGAACAAGGATACCGATGCTTGAAATTATCGTAGGGATCTTTACCCTTTATACGCTTATCAAAATTTACGTCAGCTTTATGCAGGCGGGGTTCATCGCCAAAGAGCGCGAATCCGCTCCCGTGCTGCTGGGGCCGGGCAGCTACCGAAAAGCCGCCAACTACGCCATCGACAAAGAAAAACTTGAAATCGTCTCCATCTTTACCGATTACCTCATATTTCTATTCTGGGTCTTTTTCGGTTTTAGCTGGCTGCAGGAGTTTACGGGCGTGCAAAACCCGCTGCTGGGTTCCACTGTGTTTGTCGTAGGCTTTCTGGCCGTAAACTATCTTGTCGGCCTCCCCTTTGAACTGTATAAAACCTTCAAAATCGATGAAAAATACGGCTTTAACAAGATGGATATGAAACTTTTCATCTCCGACCAACTCAAAACCATAGCACTGTTTGCGATCTTCGGTACCGCCGTCATCTGGGCGCTTAGCTATATTATCCACTCTTCGCAGCTGTGGTGGCTTTACAGTTTTTTCTTTATCTTTGCGCTGGTTATTATGATCAACGTCATCTACCCCACCCTCATAGCACCCATGTTCAACAAGTTCACCCCCCTTGAGGATGAGACGCTCAAAAACGAGATCGAAGCGATGATGGACAAGGTGGGTTTTCAAAGCCAGGGGATCTTCGTGCAGGATTCCAGCAAGCGCGACAGCCGCCTCAACGCCTATTTCGGGGGGCTGGGCAAAGCCAAGCGGGTGGTACTGTTTGACACGCTGGTACAAAAGCTTTCGCATAGGGAGCTGCTGGCGGTACTGGGGCACGAACTGGGGCATTTCAAACACGGCGACCTGCTGAAAAACATCGTGCTTATGGGCGTGATGCTCTTTGCGATCTTTGCGATCTTTGGCAACCTGCCCCCCTCGCTGTTTGCGCAGATGGGCGTAGAGCAGCACGCGGGAGCGACGCTGGCGGTGATCATGCTGCTTACCGGCATCGTCAGTTTTGTTTTTATGCCCCTGATCTCGCTTTTTAGCCGGAAAAACGAGTACGCGGCGGACCGCTTCGGAAGTGAGCTGGTCGATAAGCAATCGCTCATCGACGCGCTGGTAAAACTGGTGGATGAAAACAAAGCCTTTCCCAAATCCCACCCGAGCTACATCTTCTTTTACTACTCCCATCCGCCTATTTTAGAGCGGCTCAAAGCGCTGGGGTACCATGCGGATTAAACGCGCGCTGCAAGAAGCCGCTGCGCTGCTGCGACCCGTGACGGATCGGGCGCGCTTTGAAGCGGAGCTGCTGCTGTGCCACCATCTGGGATGTGAACGCATCTACCTGACTCTTCATGATGACAAGGAGATAGAAACAAACGGGTTTTTTCAGCTGGTAAAAAAGCGCGCGACCCACTACCCTATTGAGTATCTTACCCGGGAAGTTTCCTTTTACGATACGACGCTGTTTATCCAAGAGGGCGTGCTTATACCCCGCCCCGAAACGGAGCTTTTGGTCGAGCACGCCGCCAAGATCATCAACACCCAAGGCTTGACCCGCATAGCCGAGATCGGCGTGGGCAGCGGAGCGATCTCGGTGATGCTTGCGCGGCTGTGCCCGGATATCCACATCATCGCAACCGATATCAACCCCGTAGCCATCGAAACGGCAAAGCAAAACATCAAGCGCCACGGCCTTGAAGATCGCATCAAACTGCGCCAAACCTCCCTGCTTGAGGGTATCGACGAAAAGATCGAGATGGTGGTGAGCAACCCGCCCTACATCGCCGCGGATTTCTCCCTGCCAAAGCCCGTCACCTACGAACCGGAAAACGCGCTTTTTGGGGGCAAGCAAGGCGACGAACTGCTCCATCGCATCGTAAAGGTGTGTAAAGATCGAGGCATCGCCTATCTGGCGTGTGAAACGGGCTATGATCAAAAAGAGCCCATGCGTCGCCTTTTTGACACTTTGGGGTTGTCCCGTTATGAGTTTTACCAAGACTTGGCTACAATAGATAGAGGTTTTACTCTCCGGTTACGATGAAAACTTTTTGCAAAGATCTATCTTTGAGGACAAATCCTCCCTACGGTCTGAGCCTCACGACAGACCCTTGCAAAAAGGCAACTTTTCCAAGAACAAAAAGGATTATAATGGATTTTAACGCATATATGCTCGGCGGCTTGATCTTTATGGTGATCGGGCTGGTGATCGTCATACTCGCACTATGGCATTCGATGATGCTCAAAAAGGGCAAAACGCCCCACCCCGTCATCACAAAGATCGTGATGCTTTTTTTCTTCACCAAAAAGGATAAAGGAGACGACGATGACAAATCAAGCAAAAATTAAACAACCGTTGCTCATCAGCTACATCCTGCTGCTGTGTGTCACCCTCGGTGCGCTTTTAGCCGCGGGAGCGCTGAGTGCGCCGGTGATTTTCAACTCCGAAGCGCAGTTTGGCGAAGTGGTGCTCAGCCACTTTCAGGAGGGGCTGCTCATGACGGCGATCTTTTTAAAGCTCAACTACCTCATCCACCTCACCGTCATTGCCGTTTTACTCATGGAGCTGTACCGCTACAAAATGTTTGATCGCGACACAATCAGCCTGGTGGCTATGATCGTAGCGGTATTTACGGGGCTTTTATTTACGCAGTACTACACCCCCGATATCTTGGCGATGCAGTCCAAAGGCGCAGAAGCGACCCAAAGCGCCGCGTTTGACAAGATCCACTTCGCCAGCGAGCTGGATTTCAAACTCTTTGCCCTGGCGCTTCTGGTTCTTGCGGTGCGCAACATGCAGCGGGGGTTTGCCAAGTAGTGTTTCTCCACGCCCACCCCTTCGCCCCCGAAGTGTATGCCGATACCACCAAACTGATCGTAGGCACCCTCCCCCCGCCGCGCTTCTCCATCGAAGATGCGAAACTTAAAGCCGAAGACGTGCTCTTTTGCTACGGTTCGGCGGATAACCAGCTTTGGCGCATTTTAAACGTTATCTATGATTTGGACTTGGAGTTTGCCCCCACGCAAAAAGCGATCGCGCAGCGGCGGGAATTTTTGCGAAAGTATAAAATCGGCATCTGCGACAGCGTGGAATCGTGCAAACGCACGCGCGTCAACGCAAGCGATACGGGGATGGAAGATATCGTACTGCGCGATCTTTTGGGGATTTTACAAACCTATCCGAAGATCGACACCCTGCTGTTTATGGGCGGAGGTTCAAAAAACGGCCCGGAGTATTTCGTGCGCAAAATGCTTAAAAAAGAGCACATTAGGCTCACGCTTGCATGCGAACAGACGCCAAAGCAGCACAGCTTCGTCTATGCAAACAGAACGATCCGCACCGTTTCGCTCACCTCGCCTTCCAACGCCGCAAACCGCTCCATCGGCGCCAACGCGCTATATAAAGCGAACAAAGCCAAAGACCCCGCTTACAGCACCTTTGATTTTCGAATGCAGCAGTATAAACGCTTCTTTCCCCCTAGATAAAGCCGCGCATACATACCATAGGTGAAATGCAAAAGCCAAGCCCCGTATACAACCGCTGTGCCCGTACGTTGCCTTGATCGGTCAAAACGCTGATGCGTTCGATCCCCCGCTTTTTGGCATCGGCCTTCACCGCCTCCAACAGCTCTTTTCCTATCCCCTGCCCGCGGTAAGGGGGTAAAACGATCACATCCTCCAGCCACGCGCTTTTGGCACCCATAGCAGTACTGACCCCCTCGTGCAAACTGGCCGAGGCGATGAGGCGCCCCTGTTGCTCTACTGCGTAAACGGTAGCGGCGCCGCTTGCAAACAGCAGCTCCAACCCGCGTCTTTGCGTCGAAGAGTCAAAACAAAACTCCTCCTCAAAGCTAAAGAGTTCCCGCAGCAAAGGCAGCAGCGCCGGAATATCCTCGGGGGTCGCTTTTCGTATCCGCATCGTTTCTCCTTTGAAAACGCCATACAGATTTCATACCTTTTGGAATACAACTTGAATAGCCGATCTTCATATAAATAGCAAAGGATCTGTATGGGTTACGAAACCTCACAACGCATGGGCAAAGAGCGCAAAGCGGGCAAGGAAGCTCCCAGCGCAAGGGTATATGAAGTCTCGGGCAAGGAGCGTATCATCGGTATGATCGCTCCGCACGTCCAGATTATCGCCTCGGTGTATTCGCTGCGGGATGAGCCCTGTGCGCAATTGATCACGGCACTGCAAACGTTTTTCAAAGGTGAAAACAAGCTAAGCGGCAATATCGTCTGCAACAACGATTTTGAAACGATGGAAACCTTTACAAAGGAAAAGGGGTTGGAAAACTTCACCCTGCTGCAAGACAGCAAGGGCGATTTTGCCAAACGTTTCGGTACGGGTCTTGAAAATGAAAAGGAAAAGTTGGCAAATGCTCTGTTTTTAGTGGATAAAGAGGGGGTTTTTCATGAGGTAATCTATGACGAAATCCCCGCAGGCGATCAGCTTGAAGCCTTTTTAAATAAAGCCAGGGAGCTGATCGATGCGAAACAGAAGGGACACAGCCACGAAAACTGGATGCGCTACTGATTCTTTCTGCGAGAGGAGCTTGAACGGCGCTTCTTGCTGCCGCTGCTTCGGCGGCGTCGGCTGCTGCCTCGGCGCTTGGAGCGTTTTTTATCCTCATGGGAGTTTTGCATCTCCTTAAGCACCTTGTCAAGCTGCTCCTTGGGGATACCGATCTGCTTGTTACTCCCCTTGCTATCTGCCTCAGTCAAAAGCATGGAGATCAGTTTAAAAGCCAGTTCTCCCGAGTCGATCTCATCTTCGAGCGCTTCATACACTTTGATCGCTTTTTCATCGATCTTTTGCTCCTTGACCTGCGCTGCGAGTTTTTGTACCATGGAGTTTTCATCCACGCTGTTTGAAGGGATAAAGCTGTGCTTGAGCCCGGCTTTGACCTTCTTTTGGATAGAGGTAAGCTCCTTATACTCCAAAGGTGTCACAAGCGTGATCGCAAGCCCCTTTTTCCCGGCTCTGCCCGTACGGCCGATACGGTGTACGTAACTTTCGGGATCAAAGGGAATATGGTAGTTAAATACGTGGGTGACGTTGCTGATATCAAGCCCTCTGGCCGCCACGTCGGTAGCGACGAGGATATCCGCTTCGGCGCGTTTGAACGCTTTCATCACCTTGTCACGGTCGCGCTGCTCCATATCCCCGTGCAGTCCCACGGCGTTGAAGCCTCTGGAGTTGAGCATTTCACTGACGCGATCCACCTCTTTTTTCATCCGGCAAAAGATGATCGAGCGCTCGGGATCGAGCACCTCAAGCAGCCGTACCGTCGCGTCGTCGCGCTCATGCTCGTCGATGACGTAAAACTCCTGGGCGATATCTTTGTTGGTGGTTTCTTCCTTGGTAACCCTGGCCGTTTTGGGATCGGTCAGGATCGAGTTGGCAAGCTCGACGATCGCCTTTGGCATGGTCGCCGAAAACAGCAGCGTCTGGCGGTTTTGGGGCAGGTATTCAAAGATCGCTTTCACATCTTCCAAAAACCCCATGTTCAGCATCTCGTCCGCTTCGTCCAAGACGACGTACTGGGGATTGAAATCTTTGAACTGCTCCTTGCTGAGCATATCCAAAAGCCGCCCGGGAGTGGCTACGACGATGTTGGCGGTGCCGTTGACGCGGCGCTTTTGCATATTGTACGACTGTCCGCCGTACACCGTGGCGGTTTTGATCCCCTTGTTGCGGCCGAGTTTGTACAGTTCGTCACTGATCTGGTTGGCAAGCTCTCTTGTGGGAGTGACTACGAGGCACTCCACCTCCTTGGTGTTTTTCTCCATCATATCCATGATTGGCAGCCCAAATGCCGCCGTTTTCCCCGTACCCGTATGGGCCTGGGCGATCAGGTCGCTGCCCTCTTGAACCAGGGGGATCGCCATCGCCTGGATGGGGCTTGCGATCTTAAAACCCGCGTATCTGATCCCTCCGCTGATCTCTTTTGAGAAGTTGAACGAATCAAAGGTTACTTTCTGTGTTTCTGACATTTATCTACTTTTTTGTTGAATTTGACTACAAACCGTTTTCAATCATATCTTTACGATTACTTGCAAGGGCACTTCCAATGCATTCGGATCCGTTGGAAGCTTTCCGCGGTTCGCTTTGCGAGTGGGAGATGAAATCCATTGGAGGTGCCCTTCTTAGCGCTTTGGCAAGCGCGTTTTACGTTATTTAAGTAAGAGTAGCTATTTACTAAGAACTTTGTAGCCTTAAGTTATTATTATACCATAGTTTTGATACAATACAAAGTTAAAATCATACAATAACAAGGGTTATTACATGTTATCACAACGAATACAGACACTTTCGGAATCGCTTACTATAGCTATCTCAACATTGGCAAGAGAGCTAAAAGCGGAAGGGAAAGATGTTTTGAGTTTTAGTGCCGGGGAACCGGATTTCGATACGCCGCAAAAGATCAAAGACAGCGCGAAGCAAGCCATCGATGAGGGTTTTACCAAATACACCTCCGTCGCGGGCATCCCCGAACTGCTTGAAGCGATCGCGGACAAGCTCAAGCGCGAAAACGGCATCGAATACGAAACCGACGAAATCATCGTCAACAACGGAGCGAAACATACACTATTTAACATTTTTCAAGCGCTCATCGACGAAGGCGACGAAGTGATCATCCCCGCGCCGTACTGGGTAACATACCCCGAACTTGTAAAATACAGCGGCGGCGTCCCCGTAGCGGTGGAAACCGACGATAAAAGCGGCTTTAAAATGACGCCCGAGCAGCTCAAAGCCGCCATTACCGATAAAACCAAGATCGTCGTACTGACCAGCCCCTCCAACCCCACGGGCGCGGTATACAGCGAAAACGAGCTGGCAGCACTGGGGCGCGTGCTTGAAGGTAGCGACATCACCGTTGTCAGCGACGAGATGTATGAAAAACTGGTTTTCGGTGAAAAGTTCACCGCCGCGGCAAGTGTGAGCGACGATATGTACAAACGCACCATCACCGTCAACGGCCTGAGCAAATCCGTGGCGATGACGGGGTGGCGATTTGGCTATATGGCATGTAAAAACAAGGAGTTGATCAAAGCGATCAACAAACTCCAAAGCCAATCCACGTCCAATATCAACTCCATCACCCAAAAAGCGGCGATCACGGCGCTTAACGGCAGCGTAGACGAGGATATCGAGCATATGCGTGCCACCTTCGCCCACCGCTGCAAAACCGCTACGGAGCTGTTTAACCAGATTGAAGGCCTCAGTGTCGTGCAGCCAAAGGGCGCCTTTTACCTTTTTGTCAACTGTAAAGCGATCGAACCCGATTCCATGAAGTTTTGCAAAGCGCTTCTGGAGGATCAGGGCGTAGCGACCGTCCCCGGTGTGGGTTTCGGAAGCGACGGATATTTCCGTTTTAGCTACGCGCTGGATCTGGATACGATCAAAGAGGGGATCTTGCGTATCGAAAACTTTGTGAAAAACTACAATAGATAAAAGCCGCGGCTTCCCGCCGCGCCAAAGGAGCCGTCATGAAAATTTTAACTGCGCTGTTCGCAGCTTTGGTCTTTGACTTTCTTTTCTTGACGGGTCTGAAGATAAACTACATCGATTATTACGATTTAAGCATCTACTACAACCCCTTTTTCGCGGATAACCAACCGCTGTGGTATCTGATCTTTCTTCTCCCTTCGCTGGTTGCGTTTTTCATGCCCAAAAATATCACGGTTACCGTTTTATTGGTCACTACTTTGCTCAGTTGTACCCCCTTTGTCGCCGGAAAAAGGATTGGTGAAGAGCTCTATGCGAAAGAGGCAACCTATACCCTGGGCAAACGCTCTACGGGAGTGGTAACACGGCTTTACAGCCTTCGCGGTACGGATTATGTACTCTTTCCAAAAACGCAAACGATCAAGGCGATTCCTTCCGAAAAGTTGCGATCCGCTCCCTAAACTTAGTTTGTGTACGGACTTACTATGATATAATATTTTGTAATACTTGAATTTCACAATTTCATAACTATAATGAGGGCCTTCTATGCAGATTAAAACGTTAAAAAACTATTTTCGACTTTCCATGATCACCATCACTTTGGCGATGTTTATCGTATATTACGCGTTTTCCTCCTACCTGCACACCACCTTGACCATTCAGGAGAACAAAAAGCTTGCCGACGCCGTATCCAAGCAGGTGTTTGGATCGATGTACCAGGTGATGCGTCAGGGATGGTCCAGGGAGGATTTGCAAGCCTTTATCCAATCCACGAAACACTCCTTTGAAAAAACCTCCTACGACGTCAGCATCTACCGGGGTCAAAAGGTAGCAAACCTTTTCGGCGAAATTGAGCAGGGCAAGATGTCGCCCAAGGTTAAAGAGGTGTTTCAAACCAAACAGAAGATGGAAACCTCCACCCAAAGCTCTTTAAACGTCATCACTCCCATTATCGCCAGCAGCGAATGCCTCAAATGCCACGTCAACGCCCAAAGCGGTGATATGCTCGGTGCCGTGGAGATCAATTACGACTTCAGCCAGACGCTGCGCGAAACCCAGAATAAGTATCTTATTTTCTCTTTGATCATTTTGCCGCTGATGTTTTTGGTCGCCTATCTTATCTCGCGCCACCTGCTGCGCAAAATCAACCGCTCCATCGGCAGCTTTAACGACAAGATCAAAAACATCAACTCGGTCAAGGATTTTAAAAACCTCGACACCTCCACCGTCCGCCAGAGTTTCCGCGAATTTGACGTGATGATGCGTGAAGTCAGCACCCTGAGTAAAAAGCTCAAAAATATCGCCGTCGATAAGGATATTTTGGAATTTGAGGTGAAACTGCTTGATAAACTCATCATCACCTCCGAAGTGGTCAAGGATTGGAAGGAGTATATCAAGGAGCTGTTAAACGAGATCAATGTCGTGATGCCCGTATACTGTCTTATCACCATTTTTAAAACCGAAGATGAGATGTATGAGATCGAAGTATTTTGGCTGGGACACCCGGACAAAGAGGTCAAGCGCTACCTGGAAAATTTGACCAAACAGATGATCCGCGAACACCACAAGATAGAAACGGAAGCGCTGATCAATCATACCATCGTCAACGACAACCGCTGTTTAAGCAGCGTCACCACCCACGATATCGAGCACGAAGCCAAATCCCTGCTGCTGGATACGCCGAAAATCGGGGGTATTGTCGGGCTTGGCATCCAGGCGGACAGCTCCAAAGACACGGTTTATCATATCGTGATCGATTCGATCCTGACCACGCTGCTGAACCTGGTCGGTTCGGTCAAGGCGATCCACAAATACACCGAAAACCTGGAGTTTTACGCCACGCGCGATCCGTTGACGGGGCTGTTTAGCCAGCGGGTTTTCCGCGATCTGCTTGATTACGAGATCAAACGGGCCCGCAGCCACAACTACAACTTCGGGCTGTTGGTGATCGACTGCGACAACTTTAAACCCATCAACGACAAATACGGCCACAGCTTCGGCGATACCTACCTGGTGGAGTTTGCCAACTTGCTTGAACGCTCAAAACGCGACGAGGATATCCTCTCCCGTTACGGCGGCGACGAATTTACCATCGTACTGCCCGAATCCAATACCGAGGAATCCTACACCGTAGCCAAACGCATCTTAAAAGAGATCGAAAACTACGAACTGCAAGCCCCCGACGGGAAATATGTCAACGTGACCGTCTCTATCGGATTGGCAAGCTACCCCGAACATGCCACCGAAGCCAAGGAGCTGTTCAATATCGCCGATTCGATGATGTACCGGGCAAAAAGCGAAGGAAAAGACGCCGTACGGACACCGAGCAACTTTGAGCTTGAAGAGATTTATCAAGAGAGCGAAGATAAATCGATGCTGGTTTTAGACGCGATTAAAAATGAAAACATCATCCCCCACTTCCAGCCGATCATGGATGCGAACAACAACGATATCGAAATCAACGAACTGCTCATGCGTATCGATATGGATGAGGACAAGGCGCTGCCCGCGGGACAGTTCATCGAAACCGCAGAAGCCCTTGGCGTCGTACACCAGATGGATTATATCGTGATCGAAAAAGCGTTTAAAAAGATGGTCGAGACCAACTATGAGGGGATCTTGTTTATCAACCTCTCCCCCAAAGCGCTCATTATCAGTGAATTTATGGAAAAGATCAATGAGTTAACCCACAGTTACAAAATCGATAAAAGCAAGATTGTTTTTGAAATCACCGAGCGTGAAACGGTCAAAAGCTTTGCCCTGCTTGAAAAGTTTGTTTACAACCTCAAACTCGAGGGTTTCCGCTTTGCTATCGACGATTTCGGATCGGGCTTTTCCTCTTTCCACTATATCAAGAAGTTCCCCATCGACTTTGTCAAGATCGACGGGGACTTTATCGTCAATATCGATAAAGATCCCAAAGACTTGGCTTTTGTCAAAAGTATCGTCTCTTTGGCCCATGAACTCAATATCAGAACCGTCGCGGAGTTTGTGGAGAGTGAAGAGGTACTGCGCTTTTTACGCGAAATCAAGATCGATTTTGCGCAGGGGTACCATATCGGCAAACCCTCTACGCAGCTGGGTACGAAGGTTTAGACGTTTCCTTGAAGCGCGTTAAAGGTGCCATAGTTTTGGCGCAGCGCTTCGTACGCGACGATGCCTACGCTGACCGAGAGGTTCAAGCTTCTGCCCTGCTGCCCCATGGGGATGGTGATGCAGCTTTGGGGATCGCGTTGTAAAAGTTTTGCGGGCAATCCCTCGGTTTCACTGCCGAAAAAAAGATAATCGCCAGGCTTGTATGCGACGTTGAAGTATTCCTGTTTTGTTTTGGTCGTGGCAAAGAAGCAGCGGGCTTCGCCGACGCTCTCAAGCAACTCCCCCAGGCTTTCCCACTCCCGAAGATCCAGCTTGTCCCAGTAATCCAGCCCCGCTCTGCGCACCGCTTTTTCATCGATATCAAACCCCAGGGGTTTCACCAGATGCAGCGTCGCGCCCAGATTAACGCAAAGGCGCCCGATATTTCCCGTATTTGGCGGGATTTGGGGATGGACCAAAACGATATTGAACATTACAAAAACTTCTCTTGATACGCTTGCTCGTCAAAGCCTACCGTCAAGGTTTTACCCTGCTCGATAACGGGACGTTTGATCAGCATATTTTCCTTGCACAACCACTCCCGCTGCCCGCTCTCGTCCAGATCCAACTCTTTGAGTTTGAGCATACGGTATTTGGTACCTCTTTTGTTAAACAGCGTTTTCATATCGGTTTTTTCAAGCCACTCGTCGATCTTGGCGCAATCTACGGGTGATTTTTTAAAATCGATAAACTCCACTTCGATACCGTTGTCCTTAAAAAATTTTCTTGCCTTTTTCACGCTCCCGCAAGTGGGGATTCCATAGAGTTTAATCATGTTTCATCCTTCTTTTTTTCTTTTTCGCACATACCGGTTGTTGTCAAACCTCCTTGCCAAGCCCGTTGCGAAGTGGGTTTTGGAACACTCAACCGGTTTGAAACAGGGTAAACTTTTTATCTTTTTTCGCGCATTCGACGATCATCCCGTGAAAACGCGCGTACAGCTGCGCACGCTCCATATCCGGATAGATCTCGCCGTAGCGTTTGAGGCCGTTTTGCATCCAGCTTTGGATTTCGCCGTAACTGTCAAACTCAAAACCGATGGTGTGCAGCATCCTCTGGGTATAGCGATCCACCACGAAGTACTCTTGAAAACAGGCGTAGTTTAGGATCGCGTCGGTACTTTCCTCGCCAAGCCCCTTTTGCGACAGCAGCCACTGCCTGTCAACTTCTACGGCGAAGGTGTCAAAATCGCCGTACTCCTGTTTAATGGCGCGGCACACCCCCTGCAGATACTTGGATTTGCTTTTGTAAAAACCGCTTCTTCGTATGCACTCTTGCAAGATACCCGTATCGGCGTTTGCCACCGCATCGAGAGTGTCTAAACCTTTGGCTTTAAGCTGTGCCAAGGACTCCTCTACCCGCTCCCATCTGGTATTTTGGGTCAAGATAGCCCCCATAATAACTTCAAAGCTGCCCGCACCGGGCCACCAGTAGGGGTGCTCAAAATCATCATATCCCGCATCTTTTAGCCGGCGCAAAATATCCAAAGCGTTATAAATCTCACTCACGGTACGCCTCCTGGCGCTGGATTTCGCCGCTGTCGTAGATGCGCAGTTTATACGCTTCCTCGCACCCCTTTTCAAGGGTGAAAACCACCATCTGCATGATCGCTTTGCACGTGTCGGGGACGTCAAAGTGGGTGCCGTAGCCTTGCAAAAAACGGTCGATTGCGATCTGGCTCTCCATCCCCAAAACGTTGTCGCGGCACCCCGTCAAGCCCACGTCGCTGATATACACGCTGCCGCCGTCAATCTTGAGATCATCGGTGCCCACGTGGGTATGGGTCCCAAGGACCGCGTCCACCTTGCCGCGCAGCATATAAAACAGCGCTTGCTTCTCCGCCGTGGATTCGGCGTGAAAGTCGATGATGATATGATCGGGGTTTTGCTTTTGCAAACCGGGGAGAAAACGCTCGATTTTGACAAAAGGGTTGTCGCACATGGGCATGCAGTAGTGTCCCATCAAGTTGATAACGGCGAGCTTTTTATCGCCGATTTGCAGCATCTTGTATCCGCTGCCCGGCGCCGCGTCGGGATAGTTCAGCGGCCGCAGCAGGGGCAGCGTATCCATCTGCTCTAAAATCTCCTTTTTATCCCAGCTGTGGTTGCCGCCGGTGAGCAGATCCGATCCGCTGTGCAGCAGTTCGCCGGCGTTTTTCGGCGTCACCCCGAAGCCGTGACTGGCGTTTTCACAGTTGGTGATCACGCAATCAAGTCCATGCTCTTTTCGCAACTGTTTCAAATACTTCGCAAGCATCTTGCGGCCGGGTTTGCCCACCACGTCACCGATAAATCCGACTCTCAACCTCTTCCCTTATAAATTGGTAATCTTATGAATAACCCAGTAGCCAAAGCCTAAAATCAGCGCGCTGACGATGGCTACTACGATCGTTCCCGTTTCTGTTTCCATTATTGATCTCTCCTTTTTTACGAACACCGTCCGCAAAAAATTCCTCTCACTTAAGCTTCGGCTTTGCCTCAGCTCCATTCCTTTTTTTGATCTGTCTTTTTACGATCCCTCTTCGTAAAACCGCTTTACATCCCCATCGCTTCCGCCATGGACCACATGGGCAGAAAGATTCCCAGTGCCAGTAACAGTACAAACCCAGCGATCCCCGCGATCAGGATCGGTTCGATCATCGTCGCCACGTTGTCGATAAGATACTGGTACTTGTTCCGGTACACGTTTGATACCTTCTCCAGCATCCGGTTCAGCGACCCGCTGCGCTCCCCGGCACTGATCATCTGCAGTACCATACTGTCAAACTGTCCCGAATCCTTAAATCCGTCGGTCAAACTGCGGCCGTCCTCCACGGCCCCTTCGATCTTGCCCAGTTGCTGGCGCATATAATCGTTTTCTACGACCTCTCCCGCGGTTTTAAGCGCGTCGATGATGGGGATCCCCGATTGGGAGAGTTTGTCAAAGATATAGACGTAGCGTCCGAGCATGGAGAGGTGGATCACCGTACCCACCAGGTAAACTTTTAACAATATCCTATCAAAAATGAGTTTAAAATTTTCACTTTTGGCGTACATATACCCAAGCACGCTCACCGTCAAAACCGCCCCGGTGAGTATGTAGGGTCCGTAGTGAACCAGTGCGTTTTCGATCCAGAGTAAAAAGCGCGTGGGTACGGGCAGATCCGCACCCATAGAGTTGAACATATTTTCAAACTGCGGCACGACGAAGATGATCACGACAGAAAAGGCGATCGCCATGGCAAAGATCGTCATGGTCGGGTAGCGGGTGGCTTTTTTGAGTTTTTTTCGATTTTCATGGATCTCTTCGAGGATATCGGCCAATCGGTTAATCGATTTGTCCAGCGATCCCGTCTGTTCCCCCATATCGAACATACTGATCGAGAGTCCTCCAAGTTGACGTTTAAATCGTGAAGCGGCCTTGGTCAGGCTTACCCCGCTTTCCACGTCTTCCAAAACGATACGCATGATCTCTTTGAGCGAAGGATTCTCGGTGGAGTTATACGCCTCCAGCAAACAGTCATTAATCGGCATCCCGGCATCGAGCATCGTCGCGATCTGACGCAGGGCGGAGATGTAACTCTCCGTTTCCACCCGCTTGTCTTTGACGGGGTTGTCAAACTTTTCCTGGAATTTGCGAAACTTTTCCGAAAGGGGTTCGCCGGTGGGTTCGATACTGACTAAACCCCCCATCTTCTTATAGCGGAAAGTTTTTATCGCTTCGGCTTTGTTGCTCTCCTCAAGGTAGGTGACTTTGCGCTTTCCGCCGCGTTTGTAGGTGATTTTAAAATATTTTGCGGACATGGCCTACCCTCTGGTTACCCTATATATCTCTTCAAGTGTCGTATCGCCCCGCAACGCTTTGGTCAACCCGTCAAAGAGCATCGGTTTATACGCTCCGGCTTCCTCGGCTTTCTGCGCGATATCGAACTTGTTTTTCCCCTGGGTAATCATTTGCGATATCTCTTCGGTCACCCGCAGCACTTCACAGATCATCACCCGCCCCGAATAGCCCGTATTATTGCACTTTCTGCACCCTTTTCCCTTATAAAACTGAAAAGACTGGGGCAGATGACGGAACACTTTTCGGATATATTTGTGGTGCGGCGTATATTTTTCCAGACAGTGTTTGCAGTTTTGCCGCACCAGCCGCTGGGCGACGATACCGATAAGGGAATCGGAAACCAGGTATGATTCCAACCCCATCTGACTCATCCGCGTAATGGCACTTGGCGCATCGTTGGTGTGCAGGGTCGAAAACACCAGGTGCCCGGTCAGCGACGCCTGTGCGGCTGCGTTAAGCGTATCGACGTCACGCACCTCCCCGACCATGATGATATCGGGGTCTTGGCGCAGGAAGGATTTGAGCGCTTCATAGTAGCCAAAACCCACTTTGTCGTTGGTTTGGATCTGCTGTACCAGCGGCAACTCATACTCGATGGGGTCTTCAACGGTCATCACTTTGTTTTCTAAGCTTTTGACATCGTTGAGTGCCGCATAAAGCGTCGTCGTTTTACCGCTTCCCGTCGGTCCGGTTACGAAAACGATCCCGTAGGGGGAGCGGATCAACTCCTCCAGGGCTTTGAGGTTCTCGCCCTCTACGCCGATCTCGTCCAGAGAAAGCAGAATCTTGTTTTGATCCAGAATACGCATAACGATCGATTCACCGTGCATCGTCGGCGTCGTGGAGAGCCTGAAATCGTAATCCCCGCCGTCAATCTTGAGCCGGAAGCGGCCGTCCTGGGCCTTGCGCTTTTCGGAGATATCGAGGTTTCCCAAAATTTTGATCCGCGAATTAAGCGCTGTATATACATCCAGATCAAAGACAAAATTCTCCCGCAAAATCCCGTCGACGCGGCTTCGGACGGAGACTTTATACGCATCGGGCTCGATGTGCAGATCGCTGGCTCCCTGGCGGATAGCGTCTTTGATGATCAAATTGATCAACTGCATGATCGCGCTGGAGCTGGATTCGGCTTTGATCCCCTCCAGTGAAATCTCTTTTTTGACGTTTTCGACGATCCCCTTTGTAGTTTCCATGATCTTTAAACGATCAAAGATATGCTCCATATCCACTTCCAGCGCCAGTGAAAGCTTGAGCGGTTTCGTGGCGATGGTTCTTTCCAGTACCTCAAGCGCATCGTAATTGAGCGGATCGGAGGTAGCGACGTAGATATAATCCTCATCCTCGTCATAGGGGATCGCTTTGGCGTTTTTGAGCATACTCATGGAGTATTTGGACATAGAGTGGTAATCGATATTCTGCCCGTAGAGGTCGGTGAATTTCAAATTCAACTGCTTCGCCAGCGCCTGGGCGATCTCCTTTTGGCTGACATAGCCGCTATCGACGAGAACTTCACCGAGCTTTTTGGTGTAATCACTCTCCTTTTGGCGGTTCAGCGCTACGGTCAAAAGTTCGGGGGTGAGTAAACCCTCCTCTATGAGCAGATCTCCCAATCGTACTTTTGATTTTATCATCCTCTCTCCTATCTCGCCGGTTTGAGTCGATCGTTGACGATGTCGCTGCGCAGCGCCGACAAGGTATCGCTTTGTTTCAAACCCAAAAAATAATCGATCACGTTAAGCGCCTTTTGCTTTTCACCGTCAAAGTAAAGCGCCCTGGCATAGAGGTTAAAAACCTCTTCCTGGCTTTTTTTCCGCTTATCCGCCCGTTTGAGCCAGATAATGGAGTTTTTGTACTCCCTTTGTTTAAAATACTGCTTTGCGATAAGCAGCGCCGCGTCGTAGTGGGGGTTTTTTTCATAGATCTCAATCTTTTCTTTCAGGCCGGTCACCCGCTTAGAACTGATCATCCCCTCCGTTATACTCGTTCGGGGTTCTTTCTGTTCTGGCTGTGGGGGCTCGGCTTCGGGCTTTGGCTGCGGCTTGGGTTTTGGTTTTGGCTTTACCTCGGGTGACGGTTTCTTTTGCACCTTTTTGGGCAGGCTTTGTTCATAAAGCGTATCGATTTTGAAATTATAGACCGGTTCGAGCCGCATCCGCTTGATTACGGGTGCGGGTACGGCCGTCGTGTTACTCTCTTGCTTAGCGGCAGAGCGCTTTTTGACCGCCGTGGTATTTTGCTCCTTTACCGGGGATCGCTTCTGCATAACCGGGGGTTCCTCGCGCTTTTCCCGCGGCAACGTCTCTTGCTGCTTTTGAGGCTGCTGCTGCGGTGTTTTTAGGGCTTTTGTGGTATCGGTTGCGGGGGATTGGAGAAAGGAAAAAGCCAGATAAAAACCAAAGGCGATCCCCACGAGTGCCAGCAGAAAGAAAAGGACGGCTTGGAGCACCCGCTTGATCCGGTAGCGCAGGCAGCGGCGCTTTAACTCTTCGTACCGCTTATGCATCAAGCAATCCTACATCGATCGCCGCCATCATCAGCAAGCAGCGCTCGATCCTGTTCTCTTTGAGCATATTGTTGCTTTTTTTATGATCCAGCAGTTCAAACAGCGTTTGCAGCATCAATTTGATCGAACGCATGTTGCCGCTGGTATACTTTTGGATCGATTTGATGACCCGGGGGGTAAAAAGGTGCTCCATCTCGCCGAAACTGTTGCGCAGCAAAATGTTGTTGATATACTGTACCAGATCCTGCCGTTGGATCTCATGCAGCGTCACCACCTGCTTTTTACGCGATTTGAAATGCTTCTTTTTCAAAATCGCTTCCCCCTCGTCTTTGTGCATCGCCATGATGATTTGAAACGCTTTGCTGTCGCTGAGGGTCCGCAAAAACTCCACTTGATCGTTACTCAAAAGCTGCGCCTCATCCACAAAAATCGTATGGGGATTTTTCTTCGCCAACTCCACCGCCCTGTTTTTCTTATCCACGATATTGTGGTACTTGACCGTATCAAAACGGTCGATAAATTTATCCAAAAAGAGTTCGTTGTCAAAAAAGGGCGTATCGTAGTAAAAGATTTGCCGTTTGTAGAAAAGTTCGTTGATCAGATATTTCATCAAAAAGGTTTTGCCCACCCCGGGGTTACCGATCAGGAAGATCAGATCGGTGCAGTTGTTGTCTATATGATCAAGCAGCGCGTTTTTAACCGCTTCGGATTCGATGGAGTCGAAATAGTTTGCGGGGGCGATCACATCTTCGAAAAGTTTTGCGACCTTTGCAAATTCCGATGCCATCTAGCGCAACTCTTTCGTATACTGCTGCTCAAACGTTTCCAGCGAGGGCGTGGTACTGCCGTCAACGAAACGGGGCGTTAGGATCACCACCAGCTCCTTCTTTGAAACCGACTGCGTTTTTTTGCTAAAGGCGAGGCTGAAAATGGGCAAATCTTTCAAAATGGGAACACCGTCGTGAACGGTGGAGTTTTCCTTTTCGATCAAGCCGCCGATGATCACTTTGTTGCCCTCTTTGACCTTGACGATCGAGGACATCTGCTTGATTTTGGTATCCGGGGGCAATACGCGATCTTCATTGGCTTCGGAATCGGCACTGCTGTCGCGCAGACTGCTGACAACGGGTTGAACCGTCAGCATCACGTGGCCGTCTCGGGTCACTTCGGGAGTGACGCTTAGCGAAACCCCGACAAACAGTGAGTTGGTTTCATAATCCTGCAAAACGGTGGTGCCGTCGTTTGCGATGGTCAAATCCCCCGATTCGTAACGGTAGTTAAGCTGTTCCCCCACATTGATCACCGCCGGCTGGTTATTCAGCGTTAAAATCTTTGGATTGGATACGACGTCCACATCTCCGTAGCTATCCAGAAACTCCAGTATTTTCGAGATCGACATACTGTAGTTGTAGGTGATACTTGAACTTGAGGGGGTATTTGCCGCGTCGGTAAAGGTGCCGTTGAGGGTTCCCTCCATCGCAAACAGCTGCGACCAGTCGATCCCGTTGGAAGAGGAGTCGGTAGTCGTCACCTCCACGATCTTGGCTTCAATCATGATCTGCTTGTGCAGCCGCTGCATAATCGTATCGATATACGCTTCCACACGGTCAAGCTGCTTTTTGGTCGCAGATACCGTCATCGTCCCCGCATCTCGGTTAAGCAGGGTTTTCGTACCGATAGCGCTTTCAAAGCTATCCTGGGAAAGGATACTTTGCACTTCGGTTTTAATATTGTTCCAAAATCCAAAATCATTGCTGGTTTCTATGGTGGTTTGATCGGTATTGCTTCCCCGGGAACCGCCGGTGGTCCCCTCCCCGTCGTCGTTATTGTTGTCTCCGTCACCGCTATCCGCACCGCCGGAAAGACCGATATTGATACTCTTGGTCGAAGTGCTTGTCCGGGATTTGAAATTTACGTAATCGATAAAAAAGGTTTTCGTTTTGATATACGCCAGACGCAGGATCTGTTTTTGTTCCTCATACTCATAATAGATATTGTTTTCGTCAAAAATGAGTTCGAACAACTCCTTCAGCGAATAATCGTTGGCGTGGATATAGCCCACGTTCTTCTCCAGCTGCTTTTGTACGCCGCCGTCTTCAAACACGACGCTGATCTGGCACTCACCCGCTAAATTATCCACCAGATCGATCACCCGCACTTCATTTTTCGCACTGATCGAGAGGGTGAAAAACTTATCTTTACAGGGGGCGTTTTGCGCGAACGCAATTGAGCTGAGAAGCAGTAGTGACGTTATTATTTTTTTCATTCTTGACTCGCTTTTTCGCGTATTTGCATTTTGAGCATCTTTTTTTGCGGGAGGGTCAAAATCTTGCTCTCCTCTTCACTCCAGAGATATACCGCGGTTTGGGTTATCTTCGTTACGGTGTAGTGCTGCACCCGTTCCCCCTTTTCATACCAGTTCTCCCCGATAAGCGCTCGCCCGTTAAAAACCGTTTTGAGCCGCAGCTGCGCTTGGGGGGCTTCCTCTTCGACGCCCGCAGGCTCTTTTTCCGCACTGCGGGGCAGTTTGAACGGATCGTAGGAACTCGTCACTCCCCCATGCCGACCGTAGCGCTCAAGCTGCTTTAGCAGCTCCTGCGATGCGGGTGCCGCAGCGGAAGCGGACACCGATAAAAACAGTGCCGCAAGCAGTGGTCGACAGATAAATACTCCGAGTCCTTTTTTTACAAGGTTCATCTATCCACCCCTCCTACGAGCAGGGTTACGGAAAAATCGACACCGCCCTCTTCGGCATTTTGCAAGGAGAAACCTTCCACCTGCTGCAAAATGGTATACCCCGTAATAAATTCCAAAAACGCGACGATATCCCCATACCTTCCGTTGCCGCTGACGGTAACGCTGCGGCGCATTGTCACCGTATCCAACAAATTCTGTTCCAAAACGGCTGTTTCAAGGGATTTTATCTCCAATTCATGTGCGATGGAACGCTTCATCAACTCATCTAAAAACGCGGTAAAGTTTTTATTGCCGAAGGAAACAAACCCCATACTTTCAAAACGGCTGCTTTGCTGCAGATGCGTAGTGCGCTGCCGTTCATAGCGACTTTGCTCCTTCATCGCACTGTTTTCCAGCGCCTTTAGCTTCGTCTCGTACAGTTTGAGATTGATCGCATCAATCTTGGCCTGTACGCTGTTGTCGCGGGTTTTGAGCTGTTGCTGCTTGCTTAAAAGCGGGGCGACGAACATATAGGAACACAGCAGGAAAAACAGCAGGAAAACGCCCGCATATATGGATAGTATTCTATTTTTTTGCTGATCCTCGTACCACTCTTCTAACTGTTCGATTTTTTCATTCATCACTTAATCTTTATCACGCTTTCATACTGTCCGCTGCTCGAATCGATCTTTTCGGTTCGAACCCCCTCATACCCCGCATCGATCAGATCCTCCATCAACATGGTTACGAGGTCGCGCTTTTGCAAAGAGGTGTAGATACCCAGCTCATACTCCTGCTCCGTTTTACTCATCTGCATCGAATGCAAGTCGTATTTTTCCAGCAGCTCCGTAGCGGTGGCGAAAAAGCGCATATCCTCCCGATTGTTTTGATCCAGCGTAAGAACATCTTGTATCTTTGCCTGCAAAGCGTCCCGCTTTTTTTGCAACTGCTGCAACCGCTCCTGCAAAGCGCTTTGCTCCTGCTGCGCACTCTTGAGCTTTGACGCAAGCGCTATCTGGCGCTTTTGTTTTTGCTTGAGCATCGCCTCTTTACCCTCTATCGCCGTTTCGATGCTCCTGTTTTCATACCACAGATATGCCGGATAGGTCCCGGCGAGCACGGCGGCGGCGGCCGCGGTATAAAGCAGCTTTGCCATAAAGGTTTTATATAGGGGGACTTTGCGCTCAAAGATGGTCAGGTTGGGTCGTACCTGTGCGTGCAGCAGCGCATACTGCGCAGTAATACAATCCACGGCCGGCAACTGGTTGTTTTCAAAATGAAGATTCTCTTTTAACGAAAGCACCTGCGCTTTTTCAAGCATATCCTCATGGATAAAGCTATCAATTTCGTGTATCCAGCCATCCTCGCAATCGATAAAGATACGATCGGCCGCATCAAACCCGAAAATGTTTCTATTATACATCACCGTATCGTTGATACGGTGATAGATCGCTTGGAACTGCGACTGTACCGTATCAAAAAGATCCCCCTCCTCCGAGCCGTATCTCCCTTCCTCAAGTCCCTTTGCGCGCAACAGTTCGATGTAGCTGTCCGTATCCATCCCCAGGGAGGGATCAAACCCCTGAACCAGCTTGTTTAAAGAGTTGATATTGCGTGCGTAGATATATTTACCGTCCTGGCATAAAACGATATAACTTGATTCCCGTCCCAGATGGACGAAGACGTCGTTTTTAGGTTCGAGCAAGCGTTTGTCGTACAGCCCTTCAAAACCTATATAGGGGATAGTGAGGATATCGATATGCCCGTACGCTTTCGCTAAATCCGCAAAACCGCTTTGCAGATCACCGACCTTGACGGCGAACGCTTCGACCAGATTTTCCGTTTCCTCGACGTTGAGCTCTTTTTTGATGTAGGAGAATTGATACTCTTCGTTGGGATTCAGACCCGCTTCGTCAAAGAGTTTCATCTCCACTTCGACATCCAGCTCGTCTTCTTGAATGGAGGTGGGAACTTTGAAGCTGTGGGTAATCACCTTCTGCGGGTCGATAGAAGCGACAATGGTTTCGTGTTTAATTTTATGTTCTAAAGGCGTACATTTACTATCTTGACAAAAAAACGGCGACTTGGTTTTATCAATATAAATTATACCCATTAATTTCCCACACTTTTATTTTATTGGTTTATTGTAACATACCCGCTATAGGGATAAACTGAAATAAGGACACTTCTTCCCTGAGCCGTTACGTTTATATCGGCATTTTGTCCTAAAACATCCAACCGGTTGATGCGATTGAGATTGTTCACATAGGGCCGTCCCATCCAATCAAAACAGAGGGTGGGCGGATTCGGCACGTTGGTGTTGATAACGGTGTTTTGCCCCAATTGGTAGGGCTTTCCTCCCGACGTGGTGCTGTTTTGATCCAGATTTGCGGCGTTGATGATAATGCACTTATCCGCCTGAAAAGCCGTACTTTGATCCAGGCGGTAATCGCCCATCGCCGTAAAACGCGTCTGCATAATTTGCGATTTGATAAACTTCGCGTCTGAAAGCGCCCGCGTATTGGGCACGGCGGTGATCGCCACGGCGGAGATGATCCCGATTAAAACGATCACGAATACCAGCTCTATCAGCGTAAATGCTTTTTTGACATGTTTGGAGTATAGCAAAGAGAAGTCTCGCATCTGTCTCATATCCTTTGCAGTGTGCGGCGATAAAGCCGCAGGTTCTGATC
The DNA here is from genome assembly GCA_002049495.1 of Epsilonproteobacteria bacterium tcs-49. Classification (GTDB taxonomy): domain Bacteria; phylum Campylobacterota; class Campylobacteria; order Campylobacterales; family Sulfurovaceae; genus TCS-49. The sequence goes on along the minus strand of LLYS01000009.1, from coordinate 68,129 downwards.
GCTGAATTTCCCCCTGGGCGTTACGATCACTTCCAACAGCACCATCCCGTTGGATTCCTCGGTTTGGATCCACTTTGTTATCCCCGCGGGGTTGGTACAGGGATTTGGCTCATTGGCGTGCAGGTAGTAGCGCAAAACGCGGATATTCGCATCAAACTGCGCATCCTCCACATGGATCGTTTGCAGGCAATCTCCCCCGCTTCTGTTTTTGCTCTGGATAGCCAGAATCGCCGTTTCCACCGCACTTTGCAAAAACAGCTCCGCCCGCTGCTGCGAATAGGTATCGGCGGTATGGACGGCGGTGATAGAAGCCTGTTTGAGCGTCACGATCAACAAAAAGCTTACGATCAAAATGATCGAAACTGCCTGAATCAACCCCATCGCCCGTCTCAAAATACCGCCTTTGTCTTCGTAATGGTCATATTGTGGTCATCTCCGCCCATCCGGCCGCCCGCTTGCAGGCGCAAGATAATGTTTTGCCCGTCATGCTCGGCGAAAAAGCCCTGCGCCTGTTCAAGCAAAACCGTTGCGTCTCCCCTTCTGTTCGCGCCGCTCGCGCTGTCGGCGCAAAAGGTATCTCCCATCCACGGCCAGTAGTTGTAAAACAGAAACAGCGTCGTATCAAAATCCCGCAAATCCGCACTGTTTACGCCGTTGCAATTGGCGTCAAAAACCGTTTGGTTCAAATCGGCACCCCTGGCGACGGTGTAAGCCGTATCGACCAGGGAGTATTTGGCGTAGATATCTTTGGGATTGGCGTCGGTGAGGGTGATATTGGCATCGGTACCGTTGGCGGTATTGACGACGTTGATATTATTCAACCTGTACACCGCGTTGGCGGCGTTGCCGTGCCAGCCAAAGGCGTTGTTGAAACTCCCCGTTACGGCGCTTTGATCGAAACTGCCCGCAAACACCACCGCCACCGTCCCCGGACCGACGTTATAGGTCCCCGCGACGGTGGCGTTCCAGTCGGGACTGTAAAGGTGGTTGACATCGCTGCGCTCAAGGTCGATAAACCCGCTGTATCCCCCCATCTTTTTTATCTCCACCGCTTCGCCGATCCACTCCAAAACGGGCCGCTGCACGGCGATCTGGTCGATCGCATCGAAATTGCCCGCGTTATCGTAGCCGATAACGCTGCTGGGGATGCGGTGGCGCAGCAGGTGCGCGATCTGATCGATCGCCGCCTGGGTCTCCAGGGTTTTATCGGTAATAAACTCCGCTTTCAGGGAGCGTTTAAACATCTGTTCCAAAAAGACGTAGGTCCCCGCGGCCAAGATGCCGGTGATGACGATAACAATGATCACTTCATAAAGGGTAAACGCTTTTTTAGTCATAGTACCTCTTATTTACGTAAAACTGTCCGATGTTGGCCGAGTAGTAGTTGAACCTGATACACCCCGCCGCCCCGAAGCGCTGGGCATTGGTCCCGGCAAAACCGACGGAGAGGTTCACCTCTTTGATATTGCTGCTGTTTACGCCTCCGGGGGTACCCATCGCCGTAAGATTGATATCGGCCGAAGTGGCGGTGGGATAGCTGATATTGAGGCGTCGGTACCCTACGCTAGGCGCCAATCCGTACGTGTTGTACTGCACACACTTGGTTCCCGTAGCGGTGGTGTTAAAAGCGTTATAATCATCCACGTCCAACAGCTGCGCGCCATCGGACCACTCGGGATCGCTCGTGCGCGTGGCGCGGATGGTGTTGTTGTTTTCCAGGCAGTTGCGTCCGCCGATAAACCCGCCCGGGCGATACCCCGTAGTGGTATTGCAATCAAGGTTTGCATCGCCGTTATCCACGTCAAGGATATTCATGGTTTGGATACTGCGATTATCCCACGGTTTGCGCGCGATTACCTGCATCAGCTGCACGGCGTTGAAAATACCGTCTTGCTTGGCGCCTACGATAAAGCTTTGGTTGGTAGCAAAGATGATCTTGGGGATCACGGTAAAGACGATAGCGATAATGACAATGGTCAGGATCAATTCGATTAAACTCAGCGCTTTTCTCATCTAAATATCTTCACCCCTTTAGGCAGACTGCCCCCCGGCGTCGTCGTATTGACGTCGCTGCCGTTGAATCGCCCCGTCTGTACGCTGTTGCCGCCGTTTGCAAGCAGTGTGTATAAAATACACGGATGGGCGGTACAACTGCTGCCGTTTGCACTATTATATTGGGTTTGTGCTGAAGAATACCACAGATACCCGGGAATATCAAGGTGGATTACTCCATCATTTACTGCCGCTGGATTTTGCATGGAGATGTTTACCGCTGCGTTTGATACGTCAATGATATTGGTTGCAAAGATAGGGTTGGCATCGTTTTTAATACCTGTGGCGTTGGCTACAGTACCAAAATCTCCGACTACGCTGTCATCAGGACTAAAGCGGTACCAGTCAAGACTGCTTTGTTTCAATCCGGAAACAGAGCTGCCGTTAGCAGAGTAAACATCGATATATGCCGTTGTTCGGTCGTTGACTTGCGTCGTAACGGTATCTAGGGGGTGTACCCTGGCATAATAAAAAGTGGTATTGTTCTCGTTTGCCAAAATCAGTCCCGCATCGACCGCCCCGTTTTGCACTTTGGAAACCGCGGTAGAAGTACTATTGATGTCTAGCAAAACGATCGCTGCGGGGTTGCGTTCTACCGAGATATTCTTATCCACGCCGAAAACGTAGCTTGCCGTAGCCGAGGGGGTGCTAAAAGCATTTGCATCGATTGTGATCGTCTTATTGATATCGCTAACGTTTTTATCATAGGAATCGATCGTACCTTGGCGCTGAACATAGCTAAAGCGTGTCTGCGCATCCGCTTGCAGGGAGTAATGAAACGCGATATCCACATCCTTGGCATAGCATAAGGCGGTAAAGTTTTGCACAGGATTGTGATTTTTATTTGCCGCTTCGACCGTTGCTCCGACACTAACGTTCATATCGGCCGTATCCCCCATATAAAGCCAACCGTTACCGTTGGAAACGTTATAGTCAAAATTGATTATATTCAGTTCATAGGGCTTTATCTCTACCGTGGCGACCGCTTCGCCGATAAGGCGCTTTGACAAGGGGGTATCGTCGCTATCCACCGAAGCAAATTCACTGCCTTGCAACTCCCGAATCTTTACGTTAACCTCTCCTACGTCGCTATAGCTGCCGTTTGCCGAACCGATCCCGCTTGTAAAGTTGAAGGGATCCGTTGTCAAAGTCCCGCTGCTGCACCCGGCTTTGGTAACGTTACTTTCCAGAGTAAACGAGGTATCGAGTGTTTCATCATATCCGTTAGCGGGCGTCGTATCACTGCCCAAAGCCTGCAGATCAATCGTAAAATCCTCCCCTGCATAGGCGTTAGCGGGGACGGAGATAGTGAATTTTTCGGGACGCAGGGCAAAATTATCGCTGGAGAGTGTCGTGTTTGATTCGCTGCCGACCGTCAACGGGCAGGAGAGGTCCTCTCCACTTTTCCACGCCATCTGCACGCGTACATCCTTTGAAGCCTGCCCGACGCTAAAGTGCACTGTCTTCTCCCCTTCATCACCGTAAAGCAGCTTTTGCCAAGGCGTCAAAGCACTGCCTGCGTTATCAACCAGCTGCGCACATAAAGTACCGCTGAAGTTTTTTACGGCCGTTGCCGTTTCATCCAGCGGGGCAATGGTCAAATCAAACCCTTCCTGAACCTTTTTTGTTTCTATCTCTTTGGAAACGACGCTGCTGTCAATATCCCATGCGTCAAAAAATACGTTGGGATCCACCTCTTCAAGGTTTTCAAACTCTCCGCAATCATCGGCGCGAAAGATCAAATTATCCACTTCGTGGATATTTCGACAGCCCCCCGTACCCGCTGTCCAGGTCATAATAAAGCGCTCGGGCGAAGTGGCCAGCTGCGTGGCATCGGTTTGATTGACAAGGCGCTGGTACCCGCTGCCGTCATTGATATCCCTGTCGATACTGATCAGGGTTTTATCATTTCTCGTATCGACGATAATCCGATATTTATCCCCCGGAGAGGGTGTCGTAGAATCGGGATCGGCGATGGGGTTTGCGCTGAGCGAAGGGGTCCCCGCGATAAATTTATATCCGCTGTCCCTGTCTGCTCCCTGCGCACCCCGTATCGCTACGGCGTCTTCGGTAAAGCCCGTACCCCCTTCACGGCCCTCGGTGGGGTTGGAATAGTTGCCGTATTCATCCAGACCGATCCCAAGCCAGCCCCCGGCAAATCCTTGGGCATTGTTGCGCTGCGCATAACCGAGCGATCCGCCGTACCCTCCGGTATCGGGGGTTACCGACGCATCGGAGAGGGTGAGAGTCACCCCGTCTCCGCTGCAATCGTCGGAATCGTCATAGGCGAAATGGTTAAACTCAATGGTAAAAACATTGTTTTTTGAAATAATATCCGGCTTTAGGTTTGCCGCAGTCGCCACATTCTCCGTAGAATCCGTCAACCGAAGCCGTCCGTTGACAAGCTGCGGGGTAAAGTTGTCGTCTTGTAGGATAAGCCACCCCTCCCCGCCGTACTTTTGATGCAGCGTATCCCGTTCAAAGGTGTCGACGAAACAAACGGGCAGCTGATCGATACAGTCGATACAACTACGGCTGCTCCCGTCCCAGGAAAGCTTTTGAAGCTCATAATCGTAAAGCTGCTTGACCAAAGCATCGCTTAGCATACTGTCATAGATTTTCACCTCATCGAAAACGCCGTATGAAGAGTTTTTCAACCCATCGAAAACGCTGCTGTTTTGGGTATATTCTTCTCTTACATCCCCAATCACGAGATCGCCGTAAGCTCCGTCGAAACCGTTGCCCCCGAGGGTGTTTTGGGTGACGTTCATCGTGATGCGGCTGCCGTCGAGGTAAACCTCCGCTTTCCCCGCATAGGAATCCCAGGCAACGGCGATATGGTGCCATCTGTTTTTATCAAAATGGAAGGTTCCGTCACTGTAGGATTGGTAATCGCGGTCCCTCTCATCTTCGTAGTAAAATTTTATTTTTCCATACTGTGTCAAGCCGATGAAAAAGTATTTATTGCCTTTGGTCGCGTCCACGAGAATTCTGCCAGGACCGTCGTTCCAATCGCTAAAACTGTTAAACCAAAAGGCGATGCTTCCCCTTGGGTATGCGCTCACGTTTAAATTGGTATCAAAAGCATTCCACGCTTCGATATCCCCCTCATCATAGGTTTGCATCCCGTTACACAACTGTGCGTTCAAAGTCGCATCCACGCCGCCGATCGCTTCTCCCGAAACCCCTCTGATACTGTCGATACTGAACCCGGGGTCGCTTTTTCGACAGGCGTCAAATCGAAACTCCGATACGGGGGTTTGGGGATCGAGCGCACTTTTGCATATTGCGGGGCAGCTCTCAAGGGTAGCGGTATCGTTGATATTGTTTTGCGTATAATCTCCGCTGATCCCGTCCCAGTAGTTGCCGTCAAATTTTTCACCTGCGGTATCTCCCTTGACTTTTGCAAGATATTGAGAAGATGAAGCATAAAAACAGTTACTTGAAACCTCTGAATCGGAATTTAATTTATTGATATCGATTTGTAATGCATAACTTCCACTTTTATTTGCAGTCAAACAGCTATTTTTTAACGTAAAATTTGTCCAGTTTTTTGCTTTAGTCAAAACCGCATCTTTTTCACTGCTTGTTATTGAAGAATTTGTTATAACCGGATTCGTTTGTTTTCCCTCAATGATTATGCCCTCTTCAACCGAATTGATTGTGGTATTAGCAATAGAAAAGTTGTTATAAACATCTTTTTTAAAATTCAGCCCTTTTTTTGATGCCGTTATTTCTAAAGAATCTATGGTTATGCCGTTATTAATAACGGCATCGAAAGTAATACCGTCACCGTTATTAGCAGTTATCTCTACATCACTAAACTCTACGTCGTTATTCAAATCTTTTTTAAACTCTATTCCCGTATCAGTAGCTTCAATCACTACGTTAGATAACTTTATACCGTTAATTGCATCATCAGCTTTTAAACCCTCTTTTGCTGTAATAGAGCTGTTTTTTATTTCTAAAGTGCCAATATCCTTTTTTATTGATATCCCCTCTTTATTTGCAGCTGTTATCTGCAAGTTATTTAAAACGATTCCCGTTGACCAACCATTTATATAAACACCCTCTTGATTAGTACTATTTAAGCCCAATCCGTCAATAGTGATATTGTCTATCCTATCAATTTCTAATGCGGTATTAGATGTTTGCACGAGAACATCCCCGCTGGCATCATCACTTTTTTTGATAGTTAAGTTGTTTTTCCAGCTATCAACAACTAAACTTTCATTATAAGTTGCATCACAAATGGATATGGTGTCACCGTCACTTGCATCATCAATGGCATCTTGGATTGAGGAGTACGGATCATCTGGCATAAAGCCTGCCTCACAACTACGATCACCAAAAAACAAAGATTCAGGATTTGCATCTACAACAAGTGTTGCAGCTTGTATGTAAGAAAATGACAATATCAAAAAAGTTAAAACTGTTTTTTTCATTACACCCACCAAAATTTAACATCAATTGAACTATTATATCGTAAGATTACGTCAAACGTAAAAAGTGTCCTTATATCATCTATTACGTGCTACTTTCTAAACCGCTTAAATACTTTTGCAAAATCTAAACTCACTTTGCAGCTTGTCTGTTCAAAATCATAACTCTCCATCGCAAAATCCCCCTGCTTATCATACTCTTTGCCATCAAGTTTATACACTTTAGCTCTTAAGTCATCTGGATATACTATGACATAGTAGCCCACTTTCTCAGCTTGATATATGTCAAATTTATACACTTCATCTCTTTTGGCACTGCTTTTACTGATGATCTCCACTATTATCTCAGGAGCTTTTGTCAAATAGTTTTCATTGGTTTCATTGCAAGTAAGTACAATATCGGGTCGCAAAACCGTATCTTCGCCTATTTTATAATCAACTTCACCCAACACTTCACACGTAGTACAATTCTCCAGCTGCATCCTAAAGTTATAGATTATCTCACTGGCAATGCCCTGATGCTTTCGCACAGGTGCGGGACTCATAGCAAGGGGCACCCCTCCTATCAACTCCCAGTCGCCTTCCCACAGTTTGTAATCATCATACGTATAGTTCAGATCTTCCAGTTTTAAAGCTCCCATTTTGAACTCCTTGTATCTTTTCTTGCATCAATTATATCATTTTATCATCATTAAAAAACATCACCATTAAAGGTGCAATACCTTTTAGAGATGGCCTTAAGTAATATTTGGATATAATCATCACATTTAAGTGAAACAATTTGTAACAGATGGAGATAATTTTATGATTTCGGGAAAAGTTTGGAAGTTTGGAGACAATATCGACACCGATCTTATCATCGCGGCGCGGTATCTGAACAACTCCGACCCGCAGGAGTTGGCAAAGCACGTGATGGAGGATGCGGACCCGGAGTTCGTCTCCAAAATGCAAAGCGGCGACCTTGTGGTCGCGGGGGAGAATTTTGGCTGCGGTTCCAGCCGCGAGCACGCCCCCATCGCGCTCAAAGCAGCCGGCGTATCCGCCGTCATCGCCAAAACCTTCGCACGTATCTTTTACAGAAACGCCTTTAACATGGGACTTCCCATCTTTGAGGTCAAGGAAGCCGATAGAATCGACGAGGGCGATACGGTAGAAGTGGACATGGAAAAGGGTGTCGTGATCAATAAAACCAAAGATGAAACGTACAAATTTACGCCGATTCCGGAGTTCATGCAAGAGCTCATAGACTGCGGCGGCTTGATAAACTATGCCAAAAAGGTGATCAATGAGTAAAAAATACAATATTGCCGTTATCAAAGGTGACGGTATCGGACCCGAAATCGTCGATGAAGCGATGAAGGTCCTTGATGCCGTCGCCGTGACGGAGGATATCAATTTTAACTACAAAGAGTACCTGCTCGGAGGCGCCGCTATCGACGAGACCGGCGTTCCCCTTCCCGATGAGACGATCAGCGGCGTCAAAGCCAGCGACGCGGTGCTTTTCGGCGCTATCGGCGGTCCTAAATGGGACACCCTGCCCCGGGACAAGCGTCCCGAAACGGGTCTTTTGGGTTTGAGAAAAGCGATGGGTACCTACGCCAACCTGCGCCCGGCGATGGTGTATGACGAACTGGTCAACGCCAGCAGCCTGAAACCCGAAGTGATCAAAGGCGTCGATCTGATGGTCGTGCGAGAGCTTACAGGCGGGATCTATTTCGGCGAACCCCGGGCCAACGAGGGGGATCGAGCCTACAACACGATGGTTTACAGCGTCGAAGAGATCCGCCGTATCGCAAAGGTGGCCTTTGATATCGCCATGAAGCGCGACAAGCGGGTTTGCTCGGTGGACAAGGCCAACGTCCTTGACGTTTCCCAACTGTGGAGAGATACCGTCGAAGAGGTCGCAAAAGATTACCCCGAAGTGGAACTGAGCCACATGTACGTCGACAACGCCGCCATGCAACTCGTGCGCGACCCCAAACAGTTTGACGTGATCTTGACGGGTAATATCTTCGGCGACATCCTCAGCGATGAAGCCAGTATGCTCAGCGGCTCCATCGGTCTGCTTCCCTCGGCATCCATCGGTGATAAAGTGGGCTTGTACGAACCGATCCACGGTTCCGCGCCCGATATCGCCGGACAGGGGATCGCCAACCCGCTGGCGACCATCTCCAGTGCCAGCATGATGCTGCGCTACGCTTTGGGAGAAAGCGACGCCGCCGACCGTATCGACAACGCGGTCAAAAAGGTGCTTGCCAAAGGGTACAGAACACAGGATCTGAGTGAATTCGACGCGACGGAAGTGTGTTCTACCGGTGAGATCGGTTCCATCATCGCCGATTACGCTTCAAAGAAGTAAACACCCGTGAGCACCGTAACCCTCGCGTCGATCTACGAGCTTCAGGGGCTCAAGGATGAAGCGCTGAAAATTTACCGGGATATCTTAAAAAAGGATCCCAACAATAAAGATGCGAGGGTAGCGATCAAACGGCTTTCGGGAATCCGCAAAAAGTTCAACGGGGTGGATGAGGAGATGAAAGAGTTTTTTATCAATATGGAAGATGATATAGAGTTTTTAGAATTTGAAAGGTGGCTGCTTTGGAACTAAAGGATGTGATACTCTCGACGCTGGACGAGATCGAAAAGGATAGCAAGGAAGATAACGTCGATCTCAAAGAACATATCAAAAACTATAAAGAAAACGCAGCTAAAACACCCCTTTCCCCCGATGAAGCCATGGCGGCCGAGGGCAGCGAAGACGAGCTTGACCTTCCCCCCTTTTTACGCCAGGAGCAATCCCTGCAAGAGGCTCAACCCCAGAAGGAACAAAAGCAAACTTCCCCCTCCTCCTCTACGCCGCATTCTAAGCAGCAAACCGAAAGGGAACCTCTGCATAAAGATGAGATCAAATATCTCGAAACGGTTCGGGAAAAAGTTCTCGTACTCTTTGAGGGGTTCCAATCCCCCAACAATAAAAAGCTTGAGGCAAAGCTGGATTTGACCATCAACTTTTTAGAGTACTTCCTCTCCACGCTTGATGAAAGGTTGGACAAATTAAGAAAAGAGTAGAGGATTTTTTCCGCTATACCCCCAAAGATACTCTTGCAACCATCCAAAAGATCCACACACACCTTTTAAACCACGGTCTCTATCCCTATATTGTCGGCGGCGCCGTCCGCGATCGCCTTTTAGATACCCCCTGCAACGATTACGACATCGAAGTGCATGAGTGCGACGAGCGCACCTTTGAAACAGTGATGGAAAAACTCGGGGCCAAAGGGGTGGGCAAAAGCTTTTTCGTGTATAAGTACGAGGGGGTCGACATCGCTTTGCCCCGTACCGAATCCAAGATAGCCAAAGGTCACCGCGGCTTTGACGTCAAACTCGCACGCGACGCCAAAACGGCGTGCAGCCGCCGCGACTTTACGGTCAATGCGCTGCTGTATGATATGCAAACCGAGCAGGTCATCGACTATTTCGGCGGTTTGGAAGATCTCAGGGCAAAGCGGCTGCGCATCGTCGATCCCTCCACCTTTGCCGACGATTCTTTGCGGGTGCTGCGCGCCATGCAATTTAGCGCGCGCCTGGGATTCAGGATCGATCCCCACAGCAGCGCTTTGATGCGCAAAATGGATCTGAGCGATCTGAGCGATCAGCGTATCTTCAATGAGTTTGAAAAGATGTTTTACGCCACAAACCTGCACTACGGGCTGTACTATCTGCTGCATCTAAAGATCGCGCAAAAGGTGCTGGGACAGACTCTGACGCGAAAAAAGTTTTTATCTTACGCCAAAGCGCTTTCGCGCGACTTTGCACCGATGCATTATCCCTATATCTTTGCTTACCTGCTGCGCAGGGATCTGGATTTTCGCCGTTTAAAAACTTTGCCCAAACACTACCGTATCTGTTATGACCAGCCGCTGCTGCCCAAAAACGTCACCAGACGCTACGTCGCGGCGGTGGCGACAAAAATCCCCATACGGGAGTTTTTAGGCAACTACAGTAAAAAAGTGATACAATATGCTAAAGAGTTGCAGCTGATGGATAGCACCTTTGCCGCCGTTACGCCCCGCAAACTGATCGCCCGGGGCTTTAGGGGCAAAGCGATCGGAAAACAGCTGCGAAAAGAGAATTTACACGCTTTACGAAAGATAGATTTGTAGGAGACCGTTTTGCTATACGAACTCAAGAAAAAATTTTTACACTTTTTATTTATCCGATCCAAACAGCCCGTACTGTTTGACGATCTGCTCAAAGCCAATCTGATCATCCATGAGGGGATCATCCCCTCAGAGAGGCTGCTCAATTACCGGCTGCGCCTGGGCAGAAGTTATCTCAGCTTTATCATCCTGGCACACCTGTTTATCATCCCCGTCGTAGGGATTTTACACGACTTTTTGGCTTCTGTAGATTGCCACATGTCCATCATCTTAGCCATCGCTTTTACCGGGATCTTTTTCGCTTCCTTTACGATCTATAAGGAGTGGCTGTTTGAAAGTATCGCCAAACAGATCATCCGCGAAGCGTGGAAATTGCACTTTCCCCACTTTGAGTACAAACACTACCACGACAAGGTAGCGCGTATCTTCCAAGAAGCGCTGAATAAAAAGGTGCCCAAACAGGAGATGCAGATGTATATCCTTGACGAACTCGCCAAGGATGAGAACTAAGCGTTACTTACGCTCGATACGCTTGAACATATACGCAATCCCCGCGACGATCCCGATGGCTAAAACGATGCCGTAGGTTTTGAAATCCTCGGCAAAGTTGATCACTACGCGCCCCAGCGAGTAGGAAAGACTCCCCACTATTACGGCCCATACCGCGGCCGCAGCGGCGTTGAGCACCATAAAACGCTTCCCGTCATACTTTGTCAAGCCGATCGCCAAAGGGATCATCGTCTTAATACCGTAGATATATTTTTGCAAAAAGATCGCCGCGTCGCCCCGACGCTTCATGATCAAATGCGCCCACGCCACTTTTCTACGGTGTTTTGCCAAAATATCCTTGGCCATATGCTTATTGGTCCGTGCCAGATAGAAAAGAAACTGATCGCCTATGAAGTTGGATACCCCCGCTACAACAAGCGTAATATAGATGTTGAGTTCTCCGGTATAGGAGAGCACCGACGCTACGGCTAGGGCTAAAAACCCGCCCCCGAAAGAGTAAAGAAATAAAATGATATATCCCCAATCGTGAATTAACTGTTCCAAAGTAGTTCCTCGTATAAATTTAAAGTTATTGTATCTCAAAACAACTTGCATTGCCATTTCCCTGCCCGTAGCTTTGACTAACACTCACTTAACGATAAAAAACTATAATGAAAAGTCAAATCACACTAAAAGGAATATTTTTGGCCGGTGCAAAAATACTGTTTTTAGAAGACGATATACTTTATCGCGAATCGGTTTCTGAGTTTTTAACCCAAAGCGGTCTTTTGGTTGATTGCTCTTTCAACGGTGAGGAGTTTCTCGATAAGATTTTTGAAAACTCCTATGACCTTTATCTTATCGATATCAATGTTCCGAAGATAGACGGTCTTGAACTCCTGAAACTCCTCCGACAATACCGAAATAAAACGATCACCATGATACTGACCTCCATGCCAAATAGCGCTTTAAACTCTTTTAAGTGCGGCTGTGACGATCATATCTCGAAAAGTTGCGACTGCTATGAGATATTGCTGCGCATCCGCGCTTTGATACGCCGGCAATATAATCCGCCCAAAGATGAAATTGCGCTTACCGCTAAAGATACTTTCAATATATTTTCAAAACGCCTTCGGGGAGCTCATGAAAAATCTCTGGGTGAACACTCTTTGCTGCTTCTTGATTATCTGCTTAAAAACAGCAATCGTTTTGTCTCGACGGAAGAGTTGGAAGCCAAAATATACCGATCGGAAAACTCTTACAAAGGGGGTGCGGTACGCTATCATGTGTGGCATATACGAAAAACTTTAGGGGATGATATCATCATCTCATGCAGAACGCGGGGCTACAAGATCAACCACCCCGCGCAGGGGTGATTTTGCCCGATTAAAAACTTTATAGCAGATATGCGGCGGAAACCGCGGTATCGCCTGTCTCAAAATTCTACTATTGTAATGTTAAGTTTTTGTTAGCTTTTCCTCCATTTAATTTTAGCTTTTTTAATAATAAATATAAGACTAACGCATAATTAACACTCCCCTCCTATAATAGTACCGTATCTTACAAAAAGGAGAATTCATGGAGGTAATAGGACAATTTCCGTTGTTTTATTTTCCGGAGTACGGAAGTGCCTGGATGATGGGTATTACGGGTACCATACATATCCTGGCTTCGCACACTTCCGTCGGTGCCGCAATGCTTTTCGCATTTTTGGCTTACAAAGCGTATAAAGAGGACCGGACAGATCTGTATCCCTATATGAAAAAGTACGGGATGTTTTTACTGATCTTTTCCTATGTGATCGGTTCCATCACCGGCCCGGGAATCTGGTACACCGCCACAGCGGCAAGTCCAAGGGGGATCAGCGCACTGATACATAACTTCGTATGGGTCTGGGCGACCGAGTGGGTCTTTTTCGTTTATGAGGTTATCGGGGTTTTCGTACTTGTCTACTTCATCGACAAAATCGACAAAAAAACCCACCTGAAGCTGACCTACACCTTTGCCCTGGCCTCGGTGGGGACCCTGGCTTTGATCATCGGGATCATCAGCTTCATGATGTGGCCGGGTACTGAAGCGTATTACACGACCGGTAGTGCCAGCGACGCCTTTTTCGGGGTCAACACCTTTCCACATATGTTTTTGCGTATCGGCTTTATGATCATGATGTCCGGGGTGATCGGACTGGTGATCTCAAGTGCCATGAAAAGGGAAAATCCCGAACTTTCCGCCGAATTGACAAAAAAGATGGGCTACATCAGTCTGCTCGGTGGCTTTTTAACGATGTTTTTTTTCATGTGGTATATGGGAACACTTCCGGACAATGCCCATGCGGTATTTAACATATCGAAAGATTCCATCATTCAAAACCGCATCATTCTTGCCGCCGTTTTCTCACTTTACTTTCTGCTAGCCATTATAAAACCGCGCTTTATCAATACCACCTTGGCCTCGGCAATGATTGCGGTCATCCTGCTTGCCGGTCTTTGGCCCGGAGAAAAGCTACGTGAATCCATGAGAAAACCCTACGTTGCCGGGCAGTATATCTACTCCAACCAGATCATCAGCCGTGACGTGGAGGGCAAGGGGATCAAAAGCGAACTGCCCGCCATAGCCCAGAAAGGCTTACTGCAGCTCAATCCCTTTGTTCCCGAAAACTTAAAAACGGTCACGGAGAAAAACAGATTACAAGCGGGGGAGCTTTTGACCAAAATATCCTGCTCAAACTGCCACTCACTGGAACCCACGGGTGTTTTCAGACCGATGAAAGAGAGATTAAAAGGGATGGATAAAAGCGCTATCAAGGGGATTTTGTACGCTATGGGACAGGGAGCGTTCCCCTATATGCCCAAGCTGCAACTGCCCGAACATGAATATGACGCAATGGCTGCATACCTCGCGTCACAAAACTATTAAGGAGGATTTATGGACGCATCTGTACTATTAGCTTTACGGGACCCCGCCGGGATACCCTTTTATCCCGTGGTGTTTCAGGGACTTTATATCTTGACGTGGGCGCTGCACGCAGCTTTCGTACTTTTATCACTGGGGGCTATGGGGCTTTCTCTTTATGGGACGCTCAGACAAAAAAGCGACCCTCATTGGCAGGTTTTGACACCCCATCTTATACAGACGGGGAAGATCAGCGTATCACTGCTGATCGTTTTGGGTGTGGCGCCGCTGCTCTTTACGCAAGTGATCTATGATCCCAACTGGTATACGGCCAATACGCTTTCGGGGATGTGGGTCTTTATCTTTATCTACGCTTTGGTTGTCGGCTATACTCTCTACTACTGGTACTACTACGCCAACAGATCAAAAAGGGGCGGAGGCAGACTGATCGGGATCGTCTCCTTTGCTATTTTGGTGTTTGCGGGTGTTTTGATGCACAACTTCGCCGTCACCTCCATCATGCCCACGGAGTGGATGAATATGTATGCGCCAAACGGGGTGGTCGATCACAGCGGCTGGACCTTTAATATGGATCTGATCCGCCTGTTTTTCATGGTCAGTCTCTCCATACCCGTCGTGGGAATCTTTTTGCAAAACTACAGCCGATTTGTCAGTACCCGAAGCGATTTTGACCGGGAGTTCGTCGAGTACACCGCAGCTCTGGGGACAAAGCTGGCAACGGTCGGACTGCTTCTCAGTGCTACCGCTTTTATCGGTTGGATGGCACAGATCGGCTATTTAACACACCCGGTTATAGTCGTGACGATTGCGGGGGTTCTCGGACTGCTTTATATGGCCCGTCAAAACAGAAACAGTTATATCACTACCGGGGTTCTGGTCCTCGTCGCACTGCTTGTTTCGGGAGTACGGGAACTGATCCGCTACGATATCATGACGGATTTGGGATACAATATCTACGATTATCCGGTCAATTTTGAGATTCCCTCCATCACGATGTTTGTGCTGACTTTTTTGATCATGGGTGGGGTGGGAGTTGCCTATCTGCTCACGCTTGCCTGGAAAGTGGGAAAAAACAAAGGTGTTTTTGACGGCAGCAAAGATGCAGCTGTTACAAAACTGGGAAATTACACCATCGCTATCATGGTGGTGTGGATGGCCGTATATTTTGGCTGGGGGATGAGTATTCTGTTTAAAAATATACTCTAAGCCCCTTTCCCCCGCGGGGGAAAGAGAGTACAACCTAGTGCACGAGGTATTGCCGCTCTTCGTCGCTGAGCAGGTGGAAGTTGAGGTATTGGTATACCTTCGCTTCCTTCTCTTTCGTGATCTTTTTCGGCACGATGTCCATATATTCCTGCTTGCTGGGCAATCGTCCTAGCATCGCCGTAACGGCCGCAAGCTCCGCGGAACCGAGGTAAACCTGTGAACCTTTGCCAAGACGGTTGTCAAAGTTTCTGGTACTGGTACTAAATACAATCGCGTTTTCCGCAACCTGTGCCTGGTTCCCCATACACAAACTACATCCGGGCACTTCCGTTCTCGCCCCCGCTTTGCCAAAGAGTGAGTAGTACCCCTCTTCGATCAGCTGCTTCTCATCCATCTTCGTAGGCGGTACGACCCACAGCTTCGTAGGCACCTGGCCTTCACCCTCAAGCACTTCCCCAAGCGCTCTGAACAGACCGATATTTGTCATACAGCTTCCGACGAACACTTCGTCGATGTTGTGGGGTCTGCTGTCGTCGTTGAGCACTTCGCTCAGCGTCGCAACGTCGTCTGGGTCGTTGGGGCACGCGACAATCGGCTCGGTGATGGTGTTCAGATCGATCTCGATCTCGGCTGCGTACTCCGCGTCTTTGTCCGCTTCCATCAATTCGGGGTTGTCCAGCCACTCCTGCATCTTTTGCTTTCTTCGCTCAAGGGTTCTCGCATCCTCATACCCCTCTTCGATCATTTGATCGATCAGTTTGATGTTGGAGCTAAGATACTCTTTGATCGGCTCTTTGTCCAGCTTCACCGTACACGCGGCGGCACTTCTTTCCGCACTCGCATCGCTGAGTTCAAACGCCTGCTCGCACTTAAGATCCTCAAGCCCTTCTATCTCGATGATTTTACCGGCGAAGATATTTTTCTTGTTCTTCTTCTCCACGGTCAACAAGCCATCTTTGATCGCCTGATAAGGGATCGCATTCACAAGGTCACGCAGCGTGATCCCCGGTTGCAACTCACCTTTGAACTTCACTTTTACCGACTCGGGCATATTCAAAGGCATCGATCCCGCAACCGCCGCGAACGCTACCAGACCCGATCCTGCGGGGAAAGAGATCCCGATAGGGAATCTCGTGTGCGAATCCGCACCGGTACCGACGGTGTCGGGAAGGCACATTCTGTTTAGCCAGGAGTGGATAACCCCGTCCCCCGGTCGAAGGATAACGCCGTTTCTCTTTGTCCAGAAATCCGGAAGCGTGTGCTGCAGCTTGATATCCGCAGGTTTGGGATACGCCGCCGTGTGACAAAAGGATTGCAGTGTCATATCAGCGCCGAAGCTCAGAGCGGCCAACTCTTTGATCTCATCTCTTGTCATGGGACCGGTGGTATCTTGCGATCCGACCGTCGTCGTGACGGGTTCGCAGTACATACCCGGGCGAACACCCTCCATACCGCACGCTTTACCGACCATTTTCTGCGCAAGGGTGTAGCCTTTACCCGTATCTTCCGGCTGGATAGGTTTGGCGAAGATATCCTCTTCGGTACTCATCCCAAGGGCTTCACGCGCTTTGGTCGTCAAGTTTCTACCGATAATAAGAGGGATTCTTCCGCCCGCTCGAACCTCGTCGGGAAGCGTATTTGGCTCAAGGTCAAATTCGCTGACAACTTTGCCCTCTTTTTCAATCACGCCCGCTTTGGGTTTTACGGTGATCACATCTCCGGTCTCAAGCTCGTCTACGGGTGCCTGGATCGGAAGCGCGCCGCTGTCTTCGGAAGTGTTGAAAAAGATCGGAGCGATCGTAGACCCGATCACAACCCCGCCGGTTTTTTTATTGGGAACCCCGGGGATCTCTCTACCGATATGCCACTGTACGGAGTTGATACCGGATTTTCTTGAACTTCCCGTCCCCACGACGTCACCGACGAAGGCGATATTGTGTCCTTTCTCTTTGAGCTTTGCGATGGTTCCCAAAGGATCGTCCATCTTTGATTGCAGCATAGAGTTTGCGTGCAAAGGGATATCGCTTCTGGTAAACGCTTCACTCGCGGGAGAGAGATCGTCGGTATTGGTTTCGCCGGGAACTTTAAATACCGTTAGCGTCAACTCCTCCTCAAGTTCGGGCTTGGAGGTAAACCACTCGGCATTCGCCCAGGATTCGATCACCTCTTTGGCTTTTGCGTTGCCTTGATCCATCAACTCTTTTACGTCGTTGAAGCTGTCATACACAAGCAGCGTATTCTTCAACTGCTTCGCAGCGGCGTCGGCCACTTCGTCCACCTTCAGCGCCTGAACCAAAGGATCGACATTGTATCCCCCAAGCATCGTTCCGAGGATTTCGATCGCTTTTTCCTTACTGATCAAAGGTGAAGAGGTTTTCCCCTGGATCAGATCGTTCAAAAAAGCCGCTTTTACGTACGCAGCGTCATCCACTCCCGGGCTGACGTGATTGGTAAAAAGCTCCATCAGGTATTCACTTTCTTTTGGAGACTCCTCTTTGAGTAGCTCTACCAACTCGGCTGTCTGCTCAGCGCTCAACGCCAACGGCGGTACGCCGAGCTTCGCCCGCTCTTCCGTGTGTGCTCTATATTCTGTTACTAAACTCATCACTTTCCTTTGTAAGTTGTTTTATATTTTTTATTATTTTAGCAAATATGCAGCTTATAAGAAAGAATTGTAACGTTGCGAAACATACTATTTTTCACACTGTAACTATTTGCTACACATAAAGACTAAACAAAACCGCTCCCAAAAGCAAGCGATACAGGACAAAAGGCATCATACTAAAGCGCTGCAGCATCTTTAAAAACAGATAGATGCACGCATAGGCGCTCATAAAGGAAAAAGCCACCGCCAGCAGCAAACCGCCCCACTCCACACTGCCGCCGCTTTGGGCAAGCTCCACGGTTTTAAGACCGCCGGCTAAAAAGATCACGGGGATACTCATCAAAAACGAAAAGCGCGCCGCGGCGGTGCGGCTGTAACCAAGCAAAAGCGCGGCGGTGATGGTGATCCCCGAACGCGACGTCCCCGGGATCAGTGCCAGTGCCTGCGCCATACCGATAAGTAGTGCTTGCTTGATGGTGATCTTTTTCTCATCGCGTACCCCGGGGGAGCGATCTGCGTGCCACAGCAGGATACCAAAGACCACCGTCGTCGTGGCGATAACAAAGGTCGAACGCAGATGCTGCTCGATCCAATCCCCCAGCAGTAAGCCGACCAATCCCGCGGGAATCGTGGCAAAGCCCACCGCCCAGGCGATGTTGCTCTCGCCGATCAATCTACGATGGTGCAACGAGGCGAAAAAATCTTTCAAAATCACCGCCAACTCGGCTTTAAAGTACCATATTACCGCCAGCAGCGTCCCCACGTGTACCGCCACGTCGTAAACCAGTCCCTGATCCTTCCAACCAAAAACTACCGGCACCAGTACCAGATGCCCCGAGGAGGAGATGGGCAGAAACTCCGTCAATCCCTGTATGATGGAAAGTACAAAAATTTGCAAAATGTCCATAGATATCCATATCTTCTTAGATGAAACGATTATAGTATAAATGTTATAAAAAAAAAGTGTTGAAGGGAAAATGTGCGGGATCGAAGGGGTATCTTCGATCCGCTTTATAATTTCATTGTAAGGAGAGAATGTAAAAGTGCTTAGCAGCTCTTTTTCGCCGCTTTTGCAGCTTCAAGTGCTTCCTCGTAATCAGGCTCCGCCGTGATTTCGGGAACGAGCTGCTTATATGTTACTTTTCCGCATGTATCTACCACGAAGATAGCTCTACAGGTAACACCTGCCAATGCCCCGTCAGCTACCAATACGCCGTATGCGTTTGCGAAATCTTTGTTTCTAAAATCACTTGCTACGGTTAGGTTTTCGATGCCTTCCGCGCTACAGAATCTGCTTGCCGCGAAGGGAAGGTCCATAGATACGACCGTAGTATCCACACCCTCGATGGAAGCCGCTTCTTCGTTGAACTTTCTTGTCTCGGCCGCACATACGGGCGTGTCAAGTGAAGGAACCACAACGATAAGCTGCGTTTTGTCCTGCGCACCGCCGACGACTTTGTCCGCAAGTCCTTCGCTGTTTACTACCGTTACTTCAGGAGCTTTATCTCCGACGTTTACTTCGTTTCCTGCCAAGTTTACTTCATTACCTTTGAGAGTAACTGTTGCCATTTTTATATCCTTGATATTGTGTTTTCTTCATGAACATCACCATTGTAAACTATTTAAGATAAAATTACTCTTAATTAGATTCGTATTTTGAAATTATTTCCCGTGCGTTACCGAAATCAACAATTTTCCCTCCTCCAGAAGGTACACCTTATCCACTTTTTCTACCGTTGAGAGGCGGTGGGCGATGACGATCACCGTTTTGTCTTTCAAAAACTCTTCAAGGCTGTGATAAAGCCGGTATTCGGTGTGGATATCCAGCGCGGAGGTGGATTCATCCAAAATCACCACTTTGGGATCGCTGAGCACCATGCGCGCGATAGCGATGCGCTGGCGCTGGCCGCCGCTGAGCTTGATGCCGTCTTTGCCCACGAGGGTATCAAGCCCCTTTTCCAGATTCGACACCACCTCTTTGATCTGCGCGATCTCCAGCGCTTCGTAAAGTTTTTGCTCGCTTACCTCTTTGCCCAGGGTGATGTTAAAGCGGATCGTATCGTTAAAGAGTTTTGGACTTTGCAGCACCATATGTACATGCTCCCGCACCCTTTCATATCCGATTTCGTGGATATCGACCCCGTTGTAAAACAGTCTGCCGGCGGGCGTGGGATAAAATCCTACGAGAATGCTTGCGAGCGTGGTCTTGCCGCTGCCGCTGGCGCCGATGATCGCCACTTTCTCTTTGGCTTTGACGCTAAAATCCACCCCGTCTAAACTCTTTTTACCCGGCAGGTAGCTAAAATCAAGTCCCTTCGTCTCTACGGCCACCCCCTTTGGATCGGCAAAGGGATCGTTGCGCGGGGTGTAGTGGGGTTCGCGCTGCATGGCAAAAAGTTCGTTGACCCGGTCGCAGGCGGCTTTTGCGTTGTGGTAAGCGTACTGGATGGAGAGGATATTTTGAATGGGCGGCATCATAAACCACAGGTAGCCAAAGATCGCCAGCATCAGCCCCACGCTCAGGTCCGAATAGGCCACGGCCAGGATACTTACCGCGCGGAAAAGTTCATAACCCGAGAGAAAAAGCAGCTGGGAAAAGCGCTCGGCCAGATCGCTTTTGTAGCCAAATTTCACGGCGTTTTGCTTGATGCGTTTGGCGTCTTCATTGACGTTTTTAAAAAAGAAGTTTTCCTTGTTGGACGCTTTTATCTGGATAAACAGATCCAGCGTTTCGCCCAGCGAGGCTTGAAAAACCTCCGTGGCTTTGTTCTCTTTGGCTTTGAGCTTGGCCACGTTGCGCGCCAGACGCCTGGTAAAGTAGATCACCGCCGGATTTAAAAACATGATAAACAGCGCCAGCTGCCAGTGGATCCAGACTAAAACGATCCCGATACCCACAATCGTCAGCGCCGAGATGATGAATTTGCTCACCGAGGAGCTGATAAATTCGTCGATGGTATCGATATCGACTACGAGTTTGGACACCATCGCCCCGCTTTTGCTCAACTCATACTCTTTGATAGAAAGCGTTTTAAGATGCGCGATCGCTTTTAAGCGCAGTTTATAGGTGATATCTTTGGAGATTTCGGTAAAGATTTTGGTCTGCAAGGAGTTCAGCGCAAAGTTCAGTCCCCGCAAAAACACCGCCAGAAACAAAATGATAAAAACATACCCCACGATATCGACCGAGACGAAGTGGTCGATAAAAGCGGTGAGTTTTTTTTCTTTGTTTAGCAGCACCTCATCAACCAATACGGGAACCAAAAGGGGGATGGGTACGCTGATCACCACCGCCAAAACGGCGACGAGGTTGCCCGTTACCAACCTTTTTTTATAGCATTTGAGCTCCGAGAGGATATGTTTGAGTTTACAGGTCAATTTTTTCCAGCACCTGGGTCAAATCTTTGCTGTCGACGATGATGTTCGCCGCCTCTTTGAGCACCGGTTTGGCGCAAAACGCCACCCGCGTCTTAGCGTGGGCAAACATACTTTTGTCGTTGGCTCCGTCGCCGACGACCATGGTACGCTCCCTGTCGATCCCCAGCAGCGCCTGCAGCCGCAGCAGCATATCGCCCTTGCTGAAATCAAACATCATATCCCCGCCCACAAGACCGGTCAGCACGCCCTCTTTGGCGTGCAGGATATTGGAAAAGTCGCTGTCAAAGCCCAGAATTTTTTTGGCGTGGCCCGTAGCGTTTCTAAACCCGCCGCTAAAGCATACCACCGTATAGCCGGCGGTTTTTAACTCTTCGATCGTTTCTTTTGCTCCGGGCATATAGGGCAGATTTTGGCAGATACTGTCCACCTTTTTCGCTTCAAGCCCCTTTAAAAACCCTACGCGCTCCTGCAGGCTTTCGAAAAAATCGATCTCCCCTTCCATAGCGCGCTCGGTGATTTGCGCCACCTGCTTTTTCAACCCCAGTGAATCGGCGAGATAATCGATAGTTTCCCCATCCATCAACGTCGAATCAAAATCAAAAACAGCCAGTTTCCGTGCCATATACTCTCCATATTTTTTTGCGTAATGATACCAAAAAATGCTTTATGGGGGCGGCTGTAAAAAAGATGGCGCTGTTTTTTTGCTACTATACGGTATAATTATATGACTATATCAAGAGTTTTTGATAAGCTCTATTTTAGAGGGCAAATCCTCCCTTACGGTCTGAGCCTCACAACAGAGTTTATCAAAAACTATAACCATAAATACAGATGCAGGAATTTCATGTTTACGCAATTTATAAACAAACTTCAAAACGATACCTTTATCACGCTAGAAACCACTCCCGGACACTCCGCCACGTGCGGCGATATCATCGAAAACGTCAAAAACCTGGGCCTTGACAAACTCGTCGACGGCTTTACCACCACCGACAGTCCCCTTTCAAAGATGAAGCTTAACTCCATCATGGCCGCAATCAGGCTGCAGCAGCACTTTGCCAAACCCGCCATCGCCACCATGACCATGCGCGACCGCAACATCATCGCGCTGCAATCGGATCTGCTCGGGGCCAATGAGTTTGACGTGCGCGCCATTTTGGCGATCACGGGCGACAGCGTCAAGATCAGCGACCAGCCAAACCCCAAAGCGGTTTTGGAGGGGGATTCGACAAAGCTGCTTGAAATCATCCGCTATCTCAACAGCGGTACCGACCTGGCGCAAAAGCAGCTTAAGGTCGCGCCCAAACCGATCTATCCCTTTACCGTCAGCGGTTCCAACGTAGACAAGCCCGACGCCCTGCGTAAAAAGATGGTCAAGAAGTTAAAAGGCGGCACCGTCGCTATCGTCACCCAGCCCATCTTCGACGCGGCGCAGATCGCCCCGCTGCAAGCAATCTTTGAAGAAGCCAAAGCCCAGACGGAGAACAAAGACGCCCAGCTGGTCATCGGCACCTTCCCCGTCGTCAAATTCAAAACGGCGAACTTTCTTGATAAGAGGGTCCCCGGGGCAAACATTCCCGAGTTCTGGCTTCAAAGGCTCGAAAACAGCAGCGACGAGTACCAAACGGGCTTTGAACTGAGCAAAGAGATCTTTGATACCGTGATGCGAAGCCACGGCAAAGCGCACCTCATGGCGGCAAACAACTTCGCTTTGGCCAGGGATATCCTCACCTAACTCCCCGGCGACAGACAACGCCGTCGCTCCTTTAAACACAGCGTTTATATGAAGTATGGTATGATAAGGAAAAAGCGTTAAAAAGGGCGTGTATGAAATCCAAACTCCTACCTCTTTTTCTCCTTGTCGCCGCTGCGCTGGGCGGCTGGAAACTCTACGACACACAGACAAAAAGCAACGGCACCGTCACTTACCACGGCAACGTCGATACCCGCACCCTCACCCTGGGGTTTCAAACCATGGGTAAACTTGAACGTATAACAAAAGATGAGGGAGAGCGGGTCAAAGCGGGGGAAGAACTCGTTTTTATGGAGCACAAGAAACTCATCGCGGCCCTGGAAGAGCTTGACGCCCGCATAGAAGCGCAGAAAAGTTATGTATCGAAGTTGACAAACGGCTTTCGGGACGAAGAGATAGCTCAGGCCGAAGCTTCGTGGCAGGAAGCCGCCGCCCAGGCCGCAAAAGCGGAGGATGAGTACCGGCGGCAGCGGGCCCTATACCAAACGGATGCTACCTCCGAACAGCGCTTTACCAACGCCAAGCTCGAGCTGCAGCGTGCCAAAGCGCTCAAAGCCAAAGCCCAAGCGCTTTACCGATTGCAAAAAAAGGGTTACCGCACCGAAGATATCCGTATGGAAAAAGCCAACCTCGCCGCACTGCAAGCGCAAAGAAAACAGCTTTTGCAAGATATTGAAGACAGGGTGCTTACCTCTCCGGTAGCGGGGGTCATCCTTTCGCGCTACAAGGAACCCGGTTCCGTGGCCAACCCGGGGGAAAGCGTTTTGGAAATTGCCAAAGAGGATGAGTTTTGGATACGGGCGTACGTGGATGAGAGGGACCTGGGAAGTATCAAGCCGGGGATGGAGATGCTTATCCACACCGACGGCAGGCAAGCCCCATACCACGGTACGGTGGGTTTTATCTCCCCCGTCGCGGAGTTCACCCCCAAAAATATCGAAACCAGACAGCTGCGCACCGATCTGGTCTTTCGTTTCCGCCTGCTTGTCCGGGACCCGGACGAACACCTCCGACAGGGGATGCCCGTCACCGTCACCCCGAAAAGTCCTTAAAAGATGCCCGCGGTTAAAGCCACCGATCTGAGTAAGCGCTTCAAGGGGGCAAAACACGATGCCGTCGATGCGTTGAACTTTTCGGTTCAAAGCGGAGCTATCACCGGACTTTTGGGACCCGACGGGGCGGGCAAGACCACCCTTTTGCGCCTGATGGCGGGGTTGCTGCGCCCCAGCGGCGGAGTATTGGAAGTCCTTGGCCGCCCCATGCCCGACAATAGCAGTGAACTGTTGCAAAATATCGGTTATATGCCCCAAAAGTTCGGTCTGTACGAAGATCTCAGCGTTTTGGAAAACTTGACGCTTTATGCCCGTTTGCAAAGCGTCGACACCCCCGGGGAGCGCATAGAGCGCCTACTGCACTTTACCTCCCTGGACCCCTTTCAGGACAGGACGGCAAAAGCCCTTTCCGGGGGGATGAAACAAAAGCTCGGTTTGGCCTGCGCCCTGATCAAAAAACCCAAATTGCTGCTACTGGACGAACCGGGAGTCGGAGTCGATCCCATCTCCAGAAAAGAGTTGTGGAAAATGGTCGAAGCGCTGGTGGATGAGCAGGTGGCCGTTGTATGGAGCACCTCCTACCTGGAGGAAGCGGATAGGTGCCAGGAGGTGCTTTTGCTCAGCGGGGGCAAAGCCCTCTACCGGGGATCTCCCCAAAAAGCAAAAGCCAACCTTGAGGAGCGCGTTTACACCCTAAGCGGCGATTTTGACAACAGGCGCGATGCGTTGGAAAAGGTACTTGCACAGGAAGCTATGCTCGATGCGACGCTTCGGGGGGAGCAGTTGCGGCTTTTGCTGCGCCCGGGAAAAACCCTCCCCAAAAAGTTGCTGCCCGAACTTGGCGGCAACATCTCCTGCCACGGCACAAAACCGGAGTTTGAAGATGCGTTTATGAATATTTTGGATAAAAAGCCCCCTCCCCGCTCCGTCTTGAGCGATTTGATCACCCCGCAAAGCCCCATCGACACGGAAGTGATCAGCGCGCGGGGACTGACCAAGCGCTTCGGGGATTTTACCGCTACCGACAAGGTGGATTTTCATATCTCCCAGGGGGAAATCTTCGGCTTTTTAGGCCCCAACGGCGCGGGAAAATCCACCACTTTCAAGATGCTGTGCGGACTGCTGGTACCGACGAAGGGCAGTGCGCGTGTTTTGGGCGAAGACCTCTACTCTTCGGGGGCACAGGTACGCGGCAATATCGGCTATATGGCGCAAAAGTTCTCCCTCTACGGCAACCTCAGCGTCCGGGACAATCTGGAGTTTTTCTCCGGTGTATACGGGCTAAAAGGCAAGCGGCGTAAACAACGTATCGAGCAGATGGTAGAAACCTTCGAGTTGCAAGAATATCTCCACTCGCCTGCGGAGACCCTGCCGCTGGGGTTGAAGCAGCGATTGGCGCTGGCGTGTTCGGTGATGCACGAACCCAAGGTACTGTTTTTGGATGAGCCCACCTCCGGAGTCGACCCCCTGACGCGCAAAGAGTTTTGGACCCATATCAACGCCATGGTCAAAAAGGGGATCTCGATTATGGTTACGACCCACTTTATGGAAGAGGCTGAATATTGCGATAAGATCATGCTCATCTACAAAGGCAAAGCGATCGCTACGGGCAGCCCCGAAAGGTTGAAGAAACAGGCAAAAAACGCTACTTCGATGGAGGAGGCGTTTATCGATCTTATCAAAGATTACGACAGGGAACACTCCCATGAACATTAACCGGCTCAAAGCGCTGCTGCGCAAGGAGATGCTGCAGATCATCCGCGACCCCAGCGCCATTTTGATCGCTTTTATTCTACCGCTGCTGCTGCTTTTTCTCATGGGCTACGCCGTTTCGCTGGATGCGAAAAAGCTTCCCGTGGGAATCGTTTCTGCTGCACAGAACCAATCTTCACAGATGCTGCTCTCCTCCTTTGAGGGTTCCCCCTTTTTCAGCGTCACCCGCTCCAAGGACAAGCGCGCGCTGATAGGGCAGATACAGCGAGGATCCCTGCGTGCGGTCATCGCTTTGGGGGAGGATTTCGGCAAAAACGGCCGCTTTAAGATACAGATCCTTACCGACGGCACCGAACCCAATACGGCAGGCTTGGTACAAAACTACGCCCGAGGCGTCGTTTCGCAATGGGCACATTCTCTGGGCATCGATTCGCAAAGGGCACTGCAAAGTATCCCGCGCTATCGCTACAACCCTCCCCTTTCCAGCCGATACTTTCTGCTGCCCGGATCCATCGCGGTGGTGATGACGCTTATCGGTACGCTGCTGACGGCGCTGGTGATCGCCAGGGAGTGGGAACGCGGAACCATGGAAGCGCTCATGGCTACTCCCGCGTCGATGGTAGAGATCGTTATCGGCAAGTTGATCCCCTATTTTATCCTGGGGATGGGTTCGATGCTGCTGTGTTTTGCCGTGGCGTACTTTTGGTATAAAATCCCCTTTGAGGGAAGTTTTTCAATGCTTCTTCTGTTAAGCGCACTCTATCTCTTCCCCGCTTTGAGTATCGGTCTTTTGATCTCGACCCTGGCGAAAAACCAGTTCGTCGCCGCGCAGGCGGCGATCATCACCGGCTTTCTGCCCGCTTTTTTACTTTCGGGATTTCTTTTTGAAATCGAGAATATGCCCCCGTGGCTGCAAACGCTTACCTACCTCGTTCCCGCGCGCTACTTCGTCGAATCGCTGCAAACCCTTTTTCTCGCAGGAGACATTTACCAAATCTTTTGGACCAACATGGCGGGCATGCTGCTTATCGGATCTCTCTTTTTTATCCTCGTTCTCAAAAAATCAAAAAAGGGGTTGGAATGATCGGGCGGCTGTTTTCACTGATTAAAAAGGAGTTTCTTGCTATAAAAAATGATAAAAAAAGCCTTGTCGTCGTTATTATTCCCCCGCTGATACAGGTGGTTCTTTTCTCCTTTGCCGCAACGCTTGAAGTGAAAAATATCGACTTGGCGGTTCTGGACAGAAGCGGCGGAGAAAAAAGCCGGCAACTGCTGCACGGCTTTAAAGGATCGGCGTATATCCGCTCTTTACAAACGGTACACAGCCTCGAAGAAGCCAAAAAACTGCTTGATACCCAACGGGTTTTGGCGTATATGATCATTCCCTCGGAGTTTGAGAAAAAGCTCAACGCCGGCGACGCGAAGGTGGAGGTGGTTTTAGACGGCAGGCGCTCCAACACCGCCCAGATCGCTCAGGGTTATCTCACGCAAATTCTTTTGAACTTCCAAAACCACAGCGGTTCGCATACTCCAGTGGAGATATTTGCCACCAACTTTTACAATCCCAACCTCAATAACTTCTGGTGGATCGTACCGCACCTTTTCGGTTCCATTACGATGGTCGTCGCGATCTTGCTGACCTCCCTCTCCATCGCCAGAGAAAGGGAGCTGGGTACTTTTGATCAAATCCTCGTCTCCCCTTTGCGCCCCTTTGAAATCCTACTGGGCAAACTGCTGCCCGCCCTGCTTATCAGCTTGTTTGAATCGACGGTTATCCTTTTTGTGGCGCTGGAGTTTTTCGGCGTACCCCTCAACGGTTCGGTGTGGCTGCTGTATCTGGGAGTAGCCGTATTTCTTTTCTCCATTTCGGGGATCGGCC
Organism: Epsilonproteobacteria bacterium tcs-49; assembly: GCA_002049495.1. Classification (GTDB taxonomy): domain Bacteria; phylum Campylobacterota; class Campylobacteria; order Campylobacterales; family Sulfurovaceae; genus TCS-49. Next base: position 40,487 of record LLYS01000009.1, on the reverse strand, counting down.
TGTTTATCTCCGCCATCTCCGCCATCTCCGCAACGCAGCAGCAGGCGATTTTGGGTTCTTTTGTATTTTTGCTGCCCTCGTTTTTACTGTCGGGCTTTGCCACCCCGGTGGAAAATATGCCCCAGTGGCTGCAGCCCTTTTCCTACCTTATACCGCTGAAATACCATCTGGTTTTGATTAAAGGGGTGTTTTTAAAAGATATCTCTTTGGAGTTTGCCCTGACACAGATGGTACCGATGTTTGCGTTGGGTCTGATCTTTTTAGCGGTCGCGATGCTCTTTTTCAAGCGAAAGATCGCATAGTTTTACCGCTTCTTTGACCGCGTTGCGGTAACTCTCCACGCGCGCCTTGCCTTTATAAGCGATATCAAAAGCGGTCCCGTGGTCTACGGAGGTGCGGACGATGGGCAGATTCAGCGAAACGTTGATGCTTTCGTCAAAATAGAGCGCTTTCAAAGGTCCCAGTCCCTGATCGTGATACATCGCTACGTAGTAGCTGTATTTCTCCCTGACCGAAGGGGTAAAAGCCACGTCCGGGATAAAGGGTCCGTCAAAGATATCGCATCCGAGCTTTTTATTGGTCTTTTGGATCGCTTTGATGATCTTGTTCTCCTCCTCGCCCAATACGCCGCCGTCTCCCGCGTGGGGGTTTAAACCAAGCACCGCCACCTTTTCGGGCTGTACCTCTTTGTAAAAATCTTTCAAAAAGCTACCGAGTTTGCCGATCTTGATCGCCTTTGGTACCTGCTTTAGGGGGATATGCTCCGTATACAGCGCTACAAACAGCTCTTCACACCCCAGCATCATGATCGCATTTTCTTTGAAGATGGTACGAAGTAAGTCGGTGTGGCCCTTGTAACTCACCCCGGCCTTTGCCCACGCCTGCTTGTGAATGGGCAGCGTGACGATCCCCTCGACCTTTTTACCTTTAGCCAGGTTGATCGCATCCAGGAAGGATTTGTAGGAGTATTTCCCCGATTTCGCGGAGATTTTGGCGGGTTTAATGGAAAAGCTCCCCTTCGTACCGTAGCAGTGGAAATCCTCGGGGATTTGTATCTCCAACCTTTTAGCGGCCTGATCCAGCAGCTTTTCGTTGATACAGTAGATGGGTTCGCACCACTGTTTTATCTCTTCGTGCGCTTTCAGCGCGATCTCGATCCCGATGCCGTTGAGATCCCCTACGCTGATGGCCAGCTTTTTCATCGCACCAACTCTTTCATCTCCCGCACGGCTTCTTCCAGCCCCGTAAATACGCTTCTTGCGATGATACTTTGCCCGATATTGAGCTCCTCGATCTGCTTGATTTTCAAAATATTTTTGACGTTTTGATAATTCAACCCGTGTCCCGCGGCGACTTTGAGCGACAGGCTTTTGGCAAACTGCGCGCTGTATTGCAGCTTCTCCGACTCCGCAAAGAGCATCGACTCCAGCTGCGCTTTGGACACTTCCAGCTTTGCAACGCTGTGGGGCGTGCGGGAAAGATTGGAATGCAGCATCTGGTAAAGATTGGAGTAGTGTCCCGTGTGCAGTTCGATCCACTCCACGCCCAGGCGTTCGGAGAGTTCCACCGCTTCGGTGGTGGGATCGATAAAGAGTGAAACTTCGATCCCCGCATCACGAAGCCGCTTAACCGTCTCTTGCAGCGTATCAAAATGCTTTTTGAGATCCAGGCCGCCCTCTGTGGTCACCTCTTCGCGTTTTTCGGGCACAATCGTGGCGCGCGCGGGTTTGTTAGCGATGACGATTTCGATGATGGCGGGGTCGATGGAGCATTCCAGATTCACCGGAAGATGGGAAAGGTTGATGATATTTTGCGTATCGGTGTCGTTGATGTGGCGGCGATCTTCACGCAGGTGGATCGTGATCTGATCCGCCCCCGCGCGCTTGACGATGCCCAGCGCATCCAGCGGGTCGGGGTCGTTGACCAGCCGCGCTTCGCGCAGCACGGCGATATGATCGATATTGACGCCCAGCAGCATCAGGTTGCAACCACTTCGATATCGATCTCTCTGCCGACCACTTTGGCGATCTTTTTCTGGTGGTGGCGCAGCAGATTGAAGCTGTCCGCATCCTCGACGATGATCGCGTCGACGTTGTTATCCATCGCTTCAAGGAGCACTTCCCCCGCAATCTTGTAGGTAAAGTTTTTGTCATATTTATACGCTTCGATCGCCATGGGCTGGGAGAGGCCGCGTTTGAACTTGATCTCTCTACTGCTTGGGGTATGCTTGGTTTTAAAATCAACCGCTTTATCTTTGATGATACCAAGGGCGACGGCGCGCTCCTTGAGATAGCGGTAATTTTCCTCCAGTTCGTAATCATACTCCAAAAAGCGGTTTTCGGAGTTGACATGGTACTGCAATCCGTAAAACTCGTCAAACATCATCTCCAAAATCTCCCGCTCCTGGGCGCGGTTTTTCTGCAGCAGCTCTTTAGAGATCGCCAGCAGTGCGTCGCCGAGAAAGTCGCGGTTGTATTTCAAACTCACAGAAGCGTAATAGGTAAGCTTATGGGCTTCGTACTTTTCATGCAGCGCCTCATCCATAAAACGCTCGAAAGGGGCGATCTTTTCATAAAAGTCCGCGTCGTTGATACGCAGATCGTGCATTACGCGCACCTGGCTGACGGGCTCGATCTCAAGCTCCTGGCCGAAATGTTCATAGAGCGTCTCCACGGGCGTATCGAGGGTCATATACTTATCGTTGACCACCGCATACTCGCCGAGGACGATCTCGCTGTCGGCTGCTTGGATCAACTGCGCCAACGTTCCCCCCTCTTGTTTTAAGGTATATCTTTTATAATAGGGTAGATAATCGGTTTTATAGTTAAATCGAAAAATAGAAAGTTCATACTTCATACAAGAACCTTTACAAATGTAATGGATTTAATATTACTGTAAAGATAATTAAAAAAAGATGATGTGGGTCAAGATGGATAAAGAAAAATTTTTCATACAACAGTTTCGTAACAACCGTATCGGAGATGACGCCGCGGGCGTAGGGGATCACTTCTACTCGAAGGACGCTTTTTTCGAAGGGACGCATTTTAAACGCACCTGGATGCCCCCCTACCGGATCGCGCAAAAGGCGATGCTTGTCAACCTCTCCGACGCTATCGCGATGGCCGCACACCCCAGGTACGCCCTGCTGGCCGTTGCCCTGCCCAAAGATATCTCTATGCACGAAATGCGCGAATTGGCCCGGGGTTTTGAGGAAACGGCGGCGGCGTACGGCTGCGAAATCATCGGCGGCGATACGATCAAAGGCGATAAGCTCCATATCAGTATCACTATCATCTCCCAAAGCGATGCGCCCCTGACGCGCTACGGGCTTAAAGAGGGGGATATGCTGGCTTTTACGGGCTGTTTGGGAGAGAGTGCCAAGGGGCTAAAGAAACTGCTGCGGGGCGGATCGCTGCGGGCAAGCAGCCGCTTTATCAAACCCACGCTGCGCAGCGGGTTTATCTTCCGCTCCCGAAAATATCTGCGCTGCGGCATGGATATCAGCGACGGACTCTACAGCGATCTGGACAAGCTGCTGCAAGCCAACGCCAAAGGGTTTTCCTGGAGCCGTTTCATTCCCCCCCGCATCGGTTTGAGCGGGGAGGAGTATGAGATGCTTGTCGCCTTTGATCCCAAAAACAGAGCCGCTTTGGAACAGACGGCGCAAAAAACCCGCACGCCTTTGACGATCTTTGGTACAATTACGAAAGAAAAACCCCGGCTTCACTACCGGTCACACCATTTTTAAAGGCCCCCTTTTGCAAAGAATCTACCCCCTCAGCCATGCGCCCATGAACTTTTATTTCAAACAATCCCCCGATGACTTCGTGGTTAAGGAGCACAATCTCTACCCCTTCAGCGGCGAGGGGGAGCATCTGATTTTGTATGTGCGCAAAAAGAATATGACCACCTGGGAGATGCTCAACGCCTTTGCCAAATACCTCAAAATCAACAAAAAGGAGCTGGGTTATGCGGGACTGAAGGATAAACACGCCCTGACATACCAGTATATCTCTCTTTTTGCCAAGTATGAAAAGCAGCTGGAAGGATTTGCCCACCCCAATATCAAGATCCTGTCAAAAACGCGCCACGACAATAAGCTCAAAATCGGCCACCTCAAGGGCAACAGCTTTTTCATCCGTTTTAAAAAGGTGACGCCCCTGGAAGCGAAAAAGATCAAAGAGGTTGTAAAATGGATCAAAGAAAACGGCAGCCCCAACTACTTCGGCCACCAGCGCTTTAGCGATCAAAATATCGATAAAGCAAAAGCGCTTATCGACGGCAAGCTGCGCCTGCGCGACAAACGCGAACGTACCTTTTTGCTCAACGCCTACCAAAGCAAACTCTTTAACGATTGGCTGGCCAAGCGGATCGAATTTTCAAAACTGCTCCATGCGATGCCCCTGGAGTATTTGACGCGGCACACCCCCTTTTCCAGAGCGCAGCTGCAAAGCTATCAACAACAATCGCAGTTTTTCACCCTTTTGGAGGGGGACGTGATGATGCACTACCCCTACGGCAAAGTTTTCGAACTTGATTCCCTGCAGCGCTTTTTGGAGCGCGACACCTCGCCGACGGGAGCGCTTTTTGGCAAAAAAGTCACTTTGGCCTGCAAAGATGCACGGGAGTTTGAAAAGCTTTTTGAAACCCCCGTCCCCGCAAACGGGGCCCGGCGCCACGCATGGATCTTTCCCGAAATAGAGGATTATACCTATAAAGAGGAGAGCGAACATTTTGAACTCTCCTTGAACCTGCCCAAAGGCTGCTATGCCACGGTGGTGATCGAAATGATCAAAAATGTAGAATTAATGTAATTTTCAAATAAATGGGGCTATAATGGAAATTGACATATTTTCATTATAGGAGGCGTCATGAAAAGATCACTGTTTCTGCTGCTGGTTATCCCTTTGGTGCTTTTTTCACAAACCCTCCGTTTTGCCCCTTTGCCCATGCTCAAATCCGAACTGACCATCAGACAGTATGAAAACGCCCTGCACTACCTGCACGAAAAAACGGGGATCGAGTTTGAGATGGTCTATTTTGCCAACTACGACAAACTGCTGGAGGGGATCGAAAACGGACAGGTGGATATCGCCCACCTCGGCCCCCTGCCCTACGCCAAGCTGCTCATGCGCACCGAAGGGACCAAACCGATCGTTCAATTTCTCAACGCCAGGGGAGAAAGCCGCTACACCTGCAGCTACTTTACCCTCAAACGCTACCAGGATATCTTTAAAAAACAGAGCCTCGAACCGGTTGCTTTGACCCAACCCCTTTCCACCTGCGGCTTTTTAAGCGTCGCGAGTATTTTGCAAAAGCACGGCCGCAAGCTGGAAAAGATGCATTACCGCTACAGCGGCACCCACTCCCAGGCGGTGCTGGACGTGGTGCTGGGGGATGCCAAAACCGGCGGGGTAAAAACATCGGTATATTACGGTTATGAGCATCTGGGTCTGCAGGAACTGGGCAGAACCCACGAATTCCCCGGTTTTTTATGGGTCGCCTCGGCAAACGTTTCGGACAGAAAGGTCGACAGTATCCGCCGGGCGCTGCTTTCCCTCGATCCGCTGCATAACGAACAAGATGCCCGAGTCGTTCAAGAATGGGGCAGCAACATCAAACACGGAGCCATCAAGGCGGAAAAGAAAAACTACGAAATCATCGCAAAGATGCTTGAAGATATCACTATTCCGGAGTTGGCACGATGACGTGGAAACATTTCAATGAGCGGCGCACCATTCAAACCAAGCTGATCATCCCTATTTTAGTGGTTTCGATCATCGGGGTCGCCGTGGGAACCGATATCATCGAAAAAGCGCTGAACAAGCAGATCTTTTCTTCGCAAAAAGAGGAGATTAAAAACTTTTCCAATAAACTCTACTATATCCTCAAATCCGATTATAAAACCCTTTTTTACGAATTCGGAAAAAACAGGGAGCTTTTTAAAAACGCCCAGGCCGCGGCGCAGAAGGAGACGATCAACACCCTCAGCGAAATGCTCAAAGAAACCCCCTACAACGTGTATATCCTGCTGCCCACCCACGACGTGATCCCCCTGACCGCTTTTGAAAACGCCCGGGAGCAAAAGGATGGGCGTTTGCAGCTGCATGCACGCGCGGTCGATGACAAGGTCATGCTCATCGATAACTACTTTGTGCTGAAAAAACGTTTTATCCCCTGGGAGTGGGAGTTGATCATCGTAAAAGACACCGCCGGCTTTCACTCGATCATCGAAGAGAATAAAAACCTCATCTTCGCCACCATCGCCCTCCTGGTCGCCGCGATCATCGGGATTTTGTTTTTGATCGTTCATACCAATATCCACCGTCCTTTCCGCCGTGTGTTTGAGCACCTGCAAACGATCAAACGCAACAAAACCGTCCGCCCCCTGCAGCTGCGCAGTTCAAAGGAGATCAAACTCTTAAGCGCGCATATCAACGGTATGAGCAAAGCGATTTTCAACCGCGAAAAACAGCTCCGCGCCCAGAAACAGAAAAACGAGGATATCCTCAACTCCCAAAGCTCCATCGTCATCGTCAGCAGCGGCACCTCCATTATCTACGCCAACGGAGCGTTTTTTGAATTTTTCGAACAGTATGAAAACCTCGAAGCGTTCCAAAAAAAACATGATTGTATATGCGACTTTTTCGAGTCGGTGGAGCAAGAGGACTTTATCTACCCCCAGCGCGACACCAACTGGGTGGAAAAGATCCTTAAGGGCGATCGCATCTATAAAGTTTTGATGCTGAAACACTCCCAGGGCTATATCTTCAATATTTCGGCAAACACCATCGGGGACAAAAAGGGGGAGTATGTTTTAAACCTTACCGATATCACCGCGTTGGAGCGCTACAAAGAGCGGCTGAATAAGCAGCTGCATACCGATGAGCTTACCGGGTTGCCCAACCGTTTGAGCCTGACGGAGAAGATGCTGGAAAACCACCTGGCTTCCTTGATCATTATCAATATCAACGATTTTAAAGAGGTAAACGACTTTTACGGAACCGCCACCGGGGACAAGCTGCTGCGTGAATACGGCAAGCAGCTCCTCAGCCAGACCAAGCAAAGCAGTTACGACGTTTTCAAACTCTCGGGGGACGAATACGCGCTTTATACTACCGAACACTTCCCCCGTGAAGCGGTGATCACCTTTGCGACCAACCTGATCGCTACCATGAAAGGGATCGACTTTTACGACACTTCCCAAACCAGAAAGATCAACCTCACCGCTACGGCGGGGGCGGCGATCAACCTGGAAAGCAGCACCATCGTCGTCAAGGCCGATATCGCGCTAAAAACAGCGAAGAAGAAAAAGCTCAGCTTTACCACTTACCGCGACTCCCAGGAAACCGAAAGCGAATTCGCCTCCAACATCCAATGGGCCAACCGTTTAAAACAGGCTTTTAAGGAAGATCGCATCGTTCCCTATTTCCAACCCATTTTCAACAACGCCACCGAAACGGTAGACAAATATGAATGCCTCGTGCGCCTCATCGATGAACAGGGCAACGCCGTAGCGCCCTTTTTCTTCCTGGACGTGGCGAAAAAATCCCACCAGTATCTGCAGCTGACCGAAACGATGATCGATAAAGCGTTTGCCCATTTTGAAAACAGATCCTGCGAATTCAGCATCAACCTTTCAGAAAGCGACCTGGCGGATTTCTCCATCAATACCATGATCATGGAGAAGCTACAAAGTTACGACATCGGTCCCAAGGTGGTGTTTGAAATCGTGGAAACGGAAAATATCGAGGATTACAAGATGGTCTCGGAATTCATATGCAACGTCAAATCCCACGGAGCCAAGATCGCCATCGATGATTTCGGGGCCGGCTTTTCAAACTTCCAGCACGTATCGCAGCTTAATGTGGATTATCTCAAGATCGACGGTTCGCTGATACAAAATATCCTCATCGATAAAAACTCCGAAACCATCGTCGAAGCGATCGCTACCTTCGCCAAGAGGCTGGGCATCAAAACGATCGCGGAGTTTGTAGATAGTGAAGAGGTACAGCAAAGGGTCAAGGAGATGGGGATCGATTACACCCAGGGGTATCTGATCTCCAAACCCAAACCCTCGGCACACTGAGTTAGCAGTATGTAGCCAGCAAGCCCTCCTTGAGCTGCGTATAGGTTTCTACCCCCGCCAGTTTCTTCGCGATCTCCAAACCGAAGCAGATCGCCGTTCCGGGGCCTCTGGAAGTCATCACGTTTTCGCTGACGACCACCTTGTGTTCATCGGTAAAGTTTTTCTTTCCGATCTTCTCCTCCGCACCGGGATAGCAGGTGTAGCGCTTGCCCTCTAGCACTCCGGCTTTATGCAGGGCATAGGGAGCGGCGCAGATGGCACCGATGAGCTTTTGCCTGGTATGCATCGCTTTTATCAGATTCTGCACCCGCTCATCTTCGGCTAAAATCTCCGTACCGCCCCAGCCTCCGGGAAGCACGACCATATCAAAATCATCGGCAAGGATCGTATCGATCTTGGTATCGCTTTGGATACTGATACCGTTGGCGCCTTTGAGCAGGGTATCATTTACGCCGGCGGTGATCACTTCGAGCCCGGCTCTGCGCATCACGTCGATCATCGCTACCGCTTCGGTCTCTTCGAAACCGTGGGCTAAAGGTACTACAACTTTCTGTGCCATCTTACTCTCCTTTTTATCAAGTCTTTTTTTTACGAACAAAGTCCGCAAAAATTCCTCTCTCTGAAGCTTCGCCTTTGGCTCAGCTCCGCTTCGAGTAAGCAAAGCTCACTCTTCGCTTCGTTTGCACTTGCACTCATGTGCACTCATGCACTCAATTATAACAGATCAAGTTCTGTTTGCAAATTTACTTTACTTTTTCCAGGTATTTCCCCTCGACGGTATCCACTTTGATCTTATCGCCTTCTAGCAGGTGAAACGGGATCTGTACCACCGCTCCCGTTTCCAGTGTCGCGGGCTTTTTGCCCCCCTGCGAATCGCCTTTGAAATTGGGCGGCGTTTCCACGATCTCAAGTTCGACCACCGGAGCGATCTCGACGGTGATGGGTTTATCGTTGTGGAAAAGTACCTCCACCATGGAACCGTCTTTCATATACTGCTTCTGGTCCCCCACCTGATCATAGGTCAAACCGATCTGATCGTAGGTTTCGTTATCCATAAACTGCATCATCTCACCGTCGTCGTAAAGATACTGCATCGTTCTTTGTTCCAACTGGGGGATGTCGGCTTTGTCACCTTTGTGAAACGTTTTATCAAGCACCCTGCCGTCAAGCAAAGATTTCATCTTCGTACGTACAAACGCCGCACCTTTTCCCGGTTTTACGTGCTGGTACTCGCTGATTCTGAAGGGAACGCCGTCAAGTTCGATCCGCAAGCCTTTTTTTAAATCACTCATTGAATATGTTGCCAAATTGTTACTCCTGTTGTTTTTCACTGATCTTAGTCGCCATACGGGGTTTGTTCATATGGTGAACAAGGTCAGTTTTGCTATAATTATACCAAAAGATAGAAAAGGAAGTTTTATGCTTTTAGCGTTAATCGATACGATCATTTTAGTACTCAACCTCTATTCCTGGGTGGTGATCATCGCCGCACTGATTACCTGGGTCAACCCCGACCCCTACAACCCGATCGTACAGGTGCTGCACCGTTTGACCGAACCGGTTTTTGCCTTTGTCCGCCGCTATATTCCCACCAACGTAGGCGGAATCGATCTGGCTCCCATTATCGTGATTCTTGCTCTGATCTTCGCGGAGAAACTGCTTTTTAACCTCTCCCGGGGAATGTAGCTAAGATGAAATTTTTCGCCGCTTTGGTTCTGCCTTTGCTATTGTGGGCGAACCTTTCACTCCAGCAGCTCGAATCGATGCCGGGTTCCCTGGCAAAAGATTTCTATATCTGGCTTTATCTGCAGCAAGACATCAGTCAGGAAGAAGCGAAAAAGGCTTATGCCCAAGCCCAGAACAAGCAGCGCGCCAAACTGAAAAAAGCGTACCTGCAAAAGGTGGCGACCCCGAACTCAAAAAGCGGTCCCGCTGCCAAAAGATGGAGATCGCGCAATTGAGTAAAAACTCCCAGGAGTGTATCAACGAAGGCTTTAGCGTCTATAAAGCCGCACGGGCCGATCGCACCGCCTTGCTGCAACTTTATAACAAAAGCGAATCGGAAAATATACGAAATATCACCCAGTTTCTGCTCATCGGAGATCTTTTTGCCAACCTGCTGCGCGAAAAGGAGTTTTTCTACCCCATCTTCAATGAATCGGGCAACCGCTTCCGCCAACGGCATTTCAACCGAAGCGTCTCCCCTGAAGATATCGCCGCCCTGGCACGGGACAAGTGCTTTTCCGACTCGGTGATCAAGATCGTTTTCGATCCCCGGCTCAACCGATTGCAAAAAGCACTGGCCTTTTCCTTTGACAGCTCCGCCCTGGACGCAAAAGCGCAGTTTTATCTGGGGATCAATGCACTCAAGCGGCAAAAACCGCTGGTCGCCGCAAACTTTTTCGACCGCGCGCAGGAGAAGTACTACTACCGATTCGACAAGGACAAAGCACTTTTTTGGGGGTATCTGGCCACCGAGGACAAAACCTATCTAAACCGGCTTACGCAAAGCAGTGATGTAAATATCTACACTATCTATGCCCACAATCTGCTGGGTAAAAAGCTGCGCAACTATACCCACCTGCCCTCCAATCCCGAAGCGGAGGTGGATTTTAACTACACCGACCCTTTTGCCTGGAACGAAACCCTCAAAAAGATCGAAACGATGCCCAAAGAGCAGCTGCAAAGCTACGCAAAAACTTTTCAAAGCGACGCTACGATCGGGATACAGGCGTTTATCCTGGAGCGTTACCACGGGTATAAAAAACACTTCTTCCCCACCCCCTTTTTAAAGCAGCTGCGCCGCACTTACGGCAGCAACAAGCTGGCGCTGCTGTATGCCATAACCCGTCAGGAAAGCCGCTTTATCCCCGCTTCCATCTCCACCTCCTTTGCCCTGGGGCAAACCCAGATCATGCCCTTTTTGATCAAAGCGATCGCCAAGGAGAAAAAGGAAAAGGTGGAGTTGACGCAGATGTTTGATCCGCAAAAAAGTATCCGCTACGGATTGCACCAGCTGCGTTTTTTGGAAAAATCACTCTACCACCCGCTGCTGATCGCCTACGGCTACAACGGCGGTATCGGCTTTACCAAACGCAGGGTCCTGGAGCAAAACATGTTTGAAAAGCGCAAGTATGAACCCTGGCTGAGTATGGAGATGATCCCCTACACCGAATCGCGCCGCTACGGCAAAAAGGTTTTGGCCAACTATATCATCTATTCAAAGATTTTAAATAATGAGATCGACGTAAAGCAACTTATCGCTACACTGACCGATAAATCGGCCACGGACCGGTACCGTTCTAAGTGAATTTTTCAAAAATAATGCTACAATCAAGGCATTGAATTTTATTAACACAGGAGAAAAATATGAAAAAAGCAACCGTTGCTTCAATCTGTCTTGCACTGGGGATTACTTCCGCTTCCGCGTCAACACTGTATTCCAACATGGGGCTGCTTGAGCAGGGAATGAACAATATTCAAAAGGGCTTTTTATACAACGCACCCGCGATGATTGAAAAAGGTGTCGACAACCTCGTAAAAGGCCGGGACGCCCTGACACACGAAGAGATGCAAGCGGCACTGCCAAAAGGTACGAGTATCCCTGCGGTTAAAAATATTACAAAAAGCATGGATGAGCATATCCACGAACTTTCCAAAGCGGTAAAAGCCGAAAGATACGGGGAAGCGGCAAATGCGTACAGCACCGTCGTAAAAGACTGTATCACCTGTCACATCGCCATTAGAGACAAGTAGTCTCTGCTTCGTAAAAGCGGGTTATCGCTGCCTGCTTTTACGAATATCGACACTCTCATACCCAAGCGACTCACTCCCGAAACGAAGCTTTACCGTGTTTGATTCCACGGGCGCAAACCCGATCACGTAATAACTGCTCCATCCATTAACCAGCGGCAGACGCTTGAGAAGCTCCTCCTGAGCCTCCTCCATAGATACAGCGCTCCTATTCCCAAGCAGCAGTTCAACCCCGCCCTCTTGCAGTCGGTTTGGCCCCTCCTGCATAAACAATCCCACAAAAAAGTACTCCCCGTCGTTGAAGCGCTCCGGATAGAGGGGGTTGAGGTAGGTTGCCGTCGCGACGGCGACGGTCAGATTATGCTCATCTTTAAGCTGCATCTTCTTGGTATAGACGATGGAGTTGGTATAGACGCTGTCACGGTTGAGCAGGTTGCGAAACTCCTCTTTTTGACTGCAGCCCCCAAGAAGTACAATAGCACCCGATATACACAGGGCCCGCATTATCATTTTCATATATTTTCTCATACTGTTACTCATTTCGTAAAACTTCCAAAGGATCGGTTGAAGCTGCTTTCTTGGCAGGATAAAGCGAAGAAAGCAGCACGATAGCCGCCGTTCCCGCGATGATCAACACAAGATCGAGCGGATCAAGATCGATGGGCAACTTGCTTACACCGTACACGTCGCTGGGGACGGAGATGATTTCAAAGGTATCGATAACCCAAAGCCCCAGCAGCCCAAGCAGTACGCCAAAGACCATACCGCCCGCACCGATGATAGAACCCAGTTTGAAAAAGATTTTATAAATCTCCCTTTTCGTCGCCCCCAGCGTCATCATCAAAGCGATCTCGTCCCGGCGGCTCATCACCGTCATTAAAAGCGAACTGATAATATTGAGTGCGGCGACGAGAATGATCAGCATCAATACGATAAACAGCGCGCGCTTCTCCATCTGCATCGCCGCAAAGAAGTTGCCGTTTTGCTCCCACCAGCCTATAACCCTGGAATTGGGCAAAAGCTTTTGCAGCGGTTGGACCATCTCCATAGCGTTTTTTGTCTGGACGTGGATCCCCTGGTACGTGTTTTCGGGCAGATCAAGCAGGGTTTCCAAACTCTCCAGAGTCGTATACATGTAGGTCTTGTCGTAAGCGTTGAGTCCCGAGCGGAACACCCCCTCGATCACAAAACGCTTTTGCACCGGAAGCGTCGTAAAACCTACCGCCCGCTGCTTGGAAAAAAGCAGATTCAGCTTCCGTCCCGTACTCAAAAACAGTTCATCGGCAAGTTTGGCGCCGACGATAATTCTGTATTTCGTCTTCGCCTCTTGCCGTGGCAGCGCGTCGGCAAAGACGCTGTTGACCTTCTCCTCCCTGTCAAAATCCACCCCAAACAGCAAGCCGCCGCTGATGCCGCTTTTATCCCGGGCGATCACCTGGGCACTGTTATAGGGGCTGAAGATCATTTCGGGAAAGTGTTTTTCCAGCTTTTGCAGCGTATCGTCGTCAAAACGGGTACCGTAGCGGGGGATCAGGGTCAAGGGGTAGTTCATCACCGTCAACTTCTCTTCAAACTGCTTTTGCATCCCCTGCATGATCGACATGGAGATAATCAGCACCATCACCCCCACGCAGATCCCCAAAAAAGCGAGAACCGCGGAAAGAAAGATAAAGGGGTTTTGTTTATCATACTTCAGATAGTAGCGCACTATCTTGGAGATGAACCTTTTACTGTGGACGGTTTCTTGCATCGACTAGGCTAACATCCCTTTTTTGGGACCGCTTTTGCCGCAGCAGTGCTTATACTTTTTGCCGCTGCCGCAGGGGCACGGTTCGTTTCGTCTGGGTTTTTTCCCGCCGCTGATGGGAGCGGTGGGTTCTTTGATGCTATCACCCATCTCCAGGTTTTCCAGACTCTCATCCATCTCCTGTTTCAAGTGATTAAGCGCCTCTTGTTCCTGATCTTCATACTCAAATTTAAACTGAACGAGCATCAGCGTTTTCACCGCTTCATATTTGATCGATTCCACCAATTCCAAAAAGAGGTTGAAACTCTCTTTTTTGTACTCCACGAGGGGGTCTTTTTGGTTATAGCCTCTAAGCCTGATCCCCTCTTTGAGCGTATCCATCTGATAAAGGTGTTCTCTCCACTCGCGATCCAGGGTTTGCAGATAGATGGTGCGTTCGATCTCCTCGCGCTGGGCTTCATCGATCTGGCTCATCTTGGCTTCGTAGTTTTCCTTGATCGCTTCTTTTATCGTCGAGATCAGCTCCTCATACTCCATCCCGCTAAGATCACTCACCTCAAGGTTCATATCCTCTTTGATCTTCAAGCGCACCTTCTGGGTATCGAAATCCTCCTTGGCGCCCCCTTCGATAATGCCGGAATCCTGCAGCACATGAGCGATATACTCCTCGAAGTTTTCATAAATTTTATCGGTGATATTAAACTGCTTTTCGATCAACCCTTTTCTAAATTTGTAGATCGTTTTTCGCTGCTCGTTGGCCACGTCGTCATACTCAAGGAGATGTTTCCGGCTTTCAAAGTGCATATTTTCCACTTTTTTCTGGGCATTTTCCACCGCACGGGTGACCATACGCGATTCGATATGTTCCCCCTTCTCTACGCCCAGGCGCTCCATAATCACCCTGATCTTGTCGCTGCCGAAGATGCGCAGCAGATTGTCTTCAAGACTCAGGTAAAACTGCGTGACCCCCGGATCACCCTGACGCCCGGCACGGCCGCGCAGCTGGTTGTCAATACGGCGGCTTTCGTGCCGTTCCGTACCGATAATGCACAAGCCGCCAAGCTCTTTGACCTCCTCGTTGATCTTGATATCGACCCCGCGACCGGCCATATTGGTAGCGACGGTGATGGCACCTTTATCCCCCGCTTTTTCAATGATCTGCGCCTCTTTTTCGTGGTTTTTCGCATTCAGCACGTTGTGCGCGATCTTGGCGCGCTTGAGCAGGGCGTGGATGGTTTCACTCTTTTCGATAGAAGCGGTCCCGATAAGGATCGGCTGCCCCTTTTCGTGCAGTTTCTGGACCCGTTCGATGATAGCGTCAAACTTTTCCGCCTCCGTCTTATAGATCAGGTCGTTTCTGTCGTCTCTGGCGATGGGAACGTTTGTGGGGATGGAAACCACGTCCAATTCGTAAATCTGCGCAAACTCCGTGGCTTCGGTCTGCGCCGTCCCGGTCATCCCCGCCAGCTTGTCATACATTCTGAAATAGTTTTGGAACGTAATATCGGCCAGGGTTTGGGATTCCTGCTTGATCTCCACGCCCTCTTTGGCCTCAATCGCCTGGTGCAAGCCTTCGCTGAAGCGACGCCCTTCGCTCAAACGCCCCGTAAACTCATCAACGATCACCACTTCACTGTCTTTGACCACGTAATCCTTATCTTTGGTAAAAAGAAAGTTTGCCTTCAACGCTTGGTCCAGGTGGTGTGCCAGCGCGGCGTTTTCCAAATCGTAAAGGTTTTCCACCCCAAAAAGCTCCTGGGCTTTGACCGTTCCCTCTTCGGTCAACAGCACCACGCCGTTTTTCTCGTCAACGATAAAATCCCCGGTATACTCTTCGGGTTCGCCGGGTTTTGTGGGTTTTTGCTCCCCCTTTTCCAGCTTGAGCGCCACTTCGTTGGCCGTTTTATAATTCTCCAGCTTTCTATTGACCGGACCGGAGATGATCAAAGGCGTTCTGGCTTCATCGATCAAGATAGAATCCACCTCGTCCACGATGGCGTAGTAGTACTCCCTTTGCACCATCTCCTCTTTGGCGTATTTCATATTGTCTCTTAAATAATCAAACCCGAACTCATTGTTGGTCCCGTAGGTGATATCGCAGTCATACTGCGCTTTTCTCTGCGCCTCATCGTCGATATCGCCGGAGATGCAGCCCACGCTGTAACCCAGAAACTTATACAGTTCGCCCATATCCGTCGCATCACGCTTGGCAAGGTAATCGTTGACCGTCACCACGTGTACGCCGCGTCCGGTCATCGCGTTTAAAACGACCGGCAGGGTTGCCACGAGGGTTTTCCCTTCCCCGGTTTTCATCTCCGCGATCATATTTTCATGCAGTACCATACCCCCGATAAGCTGCACGTCAAAGTGGCGCATCTTCAGTACCCGTTTACTGACTTCCCGGGTGATGGCGAAGGAGTCGTCCAAGACTTCATCAAGGGTCTTCTTTTCACTTTGCACCGCCTCTTTGAGAGCCGTGAACGCACCTTTCAACTCCTCGTCACTCATCGCTTCGTACTGCTCTTCCAAGGCATTGATCGATCTGATCCGTTTAAAATATTTCTTGACTACTCTATCGTTTCGCGTTCCGAAAATTTTTCCAAAAAGTGACTGTATCATTGTGTGGGCAACCTTTTTCAACGTAAATTTTACATGAATTTTAAAATATTCATTATATCTTTTTTTTGTATAATGTAGGTTTAAACACCACAAAAAGGATACAGATGCGCATTCTGCCCCTGCTAACGCTCCTGACACTCCAACTCTTTGCCCTGCAGCTTCCCCCTGCCATTACGGCTGATTTTGAACAGAAGGTCACCAATGAGCACAATCAAACACTGACCTACAAAGGGAAGATGTCCTTTATCGCCCCGGACAAAACCCGCTGGGACTACACCTTTCCCTCTCCCAAAAGCGTCTGCAGCAGCAAAAACAGTATCGTCATCATCGAAAACGATTTAGAGCAGGCTACCGTTTATAAAAGCGGCGATCACATCGATATCAAACGGGTTTTTCAAAACGCCGTCAAAACGGGCCGGCAACGCTATGAGACCGAATTTGCGGGAAATACCTACACCTTTACGCTGCAGCAGGGAAAGATCAAAACCCTCAGCTTTACCGATGCGCTGCACAACCGCTCGGAGATCACCTTTTTTCAAACCAGATACGACGCTCCTCCCGCTCCTGTCCGCTGTTTAATCCCCGACGGATTTGACGTCATCATCGAATAATTTTGGAACGCCTCTTGCTTTACCGGGAATAGATTGACAGCTTAAAAGCTTGGCATGTCAAAATTCAATGGATTGAAAGAGGCACTATGCAAAGCGCGTATTATCAAAATACCGGGGGAATGGTCGCACAGTTTAATCGGCTTGACACCATCTCCAACAACCTTGCCAACGTCAACACCAACGGCTACAAAAAGGAGGATGTGGTCATCGGTGATTTTTTGCGTATCTATAAGGAAAAAAGAGACGAACTCCCTTTGGAAAACCATACCAAGGATGCGGCCAAATTTTACAACCGTACCGTCGATCGGGTACCCCACGTCGTAGAGAGTTACCGTACCGAGGGGCTGGGTGCTATGAAAAATACCGACAACCCCCTGGATTTTGCCCTGGGGAGAGAGGATCTGTACTTTGCGGTCCAAACGCCAAACGGTATCCGCCTGACCCGCGACGGCTCTTTTACCCTGCGCGATGACGGAACGCTTGTAAACAAGTCCGGACACCCGGTACTGCCCGCCAACTACTTTCAAAACCAGCAGCTTATCAGCTTTCAAAACGACCAGCATATGAGCGTGGATAAAGACGGCGTCATCTATACCCGCGACGTCGATGACGTCACCGCGGAAAATGAACAGGTCGGCAGTTTGATGGTCGTATCGTACGAGACGCAAAAGCTGCTTGAAAGAGAGGGAAACAACCTCTATAAATTTGACGAAGACAAGATGCAGCTCAACCAAAACTCCGGTGCCGTGATGCAGGGTATGATCGAAAAAAGCAACGTCAACGCCGTTCGGGAGATGACGGGTTTGATCGAAACCAGCCGCCTGGTATCGATGTATCAAAAGGTGATGGATACGCACATGAATGAAATCAATAAAGAAGCTATTACAAAATTAGCGACCATAAAGGCTTAATGAATGATTAGATCTCTATATTCCGCAGCAACGGGGATGATCGCCCAGCAAACACAGATCGATACGACCACAAACAATATCGCAAACGTCAACACCATCGGCTATAAAAAGCAGCGTGCGGAGTTTGCGGACTTGATGTATCAAACCATGGAATACGCCGGAACGGCGACGAGCAACACGACCCAGTCGCCCACGGGTATCCAGGTGGGTCTCGGTGTTCGCCCCACGGCCGTGGCGAAGATGTTTAGCCAGGGGAACTTCAAAGAAACGGGCAATAATCTCGATATGGCGATCGCGGGCAACGGTTTTTTTCAAATCCAACTGCCAAACGGCAACACCGCCTATACCCGTAACGGCAGTTTCAAAATCGATCAGGACGGGACGGTCGTCAACAGCGACGGCTACCCGCTTATCCCCGAAACCGTTATCCCCGAAGATACCACCAACATCTCCATCGGTTCCGACGGTACGGTAACGGTGCTGCAGGCGGGGCAAACGCAGGCTAACGAGATCGGTCAGATCCAGCTGGCAAACTTCATCAATCCCGCCGGCTTGCACTCCATGGGCGACAACCTTTATATGAACACCACCTCTTCAGGCGACGCTATCGTCGCACTTCCCGGCGAAGGCGGCTTGGGACAGACCAAACAGGGGTTTGTGGAGATGAGTAACGTACAGCTTGTGGATGAGATGACCGACCTGATCACGGGGCAGCGTGCGTACGAAGCCAACTCCAAAGCGATCACCACCAGCGACGAAATGCTCAAAACGGTCAACCAGCTTAAAAGGTAATCCCTCTAAAGCCGCCTAAAGCGCGGCTTTTACCAGGGCGTGTTATACGCCCGATCCCCCGCATCCCCTATGCCGGGCAGGATAAATCCGTTTTCGTTCAACTTTTCGTCAAGCTGCGCCGCGAAGAACTCTACCTCGGGGTGTTTTTGCGACAATTTTGCGTAGTTTTTATCGTATGCGATGATATTGAGGCATATGATCTTTTTTGGGTTTTTTGTTTTGACAAACCCGATCGCATCATCCAGCGAACCTCCCGTTGCCACCATAGGATCAAGAATATACGCCCTCTTTCCCTCCAGATCGGGCACGCGGTCATAAAGCAGCTGCGGCTGCAAAGAGGTTTCATCGCGCTTCATGGCCAAAAACCCCGTCACCGCTTCGGGGTAAAACTCGTTCAGGCGCGAAAGCATCGGCATCGCAGCGCGCAGAATCGGGATAAAGGCAATCTCCTCCTGGGGAAGATAATCAAACCCGGCATCCCCCTGCCACGTGCGCACGGTCTTGGCCGTAAGTGCCGTTGAGTCGTTGGCTTCATAGAAAAGATAAAGAGCGATCGCCGCGACAGTGGCGCTAAATTGAGAAGCGTTTTGCTCCATATCGCGCAGCCGCGCCACCATATCCCGTAAGCAGGGGTGGCTCGGATTGTGGAGGTTTTGCATCACTTCCGTGCGTCGATCATCTTTGCGAAAGCGCGGAAGATATATTTGCTTTCCAAAGGTCCCGGGGAGCTTTCGGGGTGGTGCTGTACCGACATGATGGGCGCGTCGTTGTAGCGCACCCCTTCGATGGTGCCGTCAAAGAGGTTTTTATGCGTCACCGTCGCTATCTCGGTGATCGACTCGGGAACGTTGTAGTTGTGATTCTGAGCCGTGATCTCTACCCGTCCGGTTTCCTGGTTTTTGACCGGATGGTTCCCGCCGTGGTGACCGAATTTGAGTTTGTAGGTATCACGTCCGTGGGAGATGCTAAGCAGCTGATGTCCCAGGCAGATACCAAACATCGGGATTTTAGCGGCGATGAGCTCCTTGATCAAAGCGTGCACATCTTTCAAAATCAGGGGATCACCGGGGCCGTTACTTAAAAACACCCCCTCGATCTCACTGTTCTCAAAGCGTTTGATCAGCGATTGCGCTTGGGTATCAAAGGGCACGACTTCCACTTCAAAGCCCGCTTCGGTCAACTCGTTAAGGATGTTTCGCTTGACGCCGAAATCGATCGCGACGATCTTTTTCCGATCCTCCTTTGGCTGCTTGTACTCAAATACTTTCGCATCATAGGTCCCGTGGGCGTGGGTATAGACCGTTTTGGTACTGAGATCTTTGATATAATCGATCTCTTCGATTCTGGGGCTGCTTTGAAGAATCTTTCGCAACTCCTCCTTATCGCTGATTTCGGTAGAAGCGACCATCATCATAGCCCCCTCCCTGCGAAGCATTTTGGTAATGAACCTCGTATCGATATCTTTGATTCCGATCACGCCGTGGCGCTTAAGCAGTTCGTCAAAACTCTCCTGGGAGCGGAAGTTTGAGGGACGGTCCTGATAGGCGCGTACGATCACGCCCTTGCAGTGTGCCGAAGGGCTTTCGTTATCCTGGGGGTTTGCTCCCACGTTGCCGATCTCGGGCATGGTAAAGGTGACAAACTGCCCCGCGTAGCTGGGATCGGTCGCGATCTCCTGATAACCTGTCATGGAAGTATTAAACACCACCTCCCCGACGCTCGTTCCGCTGCTGCCAAAGGCGTTGGCGGTAAGATATGTTCCGTTTTCAAAATAAAGGTGTACTTTTTTCACTGACTTTTCTCCTTTTACTGCATACACGCTTTATGACAAGAAGCCGCGTCTTGTCAACTCCTCTTCATAGAGTTTTTCAAAGATCAGGTTATACTCTTCGGTCCCGGGGATAAGTTCACGCTTATAGTGGCTCATCTTCTCCAAAACCGTATCCTCGATCTGTTCAAAACTTTTGATATACCCTTCGATGGATCTGTAGATGACGTTTTTCACCTTGTTTTCGTTGGTATCGAACTCGATAAGGTATTGGTCGTAGATACTGTCTAAAATGGTGTGCGCCAAATCGTTGTAACGATCTTCATAATTTAAAATTACGCCAAACTCGTCGGCCATCTTTTTCTTTATCATCCAAAACAGTTGCCGCTCATCCGCGTTGACAAACTCGATCTCGTCGATATTTTCTTCGAGTAACTCTTCCACACGCTCCTCTAAAGCACGCTCCTTTTTGATATTTTCCTCTATCAATCCCTGCGCAATTTCACGAACCGGATCCCGTCCCTTGGTCAGCGCCACGTAGGGAGTGTTTGCTAAATCTATTGAAATCTTATTTGCAACATACGGTGCATGTGGCATATGAAGTCTCATACACAACCTTTAAATATATTTTTCTGTATTGTATCTAACTATTAATTAATACTAAATAAGGGCACCTCTAAGATGTTTCGTCTCCGTAAAAACCCTATTCGCTCAGCGCTTTGGTGACTTCGCTGGCCTTTTGCGGTTCCATCTTCGAAAAGATTTTTCCCACCGTTTTGGGTTTGAGGGTTTTCAGGATCGCCACCACCTCCTCCGTATCCATATTGTTCAAAATCTCCGCGGCGGATTTGGCTTTCATTTTGGCGTAGGTTTGCGACACCTTGTCCATCTTCGCCTTTTCAATACTCTCAAGGAGTTGCTCGTTTTTTTTCACAAGCTCCTCGATCTGCTTTTTCTCCTTTTCAATCTGCGATTTCGTCGCATTGAGATCGGCTTGCTGCTGCTTGAGCTTTTGCTCCTTCTTATCCAGGATCGACTGGGTCGCGCTGCGGAGTGCTTCAAGGGATTGTTTCTGTTCGTCGATGCGTTCAAGCTCATACTGCAACTCCGCCTTTCTTTGTTCAAATACTTTGTTGCAATCAACCTGCCCGAACACCAGGGCGGGAACCGCCGCTAAAAAATAGATCTTTCTCACCCGTCTTCCCTTTGATTGATATAAAATCGCTGTGAAGAGATCTCGTCCAAAAAGCGCTGCTCCCGGCGCTTTTGCTGCTGCAGCTCCTTCTTGACGTGATCCGCTTCGATAAATTTCGCCTGTTCCAACTCCTTGTTGGCTTCTTGCAGCGCCTCCTTCGCATGGGCAAGCTTTTGCTGCAGGGCAAAAAGTTTTTGTTCCTGCTCTTTGATCGCGTTTTGCGCGAATTTGCGCTGCAAAGAAACCTGACCGAGCATCGCTCCGTTGCTGCTTTGGGGGATCTGAATATGGCGGTAATCCTCCCGAAGAGTGGATAAAACGGATTGCGCCCGGGAAAGCCGCGCGTTATGCAGCGCCACTTCCCGCTCTAAAGAATCTACGCTCTCTTTGCGGATCTTTACCAGCGTTTCAATCCATTTCATTCCCGCTCCTTATAAAACGATCGTATCTTTCCTATCGGGGCTTGTAGAGATGATCCCCACTTTGGTCCCCACAAGCTTTTCCAGCTCCGAGATATAGTTCTTTGCGTTTTGGGGCAGCTGCTCATACTCGCTGATCCCTTCGACCTTTTCCCATCCCGCGAAACTCTCGTAAACGGGCTTGGCATCTTCCAGGTCGTAGGGGATATAATCCACGCGTTTGCCGTCCACTTCGTACGCTACGCACACTTTGACCTGTTCAAAACCGTCAAGGACGTCAAGCTTCATAAGCGCAAGCTGGTCGCAGCCGTTGACCCGTACCGCTTCTTTGGCCGCGACGGCGTCAAACCAGCCGCACCGTCTGGGTCTGCCCGTCGTTGTTCCAAACTCATGCCCCTTTTCCCTGAGCCGGTCCCCCTCTTTCCCGAAATCCTCGCTGGGGAAGGGACCATTGCCCACACGGGTACAGTACGCTTTTGCGATCCCCGTCACTTTGCCGATCTGCTTGGGATTGATCCCCAGTCCCGAGCACGCTCCGGCACTGATCGTGGTGGAGCTGGTGACGTAGGGATAGGTACCGTGGTCGATATCGAGCATCGTCCCCTGCGCGCCTTCGAGCAAAACCCGCTTGTTCTCCCCCAACGCGTCCTGGACGAGGTTCGTGGTGTTGGTAATCATACCCTCCAGCTTTGCCTTATAGCCCTGAAGCTGCTTTGTCAACGCTTCACGATCGGGGGTATCGATCCCGTATACGTCAAAGATCGCACGGTTTTGTTCAAAATACTCCATGATCTTGCCCGCAAGCTTCCCCGGATCGAGCAGTTCGCCGACTCTGTGGCCCACTCTGCTGATCTTGTCCGCATAGGCCGGTCCGATCCCTTTGCCGGTGGTACCGATGGCGTTTTTGCCTTTGAGCTTCTCCTTGGCCTGATCGATCAGGGCGTGGTAATCCAGTACGAGGTGCGCTTTGTCACTGATAAAAAGCCGTTTTTCGATATTTTCAAACTGGCTCATCTCCTTGTCGATCAAGTTGTCGGGGCTTAAAACCACCCCGTTTCCGATCACGTTGATCGCGTTGGGGTTGAGTACCCCCGAAGGGATCAGGTGCAAAGCGTACTTCACCCCCTCGACGACCACCGTATGACCCGCATTGTGTCCGCCCGCAAAACGGCACACCATATCATAATCCTTGGCCATCAGATCGACGATCTTGCCCTTACCTTCATCTCCCCATTGCAATCCCACTATCTGGTCAGCTAACACGTAAAATCCTTCTTTATTTTTCATTTTGTTTCATTTGTAAAACGGCGTCGGTATTGATCGCAAACCCCGCCGCTTCTATATTGCCATCGCGGTACTCTCCGCCCCGGGCTAAAATGGTATTGTTTTCAAAGATGCGGTAGGTCAACCCTTCGTAATACTGCATCTTTGCGTAATACAGCGGTGCCAAAACCATCTTGTCAAAGGCTATCTTTGACGCACTTTGGCACAACTTCTCCAACTCCGTCGCCAAATCCTGCGGCAACTGCTCTATCACCTTTGGCGCATCCTGCAGGTTTTCAAGCTCCAAAAGGGGCCGCAACCAGGGATAGTTGGTTTCAAACAGGCTCTCCACATCCATGGTTTTGAGTGTTTCCAGACTGATACCGTAACGGGTGTTGAGCAGCTTTGGAATCCGGATGTTTGAAACTTGGATCAAAGGTTGCAGATCAAACTCCGCCAAAAGCTTTATATTGAGCCCCAGCACGTCGTGCAACCTGCCGTCGAGGTACTCCGCCCCCACCTGGTGTATCTCCTGCGTAGGATAACTCACCACCGGCTGGATATAGAACCACTTTTTATGATCGGTGGTACGCCCCAGACGCTTGGTCACGATACGCACCGTATCGATGGTGCTATCCGCGCGCAGCGTCACTTCGTGGTTGCTCTCGTCGTTGAGCCGAATCAGTTGGCGTTCGTCGCCGAAACTTTGATGCTGGTGGTAGGAAAACAGCGGCGTGGCGATCTCTTCAAAGCCCTCCTCATAGAGCATTTCGCTGCATCTGTTTTCCATGGCGCGTTTTTGCTTGGCGCTTTCGCCGAAATAAAGCCGGCTTTTGCTTGGAATTTCATGTTCAAATATCATGCGCGTCCTAACTGAAAAAAGGTTGTGTTAAAAGCGGCGTTGGCACTGCCGTCGTAGCTGCGTACCCCCAGCTCGTCCAGCGCTTTTTCGATACTGTCGACGACCCACGCCAACTCGTTTTGCGCAATCAGCCCCATCTGATTGATACGAAAAATTTTGCCTTTGAGGTGATCCTGCCCGCCGGCGATATTTACGCCGTATTTTGTCTTGAGCAGTTTCCGTACCGCTTCGGCGTGGTCGGTGATGATCGTCGTCATCGCCGGTGCGGGGTTTTGCGGATAGATTTTTAATCCTATCGCCTTTAGCGCCTCCCCGACGGCGCGCCCGCGTAGCGCCGTTTCCTCATACAGCTTGTCATACCCCATCGCTTCGACCTTTTCCAGCATCTTGTTCAAACCGATAATAAGCGTCGTCGCCGCCGTATACGCGGTGGTGTTTTTTTGCTGCTTTTTAATCTCTGAAGCGAGGTTGAAATAGTATCCCGCACCCTCGCCGATCTTTTCTACGGCTGCGCTGCTTAGCCCCATCATCGCAAGCCCGGGGGGCAGCATGAGCGCTTTTTGGCTTCCCGTAATCAGACAGTCTATATCTTTTGTATCGATCTTTTCCACTCCCACGGCGGTGATACCGTCAGCAACCATGGAGATTTCACGGTTGTGGGCTTTGGCCAGTGCGGCTATCTCCTCTACGGGGTGGCGCAGTCCGCCCGCGCTTTCGCACACCTGCATAAAGATCGCGTCGATATCGCCGTGTTCTTCCAGTACCGCTTTGACCTGTTCTACGTCCGCGGGGGTGTTCCACTCATAGCCAAGTTCCACCAACTCTTTGCCGTGGGCTTTGGCGATTTGACCGAAACGCGCGCCGAACTTGCCGGCGTTGATAACCAGCGCTTTTTGTCTGCACAGATTGATCACGGCCGCTTCCATGGCACCCGTACCGCTGCTGGCAAGCATGAGGACTTCCTCCATATTAAACAGTTTGAAAAGTCTCTCGCGTGTTTGTTTGAAAATTGCTTCAAATTCCGGGGTTCTGTGGTGAAGGGTGGGTTCCGCCATCGCCAAGCGGACATCTTCCAAAACCGGAGTGGGACCGGGGGTAAATAAAAGCATATAAGTCCTTATGATTACTTTTTGCTTTTATTATATCAAAAGTTGCATTAAAGCCCGAGACAGATGCCCGGGCTCCCTGTTTTAGGTTCTAAATTGGTTAAGCTGCGTATCCAGATCTTCGGTATGTTTGTCCAGGTGCCGGCTGGCTTCGGAGATCTCTTCCACACGCTTTTGACTGGATTTGGAGTGCTTGTTGATCTCTTCTATTTTGTGAACGATCATATCCACTTTTTTGGCGTTTTCCAGATACTCTTTGACGCTGTTGTTTGCCAAGTCCGTCGCCTTTTGCATCACCAAAGAGGTGTCTTCGATCTTGCTTTCTACCTCCAGTGCCACGTCGCTGAGCTTTTGGATGGATTCGGAGTTTTGGTTCATCTGGCCGCTGGCGTCGATAACCGATTGTACGACCACGTTGATCGTTGCGTTAATCTCGGTCAAGGACTTTTGCGTTCGCTCCGCAAGTTTTCGTACCTCGTCGGCAACGACGGCAAAGCCTCTGCCGTGTTCTCCCGCACGGGCCGCTTCGATGGCGGCGTTGAGTGCGAGCAGATTGGTCTGATCGGCGATATCACCGATGATGGTAAGAACATCCTTGACCTGTTCTACGTCGTGGCTGAGCTGGTTTAGCTTGTCCGCCAACTCCGTTTCCACGTGTGCGCTGTCTTGCACCGACGTGGAAAGCGACGTGATCTGGGTTTTTGCGTCTTCTAGGGTGTTATTGGCATTGACGGTATCTTCGACACTGCGCTTGGCTTCCTCTACGGAGCGTTCAGACTCCGACTTGAGCCGCTCCCCTTCACTGGTGGTTTCAGAAACGATTTTAGCTTGATTCTGGGTATCTCTGCCGATACTGACGGTTGTAGAGGAGAGTTCGCTGGAGATGGATGCGTTTTCCGAAGAGGAAACCTTTGCTTCACTGATAAGCAGCTGGATCTTTTCGATAAACGTATTGATCGATTCACTGACCCGACCGATCTCATCTTTTGATTTAAAGTGCAGCCGCTTGGTCAAATCCCCGTCGCCGCTGGAAAGGTCCTCCGCCATCGCTTCAAGTTTTTTCACCGGACGGATGACGAAGTAGTTGTTGATCAGCATATTCGCCACAAGCAGCGCTATGATAAGAACAACAAAAAGGATCATAATCCCGACGATCAACTCCTTGGAGTGGCGCACCGCTTTTTCCACCTGCGACGTTTTTTCCGCCGCTACGGCAAGTCCGACGACGCTTCCGGTCACATCTTTGATCGGCATCGCCGTCATCAGGTACTCGTCGGTTTCCAAATGTTTTTGCGACAATAGGGGTTTGATATCGATCGTTTTGAAATAGTTGAAAAAGGGTTTGTCGTATGTTTTGAGCGACAGGGTATAGTTGTGGGCTTTCAGGGCACTGTCGGTGGCGCTGATATCCATATACTCATTGTCGATAAAGAACAAAAACTCTTTTTTGGAGCGTGTAAAAAGCTTTGCCACGGAGTTTAGCCCCTGAATAAATTCAACCGACCCCAGGTACTCGTCACCGTCCATAATGGGAGCAATCGCCCGCAACGTCAACCCTGCACGCCCTACTTCAAACGCCGTTACGGGTTCTTTTGATTGTTTGACTTTCAAAATCGTATTGCGGAATCCCGACAGGTCGTCGCCGTATTTGTCCAGTTTCCATCCGCGTACGAAGGATTTCACATCCGCCGTGTGCACGTGGATCTTGACGTTTTGAAACTGGGTATTATCCTTAAAGGTTTTCGCGATGGTTTGAAGCTGTTCGATCACGATAGATCTGTCGTTTTGGCGCAACGCCTCTTTGATCTTGCCCGAACTCGCGATACTCAAAGCATTGGTGAGCCCGATATTTTTTTTACTGTCCAGACTCTCCTCCATCAGCGTATTAAGCGCGATCTCCTCCTCTTTGACCACATCCTTTTGGATACTTTCCGCTTCCCTGTCCAGATATAGAAACGATACCAACAATCCCACAACCGAGATAAACGCGGTTATGGAGATAAACTTTTTCATTAGAGACCAATCTTTAAAAGCCACTTCTTCTCCTTCTTGTAATGCTGCCTTTACGCTATTGTAACCTAATTCCCGTTAGATTTCACATAAATTTCACATTCTTTACAGGGTTTGCTGACCGCATTCAAGGTAACGCTGCCAATGGTAATCCACAAAGGAGGAAACTTCCTTATTTACGGGCGTATGTCCCCCCTTAAAATCCACATACCCTTTCAAAAACTCTCCCGCATCCCGTTTTGCCAAGTAGTGTTCGGCAAGCATGCGGTACGTCTGGAGATAAGACATCTTCATCTGTTCATACTTTTCATAATCGATCACGAGCTTTTCACCGTCAAAGCGCAGCACCTTGGATTCAAACAGCAGCTGCAGGTGGATCAAGCCTTCGCAGTAATAGGGACGCACCTCATCCACCTCTCTCCACGCCATCAACCCGACTGCCCGTCCGACCGTATCGTCGATAATGCGCTCTTTGAGCTCCTCCTTTTCATTGGCAAAGAAGGTGACGATCCCGCCGCAGGTGGCTTTAAACTCTTCGATATTTTTAAACTGTCCGCTTGCGTTCATTTTGGATTCGGTATCGCTATCAAGCCACAGAACGTGACCGTATTCATGGCCTATGGTAGTGATATTGTAGATCTCGTGCCACAGCTGCGGCTTGTTGTGCAAAAGATCGTTTTTACGGTCGATAAACCCTTGACCGAGCAGCTCATAGGTGATTTTCAGCGTTGGCTTGGCCCGCTGCGCCTGCAGCACAAAATCCGCAAAAGCGAAAATCTTTTTGCCGTACTCTTGGGAAACCCGTTCATCGTTGGGAACGACCTGCGCGGAAAAAAGACCGTTAAACTCCGCCCCGTAGTAGAGGGCGGGCTGACCGATATAAAGCTGCACCCGATCGATCTGGGCACAGTTTCGCCGCACCGTGTCATTGTCAACCATCTCCAGTGCCATCTTTTTGATCCGGTTTTGCAGCGTATCGTCGTTTTGCAAAGCGGGGTTGAGAATACGCAGATCCCACTCCAGCGCCACCGCTTTTCTGAAATGGTCTTCGTAGTATTCCAGGGGGTGGCCTATCTGCAGCGGAGTGGTGATCGCCATCCATTTTCTGTCGACTTCCGCCCAGTAATCCACCAATTCATCGGGTTCGGTATGTTCCAGGGCGGTTTTTATCGCCCTTAAGTATTCCAGCCACTGCCGCTTTTGACCGAATACTTCATCTTCAAGAAGTTCAAGATTTTCAAGCGTACTTTCCAGCGCCATCACCGACTGCGTCACTTCCCGCTCAAAGGCTTTGGCGTAAGCGACCTTACGGTAACTGCCGTCTTTGCCCTCTAAAATGGAGTAGCAGCGATCGGCCCTCTCTCCGTCGCAATAATCAAAAAGATCCTGTTCGTGCAGCAGCTCATGCACCTTTTGCTCATCGCCGTTAAACAGTTCCAACAGCTCCTTGTTCACGCCGTTGATAATCGCCGCGGTCCAGCTGCTTTGCCAATTGGACATCGCCACGCCTACGCTGTGGACCCCGTGCAGCAAGGTACGGTAAAAGGGGGTCAGCAGCTTTTGTTCATCGATCCACTCCAGCAGTTGTCGATGCTTTTGCATATGCAGTTTGCTGACTTCGTTGTAGATCAACTCCTTTTTCTCCACCATCTTTTCCCGGCTGAACCCCTGCTTTTTCATCACTTGATCCAGACTGTCGTCACGCAGGTTGATCACGCGCGTTAGCATCGCCATCTTGTTCTCTTTGCTCAGGGGAAGATTGATCTTTTCCAAAAGCGGTTCGATGACCTTTCCGGCTTCATGTTCGGGGTTTTCGAGGAGTTTGAACCACTCATGGTAACTTTCGTTAACCTCCGTTATCCGGTCGTAGACCCCTTGCAAATCCTGTAAAAACTGCTCTTTCATAGATAAAGTCCTATTATCGGTTTGATCAGCGCTATGGCTTTGTGGCGGTGGGAGAGTCCCTCTTTTACTTCCTCCTTCAACTCCCCCAAAGTCTTGTCGAAACCTTCGGGAATAAACATGGGATCATACCCAAACCCGTTGTCTCCCCGGGCCTGGTCGATCACCTCCCCGTGCATCCACCCATGGACGGTATGTTCCTGCGAACCGGCCACCAGAGCGATCGCTGCTGTGTAATACGCCGGCGTCTGCGTAAGAGCGCGGCTTTTCAACTTGTCGATAAGCGCTTGCAGGTTCTGTTTGTCATCGGCGCCTTTTCCCGCGTAGCGGGCGCTGTAGATCCCCGGTTCGTTTCCCAACGCCGGGACGCTGATCCCGCTGTCGTCGGCAAGGACAATCGCTTCGGGATCGTCCAGGGCATCGGCTACCGCGCGGGCTTTTATGAGTGCGTTTTGCTGAAACGTGGTACCGTCCTCAACGATTTCAAAAGGTTCGATTAGGTCGCTGTAGGCTACGACTTCCCGGTCGCCAAACATCGCCTTTAACTCTCTGACCTTTCCCTTGTTGGAAGTGGCAAGTACGATCTTCATGGGGCTGTTTCCTTTATCTTTAACTGGATTTATATATTTACTTAGCTATAATTTTTCATCCTGAAAGGACGGAAACCATATGCTACAAGAAAGATTTTTAATTATACAGCGTTACGCGCGAATTTCACTTAACTTCGTCATTTTATACTTTGCATTTTCCCTGCCCTTTAGCTATATGCACAATAAAAAGGTCGTAACGCTGATGCTGTTTTTGTGGGTGCTTTCACTGGATTATAAACGCGCCGTTTTCCTTCTTAAAAGCAGCCGGCCCTTTCAGATTCTATGCGCGCTCAGCACTTTGATCTTTCTTTCCTATCTGTGGAGCGATCCCTACCCCGGCAACTTTTACGGAGAGAGCGGCTTTTATATCAAAAACTACCTTTACTACTTTCTTCTCCCCGCTTTGATCATCGCAACCGCCTTGGAAAAACGCTACGTCAAACCCGCTATCGTGCTTTTTCTACTCTCCATGGCGGTCAACGCGGCGATCTCGTACGGTATCATGTTTGAATGGTGGAGCGTCCACAGCCCCGTAAGCCCCAAAAGCTCTCCGCAAAACCCGATCCCCTTTCAAAGTTCCCATATCCCCTACAGCACCTTTCTCGCCCTGGGCGTTTTACTCGGTGCCTACTATACCTTTACGCAGAAAAAGCTCCCTTTGCGCGTTATGGCTTTTTTGGCTTTTAGCGCCTTGACGATCCTGCTTTTCAGCACAAGCGGACGGACGGGACAGGCGGCTCTGCTTGGCAGCTCCGCACTGTTGAGCGTTCTTTTCCTGCGCCACTACCTCCGCTACCTTTTCATCGCCCTGGGGAGCGTAGCGGTGGTTTTTTTAGCCGCGTACGGGCTGAACGCGACCTTTGAGAAAAGGGTCAACCTGCTTTACAAAGATGTCGCGAAAGTGGTCACGGAGAAAAACTTTCAAAGCAGCGTCGGGACGAGGATCGCCGCGTACTACATCGCCCCCTACCTAATCAATCCGGACAACCTTCTTTTCGGTACGGGGATAGGCGACAAGGAGCGCTACGTTAAAAAAACGGCCCTTCACGAGTTTCCCTACAAGGTAAAAAACTTTCGCAAACACGGAAGGCTGCACAACGCTTATATCGAAATGCTTGTGGCAAACGGGGCGGTCGGACTGCTTTTGTATCTGGGACTTTTTTACAGCCTGTTACGACAGCGGCTTCTGGATATGCAGCTGCGCTTTGTCACGGCCGCTTCCATGCTTGTGGTATTTTTCGCCGGTTTCTCGGGGGATATCTTTTTCTTTTTCAGTATCAAGCTGCTCTTTGGGTTTTTCCTCGGTCTCTCCCTCGCCTGGTATTACGGGGAGAGAGGCGGCGTCAAACCACAAACAGCGTATAAAGGTGAAACTTCAGCCCTATAGCGGTACGAAAGATCCGCTTGGCGCGCTTTTGGGGTTTGCGTATGGCAAAGATTTCATCTTTATAGCGCTTGAGCAACTTCGCAAGAGGTTTGTTGTAGGTGATCTTGGCGTAATTTCTGTAGTGGTCGCTGAGTGCTTTGATGATCCGTATCGTCTCCTTGTCTTTGAGCAGATCTAACGTCAAAAAGGTTTCCAAGTCCCGGTGCAGCACTTTGGCATCCTCTATGCGGATCTGCTTTTTTTGATTGAAACGGTCGATGAAGTTTTTGTAATCTTTCTCCCTGGCTTTCGTTACCTGCTCGTCGTAGCGGCGGTAGTAGGTCTGCGCCTCTTCGGTAAAAGTGATCGTTGCGTAGGTGGAAGCTACAAAAGCGATCCAGATATCGTGAAAGCTGATCGTTTGGGGGATGGGCAGGATATGCGCCACCAACTCCTTTTTAAACATCAGCGTATTGCCCGACATGCAGTTTGCCAGTAAAAACGCTTTGTTGCACGCTCCCTTGACCAGGTTGTTCGTCGGACGGATCAACTCCTTGCCGATAGGGTTGGATGCGCCGTCGATCAAAATCGCGTCGGAGTAGATCAAAACGTTTTCGCCGATCCCGTTGACAAAGGTTTTGATCTTATCCTTTTTCCAGATATCGTCCTGATCCGCCAAAGCGATATACTCGCCGCCGCACAGACCGATCGCTTTTTCAAAGTTTTTCACAAACCCCAGATTCTGTTCATTTTCATACAGCTTTATCCGATCATCCTTTTCCCGGTAGCGTTGAATAATCGAAACGGTCGCATCCCGGGAACCGTCGTCGGTGATAATGATTTCAAGGTTCCCATAGCTTTGTCCCAGGATCGAATCAAGCTGCTCTTTGATATATTTTTCTCCGTTGTAGGTGCACATGGCAACGGATACGAGAGGCGAATGCGTCAAACCTTTTCTCCTTTTTCTCTGCCCAAACTTTTCTTCAGCGCCGATGCGATGATAAGAGGCGCGAAAGAAAACAGTATTTTAAATCTGTATTGTAGCGACAATTGTTTAAACTCGCCGCGAAGCAGCATAGAGTAACTTTTCTTCAGCCGCGGAAGACGCTTGATAAAGTAGCGCTCAAACTCCTTTTCCAACTCCGGATCCACCGAAGAGGTATCGTCGTCGCGGTAGGGTTGCTCTTTGACCCCGTACAACCGCTGCAGTTTCTCCCCCCAGGCGGGCATGCAGTGGTTGCTTACGACCCGATCGTAGATGAGATACTTGTCAGGATTACTCGCCGCGTCGATCGCTTTGTTGAGGTATTGCCGCTGCGTTTTTGCCAGGGAGGGGGTGTTTTGCACGCTTGCGACACTGCTTAAAAGCTCGCTGTCAAAACAGATCACCGCCTTTTTGCGCAGGGCGGGTTCTAAAAAAGAGGTGAGCGAATTCATGGGAAAACTGTCCAGGTAGATATCACACGCCAAATGGTACAGCTCCAACCCCTGCGTCACGATCCCCACCGCTTCGATCCTGCCGCCGCTTTGTTCATAAAGCCGCTGCCAACGACCGTCCCCTCTGGATGGTCCCACGACGACCACGCGGGCCTTGGGCAAGGTGCGGTGCAGCTGCTCGAGCATCGCGAAAAAATCGCAACTTTCGCTGGGTTCATACTTGTACGCCGCGGCGATGGAGAGATACAGAGTCTCATCCTGGGGAATTCCCAGCTCCGTTCTGGCTTGTGCCTTGGTCAGCGGGAACTTTCTGGGTTTGGCCAGGGGGATATCGAGCACAAAGGAGTTCGTACTGCGGCGCTTGAGTTTGGAGATATCGCGACCCGAGGGGCGGATTTCGGCGATCATATTTACCGCGTCGCTTCCCAGCCAGAACAGATGGTCGGAGTGGTTCAGATAGATAGCCGCGGCTTTGCGCCTGCCGTCGCCAAAAATCAGATTGGCCAGCGGATCGTACATGTGCAGATGCAGCACCACAACATCGAAACGGTCCACGACCCCTTTGAGAAAAGCCGCTTGTTCCAGCTTCCCTTGACGCCCGTCCAGGTCAAAAACCTCCCCGCCGCTTTCATGCGCGGCGTCGGCAAGCCAGCGGGGGATCTCCCCGGTACGCTGATCGGCAAGGCCGACCCAGTGGATAGTGTCGGAATCGTTTTTTATCCAGCTGTACGCCAGTTTGGTATGACCGCCCGCGTGGTAGGTTTGGGAAAACAGATGCAGCACCTTGCGCTTTGTCCCCGCTATCTCCGGTCCGCTTTGTACCGGTTCGATCCCTGCAGAGATCGCGTTGAGACACTCCTCCGCCCTTTGACTGCGCAGCGCCCCGCTGTAAAAGGTCACGGCGAAGCGGGCAAGCAGGATCGCCAGATTCAGCGCGTCTTCTCTCCTTCCCTGCCGGCATGCGGCAAAGAGAAGCCCTTCGAGACGCTTGTAGATATCTTTATTCGTTTCAAACATAGCGTCCATCACGCGTCCCGCGGCGCAAAAGTGTTCACCGCTTCGATGACCCGGCGGGTCTGTTGCGGCGTTTGTACGGGACTGACGGGGAGACTGAGCACCTCTTTTGCCAAGCGCTCGGTGATCGGGTAGCACAGATTCGCATACTCCGCGTACGCCCGCTGCTTATGAGGCGGAATCGGATAGTGGCTTAGCGTCTGTACGCCCTGTCGTTCCAGATGGGCGGCAAGGTCTTCCCTATAGGGGGTGGTAATGACGAAAAGGTGCCAAACGTGACCCTCTTTTGCTTGGATTTGGGGAAGGTTCACATAATCGCTACGGATATCGTTCAAATAGGATGACGCCACCTCCCTGCGCAGGCGGATCTGCTCATCCAGATCCTTGAGCTTGATGCGAAGCATCGCCGCTTGCAGCTCGTCAAGGCGGCTGTTGCTCCCTTTGTAAAGGTGCTCATACTTTTTTTCACTGCCGTAATTGCCCAGTGCCCGTATGGTTTGTGCCAACTCCGCATCGTCGGTGGTAACGGCTCCGCCGTCTCCCAAAGCGCCCAGATTCTTTCCCGGATAGAAGCTAAAACCGCTGGCATCCCCCAGGGCGCCGCTGCGCTTTTGTCCAAAATACGCTCCGTGGGACTGGGCCGAATCTTCGATCACTTTCAAACCGTACCTTTTTGCCACGGCGTTTATCGCGTCCATATCGCACACCTGCCCGTACAGATGCACCGGTAAAACCGCTTTGGTTTTTGGCGTGATTGCCTCTTCGATCCGTGCCGGGTCCATAAGGTGGTCACCGGGATCGGGTTCGATAAAAACGGGGATCAACCCGTTATCGGAGATAGCTAAAACCGAAGCGATATAGGTGTTTGCGGGGACGATAACCTCATCGCCTTGCTGCATCATTCCCATCTGAATATAGGCTTTAAGGATCAATGAAAGCGCTTCCAACCCGTTGGCAACGCCGACGGCGTAAGACGTGCCGCAAAAAGCGGCAAATTCCCGTTCAAAGGCTTCGCACTCCTGTCCTTTGATATACCAGCCGCTGTCGATAACGCGCTCACACGCTTGCAGCAGCTGCCGGCGGTACTGCCCGTTGACCTCTTGTAAATTTAAAAACGGAACCATTATCTTTGTATACCCTTTTGTACTTTTTTACACGCTTTGCAATACAGCCGTTCATCGAGCCTGGTGCCGCATTCGCACACATAGCCTTGAAACGCGGCGGGCGAGCCGTACCACAGTTCGTAATCCCCCACATCTTTGTTCAGCAGGCTCCCCGCACCGATCATGGCGTATCTGCCCACGGTAATACCGCCGATAACCGTAGCGTTTGCTCCGATGGAGGCGCCGCGCAGAAGACGTGTTTGTAAAAACCGCTCCGGATAGCGCTTGCTTCTGGGGGAAGCATCGTTGGCGAAGGTGGCGTTTGGTCCGATAAAGACATCATCTTCGACCCGTACTCCGTCCCACAGCTGCACCCCGCTTTTCACCGTCACGTTATCGCCGAGGAGGACGTCGTTTTCGATCAAAACGTTTGCGTTGATGTTGCAATTGCTGCCGATTCGCGCTTCGGGGAGAACGACGCAAAACTGCCATATTCGGGTGCCGGTTCCTATCTTCGTACTCTGTACGTCCGCTAATTTGTGAATCATTTGTGCCTTTAATACCGATTTTTCAAATAGTTGTCTATATTCTCTGGCGTCAAAACAACCCCGAAACCCTTCTTCGGTTTTCCCGTAACCACCGTCTCGGCGATCATGCTTCCCACTTCCGGATAAAAGTGGTGCAGATCGGGATAGTTGCGGGGATCTGCCGTAACGCCGTTGATCTCCATGAAGTGATACACTTTTCCAAATACACCCACCAACTCGTGAAGCCATCTTTTATAGTATTTTATCATATTTTGCTTTTGCAACAGCCTAAACAACTCCTTAGAAACGGGGGTGGTAAATATATAAAACGTACTGTGGTCATACCGTTGGCGCAGGGCTTCAAACCGCCGCTGCAGCGAATCGTCGTAGCGGTACTTCGGACCATAGATATCTTGTGCATAGATCATCTTCTGCATCTGCGACACCCTCTGTTTTCTCTGTGCCCCTACCCTGATCGTATGTTTCACGTTTCCCCTGTCGTAATCGATAGTCCCGGGTTGCAAAAAACGGTGTTGCAAAGCTTCAAGGGATTTTTTCAAACTCTCGAAGGAAAAAAGGTTTTTGACACGGTACATCGGTTTT
Organism: Epsilonproteobacteria bacterium tcs-49; assembly: GCA_002049495.1. Classification (GTDB taxonomy): domain Bacteria; phylum Campylobacterota; class Campylobacteria; order Campylobacterales; family Sulfurovaceae; genus TCS-49. The sequence continues at coordinate 4,800 of LLYS01000009.1, read as the reverse complement.
GTTGCCATCAAAAAGTAGTGTTCGGGGTCTTTGTTGCCCTTTTCCAAACGCTTAAGACGCCGCCCGTTCGTCGCCCAGAAATCAACACCGATGATGATCCCTTTAAAGCTGTCGCCTTTGAGTTTTTGGGCGATTTCGATCCAGCCTTTATATTCGTAGGGGTGCATATCCGCAGAAGCGTAGTTATACACCCGCCACGGCGCAAAATCGTTTTGGTTGATGTAGGTGCTGCGGCTGCTTCCCAAAAGCAGGTAGTCATACTCCTGCAAACCGCCGAAAAGAGCGCGGTTGGTTTTTTGCTGCCGCTCGTTAAAACCCGGCTGCAGCATATTGAACGTATTTTTATTCGAAAAGGTCCAGAGGGGATCGATAGCGTAGTTGATACCCGCCGTTACAAGCAGGATGAAAAGAACAGCGCCCAGCCATCTTCGAACCCAGTGAATTTTGCGCATCTTTACGGGTTGGGAAAACTTCACGCTTTTTTGACGGTTTGTAAAAAAAGGTCATATTCGCGAATATAATCCTTTTCATCGTAAAAAGCATCGGCTAAGACCATCAAAACGCAATCGGGACTGAAATCATACATCTCCCGCCAAATCAAGCCCTCAAGGTATAACCCCTTATCGGGGCTGTCCAGTGCGACGCGGCGCTTTTGCTCACCGTCATCAAGCAAAAACCTGCAGCTGCCCTTGACGCAGACGGCCAGCTGCTTGAGGTTTCTGTGCGCGTGGGCACCCCGGCGCACCCCCTCTTTGGTATCAAAGATATAATAGACCCGCTTAACGTCGAAAGGAACGTTGTATCCCCGCTCCAAAGCGATCAAAGAGCCGCGGTCGTCACCCTTGACGTCAAAATCGATCACCTTAGCGGTCATCGTACCTCTTTACGTACCATTCGACGGTTTTGACGATCCCCGTCTCAAAGTTTTCATCGGCGCTCCATCCCAGTTCGTTTTCGATCTTCGTGGCGTCGATGGCGTAGCGGCGATCGTGCCCCGCCCTATCTTCTACGAAGGTGATCAACTCTTTGTAGCTGCCCTCGCGCGGCCGCATCTTATCGAGCAGTTCGCACACTTTGTTGACGATATAGAGATTATCCCTTTCGTTTCTGCCGCCGATATTGTACGTTTCGCCCGCTTTACCCTCGTGATACACCAGATCGATCCCCTTGCAGTGATCAAGCACGTACAGCCAGTCGCGGATATTTTTCCCGTCTCCGTAGATGGGGATGGGGTTGCCCTTGATGGCGTTTCGGATGATAGTAGGAATCAACTTTTCGTCATGCTGCTTGGGACCGTAGTTGTTGGAGCAGTTGGTCACGACGGTATTCATCCCGAACGTTTCGCGGTAGCTGCGTACGATCATGTCGCTTCCGGCTTTGGATGCGCTGTAGGGCGAATTGGGCGCATAGGGCGTAGTTTCTGTAAACAGCCCGCTCTCCCCCAGCGTGCCGTACACTTCGTCGGTACTGATGTGGTGAAAACGGCACCGTTCATACCCGTTTTTGTACACGAAGGGCTTTTCCATCCAGTGCTTTTGCGCCACGTCTATCAGGGTATGGGTACCGTTGACGTTGGTTTGGATAAAGACTCCTGGATTTTTGATGGAGTTGTCCACGTGGCTTTCCGCCGCAAAGTGGATCACCCCTTTGATGTCGTACTCGCTAAAGAGAAACTCCACCAGTTCACGGTTGCAAATGTCGCCTTTGACAAACTTGTAGCGCTCGCTGTTCTCCACCTCTTTCAAGTTCTCCAAATCCCCCGCATAGGTCAAAAGATCCAGATTGATCAGGCGGTAATTTCGATATTTATCCAAAAAATAGGGAACGAAGTTGCTGCCGATAAAGCCCGCACATCCCGTTACTAAAATATTCGTCATTGTTTACTATCCTTCTTTTCGTATTGCGTCAAACCGTTTTCTCAGACTGTAGAGCGCTTTCGTATTGCACAGCCTGTTTAACATCGCGCTGCCGGAGAGAAACATCACCGTACAGGGCGTTCGCAAAAATTTGGTTTTGAGCTTCTTTTCATAACTTTTGATAAAACGTTTTTTGGTTTCTAAAAAGCTTTGGTTGACATAACCGCCGCTTTTGTGGCGCAGATGAAAATCGATCACGTATGCGCTATACCCCAGCTGCTGCGCCTGCAGGCACAGCTCCGTTGCGTAGAGATGAAAATGTCCGATATCGTTTGAAAGGGCCAGATTGGCGCTGTTTTTGACAACCAGAAAGTTTTCATCCAGGGAGGTGACTTTCACGGGAAAAGGGCCCTTTGTCTGGTTGTCCATGAAGGGATCGGAAATCTTAACGTACTGGGTATTGATATCCTCGGCACGGTACCCCACGTTGCCCAGCACGGCCCAGTCGGGATCGAGACGGTTGACCTCTTCGATGCGAGCGAGCAGGCGATCCATAGTGTCAAACTCAAACAAAATATCCTGATGCACCAGCAGAATATATTTTCCCGTAGCCTTGTTTAAAAACCGGTTGGTTCCCTCATACGCGTCATACTTGTTTTCCTGGATATTATCGATAAAAAGATATTCGCAGTGGGAATCGCTAAATCCCGCTTTTTGGGCGGAAGCGACCATCGCGTCCAACTCATCGCGTCTGCTTGCCAGGCAGCAGATAGAAAACAGTTTCTCATCGTTGATACTATCGATCTCTACGGGTTCAATCATCGCTCATCTCTTTCATCTTCCTTAAGCAGCGCTGCAAGCCTTCCTTCCAGTGTGGTATTATTATAGCGAAATCTTTTTTGATCTTTGATTTGTTCAAAACGCTGTAATGGGGGCGTTTTGCCGGAGTGGGATACTCAAAACTCTCGATGGGGGCCACCTCCATTGCTATGCCGCTTTGTTCAAAAATCTCCAGGGCAAAATCATACCAGCTCGTCACCCCTTCGTTGGAATAGTTGTATATCTCCGTTTTTGCATTTTCGAGCCCGGGGATGATCGCAAAGATCGCTTCGGCCAGATCCGCAGCGTGGGTCGGGGTTCCCACCTGGTCAAAGATCACTTTGAGCGCATCCATCTTTTGGCTGAGTTTGAGCATGGTTTTGACAAAGTTGTTACCGTATGCCGAATACACCCAGGAGGTACGAAGAATCGCCGAATTGGGGAGATTTTGCGATAAAAGCGCCTTCTCCCCGGCAAGTTTGCCCCTGCCGTATGCCGAGGCGGGACATACGGGATCATCCTCTTTATAGGGTTTGTAGTGCGTCCCGTCAAATACATAATCGGTGGAGATATGGATCAGTTTGCACCCATAGATCTTGGCCGCTTTCGCCAAATTGCCCACGCCGTGCCCGTTGACCGCCGCAGCTTTCTCCTCCTCCTCTTCGGCTTTGTCCACCGCCGTGTACGCCGCGCAGTTGACGATAACGTCGGCATCTACGCTGCCGAGGATATTCATGACGCTTTCTTCCCGGGTGATATCCAACGCTTTTGCGTCGTAAAAATAGCACTCGAAGTTTTCATACCGCGGAGCCAACTCCCGCAGTTCCGATCCGACCTGGCCGTTTGCGCCGGTGATTAAAATCTTTGTTTTTTTCAAAATCGCACCTTTTTAAAAATTGTTTTACTGGCTTTATAGCTCCAGTGGGTATCTCCGGGATAGTAGAGATCTTTTACCCCTTTTTCCAACTCTTTGCGCAGCATCTTTTTCGTATCGATCAAACGGTAACGTTTCTTCAGCGGGCGCAAGAGTTCGAAAAAACGGCTTTTGGGATGGGTGTTGCCGATAATATAGGGCGCATAGAGGTCATACTTGTCCACCACCGGCATAAAGTACAGCTCTATCCCCTCTTGAGCAAGCATATCGGCTAAGGTATTAAAATTTTCGTTCAACTTTTTCACGCTTGCGGGCGTCGCCTTGGGCAGATGCAAAATATCATCCTTGTGATACAGCAGGCTGTTGGGATCTTCGGTAGTAAAAAAATCCTTCTCCATGGGGCGTACGTAGCATGCCAGTGAGTTTGAATAGGGATTGAACAAAGCGGTCATATTGTATATGAACGCATCCATATTGCGGTTATTGATAAATTTGATATTTTCATCTTTGCCCACGTAGATATTTTTCTGCTTGCGCAGCGTTTGGCGCAACTGTTTCAGGGGAGCGGTTTGGGTAAAGTCGATCTTTCTCGCGAAACGGATAGCGGCAAACCGCTCCACGCTTTGGATCAAAACCGCCTTGGGGGAGAGTTCTTGCAGCAAACCGCTATTATACATCTGCACGATCGGTTCGATAAAGCGCAGCGTGCTGCGAAAAGGGATCACGTTGAGTACTTTCATATCGTTATAGGTGGCGATATAATCCTGATAAAAGGGGTTTTTTCCCTGGGTCGCCGCGTTGGAAAAGGAATCGCCCAGCGTAACCACGTCCACCCCTTCGCCGGGTTGGAGCTCCTTATACTGCAAGTGGCGCCGAGGCAGCGTCAACGCAGCGGGGTTCAGATAGGAGGGGCGTTCAAGGATGCTGTCTTTTTTATAGGTCAGACGCGCCAGATCCCCTTTATAGGTCATATCATCCAACAATAAAACATGCTTGCTCCACAGGGTCCATGTCATCCAGTGAAACCCCAAAAACAGGACAACACAAAACAGCATCCCGTACACATATCTTTTAGCGTTCAAAATCCAACTCCTTGACGATCGCTTCGCTGGCTTTGTAACTCCAGTGGGTATCGTCGGGATAGTACAGATCCTTCACCCCTTTTTCAAGTTCACTGCGCAGTATCCGTTTCGTATCGATCAACACATACTCCTTTTTCAAAGGCCGCAGCAGCTCGAAAAAACGGCTTTT
>LLYS01000008.1 GCA_002049495.1 Epsilonproteobacteria bacterium tcs-49 | reverse complement strand
CTGCACCTGCAAAAGAAAGCCTCGCTGAGTGAACAAATCCACAAAGCTATGTTCAATCTATGGTTTCGCAAGAAGTCAATTATACTTTCCCAACCTCACCGTTTTTTCACCCCAGGTTAAACGAAGTTAAACAAAGCGTTACCGCGATGTGGTACAATTGCACAAATTTACACAAAAGGATACGGCGTGGCTCTCTCCACCGAGCGCAAAGGCGAACTTTATATCTTTTTCGAAACCCTGCTGTGGAGCTTTTTCCCCATCGTCACCATCTTGACGCTCAAGCAGATCGGGCCGCTGTTTTCCTTTGCGATCAGTTCCGTTTTTGCCCTGCTCTTTTTTGCGGGAGTCCTGACGGTCAAAAAGCGCTGGTATGAGCTGCGCATCAAAGAGGCGCAGCAAGATATCCTGCTTTCTAGCTTTTTTATCATGCTGCTGTTTATCTTTTTCTTTCTGGGGTTGCAATACACCACCGCCAGCAACGGAGCAATCATTATGTTTTTGCAAATTCTGTTCTCGTTTCTTTTTTTCAACGTGCTTAAAAGGGAGTATATCGCCAAAACCCAAATCCTGGGCGCGGTTTTGATGGGTGCGGGGGCGATGATGATTTTGTTTCAGGGAGAGGTGGAGTTTAACAAAGGCGATCTTTTGATCCTGCTGGCCGCCCTTACCGCGCCGGTAGCGAACAATTACCAAAGGCGCACCCGCAGCGTGGTGGGATCCGAGACGCTGCTTTTCGTACGGACCCTGATAGCAAGCCCCGTACTCTTTGCCCTTGCTTTTATCTTCAACGATACCCCCACGCTTCCGCAGCTGGAAAAGATCTGGGTGCTTCTTCTGATCAACGGCTTTGTGCTGCTGGGACTGTCCAAAATCTTCTGGGTGGAAGCGATCCATCGTATCAGCGTCACCAAAGCCGCGGCGATGACGGCGCTGGGTCCCCTTTATACGATGATTTTTGCCTACTATATCCTCGGAGAAGTCCCCACCGCTTACCAGCTCCTGGGCGTGATCCCGGTGGTGATCGGCGGGACGCTGGTCGTCAAAAAGGTACGCCGGCAGGTGCGCTAAGCCTCCTTTGGCAAATACCGGTCTATATTTTCTTTCAACTTTCGCTTGAGCACCTTGTTCGTGGCGTTTCGGGGCAGCTCCTCGATAAAGTAGATATGTTTGGGCAACTTATAGTTGGCAAGGTGCTGCTTGAGATACGCATGCACCGTGCGCGCCTGCAAAGCGGGAATCCCCTCCTGCATCTGGATAAACGCCACGATTATCTCATCCTGCTTCTCATCGGGCACGCCCACGACCGCCGCGGCGTCTACGCCGTCAAGCTTGTACAGCAGCTCCTCGATCTCTCTGGGGTAGACGTTGATCCCTTTTGAGATGATCAGATCCTTTTTGCGGTCGACGATATAGATATACCCCTCCTCGTCCACCTTTGCCAAATCGCCCGTTTTGAGCCAGCCGTTGACGATGGTGTTTGCCGTGGCCTCCTCGTTTTCATAATACCCCTGCATCACGCAATCGCCTTTGACGATGAGTTCCCCCACCTCGCCCACGGGCAGTTCAAGCAGCTCCTCGTCGACGACTTTGACCGCATACCCCTCCAGCGGCGTTCCCACGCTGAGGATCTTTTGCTTCTCCAGCGGGTTGACCGACACGGCCGGGGAGCATTCGCTCAGCCCGTACCCTTCCAGCATCTTGGCTTTTGGAAAGCGCGCCATGAAACGGTTGTACACATTTTCGCTCAGCGGCGCGCTGGAGCTGATAAACAGGCGGATTTTGTGAAAAAACCTGAAATACCAGGGGATCTTGGCCTTTGCCAGCGCCCCGTAGATGGTGGGGATCCCCAAAAAGATCGTCACGCGTTTAAGCAGCACCTGCTTAAGTACGTTGGAGAAGGGAAAGACCGATTTGACAATCACCATGGAGCTGTTGTTATACAGGGGCAAAACGATCATGATCGAGAGGGTAAAAGAGTGGAACATGGGCAGGTAGAGGATAAAACGGTCCTTGGCGTTCGCCCCCAGACGTTTGGATCCCAGTATGGAATTGGAAAAAATGTTTTTATAGCTAAGCATCGCGCCCTTTGGGTGCCCGGTCGTTCCGGAGGTATAGATCAACACCGCCAGATCATGCAGCCTAGCCGCGGAGGAAACGTTTTCGCAGGGGGTTTGTAAAATCGTTTCCAAATCCGTATTGGCGGCGTCGTTTTTGGGGGCGCCGTCCGTCCAGACGATATGTTCTATGCCGGTATTGCTAAACACCGTCTGCAACTCCTTTTGCAGCGTAGAAGCGCTGACTAAGAGTTTGGCATGGGCGTTTTTCAAGATATACTCCAACTCCTCATGTTTCAAAAAGTTGTTTACGGGCACCGCCACGGCACCGAGTTTGGTGATAGCAAACAGTGCGACGATAAAGTACTCGCTGTTTGGCATATAGATCGCGACCTTGTCACCGTGGGTTACACCTTTGCGGTGTAAAAAAGCGCTCAAGCGATCCACGTAGCGCAGCAGTTCGCTATTGGTAATAGCCCGATCCTCGGTATAGATGATCTTTTTCGCTCCGCTGTGCCGCGCATTGTGCTGCAGCATTTCGTAAAAGTTGCCGTAGGGGAATTCCTGATCCTTCACTTGCATATCCTCATCTGGAGTTGTGTTAAAAAGTGTAACTTATTTGCTCTGAGGTATTGAATGAAAGAAAGTATTAAATAGTTAAAGTGGGAAAAAGCGTATCGAAAATACACGCTTTTGCAAAAATAGCTCTAAGAGGGGGAGGTATGAACCCCTCTTATGAAAGACGCTTCAAAAGAAGCGAAACCTACATCGCTTCGGAACCCTCTTCGCCCGTTCGGATCCGTACGATATTCTCAAGATCGCTGATGAACACTTTACCATCACCGATTTTTCCTGTTCTTGCGGCTTCTACAAGTACTTTCACCGCTTCTTCGACCACGTCGTCGTTGACGACCACTTCGACCTTGATCTTGGGAAGAAAGTCCACCACGTACTCCGCGCCTCTGTAAAGCTCGCTGTGTCCCTGCTGTCTTCCGTGTCCTTTAACATCGGTAACGGTCATTCCCGTCACACCGATCTCTAAAAGCGCATCTTTGACATCTTCGAGTTTGAAGGGTTTGATTACGGCTTCAATTTTTTTCATTGTCATTTCCTTTTTTATCTGTTCTCCTCTTTGACGGGCAAAGCCCGGCAAAAGTTCTTTTTGATTGGTTGCTACTTCTTTCAAAGAGCAAAGCTCCCTGAAAGTTTCTTATCAGAACCGGGTTGACCTAGTTTCTTTTGAACTCTGGGTAAGCTTCAAGGCCTGTTTCGTGGATATCCACGCCGTCAACCTCTTCCTCTTCGCTGATTCTGATTCCCATGGTAACTTTAAGGATATACCATACGATCAGTGAAGCGATAAAGGTAAAGGCACCGATAACGACCACACCTTTTAGCTGCGCCAGGAAAGTCGCGCTGTCTGTGAAAAGTCCCACTGCAAGCGTACCCCAGATACCTGCAACCAAGTGAACCGAAAGCGCACCGACGGGATCGTCGATCTTGAGCTTATCAAACATAGGTACCGCGAACACTACAAGAAGCGCACCGACAAAACCTACGATCATCGCGTAAAGCATTCCTCCATCAGGAGCCGCCGTTACGGAAACAAGCCCTGCAAGCGCACCGTTAAGTACGAAGGTCAAATCAACTTTTTTGTAGATAAACTGTGTCGCTACCGCAGCGGTTACCGCACCTACGGCCGCAGCCATATTCGTACTTGCGACAACCAACGCTACACCGTCGATATCGTCTTTGCTGCCAAGGGCCAACTGTGAACCGCCGTTGAAACCGAACCATCCCATCCATAGAATGAAGGTACCAAGCGTCGCCAAAGGCATACTTGAACCGGGAATAGGTCTAACCGAACCGTCTTTTGCGTATTTACCTTTTCTCGCACCAAGAAGCAATACACCCGCAAGTGCTGCCCAACCGCCTACTGAGTGAACGATCGTAGATCCGGCAAAGTCGCTAAATCCGGCGATCACGCCGCCAAGCTCACTTCCGCCCCATGTCCAGTGTCCCTGGATAGGATAGATGATACCGCTAAGAACTACAACAAAGATCAGGAAAGGCCATAGCTTCATTCTCTCCGCGATCGTACCGCTGATTACCGAAGCTGCCGTGGCAACAAACACAACCTGGAAAAAGAAGTCAGCCATCACCGAGTGACCAAGGTCGTCACTGCTAAATCCGCTCAAAAGCGCACCGCTACCGATAAAGGCACCTCCATCACCGTACATCAGGTTGTACCCGATCAAATAATACATGATACAAGCGATCGAAAACAGTGCGATGTTTTTCGTTAAAATCACCACATTGTTCTTTGTTCTCGTTAGCCCGGCTTCGAGCATTGCAAATCCTGCCGCCATCCACATTACCAAGATTCCGGCGAACACCATCAAAAATCCGTCTAGGATATATGCTACATCAGTGAAACTTTCCATTTTCACTCCTTTCAAGTTTTTCAATTACCATTATAATCATTTTTCACAATGAAATATACATTCTATATGTATAAATTATATATAATGATTAAAAATCCATTTGCTTAGTTTTTTTGGATACAATACCCTAATAAATAATGTAAGAAGAGGATAGCCATGAGAGAGTTTATCGAGGTCTATTACGACCATAAAGACGAGATCAAGGATTTTTTGGTAGAAACGCTTAATAACAGCGGAGATTTGGTAAATGTGGAAGAAAATAACTTTGACCAGCTGTTTAAATACTTCAGATCCCTGGAACTGGTATATATTTTAGACAAAGACACGCTCAAACAGACCGGACCCAATATTTACAAAAACAGGATCGATACGACCGCGGAGGGAAAAAACAGGGGCCACCTGCTTGAAAAGATGGAGTTTGACAGCAACGAGATCGCCATCAGCCGCCCCTACGTCAGCACCGCAACGGGCCACAACTGCATCACCCTGGTCAAAAAAGAGGATGACAGACTGCTGTTTTTGGATTTTGATTTGACGAAACTGCTGGAACGTTTGGGGTTGATTGAGCTGAATATGCGTTTCAACAAAGCCACCAAGATGTTTTACTCCCTCGCGGGCTTTACCATGGCGGCTTTTGCGGTTTTTATCATCGGATACGCCGCAGTGGATTTCGTCATCAACTTCTTGATCAAGCTGGAATTTAACCTCGATACAATTTTCAAACCCATCGTCGCCCTGACCCTGGGCTTGGCGATCTTCGATCTGGCCAAAACGGTACTGGAACAGGAGGTATTTTTCAAAAGTTATCTTAAAAAAAGCACCGTCGAGATAAAAGTTTTGACAAAATTTCTCATCAGTATCATCATCGCTTTGTCCATCGAATCGCTTATGGTCGTATTTAAAATCGCCATCGACGATTTTACCAATATGATCAACGCCCTCTACCTCATCGCCGGGGTATCTTTGATCATCATCTCCCTGGCGCTGTTTATCTTCCTTGCCCACAAGAGGGAGCAGCAGTAGAAGATGTTTGACTTTTTTACAAAAAAATACTATAATTATGTATAATATTTATACAAAGGTGAACAGGTGAAAGAGTTCATAGCAGCATCAAAGGAAGCGAAAAACAGCCTTCATATGGCCAATATCGCTTCCTCCATGCCCGTAAACGTTTTGATCACGGGCCCCAGAGGCGTGGGGAAAAAACTGTTGGCAAAGGTGGTCGCCCATGACGGCAAAAGTTACGACGCCCTGGAATTTTCCCAATTGATCAAGGGCAAAACCGTTGACCTCAACCAGCTCAGTAAAGTGGTTTTATACAATATTGACGGGGTGAAAAATATCTCCCAGCTGATTGAACAGCTGGAGCAAAACGATGTACAGATAATCGCCACCTCCGATAGTTTCAATCAAGCCTACCTTGAGAAATTTCTTGTTAAGATAGAACTCTCCCCCCTTCAGGATCGTCCCGAAGATGTGGAGATTTTAAAGCAGCACTTTTTAAAAGAAGCCAAGGAAACCTTCTTTCTCCCCGGCGATACGGACGAGAGCAAGCTGCGCATCGATCTATCGCAAAATGCGATCAGTTTGAAAGAATCGATCTATAAAAGCCTGCTTTTCAACAACCTCAAAAAGGATCAGGTGATGGATATCGTCGAAAACTATCTGGTCAAAACGCTTGAGGAGGAGAATGATTACAAGGAGCTTTTGGAACTGTTTGAAGTACCGCTGCTCAAAGCGGCGAAAAAACGCTTTAAAAGCCAGCTGCAGATGTCAAAACGCTTACGTATCAACCGGGTAACCCTGCGTAAAAAGCTGGCAAAATACGATTTGGATTAAGGATGGATATGGAAAAGTTTTACGAAGAGCTCATAGAAAACGACCTGGATCCGTTTATCCTTTTTAACAGCAGCGGGAGTGTGGAAAAGTACAATAAAAAAGCGGATTTTCTGCTCTCTTTCGTCTCCTATAAAGAGATCTACGACCTCGCCATCTCCAACGCGCCCAAAAGCTTCGGTTTTAAGCGCACCTTTATGGATCTGGAGTTTAAAGAGTCCTATTTTGCAATCCTGGTGGGCTATCTGGATGAGGAGTATCTGGGCATCAAGCTGTATAAAAAGGCTGAAGAGGAAAACAGTATCACCATCGACGACAAGTATAAAAGCGTCAACCTCTATACGCTCATCGAACTCTCCAAAAACTCCATTCTTGCGGGGCGGCAGATCAGTCTGATCGAAGATTACGACCTTACCATCCCCGAAACGAAGCTCAACATCGACCAGTTTCTCAAACTGCTCAATGAACTGTTTCAAGCCTATAGCCGGAGTTCACGCCTGAAGATCCGCTCCTTTTTAAAACTGGGCGAATTTATCAAGGTGGAAAACCAAAAGTATCAAGTGTGCTGTATCCACCTCGAAGGCGACGACGCCCAAGTCAGCGATGAGATCAAATTTTTGGCGAAAAACACCAACTTTATCCTCACCACCAAAGAGACCGCGACGCAGATAGAGTTCCCCCTGATCGTCGACAAGTGATCAGGCGGCGGCATATCTGCGCAGCAGCTGGGCATTGAGCGCTACGACGACGGTACTTAAACTCATCAATACCGCTCCCACCGCGGGATTGATCAAGATCCCCGCGCTATAAAGTACCCCTGCGGCCAGGGGAATGGCGATCACGTTATACCCCGTCGCCCAGATAAAGTTTTCTATCATCTTTTTATGGGTCGCCCGGCCAAAGCGCAGCAGCGAAACGATATTTTTAGGATCGCTGTCGACTAAAATGATATCCGCCGTATCGGCGGCGATATCGGTCCCCGAACCTACGGCGATCCCCACATCAGCCGCCGCAAGGGCGGGTGCGTCGTTGATCCCGTCTCCGGTCATGGCGACGATCTCTCCTTGGTTTTGAAACTCTTTGATCCGTTGCAGCTTTTGATCGGGCAGCACCTGCGCGGCGTAACCGTCCAGGTCCAACTCCCTGCTTACGCTTTTTGCCGCGGCTTCACCGTCTCCGGTCATCATATAGGTTTTCATCCCCATCGCTTTTAATCGCTTGATCGCGTCGTAGGATTCTTCGCGAATCTCATCGGCCAGGACGATGAAACCGACGACCCTGTCATCGATAAGCAGATAAACGCTGCTTTCATCTCCCCTGCCTTGCTGCTTGGGCAGCGAGATATTTTCCTGTTCCAGATATCCCCGTCCCACCAGTTTGATCGCTTTATCATCCACTTTTCCCTTGATCCCGGCGCCGTTGATAACTTCAAACTCCTGCACCTCCAACGGTTCCAGGTTTTGCTCCTTGGCCTTTTGTACGATTCCCACCGCCAGGGGGTGCTCCGAGCGGCTTTCCAGCGACGCGGCATAGTGCAGCACCTGCTTACTGTCATAACTTTCATCACTGCTTTCAAAGCGGGTAACGCCGAAGTTGCCCTTTGTAAGCGTTCCCGTTTTGTCAAAAACAAGCATCGTAATTTTGCGCGCATTCTCAAAGGCGCTGCGGTTGCGTATGAGCAAGCCCCGCTGCGCGGCGATGGAGGTGGAGATCGCTACCACCAGCGGTACGGCAAGCCCCAATGCATGGGGGCAGGTGATCACCATCACGCTGGCCATACGCTCCAGGGCAAAGACAAAGGGTTTCCCCAGCGCCAGCCAGGTAAACAGCGTCGCCGTCCCCACGCTCAGCGCCACGACGGTGAGATAAAAAGCGATCCGGTCCGCAAGCTTCTGGGTTTTGGATTTTTTGCTCTGGGCTTCACGCACCATCGAGATCACTTTATGCAGATAACTGTCCTCTCCCACCTGCTTGACATCCACTTCCAAGGAGCCGTTTTTATTGATCGTGCCGCCGATCACTTCCCCGTCACTTTCCTTTTTGACCGGTTTGGACTCCCCGGTGACCATCGACTCGTCTACGTAACTGCTGCCCTTGGCGATTACGCCGTCAACGGGGATCTTTTCTCCCGGACGTACCAGCACCCGGTCGCCGCTTTTGAGTTTGGAGACGGCCACGTCGCCGACCTCACCCCGCTCATCCAGCAGGTGGGCTTCATCGGGCAGCAGCTCCACCAGTTTCTGCAGGGCGTTTGAAGCGTTGAGTACTGAGCGCATCTCGATCCAGTGCCCAAGGAGCATAATATCGATCAGCGTCGCCAACTCCCAGAAAAACGTTTTTCCCTCCAAGCCGAAAACGGTAGCACTGCTGTAGCCAAAAGCTACGGTGATCGCTACGGCGATAAGCGTCATCATCCCCGGCGCACGCTTGGAAAGCTCCTCGTACAAACCTTTGAGAAAGGGCCAACCGCCGTAAAAATACACCAGTGCCGAAAGCACGAACAATACCGCATCCGCTCCCGCAAAACGCAGTTCATATCCCACAATCTTCTGCACCAGAGGCGAGAGTACCAGGATAGGCAGCGTCAGCACCATCGAGATAAAAAAGCGTTTTTTAAAATCCTTGATCATCATCTCATGGTGGTGGCTATGATCGTGGTGCCCGCCGCCGTGGTCGCCGTGGTCCTTGTGATCATCGTGTCCGTGTGCCATGGTCGCTCCTTTGCATAATCAAAGTTTCATCAGGGCATGGAGGTAGTGGACGAAAGTTTCGGGTTTGACGCAAAACAGTTCGTTCCCCATCTTTTTTGCCTCCTTGCGCAGCGTATCGCGCTCCTTTTGCAGATAGATAAAAAAATCCTCCTTCACATCGCTTTGCAGGGTTCGCATATGGCTTTTAAATACGGTTAGATCGTGTTCATCCCCTAAAATATCGGAGAGCCTTTTCAACCGCTTTACCCGGGCATCCAACAGACACTTCATATTTTTGCGCACGAGGCGCATCTGGTACCAGTGGTACTTCACCCATTTGCGCCACTCGTGAAAATCCTCATCCGTCCGGGTTTCAAAGGCTCTTTTTTGCAGTTTGCGCGCTTTCTTATACGCTTTTTTCAACCCCTTGTCCAGGGCGTGCTTTCCCTTTTTCTCCAAGCGGTAGCGCTCCGCCGAATTTTTGTTTGCTTCATACTGCGCCGCGTAGATATCAAAATCGCGCCGGACCGCATTTTCGTCGATAGAGCTTTCCTGCATCGAATCGATCCATTTTTCGATATCGGCGTAGCGGTCCCGGTCCAGACGGTAGGTATAGAGTATCTTTTCAAAGGTGTCACGCATCACCTGCTGGTCTCTGGTGGAGGAGAAGGTGTTTGCCACCTCCTTGAAATACCGGTTATGGTCATCGTACAGATCGTCGTCTTTAAGTTCGGGACGAACCAGCCGGAGCAACCCGCGCAGTTTTTTGCAGCGTTTACGCAGGTCGTGGATCTTCTCCTCCGTCTCCTTGTCACACGAGTCAAGATCCTCTACCGATCTTTGAAGCTGGGAGAGGAAAACTTTCCGTACCTGTTTTTCCACATCTTTATGCAGATCAATAGAAAAAGCCATTATAAATCCTTTTTTGGTATCATTAAAAAAACAGCTTGCAAAGGGGTTATTATGTACAACGTCGAAATTGAGCGAAAATTTCTCTTAAAAGAGTGTAATATTATCGATATCCTTCGCCTAGCCCCTAACCGGTACACCCAATCCAACATCATTCAAGCGTATATCGCCGTGGAGGAGAACTACTCCAAACGTATCCGAAAAGATAACGACACCTATATCCTCACCGAGAAAGAGGGCAGCGATATGATGCAGCGCAAAGAGTATGAAAAAGAGATTACGCAAGATGAGTTTGAAGAGCTCATCCAGCATGCGCTGGGCACCATCGAAAAAACACGCTACCGCTTTGAAACCGATGAGTTCAAAGAGGTGTGTATCGATATCTTTACCTCTCCTATCACCTCAATTGTAGCAGAGATAGAATACAAGTCAAGTACAGATGCGCAAAAACTTCCCGTCCCTCCGTGGCTTGATAAGTTGATACTCAAAGAGGTCACCCACGATAAAAGTTACCTCAACTCCCAGATCGCGCTTAAAGGGCGCCTCTGATCCGTCGTAACCGCAGCGTCACTGCCATATGGTATAATCACCACTAAAAGATAGATCAAACCCTGGAGGCGATTGTGAAAAGAGCGGTCATAGTCGGTGGCGGATATGCGGGAATATACGCCCTCAAAGAGCTTGTGAAGGATAAAAGCCTGCACATCACCCTGGTGGATAAACACACCTACCACAACCTGCAACCCGAAGTCTACGACCTCATCGCCAACAAATCCAACGTCGCGGACGTCACCATCGATCTCTCAACCCTTTGTGCGGGGATCAACCACCCCAACCTCTACTTTGAGAACCTGCGCGTAACCGGGATCGATTTCGATGCGCGGAGGCTGCACACCGCAGAGGAGCGGGAGGTGGCATACGACTACCTTATCCTCGCCGTGGGATCGCGGACCTGCTTTCCCAAACAGGTCGAAGGGCTCAACAATACCGATGATTTGAAAAAGCTGCACCGTGCGATCCACTTCAAACACAGCTTTGAAACCGATATCTTCGACAAAATCAGCGACGAGTGCAAGCAGTGCGACAATACCCACATCGCCGTGGTGGGCGCGGGGCTTTCCGGCGTAGAGATCGCCGCGGAGATGGCGCACTACGCCAACAGGTTTTTCAAACGGGGACTCTTTGCGTGCAACAGTATGCGCATCTCCCTGATCAGCGGTTCAAAAACGATTTTGCCGGGATTGGATCAAAAGTTGATCGATATGAGCAGCGCGCGGCTGGAAAGGCTGGGGGTCAACGTCATTACCGACTCCCATATGACGCGGGTGGATGACAGGTGTCTCTATCTGGACAACGGGGAAAAGCTCCCCTACTCCTTTATCATCTTCGCCGGCGGGATCGAAGCGGCCAACCTCACCTCAAATCTGAAACTGGAAAAAAACAAAAAAGGGCAGCTGGAAGTGGACAGCGCCCTGCGCGTCAACGGGTACGACAATGTATTTGCCGCCGGAGACGTGGCGCAGATACGCGACGAAGCGGGGAAGCTGCTGCCTCCAAACGTCACCGTCGCCCGCGCCAGCGGTATTATCGCCGCCAAAAACCTTCTCCTTGCGATGGAGGGGACCCCCCCTGCCCCTGCTATCCGAAACTGGAAGGAACGCTTATCGCCTTAGGAGGCCGCTACGCCGTGTGCGACCTCTACGGCAAGATACAGGTCAAAGGATTTTTGGGGTATCTGATCAAGCAGTACGTCTTTTTCCGATACAAATTTTCCCTGCTGCGCTTTTTACGGCTTGGGTACCGAAAAATGCGCTGCTAAAACAGCCAGTTCTGCACCGCCAGCGTAACGATAATGATCGCCAAAGGGATCGCAAACGCCACACTCATATAGCGTCCCAGAATCGCATTGCCCGTGACAAAAGATATGCCGAGTTTCGTCAGGGAGTTGGCAAAGGTAGCGATGACGATTCCGATCACCGCCGCGTGCAGCGCTAAGCCCTCATCACTGTAAAGCTGACTGAGCGAAAGGGTGATCGCGTCCACGTCGGTCAAGCCCGAAAACAGCGAGGAGATATAGGTCCCGTAGTTGCCCGCCCAATCCTGCAAAATACTCGTAGCACCGAAAACAAGCCCGAACAGCAACCCGAACTTCAGCGCTTCTTTCATCTCCAACGGGTTTTTAAAGACCAGATCCACATCGATCTTGACCTTTTTTGCATTGCTGTAGAGGTAGTAGATATAGATATACCCGCCGATCGTGGCCAGGGTATAGGGTACGGCAAGCTGCCGGGCGATATCCATATCGATCACGGCCGTAAGGATCACCACCCGAAAATACATGGTAGTACACGCTATGGCGATCGCCGCGGCAAGCTGTTTGGCCGTTTTGCCCTCCCGATCCACCTTTTTTGAAAAGCTGATCGTCGTAGCGGTAGAGGAGAAAAATCCGCCGAAAAATCCCGCCATAAGCATCCCCCGTGAAGCCCCAACAAGACGGGCGCAGATATAGCCGATAAAGGAAAGCCCCGAAATAAGTACCACCATCAGCCAGATGGTGTAGGGGTTGATAATCCCGTAGGGATCGATGGGTTTACTGGGCAAGATGGGCAAGACCACAAAGGTAATCAGCAAAAACAGCAGCATCGACTGCACCTCTTTTTTCTTTACCTTGTCTTTAAACCTGCTCACTCGGGTACGCAGCTCCAAAATGGCGATAAGAAGTACCGTCGTAAAGGTTGCGAACACATACATCTGCTCCTGGGTCAACCCCCCGACGATAAAGGTAGCGATGGCGGCAAACTCCGTGGTTGTCCCGCTTTTTTCCCGGCGCAGGGCCCGGATAACATAGGAGCTGATCAGCAAGATGCCAAACAGAACAAACAGTGTCACGCTCAGCGCCATATACTGATCTTTCAGATAGGAAGCAAAGAACCCCAGCAAAGAGATGATCGCAAAGCTGCGCGCCCCGGTGAACATGGCGTCGCCTTTGCGGTAAAAATAGCTCATCTCACGCTGCAGGCCGATTACAAAGCCCAGCACAAGGCTCAATCCCAGAGACTGCGCCAGGGTCAGATTGAGTTCCATCACGTTACTCCTTTAGCTCTAACTGCTGCGAAAGCTGCAAGGTTTTGCGCGCCGCTATGGGGCCCAGCAGTTCGAAAAAAACCGTCGATCCGATCACTACGGGTAAAATGATATCTTTATATTCCGGATAGTGCTGCGTCGCCATCAGTGCCATCCCTACCGCAACGCCCGCCTGGGGCAGCAGGGTAACCCCCAGCATCTTTTGCGTAAAGCGGTCGTTTTTTGCTATCGTCGCTCCCCAGTAGGAACCGAAGTACAGCCCCGCGATACGGGCAAGAATATATGCGATCCCGATGCTGCCCACGCCCAGAAGACTGTCCAGGTGCAGCGAAGCTCCCGCCAACAGGAAAAAAAGGATCAAAAAGGGCCACTCAAACCCCTCGATCGCTTCAAAGGGGCGCTTGTGGTGACTGGCGACGTTTGCGACGGTTGCCCCAAGAACCATAGCGCTAAGCAGCGGCGAAAAAGCAAAATATTGCGCGATGGAAACAACGAGAAACACCGATCCCAGCGCTTCCGCCTGGGTGGGTTCGCCCTGCTGGACCCGTCCGGTCAGCCAGGATACGATCAAACCAAAGCCCACCCCCAGTACCAGGCTGCCCCCAAGCTCCTTCATCCCCGATTGCAGATACCGTATCCAGTCGCTCTCTCCGCCGCTGAGCATTCCCGCAAAGGAGAGACTCAGTGAAAACAGAATCAACCCCCACAGATCATCGATAGCCACAACTCCCAGCACCTTTTCGCTAAAGAGGTTTTTGATGCGCATCTCCTTGACCACGTCATAGATCGCCGCCGGAGCCGAAGCGGGGGCGATTGTGGCCAACAGCAGCGCCACGGGCAGAGGAATCTGCAATAGTGCCAAGATCACAAATACCGTCAAAAATGCCCCCAGTACCTCCATCAGGGAGATGACAAATACCGACTTGCCCATTTTCCTAAACTTTTGCAGCGTAAACTTCTGTCCCAGCAAAAATCCGATCATCCCTAAAGCGATATCGGTGATGATACTAAACCACTCATCTATAAAAAACTTCGGCAGCAGATCCAGCACCGCAGGACCGACAACAACGCCGCTAATGAGCAAAATCGTCACCCGCGGCAACACGGTAAAACGACCGATAATATCTGCGACAAGTCCCAGTAAAAACAGTGAACCCACCACAAAGATCACGATATTTT
This sequence comes from Epsilonproteobacteria bacterium tcs-49, assembly GCA_002049495.1. Taxonomy (GTDB): domain Bacteria; phylum Campylobacterota; class Campylobacteria; order Campylobacterales; family Sulfurovaceae; genus TCS-49. Next base: position 84,826 of record LLYS01000008.1, on the reverse strand, counting down.
GATCACTCATGCTCTTTTATATCCTCAAAATCTTTTCGCACCTGTTTCAACTCTTTTTGATAGGAATCCGCATCCCCGTAGTCAAAAAAGTGGTCATAGCGCGAATGGGTATCGGGCAGTTTGTCCGCATGTTTAATGGGACACCAATACTGCTCCGTCCGCCCCGCCACTTCACGTACATAGCCCATAAGCCCGTTGAAGTATTCGCAATACAGGCAGTTGATCCGCTCGATCCGATTCAGATAAAACAGATGATAACGGTCGATGACGATATAATCTTTTCGTCTAACCTTGGGAATCTTGTATACGGGAAAGCAGATCGCTTGATACATTGTAACAAAAATATCGAGCATAAAGGCGGGGATCAATACCGACCAGATTACGGGTATGGTCAGTACCACCCCCAAGCGTTGACGCCACAGATAGCGAAAGGAACCGATCACTCGGGTTTTATAGCGCTCTATATACTCCCGGTCAAACCTAAACCGTCTCGCGATGGTATCGTAATAAAAGTTTTTTTTGCTCGCCGCGTACTCCTTGCGCAGCTCCGCTTCCAACTCCTTGATCCTGCTTAGGATCTCGTTAATTCTGCTTCTGTTTTTCATTGTCCTCTTTCTTGTTGTTTGTGGAGATGCCCGCGGTCATCACGTAGCGCATCGCTTCCTCCATCCCCATCTCAACGGGGGTTATCTTGCTTTTTGGCAGAAATACGCTGTATCCGCCCACCTGGTAACTCATTTGAAAATAGACCAAAACCGGCTCCTCCATCTCCAACCGGTGGAAATTGCGAAACTCTTTTTGGGTAACAAAACCGATGATTTTGCCCTCAAAAGCGGGCAGATCCACCAGTACGACCCGGGAATCTTTTTTGCCTTTCAAGCTGGAAAAGAAGTTGAAAAAATCTTTCATTCCTCCGTAGATACTGCTGATGATGGGGGTTTTATCGATCATATCCTCGATAGCCTGCCGCAGCCGCTGCACGATCCAAAACTTCAAAAGCAGCCCCACGAAAAAAACCAGCACGACACCTGCGACAAACCCCATCCCCTGCAAGTAGGTATGTTCGGGAACAAGTAGCAGTACAAAAGGTTTGAAAAAGCTCTCGGTATTTTTAACGACCCAAACGAAGATATAGAGGATGATCGCGGTGGGGATGATCATACTCAAGCCGTTCAAAAAGGTTTTCAACGGTGCTCCTTTATGATAAGTTATGTTCGTTTTAATAGTACAGGATTTTTAGTAAAAAAGGGTTGAAGGGAGTTATACCCCTTTGGTATCGTCAAAGACGCGGATATGCAGCCGGTCGCTGTAGCGAAAGCCGTTGTCGATGCAAAATTGAAACACCGTCTTGTCGTTTTGCCAAATCTGGTGGCGGTCTGCGCCTACGGGCATACAGTAGATATCGTTTTCATAGCCCTGCGTAATCTCTTCGATCTCCTGCAGCGCCGTGGTCTGCGTCAACGCTTTATCGATGGTAAATTTAAAATAACTCTCTTTGGCGTTTTTCACGATCGCTTCGATCGCTTTTGCGTTGAGGCGTTTGGCTTTGGGTTCGCCGGAGTTGCTGAGCTTGATCGAGAGGGAGTAGACGCACTCTTTATACGCGGGGTAGCGCTCAAAATCGATCAAAACGGTGGCGTTGGTTTCAAAGGTGATGCGCTTGCCCCGGCTTTGCAGATAGGTAATCGTTTCGTAAAACACGGCATCTTTGTAATACAGCAGCGGTTCGCCGCCCGTGATCACCACGTCATCCACGCGCTCCAGGCCCCGCAGCGCTTTGATCTGCTCCACCGACTCCACGGCGAGCCACTCGGGTTTAAACGCCCTGTCTACGGCAAAATAGGTATCGCACCCTTTTTTCGCCGCGCCCCGGACCTCGTAAGGGGTGTCAAATCCGGGACAAACCATGTTGCATCCGCCGGTGCGCAGAAAGTAGGAGGGAAAGCCGGCGTATTTCCCCTCCCCCTGGATACTAAGAAAGTTTTCGGTGATATAAAACATCAGCCGCCCGTTTCGTAAAAGGCGCGGCTGGAGATTTCATCGTTTTCGGGATCGGACCAGCGGTTCTTTTCGGGCTTATCGCGCACTACCTCTTTGAGTATTGTCCGCGCCCTGTCAAAATCCCCCGCCTGGATCGCATCTTTGATGCTTTTGGCTTCGTCAAAGTACAAACAGGGGATCAGATACCCCTCGGCGGTAAGGCGGATACGGTTGCAGCTGCTGCAAAAATCATCCTTGTGCGGTTCGATGATGCCAAACTTGTATCCATCACCCAAGCGGTAGTAGTGCGAAGGCGACGCCTTTTGCAACCCGATATCTTCGTAGTCGTACTCTGTACCGATCACCTTTAAAATCTCATCGGAGCTCAGCCCCGTAATGGCTGCGTTTGCAAAACTGTTTTCCATATACTCGATAAAGCGCACCACGATCTCTTTGGCCTTGCAGTACTGTAAAATCTCCAGAATCTCGTGATCGTTGATCCCTTTCATAGGTACCATGTTGATCTTTATCTCCATCCCCGCTTCCAGCGCCGCGTCGATGCCCTCAAGCACGTGGGCAAGCACATCCTTTTGCACAATCTTTTGCGCTGTAGCGGAATCCAGAGTGTCAAGGGAGAGGTTGATGCGCTTAAGCCCCGCCTCTTTGAGTTTGCGTGCGACGGGAGCAAGCAGATAGCCGTTGGAGGTCAAAGCCAGATCCACCCGGGGGTTGTGATCATGGATCATCTGGATAAATTTGTCCAGATCGTGGCGCAGCAGGGGTTCGCCGCCGGTGATGCGCACCTTGGTCACCCCCTCATCCATGGCGATCTTGACAAAGGAGAAAAGCTGTTCAAAGCTGAGCAGGTTTTCTTTCGGTACCCACTCAAAGGGTTTGTCGGGCATACAGTACTGGCAGCGGAAGTTGCAGCGTTCGGTGACCGAGACGCGCAGGTAATCCACCCGGCGATCAAAACCGTCTATGAGCATATATCATCTCTTTTCCAGCGGGTTTTATCCAAAAAGGTGTCGTCATGGATATGTTTAAAGGAAGCCTGAATCATTTTAAAGATATCTTTATTCTGCGCCTCCAAGCCCTCAAGCCACTCCTTCGTCGCTGCTCGGGCGTGGGGCATCTTGACCTTCATCTTCAACCCCGGGCAGGCTTCATCCCCGATAGTTTGCAATCCGTTATCATCGGCAAAGGCGCGGCATTGGCGCTCGCGCAGCTGGATCAACGGCCGGATCAGGTGGAAGCCTCGCTGGGCTTTGTAGATCGGAGCCATGGAGCGCATGGTGCCGTTATAGAACATATTCATAAAAAAGCTCTCTACCGCGTCGTCGAAGTGGTGCCCCAAAGCGACCTTGTTAAAGCCGTGATCCTGAGCGTAGGTGTAGAGTGCACCTCTGCGCATTCTGGAAAAGTAGCTGCAAAAGGAGCTGTTTTCACGGATCGTATCCTGGGAAACTTCAAAGATGTTGGTGTCGTAAACTTCATGTTTGATCCCGTGTTCTTCACAGTGGGCGTGCAGAAAGTCGTAATGCTCCCCGGGCATACCGTACTTGATCGTAACGGCGGTAAAATCAAAATCAAAGGGCGCGTGGCGCTGCATATGTTTCAAACAGTGCAGCAGCGTCAGCGAATCCTTTCCGCCGCTAAACCCCACGAGCACCCTGTCGCCCTCGTTGATCAGTTGGAATTCGGCGTTGGTTTTCCCAACCACGCGCAAAATCTTTTTACTGACGTTAACCATCGAGCTTTTGCACCATCTCCAGGATGAAATCCGCACTGACTTTGGCCGATTTTTCCAAAAATGCGTCAAAATCGAAATTCGCTCCCATATCCGCGGCGTCGCTGATGGCGCGCAGGATGAAAAACTCAACGCCCAGCGCGTCGCAAACCACCGCTACACTGGCACCCTCCATCTCCAAAGCGTCGGCGTTGAAGGTTTTTTCGATCCACGCTTTTCTCTCGGGGTCGGCGATAAATTGATCCCCCGTAGCGATCGTGCCGCTTTTGACCGTGATCCCCTTTTGCTTCGCCACCTCCCGGCCCAAAGTTACAAGAGTGTCGGTGGTGGGAACAAACACCGCACCGCCGGGGACAAACCCGTCGGGATGCCCGAACGCGGTGATATCCAGATCGTGCTGGCACAGTTTGTCGGCGATGATCAAATCCCCGATCTGCAGCTGCGGATTGATCGCTCCGGCAACGCCGCTAAAAAGCAGCTTTTCACAGCCGAACCTCTCGATCAGCGTCGCCGCGGTCAAAGAAGCGAACACCTTACCTATCTTGCTGTAGGCGACAACCACCTCTTTGCCCGCGTAGCGGCCTTCGTAGTAGGTATTGTTCGCATATTTATGCTCTTTTTTCCCTTCGAGCTTTGCGATGATGGGTTCGATCTCCTCCTCCATCGCGCCCAGGATCGCTATCTTACTCACACTCTTCCTTTAATGCTTCAAAGCTTTTTTCCAAACTTGCCGTATCGGAGACGTTGTATGTGGGTTTTTTGGTCAATTTTCTATTAAGCCCTTTGAGTACGATCCCCTGACCGAACTCGATAAAGCAATCTACCTCCTCCTCAAAGGCTGCGATCGATTGCTTATACAGCACCGGCGAGACCAGCTGCTTTGGCAGCAGTTCCCGTGCTTTGGCTTTGGTATCGTACTTTTGCGCCGTCACGTTTGAAACCACGGGAGCGAGGAACTCATCTTTAAGCACCCCGTCCAACTCTTTGGCAAAGGGTTCCACCGCCTCTTCCAAAAGCCCGCAGTGGCTGGCAACGGACATGGGCAGAATCACCGTACGTTTGGCTTTGTTCTCCTTCAGAATCGGTTCCAGTTTTTTCAAATCCTCTTTGACCCCGGCGACAACCACCTGTCCGGCGGTGTTGAAATTCGCGGGCCATACCTGCAAGCCGCTCTCTTTACAGATCGCTTCCACCGCTTCATCTTCAAGGCCCAGTACCGCCATCATCCCGGCACCCTTTCCTTCACAAGCGTTTTTCATCAGCTTACCGCGCAGATGCACGAGCTTCACCGCATCTACAAGATCCAGTGCGCCGACGCTGACAAGCGCGCTGAATTCGCCCAGGGAGTGGCCCAGGGCAAAAACCGGTTTGATCGCCATCTCGTTTTCAAAAAGGCGGTGCGCTACCGCACTGACAAGCAAGATCGCGGGCTGCGTATACTCCGTTTGTTCCAACTGTTCGTTTTCTTCAAAAAGCAGCGCTTTGAAATCGATGCCGCTCTCTTCGCTGCAGCGATCGATCATCTCCCTTGCCACTTCGCTCTTTTCGTAAAAGTCCTTGCCCATACCGACGGCTTGACTGCCCTGCCCCGGAAATAGAAATGCTACCTTTTTCATATGTCCCCTTTTAAAAAATATACAATTTTCCAAACACCACTTTTAAGATGTGTCAAGAAAAGTGCCTGCCGTTAATCAGTGTAATTTTAGGGAAATTTCAAAGAAAGAAAGCTTAATTTTTTGAGCTACCTGGAAGGGTGGTCGGCGCGAAGGGAAAACCCTCCGCCTTCGGTTTTAGTGGCAACCGCCGCCGCAGCAGCCCTCGCCGCCGGGTTCATGGTCGCCTTCGCCGCCGCAGCACTCGCTGGCGACTTGACCGCTCTCAAGCTCCTCGGGAGTCGCTTCGCGGATCGCCGCTACGGTGACGGCAAAGTTGAGCTCTTTTCCCGCAAGGGGGTGGTTATGATCGATCGTTACCTGCTCGTCGTCAAAGGATTTGACCACGACTTGAACGGTTTCGCCGTTTTGTCCCTGACCGTAAAGGGTCATCCCCTCAGTCAGATCGATCCCTTGGAACTGCTCTCTGGGAAGGCTCTGGATCGCTTCCTCGTTGTACTCGCCGTAGCCCTCTTCGGCAGTTACGGTAACCTCTTTCTTTTCACCCTCTTGCATACCCTCTAGCTGCTTTTCAAGTCCGGGAATAATCTGCCCGCGGCCGAAAAGAAACTCCAAAGGCTGCTGCCCTACGTTGCTGTCGATCACTTGATCTTCACCGGGAACTCTGAGTTCGTACTCGATTCCCACTACTTTATCGTTTGCTGCTGTCATTACTGTCCTTTTAAATGTTGTTGTGCAAGTTTTGCTGATTTGCTGTCAGGATATTTCGCTATCACGTTTTCAAAAAAGGTTTTCGCTTCACTCGCTTTGCCGGTTTTCTCCAGGGAGATAGCCGTATGCAGGAGCAGAACCGGCATAAAGTCCGATTTGTCGTAAAGCGACCAACTCTCTTTGAAATAGTAGATCGCGTCTTCATAGTTTTTGGAGTAGTAGTTCACTTCCCCCAGGTAGTAGTTGGAGGTTGCGCGTTTGAAGTTCTGCTTGATCAAATACTTCGCGCGCTTTTCCACCTCGTCGTATTCCTGCTTTGAAAATGCGTCCTGCATATTTTTATACACTTCCCAATTATCGTCGCTGAAGCCTTTAGCCGCAGCTCCCTTGGTGACCGCTTCCTCCAATTCGAAAAATGCGTTCTCCAACTTTCTAAAACGCTTCTTATCCACATAGCTTTTATTGATCTGGTTTATAATTTCACCCATTTCACCGAGCGCCTTTTTGACGTTGGCGACGGTGCTGTTTTGTTCTTTTGAAACCTTTGTCAACTGGCTTTGTAACCGGCTGTTCTCTTTCGCAAGCTGTTCTAGTCGCTGCTTGGTAGAGGTAAGCTTTTTGTGGTTACTGCTGTTGACACCCTCGACCACAGAAACTAAACCTTTGATCTTTTCACTTTGGTCTTCGAAACGCCGTGAAAGGGAGTTGAGTTTAATCTCCAAACTCTCTACGCGCTTGTTTAACTGCTGGATTGTTTTCCGGTTTTCTAAAGTGGCTTTTTCGCTTTCGGTTAAACCGTAGGGATTTTCGATATCCATTTTGCCGGCGTCGAACGCTGAGGGTTCGCTTGCCGACAAAAGTATTGGAAGTAGTAGTAAAAACGTTTTTCGCATTTAATGGTTAGGGGAGAAGCTTAAACTCAACTCGTCTGTTTTGTTGCCAACACTCTTTGGTTTTTTCCGTACACACGGGGTTGCTTTCACCGTAACTGACGATAACGATTCTGTTTTCAGCCACGCCTCTGTCTACAAGCGCGTCTTTGACCGACTTTCCTCTTTTAAGACCGAGCGCGTAGTTGTACTCATCCGTACCCCATTCGTCGCAGTTGCCTTCGGCTTTGATCGTATAATCGCTGTTGGCTTCGCTTTTGAACAGATCCGCATCGTGGGAAACGTTTGACACCTGGTCGTTTCTGATGTTGAACTTGTCAAAATCGAAGTAGATGTTTTTCGCTTCTTTTTCCACGGCGCTCAAGCTATCCATCCCGCCGCTCTCTCCAGAGCTGATTCCTTCACCGGCGATCACCTCTTCGCCCCCGGCTACTTTATCTACGCCCGAATCGGCGGAAACGCTTGTGGTACTGCCTTCACCTGTCATATCCACTTCGGGGCTTTTGTCCGCACACCCCGTAAATAGCAGTGTCGCAACAGCTGCTGAAATTAAACTTAGTTTTTTCATTGCTATCTCTCCCAATAAAATTTAAATTATTATATCAAGGCTAGCTTTATATGATACTTAAACACTAAAGCCCGCAACTTCCAAATGTAACCAAGTTGTTACCAATCAATAGATTGTATCTTCTGTCCCCTTAAAGGAAAGAGATAACTGCGGTTTTCATTGAGCCTGATGATACCGAGCGCGCTTTCGTTTTTAAAATGTTTGATAAACAGCACCGTTTCGCCGTTTTTGGAAAAACGCGGGAACTGGTTGACCCCCGTCGCGGTCAGCGGACGGATGTAGCTGCTGTCTTGCGAAATCAGATAAAGGTTGAACGTATTGGTCGAAAAGCTGTTTTGCGTATCCCGGCTGCTGTAAACCATATACTTGCCGTTTGCGGTCAAAGCGTTATTGTTTTTTCCGTGATACACCAGCTGCTCGACGCTGGAACCCTCCAGGGATTTGGAGTAGATATTGGGATAACCCAGACGATCGGAAACGAACGCGAAACGCCCGTCATTTAAAAACTGCGCATTCACGTCGATCCCCGCATAATAGGTCAAGCGTTTTTTACGCTTTGTCTGCGTATTATACAGATAGACTTCGGGCTGATCGTTCTTTGCCAGCGTCAGCAGCAGCCGTGAACCGTCGTCGCTGCTGTCGGAACACACCAGCATCCCCTCGTTGCTCATGATCTCTTCGCGCTGCCCCGTATACAGATCCACCCTGTACAGCGTCGGGATACGGCCGTTGTAGGAGGTGTAGTAAAAAGCTTCATTCTCCCCGTTGGCCCACTTGGGAAAGATATTCAGCCCCCCGCCGACGACCATCTTTTGATAGGTCAGCGTATAATCGGAGATATAGATATCGGCTTGCTTCTTCCCCGTATATTTTGAAAAAATCACGAAATTGGTCATCCACTCCACGCTGGGAAAGCCGAAATAATCGTTGATCGATTTGACGACGTTGTGCGCTAAGAAGGGGTAGCGCACTTCAGAACCGATATAGAAACTTTTATTTGCCACCAACTCGTCGTTGCCCGCTTTGTAAACCTTGACGTTGATATTGAGCCGGCTGCCGTTATCGATACTGTAGCGCAGCAGGTAATCGTAGTTTTTGTATTTGGGGTCGACGCTGGCACTGTCTCTTTGGTAGGTTTCGTCAACCAGGAAATGTCCGGTGGTTTTAAAATCCGCAGCCATCATCTTAAACAGTTTTTTCGAAATCTGCGCTTCATATCCGGTCGTATCGAAGATCGCGATTTTCAAACGTTTTTCAATATCTTTGACGATCTCGATCGTGGCGTCGGCTCCAAAAAGGGAAGCGGTCAAGAAAAAGATCAAGGCTATTTTTCGTATCATTGGGTTGCTCCTAAAATTGTTTACTCTTTTGTACGCAGTATGGTTTCGATGCGAAGTTCTTTTTCCACCGGTTTAAAGTACGTCACCTGCTCCATCAAAAGGTGCAGCTGATTGTTAAAAACCGGGGAATCGGCCTGTTCGAGCACTTTATAAATCAGGTCGCCACTTTCTTTGACGATGATCAGTACCTTGGCACTGTTCACCCCCACGCTCGTTGGCGGATTCCAGTGCTTGTGCAGGTAAAGTTTCAACTCCTCTATCAGGGCGTTTTCGATCTCTCCGCTGTTTACAGCCGTTATTGTAACATCTTTAATTGAATTTAATTTGAGCTCCCGTTTGCGCTCGAAACGCTGGGCTTTGTAGCTGCTTTTATAATTGATCTCCTCCCGGGTCGTTTCCTTCGCCTTGGAGGGAGCGACCGCTTCAAACAGATCGCTCAAAGCTTTCGGGGGTGTCCGTTTGGGGTCTTTCGCCTCCGCTTTCTGGCTGGTGTCGTCTCTTTTCACCGGGTCGTTTTGGGGCTTTTTTTCGGGGGTTGGCCGCTTGAGTTTGGGTTCGGGCTTTTTCTCCGTAATGATACTGACGTCAAACGCCTGGGTTTTACCCACGGTTTTGGTTTCGCTTTTGTAGTTAAAATAAATCAGAAGGGAAAGCACCATCCCCAGATAGATAAGAAAAGAGAGGATTCCCGAGAGCAGTAGGTTGCTATTCATTTGTAACGAGTGAAGCTTTGCTAAATCCCGCCTGCTTGACGATACGGAGAATATCCATCACCTTTTTATACTGCAACCGCTCGTCCGCACTGATATAAACCACCGTATCCTTGTTCAGATCCGCGGCTTTGAGGACAAAGCTGTCCGCAAACTCCGCGAAGGGGATTTTCTCTTTGTTATAGAGGATATAGCCCTCTTTGTGCAGGGTGATATCGATCGATTCCTGCTTTTTGACCTTTTTCGTCTGCGATCCCTGCGGGAGGCTGATATCTTCTTGGTACAGCACCGTCGGCGCCGTCACCATCAAAATCGCCATCAGTACGAGCATCACGTCCACCAGGGGCGTAATGTTCAGATCGGGGTTTTCATCCCAGTTAAACATCGCTTTTCTCTTCACTGAGTATCAAATCTATCTGACGAGAAATGATATTGTAAAGCTCATACCCTTTGCGTTTTAATAGGAGGTGAAAACTGTACGCGAAGGTCGCTACCAAAATCCCCGCCGCCGTCGCCACGAGCGCTTCACTGATCGCGGGGGCGACTACCGCGAGGGTAGCGGACTTTGATTCGCTGAGGTTGGAAAAGGTTTCCAGGATGGAAACGACCGTACCGAACAACCCGATAAACGGGGAGGTGGAGGCGACAAGGGAGAGAAAGGTCAATCCTCTGGTAGCTTTACTCTCTACGCTGTGCTTGAGCGCATCGTATACGATACCGGGGCTGCCGTCGTACTTGTTCATAAAACTAGATATGGCTGGTGAAGCGAGGTTTTTCGTGCTGACACCACTCATATGTAGTTTTTCATAGGACTCTTTTTCCTTGCCAAACCACGCGGCAAGTTCCGCGTACCGGTAGAAAAAGACCCACAGTACGGCCAAAAGGTAGATTGACAAGAGCGCCAGTACAAAGACTGTAATAGCGCTGCTTTTGTCAAGATAGTTCAAAATCGCGTCTAAAAATTGCATTAGATAGATTTTCTTCCCAATGATTCAACTTTTGCGATCGCCGTTGCTGAGTCGCTCGCTCCTTCAAGGAGCTCTTTGGCTTCCTCGATCGCTTTTGCGACTTCGCTTTCGGTATCACCGCTGATGGATACCGCGCCTTCAACGACACAAAGCGTTTTATTTTCTTCGACTTTGGCATACCCGCCGTCGATAGCTACGCCCTCTTCGCTGCCATCAGTTTTTACGATACTGATGACACCGGTACCTAAAAGAGAGAGTAGTGATGCATGTTCCGGAAGTACACCGAATTCACCCTCTTTCCCGGGAAAGGTTGCTTCTTTGATCTCGCTGTTAAAGATAGATCCGTTCGGTGTAACAATCTCTAATTTCATACTACTCATAAAGAAACCTTTTATTTATCTGCTTTCATCTTTTCGAATTTTTCCTTAGCTTCTTCCATAGAACCTACCATATAGAAAGCATCTTCAGGCATATTGTCGTACTTACCTTCGATCAAGCCTTTGAAACCTTCGATCGTTTCTTCAAGTGTTACGTACTTACCGGGAGCCCCTGTAAATACTTCCGCAACGAAGAATGGCTGTGAAAGGAACTTCTCGATCTTTCTCGCTCTCTCAACTGTCAATTTATCCTCTTCGCTAAGCTCATCCATACCCAAAATGGCGATGATGTCTTGCAAATCTTTATACTTTTGAAGAACCGATTGTACGCCACGCGCTACCTCATAGTGCTCATCACCGATAATTTGCGGATCAAGCATTCTTGATGTGGAATCAAGGGGATCGACCGCAGGGTAGATACCTTTTTCAGCGATGGATCTGTTCAGAACCGTCGTTGCGTCAAGGTGAGCAAATACCGAAGCCGGCGCGGGGTCTGTCAAGTCATCCGCGGGTACGTATACCGCTTGTACCGATGTAATGGAACCTTTTACCGTAGAGGTAATTCTCTCTTGAAGGGCACCCATTTCACGAGCGAGTGTCGGCTGGTAACCAACGGCACTGGGGATACGTCCAAGAAGTGCGGACATCTCAGAACCTGCCTGCGCGTATCTAAAGATGTTGTCGATAAACATCAATACATCAAGTCCCATCTCGTCTCTGAAGTACTCAGCCATCGTCAAACCGGTAAGCGCGATTCTGTTTCTCGCCCCCGGAGGCTCATTCATCTGACCGTAGCACAGGGCAACTTTGTCCAGTACGTTTGAATCTTTCATCTCAAAGTACAGGTCGTTCCCCTCTCTTGTTCTCTCACCGACACCGGCAAATACGGAGTAACCGCTGTGTTTAAACGCAACGTTGTGGATAAGCTCCATGATAATAACGGTTTTACCGACCCCGGCACCACCGAAAAGACCGACTTTACCGCCCTTTGCATAGGGAGCGAGAAGGTCGACAACCTTGATCCCAGTTTCAAAGATCTCGGTTTTCGTGCTTTGCTCCTCAAACGGAGGGGGATCTCTGTGGATAGAAGCGTAGTTTTTCGCTTCAAGCTTTTCACCCTCATCGATCGTTTCACCCGTTACGTTGAAGATTCTTCCCAGAACCTCTTCCCCTACGGGTACTTTGATCGAGTCACCGGTCGCTTTTACTTCCAATCCTCTTTTCAAACCTTCGCTCATATCCATAGCGATCGTTTTTACTCTGTTGTCGCCAACCTGTGCGGCTACTTCCAGAACAACCTCTTTTTTCTGCCCGTCAACTTCGAACTCGGCTACGATAGCTTCGTTAATCGAAGGCAGGTAGTCTTCAAAGTCCACGTCAACAACGGGACCCATGACTTGTGAAATCTTACCAATCATCAACCTCTCCTTTATTTCAATGCTTCCATACCGCTTATGATTTCAATAAGTTCGGTAGTAATAGATTCTTGTCTCGCTTTATTGTACTTCGTGCTTAGCTTGTCAACCATATCTTTCGCGTTATTCGTCGCCGCGTCCATCGCCTGCATACGAGCGCTGTGCTCCGCTGCCAGGGAATCGATCAGTGCATAATACATGCTGTATCGGATATATTTGTGAACGAGCGTATTGAGCATCTCTTCATCATCGGCGGGTTCTTGCTCCATCGCGGAACTTTCCTCTTTTTCCGTACTCATATCCGGATCGATGGGAAGAACGTTGTCGATTTTGACCTCTTGGGTGATCATATTGACATACCCGTTATGCACAACGATCACTTTATCCGTGTCGCCTTCGACGAAATCCTGCGTCACGGCGTCCATAAATTCTGCCGCTCTGTTGTAATCGGGCGCGGCGCTCAAATCCGTGATCGAATCAAAAAGCTCGATCTCGTTGAATTTGAAATACTCCACACCTTTTTTACCGATGCCGCGCAGACGGATCTTGATTTTTTTGCTTTTATACTCATCCATCAATTTCCAAACCTGCTTGATCGTTTGCGCGTTAAAGCCCCCGCACAAACCCTTGTCAGCCGTTACGAACACGATATCAACCACGATCGGATTTTCGATCTTGCTGAAATATCTGCTTTCGATACCGCCCGCTTTGTACTTCTTGATCGCAAAAGCGATATCGTCGATCAACTCGGTCAGTTTCGCTGCATAAACCTTGGACTTTTTGGCTAACTCTTCGGTTCTTCTTAGTTTAGCTGTCGAAACCAACTTCATCGCACGGGTGGTTTTTTGCGTGTTCTTGACACTTTTGATCTGTCGTTTAATATCTTTTAAATTAGCCATTATTTAGCCTTTACGCTGAAAAAGTTGCTTTAAAGTCATCCAATGCTTTTTCAAGTCCCTCTTTTATTTCAGCATCAATAGCTTTTTTGCTTCTGATATCCTCTAAAATGGTTGGATGCTTCGCTTCCAAGTATGGATACAACTCAGCTTCGAATTTCGTTACCTGGTCGGTCTCGACGTCGTCGAGGTAGCCGTTGGCACCTGCGAAAATGATAACAACCTGCTTCTCAAACGGTAGCGGTGAGTAAGGCCCCTGTTTAAGCACTTCCACCATTCTCTGACCACGGTCAAGCTGCTTTTTACTCGTATCGTCAAGGTCACTTGCAAACTGTGCAAACGCTTGAAGTTCACGGTATTGTGCCAGGTCAAGCCGAAGCGTACCGGAAACCTTTTTGATCGCTTTTGTCTGCGCCGAACCGCCGACACGCGATACGGAAAGCCCTACGTTGATCGCCGGTCTGATACCGGAGTTGAACAGGTCCGTTTCCAAAAAGATCTGTCCGTCGGTAATGGAGATAACGTTTGTGGGAATATACGCCGATACGTCACCCGCTTGTGTTTCGATGATGGGCAGTGCCGTCATTGAACCGGCGCCTTTTTCATCACTCATCTTCGCCGCACGCTCAAGCAATCTTGAGTGGAGGTAGAATACGTCGCCGGGGAACGCTTCACGGCCCGGAGGACGTCTAAGGATCAGTGACATCTCTCTGTATGCAACCGCGTGCTTACTCAAATCATCATAGATAATAAGCGCGTGTCTTCCGTTGTCTCTGAAGTACTCACCGATTGTTGCACCTGTATATGGAGCAAGGAACTGCAAGGAAGCGGAATCACTCGCACCCGCGTTGACGACGATCGTATAATCCATAGCGCCGTGTTCTTCAAGCTTTTTCACGACCGAAGCGACGGTGGATTGCTTTTGCCCTACGGCAACGTAGATACAAACAACGTCTTGTCCCTTTTGGTTGATAATAGAGTCAACCGCAACGGTGGTTTTACCCGTTTGTCTGTCACCGATGATCAGCTCTCTTTGCCCTCTACCGATCGGTACGAGTGCGTCGATCGCCTTGATACCTGTTTGAAGCGGCTCGTGAACGGATTTTCTATCCATGATTCCGGGAGCTTTCTCTTCGACGAATCTGTGCTCGGCGGCATCGATTTCGCCTTTACCGTCGATGGGTTCACCCAAAGAGTTGATAACTCTTCCCATCATCGCGTCGCCTACTGGCGTTTTCAAAAGAGTCCCGAGACGTTTTACGCTCATCCCCTCTTTTAATGTTTTCCCTTTACCGAGGATAACGACACCTACGCTCGTCTCTTCAAGGTTTTGAACAATACCTTTTTCCCCATCTTCAAATTCAACCATTTCCCCGGCCATAACGTTGTTAAGCCCGTAAACAGTCGCGATACCGTCACCAAGAGAGATAATCTTCCCGGTCTCGTTGATATCTACGTCAATTTCAAAATTATCAATTCTTTCTTTGATAATTGAACTAATCTCATCCGCTTGTAACTTAGCTGACACTGTAACTCCTTTCTAAATTTAAAATGACTTCGTGATAAAGTCGATAAGTTTATTTTTCATTCGCTCTTTGGAATACCCAACTTCTACACCGAGATCGGGGATTTCAACCTTCACACCGTCGTAATCGGCAGTGCTTTGCGCAAGTTTGATCACCGCTCCGGTTTTTTTGCCCATCGCTTCTTCCAAACTCTTTACCTCTTCGTCGCTCATCGCTTTATTTGAAAAAATCGTTCCTTCAAACTCGTTTGCAGCCGTTTGCAGCTCCAATCGAAGCATATTGCTCAAAACAGGTAACATATCAAACCTGTTTCGCTCCGCGATAAGTTTCAAAAAGTTTTTCATCTTCACATCATCGCCGACGATGCTTTCGACAAGTTCCACTTTTTTCTGCTTATCCACCAAAGGGGAATTAAGCGATTGTGAAACCTCTTTCTTGCCGTATGCTTCAGCCAGCGCGCTGATTGTCACATAGTAGCCCTGTTTCGTCATATCGTCGACTCCGTCGGTCAACGCTTTGACATATTTTTTTGCTATAACTTCCATTTCCATTACGCCACCTTCTTGCTTACAAGTTTAATGAATTTTTCCTCATCGATACTTGCGGCATCATCTTTAAGAAGTTCATCGAGTACTTCGGAAACAACCTCTTTGGTCACTTTCCCCTGCTCCAATTTCAACTTCCCTTCGAAGGCTTTTTCCAGATTTTTGATATCGTTTTCCGCTTGCTCTTCAAACTTTGCGGCGATAAGCTGGCACTCTTTCTTTGCGGTTTCGATGATCTCCGCCGCTCGTTCTCTGCTCTCTTCCAAAGCGATCTGCGCATCTTTTTTCGCCTGCTTTGAAGCTTGCAGTCTTTTGCTTACTTCATCCAGTCTGGCTGAGATCTCTTCACGTCTGTTTTTGAAAAAGTTTCGCACCACGTCGGCAAGAAAGTAGTACAAAATCGCAGCAAAGATCGTGAAGTTGATCACTCTGTAAACAAAATCAGATTCCGAAAGCGGTGCGCCCGCAGCTAGAGCCAAAGAGGAAACGGACATCATAAGTAGTAACGCTTTTAATTGCATGTGTCGATCCTTTAAATTTGGCTGTATTTCGCTTTTAAAGCTTCTTTAAACAGAGGTAGCTGAGACGTCAAAGAGTTCTTCAACTGCACTCTTTCCTCTTCCAATTCGGCTTTAAACGCTTCATATGCTTTGGCAATCTCGTCATTCTTTCCTTCGATCTTGCTTTCAGCTAGTGTTTTGGCTTCATCAACGGCTTTCTGTCGCATCGCAGCAGCCTCTGATTTTGCTTCCGCTAAGATATTGGCAGCTTCGGCTTTGAGTTCCGATACGTTATCGGTGGCCTGGTTTGCCTCTTCTAGATCCTTTTTAATTGTCTCATCTCTATCTTCCATAAAGCTGATCATGGGCTTGTATAACCAGCTATTTAGAAGCATGATCATCAGTAGAAATATAACCGCTACCGACAACATCAGCGAGACATGTAAGTCTAGCATCTCCCCTCCTTCAGAAAAATTTAGCTTATATTATCAAAAATTTGCATAAATTTTATTGAATTAGATTATAACTGCTTAAAATATCTTAAAAATGTTTCGATTTCTTCCTCATTTTTAAACTTCAGTTCCAATTTGTCACTTTTGATTTTAAAGTCTACGGGAATGTGTTTTTTGAGGCGGTTTTTGTAGCCTTTGAGGTTAAAGGCGTTTGCGGAAGCGGGTTTGGTTTTCTTAGAACCGGATTTTTCGTTTTTGTGCCCTTTGACCAGCTGTTCACTTTCGCGGACGCTGAGCTTTTGCCCGACGATCGTATCGGAGATAATACGCTGCTCCTTGGGATCAAGCCCCACGAGCAGGCGCGCGTGACCGCTGCTGATCTCGCCCGCAAGCAGTTTTTGCTTGACGTAATCGTCCAGCTGCAGCAACCGGAGCGTATTGGTAATTTGGGTACGGCTTTTATTGATGCGTTTGGAAAGCTCTTCATGGGTGAGGTTATGCTCACTGAGCAGACTCTCCATCGCCGCGGCAAACTCCAGGGGATTGAGCTCTTCGCGCTGGATATTTTCGATCAGCGCCAATTCGCGGAATTTTTCAAACTCCGTATCGGTGATGATCGCTTTGATCGTTTCGCGCTTTGCCATCTTCGACGCACGCAGGCGCCGCTCTCCGGCCAGCAGCAAAAACCCTTCGTCGCTTTTTTTGACGATAACGGGTTGGAGCAAGCCATGTTTTTTTATGGATTCGGCAAGTTCCTGCAGCGCCTTTTCATCGAAACTTTTGCGGGGCTGGTGGGGGTTGGGGACGATATTTTCGATATCGAGATCGTAGATATCGTCCACGCTGCTTTTTGCGGTGATTTCGCGCTCATACGCTTCATCCACTTCGCCTAAAATATCCCCTAAACCTCTGCCAAGTCTCGTCATTTAACTCTCCAAAATCGTTTGTGCTAATTTCTGATACGCCAGGCTTCCTTTGGACGTTACGTCGTATAGGATGATCGGCTTGCCGAAGCTGGGGCTTTCCGCCAGCTTGACGTTTCGGGGAACGACGATAAACTTGTCTTCGGCGTTTTTAAACAATTTGGAGTGAAAATGCTGGCTCAGATCGCTGAGCACCTGCTTGGAGAGGTTGTTTTGCTTGGAAAACATGGTGGGCAAAAAACCTCTGATCTCAAGCTTGGGATTGATGGTTTTGCGCAGGATTTTGATGGTGTTGAGCAGCTGCGCAAGCCCCTCCAGCGCAAAAAATTCGCACTGGATCGGGATAATCACCGAGTTTGCCGCGCTGAGCGCATTGATGGTGATGGGTCCCAGTGCCGGAGGGGAATCGATAATAATATAGTCGTAATCATCCTTTACCTCCGCGATCTTTTTGCTCAGTACCAGCTCCCTGCCCTTATCCTCTTTGTGGTAAAACTCTTTTTCGATACCCACAAGGCCGATATTGGACGGCACCAAACGCAGCTTGGGCAGCGTGGTTTTCAAAATGGTTTGCGAAAGCTTTTTGCGCCCGATAAGGACGTGGTAAATGTTGAATTCGTAATCGTTTCTGTGGTACCCCAGACTGGTGGTAGCGTTGGATTGAGGGTCAGCGTCGATAAGCAGAACCTTCTTTTCCGCTACCGCCAAAGATGCCGCTAAGTTCACGGCGGTGGTGGTTTTGCCCACGCCGCCTTTTTGGTTTGCTATGGTAATAATTTCACTCATCGTAAGCTAAATATCCTTTTTCCCTCAATTATCAGTGATCCGTCACTTTGCAACCGTGCGTTTTTCATCGAAATTTTCTGTTCGTTATCGTGTGTACAATACTCTTTTGAATTATCAAATTCTAACCTATATTTACTAAAAATTTCCTTCCATTTTCGCTTTTGTTCAAATCTTTGTACGATCTTTTCCAAAAGGGTTTCCGGAGTCAAATTCCGGTCGATTCCCCTGTAGTTTCCGCGGGTTTGGAGGTTGATCCCCACCCCGATAACGAGAAAGTCGCCCACCTGTTTACTGAGCACTCCCCCCACCTTGCTTTTGCCCAGATAAAGGTCGTTTGGCCACTTCAGCCACACCTTTTTGTCATATTCGTATAAAATCTCTTTAAAAAGATAACCAAAATAGAGTGCACTTGATTGCAGCGGCAGATCCGGGGGCAGATCCTTTAACGCAAAGGAAGCGAAAAAGTTCCCCTCCTTTGAGGTCCATCCGTTTTCACGGCTGCCCCTACCCCGTGTCTGCAGCTTTGCCAAAACGGCGCATTCGCCGGTAATTTCGCCTTTGGCTATCGCCTCTTCCAGATAATCCTGGGTGGAATTTATGGTATCAAAGCAGCGTATCTGCAACGTCAAGCCGCTTTCCGTTGGCGTAGCTGATCGCGTCCATGGGCTTTTTCGACGGGGGCTGCACCCGCGTAATCAGGACGCTTCCCCTGCCGCATCCCACGACCAGGCCGCTTTGCTTTTTTTCCAGAATTGCCCCGGGAGTATTTTGCGATCGGGTTTCGATCAGGGAGAGCTCTTTAAGCTTCAGCCCGCTTTGCAGATGGATTCCCGGCCAGCCGAAATAGGCGCGGTATTTGTTAAACAGTTTTTGCGCGCCGGCAAAATCCACTTCGCCGTCACCGCTTTTGACCTTTTTGCAATAGCTTTTCAGCGCCCCCTCCTGCGTCAGGGGACGGATACGGTCATAACTTTCTATCACCGCCGTGGTCAAATCCGCCGCCACCGCCGCAAGGGAACCCATGAGATCTTGCAAAGTGGTTTCTTGCGCGATCTTAAACGCCCTGTAGCCAAGGATCGGTCCGCTGTCTAGCCCCTCCTCCATCAGCATCGCCGTGACGCCGGTATAGCTGTCGTTATTGAGCAGACACTCCTGGACGGGACTGGCGCCTCTGTAGCGCGGCAGCAACGAAGCGTGCAGGTTGATCGGCGTAGCGATATCGAGGATTTCGCGGCTTAAAATCTGCCCGTACGCCGCGACGATGAGAAAATCGGGATCGTAGCCTTTGATCGTGTCGATATAACTGTTATCCAATCTCTCCGGCTGCAGCACGTCGATACCGTGCTTTTGCGCCGTCACCTTCACCGGCGGCGGCGTGATTTCGCGTTTCCTGCCCACGGGTTTATCGGGCCGGGTAACGACCAGTACCGTTTGATCGATGATCGATTCTAAAATGGTTTGGGCGTATCCGGGCGTGCCCATAAAAACGATTCGGGGTTTATTCGCAGCGGCCATCGATCGCTCCTTGGGTGCTAAACAGCGTCCCGCCCTCATGCTTTTGCTCCAGCAAAAAGCTGTGGGCATCCCTCAGGTCAAACCCGCTTGCCAAAAACATGGAGCGGTTGCGTTCAAGCAAAAATTGCGCAGCCTGCAGTTTTGTAACGATACCGCCGGTGGCAAAGGCCGAACCCGGATCGACGCAGACGCGAAGTTCGCGCTCTTCGATCTTTGAGACATGCTTTTTGAGCCTGGCCTCGGGGTTGTGTTTGGGGTTGCTGTCGTAATAGCCTTTGATATCGGAGAGGATCACCAAAAGATCCGCGTCAAAAAAATGCGCCACGTGCGCGGAGAGCCTGTCGTTGTCTCCAAAGACCAACTCCTCGGTGGCGGTAACGTCGTTTTCGTTGACGATGGGAACGACCCCTTGGGCGAGCATCACCTCCACGGCGTTTTTGGCGTGCTGGGTACGCTTGCGGCTGTCAAAATCATCGGCGCTAAGCAGCAGTTGGGCGGTGGTGATGCCGTAGGGATCAAACTTTTTTTGATAGGTACTCAGCAGATAGGGCTGGCCGATAGCGGCAAGGGCCTGCTTATTGGGCAGGTGGGCTTTATCCAGCTTCATTCTGGTATAGCCCGCGGCTACCGCGCCGGAGCTGACAAGCATCACTTCGCACCCCCGGGCTTTGAGTTTTGCCAAAAACTCCACCAGATTGCGCAAACGCTCCTTGGCTACGCGGTTTTGTTCGGTCAAAACCGCCGAGCCCACTTTGACGACGATCCGCTTCATTCCCCGCTCTCCTCTTGGCACAGTTCGCTCAGGGCGTACTTGAGCGGTTCGAGGTTGGTACGTGCCGCGGAGGAGATGGGAAGCACAAAGCGTAAAGGGTTCTTCTCATCTTCGCTATAGTAGGAGAGTTGCTCCAGTGAAAGGCCGAACCTCTCCATCCCCGCATTTGCTTCTATCCCCATATGTGCAAACAGCTCTTGCGTACGCTCTTTCACCTCTTCAAAGGAGAGGGCGTCCATTTTCGTCAGCGCTATGGCGTAGGCTCTTGCCCCGAGCTCCTCGGAGTAGTTCGCCACCTCCTCTTTGAGCGTATCGTACTGATACGTCACCTCCCGATAGTTGGAAAGGTCGATCAGATACAGCAGCGTCTTTCCCCGCTGGATATGCTGCAAAAACTCGTGTCCCAACCCGCGGCCCTCGCTGGCTCCCTCGATAATACCGGGAATGTCGGCGATAACGAAGGAGTGGAACATATCCACGTCCACCACGCCCAAAGAGGGGGTGAGGGTGGTGAATTCGTAATTGGCCACCTGGGGTTTGGCGTTGGAAAGGGCCGAAATCAGTGTGGATTTGCCCACGTTGGGATACCCCACGAGACCAACGTCGGCGATGAGTTTTAATTCCAGCCTCACCTCTTTGGTTTCCCCCGGTAACCCCTGCTGCGCGTAATCGGGGACCTGGTTGGTGGAGCTTTTGAAGTGGTAGTTGCCAAGGCCGCCCTTGCCCCCTTCCAAAAACTTGATCTTCTCTCCCTCCCGGGTCAGATCCATCCACTCTTCGCCGTCGGCATAAACCGTCGTCCCCGGCGGTACCGTCAGGATCAAATCTTCGCCGCTTTTACCGAACATGCGCTTTTTCTGCCCGGGCTGGCCGTTTTTAGCCTTGAGAATTCTTCTGTTTTTATAGTGGCTGAGCGTATCGGTGTTTCTGTCCACCACGAAGTACACGTCGCCGCCTTTGCCGCCGTCACCGCCGTCGGGACCGCCCTGGGGGACGAATTTTTCCCGTCTAAAGGAGCGCGATCCCGCACCCCCGTGACCCGAACTGACCGTTATCTCTACTGAATCTACAAACATTTGTAGCCTTTATCTTAATGAAATACAATCTTTTTCAAAACTTTACACAAAAGGAGTGTTCCCTGCGGCATTTCCGCTTTTGCAACGCTATAAAAAAGATTGTCGTGTTTTTTGAAGGGCTATGCCCCTGGGGTAATATTTATGAAGAAAGTATACCACAATTTGTGGCATACTTTATGCGGGTGTTACGCGGGGTAAACAGAAACTTTTTTTCTTTTGCTGTCTAGATTCTCAAATGCAACGACACCGTCGATTTTTGCAAAGATGGTGTGGTCTTTTCCCATACCAACGTTGTTTCCGGGGTGTACTTTTGTTCCTCTTTGTCTAATGATGATGTTTCCGGATACGACCTCTTCACCACCGAACTTTTTTACGCCCAGTCTTCGACCGACCGAATCTCTATTGTTATTAGTACTACCTTGACCTTTCTTATGTGCCATGACGTCTCCTTCGTATTATTTTTCGGCTTAGCTTACGATACTTTCGTAATCTTTACTCTTGTGTACTCTCTTCTGAAGCCGACTTTTCTTTTGCTGTCCTGTCTTCTTCTTTTTTTGAAAGCTATCACTTTTCGCTCTTTACCTTCGTTGATAACTTCACCTTTTACTACCGCACCCTCTACGGTGGGTGTTCCGATCTTACCGTCTAGTGCGAGAACTTCAGTAAATTCCACTTCGCTTTTGGGTTCTTTGCCCATTTTATCAAAGCAGATGATATCGCCCTCTTGGACCGTATACTGTTTCCCGCCGTTTTTAATAATTGCTTGCATCTGTTTATCCCTTTTGAGAAAAATAATTTTGGAATAATATCAAAATGTTTATTAAATATGTTTTAAAATAAAACAGTAATCTACAACTGTTTGATGATATCATCGGGCCTGTTGGAGTACTGCAGCGCATTTGTCCGCGAAATAACGCGGTTGCGATAATTTTTCAGCATCTCCTGGGTTTGCGTCTGCATCCCCGTCTCCGCCTGGTTGAGCTGCATCTGCGAATAGATCTGGTGCACCTTATCCTCACGGATCAGGTTCGCTATGGCGGAGTTGGTGGTCATAATCTCGGGTACGGCGATTCTGCCGCCGCCCTCTTTGGGCACAAGCACCTGCGAAATAACCGCGATCAGCGAGGTGGAGAGCTGCGCCCTGACCTGGGGCTGCTCGTCGCCGGTGAAGACGTCGATGATACGGTTGATCGTCCCGGGAGCGGAGTTGGTGTGCAGCGTCCCGAAAACCAGGTGGCCCGTTTCCGCCGCCGTCAGCGCCGCGGAGATCGTTTCGCGATCACGCATCTCCCCGATCAGAATCACGTCCGGGTCTTGACGCAGGGAGTATTTCAGCGCTTTGGCAAAGCTGTCCGTATCTTCGCCCACCCCCCGGTGGGAAAAGACGCTTTTACTGTTTTTATGCACGAATTCCACGGGATCTTCGACGGTGATAATATGTTTATACTCCGTCTGGTTGATCTCGTTAAGCATCGCCGCCAGCGTGGTCGACTTACCCGACCCGGTAGGCCCCGTCACCAGCACTAAGCCCTTTTCACGCTTGACCAGTTTCTTATACAGCTCCGGCGCTTTAAGATCGTCCAGCGTAGGGATCTCGGTGGGAATGATACGAAACGCCGCGGCGATATTGCCCATGGATTTGTAGTAGTTTCCCCGAAAACGCCCTACGTTTGGAATATAGATCGCAAAATCCAGCTCCCCGTGCTCCTCATACTCCTTTTTTTGCTTTTCGGTGATGATGGAGTAGCACATCTCCTCCAGCTTCTGCGGCTCCAAAGGCGGCAGGTTCACCGGCTTCAACCGCCCGTCCAGGCGGATCTGGGGTTCGGTATTGGCCACCAGGTGCAGATCCGAAGAGCCGTGTGCGACGACACTTTTTAAAAGCTTTTTGATATCCACTGACATGAACGCTCCTTTCGGGGTAGCTTGTATTACTCGATAATATTGGGAACGATAAAGTAATCATCCTGGGCGTTTGGCGCCTGCTTGAGTACATCCTGCGCTACGCCGCTGTGGACGGGAACGTCTTCGCGTACGGGCGTTCCGCCTTCGAGCGTGGAGAAGGTGGATTCGATCGCGTCGGTATCCAACTCCCCGAGGTTTTCCACATACTCCAGGATATCCTGAAGCTGATGGGCGATCTCCTCTTTGTTCTGCACTTTCAAATTTGATAACTTTTCCAGTTTTTCAATATCAATTTCCATTTTTTACCCTTGAATTTACGATATTTTCGATAATTTCCTATGATAGTAGCAAAATTTGCATTAAAATTAACAATCTTTTCGATATACTATTAGTAGAAATACTTTAGGGTTGCTTTAAAAAGCTTTGAACACGCCTAAAACAGTCCCAAGGAGAAGCATTTGAGTATAAAAGATGAGATCAAAAACGTACAAGCAGAACTCAGCGGCGAGGAAAAACTGCTCAGTAATTTCATAAAATCGGAACAATTTTTTAAAAAATACAAGCTGCATATCATCTCCATCTTGACCGTCGTTATCGTAGCGGTGGCGGGCACCTATATCAACACCTACTTGCAACACGCCAAACTCAAAACGGCGAACGAAGCCTTTTTGGCACTGAAAGAAAACCCCTCCGACGACAAGGCGCTGCAAACCCTGAAAGAAAACAATGAAAAAATGTACCAGCTTTTCCTGCTTAATCAGGCGATCAAAGAGAAAAAATACAAGGATGCGACCCAGTATAACGCAAGCAAAGAGATCAAAGATATCGCCAACTACCACAAGCTGCTCGGAGAGAAACAGTTGCAAAACTACACCGGTTTGTATGAGGAGTTGGCTTTGCTGATCGAGGGGTACCACCTGCTTAAAAAACACAAATTCGACGAAGCCAAAACGGCGCTTGCCAAAATCCCCGAAGATTCCACCCTGGCCCCCAACGTCGATATCTTGATGCACTATCTGGCAAAGGCGCGGTAATGACAAAAGGAGTATTGACGGCGGGAGCGCTGGCACTTGTTTTGGCGCTATCGGGATGTTCGAGCAAAAAGAGTTTTGAACCCGAAAACACCCAGGGGTATCTGGAGGATCGCTCCTGCGAAGATATTAAAGATATCGGAAAATACGGGGCGACGTTTGAAGATAACAGCTACGCATCCTTCTACGGCGAGGGGGAGCTGCCCGAGGGGTATAAATTTATCAGTGACGACGTTCAACCCATCTTCGCGGACAAACACGGCAACGTCCTCGTCGGCGGGGAAAAGATCACTTTGCAAGATCGCGTTATCAGCGCTTCCTTGATCGACGGCAAACTGTGTTTCATCACCCAAAGCAACCGCTACGGGATCTTTGACATGGAGCGCAAAAGGATGCTGTTTCAAAACATATCCCAAAGTGTGAACTCCATCAATATCCGGGCACAGAAGCCGGTCAAAGTGGATGATTTGATCATCTTTGCCACCCTTGACGGGAAGCTGATGGTCACCAAAGACAACGAGATCATCCGCGAAATCACCGTCACCCCGGAGGGGCAGTTTAACAATATCATCTACCTTGATGTGATCAACGACACCCTGATCGCCGCAACCTCAAGCGACATCCTCTCCATTGGAGCGGGGATGGTCAACCGCCTGAGCAAACCGGTCGCCAAAATCGTCACGGGCGTAGACCATATCTACATCCTGACAAAGGACGGCTATGTTTATAAAGCCGATGAGCAACTCTCTATCAAGATCGAAAACTATTTCAAATTCGCCAATTTCGTAGATGCGGTGTTGATCCAGGGCAATATCTACGCCATCGAAAAAGCGGGCTATATGATCCAGCTGAACCAGGAACTCGATGCCAGAGTATACGAACTCGACGACGCCATCGAGGACTTCTCCTTTCTCAACGAGGGGGTATTTTACTACGGCGGTGACTGCTACGCTCTATGAGTGCCATCCTCGAAGCTTTTGAGGAGTATGTCACCATTACCAAGGCGCGCTCCGAACTGACCGTGCAGTCGTATATGAGCGACCTTCGGCAATATGAAGCCTTTGCCGGGGAACCGATCCAGCATATCGACAGCGATAAGACAATCAACTTTTTGAGCCGATTCGACAACAAAAAAACCCTCAACCGCAAACTGGCCAGCATCAACGCCTTTTTACACTTTTGCGACGAGATGCAGATGCAGGTTGAACAGTTCAATCTGCCCATGGCGAAACTGCCCAAATCCCTGCCCAAATTCCTCACCTACGAGCAGATTTCGCAGCGCCTTGAACAGCTGGACCGCACGAAGGAGCTCGGGGCGCGGGATTACGCCTTCTGCCTCTTTCTCTACGCCACCGGGTGCCGGGTCAGTGAAGCGATAGCCGTACAGAAGGATGATTTGGAACAGGGGTGGCTGCGCATCCGCTTTGCCAAAAACCAGAAGCAGCGCCTCGTCCCCGTTGCCCCCGCGGCGCTTGAAGCGCTGGAATACTACCTGCAGCTGCGCCGATCGCGGTCGGCTCATCTCTGGCTCAACTACAAAGGTGCGCCCATCAGCCGCATCAGCGCTTTCAAGATCGTCAAAAGCGCTTTGGGGGTCAGTCCGCACTTTCTGCGCCACAGTTTCGCTTCCTCGCTCATCCTGGGGGGTGCGGATCTGCGGGTGGTGCAGGAGCTGCTGGGGCACGCCGATATCACGACTACGAGCATCTATACCCACATCAGGCAGGAAAACCTTAAAGATACGATCGAACAATACCATCCGCTTAAGGAGAATAGATGAAAGCGTTAGTGGAATACTTCGCGGCACGTAAAAAGATTTTTAAATCGCTGCAGACGGTTGCACCCAAAGAACTGGGGAGCCGCAAAAGGGTAAAAATTTACTTCGGCGTTGATACAAAACAGTATTATAATGCTATAATTGCAGTACAAAAAAGTTCGCGCATTCTCCAAAAGGAGGTAATGGAGCTCGAGGAATTGGTAGAGCGCTTGCAGCGGGTAAAAGAGGTGGTTATCAAAAAACGCTACCTCTACCTGCAAGCGCCCATCTGCTCCAAAGCGCGGGCGAAACTAGAAGCACTGGATTGGGTCGTCTATGATATTAGCTGATATTGGAAATAGTTACATCAAAGTTTATCAAAAGGGGGCGGTACGCTCCTTTGAAGTCTCCGAAGGCTTAAAGCGTTACGGTTCGGAACGGGTCTACTATATCAGTGTCAATAACAACTATACCGATATCCCGAAAAACTGGACCGACATCGCAGAAAAGATCGAACTCGACACCAGCTACCTGGGTCTTGGAATCGATAGAAAAGCGGTGTGCATGGCCGTCACCGACGGCGTGATCGTCGATGCGGGCAGCGCCGTGACCGTCGATGTGATGCAAAACGGCGTACACCTTGGCGGCTATATCCTCCCGGGGATGCAGGCGATGATGGGGGCTTACCACTCCATCTCGCCCAAACTTGCGGTCACACTCAACCCCAACGTGGAGCTGGGTGTATTGCCGCAAAATACAAAAGATGCCGTCAATTACGCCATTA
The DNA here is from genome assembly GCA_002049495.1 of Epsilonproteobacteria bacterium tcs-49. GTDB lineage: Bacteria > Campylobacterota > Campylobacteria > Campylobacterales > Sulfurovaceae > TCS-49. Next base: position 58,037 of record LLYS01000008.1, on the reverse strand, counting down.
TCAGCTCCATTAAAAGTATGATCCAAACCACCGCAAGGGGAAAGATCTATTTCACCGGCGGAGACGGTAAATTTTTAAGTAAACTCTTTGAAAACAGTATCTATGATGAAACCCTCGTGTTTCAAGGAATGATGAAAGGATTGGAATGTTAACTGTTGCCCTTCCCAAAGGACGCATAGCTGAAGAAACCCTGGAGATGTTTGAAACCATCTTCGATAAAAAGTTTGAATTCGACGACCGGAAATTGATACTGGAGATGGACAGTTTCAAATTTCTCCTTGTCCGTAACCAGGACGTCCCCACATATGTAGAGCACCAGGCTGCCGACATCGGCGTCGTCGGTTTGGACGTCATCGAGGAGAAGGAGCTGGACCTGATCAAACTGCTGGACTTGGGAATCGGCAAATGTAAAGTCGCAATCGGCTTAAAAGCCGAGGAGCAGATGGATTACGACCGGGCATCGATCAAGGTGGCGACGAAGATGACCAATATCGCCAAAAACTACTTTGCGAAAAAAGCGATCGGCGCGGAGGTGGTCAAACTCTACGGTTCCATCGAGCTGGCACCCATCGTGGGACTCTCCGACGTCATCGTCGATATCGTCGAAACGGGCAATACCATGCGCCAAAACGGCTTGAAAGTCGGTGAAACCATCATGGAATCCTCCGCGCATCTCATCGCCAACAAGCAAAGTTTCTATGCGAAAAAGATGGAAATTTTAAAGCTCTACGAACAGTTGAAATCGGTGGTGGAAAACAGGAAGTAAGCGTCGGCCAAAGGGCGCTATGCCCTTTAACCCCGCGGGGGTCGACTACTTGATGTAGTCAAAGGGAGTTTCTACAACGTTCTTTCTATCAACGATGTATGGAATAAAAGCAACCTCTCTTGCTCTTTTGATCGCTTGAGACGCCATATCCTGGTGTCTTTTGCAGTTGCCAGTCAATCTTCTGGGCATGATTTTATATCTTTCGCTCAAAGAGTGCTTCAAGCTTTTCAAATCTTTATAATCGATAAAATCGATTTTCGCTTCGCAATATTTGCAGTATCTTTTTTTGAATTTTCTTCTTTCAGCCATTTTCTTACCTTTGTCTTTTTAAGTGTTTTCTAAAACGGGATCTCGTCCTCGTCGATATCGATTTCGGGAATCTCCTCTTTTTGCGGAGCCTGTCTTTGGGGCTGCGGTGCCGCATTTTGCGGTTGGGAATATCCCCCCTGATCATAGCTTGATCCCTGGTTGTAACCGCCCTGGCCGGGTGCGTCGTATCCGCCTGAACCCATGCCGCTGTTTTCACCTTTGCTATCAAGCATCTGCAGGTTGTCCACGGCGATGCTGTGCTTGCTTCGCTTCTGCCCCTGCTGATCGGTCCACTGCTCCAATACCAAGCGTCCCTCAATCAGTACTTTACTTCCCTTGCGTAAGTATTGGTTGGCGATCTCTGCGGTTCGTCCGAACATGGAGAGGTCTACAAAGCACACCTCCTCCTTTTGCTCCCCCTGCTGGGTTTTAAATCTTCTGTTGGTGGCGATGCCTACTTTGGCGATGCCCAAACCGTTTTGCGAGTATCGCATCTCGATATCTCTTGTCAAGTTTCCAACCAATATTACTTTGTTAAACATGAAGTATCCTATTGTGTCCTATTTAGCGTTGGCAGACATTTTTTCAAACTCTTGCAACTCTTTTTTGGTTGTGAATTTTACCGTTAGGAATTTGATAACGTTTTCGTTGATTCTGTAGTTTCTTTCAAGCTCGGCTACCAATGAAGACGGTGCTTTGAAATACAGTACCGTGTAGTAACCTCTTTTGTTTCCCTCTACCTCGTAAGCAAGGTTGCGTGTTCCCATATCGCTTTTGGATACGATTTCACCGCCGTTGCCGCTGATGATGCCTTCGATCTTCGCGATCTGCTCTTTCGTCTCTTCCTCTGTCAGTGTAGGTTTTACTACAAACAGACTCTCATAACAGTTCATAATTCTCCTTGTGGTTTTATAGCCCTATCGCTAGAGCAAGGTTTAAAACCGCAATGATATCAAAATATATATTAAAGATCGATTAAAATATTGAATTAGGAGTAAGCCCCGAAAAGGGGCCGTAGGATCGCTTTATTTCATCTGCTTCATCTGGGTTTTTCCATCGACCACTTCCACCGAGGGCATTCCCATAATGTTAAAGCCGCAATCGACGTAGTGGATTTCACCGGTAACGGCGCTGGAGAGATCGCTGAGCAGATACATCCCCGAGTTGCCCACCTCGTCGATGCTGACGTTTTTCTTCAGCGGCGCGTGGGTTTCGTTCCACTTGAGCATAAAGTTAAAATCCCCGATTCCCGATGCCGCGAGGGTTTTAATCGGTCCGGCGCTGATGGCGTTGACGCGGATTCCGTCTTTGCCCAGATCTTCGGCCAGGTATTTAACGCTCATCTCCAGCGCCGCTTTGGCCACGCCCATAAGATTGTAGTTGGGAATATATTTCACGCCGCCGTAATAGCTCAGCGTCAAGATGGCGCCGTCTTTGTTCATCAACGGTTTCAGCGCGTTGGTGATTTCGATAAGGGAGTAAACCGAGATCTCCATAGAGTGGCTAAACGCCTCTTTGGTGATTTCGTGAAAACGCCCTTCCAAGCCCTCTTTGGGTGCATACGCTATGGAGTGTACGATAAAATCGATCTTGCCGAAATCCTTTTCGATGGATTCCTTCATCGCCTGGATCTGTTCGGGTTTGCTCGCGTCCAACTCATACAGTGTGGTACTTCCCAACTCCTCTGCTAAAGGGGCGACCTTCTTTTCAAAGCGCTCGCTGAGATAGGTAAAAGCCATTTCGGCACCCTGTGCGGCACACTGCTTTGCGATTCCGTAAGCGATGGAACGCTTATTGGCAACTCCGATAACTAAACCTTTTTTTCCTTTCATTATCATCGTACATCCTATAAATTAAATTTTTGTTAGTATAGCATTACTCGGGTAAAACTTACGCCTGTGCGTTGGAGATGATCGCTTCAAAGCTTTTGACGTCCAAACTGGCACTGCCCACAAGCACCCCCTCTACGTTTTCGATACCCGTGATCTCTTGAATCCCGTCGGGTTTGACGCTGCCGCCGTAAAGCAGCGGTACGCTTCCCACCATCTGGCGGAGCATATCGTGGGTTTGCGCGATGGTTTCGCGATCCGCGCTCTCCCCCGTCCCGATCGCCCAGACCGGTTCATACGCGATGATCAACCTCTCATACGCCAGGTCGATATTTTCCAGCTGCGATCCCAGGTACTCTTTCAAATCCCCGCTTTTTCGCACCTCCAAAGGCTCTCCTATACAATAGACGATCGTAAATTCCCGCTCTTTGAAATACTCGTACTTCTGTGCGATAAGCTCCTGGGTCTCCCCCAGTTTATGGCGCCGTTCACTGTGTCCGAGAATAATTGAACCCACACCGAACTCCTCGAGCTGTTCACTTCCCACTTCACCGGTCATGGAACCTTTTTGCATCGGGTACGCATTTTGCACACCTACTTCCACCCGCTTCAAACCGAAACTATCCAGCGCCGTCAAAGGCGGGAAAACCATGCAGCGGCTCTCCTCGGGTTGGAACTGCATAAAGCTGTCAAGCTGCTGCAGGTAGCTCGCCGTTGAACTGCGCGTATGGTTGGTCTTAAAGTTCGCCGCGAAAATCAAATCTCATCCTTTACCATCAAGTTGATCACGCCGGGAAGCTCCTTGCCTTCAAGCAGTTCCAGACTCGCTCCGCCGCCGGTGGAGATAAAGGTCATCTCCTCATCATCTCCCGTTCTTTGCACAAGATCCGCCGTATCGCCGCCGCCGACGACGGTCGTTGCGTGCGCCTGGGCGACCACATGGGAAAGTTTGTGGCTGCCTTTGGAAAATTTATCCATCTCATATACGCCCATGGGACCGTTCCAAAGGACGGTTTGCGCGTCGTTGAGGCTTTCGGTAAAAAGCTTTACCGTCGCCGGGCCGATATCCAGCCCCATCCAGTTTTGCGGAATCTCCTTGGCGGTGACAAACTTGATCACGCTGTCTTCACTGAACTTCTCAGCGGCCACCACGTCCACGGGCAGGTAAAACTTCACCCCCAGACGTTTGGCTTCATCCATGATATTTTTTGCATCTTCGATCAACTCATCCTCAACCAACGAAGCGCCCACGTCCTCGCCGAGAGCTTTCAAAAAGGTAAAAGCCATGCCGCCGCCGATAAGCAGTTTATCCACCTTGGGCAGCAGATTGGTCAGCGCCTGCAGCTTGCCCGAAACCTTGCTGCCGCCTACGATAGCGGCAAAGGGGCGCACCGGTTTTTTGAGCAATTGATAGAAAAATTCGATCTCCTTTTGCAGCAAGAAGCCTCCCGCTTTGCTCTCGCTGTCGAAGTGGTGCGTAATCCCCTCCACCGAAGCGTGGGCCCTGTGGCTTACGCCAAAAGCGTCGTTGATATAGACTTCGGCCATGGAAGCCAGAGCTTCGGCCATGGAGGCGTCGTTTTTCGTCTCGCCCGCTTCAAAGCGCAGATTCTCAAGCAGGAGAATCTCCCCTTCACTCAAGGCGGCGGCTTTGGCTTTGGCATCATCGCCGATGCAATCCTTTGCCAAAAGCACCTCCTGCTTCAAAATACTATGCAGCCGTTTTGCCACGGGAGCCAGGGAGTATTTGGCGTTGATCTCTCCCTTGGGGCGGCCCAGGTGACTGGCCAGGATGATTTTGCAGTCGCGGTCTATGCAGTAGCGGATCGTATTTATCGCGGACCGGATTCGTCTGTCGTCGGTAATATTGCCGAAATCATCAAGGGGTACATTAAAATCGCAACGGATAAAAACCTTCTTTTTCTCAATATTCAACTCTTTAATCGACTTTAATCGCATCGCTTCGCCTTAACCGTTTTGGCCCACGTATACGGCCATATCCACGAGTCTGTGGGAGTAGCCCCACTCATTGTCGTACCACGCCATCACTTTGAGCATGTTGCCATCAACCACCTGCGTCAAATCGCTGGCGACGATGGAGCTTGCCGGGTTGCCCTGCAAATCCTGGGAAACTTTCATCTGCTCATCGATCTCGATGATACCCTTTAACTCCCCCTGGGCCCGGGTGCGTAAAACGGCGTTGACATCCTCTTTCGTAGCGTCTTTTTTCACCACCACGTTCAGATCGACCATGGAGACGTTGGGCGTGGGTACGCGCACGCTCTGGCCGTGCAGTTTCCCGTCGAGGTGGGGCATGATCAGCTTCATCGCTTTTGCCGCGCCCGTAGTGGTGGGGATCATATTCACCGCCGCCGCTCTGGCGCGTCTTTTATCCTTTTTATGCTTCACATCAAGGATGCTTTGATCGTTGGTATAGGAGTGGATCGTCGTCATCAAACCCTTTTCGATCCCGAATGCGTCGTCGATCACCTTGGCTACGGGTCCCAGGCAGTTGGTCGTGCAGCTGGCGTTTGAAATGATCGCTTCACCCTTGTAATCCTGTTCGTTTACCCCCAGAACGTAGGTAGGGGTGTCATCCTTTGCCGGGGCGCTGAAAACCACTTTTTTACAACCGTTGTCCAGGTGTACCTGCGCTTTTTCGCGGGTCAAAAACACTCCGGTACACTCCAAAACCACTTCCGCGCCGCATCCCGCGAAGTCAAGGTTCTTGGGGTCTCTGTCATTGAAAAGCTTCGCTTTCGTATCGCCTAAGTGAAGGTATCCGTCTTGAACCGTCACCTCATCGTCACAGATGCCGTGAACCGAATCAAACCGGGTTAAATACTCTATCATCTCTTCGCTTGCGGTATCGTTGATCGCCACAAGTTCGATATCATCGCGTTTTTCAATAATACGGGCTACACTTCGCCCGATTCTTCCAAAGCCGTTGATCGCTACTTTTACTGCCATTTTTTACCTTTATTGTGATAAAATTTTGACCGTACTATACTATAATATTGGTAAATTTCAGTTTAAATAAAGGATTACATATTGTAAATCGCATAGCCCTCTACGGAGGCAGTTTCGACCCCCCGCATACGGGGCATTTGGAAGTGATCAAACAGGCGTTGCGCACCCTCGATATCCAAAAGCTTTTCGTCATCCCCAACCACCTCAACCCCTTTAAAGAGAGCGTCGTTGCAAGCGGGGCGCAGCGCTACGGGTGGCTCAAAAAGATCACGACCGATCTTCCCGGAGTCGTCGTCAGCGATTTTGAGATAAAACAGGAGCGCTCCGTCCCCTCCATCGAGACCGTACGCCACTTTCGCCGAAAATATGATAAAATATACTTTATTATCGGAAGCGACAATTTGAACAGCCTGCATAGATGGCACAACTTCGAAGAGCTCGATACACTGGTGGAGTGGGTCGTCGCCACACGGAAGGGCAGAGGCAGCAGCCGCTACAAAACCCTGCAGGTGGATGTGGATATCAGTGCCACGCAACTCCGCCGCAATTTAGATGAACGGTTTATTCCGCAAACCATACGAGAAGAGATAAAGGAGATATATGGAAAACAGAGTTGATATGATCGTAGAGCTGCTTGACAGCAAAAAGGGGGAGGATATCCAAACCTTTGACCTCAGCGGCAAGGATTACATCGCCCAGCGCGTCATCATCGCCAACAGTCTGGGGACGAAACACACCCTGGCCCTGCTTGATTACCTCAAGGAGGAGTTGAAGAAAAAAGGCGAAAAGGTTCTTAGCGTCGATGAAAGCGAAGATTGGGCGATCTGCGACCTGGGAGATATCATCATCCACGTCATGACGGCCGAGTACAGAGAAAAGTACAACCTCGAAGAATTTTTGCAGGATATTTACCAGAATTAAGCCCTTCGTGAAGTTTTTTTAGGTTATAATAAATCACAGCCGCTACATTTGGAGGCTGTGATATAACTTATCGGAGGTGCTTTATGAACACTAGCATTGTTGGAAGAAAATTTGAACTCACTGATCCCATAAAAGAACACATTGATACCCTACTGCAATCACTCAATAAATATAATCTGGAGATTATTTCGGCCAAAACCGTCATCTCGGGAGACGAAAAAAACGGTAAAAAAGGTTTTACCGTCGAATTTATCGTCAATCTCAAAAATAAAAACAGCGTCGTCATCACGCAAAAGGACAAAGATGTCTACGCCGCTGCGGATCTGGCTATTGAACGGGTCAAAAAGGTTTTGCGCCGCCACGCGGACAAGATCAAGGATAAAAAGCATGTCAACCATGAAGAGATCGACGCGATGCCCATTTTGGAATCGGAAAAGTATGAAAGCAATGAAGATGAGATCGTACCGATGGATCTGGAACTGCACAAACCTTTGGAGATCGAGGAAGCGATTACCGCGCTCAAAAACGACGGCAAACGCCAATTTATCGTTTTTAACGATATGGACAGCAAACTGCGCGTCATGTACAAAAGAGCCGACGGCAAATTCGGTCTGTATTAAAACCCGTTTGCGGGGAATCCCCTCGCAAACCTTAGCGGATCAGGTGCTGATCCCCCAAACGCGCATCATCGATAGGTGATGCAAGCCACAGCGCAACATCCTGCCCCAACGCTTTGACCGTTCTTCCCAAAACCGAACAGGAACTTTTGTACGCTCCCCAGAAACCGCCGCCTGAGAGTCTCGCCCCTTTAAAACTGTAGTACTCCTTTTTCCCCCGTACGATAGACCCGGCAATGGCCGTATATTTACGGTGTCCCGTAAAAGCCGTCCCCGCACTTACCGCATCGACGATCGCTACTTTCAACTCCAACTCATCCGCGGCGATATCGTTTTTAACCACCACGTTGATCCCGTTTTGCTGCGCGTACTCAACGATAAAATCCACCAGCTGCTTATCGATCACGCACTCGGATTTGATATTTTCGGCGATGGGAGCACCGGCCGCGTAGGGAGCGAGGGAGCGGATATAAACCGTTTTTCCGCTTAAGCTGAGCGTATCACCGCTTTTTTCGTAACTTTTCGTCGCAGCGGCGGGTTTGCTTGCCGGCGCTGCAGCGGGCGCGGGCGCCGTTGCCGCTGCGCTTGAGTAGCCGCGCATCCCCGCTTTGGAAAGTTCGTAATTGATATCGTGTTCGAGATTGCGAACCCACTTGTTGTAATTTCCGTGGATCGTTCCCTTTTGGGCATTATAATCCATCTCCCGGCTGTTTTTGTACTGGATCTTATACCCCGTACCGCTATAAAACACATCCACGGCCACGAAGTGTCTGCCCCGCACCAGGATTTCAAGCACCATATGGCCCTCTTTGACCTTCTTGGATTTCCAGCCGCGGTTCAAGCCGCCCTGCTTAATGGCCCGCTCCATCTTGGCCATCGACGTTTTCTTGGCAAGGTAGTTACTGTTGTCCACGTTTTGGATCAGCGCGCCCCCGCAGCCCGCCATGAACAGCGCCGCGGCAAACAGGACGCTGATTGCGTGTAAAAACTTTCGTCTCATCATCTCCTCCTGTTATTAATTTTACCCCTGTATTATACTTAAACTATTTAAATATACCATTTGTTTTCCCCTCCCCGATAGAGGCGTAAACGGCGAATTTAATTTTGCTATGGTAAAATAGTGTTAGTTAATAATTATTATCTAGGTGCCATTTTGACAAAACATATTTTAGTAGTTTCCTACTCCCAAAGCGGACAACTCTATGCGATCAAAGATTCTATTCTCGAGCCGCTTTACGGTGAGGAGACGGTACAGATACACGAAAAGGTGATCAAACCGGTAGAACCCTTTCCCTTTCCGTGGAATTTTATAACCTTTATGGATACCTTTCCCGAATCGGTATATCTCGACCCCTGTGCAATCGAACCGATCAAAGATGAGGGGATAGAGTACGATCTGGTGATCTTTACCTACCAGGTGTGGTTTCTCTCCCCCTCCCTGCCCGCAACCGCTTTTTTAAAAAGCGAGTTTGCGAAGCAACGGTTGAAAAACACGCCGGTCATCACCGTTATCGGGTGCCGCAATATGTGGATCATGGCCCAGGAGAAGGTAAAAGGGATGCTTGAAAAGCTCGGAGCGAAACTGATCGACAACATCGTTTTGGTCGATCAGGGCAGCTCCCTTGCGACTTTTATCACGACGCCGCGCTGGATGATGACGGGCAAGAAGGACCGTTTGTGGGGTATCTTCCCGCCTGCGGGGGTGAGTCCCCGGGAGATCAAAAACGCCCGGCGCTTCGGCGAAGCGATCAAGCGGGGTTTGAAAAGCGGTGCGAAACCGGATGAGCCCCTTTGCCGCGGCCTCGGTGCTGTCGAAGTGGATGTGCGATTGATCAAAAGCGAGCAGATCGCGACAAAAAGTTTCCGCATCTGGGGAAAACTGATCCGCAAACTGGGAAAACGCGGAGAAATGAAAAGAAAACCGGTCGTGATGCTCTATGTTCTGTTTTTACTGCTGATCATCGTAACGGTGGTACCGATCAATATGGTCGTGCAGATGGTTTTACGTACCCTGAACAAGGAGCAGTTCCGGCGCAAGAAAGAACAGTATGAACAACCCTCGGGAAGCGGCAGGGAGCGAGTGAAGGAGTTTTTGGATGAGTAACGTTTATATTACGGATATCGCGGTAGCTTTACCGGGTGCCCCCGTCGATAACGATTCCATAGAGGAGTGCCTGGGCTATATCAACGACAAACCCTCCCGCGCCAAAAAGATCGTTTTAAAAAGCAACGGGATCAAAAGCCGCCACTACGTGCTCAACCCCGATAACGGGGCCATTTCCCACACCAATGCGCAGCTTACCGCCGAAGCGGTCAAAAAGCTTGAAACGACAGAGTTTTCCACCGCACAGATCCAGGCGCTTTCATGCGGGACGACCACCCCCGATCAACTGATGCCCAACCATACGCTGATGGTTCAGGGCGAACTGGGACTGGGGCCCATTGAAACCCTGAGCGCTTCGGGAATCTGTCTCAGCGGTATCAACGCATTGAAATACCTCTACTACGGCATCAAATCCCAAGAGTTGGAAAACGGCGTGGCTACGGGTTCGGAAGTGGTTTCGCCCATGCTGCACGCAAAAAATTTCGAAAAGGAGATCGAACGTAAACTCGAAGAGTTGGAAAAAAATCCCTCCCTCGCGTTTGAGAAGGATTTTCTGCGATGGATGCTCTCCGACGGGGCCGGAGCGATGCGGCTGCAAAACCGCCCCCGAGCCGACGGGGTCTCTTTGAAGATCGAATGGATCGACCTGCTCTCCTACGCCGGAAGTATGCCCACGTGCATGTACAGCGGCTGCGAAAAGCATGAAGACCACTCCATCACCCCGTGGCGCTTTATGACCCAGGAGCAGCAGATGCGAAAATCGATCTTTAGCATCAGCCAGGACGTGAAACTGCTCAATGACAACATCATCGACTACACCGTCGAAAAACCGATCGCTCATATTAAGCAAAAGCGCGGCCTCGATGCCCAGGAGTTTGACTACTTCCTGCCCCACTACTCCTCCGCCTTTTTCCGGGACAAGGTGTATGAGGGGATGAAAAAAGGGGGGTTGGAGATCCCTTACGAAAAGTGGTTTACCAACTTAACCACCAAAGGAAATACCGGAGCGGCATCGATCTATATCATGCTTGAGGAGCTGTTTAAAAGCAACCGCTTGGAAAAGGGGCAGAAGCTGCTGTGCTATATCCCCGAAAGCGGACGCTTCTCCACGGCGTTTATGTGCCTTGAGGTGGTGTGATGGCGAAAGTTCAGATCCCCCAGGAGGAGAATGCGACCCTCGGCGGTATCCGTAAGGTGATGTACGCCCCCAGCGAAGACGGGCGCTTCACCCGGCACAACTACGGCAGCAGCGTCGAAGAGTTTGCCACCAAGGTCGCGGTGCAGGAGTATGAGAAGCTCGAATCCGAAGCGCTGCGACGCATAGCGGACAAAGAGGGGTCGGCGGTTGCGTATTTTATGTATAAAAACCGCATGGACCTGCCCACGCTTGCCAGCGTTACCGGCTTGTTCCAATTTCAAATCAAGCGCCACTGCAAATACCGCGTCTTTGTCAAACTCAAAGACAAAACCCTGCAAAAGTACGCCGACGCATTTAATATCACCGTCGCGCAGTTAAAAGGATGTAACGATGCCCCGGGAGTTTGAACACACCCAGTTTGCCCATTGTGAAAGCGGGGTGGTTTCTACGCTCGTTTCCCAAAAGGGGCTGCAACTGAGCGAACCGATGGTTTTTGGCTTGACCGCCTCGCTCTCTTTTGTCTACCTGCCCGTGATCAAGCTGAACAATATGCCCCTGATCGCTTACCGGCAACTGCCTAAAAACATCATCAATAAGATCGCCAAGGTGTTAAACCTTACCATCGTGACCAAGCGCTACAAAAACGCTTTCGACGCCCAGCGCGACCTGGACGGGCTGCTGGAGGAGGGCAAGCTGGTGGGGCTGCAAACCTCCGTTTTTTACCTCCCCTACTTTCCCCCCGACATGCGCTTTCATTTCAACGCGCACAACCTCATCGTATACGGGAAAGAGGGCAACAGATACAAAATCAGCGACCCCGTATTTGAAGAGGGGGTAACGTGTGATCCCAAAGATTTGGCGATAGCGCGCTTTGCCAAGGGGGTTTTCGCCCCCAAAGGGTTTTTATACTATATCGACGAGATAGATCAAACAATCGATATGGCGGCGGCTTTGAAAAAAGCGATCAGAAAAAACGCGAAGGTGATGCTGATCCCCTTTCCCTACGGCGGAGTCAAGGGGATGTTTACCCTGGCAAAAAAGATCGCCTCGTTGCAAAGCTGCGGGGATCGGCGCTACCTGACAAACTTTTTGACCCATATCGTGCGGATGCAGGAGGAGATCGGAACGGGCGGCGGCGGTTTCCGCTTCCTCTATGCGGCGTTCTTGCAAGAAGCGATCGGCTACGGCCTGCCCCAAAAACCGCTGCAGCAGGCTTCTGAATTGATGACCCGTTCAGGCAATACGCTTCGTGAATTTGCCCTTCTGTGCGTTCAGGGGGCAAAGAACCCCGACGATTTCGACGCGGAGGCGATCGCTGCAAAACTGCGTGAAGCCGCGCAGACGGAGAGGGAGGCTTTCAGCCTGTTAAAGGGGCTGTAGCGTTATGGCGAAAAAGGCTCCCTGAGTGCTTTGGGCGACGTAACAGGCGGGACGTTTCCCCTTTGCGAGGGTGATCAGACTCAACGCCCCCTGCGATCCGTAATACCCCTGTCTCAGATCGAAAGAGGCCCGGGGAAACGCTTCGCGCAAACGGCTGTTTTGCGCGGCGAGAAGATTAAGCGCCACTTCACGCTCCCCCAGGTTGCGCAGATACGGAATCAGCGCCTCAATGGTGCCGAACTCTTCGATCTTTTCTATCCGGGCCAGCGCCCCCTCGGGTTCCCTATTTGCATAGATCCAGCAGCTACCGTCCATACTCGGGGTATTGTCGGGCAAAGGAACATAATCCGCCGCACCGTCGAAATTTTGCAAGGAGGTATCTACGCCGCCTAGCAAAGCCCTGTCCACGAACCCGTAACACAGGTCAAAGTCCGCCGTTTGCAGCGCCTTTTCAAAACCCAGATCCTCCGCGGTCACCACCATGTTTTTGCCGGTCGCTTCCAGCGCCTGGGCAACGTAAAAGCTGACGTTGTTGCTGTTGACGTTTAAAAAGTCAAAGGGCATAACCGGCGCTTCGGGTTCGCTGTTGATCCTGGTGACCACTTCGGCGACGTTTTCGATACAGCTGTATGCGGAGCTGACATAGATCCCCCAAAAAGCGTTTTTCATCTCCACGCCCCGCATACACTGCAGTGCTCCCAAAACGGCGATGATGTTGTATTTACTCGAGCGGCGCAGATTGGTTTTCTTGATCCTTTTGAGGATATCTTTATAGTGTTTCACCGGTTGGCAGTGCTGCAAAAGGACGTGGGTCTTGTGGATATACATCAGCGCTCCCTGTTGCTCAACACGACGGCGCTGTTGCTGCCGCCAAAGCCTACGAAGTTAAATAAAAAACTCCCCCTCTCAATCGCCGCGGCAGATTGCATCGGGGTAAAACCGATCCCCTCGATCCCCTTTTCAAAACCCAGCGTCGGCGGCAGAAAACCCGCCTTGACGCACTCGAGCATAAATACGATCTCATTGCTGCCCGAAGCTCCGAGCGTATGCCCGATAAAGGGTTTGACCGCCGTAACGGGAACCCGGGTAGCGTGCCGCGCGAACAGGGCGTCGATCCCTCTGGCTTCGGAAAGGTTGTTGTTTTCGCTCCCCGTAGCGTGGGCTTTGATACAGTCGATCTGCTCCAGACCCAGCTGCGCATCCTCCAACGCGTCGCGCATCGTTTCAAAGATACTGATTCCGTCGGGGTTGGAGGTGGTTTCGGAGTAGGTATCGCTGTGCATCGCCGCTCCCAGATAGGCAAAGTCGCCGTCGCTTTTTGGACGCTCTTCCAAAACCATCGCCGAACACCCCTCTCCGAGGATGATTCCGTCGCTGTCCGCGTCAAAGGGTCTATACACTCCCTTTTGCGACAGCAGCATCAAGGAGGAAAAGCCGTTGTAAGTGGTATCGTTATACAGCTCCACTCCCACCACGAGGGCTTTTTTTATCTGCTTTTTTTCGATCATGCGTGCCGCATAGATCAAAGCGTTGGTACTGGAGGTACAGGCGGTTAAAAACGAAAGCGGCGTATGGCGCGAACCCGTAAAACGCTGTAGATACTCCCCCACGTAACCGTAGCCGATATTAAAAACTTCCCTTCCCCCGCTTTTGTGTAACCACGAAGCGTTGCACTCCTCGTTCATCCCCATATTCATAGAGGTCGATCCGATAAAAATATGCAGCTCCTCCTGTTCGCGCGGGGTGATTCCGGCTTCCTCAAGGGCACTTTTGACGACCGTTTCAAGGGTATGCTCAAACTTTTGCGATCGTGTCCCGTAGCGCCGCGGCAGCGCGTAAAACGCTTTTTGTGAAAACAGTTGTTTTACGTATCGCTCATAGCCGTTTTCTATGACGCTTCGGGCTTTTTGCACCGCTTCGCGCTTCCCCTCACCCAGGGAACAAAGCAGCGAACTTCCGGTGATATAGCTGCAAGCGTGCACGGTTACTCCGGCTGGATATGATCGGCCAGGGTATTGATCGAAACCATCACTTTACGCAACTTTTTACTATCGCTGATTTCGATACCGAAATGCTTTTGCAACCCCATGGATATCTGCAGCGCATCCATAGAATCCAACTCCAACGCCTCATCTTCAAAAAGTACCGCTTCATCGGCGATACTTTCCGGGGCTATCTCCTTTTCACACTCCGTAACGATCAACTCTTTCAAGCGCTGTTTAAGCGCACTATCTTCTGACCCTTTCATCGGCTCCCTTTTTGCAATATATAAAACGATAACAGTAAGCTAATTATACCAAAGAGAAGCAGTTTTCCCGCATCGGCGGCGATATCTGACAAGCCGCCCGCTCTGGTGAAAAGTTCCAAAAACCCCTGCAGCGCCCACGCCATAGGGGAGTATTCCGTCACCTCCTGCATAAATTCGGGCATGACGAACTTGGGTACCATGATCCCGCCCAGCGCGGCGAGGATGATGTTGGATACGCCCCCTATGGAGGTGGCTTCCTCGGTGGTTTTGCTGATGTTGGCGATCAGCAAAGCGAAACAGATGGAGGCAAAGCTCACGGCCGCCGCCATCAAAGCGATATGCAGCGGATTCCCCGCTATTTGCAGGCGGTCGCCGCCAAGCAGCGGTACCAGAAAATACCCCACCGCGATCATCAATACCACCTGAATCTGGTTGATTACGAAATAGGGCAGGAATTTGCCAAAAAGGATGGGCCAGAGGGAAACATCGATACTGCGTATACGCTCGATGGTACCCAACCGCTTTTCGTTGATAAAGGTGTTGGAGATGGGAATCAAAATAAAAAACATGGAAAACACGAGCCACGCGGGGACGCTTTGCTGCACGGAGGTGGGTTTTGCACCCTTGTCGTTTTGTTTGTACACGTAGCGGCTTTCGATGCGGTCGCCGATATCGTTTTCCGCGGCACTAACCCCCAGCGATCCCAGGACCTGTTCAAGCAGTACCTTGGAAACGTTGGTGCTGTATAACCCTTTTAACAGCGCCATCTGGCGGGGGCTGACGTCGCTTCTGGCAAAAAACCGTGCCCGGAAACTCTCCCTGTCGTTTTGCAAACGCTGTTTGAAATCCGCGGGAAAGGCAACGGCGAAATCATACCCTTTTTGATACAGCAGCTCCTTGAGGGAGCTTTCGCTTTTGACGCTTTGGAAGTGAAAAGTACCGCTTTGACGCAGCTTTTGCATAAGCATGGTATATGCCAGAGGCTGCTCCTCCCCGTTTTCAAGCAAAGCCACTTGAAACTTCACCTCCATCTTTTGCGAATAACTGTCGTGCAGCGCCAGGGACATGATGAGAATAAACAGCGTGGGCATCACAAACAGGACCAAAAGCGCGTGGATATCCCGAAAGATCAGCGTAAACTCTTTTTTCACGATATATCCCAGCATCATCCATCCCTTAAACGTTCACTGGTTACTTGCAGGAAAAACTGCTCCAGATCGCCCCGACCGCTTTGCATATCCAGCACTTCGATCCTCTCCTTTTCCAGCAGATTCAAAAACCTGCGCAGCGTATCGTACCCCCGCGAAAGGTCCACATAAGCCCGCCGCTTTTCATAGCGCACCCCTTCACAAGCTTGCGCAGGCTGCCCCGAAAGCGTAAGCGTCGCGGCCCTGCCCGCCTTGGTCAACTCCGAAACCGAGCTTTGCAAAAGTACTTTCCCGCCGTCTAAAATCGCAACTTCGTCACAAAGGTACTCGATCTCTTCCATATAGTGGGAGGTATACACGATCGTCGTTTGCTTGCGGCGGTTGATCTTTTTGATCACTTCCAAAATATAGTGGCGCGACTGGGGATCGATCCCCACGGTGGGTTCATCCAGATACAGTACCCGGGGATCGTTGAGTAACCCGATAGCGATATTGAGCCGCCGCTTCAAGCCCCCCGAGTAGGTATATGCCCTCTGCAGCGCCTTTTGCTCCAGTGCCGTCGCCTCGATGGCGTACTCGATGCGGCGACGCATCCGGGCCCCTTGCAAACCGTGCAGCGCGGCAAAAAACTCCAGGTTTTCCCGGGCGTTGAGCTGGGGATAAAAGGCGTAGCCCTGGGGTACGTACCCGCTGCAGGCTTTGACCTTTTGCACCTGGCTGTCCAGGTCATACCCGCACACTTCAACCCGTCCCGAATCCTTCTTCACCAGGGTATTCAAAATCGATACCAGCGTAGTTTTCCCGGCTCCGTTGGGACCTAGCAATCCAAAAAGCGAACCCTTTTTTATCCTAAGGTCGATCCCCTGAAGCACCGGCGTATCCGCCCCGTAACTGTGCGAAAGAGCATGAATCGTTATGGACATCAAAGCCTCCTACAGCGCAAGCTTTTTCCCCATCTGGCTGACGGGGATCTCGTCTACGCGGTGCAGTTCGATCGTAAAGTGGATATTGCTCAAATTCTTTTGCAAAATATCACGTATCTGTTTGGTTTTCCACTCCCTCGGGCTTTGCAGATAGATCTGCAGCTTTTCGCCGCGCAGGGATTCTTTGAGATACTCCACCTGCACAAGGGCGCGTTCGATCCCCTCGATAGCTTCCAGGATATCCTCCATCTGCTGCGTCGAGTAGCGCTTGCCCGCGATCTTGACGATTTTGGAATCGCGCCCGATCAGTTCAAACCCCTCCTTTTCCATTCGGATATAATCAAAAGTTTGTACCTCTCCTCCCGTTTGCCGCAACTCTCCGTCTAGCAGCGTTTGGGAAACAAAGGGCGAACGCACCCGCAATAGCCCCTTTGCATTTCGCGTGATCTCCACCCTCTCCAGCGGACGCCAAAGGGAGTCGTCGCGCTCTTTATAGGCGATCCCTCCCGTTTCCGTGGAACCAAATATCTGGATCAATGCACAATCGTAATGCCGGACAAAAGCCCCGGCGATTTTGGAATCAAGCGGAGCGGTGGAGCTAAGAAAGCAACTGTGTTCAAAGCGCTGTTCCAACGCCAGTTTTTGCAGGGATTTGATATAAAGCGGTGTCGTAACCACCAATGTGGGACGATCCTGCAGTGCCGCCAGATCCGCGGGGAGGAAGTGCTCTTTAAACACGATATCCAGATCAAGAAAATGCGGTAGCAGCAACCCCGCCAGTATCCCGTAGATATGGACGAAGGGAACGGTGACGACCACCTGTTCGATACGGTGCGCTTGCACGAGCTTTTGCAAACTGTGCAGTTCGCTTTCGAGGTTTTGGGCACTTTTAAACGCCCCCGTCGCTTCCCCGGTACTGCCGGAGGTAAAGAGCATAGTACGAAACGGTATCTCCTCTAAGAAGCTTTTGCTTTTTTCCCCGCCGCGGTAGGAAGCGACCCCGAGTTCGCGAACCTTTTGCAGGGTCTGCTTATTGGAGGTATCGAGCAAAACGCTTTTGGCCCGGCTGAAATATGCCGTAAAAAAATCCAGCGCGCTTTGCAGCTTGGATTCGGCGTCGAGGTAAAACAGTTTCCCCTCCAGCGCCGGGTTGCACATAGCATCTTTATCGATCGGAAAGATCTCCTCCTTGCCGCTATCGTGAATATACCGTATCCGCACTTCTATCCTTTCTTGCTCAAACTTACCGTCACCGCTATCGTCCCTATGCCCAGCACCGCTATTATCCCTATGGAGTACAGGGCGTTTACGGAGCTAAAAACCAAAACCCCGAACCCGGCAAAGGTACTAATCAGCGAATACCCCACCGCCTGCATCGTCGCCCTATCCCTTCGGTGCGCCATATAGATCGAATAATCGATCCCCACGGCCAGGATCACAAAGCCCATAAAAACCATCAAAACGTTCAATTCAAACAGCGCCCCGTAAAGCGCTATCACCCCAAGCGGGGGCAGCAGGTACCCCAAAGCTTCCGCGATCCGCCGTTTGCAGCTGAGCCAAAGCATCGCAAAGACAAAAAGCGCCGACGCCGCCCCGTAGAGAAAAAGCTGTTCATACACCCCCTCAAAGGCGCGGGCAAAAAGCCGACCCGCTGAAACGGGAGTCACCCCCCGCAACCCTTGCAACGCCGCATAATCGACCGTTGCGCTGCCCCGGGTATAAAATCGATTACCGTATTGTATCACATCAAAGCCAAGCTTTTGCAACCGCGTAAGAGTAAGCTCATAGGGCGGAGGGAAAAGCCGCCGTGCTTCGTAGGCTTTTGCGAAACGCTGCGGCGCAAAACCCTGCGCTTGCGCCGCGCGCAACATGTTTGCCTTTATGGTTTTAAAATCCATCCCCTTCAGGCGCGCTTTGCGCTTTGTGTACCGCTGCCGGTCCAACACCGTAGCCAAAGGCAGTGAGATCCCGGGTTTCGCCCCGTATGCCCGGGCACGCTGCACCAGCTGTTCAAGGGTTTGAGCCTCCAGTAAAAACGCTGTTTGCTTTCGGTGCTGCAACCCCCGGGCGAAAAACTCCTCTTTTAGCCGCAAAGGGGTGTTTTCATAATCAAGCTGACGCAGATCGGTGTTGAAAGAGATATGCGGCAAGGCGGGAGTAAGCAGCAGCGCAAACCCCAGAAAATAGATCGGGGAGATGCCCCGGCGCCCCCGGGGTTCAAAAGCCGCATAGAGCTTTGGCGGAGCAAACCCCATACGGGGAAACAGAAAGCTAAAGTGCAGATACGCAACGCTCAGACTCACCGCCGCAAAAAGTGCAATCTGACGAATCAGGGTAAAATCAACCGCCGCGATGATGCAAAAACTCCCCGCCGTCGTCAGGTATCCCGCGAATACTTCACGGTTAAAGCCGCGCCTGGAGGCGTAGAATCCGTGGGTATAGTGGTGGAACATATAATCGATCGCAACGGCGGTAAGGGAGACGCCAAAGACCGCGACGAAAATAGAGAGTTTGCCATAGATCGATCCCAACACCAGCAGCGCCAACAGCGAACTCGTCGCCAAAGCCGTTACCGTTTGCAGCAAAAGCCATACGTTGCGGATAAGCAGAATATACAGTACAAACAAAACGCCGGCCGCGATCGCCATGATCAGATGCACCTGCGACTTGATCGCCCTGGCGTTTTCCACGTGATAAAATAGCGGACTGTACAGCAGCAGCCCCTCTATCGTTTCCCCTTGGCTTTGGACGGCGTCATAGATCGTTGCGTAATCCGCATTGGCCCCGGGGTGCAGCTGCAGAAGGGTAAAATAGCCGTATCCCTGCAGGTAGGGAGCTCCGTTTTTCAAAGAAAAAGGCGGCTTGGGGGCGGGTTTTTGCGGGAAAATTCCCAGTGGATCCATGGAGTCGGGACCGGAGTAAAAGGGGTTTTGCATCAACCGCTCCCGCTCCTTGGCAAAGTATTTCCCGTAATCTTGCGGGGGTTGTTCCAGAGGTGTCGTGTAGTATCGATACTCCCGCAGGTAACGGCGGTAAGCCGCCCCCGTATGCCGCACCTGCCGCTTGGTGACGAAGGGGAGTTCCAGCACCTTTTTCGTAAACTCTTCCAGGCGCCCTAAAGCGCTCTCATCCTCGCCTTTGACCGCCACGTAAAGCAGTTTCGTCCCCTCAAAACGCTGCAGGAGTTCATAGTGGCGTTTAGCCTCGCTTTGCGGCAGGATATCGATAACCTTCGTCGAAAGTTCCATGCGCTCTTGCAGCGGCAGATACAGCAGCACCACCGCCAGCAACAGCAGCAAAACGGGCAGGTGTTTAAAGGGTTTCAATACTTACCCTGTCCCCGTTTTTCATCTCTATACGCAGCAGTTTCACGCGTTTTTGCTCCAGCTTGAGAAGAATTTGAGAAAAGTAGGCGCCGCTTTCTTGCTTTGGCAGATATATCCGTTTCTTACCCTCCACGCGTTCATTGAAGTGGCGTTTCAAAGCGGAGAAATCCCCGCTGTAGACCGCGCGCATCAATAGATACACGTAGCGCATCTTGGGGTTTTTTTCATAGTCCAACTCCTGGACGGAGTTTTCCGTCACGATCCGCATCCCCGTTTCGTTTAAGCGGATCGTACGCTTTTGGGGAGCGTTGTAGCGCAAGATGATGCGCTCCTTTTCAAAATCCGCCTCCCCCTTGGCGACCACGCTCATATCCAAAGCGCTGATATAGCGCTTCTCTTGAAACTCAAAACCGTACAGACTCAGCGCCGCAAGCAGCAGCGTCAACACCACCTTTGCCATCACTTTTCCTTTATCGGACCATGCCTCCGCTGACCGTAAGCACCGTGCCGTTGATGTAGCTGCCCCGATCCCCCAAAAAGCCTACCGCTTCGGCCACCTCTTCGGGTTTGCCCAGGCGATTGGCGGGGATCGCTTTTTTCATCGCTTTGGTATCGAGCCCCTCGGTCATCTCCGATTCGATCACCCCGGGAGCCACGGCGTTGACGCGGATACCGTAGCGGGCCAGTTCGGCGCTGAGCGCCTTGGTAAAAGCGATCACGCCCCCTTTGGACGCGGAGTAGTTGGTCTGTCCTGCGTTGCCCACGAGTCCGGAGATGGAGGTGACGTTGACGATCGATCCCGCTTTCTTGGCGATCATCTTTTTCGCAAGCTGCTTCGTGACGTAATAAACCCCGTTTAAGTTGGTATCGATCACATCAAACCACTGCTCATCCTCCATGAAGAAAAACAGATTATCCTTGATGATGCCCGCGTTATTAACAAGGATATCCACCTCCAGCTTTTCCAACGCGCTTTCCACAGACTCCTTGTCCCGCAGGTTAAAGCCCGTAACTTCCCCGTTTCCGTCGATAGCTTCGAGCAGGTTCTGCGCTTTGGCTTCATTGGAGTTGTAGTGGATATACACGAAATAGCCCATCGCGGCAAACTCTTTGACGATCGCTTCGCCTATGGCACCCGTCGCCCCCGTTACCAATACCGTTTTCATCGCAACTCCCCTTTGATAATCAGCGCTTTAACCGCCGCGATATCCCCGTCCAAACGGCGATCCTCATACAAAGGTGCGCTCAAAGCCCTGACTTTGGTATAACTCTCTTTTAAAAAAGGCGAAACCTGCTCCACCCCTCTGATATCGACCCCCTGCATCAACCCGATCATCGCAACGGAGAGCATATTGTGCAGCTCGGGAATCATCTTGGCAAAATCGTTTGCCGCGGTGGTCCCCATGCTCACCTTATCCTGATTCAGCGATTCCGTGGGCCGCGAGTGGATCGAAGCGGCGGTGGTGTTTTTAATCACGTCCGCACTCAGAGAACTCAGCGTAATCTGCATCGCTTTGAACCCGTGGTAGTAGGGTTCTTGACTTAGTTTCAAATTCTCCCCCAGACCGCGGTTGAACTTGTGATCCACCAGCAGCGCAAACTCCTTATCCAGCAGATCCGCCAAATTCGCCGCGGCGATCTTGAGCGTATCCATCGCGTGGGCGACAAAGCCGCCGTAAAAGTTGCCCGACGTATAGATCATACGGTTTTGCCCGTCGATCAGGGGGTTATCGTTGGTGGAGTTGATCTCCGTTTCCACCCACTGTTTCGACAGTTCCAAATTCTCTCTGACCACTCCCAGCACCTGCGGGGCGCAGCGGATGGAGTACGTATCCTGGATATTGAGATCGTTATCGGCAAAAAACTTATCGTAGCGGTCATCCCTGCCGTGGGTCAAGCCGGAACCTTCGATCTTTTTTCTTACGTTGGCGGCGGCTTGGATCTGTCCGCCGAAGGGTTTGGACTGATGCACAAACTCCGCCAGGGGCGTATCATCGCTTAAAAGCAACTCATACATCCCCGCGACAAAAGATTCCATCGTTTCCAGCACCCCTTCAAAGGCATCGATCGCATCAAGGGCGATAGCGCTCATGGTCGCCGTCCCGTTCATCACCGCCAGCGCCTCCTTGGGTTTGAACTCGTAGGGGGTGATCCCCAGCTTCTCATACACCGCTTTTGCCGGCAGGATTTCACCCTGATAATACACTTCCCGCTCCCCCGCGATCACGGCGGCGATATAGGAAAGGGGCGTCAAATCCCCGCTGGCCCCCACCGACCCCTGTGAAGGGATTACGGGAATGATATCTTTTTGCAAAAGCAGTTCAAAACGCTGCAGCAGTTCAAACGAAACCGCAGAGCAGCCTTTGGAGAGTGAAATCATACGGATAAGAACCATATGGCGGCACACTTTTTTGGACAGATTCTCGCCTACCCCGCAGCCGTGAAAGCGGAAAAGGTTTTTTTGCAGGGTTTTGGCGTCTTCGTAACTGACGTAGTTTTTCCCCGAGGAGCCGTAACCCGTCGTAATGCCGTAGATCGGTTTCCCCTCTTTGATCTGTTCGTTTAAAAACTCGTGCGAACGCTCTATCACCGCGGAAAACTTTTTATCCGCGGAAAGGGCCACGTCCGTCGCGCCGCGGACCCGGTCAAAACTCACATGTGTATTATCGATTGTCAACTTCATATCTGCTCCAAAAGTTATAAAAATTAAACCACTGTTCGGGGTGGGCTTTGACGATCTCGGTCAAAAAGCGTACATACTCCCCGATCCCCCCTTCGATCGCTTCTTTTTCATCATTGAAACGCTCCATCTCGATCACGCGTGAACGCATCTCATACCGGTTGATCCCTTTATAAAGGACAAAAAGCACGACGATGTTGCGTTTGGCTTTATATGCGATTTGAAAGGGGTTTTTATTAAAATAGGCCCGCTTGCCCAAAAACTCCGCGGGATAAAGGTGCTTGTCACTATATACCCGATCCCCCATCATCGCCACCGACTCCTTCTCAAGCAGCGCGTTGGCGATAGCGATGGAGGTATCAAGCTGCCCCTTTGAGATATCGATCACCTCCACCTGGTTACTGTTTTTTTTATCGAGTATCCGTTCAAAGTCGCGAACTTGCGCCATCATCGACTCGCTCATCACCACTTTGATCTTCATCCCGTCTTCGCGGAAGTAGTTACTCGCCGCCGCCCAGCCGCCGTAGTGGGTCGAAAGCAGCAGCGTTCCTTCGCGCAGCTGCCGCAGGATCGCTTCGCGGTTGTTATTTTGCATCGTATAAAGCTGCGGATCGGTTTTGGAGATGAAGCGGTCGGTCATGGTCACCGCGTAGCAAAAAAGGTGGCGGAAATAGCGCTTTTCGCTCCACCGCAACCCCAGCCTCGCATAGTACTCCCGAAGCGCCTCTTTGACGTTGCCCGCAAAGAAAAAGTAGTACCCCACCACCGGGAAAAGGGCGATATAGACGCTTTTGTAACCCAGCAGTTGAAAAAGTCTGTAAAGGGTTTTGACGATGACGGAGTTGACCCGCTGCTTTACGACCATGCCGCACTCCTGGATCTGAGTGCCAGACACTTCATCGCGAACAGTTTCAAATGCAGCATAATAATCGCCGCCGTATCCCTGTAGTTGTCAAAATGGCTGACACGCTCTTCGGGGGTGGGATAATAACATTCGATGGTGGTATCAAGCATCTGGCTGTATCTCCAGTAGTGCTTCACCAGCACCTCCACTTCGAAGTTGAACCTCCGGCTGCGGGTCTGCAACTCCAAGATGGAGACGGGATAGAGACGAAACCCCGTCAGGGAATCGGTGATATCGTAGCCGGTGTTGGCGCGGATCCAAAAGTTGTGAAACGCCCTGCCCACTTTGGATTTACCCGGAACGTTGTCGATATCGAAGTTTCGCGCTCCGATAATGATTTGACGCGGATCCTTCCTGGAATCGAAGAGTTTGTACACTTCACGGGCGAGGTGCTGCCCGTCGCCGTCCATACTCACAAAGCACTCATACCCCATCTCTTTGGCTTTTGCCGCACCGCTGAGGATCGCCGCACCCTTCCCCCGGTTGCGCTCGTGCCGGACGATGGAGATATGCTCGTTTCGGGCGATCAACTCCTCCACTTTTTTGTCTGAGCCGTCATCGACGATGACCAATTCATAGCCGCACGCAACGACATCCTGGGCCACTCGGGCGATGGTTTTGGGGTTGTTGTAGGTGGGAACGACGACCAGTCTATCGTAACTCAAGGGTGAACTCGCTGCATTTGGTTTCATCTTTATAACTTTTTACGCGTACCTTCTCTGCCTCAAAAAGCAACTCGAAAGTCACGCGATCGTCGGGGAACAGGGGGTGGTGGAACTTGGCCTTGTCGATGCTAACAACCCTTTTTTGCAAAATCTCCGCCAGGATATCGATCTGCATATAGCCGGGAAGAAGGGGATTTCCGGGGAAGTGGGCTTGGAATACGGGGTGCGAACTCTGTGCAAGATTTATCGTGATCGCCGCCGCACCCTTATCGTTTTGCTGTTTGATGACCGAATATATTGACTCCAATTGTAGTAATCCCCATGCCTGTTTGCTTATAAATATTATAACACACCTTAACTAATTTACAAGTAAAATAATATTATAATAGTTGTTCACAATTAAAGGAGCATAGATGCAAAAATGCGATGTTTTAATCATTGGCGGCGGCCCCAGCGGTTCGGTTGCGGCATGCCAACTTCTCCAAAAGGGCTACAGCGTCACCGTTTTGGAAAAACTCCACTTCCCCCGCTTCGTTATCGGAGAATCCCTGCTCCCCAGATGTAACGAAATCCTCGAAAAAAACGGCCTGCTTGAACTGATCCAGCGGCAAAACTATATGTATAAAGGCGGTGCGATCTTTATCAATGAAAATAGGGAAGAGGAGGTCGTGGATTTTTCTCAAAATCTGGGCCAGAAGTGGGGTTCGAGCTTTCAAGTCAAGCGTGAAGAGTTCGACGACGTACTGCTCCAGGAAGCCAAAAGGCGGGGAGCAAAGGTGTATGAGGGGGTTACCGTCACCGATTACGACAATGAAAAAAACATCGTTACCGCAACGGATGAGCAAGGCGGCACCGAGCGCTACGAAGCCCGTTTCGTTCTCGACGCATCGGGATACGGCCGGGTCCTGCCCAAGTTGATGGATCTGGATATCCCCTCGGATTTAAAACTGCGCAACGCCATCTTTACGCGGATCAGGGGAGAGCGCCGAAGAGAGGGGGAGAAGGAGGGTTATATCGATATCGTTATCCACGACGATAACAACGCGTGGCTGTGGATCATCCCCTTTAGCGACGGTACCACCTCCATCGGGATCGTGTGCGAAGAGAGTTATTTTGAAAATAGCGGTTTAAGCGAAGAGGCTTTCTTGGACTCCGTATTTCAAAAGCACCCCTATCTGAGCGAAAAACTCGCAGATGCGGAAAAGATCGTCCCCGTCGGACGCATCCAGGGCTACTCCGCGGCGGTAAAGAAGATGTATGGCAAAGGGTTTGCCCTCAGCGGCAACGCCACGGAGTTTTTAGATCCCGTCTTCTCCTCGGGAGTCACCCTCGCGCTGCAGTCCTCCGATCGGGTCGCGGAACTTATCGACAGGGAGCTGCGGGGCGAAACGGTGGATTGGCAAAGGGATTACGAAGAGTATATGATGGTGGGTATCGACGTATTCCGGGAATTTGTGTACGCCTGGTACGACGGCCGGCTGGGTAAAATCTTTTACGCTCCCAAAAAGCAAGAACAGGTCAAACGCTCCATCAGCTCCATCCTCTCGGGTTACGTTTGGGACCGGGAAAACTTTTTTGTCAACAATTCAAAAGAGAAGATCAACACCCTGATCAAACTGATCGGCGACTCGGCTTAAAGTTTGTAGATGGTAAACCCGCCCGCGGCAACGGGCGCGCTATCTTCGTTTAAAGTTTCCAAAACCTCAAATTGAAACTGCGATACATTCGCCATGGAGGCTACGGCTTCGACACGGGCATAGTACTCCCCCGCCCGCTTCGGATCCTTTTGCAGGCGCATCTTTTTCACCTGTACCAAAAACCCCTTCTGCTCGCTCTGATCCGAAAACCCCGCACTGGATTGCGCCACCGCTTCAAGCAGCATACCGATGGTGGGCACCTCTTCAAAGAAGCATCGTACCGTTACGGTTTCACCCTCTTTTGCCGCGACTTCCCGGGCAAACTTCACGGGGGGCAGGTGGGGAATATTCACAGCTCTACCTCCAAAACCGGGGAGTTTTTATCGCTGCAGCGCTGGGCCAGATCGATCAAACAAGCCAGGGAGGGGGCGAAGCCTTTGAGCGGTTGCAACCGCCCAAAACTCAAATCGGCGGGCTTATCGGTGGCACGCAGTATGAACCCCGCCCCGCTTTCGAGGTAATCGATACAGCGATTCACCTGCTCTATTTTCTCGATATCAAGGGTTTCCGTCGCACTGACAAAGAGCGTGTCCCCGTCCATCGCTTTCACCGCGGCTGCTTGCAGCAGCGCTTTTGCCGTTTCGTCCCCGCTGGAGACGGTCATGATTTCGGATCTGTTTTTAGTGATCATCGAAAGATAGGAAACCGCCGTATTGTATACCGAGTTTTGAAAATCGGTGGGACTGATCGGTTCGCCCTCATCGATACGCCGCAGGATCGCGGCCGTCGCGGGCAGCTCGCCGTAGGCACTGCCGTAGAGGATGCGCCCCTGCTCAAAACCGCTTCTGTGGGCAAGTTCGAGAACCAGCTTCGCCGCTCTGGTCAAACGCCGCCGCGTCGTCATCTTGGGGACAAGCTCCTTTGTGTGCAGCTCCTCTACACGCGTGGGAGCATACAGGGCACTTGCGGCGAGGATTTCAAGATTCTGTTTCATTCGGGCAACCTCAGAACAAGACTGGTATTGTTACCGCCGAATGCGAAAGAGTTGCTCAGCGCCGCTTTAAACGGGTGTTTTCTCGGCGCGGTGGGCAGTTCGACCTCCCCGTTTTGCGGAGTTTGCAGGTTGCAGTTTGGCGGGATCTCCTGCTGCTGCAAAGCCTGTGCGGTAACCACAGCCTCCAGCGCCCCCGCGGCCCCCAGAGTATGTCCCGTGATCGATTTGGTGGAACTGATCGCGGCTCCTTTTCCGAAGAGTGCGGCCACGGCGGCCGCTTCCGCGGCGTCATTGGCCTGCGTTCCCGTGCCGTGGGCGTTGATGTAGCCGATCTGTTCCGGTGCGATCTTCGCATACTCCAGTGCCCGCTTCATAGCGCTTTGCGCCCCCTCCCCCTCGGGATGGGGGTGGGTAATATGGTACGCGTCGGAGCTGTACCCCGCACCGGCGATCTCCACCGCAGCCTCGGCGGGAGTCGCCTGTACCAAAAGCGCGGCGATCGCTTCGGCTACGTTCATTCCCTTTCGCTGTTCATCAAAGGGTCGGCAGGGGGCATCGGAGAGTACCCCCAAGGAATCAAACCCCCGTACCGTCGTAAAACTCAGCGAATCGGCCCCTACGACCAACACGTTTTCATAAACGCCCTTGTGGATCACCTCCATAGCATACCCCAAAGCGTTGGCACTGGAGGTACAGGCGGTGGAAAAGCTGAGGTGGTTTTTGAACGTGAAACGCTTTTGCAGCATCTTCACGATCGCATTGATACTGTGCATCTGGGGGTCGACGCCGCCGTAAGCGTGGTCGCGGAAAACGATCCGTTCCGTCGTCGCCATCCCCCCGACGGAGGAACCTACCGCAAGCAGGGTTTGACTAAAATCTTTTAAATCGCTGGCTTGCAGCACCTCCTCTACCGTTTGAACAAGGAGGGTTTCAAAATCATCGCTGGAGGGGATCTTGCCGATAGCTACGGATTTGCCGGGAGTATACTCCGTCGAGGGCTCAATTGCGGTATCGGAGGTACAGATACGCTCAAAAAGCGCCGCAGCGTTCAAGCCGCCGGGAGCCCGCACGCTGAAATGGTTGAGGAATGCGCTACTTCTTTTGCTCATTAATATAATCTAACAGACTCTGTACGGAAACAAAGATGGTGTCGTAAAGTTTGGAATCGTTAATCTTCACGCCGTATTCCTTATCGATAGCCAAAACAAGTTCGATGGAATCTACGGAATCGAGTTCCAACCCTTCGTCGCCGAAAAGCGGATCGTTATCATCGATATCATCGGGTGTGATATCTTCCAAGCGCAGACTTTTTATAAGAACCTCTTTAAACTCTCGACTTGTTACCATACATCAAACCTTTTTCTTTTTCTTGGGGTAATTTTACACTATCTATACTGTATTTAAAATTAGATTAATGTTATTTAAATCAGATTTTTACGCACTTGATGACGCTTTGGCATATCCCCAATCCGTCATGGACCGATTCGATATGTAATCCCGCTTCCATGATATAACCGCGCAACTCCTCATAACTGAACATTTTGCTGTAGCCGTTGGCCATGGCGCTGAAATAGGGCGAAGTGTTGATGATACTGTACGCCGCGGCTTCAAAGCGCTGCCGATCCCAGAGGGGTTCCATAATCACGATGCGGCCCCCTCCATCGAGCGCATCCCCCGCCCGGCGCAAAATGGAAACGATCTGTCCGCGATCGAAACAATCCAGAAACTGGCTCATCCAGATATGATCAAAACCCTTTGGCAGGGGTGCGTTTTGTAAAACATCCCCCGTAATCAGCCGGACTCTGTCCAGCAACCCCCGGGAGTGCAGATCTGTTTTTGCCGCCGCGATCTGGGAGGGCAGATCAAAAATCGCCACCTCCGTTTCGGGGGCGTTTTTCGCCAGTAAAGCGGCGAATTTTCCCGTATTGCCGCCGATATCCAGCAGCTTTTCGGGCTTTGTCTCTAGCAAAAGCTCGATGGCTTCTTCAAAAGCGGAATCGGAATAGAGATGATCAAAGCTAAACCAGCTTTGCCTGCTCTTTTCGGGCAACTCCCCCAGATGCGGATAGATACTTTCCCACTCTCCGAAGTTGCGCAGCCCCCTGGGTTTTTTCTCTTTCAAGGAGCGTTCCAGATCAAACAGTCCCTTATAGTTGACGTAGTGGTTAAAATCCATATTGGCCCGAACGAGAGGATCGTTGAGGAGAAAGTAGCCCGTTTTGGTCAATTGGTACCGCTTACTTTGCACTTTTACCAAATCGGCACTCAGTGCGCTTTCACACAGTACCCGCATCGCGTAAAGGTCAAAATGCTCGTTTCGTTCCACGAGCGTTTCAAGTCCCATCCCTTCAGGGGCGTTTCCAAGCAGCTCCAAAACGCCGCTTTCGACCAGAATCCGCGCCGTTTGAAACACCACCGGCGCGAAGGAGATTTTCAGCGCTTCGTAGCGGGCGTCGTACGCACTTTTGCTGTCGTTGTTTTCAAATGTTTTGGCCATCATAGCTCCATCTTTTTTTCAAATTCTACCGCGCCGCAGCCGCCGTCCCCTTGATACGGATCAAAAACTCCCCCCGCACTCTCCTGCGGCGCTTTCGGGTAAGCCACCAGATAAAGTACGGGAAGGGAGTTGCAGCGGTAGCGGCCGATATGCCAGCGGTAGCGGCCGGAGGTATCGGCTTGACGCATCATCGCATCCAACTCCCGCTGGGAGTAGCAGCGCAGACTTGAAACCGCAGCGTCCCAGGTAAAGGTCAGGGGGAAAACGGGAAGAACATACGTGAAAAAAAGGTTTTTTACGCTGGGGTTGAGGTAGCGCGGCATCGTCAGGATCGTAAAAAGAGGCCCCGCCAGCAACACGATCGCCACATCGGCCCACGAACGGCGCAGCAGTTCAAAAACCACCAGCGACTGGCCGTTATTTACGCTGTCTTTGACGATCCGTTTTGCATCTTCGGGATTAAAATGGTGCAATCCGTTAAAGATGGTCCGTGTCCCTTCAGGGGTGCTTGATACGCCCCTGGCGTCTACGGATTCAGCACAGTAGCGTATCCCCTCCAACTTTTCAATGCGCCGGGCAAGCTTCGCGTTGGGGTATTTGTCGGTGCAGACGATATCGAGTTTTCTCCCCAGGCGCTTCTCCAGGGCGGGTTTCAGATGCAGCCACGGCCCCAGACTCCCGGAGCACAGGTCGATAACGGTACTATTTTTCGAAGCCTCGATCGCCCGGGCGATCAACTCCGCTTTGCGGGTGTAGGGTTGGTACCTCTCTATCACCGCGTGCAGGAAATCGGTGATCATGGAGCGCAGCATACGGGGCCACAGCGCCCACTCGTTAAATTCAAACAGGTCCGATCTTTTCAAAAACACCCACTCCTTCGGTAACTTTTTTTCTAATTTTACACCTTCTTAACTGTTATAAAGTTAAAGGGTGTTATTATATTCCCAAGCCAAAAAGGAGGTTTCCATGTACGACGACGCGGTAAATAAAGAGTTTAAGAACAGGAAAGAGGATATCGAGCGGGAGTTGGAACAGCTGTTTAAATCCAATCTCAAAATCGCTGATTGGGATGTTCCCGAAGCGGACGACCGCAAAGCGGCAACGCTGCTTTTGGAGATTTTGCAAAATAAGCTTGAGGGGATCAAAAGCGAAGTCAAAGAGGGAAAATACGACTTTTTTTAATCCCGGCGATCATCCGCCGCCGCGGACGATATTCTCTCCGGTCACTTTAAAATCGAGGTATTTGGGCCGCAGCCCTTTGCCCTGGATATTGCCGTATTGGATCGCCGCCCCTTCCAGATTCTTCATCTCGTGGTAAAGCAGCCCCAAGCCGTAGCGGCTTTCGTAATTGTTCCCATCTTTCAAGCTTGCCAGGCGCAGAAGCACAACGGCGTTGGCATGGTGATCGGCGGCGATGGAAGCAACGGCGGCTAAAAAGAGGGTGTGCGCATCTTTCACGTCATACTTATCGATCAACTCATTCATCATCGTATACGCGCTTTCATAGTTTTTCAGCAAAATGTTCACCTTTGAAAGCGCGTACATTACGCCCTTGGGATCATCGGTGCGCAGCAGCGCGGCTTCGAGCTTCTCTTTGAGTTCAAAGAGGTTCCCCGAAACGTTGGCAAAATCGATATAGGTATCCATAGGCAGCTTTGCCCCGTGATAAATCTCGTTAAGATCCATCTTCCCGGCGTTGAGATACTGCTGTACCTTGGAGGCAAAGGTTTTGATATCGAGATGGTAGTTACCTGCGTAGAGGTGCAGCAGCTGGGAAAGCACGTCCCCTTCGGTGATCTTTTTCAAACGGTTGGTATATTTCATCAACTCCGACTGGTTACTGAAATTCAGATAGGTCACCACCTTCAAAGCCACGTTCAACGGCGTGCTTTTTTGCTTCTGTTCGCTCCAGGAGATCAGGGCACTGACGTTGTTGTTCATCAACTCCACCAGCGTATTGTAAAAATCGGTTTTTTCACTTTCGGGTTCCCGGCGCAAATCATCAAGGATTATGGAGCGCAGTTTCTCCACATCCTTTTTGATCAACTCCGCACTCATCAAAGCAAAGATCCCCGACATATAGTTCGACGCGTCCAGGTGGTAGCTGCGCGTAAAGTGTTCATGCGCTTTGATAAAATCCTCCATCTGCGCGTAGGTCAACGCCAGGTTGTAGTGCAAAATGGAGTGATTTTGGTACTCGTCGAGTAACCCCTTGAGCATGGCGTTGGCTTT
This sequence comes from Epsilonproteobacteria bacterium tcs-49, assembly GCA_002049495.1. Classification (GTDB taxonomy): domain Bacteria; phylum Campylobacterota; class Campylobacteria; order Campylobacterales; family Sulfurovaceae; genus TCS-49. Next base: position 26,749 of record LLYS01000008.1, on the reverse strand, counting down.
ACTCACGCGCTTATCCAGTGCCAGGCGGATCGCTTTGGAAAGCTGGACGTTGACCTTGGAAACGGTACCGCTTTTACTCAGATAGGTCGTCGCACTGTCCACTTCGTCGATAAAGATGGTCCCGCTTCCCTTTTTGATAAAGTTCAGCGTCTGGTTGGCGTTGAAAACCTTGTAGGGGGCGTAGTTAAACAGCAGCTTGTAAGACAGCTCCCGGTTTTTCTGAAAGTGTTCCATAAAGGTTTTTTGCACCTTGGTCTTATCGTACAGGTCGTCACTGAGTTGCACCTCTATGGGGTAGAGCCCTTTTATCGCATCCTCCCCGTAGATAGAGCGCAGTTCGTTGATATTTTCCGAAGCGCTTTGGAAGTTGCGGTTTTGCAACTCTACCAGCGAAAGCGCGGCTTTGGAGAGTTTGGGATAGTAGCCGTCCTTGACCGCTTCCTCCAGGTATTTCTTAGCAATAGCGTAATCGCCGATATTGGCGTAACTCAGTCCCAGCCGGAAGTTATCTATGGGATCGCCCGTTTTCTCCAACTCCTCGATCGCTTTGTAAAATCCGCCGAACTCCAAAAAAGCGTACGCGTTCAAGCGGTGCAGCTGGGGGGTGTAATACTCGCTTTTGGCATGGGCGGCGGAAGCGAGCAGTTCGAACTTGTTGTTTTTATAATAGTTGATCACGCTATAGAGGTAGTTGTACAGTTTCGAACCCGCTTCATCGCTGAGATACGCGTAGGCAAGGTCGATATAGTAATCAAAAAGTTTTTTATCGTTGAGTTTCAGCGCGCACACCGCGGAGTTGAGCGCGCTGATGGTGCGGTGTTCCTGATTCGTAATCGCCGTCTGGAAGGATTTGAGCGCATCTTTGTATTGAAACTTCTTCATCTGCGCCACGCCCAGATTGTAGTAGGAGATGGATTTGGAGAAGTTGGCGATATGTTCATACAGATTCAGCGCTTCACGCTTTTTGCCCTGGGAGTAGAGGATATTGGCCTTTTTGATCATATCCTCAAGCTTGGTTTGCAGCTGCTTCTTGTCCTCCTGCAGATTTTCGACGATTCCGGTATTGTTGATATCGTTATACTTTTTCGCCTCACCTTCCGAAAAGATAACAAGCAGCAGCACAACCAGCAAAATAAGGACAACCGTTCCCATGCCGATGAGCGCAAAAAACAGCATACGCTTCTTTTTGCGCTGGGCTTCAAGCTCTTCCTGTTCCTGGGTGTCTTCGCCCTGGTCGGAACCTTCCGGTTCCTCTACGATGATCTCCTCTTCGAGCTCACCGTTTTGCGAATCCTTTTCCTCTTCGGTTGTGTTTGCATCATCGGCCATGATCTATCCTAGTGGTTACATATATTTGTGCAAAATTTCCGGTATCTTGATACTGCCGTCGGCTTGCTGGTAATTCTCCATGATCGCTACCATGGTTCGTCCCACCGCAAGGGCGGAACCGTTGAGCGTATGGACCAGTTTGTTTTTCTTGCCCTGTTTATATCGGATCTTTGCCCGTCTTGCTTGAAAATCTCTGGTGTTGGATACCGAGCTGATTTCACGGTAGCAGTTCTGCCCCGGCAGCCACACCTCCAGATCGATCGTGCGCGCCGCGCCAAAGCCCAGATCGCCGCCGCACAGCATCACTTTGCGGTGGGCCAAGCCCAGGTTGCTTAGCAGTTCGCTGGCGTTTTGCACCATCTGCTCCATCAACTCGTCACTCTGTTCGGGGGTACACAGCGCGACCATCTCTACTTTGCTGAACTGGTGCTGGCGGATAATCCCTCTGGTATCGCGCCCCGCGCTTCCCGCCTCTTTACGGAAGCAGGGAGTGTGCGCCGTAAAACGCAGGGGAAGCTGCGATTCTTGCAAAATCTCGTCGTTGTATATGTTGGTCAGCGGCACCTCCGAAGTGGGGATCAGATAGAGCCCGTCGTCGGTTTGGAAAAGATCATCGCCGAACTTGGGCAGCTGTCCCGTTCCATAGAGCATATCGGCGTTATTGAGCAGCGGTACGCTCACCTCCTCAAAACCGTTTTCACCGTTATGGTCCAGAAAGTAGTTGACAAGGGCGCGCTCCAGTTTTGCGCCTTTGTCGCGGAACATCGCAAAGCGGCTTTTTGCCAGCTTTACGCCGCGCTCAAAATCGATCCAGCCGTTTTGGGCAAGCTCCCAGTGCTCCTTGGGTTCAAACGCAAACTTGGGCAGTTCGCCGATCTTTTCCAGCTCGACGTTTTGCTCCTCGTCCTCCCCCTCGGGTACCTCCTCGTCGGGGATGTTGGGGATCCCTGAAGCCACGTTGAGCAGCTTCTGTTCAAGCTCCGAAGCGATGGCGTTTTGCTCGGCGATCTGTTTTTTCGTCTCCGCCACGACCGCTTGCAGCTGCCCGATATCCTTGCCCTCTTTTTTATATACGCCGAAGAGTTTACTGTCTTTGTTCTGCTTTGCCTGCAGCTCCTCCAGCGCCTGCTGCGCCGCTTTTTTCTGCTCAAACAGCCCTCTGACCTCTTCTAAAAGCGCGCTGTCGACGCTTTTTTTGCGCAGTTTCTTCTCCACCTCATCGAAGTTTTTTTGCATATACTTTAAATCGATCATGCCCTAATCTTCCTTTATCTCGAAAATATTGCTCCGCACGCGCTCCATCTTTTCCGCCGCCCGGCTTTTTGCCCCGGCGTTACCCGCTTCAATGATCGCTTCGATCTCTTCGTCGCTGAAGCGCTCCCTGCGCCGGCGCATGGGATCAAGCATCGCGTCAACCCCTTGCAGACACTTTTTCTTGCACGCCACGCAACCGATGGTGCCGGCTTTACAGCTGCTTTCGATCTCGGCCACGTCGGCTTCGGAGCTGACGCATTTGTGGTAATCAAAAACCAGACAGATCTCGGGATTGCCCGGGTCGTCCTTTTTCACGCGGCCCGGATCGGTCTTGGCTTTGCGCAGCTTTTGCCACACCGTATCGCTGTCGTCGCTGAGATAGATAGCGTTGTCGTAGCTTTTGCTCATCTTCCGCCCGTCCAGTCCCGGCAGTCTCGGGGTTTGGGTCAGGATATCCTTGGGTTCGACGAAGGTTTCGCACCCAAAGAGGTGGTGGTAGCGCCGTACAATCTCTCTGGCAAGTTCCAGGTGGGGTTTTTGATCCTCTCCGATGGGCACCGCCGTGGCGTCGTACATGATAATATCCGCCGCTTGCAGCACGGGGTAAGTCAAAAAGCCGCCGGTATTGATATCTTTGCCCTTAAGGTTTGCCATCTGGTCTTTATAGGTGGGGTTTCGCTCCAGCCAGCCCATGGGCGTGATCATATTCAACAGCAGATACAGCTCCGCATGCTCCTTGACCGCACTTTGCACAAACAGCGTGGACTTTGCGGGATCGATCCCCGCGGCGAGCCAATCTTTGACAAGGTCAAGCGTCAAACGCTTGAGGTTGAGTTTATCCTCGTAGCTTGTGGAAAGGGCGTGCCAATCGGCGACGAAAAAGAGCGATTCGTTATCTTCTTGCAGCTGTACCCAGTTTTGCAGTACTCCCAGGTAGTGCCCCAGGTGCAGTTTGCCCGTAGGACGCATGCCGCTGACTATTTTCATATTACTCATAATTATTCATACTCCTGTTCATGTTCATCTGATCGTTCCCCCCGGCGGCGGGCGCTGATAAGCACAGGCACCCCCTCAAAACCGAAGTTTTCGCGCAGCATATTGATCAAGTAGCGCTTGTAGCTAAAGTGCAGCCCCTCGGGCTGGTTCATCACCAGCGCAATACGCGGGGGCTTGGTATCGTACTGCGTGGCGTATTTGATCTTGACGCGGCGCAGGTGGTGTGAAGGCATCTGGTGCTTCATCGTCGCGAAATTGATCACGTCGTTGAGTTTACCCGTGGGGATGCGCTTGATATATTCGCGGTAAATCTCCACGAGGTGATCGTAAATCTTGTGGGTTCTTTTCTTCGTCAAAGCCGAAACGGTGATCAGGGGCGCATAGTGCAAAAAGCGCAGCTCGTCGCGCACCTCCTGCTTCATCTCTTTGTAGGTTTTTTCGCATTTATCCCACTTGTTCAATACGATCAGACACCCCAGATTGTACTGCTCGATCAACCCCGCGATCTTTTCATCCTGGTCGGTAATGCCTTCGGAAGCGTCGATGACAAGCAGCGCGATATCGGCTTCTTGCAGCATCTTTTTGGTGCGATTCAGCGCATATTTCTCGATCCCCACGATTTTGCTTCGCCGCCGCAGTCCCGCCGTATCGATAAAGCGTACGCGGTAATCGCCGTAGAGGTGCTCCTCGTCGTTGGGATCGATAGTGGTCCCCGCCACTTCGCTCACCACCGCGCGCTCCTCGCCTAAAAGGGCATTAAGCAGGGAGCTTTTGCCCGCGTTGACCTTGCCGATGATAGCGACGTTGATCTCGTTGCTCTCCTGGGGTTTGTTTTCATAAGCGTCAAGCAGCTCCTCCAAGGAGGGCTCCTCCTGCTGCTGCAGCAGCTGCGCTTCGAGTTCGCCGCCTTCTTGCTCGGGCACATGGGATTTGATCCAGTTTTTCAAAGCGTTTACTTTGCGGTTGTGGCTGACGGAGATGGGAAAGATCGCTTGGGCGCCGAAGGCGTAAAACTCCACAAAACGCTCCAACTCCTCCCTGTCGTTGTCGATCTTGTTTACCACCAGCGCCAGAGGCTTCCCCAGCGCCTGCAGTTCGTAAAACAGCCGCTGATCCTCCTCATCGGGCAGCATCTTTCCGTCAACGACGTATAGTACGATATCCGCTTCCTCGGCGGCTTTTAAAGAGAGCTCTTTGACCTTTTGAAACAGCGCGGTGGAGGTATCGATCCCGCCGGTATCAAGCAGCTGCACCTCTTTGCCCTCCAGGTCGGCGATCTTTTTATTGACGTCTCTGGTGGTTCCGCTGACGTCGCTGGTGATGGCAACGCGCTGCATCAAAAAGCGGTTAAATAGCGAGCTTTTCCCCACGTTGGGTTTTCCTAAAATGGCGATTTTTTTCATATAAGCGGTTTGTCCTTCATATATCACGAAATGAGAAGATAACTACCTTCCCTGCAATGTTTTGTAAAACTCTGCTTTAAAAGGCAAATTCTCGCTGCGCTCCGAGCTTCACGACACAGCTTTACAAAACATTTTTCAACGATCCCGGATTCTATCTTTGACTCTATTTCATGAGGCTAACATGTGTTTAAGTTATTTTAGCATAAAATTCGCCAAAAAAGTTTTACTATGATAAACCGCATGGATAAGGGTATTTTGTATATGTTGATCGCCTCGGTGTTTTTCGCGCTGATGGGGGCCTTTGCCAAGCTGGCCAGCCAGCAGCTCAGCTCCCTGGAGGTGGTGTTTTTCCGCAACCTTTTCGGCGTGGCCATCCTGGCGGCGACGCTGTTTAAAAAACCCTTTACCCACCAAGGCGGCAAACCCTGGCTTTTGATCTTTCGGGGGCTTATCGGTTTTTTTGCGCTGATGGCGTTTTTTTACAATCTCGCGCACATCCCCTTAGCCGACGCGATGACGCTGTCAAAAACCAGCCCCATCTTTACCGCCATCTTCGCATACTTTCTGCTCAAGGAGCGGCTGAATCTCACGGCGTGGGCGGCGGTGTTTATCGGCTTTATCGGGATCATTTTCATCACCAAACCCACGGGGTTCACTTTCGACAAATACGACATTTTAGGATTGCTCAGCGGGGCGGGCGCGGCGCTGGCGTACACCTCCGTACGCGAACTCAAGCGCTACTACGATACCCGCGCCATCGTACTTTCCTTTACCCTCGCGGGGACGCTGGGGCCGATCGTTTTGATGAGTTTGGGGAGTTTTTATACCATTGAGGCGCTGGATTTTATGCTCGCGCCCTTTGTGATGCCCTCGGGCCTCACCTGGGTCTATATCGTCGCGCTGGGGATCGTCTCCACCGCGGCGCAGCTTTTGATGACCAAAGCCTACGGACTGAGCAAAGCGGGCGTAGTCGGGGCGGTGAGTTATATGAATATCGTATTTGCCATCTTCGTAGGTCTGCTTATCGGAGACGGATTGCCCGATCTCTATACCTTTGCGGGGATCGCTCTGGTCGTATTCTCAGGCGTCACCGTAGCGATGCAGAAGCAGAAGTAGTCACACCTTGATATCGAGGTGGTGCTCCCCCTGCTCCTTTTCCTCCTCCTCTTCATGCTCCCTTTTCTTGCCGTGCTTTCGCTCATCGTCGGCATGGTGCTTTTCATGCTCGCGATCCTCGTCGATTTCGTACGTCTCCTCCGTGGGCCGTACCTCTTCAACCTCTTTTTGCTTATCCTTGGCGATCTCGTTTGCCGCCAACGCCTGGATATCAAACCTGTTTTGCACATTGGCGGCTTTATTTGCGGCCACATGGGCATTTTGGTTAATTTGGATTACGTTGCCTAAAGGTGTTACCGCCATGATAGCCTCCTGTATCTACCACCGTCTCTGCCTAAAAGCGCTTTTGCGCTTTCAACGTCTGTATTTAGCCGTCACTTCATCCCTGAAAAGCTAAAATGTATATCACTCGTGGTTATATTGTACTCTAAATCAATCGCTTTTTTCAACCGCTAGGGTGTTATACTTCACATACAAAACGTTAGACCCTTCACGAATCGTAACATTCTTCCTCTGGGTATAATCGACCAAATACTTCCCGGCGTAAGTGACGCTGAAATCCACGCACAGTTTCGCCGCCTGTTCGATCACCGTTTCGGGGAGATTTTTTTTGTCGGTTTTGATGATACAGTGGGAAGAGGGGATATCTTTAAGGTGCATCCAGATATCGTTGGCTTTAGCCATCTCCAAAAGCTTTTGATTCTCCGCGGAGCTCCTGCCCACGTAGATTTTGAAATCCTCCACCCAAAAGGTTTCAAACTCGTTTTTCTCCCTGCGCGCTTTGCTGCGGGCGCGCTTTGGCATGATCAGTTCCACTTCGTTGCTGCTTTTGGCGTGTTCGATACTGTAACGCATCCGCTTGTAAAACGCGATCTTGGAGTGCAGACTGTCTTTTTCAATATGCAGATTGTGAAACTTCTGCTTCAAACGCTTCGCTTTTTTGAAAAAGTGATCGCTGAGGCGGTTGACCTTGATCCCTTTGGGAAACTCTATAACAACGGGGTTGCCCTCAAAATCGAAAGCTTCGAGTTTTTTATCGTAGGGTTTGATTGTGTACAGGTTTGCCAGGATCACGTTTGCGCACATTTCGAAGTGTTCGCTTTTGTCTTTCAGCTCCCGTTCGTTTTCAAGCTGCTTATACTTCTTTTCCAACTTTTTGATCTTTTTATCCACGCTGCGGAGTTTGCTCTGTTTCAAATTATGCAAAAGCTGTTTTTCATAGGCTTCGTAACAATCGTAGAGGTACCTATTGACATCTTCGATGGGCTCGGCATTTTCCCTAATCGTACGCGGCGGGATGGGGCGGAGTTTGACACCGGGCTGTACGACGCGAAAGGATGCCTCTTCGTCGATATGGCGCAGCGCTTCGACCACCTCGCCGTTTTCGCCGAGGATGATGACGTTGGTGTTGCGGCCGGTAAATTCAAACTGCACCGTGGTTTTGCTCTGTTTATAACTGCTGCTTGTTTGCAGGTGCAGCCGCAGTATGCGGTCGTTGGGATCAGCTTCGATCCCCAAAACCTTCGCTTTGGAAAGTTGGCGCTCCAGGATCGTATCGAAGGGCGCTTTGTAAAACTTGGAGGGTTTGATCCCGTCGGCTTTGTAGATGAAGCTTTTTTGCTTCTGCATGTTGCAATAGATCTTTTCGCTTTTAAAGTCGCATTCGATGATGTTGTCGTCGATGCGCCGGATCCGTTTTAAAAAGGTGTGTTTTTGTAGATATGCAGCTATTTGTGCCAAATGGTTGCGTTTCATAATGCCGTTTCTTTTTTACATTATCTTACCGAAACTTGACATATTTTCCTAGCTTGCGTAGCAAAAGTAATTTTCACAGTTAATATTAATAAGAAAAACACTATACTATCTCTTAGTACGAATTTGTCAATAGAGGGTGGGAATGCAAAATATAGATCAGGTTACCGGCTTATATAAAAACAATCAGCTGCAGCTTATGTGCTTTCAAATCGCCAAAGACAGCGATATCTTTGCCATTAACGTATATAAAATCCGTGAAATTATCAAATATGAGGGCAAAATCACCGATATCAGCTCCGGTTCGCCGCTGATTCTGGGACTGGTGACTTTGCGCAGGGAAACGATCCCCGTCGTGGATTTGAAAAAATGGTTTGCCTATGACCCCCTTGTCCCCGAAAAAGATATCAGTCGGGAGGGGATCGACGATGAGGATTGCATCCTTGCCATCTGTGAATTCTCCGCTTATACGGTGGGGATCCGCATCCACAAAGCTGAACGCATCATCACCAAAACCTGGAACGAAATCCACCAGGTGGAAAATACGTTCAACGACAAAGTCAACAACAACACCAAATACCACGACGGCCGCTTGGTACAGATCGTCGACATCGAGAAGATGCTCGTCGACGCTTTCCCCTGGATGGACGGGGAGAAGGATGAGGAGTTGGAGCAGATCGAAAGCCTGCACCTGGATAAAAGCAAAACGCTACTGCTTGCCGAGGACTCTCCGGTGGCGATGAAGATGATGCAAAAGATTTTGAAAAAGCTCGATGTGCGTTTTCACGCCTTTGTCAACGGGCAGCAGCTCCTTGATCACCTCTTTAGCAATACGGAGGAAAACATCGCTATGATCATTACCGACCTGGAGATGCCCATCGCCAGCGGCTTTGAAGTGATCAAACAGGTTAAAAACAATAAACACTACCAGCACATCCCCATCATCGTCAACTCCTCCATGAGCGGCAGTTCCAACGAGGAGATGGCGCGCAGCCTCAACGCCGAGGGCTTTATCTCCAAATCCAACCCCAAAGAGGTGCGTGAAGCCATAGAGCAGTTCATGTAAACTCTCCGCCTGCCCTTTTTGGTATAATTACGCTAAAAAAGCAGGAACAGTATCTATGGGACAAACAATTACGGAAAAGATTTTTAGCCACCACGCCGGCAAACCGGTTCACGCCGGACAGATAGTGGAGGTGGATATCGATATGGTGATCGGCAACGATATCACCACCCCCATCTCCATCCGCGCCTTTGAAGAAAGCGGTGCGAAAAAGTTGGCAAAACCCGATAACTTCGCCATCGTGATGGATCACTACATCCCCGCCAAAGATATCGCCAGCGCCAACCAGGCCAAGATCAGCCGCGACTTTGCCTACAAACACGATATGAAGCACTTTTTTGACGAGAAGGATATGGGGATCGAACACGCCCTGCTTCCCGAAAAGGGCCTTGTCATCCCCGGCGACGTGATTATCGGCGCGGACAGCCACACCTGTACCCACGGGGCGCTGGGCGCGTTTAGTACCGGTATGGGCAGCACCGACCTGGCTTACGCCATGATCACGGGGCGCAACTGGTTCAAAGTCCCCGAAGCGATCAAAGTGGTCTTTAGCGGCAAACCGGGCAAACATATCTACGGCAAGGATTTGATCCTGGAAGTGATCCGCCGCATCGGTGTCGACGGCGCTTTGTATAAAACCCTGGAGTTTACCGGCGATACCATTGCGCACCTGAGCATGGATGACCGTTTCAGCCTGTGCAATATGGCGATCGAAGCGGGAGCGAAAAACGGCATCATCGCGGCTGACGAGGTCACAAAAACCTATTTAAAAGATAAGGAGCTGCGCGACGAGCCCGTATACCACTACAGTGACGAAGACGCCGACTACGTCCAAACGATCGAGATCGACGTGCAAAACCTCTCCCCCGTGATCGCTTACCCCTTCCTGCCCGAAAACGGTAAAAGTATCGAAACGGCGGTAAGTGACGATATCAAGATCGATCAGGTGATGATCGGCAGCTGTACCAACGGGCGCCTGGAGGATCTCAAAATCGCCAGCGAAATCCTCGAGGGCAAGCGCGTAGCGAAACATACCCGCCTGATCATCACCCCCGCAACGCAAAAGATTTATCTGCAGGCGCAAAAACTCGGGTATATCGAAAAGTTGATCAACGCCGGAGCGGTGGTGAGCAACCCCACCTGCGGCGCGTGTCTCGGCGGCTATATGGGAATCCTCGGAAAAGGAGAGAAATGCGTGGCAACGACCAATAGAAACTTTGTGGGTCGTATGGGAGATAGAAGCAGTGAAATCTACCTTGCCAACTCCGCGGTAGCGGCGCAAAGCGCCATAGAGGGCAAGATCGCCGATCCCAGATAGGGGATCAGGCGAGGGCTTCAAGCACCCTTTTTTTCATAGAATCGATATCTACGCCCAGACTTTTTTCCACCTCGGGCGTTTTCCCGTGCTGGATAAAGTCATCCTCATATTCAAAACTCTCCAGCGCTATATCCAGACGCTCCTCATACAAAAACTCGGCGATGGCGCTTGCCACACCGCCTTGTTTGGCGCTGTCACTGAAAACAAACCATCGGTCAAACCGCTTTGCAAACTCTTTTAAAAGCTCCCTATCCAAAGGTTTGACAAAGCGCAGATCCAGTACCGCAGCGCCGTCGATCTCTTTGGCCACTTCCAGCGCTTTGCCCACGCCGTTGCCGTAACCGATCAGCAGTACCTTTTCCCCCTCTTTTAACAGCTGCGCCCTGCCCAGGGTAAAGGGCTCAAGCTCCAACTCCTCCTGGCACGCAAAAGCGCCCCTTGGATAGCGCAGGGCACAGGGAGCGTCCAGGTCGTTGGCAAAGGCCAGCGCCGCTTGCATACTTTGCGCGTTAAAGGGGGCGCACAGTACCATATTGGGGATGGGACGCAGGTAACTGATATCGAAAACCCCCTGGTGGGTTTCCCCGTCTTCGCCCACGATCCCCGCGCGGTCGATGGCAAAGGTTACGGGCAGCTTCATCAAACAGATATCGTGGATCACCTGATCGTAGCCGCGCTGCAAGAAGGTCGAATACAGCGCTACGACGGGTTTAAACCCCTCCTTGGCCAGCGGCCCCATGGAGGTCACCGCATGCTGCTCGGCGATGGCGACGTCCCAGAAGCGCTCGGGAAACTTCTCCATCAGCGCATCCATCCCCGTTCCGCTGGGCATCGCCGCAGTCACGCCCACGATCTTTTCATCCCTGCACGCCAGATCGCTCAGTGCCCGACTAAAAAGCGCCGTCGCGGAGGGTGCGGAACTTTTTTTGTTGGATTCGCCGCTATGGATATCAAACGCTCCCACGCCGTGCCACTTCTCATGCTGCCCCTCGGCAATTTCATACCCCTTGCCCTTGAGCGTTTGGGCGTGGATGATCACCGGTTTTTGCAACTTTTTGGCCACCTCCATCGTCTCGATCAGGTTTTCGATATCGTGACCGTCAACGGGCCCGATATACTCGATCCCCATCTCCTCAAACAGGATCCCCGGCGTGATCAGCTTCAGCGACTCTTCGAAGCGCTTGGCCATATAGGTCGCGCCTTCGGGCATATGCTCCAGGATACGTTCGGTAGTGCGCTTGAGCTTTTGATACAGTGAACCCGCCATCGCCTGGGAGAGGTACTTGCTGATCGCCCCGATCGGTTTGGCTATGCTCATCTCGTTGTCGTTTAACACGATCACTACGGGGTATTTGCGATCGCCCAGCTCATTGAGCGCTTCATACACCATCCCCGCGCTCATCGCCCCGTCGCCGATAAAAGCTACGGGGATACGATCTTCGTTTTTCAGCGCAAAGGCTTTCGCCGCGCCCACGGCGACGGAGATGGAGGTGGAGCTGTGTCCGGCCACGTAGTAATCGTAGGGGGATTCGCTTGGCTTGGTATAACCGCTGAGACCGCCGAGTTGACGCAGGGTATCAAACTCGTTCCAGCGATCGGTGAGCAGCTTGTGCGCATATGCCTGATGGCTGACGTCGAAGATAAAGGGGTCCTTTTGCGCATCGAATACGTAGTGCATCGCGATGATCAAATCCGTGGCTCCCATGGTGGAGCTCAGATGGCCTCCCGTTTTACTCACCGTATGTAAAATCTTATCCCGTATACTCTGGGCTAACTCTTCCAACTCCTCGATGGAGTGTTCATGAATCTGTCTTACCGTACTCATCGAAACACCATATCCTTTACTTTTTCAAATCGCTGCATCAAATCCCCGTCGATATTGCCCGCTTCGCTGAGGATCATCACTCCCCCGTCGCTGATGGAGTCATCGGATTTGACCTGCACGTTTTGCAAATCGATCCGCTGATTGACGTGGGTATAATCTTTGGGCGAAACCTTCAGGGTAATTTTACCCGCACTTTTGATATCGTCAAGGAGCAGATACGCCAGATTCAAAGCGATATCTTTGGAATCCTTACTTACCTCTTTGGCGATCACCTCTTTGGCGATATCAACCGCCGTGGCGATCAGATCGTTTTCGATGGTATCGATCTTCTCTTGAAACTTTTTCGTAATCCCGTCCAGTTTTTCCACCGACGCGGTAAACTTTTCAAGCTCTTCGCTGGAGCGCTGCTGCACCTCTTCGTTCAAACGCTTTTCGGTCTCTAACTGCCCCTGCTTATACGCTTCCTCCCTGGCGGTTTCGACCATCTTTTGAAACTCCTGCTGCTGGGATTCGTAACTTTTTTGCATATTGATCAGGGAGTTGGAGAGTTCATCGGTCTTTTCCAGCAGGGTTTTGATCTGCTTATCCTCCACCGAAACGTTTTGCTCCACCCGCTGCTGCTGCATCGCCAACTCCTGCTCGTTGGCTCCCGCGGTATCGGAGCTTTGCGGCGCCTTCTCCATCTCCTGGGACTGGGAACTCCCCGCCCCTTTCCGGCCGCCGTCGCTCATCACTTTGAACTGGTACTTTTGGATCAAATGTCCCTGGGTATCGTCGGCACTGATAAAAGTATCCATTACTCAATCATCTCCTCTGCATCGCCGCCTGCTGCGATCGTCCCCTCTTCGGCAAGTTTCTGTACCGTTTCGACGATCTTACGCTGCGCACCCTCTACCTCTTTGAGCTTTACCGCCCCCATAAACTGCATCTCTTCCAAAAACGCTTCGCTGGCCCGCTGACTCATATTTTCGATAAAGCGGTCCTTGAGCTCTTCGGGCGCGCCTTTAAGCGCGAGCATCAACTCGCCCTTGTCCACCGCCCCGAGAATTTCACGGATCGCTGTATTGTCAAGGGTAACGATATCTTCAAAGGTAAACATCATCTCTTTAATGGAGGTGGAGAGTTGCTCATCCACCTGCTCGATCTGTGCCAGCGTAGACTTGGCGGTTTTTTGCCCCAATTTGTTAAAGACGTCCGCCACGGCCCGCGGACCGCCCACTTCCACTTTAACGGTGGCGAGGGATTCGAGTTTGCTTTCAAGCACGGCGGAGACTTTTTTGATCACCGAAGGCGAAATATCGCCCAGATTGGCCATTCTCATGGCGACGTCGGCTTTCATCTCGTCATCGAAATACCCCATGGTTTCCGCCGCGTCGCTGGATTCCATATGCGCCAGGATAAGCGCGACGGTTTGGGGGTGTTCATGCACGATAAAGTCCGCAAGCTGCTCGGGTTTGATCTTGGAAAGGTACGCAAAGTTCTGCGCCTGGGTCATACTCTTTGACAAGCGCTCCAACACCCGCTTGGCCTCTTCGGGACCGAGGGATTTGTACAGCAGCTCCCTGGCGTACTCCATACCGCCGCTGCTGATATACTGATTGGATTCCATAATAGCGAAAAACTCTTCAAGCACCGCCTGGGCCATCGGCTTGTCGATCGTTTTTGCGGTGGCGATATGCTTGGAGACTTCGGTGATACTGTCCACGTCCATATAGGAAAAGATATTTGACGTAATATCTTCGCCCAGCTGTATCAGCAAGATGGCGATCTTCTCCGCCATGCTCAGTTCGTCAAATTGTGCCTTTTGCTGCTGTGTTAACGCCATAACCCGATCTCCCTATGAGTTTTGAATCGCATTTTTCTCCATCTCCGTTTCGTCACGGATCAGAAGCATCAATAGATTGGCCACATCTTCGGGCGATTCCTCCGTCGCTTCACGCAACTTTTCCAACACGATCTCATAGCGCATCTCATCCTCGTTGAAATCACCCGTAGCAAGACCGAGCTGCTCTTCGACCTTTTTGCGCATATTACCGTATTTTTCCGCCAGATCGTCATCCTCCTCCTCTTCGATCATCAGTGACGGTTTCATAGTATCCTCTTCCTGCTCCTTGATCTCAAGCATACGCTCGGCGTAGGGGACGATGACCTTTTTGTAAAAGATAAAAAGAAACAGAAATACGAACAGGTATTTCAAAAAGGGCATCACCGGCTGGGCATAGCGGTAAAACTGATTAATGGGCTCCAGGTAGGGATCCTTTTTCATCGCGCCCTGCACCGTTTTAAATTGGAAATTGGTCACTACCACGTTGTCGCCGCGGTTTTGTTCAAAGCCGATGGATTGCTGGACCACCCGCTCCATCCGCGTCAACTCCTCATCGCTTCGCGGGATATACTCCAACTCCCCGGCCTCTGCGGTGTTGTACTCCCCATCCACGACGACCGCCGCGGTGACACGCTTGATCGTGGCAAAGGCGCCTTTGATACTGGAAACCTTTTTGGAGATTTCATAATTGGTGGTGGTTTTGCTGGTCTCCTGGCGCTCACCCATCTGGTTGGATTCGATCCCCTCGACGGGGCCGATATTGCTCACCGCCCCGGGAACGCCTCCGATATCTTTGGGGCTCATCCCCTCTTTGGTCTCTTCGAAGGTTTGCTCGCTTCGGATGACGCTGTCGGGGTCGTATACCTCCTCCTGCGTTTCCTTCTGGGCAAAATCAAACTCCACGTCCACGTTGGCCACCACCCGATCTCCGCTGCCCACGATCGGAGCAAGTACGTCAACGATCTTTTGTTCCAGACTTTTTTCATAATTTTTCTTGTAGCGCAGCTGCGCCTTGGCGGTTTCGCTGGCCTGGGCAAACTCGTCGCCCTCCCCTACGGTTTCGCCGTATTCGTTGATGATTTTGACGTTTTCCGCGACCAGTTTCGGCACCGCAGACGCGACAAGGTTTTTGATCCCCTCCACCTGCTTTCTGGTGATACGCAGCTGCTCGTTCATCTTCACGACAACCGAGGCGGTAGGCTGGACATTTTTACGTACAAATACCGATTCTTTGGGAATCGCCAACTTTACCACGGCCTGTTCCACGGGGCTGAGGCTCTCGATGGTACGGGAAAGTTCCCCCTCCAAAGCCCGAAGGAACTTTACCTCCTGGTCAAACTCCGTTGCCCCGAACTCCTTTTTATCAAAAAGCTCAAAACCGACGTTACTGTTTTTGGGAATCCCCAAAGAAGCGATCTTGATCCGCTGTTCATAGACCACGTCTTCGGGAACTTCAATCACCCCCTCTTTGGGGATGTTGTACTCCACCTGGCCCTCTTTGAGCTGCTCGATAATCAGTGCCGAATCCTTGGGGTCGAGCTGTTCAAACAAAACCGCATAGTTGTCCTTGCCCCCTTTTGTCCCCGTATAAACGACGATAAAACTGATAAAAGCAATAACGATCAGCAGTGTCGCGACAATAATAATCTTTTGCTGTTTGTTCAGATTATTGTACAGTTCGACAAGCTGCGATGCTATTACTTTAAAATCCATCTACGACCCCAGTAAGTTTTCCAAAGCGTTCAAAAAGCGTTGGTTCTGTTCCCGCGTTCCGATAGTCGTCCGGATCGCGTTTAAATTGTACCCCTTTAAATCCCGTACTATTATACCCTGTTTTAGCAGTTTTTGCGCTATTTCGCTACTGTCGCTTTTTTCAAACAGGTAGGTGA
This sequence comes from Epsilonproteobacteria bacterium tcs-49, assembly GCA_002049495.1. GTDB lineage: Bacteria > Campylobacterota > Campylobacteria > Campylobacterales > Sulfurovaceae > TCS-49. Next base: position 10,979 of record LLYS01000008.1, on the reverse strand, counting down.
TAAAATTGGTATAACTCTCCACATACTCGATACCGTCATGCTCTTTTGCAAAGGTTTCATACTCCTTCATATACTCAAAGTTTTTCTCAATTGCGTCGGTAACGAACTTTTCATCCTCCAGCGCCGCACTGGCCGCAACCAGCGACAGCGTCGTCACGTTAAAGGGCGGCCGCAGCTTGTACAGCGCGCCGATGATCTCTTCGGACGCGACTCCGTAGCCTACGCGCATTCCGCCCAGACCGTAGGCTTTTGAGAAGGTTCCCAGATAGATCACGTTGGGGAACCTTTTTGTAATATCTTTAGCATCGATGGCGTAATCGCCGTCTTTAAAAGCGGTATACTCCTGATACGCCCCGTCAAGGACCACCATCGTATCGCTGTCAATCTTTTCAAGGAAGCGATATACCTCATCCCTGCGCAGCGCGTCGCCGGTGGGATTGTTGGGCGTACACAAAAAGATAACATCGGGATTTTCGCTTTTATAGAGTTCGTAAAACTGCTCCAGATCGTGCTCCATCCCCCTGGTACGGATCACCTCAACCCCCTTTGTCGCCGCGTAGATCGCATACATCGCAAAGGTGATCTCATTGATCAGAATCTTCGTTTCCGCCTTGGCGTGGATCAAAAACTCGATGATTTGATCGCTGCCGCTGCCGATAATCAGATTCTGCGTTCCCACGCCGAACTTTTGGGCAAGCTTGCCTTTAAGCTCCCCCATCGTATCGTCGGGATAGCGGTACATCAGATGCGCGCTTTGCGCTACCGCTTCGCTGGCCTTTGGGCTGCACCCGAAGGGGTTTTCATTGGAAGCGAGCTTGATAATATCGCTTGGGTCGATACCGAATTCGCGCACCACCTCTTCGATGGGCAGTCCCGGTTCATAGGTTTTAATCTTTTCTAACTGTTTGTTAAACTGCATCTATCTTTACTCCCTTAATTTTGCACATAGGACCCGAGCCATTTCACGGTGTCGCTGTGCATCTGCAAAATCTCGTTGACCTTTTCATCGTCGGCGTGCCCTTCAAACTCGATATAAAACCAGTACTGAAAGTAATCGTCCCGGTTTTTAAATTTGTCTTTGGTCGCCGGACGGCTCTCGATCTTGGTCAGGTTGATCCTGCGATCGTAAAAATGTTTTAAAAACTCAAATAGACTCCCCGCCTCTGCCGAAATCTTTGCCAGGATCGTCGTTTTGTCGTTGCCGCTGCGCGCGTTTTGGAAATCGCTGAGGATGATAAAACGCGTCGTATTGTTATGGTTATCCTCGATATTTTCAAACAGCGTGGGCAGCGAATAGAGATTTGCCGCGATATGGGAACAGATCGCCGCGCTTTTTGGATCCTGCGCGGCCAGTTTCGCCGCTTTTGCCGTGGATTCTACCAAAACCAGCTCCACATCCTCAAGGCCGTGCTCCTGCAAAAAGTCGCGGCACTGCCCAAAGGCGATATCTTTTGAGTAGATCTTTTCCACCTCGTGCAGCGATTCGCTCAGACTCGCAAAGGAGTGGTGGATCCCGATCTCCACGTCCGCGACGATCTTGAGCGTACTGGTTTCCAGGTTATCCAGCGTTTCCCCCACAAAGCCGTCACTGTTGTTTTCAACGGGAACGACGGCGAACTTCGCCCGGCCCGCTTCCACGGCTTTGAACACGGCGCTGATGGAGTTCATGGGCATATACTCGCTGATCGCGCCAAAGCGCCCCTCCGCCGCCTGGTGGGTAAAGCTGCCCTCGGGCCCCAGGTACGCTACCCGCTCGGGACGCTCCATATTTCGCGAAGTGGCAAAAAGCTCCAGAAAGATCGCTTCGATGGCGCTGTCGGTCAAATCCCCGTCGTTTTCTTTCTGCAGCCGCTCGATGATCGCTTTCTCCCGTTCGGGGCGGTAGATCGCTCCGCCGGTTTTATGCTTAAGCTGCCCCACCTGCTTGACATACCCCATCCGCTCGTTGAGCAGTTTTAAAAGTTCACTGTCCACCCTGTCGATGGATTGGCGCAACTGGTCTAGATTCATCGGTTCAACTTTCCTATGTTTTCTAAAATTTTATCCGGATGCTTGCTTTTTGGAAGGGTTCCGGTCACCTCTTGGGCATCTTTGATCTTGCCGCTGAGCACCAAAACGGTCTCCATCCCCAACTCTTTGGCCCCGAGCAGATCCCCCTTGTGATCGTCGCTGATCATCGTCACGCCGGCAAAATCACCTTTTCGGAGTTTGTGCAGCGCCTTTGTGTAAAACAGTCTGGAGGGTTTGCCCACCACTTCATACTCGCAGCTCGTAGCGTAGTGCAGCATACTCAAAATCGCCCCGATACCCGGATAGCGCTTGCCGTCTTTTGCGTAGATGGAGGTGGCGTGCATCCCCACCAGTTTGGCTCCTCCGAGGATCAGATCGATCATCTGCGCATACTCCTGGGCGCTAAAATCCTTTTTCATCCCCACCAGTACCGCTTCGGGAGCGTTAAAGTCCAGTTCATAGCCCAGCGTTTGCAGCAGGTTCAAAAACTTTTCATCCCCGTACGCCGCGACGCGCGTAGGCGCTACGGTTTCGGTAAGCACCATCAACGGATCGATATAGTTTTCGGGCCTGATGGCAAATCCCAGACTCTGCAGATAGGCAAAAAACTCTTTGCTGGGGGTCTTTGTGTTGTTGGTTACAAGGATATAGGGAACCCCCGCTGCGTTGAGCGAATCGACAAACTCCAGCGCACCCTCTATGGGCCGTTTGTCAAGGTCGTCGATCAAGGTTCCCTGAATATCTATGAAATAGGCCACGACACACCCCTACACATTTTGCAAAAACTCCTCTTCGTCGGCGATAAGCTCCTCGAAGGTTTCGCGCTTTCGAATCAAGCGGTCCTTTCCGTTTTCCAGCGCCACTTCGGCGGGTTTGACGCGGGTGTTGTAATTGCTCGCCATGGTAAAACCGTACGCTCCCGTACTGCGCACCACGATCAGATCGTTATGCTCCAGGGGCGGCAACTCCACCTCCTTGCCGAAAAAATCCCCGCTTTCACATACGGGTCCCACGACGTTTGCGGGGGTTTTCTCCCCCTCGACCTCTACCGTTTCGATCTTGTGATACGCATTATACAGGCTCGGGCGCAGCAGATCGTTCATCGCTCCGTCGACGATGACGAAGCGTTTGGACCCGTTTTGTTTCTCATACAGTACGCGGGTGAGAAAATACCCCGCGTTAGCGGTTAAAAAGCGGCCCGGTTCACAGACGATTGTCAAATCCTGCCCCTCCAGCGCATCTAAAATCACCTGCGCGTACTTGGCGGGGTCGATGGGGGTTTCATCCTTGTAAATCACTCCCAAACCGCCGCCGATATCGAAAAATTTGATCTCCACGCCCACGGCCGCTTTGAGGCTTCGCACCAGATCCGCTACAAGCCCCGCGGCTTCTTTGATGGGTGCCAATTCGGTCAGCTGCGACCCGATATGAAAGTGGATCCCCACCGGATCGAGATGATCCGAGGCGTTGGCGTGGATATACATCTTTTTAGCCACGTCTATTTCGACGCCGAACTTGTTCTCATGCAATCCCGTCGAGATGTAGGGGTGGGTTTGCGGATCGATGTTTGGATTGACGCGGATACTGATGCGCGCCTTTTTTCCCATCTTTTGCGCGATCGCTTCGAGGCGGTGCATCTCCGCTTCACTTTCAAGGTTGATCATCAAGATATCTTCCTTCAGCGCTTCCTCAAGCTCCTCGTCGGCTTTGCCCACGCCGCTGAAGATGATCTTGTATTTGCTCACCCCCGCTTTGAGCGCGCGCTTGACTTCGCCGATACTTACGCAATCCGCACCGCTGCCCATCTTCGCGAAATGGTTGATTACGGAGAGATTGGAGTTTGCTTTTACCGCGTACGCGATGAGTGATTTGCGCGCGGAGAACGCCTGTTTGAGCTGCTCATACTGTGCCTGCATATGTGTGAAATCGTAAAGATACAACGGAGTTTTATACTTACTTGCCAACTGTTTTAAATCTACCAACGACTGCCCTTTTTTCTCTTACCTAACTCTATAGATGATTTTTACTCAATTTTACCAAAAGTTTTATTAGTTGCAGATTTTAAAAAAAGTCAAACGGAAGGAATTGCTTTTTTCCCCTGAAAAGCGGTTAAATTGTACTTTTTCGGCTCACGTATATCAGGTAGGACAAAAGCGCTGCCAGAGGCAGAATGATTCCCACCTCGGGGGTCACCACACCCGTCACGCTAACCTTGTACAGGGCGAGGAAAACCCCCCAGGTAAACAGCGTCGTCACCACGTAAAAACTCAGCGTAACCGTCAAGTTGGCAAAACGCAGATGCAGCGGCAGTTTGTAAAAAAAGATTCCGATCAAAAAAAGTGCGAAAAAGGGAATCAGCAGCTTGTGGTACACGATCGCTCGGATTTTATCGGTTTTAACCCCCTGATCACGCAGCAGGTTGATCGCATGGTAAGCGTCGCTGAGGGAGAATCCGGCGCCGTTTTCATACACCGATTCCAATACCTTGGGTTTAAACCCCTTCAGTGATCTGTGGTTCCGAACGCTTTGGGTGGCCACCTTTTCGCCTTTAATCATGATCATTTTCGCGTTGGGCAAAACCCAGTGATTTTCGTTAAAAAAAGCCTGGGGCGCTTCGATCACTTGGAAGGGACGGTTTTTTTTCACTTTGAAAATCCTGATATTGACCGCTTTTTTCTGCAGGGGGAAAAGCCGCTCGATATAAACGTAGTTGTCGTCGTACTTAAAAAACATAAAGCTGGTCACACTGCCCAAAAGCCCCAGATTTCGAATCTGCTTGGATTTGTCTTTCGCATAGCTGAACTCCGTAGTGTGTAAAAACGCAACAACTCCGTAGCACAGGGCGAAAATGGTCACGAAAGGAAGCAGCAGATGGCGCTTTTTATAGCCGAGACTGAAAAAAGACACGATGGAGTTTGCCCGAACAAGCGCTATCCAACTGGTGATAAACGCAAAAACCAGACTCAGCAGCCACAGGGTTTCCACCGCTTCCATCCCTTTGAAACTCACATAGAGCAACCGCAGGTTGGTCGCCTCGGGCAGATCGTTGACCGAAAGGATATAATCAAAGCCCACAAAAAACAGTACAAGTGCGAAAAGGATAAAAAAGATATGTTTCAAATAGAGTAAAGAGAGGTATTTAAACAACATTTTCTATACTTTTGGCACTCATGGTACTGGCCACTTCGTTCACCTCTTTTTCACACAGCTGCAGCGCCGCGTCCGCGCAGTGTTCGATCCATTGTGACAGCACCTTTTGCTCCTCTTCGTTAAAATCACTTAACACGTGGGAGATAACCTGGGATTTGTGTTCGGGTTTGCCGATCCCCATTCGCAGGCGTATATACCCTTTGCCGATATACTCATCCAGCGATCGCAATCCGTTGTGTCCGCCGTGACCGCCGCCTCGCTTCATCTTCACCCCGCCGAAATTAAGATCCAGTTCGTCATGGATAACGATAACATCTTCGGGCTTAAAAAAGTTTTTGACCGCTAAAACGCTTTTTCCGGAGTTGTTCATATAGGTGCCGGGTTTTAAAAGCAGGTAGTTTTTTGCTTTGTAGCATTCGCCCTCAAAGGCGCTTTTGGAGACATCCCTGGCTTCCAGGCGCTCGATCAGGCGATCGATCACCATGAAGCCGATGTTGTGCCGGTTGCCGGCATATTTGTCGCCCGGATTGCCCAGGCCGACGATAAGCGTCATTACTTACCTTTGATAACCCCGCATACCGCAACGGCAGGCTTATCCATGATTTTTACGTTTTCGCCCAGATCAAGGTCTCTGACGAGTACGGATTGGTTGACGTCAAGTCCGCTTACGTCGATCTCAATCGTTTTTGGCAGGTTATCGATAGAACCTCTCACTCTCAATCTCTTCTTTCCGCTGATCAAAACACCCTTGTTTTTCAAACCGACGGGCGTTCCTGTTGTCGTTACGGGAACAAGATAGTCGCTTACCACACCGGGATTGGCGATTCTAAGGTCGACGTGTCTTAGCATATCGGTTACGGGATCGAATTGGTACTCCTGAACCACGACGTTGTACTCTTTTCCGCCTACTTTTACGGGGAAATCCAACTTGTCTTTATGCTTGACGGTTCTAATAAACTCACCCATATTGAAAGCCGCGTTTATGTTCTCCGCGCCTTTAGCATAGATGTTAGCAATTAGATTACCATCCCTTCTAAGCTTCTTCGTAGCAGCTTTTGAGGTACTCTCTCTAACAATTCCTTCTAACATTGCTATTCCTTTTATAAATTTTAAGGTGAAATTATAGCGTAAATAATCTGATATGTAGTATAATTTATCAAATTACTTATTACACAGCCCAGATATAAAGGATCCGCCTTGGCAGCAAGCGTTACGAAAGAGGAGAGTCTATACTACCATGAGCAACCCCATAGCGGCAAACTGGGGACGGAAACCACCGTTTCTTTTCAAAGCCAAAAGGATCTGTCCCTGGCTTATACGCCCGGCGTCGCGCACCCTTGCAAAGAGATAGCGAAAAACCCCAAAGACGCGTTTAAGTATACGGCAAAAAGCCACCTGGTCGCCGTCATCAGCAACGGTACGGCGGTCCTTGGGCTGGGCGATATCGGCGCCCTTGCCAGTAAACCGGTGATGGAGGGCAAAGCGATCCTGTTTAAAAACTTCAGCGCGCTGGATTCTTTTGACATCGAAGTGGATGAAACCGATATCGACCGCTTTTGCCAAACGGTCAAAGCGATCGCCCCCACCTTCGGCGGGATCAACCTCGAAGATATCAAAGCCCCCGAATGCTTCGAAATCGAAAAGCGTTTAAAACATGAACTCGATATCCCGGTGATGCACGACGACCAGCACGGTACGGCGATCATCAGCAGTGCCGGCTTGATCAACGCGTGCGAATTGACAAACCGCACGCTTGAAAGGATCAAAGTCGTCATCGTCGGTGCCGGAGCCGCGGCGATCAGCTGCGCAAGAATGTACCGTTATCTGGGGGTCGAAGATATTACCATGATCGATTCAAAAGGGGTCATCCACGCCCAAAGGGACGACCTTAACCCCTACAAAAAAGAGTTTGCCAGGGGTAAAGCGTGCAGCAAAAACGATGCGTTTCGGGATGCGGATATGGTACTGGGACTCTCCGTTCCGGGCACTTTCGACACTTCACACATCGCAAGGATGGCTGCCGAACCCATCGTCTTTTCGCTGGCCAACCCCACCCCGGAAGTCTTCCCCGAAGAGGTGGCAAAGGTTCGGGACAAAGCCGTCATCGCCACGGGGCGCAGCGATTTTGACAACCAGGTCAACAACGTTCTGGGCTTTCCCTTTATCTTCCGGGGAGCGCTGGACGTGCAGGCAAAAGCGATCAATATGGAGATGAAAAAAGCCGCGGCGCTGGCGCTGGCCGAGTTGGCAAAGCAGCCCGTCCCCCGGGATGTGTGTGATATTTACGGTAAAAAACTCTCCTTCGGCAAAGGTTATATCATTCCAAAACCCTTTGACAAGCGCCTGCTCCCCGAGATCAGCGCGGCAGTGGCCCAAGCGGCGATGGAAAGCGGTGTCAGCCGCGTCTGTGATCTGGATATCGCCGCGTACAAAAGGCGGTTGCAAACTCTCAGCGCCCCGATTTTGTAGTTACGGGCCTACTCCTTGTCCACTTTCAAATCAAAGTAGCTTTCATCCTCATCCTTGTCGTGTTTGCCCTCTTCGGTGACGGATGCGGACCCCAGCCCCTGCATTTTTAATTTCATATCGCTGGGGTTGGTCGCGTTCTCCAGCGCTTCGTCTTTGGAGATCTTTTTGTCAAAGTACAGATCCAGCAGCGCCTGATCGAAGGTTTGGGTACCGTAGATATCTTTCCCCTCCTCCAGCGCATCGGGAATTTCACTGTCGCGGTTTTCGGCGATAAGCTGTTCGACCCGCGCGGTTTTGAGCAGGATCTCCACCGCCGCGGTTCTTTTATTGTCGATGGTTTTGACCAGACGCTGGGAAAGAACGCCCTCCAAAACCGAACTCAGGGCCTGTCGGATACGGTTTTGCTCCTCTTCGGGGAACATCCCGATGATACGGTTGATGGTCTCTTTGGCATCCATGGTGTGCAGTGTAGAAAACACCAGGTGTCCCGTTTCCGCGGCGTGCAGGGCGATATCGATGGTTTCAAGATCCCGCATCTCCCCGACGAGGATGATATCGGGATCTTCACGCAGCGCGGCTTTGAGTGCGTTGGCGAAGCTGCGGCTATCCTGACCGATCCCCCGCTGATTGATCAGGCAGTTCTTATCTTTGTGCACGAATTCAATGGGGTCCTCGACGGTGATGATATGTTTCTTTCGGCTTTCGTTGATCGCATCCATCATCGCCGCGAGCGTCGTCGATTTACCGCCTCCGGTAACCCCCGTTACCAGCACAAGCCCCCGTGAAAGGCCGGTCAGCTTTTTGATCGCTTCGGGCATCTGCAGCTGATCCAGAGTCAAGATATCGATGGGAATGATCCGCAGCACCGCCGAGATACCGTCCATCTGATGGAACATATTGACCCTGAAACGGTTCTTTTCATCCAATACGTAGCTAAAATCCGCTTCCAGAGTCTCTTTGAACTCTTCATATTTGATACCCAAAAGCCCCTTGGCCAAAGCCTCGGCTTCCTCTTTGGTAAAAACCACCTGCCCCATCTTCGCCAAATCGCCGTTGATACGTACGCGCACCACGGCCCCGGCTTTGATATGCAGGTCGCTTCCGCCGAGTTCGACCATCTTTTTCAGCAGGGCACGCAGCTTCTTCAGGGCGGTTTGCTGCATCTGTTCCATACTCATCAAGACAACTTTGCGAGCATATCGGAGAAGGATTGTTCAAAGGCTTTCAAGCCATCAGACAGCAACTCCTCTCCCAGTTTGTCCACATCGATACCGATGCTTTCCAGCTTGGCAAAATGCTCCTCGATCACCCCGTCGGCTACGGGAAGCTTCACCTCTTTTGCCACGTTTTCAATATAGCTTTCTATGGTCGCCAGGGGTGCGGTATTGACACTATGGGCACCCAAAAGTTCGCGGATATAGTAATCCGCTTCCAGGTTGTCGCCCTTGACCCCCGTACTGGCGAAAAGCGTTCGCATACTGGGGTTTTTGAACCCCTCGATCGTATTATAGATACGCGCCGCGTTGTATACCCCCGTTTTTGCCGGTTCGATCCCGTGTTCACTCAACTTATCGTCGATGGCGCGATCAAAGCGGCTGACGAATACGCTGATAACGGCGCTGACATCCTTGCTGGAGGCTTTGATCCCCCGATCCATCGCTTCGGCGCATCTGCGCGCCTGCTCATTGGTAAAGATCAGTGTCGCGTTGACGCTGATCCCCGATTGCAGCAGCTCCTCCATCACGCTATATCCTGCTTCCGTAGCGGGAACCTTGATCATCACGTTGTCATACCCGATCGTTTCGTGCAGCCGCTTGGCTTCGGCCAGCGTCGCTTCCCGGTCATGGCTCAAGAAGGGATCGACCTCGATACTGATAAACCCGTCGTTGTCGTTTTCATACAGCGGTTTCAGCGCTTGTGCCGCCGTTGCGATATCCTCGATCGCCAACGCTTCGTACTTGCTTTTTGGTTCCATCCCCTCCAGTGTTTTGAGCTGATCGAGATAGGCTTTTGACGTTGTGATCGCTTGTGCGAAGATCGCGGGATTGCTCGTAGCCCCGTTGATGATCCCCTTTTCTATCATTTGCGAAAACTCCGTTTTTAAAAAGTCCCTCTCGATAAAATCCAGCCATAACGAAAATCCGATCGTTTTATCTACCATTGCGTCCCCCTGCGGAAATTGATTGACACATTATACCAAATGTTGCCGATTCAAAAGGGTGGTTACGCTGCGTTTTCCAACTTTTCTATGGATTCTTTCAACCCGTTCAATTTGTACTTTTGCGCCAAAACAAGGGCTTTTTGTTTACTTTTGGGAGTCATTTGCTGCTTGGTATTGACGCACACTTTGACAATCATCACAATCAAAGCCATCTTTTTTACACGCTTATTCACCGCTTTGTTGCTGCCGCTGAGATACTGCAAAATCTCTATGGAGGTTTGATTGAGGTTCCAGTGGGCAAACAGCTGCGCACTGACATCTTCGGTGGTGGTCGAGGTGAGGGCTTTTTCAGCTTTTCGGCACTCCAGGTAACTTTTCGCATCGATCAACGATTCGATTTCACAACTGTTTTCATAAATGTATTGGGACAACACAAGCTTGCCCACGTCGCTCAGCAGCGCGCTTATCATGATATCTTCCAGGAGCGATTCATCGAGTTTTTTCACCCAGTGCATCGTCAAAGCAGACTGCATCAATCCCACCTTCAGCAGCCGCTTGCGGTCCATACCAAACGCCAAAGCTTCAAGCTTCACGCTTTGGGATACGCCGTAGGAGATGCTTAACGCTTCGATCGTCGATCTGCCGACCAGCGTAATCGCTTGCGCCAGACTCTCAATCTTTTTATCAAAGGTATACAAAGGAGAGTTTACGACGCGTAAAACCGCTCTGGCCAGGGGAGGATGCGAACGTACCGCTTCGGTCAATCCGGCGATGGAGGTACCGTGTGCCCTGCAGTGTTTTTGTACCTGCAAAACGTACAGGGGGAGGTGTGGAAAACGGTTTGATTTGTCAATTTGAAACGGTTTGAAATGTCAAACTCAAAACTTAAGTCGTTTAACTTCAACAAATGTGGAAATTAAGGCGTTACGCTTACCTCTCATTTTTCTATATTTTTGATTGATTTATAGCCAATATATTCGTTTTAATTTCAAAAGAGTTTCTTATTATTGTATCTAAAGAGAAGCCTAATAACATGATAGGGTTCAGACACTATAGGCTTTTTAGCGTCGATACGACCAATCCATCTATCACACCCTTTAGATATGTCCAAGAGAGGGATTAAAGTGAGTATAGGGCGGTATTTTTGCAGGGCGGAGCTCACATTGCCTCATTATTACCGCTCGTCCCT
>LLYS01000007.1 GCA_002049495.1 Epsilonproteobacteria bacterium tcs-49 | reverse complement strand
CTTATTATTTTCATATCTAAATCTTGGTTGTGACCAAATAAGACGATTGCTCCTTTAAATAGTTTTTCGATTCCTTTAATATCAGAGAGTCTTGGTCCAACCCAATAAAAATTTTTATCATTCATAATTCCCTATTATCCTTCATTCGTTTACCACATTAAATCTCCTTCTTGGATGCTTTGTTTTCAGGATCTTCTTTTGATGTTTGAGGTTAACCTGCGTATAGATCTGCGTCGTGGAGATGCTGGAATGGCCCAGGATGTGCTGGATATAGCGGATATCCACCCCTTCTTCCAAGAGTAGTGTTGCAAAGGAGTGTCTAAACATATGCGGCGTTATGTGGCGCTTAAGTCCCGAAAGCTTCTGGTATTTTTTTATCATGAAGCGTATGGATTGTTCCGAGAGTCGATTGCCGAGTCTGTTTATAAAAAAGCTTTTTTCCGGCTCGAGCTGCTCTTGAAAAAGCTTTTTATAGAGTTTTATCGAACTTTTGACTCTTTCATCACAGATATGGATACTTCGCTGTTTACTTCCTTTGCCCCACACCGTGACCATGCCGTTTCTTAAATCCAGGTCATCATAAATCAGGTTGCTTACTTCCGATACACGCATACCGGTAGCAAACAGCAGCTCCAGAATTGCCAAATCTCTGCATGTGGCTTTGTAGCCGTAGCTTTGCTCGTCGAGGCTTTCCCTCTGTTTATAAATAAAAGCAAACATCTTCTTGAGCTCTCGAATACTCAACGTTTGGGGAAGACGTTTAGGTTCTTTTATAGAAAGTTGTATTTTACGGAAGGGGTTGACCGTGATTATCTCTTCAAATTCCAGGTGGTTAAAAAAAGCTTTTAACGTAGCGAGCTTGCGTTTTATCGTCTTTTCCCTGTAGTTTTGACCGAACAGTTGCCGAATGTAGCCTTTGATAATCTCTTTGTCGTAAAAGGGCTCCTGCGCTTGGAGGGTTTGAAAGTAGGTTTTGTACTGCATCAAATCGATTTCGTAGGCTTTGAGCGTTTTTTGACTGAGGTTTTTTTCAAAAACACAATGGAACATAAAGTCTTTTATAGCATTGTCTATCATATATACCTTTCAGAAAATGTCACATATTTATAACAAAAATATTACGCAATATGCTGTAGGGGGGCGCCGTTAGGCGATGGAGTGATACTTTGCTATAATTTCGTCAGAAAACACAGCAAAGCAACAGGATATATATGGCACTTATCGATCTATTCTCCATCAAAAAACAATATGACGTCAAACTGCTTCTCGATGAGGTGGAATTCCACCTGCAGGAGGGGGAACGGGTAGGGCTTTTCGGCCAAAACGGCACGGGCAAATCCACCCTGCTCAAAATCATCACCGGCGATGTAGAACCCGATCAGGGGAAAGTGATCATCGATCAAAGCATCGAGATCGGAATGCTGGGGCAAAACCCCAAGTTTGACCTCGACACCACCGTAAAGCAAGCCATAGAAAACGAGCTGCACCACCTCAAAGAGGCCAAGCAGCGCTACGACGAACTCAGCGTCAAAATCGCGGAGGATTTTGAAAACGCCGAACTTTTGGCCGAACACAACAAACTCAACGCCTTTTTGGATTTTCACAACGCGTGGAATCTGGACAATCGCATCGAGCGGGTGCTGCAGGAGTTTGACTTGAAGCAGTACGAGGACCGTCTGGTCAGTTCGCTCAGTGGAGGCGAGCAGCGGCGTGTGGCGCTGGGGTCGCTGCTGCTGAAAAAACCCGACGTGTTGATTTTGGATGAGCCCACCAACCACCTTGATGTCTATATGGTGGAGTTTTTAGAACAGATCCTGCTAAAGGAAAACTTTACGTTGATCTTTATCTCCCACGACCGCTACTTTATCGACAATCTCGCCACCCGCATCGTGGAGGTGGATGATTGCAAGCTGATCTCGTACAAAGGCGGCTACAGCAGCTACCTGGAGCAAAAGGAGCAGCGTATGCAGGCGATGCAAAAGCAGCATGAAAACCTGCTGCGGCTGCTCAAAGACGAGGAGGCGTGGCTGGCCAAGGGGGTTAAAGCGCGGCTTAAACGCGACGAGGGGCGAAAGCAGCGGGTGATGGAACTGCGCGAACAGGCCAAGAAAAACCCCGGCGTAATCCGTAAAATGAAAGTCCAGCTCGAGCGGGAGAAACTGCACTTTATCGGGGAGAAAAAAGACAATAAAAAGAAGATGCTTTTCGAGATCGAGCATCTAAGCTACTCCATCGCCGAGAAAAACCTCATAGAGGATTTCAGCAGCCGTATTTTACAGCGGGACAAGATCGCTATCGTGGGCAAAAACGGCAGCGGAAAATCCACGCTGTTAAAGCTTCTGCTGGGGCGGCTGCAGCCAGATAGCGGCGTCATCAAGATGGGCAAAATCACCATCGGGTATTTTGACCAGCACAGGGAGATGCTGGATGACAGCAAGACGCTCATCGAGGTCTTTTGCCCCAACGGCGGCGACATCGTGGAGGTAGAGGGGCGCAATATGCATGTGTACGGCTATTTGAAAAATTTCCTTTTCCCAAAGGAGCATTTGACCAAAAAGATCGGCGTACTCAGCGGCGGGGAGAAAAACCGCGTAGCACTGGCGCTGCTGTTTACCAAAAAGGTGGATTGTCTGATTTTGGATGAACCCACCAACGATCTGGATATCCCCACGATCAATATCTTAGAACAGAAATTGCGCAACTTCAAAGGTGCGCTTTTGTTTGTCAGCCACGACCGCTACTTTGTGGACAAGATCGCCAACAAACTCTTTATCTTCAAAGGAGACGGTGTCATCGAAGAGAGCCACCAGGCGTACAGCCACTACCTCGAACTTGAAAAGGAGATCGATTCGCTGGAGAATTTCAAAGTCGAAAGTAGCGGGAAAAAAGAGCAAAAGCCCAAGGCCAAAGCCAAAAAGCTCAGCTACAAAGATCAGCGCGAACTTGACGCGCTGCCCGAACAGGTGGATGCGCTTGAGGTCAAAGTCGACGAGTTGACGGCGTGTTTGAGCGATCCGGAATGCTACAAGGAGCGGGGCTTGCAGGCCGTGAGCGAAGAGTTGGAAGCGGCACAGGCGGAGTATGAGGCTAAAAGCGAGCGCTACCTGGAGCTGCTGGAACTGGAAGAGGAGCTACAGCAAGGTTAGCTACTGTTTGGAAAAGGTGATGGTAAAGATCGCTCCCTCCAAGCCGTTTTTGACACTGATGCGCGCTTTGATCTTGGCAAGGATCTGCTTGACCATATAGAGGCCGATTCCCGTACCGTAGGCTTTTGTCGTGATATAGGGATCAAATATTTTATTGATGATATCTTCCGAAATTCCTTTGGCGTTGTCGGAGATAATCACCTGATCATCTTTCATCTCTACGGTGATATGTCCATCGGGAATTCTGCGTTCGACGATGGCATCTTTGGCGTTGTTGATCAGGTTAAGCATCACTTGTAAAAATTCGCTTTCATAGCCATATATGCGGAAATCCTCACCTTTGAGCTCCAGGGTAATGTTGTAGCTTTCAAGCTGTGTCGCCTGGACAAAAAGGGTGTTGTCGATCACTTTGCTTACGCTGAAGCTGCTTTTTTGCCGATCCTCTTTAAAAAAGTTTCGAAAGTCATCGATGGTTTGGTGCATCAGCGCGATGAGTTTTTGGTTGTTTTCGATAAAGTCGGTGATGAAGATTTCATCGATACTTCCACTTCTGTACTCTTGCAAAAGTGCTTCCAAGTTTGTATCGAGCGCATTGAGCGGTTGCCGCCATTGATGGGCGATGGAGCCGATCATCTCCCCCATCGCGGCAAGGCGGTTTTGTTTGAGCATGATCTCGTCTTGGATGCGGATTTTTCGTACCTGTTCTTTGACCTTGGCTTCGAGGATCTCGTTGAGCGATTCAAGCTGCAGTTTCTTCTCGATAGAGTTGATGACGATGATGAAACTGTCACGGGAGGAGAGAAGCTTGAGCGAGGTTTCAAAGTGCAATCTGTCACCGGAGCTATGCAGATAAAGGTTTTTCATACGCGAGAGCAACCCTTTTTTGCGGGTGATGCGCAGTGCTTTTTCAAACTTTGTTTGCTGCTCCTTGATCAGCAGTTCCTGACAGCTTTTATCCAGCAGCGCTTCTTTATCGTACCCCAGGAGTTGGGCAAATTTTTTATTGACTTTGATAAAGCGGCCGTTTAGGTCGATCAACCCGATTCCGCTGTCAACCTCCTGAAACAGTGTTTGCAGAGTCTGGTTGCGCTTGGTCAACTTTTTTCTGCTTTGGGTGATCTTGTAAAGAAAGAGAAAGATCAATCCCAAAAAGAGGATACTGCCCGCAACCGCGGCATAGAAATTTTTGGTTTTGTTCAGAATATAGTAGGGGGTACTGTGCACCAAAAGGCAACCCGCTACCTTGTGGGTGACGGGGTTTTTGACGGGTATAAAGGTGGTAATGGAGCTTTGGTACTCATTGTAAATTGAAAAGTTTTTTCCTTTGAAGATCCGCTTTTCAAGGCGTGCCGATCGGGTTTTTGAAAGCTTTTTGTGCGCATAGTCGCGGGCCTCTCCCATGACCTTTTCGTCGACGCTGCGTTCAAAGTAAAAGCCGGGCAAAGGAGAGGGGATGTAGTTGTTTTGCTCCTTGGAAAAGACTTTGCGCTCCACCAGGTCTTTGGAGATGAGAAAATGAGAAACCTGCCCGTAATGGTTGATAAACTGGCTGTTAAGTGCCATAGTACTAAAAGAGATCTCTACGGAGCCGAGAAAGCGGTTGTCATAATCGAAAATGGGGTAAACAAAGCGGTAACCGTTGTAGATGCGCCCCTCTTCAAAGCCGTCGATGGGGCGTTTATACGTATTAACGTAATTTATCGTTTCCCTGACGCCGCTGAGATCGTCTCCATAGAGCCCGCGCCGGTGGAAACGCAAAAAACTGATACTATCGGGAAGGTGAAAGTGCAACTGCTTGACGTCGTAATGTTTGAGCATGCTGTAGCGCTCTTTGAGCTTATCGTAAAGCTCTTCACGCAGCACGTCGCGCTTGGCCGAGTCGCTTTGGGGGAGCCGGGCATAAAGATCGATAATCTCCGGAGTATAGATGGTGGTTTTGTAAATGATATCGGCTATTGTCTTGTGTTCGTTGTAAAGCGAACGGTAGTTCAGTACGATCTGTTTGGTACGCTCTTGCAGGTGCTGGGTGATACGAAGCTTTTTCTCATACCATAAACCGCCGACAATGATAAGAATGGTTATGATAAAGGTCGCTATGAACTTAAGTCTCACTAGTGTACCACCTAACGTAAATATAAAACTAATATATTATATCAAAAAAGGTGTCTGTTTTTTAACTGGATAAATATTTTTATATTACAAGTGAAATTTTCGGTAATCTAATTGAACTTTAAGGAAAAGCAAGTATAATTGCAACTCCATTACGTCGGGGTGTGGCGCAGCCTGGTAGCGCGCTACCTTGGGGTGGTAGAGGTCGTCAGTTCGAATCTGGCCACTCCGACCATGGATATACGCATTCTACACTATTTAACCACCCAAATCACAAAGATTCTATTCGATCTCTTCCATTGTTTTTAGCAAGATAAAGTGCTTTGTCGGCACGGTTCATCGTTTCCAGCATCGTTTCTCCTTTGTGGTATTGCGTTACGCCGAAACTTGCCGTTTTGTAGCCGATGGAAGTGAATCTGTAGCCGTTGATCTTTTCTTTGAGCGATTTTGCGACGGTAAGGGCTTGTTGCAAAGCGGTTTCGGGGAGTATGATCAAAAATTCCTCGCCTCCAAAGCGGCCGATATGATCTGTTTGCCGTACTCCCTGGCGTAAAACGGAGCTAAACTCTTTGAGCAGTACGTCTCCCGCCGCGTGGCCGTAGCTGTCGTTCACCTCTTTGAAATGGTCGATATCAAGCAAAATAACGGAAAAACCCTTACCGTATCGCCGGGTACGGAGCATCTCGTCGTTAAAAATATTTTCGATTTTATAGCGGTTCCAGATGGAGGTGAGTCCGTCCACCGTGGCAGAGAGTTCCAACGACCGCTGCCGTAAAAACAGGGATTTATAGGTCCTCTCCATGACAAGCGCATTTAAAAACCCGAAAGAAAAGGAGGAGAGAACCCATAAAAAGTGCATGGAAATGATATCTTTTTCAAAGGGATACCAGAGGGTAAACAGCGTCACCAGTGCTGTCGTAGCCAGGGCACTGAAGGTTGCAAAACGCAGCGGCAATCCCGAGATGGTCAAAGTCCAAACAATGATCAGATACAGCTCAGGGGCGTAGAGGAAAAAATTTCCGCTGCCTATCGCCAGATAGAGATTTGCCCCGGCCGCACCTATCGGGGCCACGGTCAGGGTTTTTCTCATCATGGAGTGGAGAAAAGGGAAAAAGCTCATAGCTCCGATGACAAGCAGAAGCAGCGGCAGCAGATAGCCGTGGATAATCACCATCGTCGCTTGTACCTGCGCGGGAGCGACGCTTTGATCCAGACGGGCATAAAGCAGATATAAAGCGGCGGTCAAAAAAGAGATGTAGCGAATTTGGGAAACTTTCGCTTCATTGTACCAGTGCTGAAACGCCTTTTTTGTTTGAAGGCTTTCACCTTTGAGGGGATCGATATGGTTTTGTAGACGATGTACGAAGGACACGCTTTCTCTCCTGCTTTGTAACTCCCATAGTGTACAATAAATTTATATATAGTTTGTTAAGGCTTCCAAAAAGTGTACTTTACAACCTCGAAAGATAGAGATATAATGAAAAAAACGTAAAGGAGGACCTATGCCTTACAAAACCAAAACGCAGCTGCCAAAACAGGTTCGGGACAATCTCCCCGACGCTGCGCAGGATATCTATAAAGAAGCGTTCAACAATGCGTGGGAAGAGTATGCCGATCCACGGGATCGTACGGGCAACGCATCGCGCGAAGAGGTTGCGCACAAAGTGGCTTGGAGCGCCGTCAAAAACGTATATCACAAAAAAAACGGGGAATGGGTAAAAAAATAAAAAGGGTGGAAAATAAAAAGTGGAGCGGGAAACCGGACTCGAACCGGCGACCCTCAGCTTGGAAGGCTGACGCTCTAGCCAACTGAGCTATTCCCGCGCCTGATGGTACCCGGAGCCGGATTCGAACCGGCACGAGCAAAGCTCATCAGATTTTGAGTCTAACGTGTCTACCAATTTCACCATCCGGGCACAAATTACGTTGTGTTTAAAAAGATGGTGAAATTGTACAGTAATATTATTAAACCCAGCTTATTTTGCGACGGCGTCTTTCAATTGCTTGCCGACTTTGAATTTAACCGCTTTTGTCGCGGGAACGTCTACCACTTTATCCGTTCCGGGGACTTTCGCTTTTCTTGCGGCTCTTTGCGTCGTGGAAAAGCTTCCGAAGCCGATAAAGTTGACATTATCACCCTTTACCAATGCTTCTTCAATCGTTTCCAGAGTTGCGTTGAGGGCAACTTCCGCATCCTTTTTTGATAAACCGGCTTTTTGAGCAAGTGTTTGTACGAACTCGGCTTTTTTCATGGAAGTATCCTTTTTTAGGTCTTTTTAGCCATTCTACTCTTTTTTATTTCAAAGATCAAGAAAATTTCACAAAAGTTACGAAAAACCGATACTATATGAGTAGTTAAGAAAACTTTATAAATAGTGGAATTATATTTGCTTTTAATGTAAAAAAGCGCTATACGTATAAGCATTGCGGCTGCGGTTACGCGGTCCAAGAGTGATAACAAGGATGTATCATGAGAGTTACGGAATCATACAGATTTAACAATTACTACAACAACCAGCAGCGTGTAAGCGGTGGTATGAACGATGTTTTGGGACAGATCAATTCCGGTTTGAAGATCAAATTCGGCAACGAAGACCCCACGGCATTTATCAATACCCTCCGGCTGGATCAAGAGATCAATACTTTGAAGCAGACGACGTCAAACATGACCTCTGCGCAGAAGTTTGCCAACCATACCGATACAACGCTCAATGATATCACGACGTCGCTGGATAAGTTTAAAACAAAGCTGATCTACGCCGCCAGTGAATCGCACAGTAGCACCAGTTACGGGGCGATCGCTACGGAGCTTGAAGGGATCAGAGACCACCTGATGGCACTGGCCAATACCAATATCAACGGGGAGTTTCTTTTCTCGGGGTCCGCTACCTCGGTCAAGCCTATTTCCGAAGACGGTACCTATAACGGAAACGATCTTGATATCGAAGCCCTGACCGCTTCGGACGTGCGCCAGGCATACAACGTAACGGGGCAGGAGCTGTTTTTGGGGCAGGATAGCGATTACAGCAAAAAAATCACGACCAACGTCGTGTTGTATAATCAGCGTGAACTCCACCCGGACGTGATGGACCCGGTCGATATCGCGGATGATCCCAAGGAGGTTTATATCACGGCGGAAGATACGATCCGCGATCTGGTGGGGGACAACGACCTCGACGAAACCAATGACGGCAATTACAACTTCTATGTCAGCGGAACCCAAAGCAGCGGAAAAACCTTTAAAGATGTGATCTCCGTCCCCACGGACAATACGGTCGATTCTTTGCTCAAACAGATCGGGGAAGCATACGGCAATACCAGCAATAACCAGGTCGTAGACGTACAGCTGAACAACGGGCGTATCGAGATTACGGATCTGCAGCAAGGCAGCAGTAAGCTTGATTTTCATATGTTCGGTTCCAATACGGCCAATAACGACGTAGACGCGCTTGTAGCAAGCGGCGCACAGATAAAAGAGTTTACCAAAAGTCCCTACCAGTACGTGCCGACCATGCAGAGTGTGACGGCGATGCAGGACCAGTTTGATCCAAACCGCCATCAAATCAACTCCAGTCTGCGTACCGATGAAAAGGTCGCGGAAGAGACGACGCCCCTGGGAGATATCCTCCCCTCGGAAGTGGATCATATCAACTTCAGCGGTACCGATACTACGGGTGCGGCGGTCAATGTGAACCTGGCCGTAGCGGGCAGCAACGTCGATGATCTTTTGACCTCCATCGAAGCCAACTTCGGCAATGTCAACGCCAGCATAACCAAAGACGGCAAGATCCAGATCGATGACAAAAGTACTACCGGAAACTTTGCGATCACTCTGGAAGCCCAGGATGCGGCCAACAACCCCGTCACCGGTTTTGGTAACGACGTCGCTTCCATGCAGCGCGTGGAGTTTGAGCATGAGGACTCCTATCTGCGCTCCAACGTCGCCCAGGTGGTTTCGGCGACCAATGAGTATGCGAAAGATACCACCAAGCTTAGCGAAGTGGCCAGCGGCGGTACGATGGTGGGAACGACCCTGGATCTGGATTATACCGATATCAGCGGTACCGAAAGAAGCGCTACTATCACCTTTAACGCAGGCAACGTTCAGGTGGATGTCGACAGCGACAAAGACGGGGCGGTGGATAGCACGTTCAATGTTTTAAATGCCGAATATAACGATGCCAATACAAACGGCAGTTACGATATCGGCGAAGAGATCCAAACCCAGCCCGACGAGATGACGTATAAGCAGTTGGAAGACGTAGTCGCCATGTTGACGACCAACCAGATCCCGGCGGCGGGTGACCGTACGGATTACAACGCCAACGCCGATGCGGCAACGGCGCGGATGGATGTTTTTATCGACCAAAACGGTAAATTGACCCTGAAGGATACGGCGGTAGCAGATACCAACGTGCGTTTTGCCATGAGTGACGCCAACAGCGGTGATTTCGGTGCCCCCGCATCGAGTATGAGCTTTATGGAGAACAACGCCCTGACCGTCGATGACGTGCATATCGATATGTTTTCCATGATCGATGAAGCGATCGAATCGGTACGTCGCGGGTTCAAGCGACCCGACGGCGAAGGGCATCCCGATATGCAAAGAAGCGTGGGGATACAGAATCTGCTTGACCAGTTTGAGCATGTTTTCGATCACACCGTTAGAAAACACACCGAGATCGGGGCGACGTCACAGAGTTTTGATTATCAGATCAGTCGAAACGAAACGCTGGAGGTGCATACCAAAACCCTGCGCTCGGACATTATCGACGTGGATTACGCGGAAGCGGTGATGAACCTCAATCAGCTGCAGCTTAACTATGAAGCGATGCTTTCAAGCATGTCTAAGATACAAAAACTCTCCTTGGTCAACTATCTCTAGGGACTAAAGGGGGTTGATCCCTTTTATCAACATCTTGGTATAATTTCAAAAATTTTCAGATCCCCGAACGCTCGGGGAGGGATAAGGATTGGCTATTTTATTCAAACTCTTTTCCATCGTTGCCGTTATCGTTATCGCTTACGCCACCTATGCCACCTTTACGGTGCAGCAGCAGCTTGTGGGAAGCTACGGAGAGGTCCTGGCACAATACAACAGGGAGTTTTTTGGCTACCTTGCCTTTGTCGACTTTCCCGTACTGCTGATTCCTTTGTATTTTCTTTATAAAGATACGACCGTGACCGTGAAACGTGCGGAGAGTTTTATCTCCGGGGTACTGCTTTTTCTTTCGCTTTTGATTTTGCAGGCACTGCTGGTGGAAAACCAGTTCCAGGGTGCGCTTGGCGTTCACGTGATCAAATTTATCGAACCCTTTATCGGACTTGCGGGGGCATGGCTGTTTTGGCTGATGACCTTTTTGGTTTCCATGGCTATCATTTTGGATGAGAAGATCGAGTGGCAAGGGTTTTCAGACCGTTTTAAAAAGATCCTCACCCCTTCGCCAAAGCGTAAAAAGCAAGAAACCGCCGCGCCGCAAAAGGAGTACAAAAGCAGCGATACAAAGGATTTTAAAGAGCAGATCAATTACGACGAGGATGAGGATATCCCCGGTTTTGAAGAGCTTGAAGAGTTGGAAGAGGGGAGTATAAAGCTGATCAAATCCGGCGAATACGACCGGGAGCTTGAAGAGGAGAATAAAGAGTTGCAAACTGCGGCTTCTGAACCCGAAGAGGCCACGCCAAAGCCCCAAACCGAAAAAAGCGCTCCTGCGCAAAAGGCGCCAAAACCGAAACAGCCGGAAACAAAAGAGAAAGAGTACAAGGTCGTCGAAGAACTCGAAGAGAATAAAAAGCTGCTCGATTCTACGGTGGAAAAGGGCAAGATGGAGGTTTCTGCGGATTTTAAACTGCCGCCGACGAAGATGCTGCAAAAACCCAAAAAGGACGGGGCGAAAGTGGATGAAAACGTCATCGACGAAAAGGTTGCCAACCTGCTGGAAAAACTGCGCCGCTTCAACATCAACGGAGACGTGGTCCGTACCTACTCCGGACCCGTCGTCACGACCTTTGAATTCCGCCCCGCCCCCAACGTCAAGGTTTCGAAAATTTTAAACCTCCAAGATGATCTGGCGATGGCGCTTAAAGCCAAAACGATCCGAATACAAGCGCCCATCCCCGGCCAGGACGTGGTGGGGATCGAAATCCCCAACGAAGCGCTGGAGACGATCTATCTGCGCGAACTGCTTGAAAGCGATATCTTCAAGCAAAGCTCCTCGGCGCTGACGCTGGCACTGGGGAAAGATATCGTGGGCAAACCCTTCTTTACCGATTTGAAAAAGCTGCCCCACCTGCTCATCGCAGGGACCACCGGAAGCGGGAAATCGGTGGGGATCAACGCGATGATTTTGAGTCTGCTGTACCGCAACGACCCCGAGCATATGAAGTTGATGATGGTCGATCCAAAGATGCTGGAGTTTTCCATCTACAACGATATTCCCCATCTGCTTACCCCCGTTATCACCGAGCCCAAAAAGGCGGTTAACGCCCTGAATAATATGGTCTCGGAGATGGAGCGGCGCTACCAGTTGATGAGCAACTCCAAAACCAAAAACATTGAAAACTACAACAAAAAGGCGAAGCAGCAAGGTTATGAAAAGCTGCCCTATATCGTAGTCGTGATCGATGAGTTGGCGGATCTGATGATGACCGCGGGCAAGGATGTGGAGTACTCCATCTCCCGCCTGGCGCAAATGGCGCGAGCCAGCGGAATCCACCTGATCGTCGCGACCCAGCGCCCCAGCGTGGATGTCGTGACAGGGCTGATCAAAGCCAACCTCCCCAGCCGTATCAGTTTTAAAGTAGGCCAAAAGGTTGATAGTAAAGTGATCCTTGATACCCAAGGAGCCGAAAGCCTGCTCGGGCGCGGGGATATGCTCTTTACCCCTCCGGGCAGTTCTACACTGGTGCGGCTGCACGCGCCCTGGAGTGATGAGCGCGAAATCGAACAGATCGTGGAGTTTTTAAAATCCCAGCGCCTGGCCGAGTACGACGAGCGTTTTTTGATCTCCGATGATGACGGCGAAAACGGCAGCGGCGGTATCAGCAGTAACGATCTGGATGAGCTTTACGAAGAAGCCAAATCGGTGGTGCTCAAAGATAGAAAAACTTCCATCAGTTACCTGCAGCGAAAACTCAGTATCGGTTACAACCGGTCGGCAAATATTATCGAGCAGCTAGAAGCGATGGGAGTCCTCAGTCCCGCCGATTCACGGGGCAATAGAGAGATCCTGATTTAAATGGAAACAATCTCAAAAAGCAGTCTCGTTTTTTTAGCTTACTAAAAGCTAAAATATCTTACAATTTGTCACAATTTTGTACAGATAAGGGTATGTAAATGGAAACAGGTTTAGTAGCTGAAGCGCTAAAGTTTATGCTCCTGGGTATGGGGATTGTATTTGTTTTTCTCTACGCAATGATTTTGATTTTGCAGTATCAGGCAAAACTCGTTGCAAAATACTTTCCGGAAAAACCAAAACCCGTTGATTCTCCAAAAGTAAATTCTACAGAAACTAATAAAAAGAAAAAGGTAGCAGCCGCAATCGCTGCCATCGCACATCACAAATCAGGTAACTAAGGAAGTTCATGGCTAAGAAATATATCGATATTATGGATACGACCTTCAGGGACGGGTTCCAATCCGTCTTTGGAGGAAGGGTGTTAATGGATGACTTCTTCCCCGCCGTCGAAGCGGCATTGGATGCGGGGATTAATCACTTCGAATTTGGAGGCGGAGCGCGCTTTCAAAGTCTTTTTTTCTATCTTCAGGAAAATGCGTTTGACATGATGGACCGTTTTAGAGATATCGTCGGACCCGACGTCAATCTCCAAACGCTCAGCCGCGGGATCAACACGGTGATGCTGGAAACGGGAAGCCGTGACCTGATCGATCTGCACGCGAAGATGTTTCAAAAGCACGGAACCTCCACGATCCGTAACTTCGATGCGCTCAACGACGTCAACAACTTGGCGTACAGTGCAGAGTGTATCAAGCGCTACGGCCTCAATCACGAAGTGGTAGTCACGATGATGGACCTTCCTCCCGGATGCAAAGGGGCCCATGACGTGAACTTTTACGAAGGGGTACTGAGAAACATCCTCGATGCGGGAGTCCCCTTTGATTCGGTAGCGTTTAAAGATGCCAGCGGTACGGCAAGTCCCCACAAAGTGTTTGAAACGATCAGCATGGCAAGACGCCTGCTGGGCGAAGACGTACACCTTCGAATGCATACGCACGAAACGGCGGGCGTGAGCGTTTCCTCCTATCTGGCGGCTTTGGAAGCGGGTGCCAACGGGATCGACCTGGCGGCTTCCCCGGTCAGCGGCGGAACGAGCCAACCCGATATCCTGACGCTGCTGCACGCGACCAAGGGAACCGATTTTAATCTCGGTAACCTGACAACGGAAAAGATTTTGAAATATGAAGAGGTCCTGGGCGAGTGCCTCAAAGATTACTACCTTCCGCCCGAAGCGACGCAGGTTTCTCCGCTTATCCCCTTCTCTCCCATGCCCGGCGGAGCACTCACTGCAAATACACAGATGATGAGAGACAACAATATCCTCGATAAATTCACCGACGTTATCAAAGCGATGCGCGAAGTGGTGGAAAAGGGCGGTTACGGTACCTCCGTTACACCCGTTTCCCAGTTTTACTGGCAGCAGGCGTTTAACAACGTGATGTTTGGCGAATGGAAAAAGATCGCTCCGGGATACGGACGTATGGTTCTTGGGTATTTCGGCAAAACTCCCGTAGAACCCGATCCCGAGATCGTAAAGTTGGCTTCGGAGCAGCTTGAGCTCGAACCCACCACGGAGAACCCGTTGGATATCTCCGATAGAGATGAAAACAAATCTATGGCGCACTGGAAAAAGGTGCTTGAGGAAAACGAGTTGGAAACAACGGAAGAGAATATCTTTATTGCAGCTTCGTGTGATCAAAAGGGGATCGATTTCTTAAAAGGCGAATCCCCGCTGATGGTACGAAAAGGAAAACAAAACAATTCAAATGGAGGCGATATGAGCGGTAGTTATACAGTCGTAGTTGACGGCGAGAAGTTTAGTGTGCAGGTAGCTGAGGGTGATGCAAAGATCGAAGTAAAAGACGTAAGTTCGCAAAGCGAAGCGGGCGATTCCGCTCCTTCCGCACCGGCGGGTGAAGGCAACGTAGAGGTACGTTCACAAACTCCGGGGAACGTGTGGAAGATTTTGAAAAGTCCAGGCGACAAGGTAGAAGAGGGTGAAAAGATCATGATCCTAGAAGCGATGAAGATGGAGATCGACGTTACGGCTCCCCATAGCGGTACCATTGCCCACATCACCGTAAGTACGAACGAAGCGGTGGAAGAGGGACAAGTACTGGCTACAATGGATTAAGGTTAATTTATGAGAAAATACATCGTAGCGTTTTTTACACTTCTGGCACTTTCAACGGCGGCGGCAGCATCTACTCCTGCCCAGCCCGCAGCGGCGGAAGAGGCGCAGGAGCAAACCTATGAGCCAAAAAGCGTATCCAAGCTGATCGAAAGCTTTTGGAATACGACGGGGCTCAATGCGATCATCAACCCAAAAGAGGGCGTCAAAACGGCGGAGGGCAAAGATATGAGCATCTTCGCGCAGAGTTTCGGACGTGTTATGATGTTTGCCATCTGTTTGCTGCTTTTTTATCTGGCGATCGCAAAGGGATTTGAACCGCTTTTGCTACTGCCTATCGGTTTTGGCGGTTTGCTTGCCAATATCCCCATCGCGAACCTTGCGGGGGATCACGGTATGCTCGGTATTATCTACAATATGGGTATCGCCAATGAGTTCTTTCCGCTGCTGATCTTTATGGGGGTCGGCGCGATGACCGATTTCGGACCTTTGCTGGCAAATCCCAAGACGGCGATTTTGGGCGGTGCCGCGCAATTTGGTATCTTCGGTTCGCTTGTGGGTGCGGCGGCACTTTCTGAGTATACGAGCATATTTGATTTTACTATGCAGCAATCCGCGGCGATCAGTATTATCGGCGGGGCCGACGGTCCGACGACGATCTTTATCGCCAATAAACTTGCTCCCGAGATGCTGGGGGCGATGGCGGTGGCGGCATACTCCTATATGGCGCTTGTGCCGGTGATTCAGCCTCCCATTATGCGGGCGCTGACGACGAAAGAGGAGCGCCAGATCAAGATGAATACCCAGCGACCGGTACATAGAATGGAAAAATTGATCTTTCCTTTGATCGTACTTTTTCTGACCATTTTGATCCTTCCGGACGCGTCGCCGCTGATCGGAGCATTTTGTTTCGGTAACTTTGCAAAAGAGAGTGGCGTGGTCGATCGGTTGAGCGATACGCTGCAAAATGCGCTGATCAACGTCGTAACGATCTTTTTGGGGCTTGCTGTCGGTACGAAGCTGGCGGCGGACAAATTTCTCGTTGCAGAAACACTGGGGATCATGATCATCGGTCTTCTTGCGTTTGCGGCCGGGACTGCGGTAGGCGTCTTGATGGCGAAACTGATGAACAGGTTTTCAAAAGAGAAGATCAATCCGCTGATCGGAGCTGCGGGCGTAAGTGCCGTACCTATGGCAGCGCGTGTCGTGAACAAAGTCGGGATGGAGGAAAAGCCCGGCAACGTCTTGTTGATGCACGCCATGGGGCCCAATGTCGCCGGCGTTATCGGTTCTGCGGTAGCCGCGGGTGTCTTGATTTCAATATTTAAATAAACCAAACAGATAGGGAAAACAGCAAATATGTCTAAGGAAATGAAACCAAACGGAATCGAAAAACTGGGGTTGGATAATATCCAGCGTATTTATTACAACCTCAGCTACGATGAGTTGGCGGCACACGAAGTAAACCACGGGGAGTGCAAACTCTCCACAAGTGGTGCTGCGATCTGCGATACGGGTATCTTTACGGGAAGAAGTCCCAAAGATAAGTATTTCGTGGATCAGGAACCGTCCAATCAACATATCGCATGGGGAGAAGTGAATAAGCCCGTAGAGAAAAAAGTTTTCGATAAACTGTTTGACAAAGCGAAAAAGCAGCTTTCAGGTAAAGATATCTACGTAACGGATGTTTTTTGCGGGGCGAGCAAAGCCAGCAGAAGAAGCATCCGCTTTATCTCGGAAGTGGCGTGGCAGGCGCACTTTGTAAAAAATATGTTTATCCGTCCCACCGAAGAGGAGTTGGAAAACTTTGAGCCGGACTTTACCGTATACAATGCGTGCAAAACCACAAACGGCGATTATGAAAAAGATGGGCTTAACAGTGACGTTTTCGTTATGTTCAATATCGAGGAAAACGTTTCCATCATCGGCGGTACCTGGTACGGCGGAGAGATGAAAAAGGGCATCTTTTCGATGATGAACTACTGGCTGCCCCTTGAAAACAAGCTCTCCATGCACTGTTCGGCAAACGTGGGTAAAGACGGCGACACCTGCCTCTTTTTCGGCTTGAGCGGTACCGGGAAAACGACGCTTTCGACAGATCCCCACCGGGAACTTATCGGTGACGATGAGCACGGTTGGGATGAAAACGGTGTATTCAACTTCGAGGGGGGATGCTACGCAAAGGTGATCGACCTGGATGAAAGAAGCGAACCCGAAATTTACCACGCGATCCGCAAGGATGCTTTGCTTGAAAACGTGATCCATGACGATAACGGGCGGGTAGATTATGAAGATGGCAGCAAAACGGAAAACACCAGAGTTTCCTACCCCATCTACCATATCGAAAACCACAGACCCTCCATGGAAGCGGGACATCCGAGAAATATCATCTTTCTTACCGCCGATGCCTTCGGCGTATTGCCTCCCGTGAGCAAGCTCACAAAAGAGCAGGCGATGTATTATTTCCTCAGCGGCTACACCGCAAAAGTCGCGGGTACGGAGCGCGGGATTACCGAACCCGTCGCGACTTTCAGCGCCTGCTTCGGCGAAGCGTTTTTGCCGCTGCACCCGACGGTATACGCCAAACTGCTCGGCGAAAAGATCGATGAGCACGGTGTGAACGTTTATCTGGTCAACACCGGTTGGACGGGCGGTCCTTACGGCGTGGGGAAAAGAATGAGTATTAAAGATACCCGTGCGTGTATCGACGGGATCTTAAACGGGGCGATTCTGGATTCGGAGTTTGAAACCCTGGATACGTTCAATCTCGATATCCCAAAAACGCTGGAAAATGTGACAACAGAGGTACTTAACCCCAGAAATACCTGGGAAGATACGGACAAATACGACAAAGCCCTGAAAAAACTGGCGGGGATGTTTGTGGAAAACTTTAAAAAGTACCAAACTGAAAACAGCGCCTTCGATTTCTCCGGAGCGGGGCCGAAACTTTAAAGAGCAGATCGTAAGCCCTTAGAGGCTTTCGATCTTTGCTTTGTAGTGCAGCTTCATATCAAGTTCGAAACTCTCGTTCGTACTGTATTCCCTATCAAATACTTCCCTCCACAGGGAGTGATCCTCCATACACAGATAAAAATACACCTTTTCATGCCACGGCGTTAAAGAGCCGTAGAGATGTTGAAACATCCGCTTTTTTGTCTCCTGGGGGTAGGAAAGCTTACCGCCGGCATCACGCAGGGGCATCTGCAAAATTTTGGAGTGAAATTTTCGTTTGCGGATCTTTTGGATCACCGGTTTGATAAAGGTCAGTGTCCCCATAGAGACCATCGCAACCCGTGCAGGATCGAAATCCCTGAGCAACTCTTCGCAGATTTTCGCATACTCCCGCTCCCAGTTTTGAAAATGGATCATGGGATGGAAATGAAACCCCACCAAGATCCCTCTGTCATGGAGTTTTTTTGCCGCCTGCAGGCGCTTGTGCAAAGGGGCGGTTAAGTGTTCTTCGTTGTCGATGATCGTTTGGGGATTGAGTGACCAGGTGACGATAATATTTTTAGCGATTTCGTTTTGTTCGAAAAAAGCGGTGTTGTCGGATTTGGTTTTCATCTCCAAAATGACGTTGGGGTGGGTCTTTGCAAATGCGTTGAGTGCCGAAAGGGTCCCGTAGCGATCCCCCCACATCAGCGAATCGGAGGATTGTCCCGTTCCGATGTGGTAGAGTTGGCTTGGGTCGAGTTCAAGCTGTTGCAGATTCTGCCCGAGGTTTTCGTGAAACGTCACGGTATTGCCGTTGTAAAAGGATTGGATCGAGCAGTAGCTGCAGTCAAAGCCGCAGCTTTCTACGCTATCGAGGGTCAAAAGGTTGCAGCAGCGGGTTTTGGGCGAAGCCACGGGACACATGCCAAAGCCGATCCCGTTTTTTTGTACGCTTTGCAGTTTTATCTTTTCGGGGGTGACGCGAAAACCTCCGTCGTAGCGGTTATCTTTGTTTTGTAACCGTTCATGGTACGCCCTCAGCGCAGCAAAGTTTTTAAAATTCTTCTCCCGAGGGGAGGGCTCCCGCCACTGGGTGATATCGATCACCATATCCACGAGCTGCTTGAGCTGCTGTTGTGAAAGCCGGTGGGAGTGGGCAAATGCTTTGACATAGAGCCGGTTTTGCTCCGAGAGGTGTTCAAAAAGGGTGTTTTGAACGATTTTGGCAAATTTTTGCGTGTAATCCACGGTACTCACTTTTTTGAAAAATTATACCATATTGGATATAATGCGCATACTTACAAACAGGCAAACAGATGGAGAAGAGAATGGAATCATTTTTACAAAAGGCCAAAGCCGCGGCTGCGACGGTAGCGTCTTTGAGTGACGGCGAGAAAAAATCACTGCTGCACAAGATGGCGCAGGCGCTGCTGCACAACAGCGATGCGATCATCAAGCAAAACGCCGTAGATATGGAAAATGCGGAAAAAAACAACCTCAGTGCGGCACTGACTGACAGGCTGCTTCTGAATAAAGAGCGTATCGAAGCGATGGCGACCTCGCTAGAAGAGATCGCCGCACTCAAAGATCCCGTAGGCAAGATACGCGACGGCTGGATCTTGGACAACGGGTTGAAGCTGGAAAAGGTTTCCGTGCCCATCGGCGTCATCGGGATCATTTACGAATCCCGCCCCAACGTCACCAGCGACGCTGCGGCGCTGTGTTTTAAAAGCGGCAACGTGTGTATCCTCAAAGGGGGCAAGGAGGCGCAAAACTCCAACGAGATCATCGCCAAAACCCTCCGGGACGTTTTGGCGGCAAACGATCTGCCTATCGAAGCGGTCAGCCTGCTGCCCGACAGCTCCAGAGAGGGGGTGGCCAAGCTGATCAAGCAAGATAGCTTCGTGGATCTGATCATCCCCAGAGGCGGTGAGCAGCTGATCCGCTACGTCAATGAAAACGCCAGCGTACCCGTGGTCAAGCACGACAAGGGGCTGTGCCACAGCTATATCCACAAAGCTGCGGATCTCAAGCAAGCCGTTGATATTGCGATCAACGCCAAGTGCCAACGGACCGGAGTTTGCAATGCCATGGAAACGCTGCTTGTGGACGCGGCCGTCGCCGCAGACTTGCTGCCTACGCTTAAACAGCGGTACGAGGTGGAGGGCACGCAGCTTAAAGGGTGCGAAAAAACACGAAAAATTATCGATATAGAGGCTGCGACCGAGGAGGATTTCCATACGGAGTATCTGGATAATATCCTCTCTATCAAGGTCGTGGAAAACGTAGAGGAAGCCGTTGCCCATATCAACCGTTACGGTTCGGGGCACTCCGAAGCGATCATCACCCAGGATTGCGACGCTTCCGAAACCTTTTTAAACGGAGTGGACGCGGCGTGCGTCTATCTTAACGCCAGCACGCGCTTTACCGACGGTGCCGTTTTCGGCCTGGGCGCGGAAGTGGGGATCAGTACCAACAAACTCCACGCCAGAGGTCCCATGGGGATCGAGGATTTGACCACGTATAAGTTCAAAGTCTACGGTAAAGGGCAGATACGATAACTGCGCACGACAACCGTCTCAAAGCGCAGCTCGATGCCCAGATCGCTTTGCGCGACCGGGAGGGGGAGCTGTGTTTGCAAAGACCCGATCCCCTGCTGGTAGCCAAGCGTTTCAACGATGAGAAAAGCGCCCTGGTGTGCGCGCTTTTTGGCTACGGCAATGCCCGCAAGATCGTCGAGTTTCTCTCTTCGCTGCCGCTGCATCTTTTGCATGCTCCCGGGACCGATTGCGAACCCCTGCTGCGGCACAGCTATTACCGTTTTCAAAAAAGCAGAGATATTATCGCCCTTTTCCGGGCGCTGGAGCGTATCGAATCCGTAGAGGACCTCTTTTGGGAAGCGTATGGGCGCAACGGTTCGGTGCTGGAGGGGATACAGCACGTGATCAACGCCATCCACGACCGAGCCCGTATACAAAGCAGGGGATTTACCTTTTTGGTGGGTAAAGCTGCCGATAAACCGGGTAAAAGCTCCACCTTTAAGCGCTGGAATATGTATCTGCGCTGGATGGTGCGCAAGGATTGTCTGGATATGGGATTGTGGAGCGGGGTTTCAAGAAAAGATCTCTTGATCCCTTTGGATACCCACACCTTCAATGTTTCGCGCAGGTTGGGATTGCTGCGGCGAAAGAGTTACGATCAAAAGGCGGTTGTCGAGTTGACGAAACGGCTGCGCGAATTTGACCCCGATGATCCCGTCAAATATGATTTTGCCCTGTACCGTATGGGGCAGGAAGCTATAGTATAAAGGAGTTTTGTGGATAGAAAACTGCCGCGCGGATTTATTTTTCTGCTTGCGTCACTGACGGCGATCAGCCCCCTGGCCATCGACGCCTACCTCCCCGCCATGCCCGCTATGAGCGACAGCTTCGATACGCCCATCGGCTATATCGAGATGACGTTGAGTATCTATCTGGCGGGGTTTTCCCTGGGGCAGCTCGTAGGCGGTCCCATGTCCGACCGTTACGGTCGTAAAGTGGTGATCAATACGGGGTTGCTGTTTTATATCTTTTTTTCCTATCTGATCATCCAGGCAGGCAGTGTGGAGCAGTTGTGGCTGTACCGCTTTTTTCAAGCCCTGGGTGGCGGTTTTGCGGTGGTCAATACCGCCGCGATCGTCCGTGACAATTTCCACGGCAAAGAGAGTGCGAAAGTGTTTTCTTTCGTCTCTATGGTGATGATGATGGCGCCGATGCTCGCTCCTACGTTGGGTACGCTGATTTTGCACTACTTTACGTGGGAGTATATCTTCGGATTTTTAGGGGTGTACGCCGCTTTGGTGCTGGGGTGGATACAGCTCATCCCCGAAACTTCCCCCAAAACAAAGGGAAAAAACGTTTTTAAAGATTACTGGGAAATTCTTTCTACGAAACGGGCCCTGTTTTTGGCGTTCACTTCCGCCTTCGGCATGAGCGGGATGTTTGTTTTTATTACCAAATCCTCCTTCGTCTATATGGAGTATTTCGGGGTAGAGAAGTATCTCTTTACCCTCTTTTTCGGGATGAACGTGGCGATGGTGATCCTGTTTAGCCGGCTCAATATCTATCTGCTGCAGCGCTTTGACCCAAGGCAGATGCTGCGTTTCGGGGTAGGGGTACAAATCTTTAGCGCCCTGTTTTTGATTTTGCTTTCTTTTGAGGGCAACGTGTACTTTATCGTACCCTTTTTGATGCTGTTTGTGGGAGCGTTGGGCTTTATCTTCGCAAACGTTATCTCTTTGGTGCTGGAGCTGTTTCCCCATATCAGCGGCACGGCCAACGCCGTGGTGGGCGTGATGGGCTTTGCGGTGTCGTCGATGATGGGGTTTGCCGCCAGTTTACTCCCCGAAACCGAAATCTACCCGGTGTTTCTTATTATGCTGTGTGCGCCCCTTATCTCAATTACATTCTTTTATTTAAGTGAGCTTAAAAAATAAATAGCTATGATAAGGATATAAAGGGGTCGTAATGAAGAGGGTTTTCATTTTTCTCTGCCTCGCGTTCGCAGCCGCGGCGACACTGTCTGCTGATGTCGTCCTTAGCGAGGAGGAGCAGGAGTTTGTCAAATCACATCCCGTGATCACGGTACAAAACGAGAGGGACTATATCCCCGTCAACTTCAACGATAACGGCGTAGCCAAGGGATACTCTATCGATTTTATCAACCTTGTGGCGCAGAAAGTGGGCCTGGAGGTTGAGGTCGTCGGGGGGAAAAACTGGCAAGAGTATCTGGATATGGTACAAAGGCAAGAGCTTGACGTGCTGCTCAACGCGGTTAAAAACCAAGAGCGAAGCCGCTATATGCACTTTACTACCCCCTACCTGCAGCTTTATCCCTCAATCTTCAGCCGCGACGGTTCCCAGCTTAGCTCGATAGAAAGCCTCTACGGCAAGGTTCTGGCCGTACCGGCGGGATACTACTTCATTCCCTATTTCCAGAAAAATCATCCCAAGATCACCATTTTGCTGACAAGGGACAATCTTGATTCTTTGCAGGCCGTCGCTACCAAAAAAGCCGACGCGGCGATCGGGCTTGCGTATACGATGCAGCAGTTGATCCTGGATAACTTTATCGAGGGGATCGGTATCAGCGGGATCGCCGATATCGAAGAGTTGGAAAACCACTTTGAGCGTCTGGGCGTGCGCAGTGATATGCCTCTGCTGCGCGATATTTTGCAAAAGGGGATCGATAGCGTTACCTACGAGGAGAGAAACAGCCTCAAAAAGAAGTGGCTGGAGTTTGCCCGGATCGATCCGATCGAAAAGGAGGTGGGCTTTACCGAATTGGAGAAGCAGTATCTGGAGCAAAAACAGCAGATACGCATGTGCGTCGATCCCGAGTGGATGCCCTTTGAAAGTATCAAGGGGGGAAAACACTACGGAATGAGCGCCGATTATTTTGAATTGATCGAGCAAAAGCTGCCAATTCCGATCAAACTGGTACCCACCGAGAATTGGAGCCAGTCGCTTGAATATATCAAAGACAGACGCTGTGATATTCTCTCTTTGGCCATGGCTACGCCCCAGCGCAAAAAATATATGGACTTTACCGCACCCTATCTGCAGATCCCTCTGGTGATCGCAACGCAAAACGATAAATTCTTTATCAACGATCTGGGTGCTTTGAAGGGGAAAAAGGTGGGGATAGTCAAGGGCTATGCTTATCTGG
Source organism: Epsilonproteobacteria bacterium tcs-49 (assembly GCA_002049495.1). Taxonomy (GTDB): domain Bacteria; phylum Campylobacterota; class Campylobacteria; order Campylobacterales; family Sulfurovaceae; genus TCS-49. The sequence continues at coordinate 85,372 of LLYS01000007.1, read as the reverse complement.
AGCTGCTGCAAAATCGCTATCCACAGCTGGAGCTGGTTCCGGTGGACTCGGTCAAAGACGGCTTGAACAAGGTGCTGCATTCGGAACTGTTCGGATTTATCGATACGCTGGCGACGATTGGTTATATCTTTCAAAAGGAGTATATCGGCGAACTCAAAATTGCGGGGAAGTTTGAACAAACCTGGGATTTGGGGGTAGCGGTGCGCAACGACCACAAACAGTTGCTGCATATTTTTGACAAAGTTCTTTTGACCATCACTCCCCGTCAAAAGCAGGAGATCTTAAACCGCTGGGTATCGATCAACTACGAGCAGCCGCTGGATATCAAATATATCTATCAGGGCGTAGCGGTAGCGGCGGTGATCATTTTGTTTTTGCTTTACCGCCAGTATACACTTAAAGAGTACAACCGGAAACTGCGTTATCTTTCCACCCACGATAACTTGACCGGCGTATATAACAGGATGCACCTGGATCGCTTGCTGGACGTGGAACTGGAGCGGGCCAAACGCTATGATGAACCCTTTTGCATCATCGTTTTCGATGTGGATGATTTTAAATATATCAACGATACCCACGGCCACCAGGCGGGGGATAAACTCCTTGTACAGCTGGTACAGATCATCCGGGACAATATACGCAAAACGGATATACTGGGCCGCTGGGGCGGCGAAGAGTTCCTGTTGATCTGCCCCTTTAGCAAGGAGGAGCAGGCCCGGGTTCTGGCGCAGAAACTGTTGAAAAAGGTCAGGGAAAACTGCCGCATCGAGGGGGACGGGGTCACCATGAGCGGTGGGATCGCTTCATTTCGAAAAGGGGAAAATGAAAAAATACTTTTTGCCCGGGCGGATAAAGCGCTCTATGAAGCGAAGAAAAACGGTAAGAACCGTGTAGTAATAAGTTCTTAAGGGAAAAAAATTATCTTTTTAAACTTATTATAAATAAAATATCTCTATAATAGTTATATGCACAGGTTATCAATCCGACGTGTGCAAATTTCATTGTGAGGATGTTTCATGAACAAGCTAAGTGTAGTAACCGGTGCTCTACTGCTTACGGCAGTGGGAGCGATGGCTTCAGACAGTGACAATGCGTTGCGCAAAAAAGCTTCAGATATGGGGTTAAAACCTATCCCTGCCAGTCAGTTGGAGGTGATGAAGCTCGTAGACGACGCGAAAAACCCCATTACCGATGCCAAGGTCGAGTTGGGGAAAAAACTCTATTTTGATCCCAGACTTTCCAAAAGTTCTCTTATCAGTTGTAATACCTGCCACAATCTGGCACTCGGCGGTGCCGACGGAGTAAGTGCTGCCGTGGGGCACAAATGGACGATGAATCCGCACCATTTGAACTCGCCGACGGTATACAACTCCGTACTCAACGATGTACAGTTCTGGGACGGGAGAAGTCCACACCTTGCCGATCAGGCTCAGGGACCTATCCAGGCGGGACCGGAGATGGCTGCTCCGAAAGATCTCGTAGTGGAAAGAGTGACTTCCATTCCCGAATATGTAATGGAGTTTAAAAGAGCGTACGGCTACGATGTGGACATCGATTTTGAATTGATCGCCGATACGATCGCGATCTTTGAAAAAACACTGGTAACGCCCGCGCCCTTTGATGATTTTATGAACGGGTGCAACAGCGCCATGACGAAAGAGGAAAAAGAGGGGCTGAAAGTGTTCATCGACAAGGGGTGTACATCTTGTCACAACGATATCGGCTTCGGCGGTACGATGCAGCCGTTCCAAGTGGTGAAAAAGTATAAATTTGCCGAAGTAGGGGACTTTGAAGGTGATGAAAACGGTATGGTTAAAACACCGACATTAAGAAATATCGAAGAAACGGCACCCTATTTCCACAACGGGCAAATCTGGAATTTGGCAACCGCCGTTAAAGAGATGGGTAGTACGCAGCTTGGTATCGACATCAGTGATAAAGATGCCAAGAAGATCGTAACCTTCTTGAAATCACTTACCGGTGAGAAACCGGATATCTCCTATCCGCAGCTTCCCGCAAGCACGGTTCTTACACCGAAGCCGGATATGGATTAATCGCTACCCGACCCTTCCGGGTCGGTAGTTACGCCGCGATCGCTTTGAGCCGTTTCTCCAGCCAAAAGGTACCGAAGGGGATAAGCGAAGCGATAAATGCAGCGGTATTAAACTTCATACTCCAGCGGTGCAGTCTCGCCGCATCCACCAAAAGCAGAATAAACAAAATAAACAAAACTCCGTGAAGCATACCCACATAGCGTACCAGCGCAGGTTCCCCAAGCATATATTTAACCGGCATGGCGATAAACAGCAGCGCCAAAAAGGATAAGCCTTCCAAAAAGGCGATTTTGCGAAAACGGTGTAAACTTTTTTGAGCCATTATATTTCCTTATCTTTTTTATAGCTATTTTCAATAGTAGTGTAATTGTAGCTAAAAGATTTTAAAGGCGAGCAGACTCAGCGCCATAACCGCCATCCCTAAAACGATCCCTCCGATCGTGGTGTGGGCGTTGCCGTATACGCGGGCGGAGGGGAGCAGTTCGTCAAAGGAGATATAGATCATGATTCCCGCAACCACCGCAAAGGTGATCCCCAGCGTCGCATCCCCCATCAGCGGCAGCAGGAGAAAGAACCCCACAACCGCGCCCACCGGTTCGGCAAATCCCGAGCCTACGGCGTATAAAAACGCCTGTTTGCGGTTGCCCGTAGCGTGGTAGATGGGCAGGGAAACCGCGATCCCTTCGGGGATATTATGGATAGCGATGGCGATGGCGATGGAGAGTCCGATACTGATATCTTCCAAAGATGCCACAAAGGTGGCAAACCCTTCGGGAAAGTTGTGAATAGCGATCGCCAGAGCGGTAAAGACCCCCGTCCGGCGCAGGGCGGTATCGATATTGGAGTGTATATTTTGTCTTTTTAAAACGGCTAACTCGTTGTCCGTTTTGGGTTCGTGGGGGTTGACGTCTTCGGGGATGAAACGGTCGATAAGGGCGCTGAAACCGATCCCCAAAAAGAAAAACAGCAGCGTTGTCGCTTCCGCGGTAACGGGGCTTTGCATATAGGCACTAAAAGCGTCTTTGGATTTTTGCAAAATCTCCATAAAGGAGACATAGATCATAACCCCCGCTGAAAAGCCCAGCCCTATGGATAGAAAGAAGTGATCGCGGCTTTTGGAAAAAAACGCGATCACGGCACCGATGGCGGTGCTCAGTCCCGCAAACAGCGTCAAACCGAAAGCAACGGCAAAGCTGCTAAATGAGACCTCCTCCATCGTTACCCTGCGGTTACGTCGTCACAGCGTTTCTTGAAATACTCCGCTTCTACGCCGCATAGCGGACACTTCGCCGGCGGCTTTTTGCCTTTGTGTACGTGGCCGCACACTTCACAGATATACTCCTCATCCTCGTCGGAGTTGAAAAAGCCGTCCTCCTCCAGCGCTTTTTTTAGCGCCAGGTAGTGGGCTTCATGTTCCACCTCCACTTTGCCGATCGCTTTGAGCATCCTGGCGATCTCTTTGAGTCCCTCCTCTTTGGCGATTTCGGTAAATTCGGGATACATGATTTCGTGTTCGTACTTCTCCCCGTCCGCGGCGTATTGCAAATTCTTTTGCGTGGTATCGAGTTCCACGTCGTTGACGAGCTTGTTATACGCTTTAAATTCCGCCATCGCATGGTACTTCTCATTATCAGCGGCTTCTTGGAAAAAGCGGGAAATGGCGTGATAACCCTCCTCAAACGCGACTTCGGCGAAGAACTCATACTTGTTTCTCGCCATCGATTCTCCGGCAAAGGCTTTCATCAAATTCACCGCCGTCAAGTTTTCGGTAATGCACTCCATATCCACGCCGCAGCATACCAGCGTGCCGCCGCCTACGTTTTGTACTTCCACTTCATTACCGCATTTTGAACATCTGTATGTTTGGTATTTCTTCATCGGGACTCCTTTTTTTAATAGTGTATTGGATTTACTTTTAAGAGAGACTGAAACAGGGGGATTGAAGGTAAAAGTTGCTCGATTTTCGCTTTGGGTGTTACCCCTGCTGCTTTTGCAGCCAGGAGCGGTAGGTAAAGATACGTTCACGGACCTTTTGCAAATAGCGTTTGGTTTCGACGAAGGGAAGGTTTTGCATCAGGTATTCGTAAACCTGTTTGGGCGTCATCGTATTGATCACCTCGGCCGCGGCTTTGGTGTCGTAGTTGCCAACGAAGCTTTTGGCCACGTTGCCCGCGCCGGTATTGTACGCGGCGATGGTACAGTACAGGCGTGAAAGGGGGTCGTTGATGCGTTGGAGGTAACTGTAAAAAAGAATATGCAGATACGCCGTGCCCAGTTTGATGTTGCGCTGCTCGTTGTAGAGATAGTTGGCACTGGGGATGATCCGTTTGCCGTAGAGGTAGCGGTAACTGTCCACTCCGGCGCTTTCGGGTACGATCTGCATCAATCCAAACGCCGGGACGCGGGATCGCGCCATGGGATTGTAGGAACTTTCGGAGTGGATAATGGCAAAGACCAACTCCTTGGGCAATTTCTCCTTTAGCGCGTAGCGGTTGATACTTTTTTCGTAGCGCTTCGCTTTGCGCAGCAGCGCTTTGGGGGGCATAGCAAGCTCCAGGGTATAGATGGGACGACCCCGGTAGATACTTTTTTTGATGGGAGCTTTTTTGATAAAGGAGCGGGTGGAATCCAGGTCGGTTTTCGTATAGATATCTTCAACAATCTTGCCGCGGGCGTTGATAGTGCGCGACAGCCCCAGCGAACCGGCGACGTGCTGTTCGACAAAATCTTTTTCAAAGGCTTCTTTGACGCTGAGTTTGACAAGCGACTCAAAACGGTCGTATATCTTGTTTCGGGCATCTTGCATATCGGTTGCGTGGGTCTGGATAATGATCTTTTCCCGCTCAAAATCCACGATATTTTTGATTTTAAAATTGTTGATATAGGAAACCCACCGGTTGTGATCGCTCACGTCAACGGTGGAGAAGTTGCGTTTGATTTTTTGTTCATAGACTTCAAAAGCCTCTTTATAAGCCTGCTTATAGCGCTTAAGGTCGATTTTGTACTGTTCAAACTCTTCGATGGTATCGTTTTCAAACGTGGTAAAGTTGTCACTGTGTAGTACAAACACGACGCCGCAGAACAAAGCCAACAGCAGTCTCATGAACACTCCTTCAAAAGCGGTGCCCCATTGTATCTATTTAGAATTAAGCTAACTTGAGGATTTTAGGCTAAAGAAAGAGCCCGCTACTTCAACTGTAGCAGGCTGTTGATCATCTCATCAAGGGTGGTGATCACCTTGGTAGCGGCCTGGTAACCCGTCTGAAATTTGATCAGGTTGGTCATCTCCTCGTCCAGGCTGACTTTGGAGATAGAGTCAAATTCGGTTTTGACCGAGTTAAACAGCGCGGTATTGCTGTCGTGTACCGCATCCACGTCCGCACTCCTTGACGCGGTGTCACCGGCTACGAGGGTAAAGTAGCGCTCCAGCGTTTCCTGGCTTTCCAATTCTCCGCTGTTTAGGGAGTAAAAGTTTACCTTCTCATACTGCAGCTGCTGCATATCGTTGGCAAGCTTTTGATCGCCGCTGTTGGGAGTGACCCCCGATTCGATCTCCCCGGGGTTGTCTCGGAGCGTGGAGTTGAGGGAGATACTGGAAGCGTCCTCTCCCTGAAAGTAGCGCTGCAGCCCCAGCGCCCCCGCAAAGTTGGTGGGGTTCTTGGCATCGCTTTCGGTGATGTTGAAACTATATCCCTGGGTTTCAAAACTGTTACCCAGTTCCAGGACCAGCTTGCCGCTTTTAAAGGAAGCATTAATAAAATCATCCACGTCATTGTTGGCGTTTTGATCGGCGTTATCGTCCAGGTCGCTGTTGATCTTGGAGACGATACTGTTGGGATCCCCCGCCGCGTCAAAGGTGGTGATCGCGTCGATATTGATCGCCTTTGTGGTTACCTTTTCCCCGTTGGCGTTAAAGACGTTGATCTCAAAGCTGCCCTCGTTGACTTTGACGTCGGAGTTGAGCACGGAGTAGTTGGCGTTGATGTCGACGCTGCTGCTCATCTTGGTCGTGGGGGCCTGTGCGTAGAGGTTGTTGGTGCTTTCGATCAACCCCTTTGCGAACTTGTCCAAACCGTCGATGGTTTTTTGTACCTCCCCGTCGGTAAATCCGCCCTTGTCCTCACTGTAGTTGCGACCCCGCATATCCAGCATCGCCCCGAGACGACCGCCGGTGATCACGTCCTCCATGGGAAACTCTTTCCAATCCTTGCGCTTGTAACTGATCTCGTAAAAGCCCTGGGGGTTGTTTTCTTTGTTCAGCGTCAAGGGGTGGTACCCATCCCCGTCAACGACGTTAAAGCCGCCGATATTGAGGGTATAATCCTCGTTATAATCCACACTGTTGGGATCGATGTTGGTTTGTGAAGTCAAATTGGTTTTCGTAATCGAATTGTTGACCAGCTTGTTCAAAGCCTTTTCCAAAGCGTCGCGCTGGTCGCGCAGGTCGTTAGCGTTGTCAAAACCGCCCGCTTCATTGGTATTGATCTTTTCATTCAAATCCGCGATCCCGCTGGCAAGGCGGTTGATCTCATTGACCGCTACTTCGATCTCTTCGTTGATCGAATCCTGTACCGCACCCACCTTTTCGCGGGTATTTTGGATACTGTTGGAGAGGGTTTGCGTATAGGTCGCCAAATCGATTTTCAGTGCCCCGTCATCGGGATTTTCGGAAAGGGATTGCCAGGAGTTGAAGTAGTTTTGCAAATCCTTGTGGATCCCCACCTGGTCCACTTCCGGGAAATAGGTGTTGAGCGTATTGTATACCTCTTGCTTGTAGCCGCTGTTTTCCATGGCGTTGTCGGCACTTTGGTAGCGCTGGAACACAAACTCGTCGTGGATGCGCACAATCTGCGAAACCTGCGAACCCAGGCCCAGATCCCCCGGGGTCGTATTGAGGGGAACGGCATTGGTCATGACCGCCCGCTGTCTGGTATAGTTTTCATTACTGGCGTTGGCGACGTTGTTACTGGTCACGTCCATGGCGGTTTGGTGGGATTTTAATCCGCTATAGCCGGTATTTAGTGTCCCGAAGATGTTTCCCATGATTACGCCTTTAGTTCAAATAGGGAAGTCTTTTTCGCTACGTTTGGCCCGTAGCCGTCGTTTTCCGTAGGCAGCATTTTTGAATAGAGCGAATTGTAAAACTCACTGACGCTTAGCAGCAGTTTGGCGAAATATTTATTTTTCTCCTTGAGCGTAAGCAGCTCCTGTTTCATCTCGTCCAAAAGCTCCTGCTGCTTTTGCGAAAGGATATCCTGCAGCTCCATTTCGGGGTTTTTCTTGGAAAGGTTGAGTATTTCGTTATCGATCAGCGCCTTTTTGTTTTCAAAGGTGACGATGGCGTGCTCTTTGATTTTGGAGCGTTCAAAGAGCGCATCGTGGTTGGCGCTTTTGATGTCTCTGACATCGTCTTCGATAAGTTTTTGTATATTTTTGAGATCTTGTATTGCGGTTTCTAAATAGTGGTTTAACATTTTTTATCCTTTTTCAGAGATGACTCTAAAAAAGGTTTAAAGTCATCTTACGAATTCACTTAACATTGCCGATGCGGTTTTGTCCACATCCACTTTATACTGACCATCGGTTATCTGCTGCTTTAACTCCTGAACTTTGGAAGCTTTGGAGTCCTCTTTCGCTTGATGGTCTTCAACGCCGTTTTTGCCTTTTAAATCTTTGTTATTATTGAGAAAAAGGCTTTGTGCTTGAGGATTAACTTTCAATATTTCTCCTTCTTTTCTAACTAAACATAGTATCGTCAATCAGGAGGAAAAGTTAATACCTTTTACAAAATTATTTGGCCGGGATTACATCGTCTTGCGAGAGGTAATCAAAGAGCAGTTGACTAAAGCCAAATCCCCCCGTAAGCTGCTTACTCATCTCATCGTTATACATCGATTTGTAGATGTCGCGACCGGGTGATTTGGGCAGCAACGCACCCTCCTTGGGCATCGCTTCATCCAGCAGCATCTTGACGATGATCGATTCGAACTTGTCCGTTTGTTCCTTCAGCGCCGCCTTGTCGTCCGTTTTATTGATCGCAGGCGTGTTTTGGCTCTGCGCGTAGAGTTGTGCTTTGTCTATCATTAGATTATCTCCAGATCAGCTTGGATTGCACCCGCTTTTTTCATCGCCTCCAAAATGGAGATGATATCTTTGGGCTCGGCTCCCAGCTTTTGCAGCGAGCGCGCTATGTTTGCCACCGTTGAACCCTCCTTCGACGTTTTGACGACGTTGGAGTTCAAGCCGATACTCACATCCTCGTCCAGGCGCATATTGGCATCGTCGGTGGGAGGGAGTTCGTCGGCGGTTTCGATCTTGATGGTGATGTCACGGTGGGTGATCATCACCGGTTCGACCGTTATATCGATACCAGCAACAATCGTTCCGGTTCGCTCATCGATAACGATCTTTTGTTTCCGTGAAAAATCGATGCTGAGTTCCTGCAGCGTCGCCAAAAACTCCACCATACTCATATCATCGGGTTTATTGAGTTTGATGGTTCGAGGATCCACCGCCGCCGCGACCGGCTTTTTGAAAAAGCGGTTGAGGATATCCTGTATGGCGATGGCGTTTTGGAAGTTGGATGTTTTCAAACTCAGTACGGCGCGTTTTTTATTGTTCAAGTCGTAGCTTACGTCCCTCTCGATCGTCGCCCCCAGCGGTACCGTTCCCGCGGTTGCGTGGTTTTTGTCTCCGCCGCCCCGGCCGTTTTTCCCGCCGATGGTCACCGATCCCTGTCCCAGAGCGTAGATTTTGCCGTCCACACCTTTAAGCGGCGTCAGCAGCAGCGTGCCCCCTTCGATCGACTTGGCGTCGCCGATGGAGGAGATGGTCAAATCCACTCGATCCCCCTGTCTGGCAAAGGAGGGGAGTTTTGCCGTGACCACCACGGCAGCGACGTTTTTGGATTTGATATCGTCGGGATCGACTTTGACATTCATGGTTTGGAGCATATTGGCAAGCGATTGGAGGGTAAAGGTGGAGGAAGTTCCGTCTCCCGTCCCGTTTAACCCCACGACAAGCCCGTAGCCGATGAGTTGATTGTCCCGAACTCCGACGACGTTGCTGATATCTTTGATCTTGACCCCAAAGGCCAGGGTCGCAAACCCCAGCAGGAGAAGCACTATCTTTTTCACCTTCGCATCCTTGCAGCTGAATTTAACTAACAAATAAATAGCAAAAGGTGTTCCTATTTTACCTCTTTTTCGTCGGGAATATTTTCGGAATTTTCCTCTTTCTCGGAGGAGGGGGGATTGTGGGCGGTCAAATCGTTGTGGGAGTATTTGGCGATCAGCTTTGTCAAGATCATCGCCGCGGCGATAATGAGGCCCAAAAAGCCGATATAGTAGCCGATTGTTAAAACGACCTCCATTACTCAAGCTCCTGCAGCTGCGTGATCATACCGTCGTAGTGTTCCACGTTTTTAAAGGATTTTTCATAGCGCCAGCGCAGGATAAACTCCACGATCAATCTGCGCTTTTGGGGTTCGATATTTTCCGCGCGGCCGAAATAAGCCAGGTTGAGATTTTTCGCCCGCTTGACGCCCCGGTCGTCCACGTATTCGATGGCGATGATCTGCGCATAGCGCTTCTGCTTGGGTTGGGCCAGATTTAGCGGATCGAGGCTGATCCCCGAGAGGTTCATCGCCTTGTACTCAAAAATGCTGCCGAAATCCTCGTGCTTCTTGCCGATATCAAGCAGCATAAAAAGCTCCTCCAGGCGTTTAAGGCTCTTTTTACGGCTGATCTCGTGGGTAGAGATCTGTTCGGTCAGGGCTTTGAGACGCTCAAAACTACTCATTGAAAATGATCACTTCGTATTTACTTTTCGTCGTTACCATAGAGCGGTTTTTGGCGATGGAGGAGTCGCTGCTGGTTTTACTCAGCTTCTCTTTGAGTTCGTCTATCTCGGCGTGCATCGCATCCATCTTTTCCTTCATCTGCAAAATGATATCGATCCCCGCGATATTGACCCCCAACTCCCTCGTAAGCTTTAAAATCATCTTGATTTTATCGATGTCGCGCTGGGAATACAGCCGCATCTTGCCCTGTGTTCTGGAGGGGGAGATTAAACCCTCTTTTTCATACTGCCGCAGGGTTTGGGGGTGGATATCGAGCATATTGGCAACGACGCTGATGAGATAGACCGGTTCATCATAGCTATGCATCGGGCAGCCTCTCTTTCATGGTTTCGATCAACCCGTCGTCCAGCTCTTCAAGCTTCGGCAAGACGATGTTGGCCTTGAGGTACAGATCGCCCCGCATCGCCGTTTTGCGGTTGGGGACGCCTTTGCCCTTGAGGCGGAACTTTCTGCCGTTTTGGGTATTTTCGGGGACTTTGAGCGTCACCTCCTTTTCGATGGTCTCGACGCTGACCTTTCCGCCGAAAAGCGCCGTTTTGAGCGGAATATCGATAACTTTGACCAGATCATCCCCGCTGCGCTCATACTCCGGAGAGCTTGAAACGTTGACCTTTAGCAGCAGATCCCCCCGCTGCCCCTGCATCGCTTTGCCCTTGCTGCGGACGCGCAGGGTTTCGCCGTCTTTGATCCCCGCGGGAATTTTAATGTCAAAACTTTCGCTTTGCAAGGAGACGTTGTGTTTGCCCCCCGTAACCGCGGTACTGAAGGGGATGGTGACGCTTGAGCGGATATCCAGATCGATCCCGCCAAAGCCCTGGTTGTCAAAACCGAAGCCGCTAAAGCCCGAAGCGCCGCCGAATCCGGCTTGGCCGAAGATACTGTTGAGGATATCGTCCATATCCATGCCGCCTTGCCCCTGGGCGAAGTCGTGGAAATTCTGGCCGCCGAACATGGTATCGCCGTACTGATCATACTGCGCTTTTTTCTTTGGATCGCTCAGTACTTCGTATGCGGCGTTGATCTCTTTGAACTTCTCCTCCGCACCCTCGTCTTTATTGATATCGGGGTGGTATTTGCGCGCTAAACGTCTGTATGCTTTTTTAATCTCCGCGTCGCTTGCGCCTTCGTTGATGCCTAACGTTTCGTATAAACTTTTACTCAAGATCGTTCCTTTTCACTAAAAATTGTTAAGTTGTGGTATATTATATCACAAAAGTTTAGTGTTCGTCAATCAACCTTTATGTCATTTGTAGAGTGCGGAGCCCACTCGGATCATGTTTGATCCACACAGGATCGCCAGCTTATAATCCCCGCTCATCCCCATAGAACAGATTTCGGAGTTTGTATCTTCAAAGATTTTTCGGGTGGTTTCAAAGCTTTTTTGGATCAGTTTTTCATCCTCGCTGTGCGCGCCGATGGTCATCACCCCTTTGAGGTTGATCCGTTCGCAGCTCTCTTTGATCCGGTCAAAGATATCCTTGGCTTCTTCGGGGGCGACGCCCGCTTTGCTCGCTTCGCCGCTGCTGTTGATCTGCAGCAGGCAGTTCATGGGGCGCTCCAGGCGCTTATTGACCGCCTCGGCAAGTTCGACGCTGTCGATGGAGTGGACCAAAGAGGGGTTGGTTTTGATCAGGTGGTTGATCTTGTTTTTTTGCAATCTGCCGATAAAGTGCCACTCCAAAGGCAGATCCTCCAACTCTTCGCTGCGGCTGACGAGCTGCTGCACCTTGCTTTCGCCAAAAGCGCGCTGTCCCAGCTCATACAGATCGCGGATCGTTTGCGTATCGGTGTATTTGGTCACGCCTACGAGTTTGACGATGTGGTGGGCGCTGACTTGCAGTCTCGCCTCTTCGATATCCCAAATGATTCTATCCAGGTTGCTTCGCAGTTTTTCATTCATTGTACTATCCTTGTGTTAAACGGTTTATATCGTTATACAGTCCCAAGCCCATCAAGCCGATGAGCAGCACCCATCCGGAGATGGTGAGGGTATACAGCACCCGTTCGCTGGGAGCTTTGCGGGTGATCAACTCATACAGGTTGAACATGATATGCCCGCCGTCCAGGGCGGGGATGGGCAGCAGATTCAGTACCCCCAGATTCACCGAGATAAGCGCGGTAAACATAAAAAGCGCCACGATGCCCGCCTCGCTGGCCTTGGCCGTAATCTGCATGATCGATACCACTCCGCCTATATCCTTGGCGGGAACGATTCCTTCGATCAGCTTTTGCACGCTTTTAACGATCAGCGTTGCCGATTCTTTGGTCTTTTCAAAGGCGTAGGGCAGCACCTCCGCAAACCCCAGGTGCACCTTGGTAAAATCCCCCGAAGGGCGGATCCCCACCATGCGTTTTTTGATCGTTTCCTTAAAGATATTTTGCGCTTGTAAAAGTTGCGGGGTGATACGCAGCCGCCGCTCTTTGCCCTCTCGCAAGACGGTAAAAGCAAGCGCTCCTTCGGAGTTTCGTATCTTGCGGCTCAACTCCTTCCACAGGGTGATGCGCTCGCCGTTGATGGCGACGACCCGGTCGTTTTGCATGAGTCCCGCTTTGGCCGCGGGGGAGTTTGGCTGTACCGCTCCGATATGGGTGGTGAGTTCATTGACGCCTAAAAACCCCACGGCGATATAGAGGCAAAAGGCGATAAGAAAGTTGGCGAAGGGCCCGGCAAAGAGGATGAGGATACGCTGCCAGGGATGCAGGGCGTTGTAACTGTCGGGGTCGCTACTTCGCTGCAGCGGATCGGTGTCGTTTTGCCCCTTCATCTGTACGTAGCCGCCCAGGGGGATGGCACTGATGCGGTACTCGGTACCGTTGATCGTTTTTGCGTAGAGCTTGTTGCCAAAGCCGATGCTGAACTTTTCCACAAAAACGCCGAAATAGCGCGCGGCCAGGAAGTGTCCCAGCTCGTGAAAAAAGATCAGAAGCGATAAAACCAGTAAAGATAACAGTATTGACACGGTGTTCCTTGATGCTAGTATAGATTCAGGTTAAATTCCCGCAAAACTCCATAGTTGCGAAGCTTGGCTGGAAAGTTTCATAATTATAGCAAAATCACTCCCGCAGCAGATTGAGCGCGTCTTTGTAGATGGGTTCGTCGATAAATCCCAGTTCCGGATCGTCAAAGCCCGTGATCCCCTTGGCGGCGTTGCACTCGAAACGCTCCTTGATCTTTTGCGCCTTGGCAAGGGCTTTTTCCCCCCGCTTGAAAACGGCGTTGGCGATTGTAACCTGCTTGGGCGCAATACAGCTTTTGGTCTCATATCCCATCGTCTTTTCAAATTCGCACCAGTCGCGAAACGTTTCTAAATCCCGGTGATCCTGAAAGGTAAAGCCCACGGGGTGGACTCCCGTCATCTTCGCGGTGACTAAAAAGCGGCTCATAATATACTGGATCGTGGGGTTGCTTTGGTGCAGCAGATGCTGGGGCAGGTGCAGATCGGCCAGCAGGTCCAAAATGCCCAGGTGATACGTACTGATACGCGGACTGAGCCGCAGCCGCTCCAGGTTGTGAAACGCCTCTTTGGTTTCGATGGAGAGGTGGACTTCGATCGATTCATCCACCAGATCCAGTGCCCGGGCAACCATACGTTCATCGGTAACTTTGGGGATGCGGATAGCGTCGGGGCCGACGGCGTTGAGCGCTTCGATCTCTCGGGTTCCTCCCTGATCCAGGGGATTGACGCGGACGACGCAATATACCTCTTTGGGGGTATGCTGCAAAAATATTTGGGCCAAAACCAGCGCAAAGGGTTTGAGCTCGGGGCTGACCCCGTCTTCGAGATTGAGCATCACCATATCGCAGGAAAGTTCATCCATCTTGTTCAAATGCTTAATCCGGTGGGCGGAAACCATGAGGGTTGATCTGGGGTGGATCTTGTAGCTACTTTCTTTGCGGCCGGGGCCCACCAGTCGGCGCAGGGCTTGCAGATCCCTGCGCTCAAAAGCATCTTGTATGCGGGAAGTGTCTTCAAAGATCATAAACTCTCCTTGAGGGTGCTATTTTTCCAGATTGTTCAGATAGATATGCAGTGCTTCGATCTCGGCCTTTGTCAAATTGTACGTAGGCATCACCGGGTGTTTTGAAAAGAGCGTTTTTTGCAAACGGTTTTTATTGATATTGACGATCGCGGGCCCGCGCAGCTGCTTGGTAACGTTGGAATCGGCACTTTCTTTATACGTTGCAATGAGCATTCCCTCCGCTTTTTCCCCGTGGCATTTGCTGCAGCCGATTCCGCGGGGATTGTCGTAGAGGTACTCGCCGTACTCGAACTTGGTGATAAAGCTATCGCCAAAGCCCGAAGTGAGAATAAAAAGTGCCAAAAGAAAAAATGAGCGCAACAGTCACTTCCTTAACCAATTTTTTGTTATCATATCAAAAAACAATTAAATGGGATATAAATGCAAATAATCGACGGTTCAGCTTTAGCAAAAGAGATTCGCAGTGAAGTCAAAACGGAAGTTGACAAGTTAAAAGAGCAGGGGGTCGTCCCCGGTTTGGCCGTGGTCCTTGTGGGAGACGATCCGGCAAGCCACGCCTATGTCAAGATGAAGTCAAAAGCGTGTAAAGAGGTGGGGTTTTACTCCATTGTCCACGAGATGCCCGATTCCGTTTCCCAGGAGCGCATCATCGAAACGATCAAGATGATGAACCAAAACCCCAATATCGACGGGATCTTGGTGCAGCTGCCCCTGCCGGGTCACATCGAAACGGAAAAGATCCTTGAAGTGATCGATCCCAAAAAGGATGTGGACGGCTTCCACCCCTACAACAGCGGACGGCTGGTGAATAATCTGGACAGTTTCGTCCCCTGTACGCCTTTGGGGGTGATGAAGATGTTTGATAAATACAATATCGACCTGCGGGGCAAAGACGTGGTCGTCGTTGGCGCGAGCAACATCGTGGGCAAACCGATGGCTTCATTGTTGCTCAATGCCGATGCGACGGTGACGGTGACGCATATCTATACCAAGGATTTAAAAGCCCACACCCAAAATGCGGATATCGTGATCGTCGGCGTGGGAAAACCCGGCTTGATCACCGAGGACATGGTCAAAGAGGGCGCGATCGTAATCGATATCGGTATCAACCGCCTAGAAAACGGTAAACTGACCGGTGACGTGGCTTTTGATACCGTTTCGCCCAAGTGTTCCTACGTTACGCCCGTTCCCGGCGGCGTAGGACCCATGACCATCGCGATGCTGCTGCAAAACACCCTCGATGCGGCCAAGATGCGGTAAAGAGTCGTGATGGAAAAAACGCTACAACGGTTGCATAAACTCTACAGATTCTCCAACAGTTGGACCGGGACGGTTATCATCGTCTTGCTGGTGATCTTTTTCGTCGCCCAGGCGTTCGTGATCCCCAGCGGTTCCATGAAAAAATCCCTGCTTATCGGAGATCATCTTTTTGTCAAAAAGTACAGTTACGGTATCCCTACGCCCCACCTTCCCTGGGTGGAAATTCCCGTACTTCCCGATTTTGACGGGGACGGGCATATCCTTACTGGCGATAAACCAAAGCGCGGCGATATCGTGATCTTTCGTTTTCCGCCCAATCCGATGCTGCACTACGTCAAACGCTGCGTTGCCGTCGGCGGCGATGAGGTGATCTACCGCGAAAAAGCGCTTTACCTGCATCCGCACGAGGGGGATAACTACGTCAGGGAAAACTATCCCGCGGAAAAGATCGTAACGATCGGCGGCAAATTGTGGGTGGAAAACCCCTATATGCAAAAGTATCCCAACATCCACTATACGCCAAAGCCGGGCAACTATCCCTCCTATTTGCTGATGGCGCAGGCGTATCTGCAGGACAAGGTGGATATGCAGCCCATGTACTTTGAAAAGTTTGGGAAAACGGGGATGCCTTTTAACGCCTTTTACAAGAAGGTGGAAGAGGGACGCTTTTATATGATGGGTGATAACCGCGACAACTCCAACGACAGCCGTTTCTGGGGAAGTGTGGAGTACAAGCATATCGTCGGCAAACCATGGTTTGTCTACTTTAGTTGGGATGACGAGTACCGTATCCGCTGGGACCGTATCGGTGAATCGGTGGATGCGCTGCAAAACAAACCCTATGCGGGGCAGTAACGCAGCGTGAGCGAAGTAGAGATTATCCGCATCGCCGCTACGATCATAGCACTTGTGATCGCGGTGGTGGGGCACGAAATCATGCACGGCTACGTGGCGTACCGCTACGGGGACGATACGGCACGCTCGGAAGGCAGGCTCAGTATCAACCCCATCAAGCATATCGATCCCATCGGTACCGTTGCCGTGCCGCTGGTACTGTTTGTGATGGACGCCCCCTTTCTTTTTGGCTGGGCCAAACCCGTACCGGTCAATACGGTTACGGTGGTACGAAACGGCGGCTACTTCGCCGCGGTGAGCGTTTCGCTGGCGGGGGTGGCGTTTAACTTTTCGCTGGCGATTCTGGCTTCGGTACTGCTGGGGGGCTTTGCGCAGCCAAGCGGCTGGCTTGAAGCCTCGGCGTTTTTCCTGCTGGCGCAGCTGGTGATCATCAACGTGGTTTTGGGGGTGTTTAACCTCTGGCCCATCCCGCCGCTGGACGGGGCAAACGCTATCCGCTATATGGCGATGCACTTTAACCTGCGCGGGGCGGTTAACCTGCTGCAGCGTATCGAACCCTACGGGATGGTGGTGCTTATTATCATCATCGCTACGCCGCTGAATCAAATCTTTTTCGCCCCCGCGATCAAGATGATCCAGGCGCTTCTGGGGTAGCCGATACAAAGCGGAAACTTGAGTGAAAAGTTTTCCACGGACACGGTTTGTGGAAGAGGAGAAAAGATAGCAACTGATAAAGGATAGATATGAAATTTTATATAGCAACCGACCATGCGGGATACGCCGTAAAAGAGGATGTGATCGAATACCTCAAAGCCAAGGGACACGAGGTGACCGATCTGGGACCCGACAGTCCCCAGCGGGTGGATTACCCCGACTTTGCAAAGAAACTTGCCAATACGATCGTCAAGGATGAGGGAAGTTTCGGTATCCTTATCTGCGGGACCGGAATTGGAATAAGTATTGCTGCGAACAAGGTCGACGGAATCCGCGCAGCCCTGTGCCACGACGCGTATACCGCACAGATGTGCCGTGAGCACAACGACGCCAATGTTTTATGTTTTGGAGAGCGTGTCGTGGGGCAGGGGGTGATCGAGTCGATGATCGATGCCTTTTGCAGCGCCGAATTTCAAGGCGGCAGACACCTGGGACGCGTGCAAAAGATCGGCTGTATGCGCGTGGATTCGTAAGTAAATCCCGTACGGGATATAGATTAGAGGATGGAGCATGTTTTTTGATTGGATACTTTTAACCCTTTTGGTTTTGATCTCGCTATACCTTTTTGTGAAGATGTTTTATTTTAAAAACCTCAACCACCGGGAGATGAAAAATAACGACATCATGAAGATGACGCTTGAGGAAGCGGAGGTTCTTATACGAAAATACCAAATTCAACTGCACCGCTCTATCGGCAATATCGATATCTTAAACGAACAGATAAATAAGCTTAAAGGCGAAACCAAAGTACTCAAGCAGCGAAACAGCCAGTACCGGGTGGAGAACGAAAAGCTTCGCAAAAAGATCAAAGACTTAGAGGGCAGAATCGAAGCGCTGCTGTAACCGACTATCTATAAATAAAGGGGAGTATATGGACCAACGACTTGAAACGATCAAAAAAAGTATTCGGGATATAGAGGATTTTCCGAAACCCGGAATCGTCTTTAAAGATATTACGACGCTGCTCAATGACGCCCAGGCGTACAAGGCGTTGATGGAGCATCTGTATGATCGCTACAAAGGGTATGAGCTTGATTTTATAGCCGGGATCGACGCCAGAGGGTTTATCTTCGGCGCGGCATTGGCCAATATGCTGGGGGTCGGCTTCGTTCCGGTACGTAAAAAGGGGAAACTGCCCTCGACGACCATAAGCCAGAAATACTCCCTGGAGTACGGATATGACGAGGTGGAGATCCACCTGGATGCTTTTCGCAGAAAGAAAAATGCGCAGGTGCTGCTCATCGACGATCTGATCGCCACGGGAGGTACGGCAAAAGCCGCGGTGGATCTGATCAACAAAACCGAAGCGCTTTGCGTGGAGTGCTGTTTTATTATCAATCTCGAAGCGCTGGGGGGAACCGACAAGCTTGAAGCTCCCGTTTACAGCGTATTAAAGGTATAGTATATGTGTTATATCCCCCAAAAAAGCAAGTATGATCCCGACGAACTGGGGCATTTCGGGATCTTTGGCGGCAGATACGTTCCCGAGACGCTGATGCCAATTTTGGAAGAGTTGGACAAGCGCTACCGGGAGTACCGCTTTGATGAAGAGTTTTGGAAAGAGGTTGATTACTACTACAAAGATTACGTCGGACGCCCGAGCCCGCTGTACTTTGCGAAAAATATCAGTGAAGAGCTGGGGGCAAAGATCTATTTCAAGCGTGAAGATCTCAACCACACGGGGGCGCATAAGGTCAACAACGTCATCGCCCAGGGACTGCTTGCCAAGAAGTTGGGAAAACACAAAATTATCGCCGAAACGGGGGCGGGACAGCACGGCGTTGCTACGGCTACCGTGGCTGCGCTTTTGGGGCTGGAGTGTACGATCTTCATGGGTGCCAAAGACGTGGCCAGGCAGGAGCTCAACGTTTTTCGTATGAAGCTCTTGGGTGCGAAAGTCGTTGCCGTTGAAAGCGGCAGTAAAACGCTCAAAGACGCCATGAACGACGCGATCCGCTACTGGGTAACCAACGCGCGCGATACCTTTTACGTTATCGGTACCGTCGCCGGACCGCATCCCTATCCGCAGATGGTGCGCGATTTTCAAGCGATCATCGGCTATGAAGCCAGAGAGCAGATTTTGCAAAAGGAGGGCGAACTGCCCGATTACGTACTGGCCTGTATCGGCGGGGGCAGCAACGCCATCGGGATGTTTTCCCACTTTTTGGAAGATGAGAAGGTACAGTGCGTGGGCGTCGAAGCCGGCGGTCTGGGAGTTAGTACCCAAAAGCACGGAGCGAGTCTGGAAAAAGGGCGCCCCGGAGTGCTGCACGGGCAGATGAGTTACCTGCTGCAGGATGAGGACGGGCAGGTTTTGGAAGCGCACTCCATCTCCGCGGGACTGGATTATCCCGGGATCGGGCCCGAACACGCCTTTTTAAGAGATGAAAACGTCGTCAAATACGACAACATCACCGACGAGGAAGCGATGAAAGCGTTTGTGTGGGTAAGCCAGAAAGAGGGGATCATTCCGGCGTTTGAAACGTCGCACGCTTTGGCGTATCTGAAAAAGATCGAAGATATCAGGGGAAAAACGGTGATTGTCAACATCTCCGGGCGCGGGGATAAGGATATGATACAGGCAAAAGAGTTGCTGGATTTTAATTAGGTAGGGGACGTAGTGCAAAGGTTAAAAAATCATTCGGGAAAGATCGGAACAGTAGCGGTTGTCATCTTCTTCTCCTTTATCGCGTACAATCTGTATTTGGCGCCGGTGGAGGGATTTGAAGAGAAGTTTGTCTATCTGCTTAAAGAGTATGGCTATGTTATTTTATTTGCGTGGAGTATCCTCGAGGGCGAAATGGGGCTTATCATGGGCGGACTATTGTGCCACACCGGCGATATGTGGGTTCCTATGGCGATCTTTATCGCCGGTCTCGGGGGGTTTGTAGGAGATCAAATCTATTTTTATATCGGCCGCTACAACAAGGAGTATATCCACCGCAACCTCAAAGGGCAGCGGCGCAAGTTCGCCCTGGCGCACCTGCTTTTAAAAAAATACGGCTGGCCCATTATCTTCGTACAGCGCTATATGTACGGGATGCGTACCATCATCCCCATCTCCATCGGGTTGACGCGTTACAGCGCGAAGATGTTTGCGTTTATCAACCTTATCAGCGCCTGGTGCTGGGCGGCGCTTACGATTATCCCCGCCTGGTATTTCGGCAAGGAGATTTTAACGGTGCTGGAGTGGGCGAAAGCGCACTGGTACCTGGCACTGCCCTTTGCCCTGATCTTTGGCGGCGGTATTTTATACTATTTCCATACCGCGACCAAAAGGGTCGGTGAAAAGGTAGTACGAAACGAGATAAAGGAGTAACAATGGAATTTATTTTAGAGAGTAACGAAGCTGATATTCATATCATTTTTCAAAACAAAAGCGACGAGTTTTTAGAAAAGTTCGGCTTTGAGGCCAAATTGGAACAAACCTGCCTGCTTCCCGAAAAGGGTTTGCTTTATACAGGTTTGGAAGATGATGACGAGGAGAGTGTCAAGCTCGCTGCCGCCGCGGCGATCAAAGCGCTTCGCGGGAAAAAAATCACCTCCGTAGCGATCGATTTGAGTGAAAAAAAGTACAGCAAAGCGGTTGTGGAAGGGTTGATGCTTGGGGCATACAGCTTTGAAAAATACAAAAATGAAAAATCTACGCCCGTAGAGACGGTCTATCTCACCGGGGCAGACGCCGACGCGGTCGCACAGGCACAGATCGTTAGCGTCGCGACAAACTATACCAGAGATATCATCAATACCACGCCCGATGATGCGACGCCCGCGGTGATAGCTTCACTGGCGACGGAGTTGGCAAACAGCAACAATCTGGGCTGCGTAGTACTCGATACCGAGCAGATGGAGGAGGAAAAGATGGGCTCCATGCTCGCCGTAGGTCGCGCGAGTGCCCATGAGTCCAAGCTGATCCACCTCAGCTACACGCCCGAAAACGCCAAGCAGACCGTGGCGATCATCGGCAAAGGCCTTACCTACGACAGCGGGGGGCTCAGCCTCAAACCCGGTGATTTCATGACGACGATGAAAAGCGACAAAAGCGGCGGTTGCGCGGCGATGGGGATCATCAAAGCCGTCAGCGAACTCAAACTGCCCGTGGAGCTGCACGTAGTCGTGGGCGCGGTGGAAAACATGATCGGCGGTAACGCGTATAAACCCGACGATGTGTTGCGCGCCAAAAACGGTAAAACCATCGAAGTGAAAAATACCGACGCCGAGGGGCGGTTGGTGCTGGCCGATTGCCTGTGCTACGCCCAGGAAAAGATAGAAAACCTGGATTCGATTCTGGATATGGCGACCCTTACCGGGGCTTGCGCGGTCGGTGTGGGCGAATACACCACCGGCTTGATGGCGCATTCGAAAAAGATGATAAAGAAGATGAATAAAGCCTCTCAAAAAAGCGGTGAACAGGTCGCGTATCTGCCCTTTAACCGTTTTTTGAAAAAGTTGATTAAAAGCGAAGTGGCGGATGTATGCCATATCGCTTCCAGCCGTTACGGCGGGGCGATCACGGCGGCGCATTTTCTCGATGAGTTTATCGAAGAGAAAAACAAAGACAAGTGGGTCCATATCGATATCGCCGGCCCGGCGTTCGTGGAGCGTGAATGGGGGTACAACCCCTTTGGTGCCAGCGGGGCCGGCGTACGTCTCGGCGTAGAATACCTCAGACAAATTTGTAAAAAGAAGGATTAAAATATATGGGACTTAGTATCGGAATCGTAGGCTTGCCCAACGTAGGAAAATCAACCACTTTCAACGCGCTGACAAAAGCGCAAAACGCCGAAGCGCAAAACTTTCCCTTTTGTACCATCGAACCCAACAAGGCGGTGGTACCCGTTCCCGATCCGCGTCTGGATGAACTCGCCAAGATCGTCAATCCGCAAAAGATGCAGCACGCGACGGTGGATTTCGTGGATATCGCGGGGTTGGTAAAGGGCGCAAGTGCGGGCGAAGGGCTTGGCAACAAATTCCTTTCAAACATCAAAGAGACCGAAGTGATTTTGCATATGGTGCGCTGCTTTGAAGATGAAAACGTTACCCACGTCGAGGGGGGCGTCGATCCTATCCGCGATATCGAAATCATCGAAACGGAGCTGCTGCTGGCCGATATCCAGACGCTTGAGAACAAGATAACACGACTGCAAAAGCAGGCCAAAGCGGACAAAAACGCCAAAGCGATGCTGGAAGTCGCCCAGGAACTTTTGGCCCATATGGAGGATTCCAAACCGGTCAAAACCTTTGAAAGCGATAGCGAACACTTCAAACAGCTTGACCGCGATCTGCGCTTTTTGACCAACAAAGAGGTGATGTACGGCGCAAACGTGGATGAGGACAGTTTGGACAGCGACAACGAGTATGTCAAAACGGTTCGCGAGTACGCCGCACAGACAAACAGCGACGTGATCAAACTGTGCGCCAAGATCGAAGAGGAGATGGTGAGTTTTGACGAGGAGGAGAAAGCGGAGTTTTTAAGCGAACTGGGTATCGAAGAGTCGGGCCTGGAGCAGATTATCCGCATGGGCTTTGCCAAGCTGGGCTTGATCAGCTACTTTACCGCCGGGGTCAAAGAGGTACGCGCGTGGACCATCACCGAAGGCACCAAAGCACCCCAGGCGGCAGCGGTGATCCACAACGATTTTGAAAAGGGATTTATCCGTGCGGAGGTGATCAGCTACGATGATTACATCGAATGTGCCGGGGAGCAGGGGGCAAAAGAAAACGGTAAAATGCGCCTTGAGGGGAAAGATTACGTTGTGCAAGACGGTGACGTCATGCACTTTAGATTTAATGTTTAAAATAAATTAAACTTATATTAAGCTGTTTCACAGTACGCTATACTATTCTTAATGTGGGGTTGGAATGGTATGGAAAAAAGGGTATTGTTTATTAATTCGGGGCGCGGCTTCAACGAGGACATGGAGCTTGTTCGCCGGCTGCTGAGCAAGCGGTTCAAAGTGGAGACGATTATCAGCGACAGTTGCGAATCGATCGTCGAGGGGTTTCAAAAGATCAAAGACCGGATAGATACGCTGGTGATCGATCACCATATGAACGAGGGGATCAAAGCGCTTAATAATTTGATCGCTCTGGCACCGGAGTTGAAGGTAATCGTACTCTCAAACAGTGTTTACTGCAGCGACGAGAACGGCTGCGGCCACTGTAAAGAAAACTACAACAAGATGCGGCTGCTCAAACCCGTATCCAAAAAAACGCTCATCAGCGCTATCGAAGCTTTCCACAGCGACCGGTGCGAATATGACGGTGAGTGCGAACTTCCTACAAAAAGCTTTCTTTTTTAAACGGGGATGAAAATCTGCGGGTGTTTTTTCACCCGCAGAAAGAAGTCTTTCACGTTTGTGGAAAACAGTTTTAAAATTCCGCTTTCAACGGTGTCTTTGGAAAAGGGGAGTACCTGCAGGTGCGCTTTTTCCTCCCGCAAAGCCAGAATCGGGTTTTTTATCTCCTGGGTAACGCTGAGTTTCCTACTGTGCACGTTTGCCAGCGCTTCGAAGTGTTCGACGGTAAAGTTTTCGCTTTTAAACTCCCCGTCGGGATCGTAATCGTAGAGGTTGATTTTAAGCGAGAGCTTGTCGGCGATGTCAAAGATCGTCGTGGAGATGGTTTCCATATCCTCCTCCTCGCTCATGATCGCCGCCGCGCTTTCGATGGAGCTGAGCTCAAAATCCCCCGATCGGAAGATCGGTTTGTTGCATTCGTAAAAAAAGTTGATATTTTTCGCAAACATCTGCTCATCAAGGGTCATCAACCCGATGTTATAACTGTTGAGATCACTGTTGATCAACTCATGCATATCGCGGTCGTGATAATCAAACAAGATATCCACCGATTTGGAACTCAGATCCTTGATCTCGTTGAGAAAGTGCAGTTTCGCGGGGTTGAGGACGCGGATGATCAGTTTGGTTTCAAAACTGTTTTTCAAAAACAGTGCCTGGTTGAGGGTGTTTTTCAGCACCCGCAACTCCCGGGTCGTGTCGAGAAGGACGTAGATATCCTTGCCGTAGGGGGCGGGAAATTGACCGCCTTTTTGTTTGATGGCATAAAAAACGTTTTCCAGCACCTTGGGTTTTCCCACGATAAGCAGCGTATCGTTGGGTTTGACGATCATATTGTTTTGTACCAGTTGCAGCTTTGAGTTGCGGTACAGGCCGACGATGCGGAACTTTCGCTGCTGGATGGAGCCGATATAGCGGTAGGAGTAGCTGCTGCCAAGCGGCACCAGAACCTCCATCACTTCCCCCTGTCCCAGCCCGACGTTTTTTGCGAAAACGGGGACGTTCGGGATCTGATCGAACAGGTGGTTTGCCAGCAGTTCGTTGGCATCGAGCTTGATCATATTGTTATCGTCCAGCTCAAAGCCCCAGCGGTCAAACAAAACGATATGCACCTTTTTGCTTAGACGGCGCAGGTTCTCATAGGAGCTTATGGTATCGGTTTTGTTGGCCATGATGATAAACACATCCGAAAAGCTCGGTTTAAAAACCGTGGAGAGTTTGACAAAACTGGTGGGGTCGAGCTTGACGAAGTCGATGTTTTTATTGTCGCTTCGGACGTTGTCGTTGTAATACACGACCGTAAATTTGTTTTCCAAAACGCGGTTTTTTTCCAGCCACTGGATAAAGGTTTTGGCTACGACGCCGTCGGCCAGTACAAGTATCTCTCTCATTTAGCTCCCAAACTGTTATAATAGTAAAGAAGATATTTTACCATAAAAGAGTATCATGACCATAAACGAAAAGTTAGACCTTACCCTCGAGCCCGGTGGATCGCTTCGGGATTTTCTGCCCCGAAAAAAGCGTGACCCGCGTTTACGGCTGCGCGTGGCGACCACGGCGACGATCAAAGACGTGGCCGAGTCGGCGGGGATCCCCCATACCGAGATCAAGGGGGTGGAGCGAAACGGACGGGAGGTTTTCGCAGATGACGCGGTGAAGCAGGGGGATGTGCTGCGGCTGTACCCCTACACCGTTTTCGATACCGGTGTGGAGCCGCTGCATTTTGCCGTAGACTGCAACGTGGCAAAATGCGTCAAATACCTGCGGATGCTTGGCTTTAGCGTCTACTTTGAAAACGATATCGCCGATGGGAAACTCGCCCGCGTCGCCGCGGAGCAGGAGCGCATCGTCCTGACCCGGGACAAACGGCTGCTGATGCGAAAGATCATCGCCCGGGGGCGATACGTACGCGCGGTGCGGGCCGAGGAGCAGCTCAAAGAGTTGGTGGCGTTTTTTAATCTCAAAGAGCATATGCGTCCCTTTACCCGCTGCATGGTGTGCGATACGCCGCTACGGGAGGCGGAAAAAGCCGCGGTACTTGACCGTCTGCCGCCCAAAGTCGCCGCGGGGTATGAAGAGTTCAAATACTGCGACAAGTGCGACAAGGTGTATTGGAAGGGGACGCACTTTAAGCGGATGTTTGCGCTGCTGAAGCGGCTGTGATACAATGGCGCTTTGCAAGAATATATGTGATATTACGGAGAAACCTATGCACTTTACCCTCAAAAAAGAAACGATCGAGAACTTAGAAACTTTCGGCCAGATGCTGGACAAGGATGCTTCGACCATGCTTGAAGAAGCGCTGGAGCTGTACTTTGAAACCCAGCAAAAAAGGATGCTGGAAAAAAGTATGGAGAAGGAAAACGCCATGACCAACCTTGATTACGACGAGTTCTGGGAGGGGGTGGAGCTGGATTAGAGCTGTTTTAAGCGTCCGATCGCCTCCTCAAGCTCCTCCGGCTTTTTTGAAAAGCAAAAGCGGGCCAGATGCAGCCCCTCGCTGTCTTGGTAAAACGCCCGCCCCGGGACCGCGGCGATGCCGGTACGCTCCAGCAGCGTCAGTACCTTTTGTTTATCGTCTTCGCCTGCTAGGGGGCTTATATCGGCAAGTACGTAGTACGCCCCCTTGACGTACTGGGCTTTCAATCCCGCGTCATTGAGCGCTTTGACAAAAAGATCACGCTTTTTTTGATGCTGCTTCGCCACATCCGTATAGTATGCTTTGGGCAACTCCAAAAGCCCCCGCAGTACGCCGTTTTGCAGCGGAGCCGGCGGGCAGACGTAGACCAGGTCGTTCAGTGCCGAAGCGTGGTTGATGACGGCTTTTTCGCTGATGGCATACCCCAGACGCCACCCGGTGATGGAGTAGATTTTTGAAAAGCCCGAGATCACTACGCAGCGCTTTTGCAGGCTTTGTATACTCAGTGCCGAGGTAAAGCTCGCCTCATCATACACAAAGTGCTCATACATTTCATCGCTAAAAAGCACCATCTCCTTTTGTTTGACCAGTGCCCCCAGCGTTTCGAGCTCCTGTTTGCTATAGACTTTGCCGCTTGGGTTGGAGGGGTTGCAGATCAGGATCGCTTTGGTATCTTCGCCGATGCTTTTTTCCAGCAGGTCAAAATCGATCTCGTAGTTGGGTGGCGTGGTGGTAATGTAGCGGATTTTGCAGCCGATCGCTTTGAGTGTGGCGACGTGGTACCCGTAGTAGGGTTCAAACACCACCACTTCATCCCCCTCATTTAGCAGCGTCATGGCAGTGGTATAAAACGCCCCCGTGGCGCCGAGGCTGACAAGCACGTTGTCCGCCGAAACATTCTGATCGTAAAAGGTGTTTTGTTTTTTGGCGATCGCTTCACGCAGACGGTGGGTACCGTAGGCGGAGGTGTAGCTGTTTTGGCCGCTTTCCAACCCCTCTTTGGCGCCTTTAAGAACCGGGGCGGGGACCTGCAGGTCGCACAGGCCCTGGGCCATATTCAATCCGTTTTTTTCCCGGCACAGTACCGACATGGCGCGGATCTCCGATTGGGATATATCGCTTGCACGCTTGCTGATTCGCATGAAAACTCCCTTTTTTAGGGGGTATTGTACCATAACGGAAGTTTTTACCCATCCGTGAACCCGCCGCAGGTATGGAAAAAACAGAGCAACGGTGCCGTATAAAACGCTACGGGGCAAAATATTGTATAATTGCACAACTACTTTACGCGCAGAACAAGGATATTTTTTGCAATTTTCCATAGACAATACCGACGGCAGCGCCCGGGCCGCTACCATCAAAACCGCCCACTCCACCATCCAAACCCCCGTTTTTATGCCCGTAGGCACCGCAGCGGCGGTCAAGGCGGTAGATACGACCGATCTGAACACCTTTTTACAACCCGAAATCATTTTGGCAAATACCTACCACCTCTACCTGCGCCCCGGCGATGAGCTGGTTGCAAATCAGGGCAAGCTCCACGGCTTTACGGGGTTTGAAAAAAGCTTTTTAACCGACAGCGGCGGTTTTCAAGCCTTTAGCCTCAACGCCAACACCAAACTGCACGAAAACGGGATCGAATTTGCCAGCCACATCGACGGCAGCAAGCATATGTTCACCCCCGAAAAGGTGCTGGATATCCAGTACAATCTGGGCAGCGACATCATGATGATTTTGGACGATCTGCCCGCACTCCCCGCCACAAAAGCGCGCATCAAAGAATCGATCGAGCGCACCACGCGCTGGGCCGAAGCGTCGATTGCGTACCACAAGGCGCAGCAAAGCCGCGGTACCGGTACGGAACAAAACATCTTCGCCATCATCCAAGGCGGTATCGACAAGGAGTTTCGCAAACTCTCGGCGACGCAGTTGACAAACCTGGAAGAGTTTGACGGCTACGCCATCGGCGGGCTGTCGGTGGGGGAAGCCAACACCGATATGTACGATACGGTGGAGTTTACCACGCCTTTGATGCCAAAGGATAAGCCGCGCTATCTCATGGGGGTGGGCACGCCCGAGGATCTGGTGGAAAATATCCAGCGGGGCGTGGATATGTTTGATTGCGTCATGCCCACCAGAAACGCGCGCAACGGCACGCTTTTTACCAGCTACGGCAAGATCAACATCAAAGCCGCGCGCTTTAAAAACGACAGTAGTCCCGTCGATGAGGCGTGCGGATGCATGGTGTGCCAAAACTACAGCAAAGCCTACCTCAACCATCTGGTGCGCGCCAGAGAGATCACGTACTTCCGGCTGGCTTCGATCCACAACCTGCACTACTATCTGACACTGATGAAACAAGCCCGCGAAGCGATTTTGCAAAACCGCTTCGACGAATTTAAAAAAGAGTTTTACCACAAGCGGGGGTCGTAGTGCAGATAGCCCTGGCGATTGGATCGATCTACCTTTTTATCCTGCTGGGGTATGTGGCAAAGCGCCTGTTTCGGGAGTTGGATGAAAAAAGTATCACCATCATGTCGGTGTATTTTTTCCAACCCTTTCTGACCTTCTGGGGCTTGACTTCGGCCAATCTGCAGCCGACACACTGGCACAGTGCGCTTTTGTACCTGCTTATCGTCGCGCTGGTTCTAGGCGCGAGCGTCTTCTTCGCCCGCCGCGTATTTAGCGACCCCAAGGAGCGCTCCATCGCTTCCATCGCCGGGCTGGTGGGCAACACGGGCAATCTGGGCATCCCTTTGGGGATCGCGCTTTTTGGCGAAGCGAGCGTGATCTATACTACGCTGATCAACCTGGCAAACGTATTTGTCGTTTATATTCTGGGGGTTTATATCTACAGCCGGGGCGCCTTTAGCATCAAAGCTTCGCTGCTTAATATCATTAAGATCCCCATCATTCCCGTCGCCGTTATCGCCATAGCGTGCAACTATCTGCAGATCACGCTGCCAAAGCCGCTGATGCAATCGGTGACGTACGGGGCGTATACGGCGATCGTGTTCCAACTGTTTTTGTTCGGGATGTATCTTTACCGCGTCAGAATCCGCAGCCTCAACGTCCGCCTCGCAGTCGCGACGGTGGCGCAAAAGTTTGTTCTGCTGCCGCTGATGACGGTGGCGGTGCTATGGTTTTTTCCCGTAGCGGGGTATGTCAAAGCGATCTTGTTTATCCAGCTGATGATGCCTTTGGCGGTGGCAAACGTCAACCTTTCGTCGCTGTATGACTGCAAACCCGAGGATGTGACCGCTTTGGTCTTTCTCACCTCCGTGCTTTTTTTGGGTTTTGTATTTTTGGCACGGCTAATCGTCGAACAGCTGTATCTGTAAAGGAGATCGCATCAGAGTCTTTGTCGCGTTTTTAGCAGCTTTGGCGGTTTACCTTCTTTTGCTGCTCGCCCTTGCCCTGGTCATCGAGTTTCATCCCAAACCGCCCAAGGAAAAAGAGGCGATCGAGATGGATCTGTCCATGCTCGAACTCCCCCAAAAACAGCCAAAACCGCCCGAGCCTCCCAAACCGTTCGCCAAAGAGAAAAAACCGCAAAAGCCCCGGCCAAAGGAGCAGATAGAAAAACCCTACACCCCAAAAAAACAGCCTGAGAGCAAACCCAAACCCCAGCCGGAACCGCCGCGGGAAACGGAACCCGAAAAGCCCGAACCCAAAAAGCCGCCAAAGCCCAAAAAGCGCGAAAAAACCCCACAGCTGAAAAAGGAGCAGGGGGGTAAACTGCTGGTGCAAAAGGAGCAAAACGCTACAAAAGCGATGAAGATGCCCTCGCTTTCACAGATCGGGCAAGCCCTCTCAAAGCAGCAGCAAAAACAAAAGGAGCAAAAGCAGCTCGATCAGGCGCAGCGCTATTTGAAAAACCTTTACGGTCAGGAGTATGATGAACTTTCCAAAGAGCAAAAAGAGTTTCTGGGCACCAACCTCAAAACCATCGGCAGCGTGACCCAGCGTCACCTCAATATTCTGGGTTATCCGAGGGTTGCTCAAATCACCCGCCAAAACGGGACCAATATCGTGGAGTTTACCCTCTATCCAAGCGGTGACATCAGCGGCTTGAAACTGGTCAAACGATCAGGCTACAGCGCACTGGATGATCACTCCATCGAATTGATCGAAGTTGCGCACATGGATTACCCCAGGCCCGATAGCGCTACGACGGTACGGATTAAAGTGATTTACAACGCTTTTTCGCAATAATAACGGAAACAAATTGTAAATGAATATTTCGCAAACCGTAACAAAGGAAAACGATGGGTTATCTGGATAATCATCCCGATGAAAACGGCTATTTCGGCAAATTCGGCGGAGCGTATCTGCCGCCGGAGTTGGAAAACGAGTTTAAAAAGATTAAGCAGGCGTATCTCAACATCCGCAACAACCACGAGTATATCAACGAATTGCGGCGCATACGCAAGCATTACCAGGGGCGTCCCACGCCGGTGTATTACGCGAAAAATCTCAGCGCCATGACCGGAGGCAACATCTATCTCAAGCGTGAAGATCTCAACCACACCGGAGCGCATAAGCTCAACCACTGCATGGCTGAAGTGCTGCTGGCAAAGCATATGGGCAAGCAAAAGGTGATCGCCGAAACGGGCGCGGGACAGCACGGTGTAGCGCTGGCTACGGCGGCGGCCTATTTTGGGCTGGAGTGCGAAATCCACATGGGTGAGGTGGATATCGCCAAGGAGAAGCCAAACGTGATCCGCATGAAGATCCTCGGCGCCAATGTCGTTCCCGTAAGTTTCGGGGCAAAGACGCTCAAAGAGGCGGTGGATTCGGCGTTTGAGAGTTATCTCAGCGATCCCGAGAGCTCCATCTACGCCATCGGTTCGGTGGTGGGTCCCGATCCCTTTCCGCAGATGGTGCGCGATTTCCAAAGTATCGTGGGTATCGAATCCAAAGAGCAGTTTTTTGAGATGACGGGCAACCAGCCCGACAACGTGGTCGCATGCGTAGGCGGCGGCAGCAACGCCCTGGGTATCTTCAGCGCTTTTATCGACGATGAGAATGTCGCATTGCACGCGGTAGAACCCATGGGCAAAGGCACCAAACTGGGAGAGCACGCCGCGAGCTTGACCTATGGCAGCGAAGGGGTGCTGCACGGGTTTAACTCCATCATGCTCAAAACCGAGCAGGGCGAACCCGCGCCGGTGTATTCGGTGGCAAGCGGCTTGGACTACCCCTCCGTAGGACCCGAACACGCCCACCTCAAAGATATCGGGCGATTGACCGCGGGAACGGCGGACGATGCCCAGAGTATGGAAGCGTTTTTCACCCTTTCGCGAAAGGAGGGGATCATCCCCGCACTGGAAAGCGCCCACGCCGTGGCGTACGCTATGGAACTAGCCAAGCAGCGGCCCCACGAGTCGATCCTGGTCAACCTAAGCGGCAGAGGGGATAAAGATATCGATTTCGTGACGGAAAAATACGGATTCGGCGAGTAGAATCGCTGTGAAATTTTTGTGAAAACGTGATATAATGAAGAGAAAAAAGAAGTCGGTTATTTATGGATTATTTACGGATTAAAGGCGGTAAAAAACTGGGGGGATCGGTGGCGATCAGCGGCGCGAAAAACGCCGCGCTTCCCCTCATGGCCGCGACACTGCTAGGCAAAAACAGATTATCGCTGCACAATATGCCCGATGTGGCTGATATACAAACACTGCTGAAGCTTTTTACAAAGTTGGGTTCGGATTACGAATTTAGCGACAACACTCTGCGGATTAAAAACGATGCTATCGACAGTACCGTGGCAAACTACGATATCGTGCGCACCATGCGTGCTTCGATCTTGGTGCTTGGGCCGCTGCTGGCGCGTTTTGGACATTGCGAAGTGAGTCTTCCCGGAGGGTGCGCCATCGGGCAGCGACCCATCGACCTGCACCTTAGTGCGCTGGAGAAGATGGGCGCGCATATCGACATCCGCCAGGGCTACGTCGTCGCTACGGCCGAAAACGGTTTGCAGGGAGCGCGGATCGTTTTTGACAAGGTGACGGTAACGGGCAGTGAAAACATCATCATGGCTGCCGCGCTTGCCAAAGGCACGACGCATCTGGTCAACGTGGCGAAGGAGCCCGAAGTGGTGCAGCTATGCCGCTTTTTGGAAGCTGCGGGAGTCCGGATTGAGGGGATCGGCAGCGATGAGCTCACTATCGAAGGCAGAGACCGTCAAGCGCTGGAGTTTGCGGATATCACCGTCATTCCTGACCGTATCGAAGCGGGAACCTACCTGTGTGCGGGGGCGATCACCAACTCCGAACTCTCCATCACCAAAGCCGCGAAAGAGCACCTTGAAGCGGTGATCGACAAATTGGAAAAAATGGGCTTTTATTTTACATATAATGATGATACCATTACGATCCATCCGGCCAAACGGATCGAACCGGTGGAGATAACCACTTCCGAATACCCGGGCTTTCCCACCGATATGCAAGCACAATTCATGGCGCTTGCGACGCAGGCGGAGGGGACGAGCACCATCGAGGAGAAACTGTTTGAAAACCGTTTTATGCACGTCAGCGAACTGTTGCGGCTGGGAGCGGATATCGCGCTAAACGGCCACCTGGCGACGATCAAGGGCAAGACCGAGTTGTGCGGCGCGGACGTGATGGCGACGGACCTGCGCGCAAGCAGCGCTTTGGTTTTAGCGGCACTGGTCAGCGGCGCCAAAACGGATATACACAGAATTTACCATTTAGACAGAGGGTATGAAAGTTTGGAAAAGAAATTGCAAGCCCTCGGTGCTGATATCGAACGACTCAGTGAATAGGAGAAGATGATGAAAGAGATTTATAAAGCTGTAGGCAATATGCCGCCGCTGCCCGAAACGGTAGCGCAGGTGCAAGAGGCCTGCAAAAACGATGAAACCACCATCGGGGATCTGGTGGAGATCATCGGCAAAGACCCTATGCTCTCGGCAAATATCCTCAAAGCGGCGAACTCTCCGATCTATGGATTGTCAAAAGAGATCAAAAGCCTGCCCCAGGCGGTAAGTTTGTTTGGTATGTCCACGATCCAGGGGTTGACTATGAGTTACGGCGCGAAAAAAGCGCTGGATATCGAACCCGCGGCCTACGGTATCACGAAAAAGCAGCTCACGGACGTGGGGATGATGCAATCCTCCCTGGCTACGACGTGGGTGAAAATGCTGGATAAAAGCCTTCTGGACGATATCTCCGTGGTTTCTTTACTCAGCGATCTGGGCAAGCTTGCCATTTCACAGGTACTTGCCGATAAGGATTCCTCGGCGCTCAAAGAGGCTTCAAGCTTTCTGCAGGTGCGCAACGCCGAAAAAGAGCTGGTCAACGCTACGACCGAAGAGGTGAGCGCGATCATGTTCGATCAGTGGAACTTCAACGATACCACCATCAGCGTATTGAACTTTTTTGCGGGAGTGGACAAAGAGGTTTCGCCGCAGGTGAAAAAACTGGCGGTGATCTTGATGGTTGTCAAAACTTGTGTTAATATAAAAGAACAATACACTGAAAAAAGTATCGCCAATGCTCTGAAATTGGCGCAAAAATACAAACTCGGCGGGTTGCAGGAGTGTATCGAGGAGTTGCAGCAAGCCGCCGAATAGGAGGTTTGCTATGAAAACCCTTTGCAAATACAAAGGCAGCGAAATAAAAAAAGAGTTCAAAGCGATCAAGAAGATCGTCGAAAAGCCGAAATTTATCTGTATGAAGTGTTTGCGAAGCGCCAATGAGAAAAAGGCGCTTTGCGGCCCCAAAAAGCTTTAGGACAGTCGGGGATCAATCCTCGATGTAGTTTTTAAGCTTGCGCCCCACCTTGGGGTGTTTGAGTTTTTTGATAGCGCTTGATTCGATCTGGCGGACCCGCTCGCGGGTGACGTTGAGCTCCTTGCCGATCTCTTCAAGGGTTCTGTCGCTTTCATCGTTGAGCAGGCCAAAGCGCATCCGCACCACGGCTTGCTCCCTTTCATTGAGTTCTACCAAGACGTCATCGATCTGCATATTCAAATCATCTTTCATCACCGTTTCGGAGGGGCTGATCGATTCCTTGTCTTCGATGAAATCGCCGAATCTGCCGTCATCCTCGTCGCCTACGGGCGCTTCTAGGCTGATGGGTTCTTTGGTGATCTTGATCACGTTTTTGACCTTGTCCTCACTCAGACCCACTTCCTCGGCGATCTGTTCGATGCTGGGTTCCTTGCCGTTTTCCTGCAAGTGCTTGCGCACGATCTTGTTGATGCGGTTGATCGTCTCGATCATGTGGATCGGGATACGGATCGTTCTGGCCTGGTCGGCGATAGCCCGGCTGATCGCCTGGCGGATCCACCACGTAGCGTAGGTGGAGAATTTGTACCCCTTTTGGTACTCAAACTTATCCACCGCTTTCATCAGCCCGATGTTGCCCTCCTGGATCAGATCCAAAAAGGGCAGCCCTCTGTTGGTGTAGCGCTTGGCGATGGAGACCACAAGCCGCAGGTTGCTTTTTGCCATGCGGGTTTTGGCTTTTTCGCTGATCTTTTTCCCCCGCTTGATCTGATAAAGAATCTGCTCGAGCTCTTCGATGCCGAGGTTAAAGCTGTTCTTACTCGCCTCTTTGGTTTCAAACAGCCGCTTGATCTCGACGTAGGTGCTTACCATCGTCGCTTCGGGGACGCGGTTGAGGATATCCTTTTTCTCCAGGTGCAAAATCTCATCCAGCAGTTTTTGGTGGTTTTCCCTGAGCGTGTCGTTAAACAGCGGCAGCTTATACTCCAGCCGTTTGAGTTCTTTGTCAAACTCATCGTCGCTTTTCAGCGCGGTTTCCATCGATTTTACGATTTCGTTGATCAGTTTGCTGGTGGGGCCCAGGTCGATCAGGCGTTTTTTCATCATCGTCTTTTTAAACGCCACTTTCAAGTGCGCATGGAGCGTCTCCTCGGTGTCCGCGTCGGCGTCGAGATCGGTAGCGGCCGTGATCTTTTCCCACTCTTTTTTCGCCTTTTCCAACTCTTTGAAGCTTTTTTTGACCTTTTTGCTCCGCTCGTCTTTGAGCTTGTTGCGCTCCTCTTTGCTGGCTTTTTCATCCTCTTCGAAGTTTTTAAACAGCTCCTTGACCCGCCGCTCTCTGTTGAGCAGGGGTTCTTGGTAGTTGAGGATATAGTCGATCAGATAGGGGACGGAGCAGATCGCATCGAGGATGATATCCTCCCCCTGTTCGATCTGGCGTGAGAGTTTGATCTCCTCATCTTTGGTCAAGAGGGGGATTTGGCCCATTTCCCGCAGGTACATCCGTACGGGGCTGTCGCTTCGAGACCACTCAAACAGCTCCTTTTCCTTCATGAAATCAAACTCGTCCACGAGTGCCGCGTCGGAGAGTTTTTTGAGTTCGGACCGGCGTTTTTTGATATCTTTTTGATTGAGAAGTTCAGCTTGTTTGGAGGCGCTGATCAGTTTGACCTTGTGCTTTTGCGCAAGTTTGAAAATCTTTTTCGCCTGGGCGGCAGTGGGTTGTTTTTCAAACTCTTTCATCAAGCGTTCGAAGGTAATCGCTTCACCGCTTTTCGTTTCAGAAAACAATTGTTCCAAATTGTCCATTATCTCTTTAGCCGTCAAGGAAGCTCCTTAGTAGTATTTGCAAATATCTATGAAATATGTAGGTGTTGTTTAAATCGGATATTATAGTGAAAATTAAATAAAAAGATGATAAAATGAACTAATTACCTAACATTTGAACTTATTGCAACAAAGGATTTTAATGAACAGATCAAAAAGTATTCACGCATTTGAGCAAGCGCAGCAGTGTATCCCCGGCGGGGTGGATTCGCCGGTGAGAGCCTTTGGCAGCGTGGGGGGAACGCCTCCGTTTATCCAAAGGGGCGAGGGGGCTTATATGTATGATATCGACGGCAACCGCTACCTGGACTTTGTCCAAAGCTGGGGGCCGCTTATTTTTGGTCATAGTGACGAAGATACGGTAAACGCCGTCGTCAACGTCGTACGCGACGGGTTGAGCTTCGGCGCGCCCACCGAGCTGGAAACGCAGCTCGCAAGCGAGATCGTGGAGCTGTTTGACCCCATCGACAAAGTGCGCTTTGTCAACAGCGGTACCGAAGCGGTGATGAGCGCTATCCGTTTGGCCAGAGGCGTAACGGGCAGAGACGATATCGTCAAATTCACCGGCTGCTACCACGGCCACAGCGATTCGCTGCTGGTCCAAGCCGGAAGCGGGGCGGCGACGTTTGGTTCGCCAAGCTCCCCGGGGGTGCCCGCGGATTTGACCAAGCATACGCTTTTGGCGGAGTTTAACGATATCGAAAGCGTCAAAAAGTGTTTTGCCGACAGCGATGGCGTGGCGTGCGTGATCTTAGAACCCATCGCGGGGAATATGGGGCTCGTACCCGCGCAGGAAAAGTTTTTGCAAGAGCTCAAAGCGGTGTGTGAAGAACACGGCGCGCTATTGATCTTTGATGAAGTGATGAGCGGCTTTCGCGCAAGTCTGCACGGCGCGCAGGGACACACAAGCGTCAAGCCCGATATGGTAACGTTTGGCAAGGTGATCGGCGGGGGGATGCCCGTGGGCGCCTTTGGCGCGAGCAGTGAACTCATGGCGCACCTCTCGCCCGAAGGTCCCGTATACCAGGCGGGTACGCTCAGCGGCAACCCCGTAGCGATGGCGGCTGGTCTGGCGACGATCAAGCGGCTCAAAGCGGAGAAAAACCTCTATGGCGAGCTGGAAGCCAAAGCCAAGCGTCTCACCGACGGACTCAAAGCGATCGCTGAGAATCACGGCATCGCGCTGCAAACGGGGGTCCGCGGCTCCATGTTCGGCTTTTTCTTCAACGAAAAGGAAGTCAAAAGCTTCAGCGACGCGCAAAAATCCGATCTCAAGCGGTTTGCGAAGTTCCACCAGGGGATGCTTGATCGAGGCATCTACTTCGCGTGCAGTCAGTTTGAAGCGGGCTTCATGAACACCCAGATTACCGAGGGCATGATCGACGTGGCGCTCAAAGAGGCTGAAGAAGTGATGGGAAGTTTGATCTAATGGGCGAAGAGAAAAAGGAAAAAGCACCCAAATACGGCAAGATCGTCAAGGGTGCCGATGATCTGAGCCTGGGCATCTCCATCGTCGTGGCGATCTTGCTGGGGATCGGCCTGGGGCTTGGGATGAAGGCGCTGTTTGAGATCGATTGGCTGCTATGGGTCGGTGTATTCTGGGGGATCGCCGCGGCGGTTTTGAACGTCTACAAAGCGTACCAGGCGCAGGTGAAATCCTATGATGAGATCAAAGATGATCCGCGCTACAAACACCAAGACCTCTACGACGACGATGACGATGATTAAGATACTTAAAGCCCTGGTCGTGATCGATCTGGGGATCATCCTCTGTTGCCTGCTGCAGGGGCAGATGATTTGGCTGCTCAATACACAGGTGGGCTTTATCACCTCCTCGCTGGTGATCTTTGGCTCCTTTCTGGGCTACCGGCGCATGGTGCAGCGGCGCGTGGAAGCGGGGGATGTGCCCTATGAGCGTGACGTCATTGACAGGATCGAAGACCCCTACGAACTCGACGAGGAGATCGAAGAGGCGCAGGAGCAGGATTTTAAAGAGGTGGTCAAAGAGCAAAAGCGCAAACAAAAAGAAAACAAACGCAGCATGATGCAGGTGATGAAAGACTCCAAAGGCGCGATGTCGCTGTATCGCGTCATCAGCTATCTGCTGCTGTTTGTGGGTTTTGTGGCGCTGAACAACAACGGTCTTTTTCATACGCAAAGCTACCTTTTCGCCGTCATTTTAGCTCCCATCGTCATCATCTTGCTGGCGTACCGGTATAACGATTAAACCCATAGGCAGAAAGCGGGAGCAAGCTATGGCGGTTTAGCGATCTTAAGCGTCAGTATCTCTGACGTTTAGGTGTAAAATCTTTGCAACTTTTGCGCATACCCCAAAAACCCCTCCAGCGTTTCGATTTGCTTCTCTATCCCCAAAAACCGCGCCGCTAAAGTCAAAATATCTTTTTTCGTGTAGCCGCTTTGACGCATCTGCGCGATGGAGACGGAGCGGTCGGATTTGGAAAACTTCTGTCCCCTTGGATCAAGGAGCAGGGGGTGGTGGTAGATACGGCTTTGCACAAAGCGCTGCTTGCCCATCACCTTTGCCAGCTGCAGCTGCGCCGCGGAGGAGAAGAGCAGGTCTTCGCCGCGGATCAGCGTATCGACCCCCGCTTCGGCGTCAAACAGCAAAGAGGCGAAGTGGTAGGCGGGCAGATCGTCCTTGCGCCAGAGGATAAAATCGCCGTACTCCTTTGCCGGGTGGAGTTCGCGATCTCCCAGCACGATCTTTTCCTCAGGGAGCCTGATGCGCGCCGCACTCTTTCCCGCGCGCAGCTGGTGGCCCTCATCGCGGCAAAAGCCGGGGTAGAGGTTGCCGTAGGGCCGCAGCTGCTTTCTGCTGCAACCGCAGGCGTAGGCCGCGTTTTGATCAAGCAGCGTTTGCAGCTGTTGTCTGTAGCTTTGCTTTTTGTATTTGAAGCTGTGTTTTTGCAGCTGCTCCTGCACACTTGAGGGCCCCGCGTCAAAGTCAAAGCCCAGCCAGTCAAGCTGCGCAAAGATATCTTCGATAAACTCTTTTTTGCTTCTGGCTTCGTCCATATCGTCGATGCGCAGCAGCAGCACTCCGCCGTGGGCACGCGCGTAGGTCCGGGTAAGGATA
This sequence comes from Epsilonproteobacteria bacterium tcs-49, assembly GCA_002049495.1. Lineage (GTDB taxonomy): Bacteria > Campylobacterota > Campylobacteria > Campylobacterales > Sulfurovaceae > TCS-49. The sequence goes on along the minus strand of LLYS01000007.1, from coordinate 47,251 downwards.
AAGTTGATGATGTTGCCAAGGTGTAGGTAGCCGCTGGGAGTAGGGGCTATGCGTAAGATGGGTCGATGATTTTGCATAGGGGTATTATAGCACAAGCGCGCGCCGGAGGGCGCGGCCGCTTGCAAAAGGGGTTATTTGACGAATTCGGGGTAACTCTCCAGCCCGCACTCCACGCCGTCAAGACCGTAGTGCTCATCCTCCTCTTCGCTTCGAAAGCCGATGGTTTTGTTGATGATGATCGTGGCGATAAAGCCCACGCCGAAGCTAAACAGCGCGATGATCGCCACGGCTTTGAGCTGGGTCATGAAGCTTACGTCGCTAAAAAGAGCGACCGCAAGCGTACCCCAGATACCGTTGACCAGGTGCACAGAGATCGCCCCCACGGGGTCGTCGATCTTGAGCTTATCGAAAAAGGGTACGGCGTAGACCACCAGCGCGCCGCCGATACCGCCGATGACGATGGGTTCCCAGATCCCCACGGCGTCGGCACCCGCGGTGATAGCCACCAAGCCGCCCAGAGCGCCGTTGAGGATCATGGTCAGATCCAGCCGCTTATACTGCAGGTGCATCAACACCGCCGCGATGATCGCCCCCGCCAGTCCCGCGGTGTTGGTGTTCATGATCACCTTTGCCACCAGGTCCGCGTTTTCCACGGAGTTGATGGAGAGTACGCTGCCGCCGTTGAAGCCGAACCACCCGATCCAAAGCAGCATCGCCCCCAGCGTAACCAGGGGGATATTGGATGCGGGGATCGGTTTGATCTTGCCGTCTTTGGCGTATTTGCCCTTTCTGGGGCCGATCACCATGATCGCGGCCAGGACGACCCAACCGCCCACGGAGTGGATGATCGTCGATCCCGCCAGATCGTGGATACCGCTCAAAAAGCCTCCGCCCCAGGTCCAGCTGCCGACCATGGGGTAGATAAAGCCGCTGACGACGATGCCCAGAAGTAAAAAGGGCAGAATCTTGGAGCGTTCGCTCACCCCGCCGCTGATGATGGAGACGGTTTTACTCACAAAGGCCATCTGGAAGAAAAAAAGGGCGTATTTGCTAAAGCCCTCATCTTCGAAACCGTTGAGAAAAAAGCCGTCGCCGCCAAACATCAGGTTGTATCCCCAGATCAAAAAGACCATGGAGGTCACGGCGTAGAGCATGATGTTCCCCGTCAAAACGGTAGAAACGTTCTTGGTTCGGACCAGACCCGCTTCGAGCATCGCAAAGCCCGGGGCCATCAAGATAATGAGCGTAGCGGCAAATAGGATAAAAAAGGTATCGACGATATAGAGGATCTGAGGATCCATTAGATGGCGTCCTCGTCGGCTTCACCGGTTCTGATGCGCACAATTTTTTCCACCGGAGAAACAAAGATTTTACCGTCACCGATCTTGCCGGTTTTGGCTGCTTTTTCGATCACTTCCAGAACCAGATCCACCTGGTTGCTTTTTACGATCAGTTCGATCTTGACTTTTGGGTTAAACTCCACCACGTATTCGGCACCTCTGTACATCTCCGTGTGCCCCTGCTGGCGTCCGTATCCTTTGACTTCGGAAACGGTCATACCCGTGATGTCGTTGGCCATAAGCTCCTCTTTGACATCTTCGAGTTTAAAGGGTTTGATTATTGCTTCTATCTTTTTCATTCTCATCCTTTATATAAATTGGCGTATTGTAGTGTACAAAAACTTCACTTAGACTTCTTGCCCGATCTGCCCCTTGATGCGTTGTGCGTCCGCATTATCGGGATCGATCTGCAATGCTTTGTCGATATGCTGCATCGCTTTTTCCATATTACCACTATCCAAAAGCATTTTAGCGTATTCGATATGGGTTTTTTCGAAATTATTGTCTATTTTCAGACCACTTTCAAAATTTTGAGCCGCTTTCTCATAGTCCTTTTGTATAGTATATATCTCCCCAAGGAAAAGATACGCCATATCGTTTTGGTCGTCCTTGGATAAAACCTGTTCAAAAGATGCTATCGCTTCCTCATACTCGCCGAGGTTTTTGAGGATGTAGCCCTGGCGCATATAGTTGTCGGTGTTTTCATCCAGGATCAAAGCCGCTTCGATACTCTTTTTGGCTTCTTTGAAGTTCCCTTCGGCTACAAGGGTGTCGGTTTTTTCCAGCAGCTCCTCGATGCGCTGCTGCTTCTGCGCCGCGGGATCGTCCTGTACCGGTTCGACGTCTACGACCTCCTCTTGCGCCGCCGCGTCGGGGGCTTGCGCATTGTCCATTTTATCCTTGTGGATCTGTTGAAAATTGCCGCTGTCGATCTGCTTGTAGATCATAAATACAACGCCCGCTGCGGTAACGAGCATGATGATTTGTACGATATCCATATTACTCCTTTTCTTGGCTGTTTACCGTATCGACCATACGCATGGATTCCACCGCGTTTTCCAGGATCTGCTTTTTGCTGGTCAGGGGCTTCATGCGGATGTTTTTTTGCGCTTTGTCGGTTTTGGGGTCGCTGAGGATGGCCAGCACCTCCTGTTCCAGATGCGCTATGCACTCTTTGATCTTGGTTTCGCAAACGTCCATCACTTACCCTTGGGGCGAAACACTTTGATCACGTCTTCATCGGTTTGCATATACGCCCCCTCGATCAGATCGCAGCAGTACGGTACCGCGGGAAAAACCGCGTCCAGGCACTCTTTGATCGATTTAGGCTTGCCCGGCAGGTTGATCACCAGCGATTTGTGGCAGATACCCGCGCTCTGGCGCGAAAGGATCGCCGTGGGGACGTATTGCAGACTCACCGCGCGCATCTGCTCGCCAAAGCCCGGCAGCAGCTTGTCGCACACCGCTTCGGTAGCTTCGGTGGTGACGTCACGCTTGGCCGGCCCGGTGCCGCCGGTGGTGACGATAAGCGTACACTCCTGCTTGTACGCAAGCTCTTTGATCGTATCTTCGATGATGGGTTGGTCATCACTGATGCAGCGGTACTCATAGACCGTATCGTTTTGTAGATATTCGTTGATTGTCTCCATGATCGCTTTGCCGGAGATATCTTCGTAAATCCCCGCGCTGGCACGATCGGAAGTGGTAATGACGCCCACTTTTATGGTATCCATAACTATCCTTTATCTCTATTTGGGTAAGTTGTATTTTACCATATTGCACCGCGGAACCGCTAGTCGCAACTACAAAGATAAAAGAAAAATTTAAGTAGGTAAATAGTACTATCTTATAAAGCTACTCCTAGAGGAATCTACCGACAGCCATGAACAAGCAGTTAGAAAACGCCGTTTACAACGTCCTGGAAAGCTCCCCGGATGTTTTTCCTTTTCATTATGACGAGCAGTGGTACTGGGTAAAAAAAGCTACGAAGAACGGATCGAATGTTTTGCATCGGCTCGTTTACAAGGTGCTGCAAACCCCCGTACTCGCTCCCGTCAAAAAGATGTCTCCGGCTCAAAGTATTGTATATGAAGCCCAAAGAATGCGGCGATTGAAAGCCGATTTCCCCTATCTGCCGGAGGTGGTTACGTACACAGAGGAGTTTATGGTGACCGTAGATTGCGGAGAGGACCTTCGCAGTCTTGTAAAATACAGGATAACCGATAGCAGCGGGGTCGATGCGCTGTTTAAGCGGGCTGTGGAACATCTGGCCAAACTGCACGGGCTGCAGCATTTTCACGGCGGAGCGCAGATCAAAAACTTTACGCTCAAAGAGCGAGAGCTTTATCTCGTGGATTTTGAGGAGGATTTTCAAGGGATAGCGCTGCCGGATCTGCAGTTTCGGGATCTGTTGCTGTTTTTAAACTCGGTGGCCCGTACGGGGTACGCCGTGGATTATCCCGCTTTGATAGAGCGCTACGGTGCGTTGAGCGGACATAGGGATTTTCATCAACGGTTGCAGGGGTTGAAAGAGCGGTTTAGTTTTCTCTGGGCGCTGCTTCAAAACCCGGTAGTATATAGATTGGCGGATAAGGATACAAAGGGTATGTACCGTCTTTTCAAACAGTTATGATCTGTTGCTAATCTGCGTATAGGCAGGAGTAGCAACCGCAGCGAAAGAGGGGACCGTGGAAAAGTTTTACGCTATCGTCGAACAGCTCAATGCCGTAGTATGGGGTCCTTTGACGATCGCTTTACTCGTGGGTACGGGGCTGTATTTGACGCTACGCCTTAAATTTATCCAGATTTTCAAACTCTGGCTTTCCATCCGTATCTTCAGCGGTGCGGACAAACGCGAATCGGCCCGGGGGGAGTTGAGCCATTTTAAAGCGCTATCGGTGGCACTCTCGGCAACGATCGGCAACGGCAACATCGCCGGGGTAGCGACGGCGATCGCTTTGGGCGGTCCCGGGGCGGTGTTTTGGATGTGGGTGACCGCCGTAGTGGGGATGGCTACCAAATACGCCAGTGCGACGCTGGCATTGATTTATCGGGAGTATAGCCCCCGCAGCGGGTACTCCGGCGGTCCCATGTACTATATAGAAAGGGGGCTGGGACCAAGGTGGAAACCGATGGCGCAGTTTTTCGCCTTCTGTACCATTTTGGCGGCTTTTGGTACGGGTAATATGGTCGAGAGCAACAGCGTGGCCGATTCCATGGAGTTTACCTTTCGCGATCTTTTTGCCTATGAAGCGACGCCGGAAAATATCATTTTGGTCAAACTTGCGGTGGGGGTTGTGTACGCCGGTCTGGTTTGGGCGGTGATCGTCGGCGGGATCAGGCGGATCGGGCAGATCGCTTCGAAAGTGGTTCCTTTTATGTTTATCTTTTACGTGCTCAGCGCTCTCGCGGTTATTGCGATGCACCTTGACGCCGTGCCCCGCGCTTTTGCGCTGATTTTTCACGGCGCGTTCAATCCCGTCGCGGCTACCGGAGGCTTTGCCGGGGCCGGGGTGATGGCGGCGATCCAGTTCGGGGTCGCAAGAGGCGTATTTAGCAACGAAGCGGGGCTTGGAACAGCCCCCATCGCCCACGCAAGCGCGCAGACCGACGAGCCGGTACGCGAGGGGCTTGTCGCCATGAGCGGTCCCTTTATCGATACGCTGATCGTGTGCACCATGACCGCGTTAGTGATCCTCACCACCGGGGCGTGGGAAAGCGGCAAGACCGGTTCGGAGCTGACCACCTACGCCTTCAACCTCGCCGTCCCCGATCTGGGAAAGGCGGCGGTAACGCTGACGCTGCTGTTTTTCTCTTTCTCCAGCGTGATCGGGTGGAGTTACTACGGTGACAGAAGCGTGGGGTATCTGTTTGGTGAACATGCCATCAAACGCTTTCGCCACTTTTACGCCTTGTTGCTGCCTTTTGGGGCGATCATGCACCTGGAACTGGTGTGGGCGCTGTGTGATATCGCCAACGCGTTGATGGCGATTCCCAACCTGATCGCTATCTTACTGCTCTCACCCCTGGTGGTCAAGGAAACGCGCCGCTATTTCTCCCCCTGAGGCTGGGCGAAAAATTTCCCCATTTCGGAAGTAAAAGGAAAGACCAGCGTATTGGTCTTGTCGTTGGAGATATCGCTGAGCGTTTGCAGGTAGCGCAGCTGGATCCCCTGCGGATTTTTACTGATGATATCCGCCGCTTCCAGTAGGTTTTTGCTCGCTTCAAGCTCCCCTTTGGCGTTGATCACTTTCGCCCGTCGCTCCCTTTCCGCTTCGGCCTGTTTGGCAATGGCTCGGATCATACTGTCATCCAGGTCGATATGCTTGATCTCCACGTTTGAAATCTTGATCCCCCACGCGTCGGTCTGCTTATCCAAAATCTCCTGAATGTCGTAGTTGAGCTTTTCACGCTCGGCAAGCATCTCATCGAGCTCATGCCCGCCAAGGACCGAGCGCAGGGTCGTTTGCGCCAGCTGGGAAGTGGCGGCGTGGAAATTCTCCACCTGGATGATCGCCTTTTCCGGATCGATGACGCGGAAGTAGACCACGGCGTTGACGTGTACCGAAACGTTGTCGTGGCTGATCACGTCCTGGGAGGGCACGTCAAGCACGATGGTGCGCAGCTCCACTTTCTCCATCTGCTGGATAACGGGGATGACGATGATCAGCCCCGGACCCTTGACGCCCGTAAAGCGCCCGAGCGTAAAAATGACGCCCCTTTCATACTCTTTGAGCACCCGGATCGAAGCGCCCAGAATTGCCAAAACGATGAGAATAATATACAGTGTGGTCATTGAGATCATGATTTACTCCTTAGTTGGGATTACGCTCAGGGTCAAGCCCTCGATATCGGTGATCGTTACTTCCTGATCCTTTTGCAGCTTATGCGCGGAGCGGGCGTGCCACGTTTCACCGTGGGCGTGGATCAGATAGCCCTCTTTGGTGGCTTTTACGACCGTGCCGCGGCTGCCGATCATCTCCTGCTTGCCCGTGACTGCTTTGCGCTCTCTGGAGGCAAGCACCAGGCGCATCACCCAGATGAAAAACCCCGCCGAAACGAGGCTGAGCGCGATGATAAGGGGCAGGGAGATATCCTGCCCCAGCGTCTGCGCGTCAAAGAGCAGGATCGAGCCCGCCGCAAAGGCGATCGTCCCGCCGATGCCCAGGATGCCAAAGCCCGCGACGAACACTTCGGCTATCATGAAGATAATCCCCAGGGCGATAAGCAGCAGACCCGCGTAGTTAAAGGGCAGTACGTTTAGTGCGTAAAGGGCTAAAACCCCACTGATGACGCCCACGACGCCGGGGATGACCGCTCCGGGATTCATCAACTCAAAAAAGATCCCGTAGATCGCCACAAGCATCAGAATGTAGGTGACGTTGGGGTCGGTGATGATAGACAGCAGCCGGGTTTTCCAATCGCTTTGAAAGGTGTGTATCGTCGCACCTTTTGTCTCGATGGTCACGCTGCCGCCGTTTATCGCGACGGTTTTGCCGTGCAGCTTTTGCAGCAGCTGGACCCTGTCCGTGGCGATGAGGTCGATAACGCCCAGTTCAAGGGCTTTTTGCGCGGTAATACTGACGCTTTCCTCGACGCTTTTTCGCGCCCAGGTGGCGTTGCGGTCGCGCATCTGCGCCAAGCTTTGCAAAAACGCCGAAGCGTCGCCTTTGACCTTCTTTTCCATGGTCGTGGGCATCTTGGCTTTGTCTCCTTGCATGGGGGAGCCCATCTGTACGGGGGTGGCGGCGCCGGTGTTGGTCCCCGGCGCCATCGCGGCGATGTGGGCGGCGTAGAGCAGATAGGTGCCCGCGCTTGCCGCCTGCGCGCCGCGCGGAGCGACGAAAACGGTGATAGGAACGGGGGAGTTGGTGATCATTTGTACCATGTCGCGCATGGCGCTGGCAAGCCCGCCGGGGGTGTCGAGTTCTATCAGCAGCATGGAAGCGTTTTGCGCCTTGGCACTTTTCAAAGCGTTTTGCAGATGAAGCGCGCTTGCGGGGGAAACGGCCCCGTCAAGTTTGATATGGGTGATCGAAGATGCGCTAAGTAGAAGGGGAAACAGTAGAAAAAAGAGTATTCGCCGCATCTTCACTCCTTTGTTATCGGTAATATATCATAACTAAGTAGGAGAGTTTATGTCAAGGTAGATTACTTTTTGAAAACCCTGTAAAACTTTTTCTTGATGCGGTTGCGGCTCAAGCCCTGCAGCGCCTGCGTGGCGACGCCGTTTTTGACCGCGACGTAGGAGCAGTGGGGGTAGACGGTGATCTTGCCCACGTCGTCCTTGTGCAGTCCCACGGTCTTGGTCAGCGCGCCCAGGATATCACCCGCGCGCAGCTTGCCCTTTTTGCCGCCGTTGATGAAGATGGTCGTATACTCCGCGCGCAGGGTAAAATCCTCGCGGATCGCCACATGGTTTACATCCGTAATCTCGGGATCATCGATATTTTCCTGCAGCATCGCTTCGTCGCGTCTGCCCTGGACAAGGGAGACGGCGCGGCCGCTTTTGCCCGCTCTGGCCGTTCTTCCGATGCGGTGGGTATAGACTTCAAAATCCCCGGGCAGGTCGAAATTGATCACCAGTTCGATATCGTCGATATCCAGTCCCCGCGCCGCCACGTCGGTGGCGACCAGAACGGGGTAGCTTTTTCCGGCAAAAAGCGTCAGGCATTCGTCACGCTCCTTTTGTTCAAAATCGCTGTGCAGCACCAGCGTATCGATGCCGTGATCCTCCAGATCGTCGCCCAGATCGTCGCAGTCAAGCTTGGTGTTGCAAAACACGACGCAGGAGGATGGCTCGTAGCGCTGCAGGGTTTTGATGACGGTATCGGCTTTCTCGTCAAAGCCTTTGGCGCGGTAAAAGTGCTGTTCGATGACGCGCTTTTCATGCTGCGTATCGATCCGGATAAATTCGGGCTCACGCATGATGTCGCGGCTGAGTTTTTCGATGTTTTCGGGGTAGGTGGCGGAAAAGAGCATCGTTTGACGCTGCTTGGGCAGAAAGTCGATGATGGTTCGGATATCTTCGCTAAAGCCCATCTCCAGCATCCGATCCGCTTCGTCTAAAACGAGGGTGTCGATCTCTTTGGGGGAAAAGGAGCCCTCTTTCAAATGCTGCAAAACGCGCCCGGGCGTACCCACGACGATGTGGGCCTGGTGGGAGAGCGAATGCACCTGGGGTTTGTAGGGCGTCCCGCCGCACAGGGTGGTGATTTTGATATTGTGCGTAAAGCGCGCCAGCCGCCGCAGCTCCTGGGCGACCTGATCGGCCAGTTCGCGGGTGGGGCACAGCACCATGGTTTGGATGCGGAAGCGCTTGACGTTGAGTTTGTGCAAAAGCGCGATCCCGAAAGCCGCGGTCTTGCCGCTGCCCGTTTTGGCTTTTGCGATCAGGTCACAGCCTTGCAGGGTCAACGGAAGCGAAGCTTGCTGGATGGGCGTCATCTGCGTATAGCCGAGGGTCTCTAGGTTCGCGACCATTGCGTCGCTTAGGGGTAGGGTGGTAAAAGTTTCATTTGTCATGGCGGAAGTATAGCGTAATTTGGAAAATAATCTAAGGGTGTAAAATATGTCCCAGGTTTTTATGCAGGTAACTCTCCCCATACCGTTTGAAAAAGTCGTGGGCCCGGTGCGCGTCGATGATGCGGTCCTTGCCGCCTAGGTGGATCTCGAGGGTGAGGTTTGGATCAAGGTCGCCGAGCTTTTGCCAGTCGTAGTGCAGCAGTTCATGCAGCTGGCGGCTATCCTGGGGCTGCAGGTAGGGGCTCATATCCAGCGCCGAGGGAGAAGCGACGTTTTGCAAAAACTGCCTGATGTAACTCTCGGGGTCTTTTTTGAAAAAAAGCAGCTGCATCTTTTTAAACTTTGCATCCTTGTTCGCAAAATACGCCGGGGAGAGCAAAACGAGCCTGTCGATGCGCTGTGGGGCTTGCAGCGTATACTCCAGCGCTTTGATCGCCCCGTAGCTAAACCCCGCGACGGTGAAATCGTTTGGCTGCAAAAACTCTGCGAAGAGTTCGCGCTCGCCCTGCAGGCAGAAGCCGCTAAAGAACCGCACGCTCGATCTCCTTGACGTCTTTGGCGGTGATGAATTCGCTTTGGAGCAACCGCTCGATGACCTTTTGCAGTGCCGGGGAGAGTTTGACCAGCAGGGATTTAAGCTCCATTTCGCACTCGTGGATGATCTCCATCTCCGCTTTGTGGGGGTTCAGTCCGTAATCGGGGCTCATGCCGTAAAGCTCCAACATATCGGCGACGATCATTTTGACATGCTTGAGGTCCCTGCCGGCGTTGGAGAAGGTTTCTCCGTAGTGTTCCTTGGTCGCGACCATTCCCGCAAGGTGGACCTTGATCTGGTTCATCATCTCGTTTTTGCTGATGATCTCTTTTTCCACGCCGGTGATGTGTTCGCTGATGAGCCCGATCTTGTCATAATGCACTTCAAACCAGGACGCGATCAGCGCTTTCGCCCCCTGATAAGTCGCCTGAATCCGTTTCTCCTCGTCGCTGAGGGTGAGTACTTTGCGCTTGCCCGAGATCACTTTGTCCTTGACCGCGGTGATATCTTCGTCGCCGATGGCTTTTTTACCCTGTTTGAGCGCGTGGATCGCCGCTTCGTTGACCAGCGAAGAAAGTGCCGCGCCGCTAAAGCCGATGGTCATCTTCGATACCGCTTCAAGATCCACGCTGTTTGGCTTGTTGGCCAGATAAACCCCCAGGATTTTCTGCCGCTCTTTGCTGTTGGGCATACTGACGTGTACCCGACGGTCAAAACGTCCGGGGCGCAGCAGGGCGTCATCGAGCATTTCGATCCTATTGGTCGCGGCGATGACGATCACTTCGCTGTTGTCTTCAAAACCGTCCATCTCGGTCAGCAGCTGATTGAGCGTGGATTCGCGCTCGTCGTTGCGCTGGCCGCCCCTGGCTTTGCCCACCGCGTCGATCTCGTCGATGAAGATGATCGCCGGCGACATCAGCTTGGCTTTGGCAAAGAGCTCCTTGACCCGTTTAGCGCCCATCCCCACGTAGATATGCACAAAACTCGCGCCGCTTTGGTAGAAAAAGGGGACGTCCGCTTCCCCCGCCACCGCTTTGGCGATCATCGTTTTGCCCACACCCGGAGGCCCCACGAGCAAAACGCCCCGGGGCATACGGATACCGAAGCTTTGAAACTTTTTGGGGTGTTTCAAAAACTCGATGATCTCCTCAAGCTCCTCTTTGACTTCATCGATCCCCGCCACGTCGCTAAAGCGCACGTCGCTTCTTTGGGGGATGATCTTGGCCGATTGCTCAAAGGGGTTGGCGGGCTGGAGTTTCTTTTCCAGGTTGCTGACCTGTTTGTCGCGGTCCTTTTTCAGCGATCTGCCCAGCAGCACCAGCGCGCCGATGATGACAAAGACCAAAAACAGATCCAGCAGGTAGCCCCGATCCTCCTGAATAGTTACGGGGGTCTGGCTGTACAGATCCTGCAGATCAAGGGCTTCTTTGGCGATCTTGTATTTATTTCCCTCGACGTAGAGGTAGAGGTAATGATCCTCAATCACCGCTTTTTCGATGAACTTGTTGGCGATGAGGTGCTGCGCTTTTGCGGCGGTGATCACTTCGGCTTTGTTACGTACGTAGGCAAAGGCCAGCAAAGCCAGCAGCAGCGCCGCCAGTATGCCGATAAAGATTTTAGAGCGTTTTGAAGTTTGCGTTTTTTTCTCGTTGAACATCGTCTACCTCGATCCAGCAGTGTTTGAGATCTTTGTTTGATCTGATTTTCAGGGGGTTGAAGTATTGGTCGTAACCGGTGAAAATCCCCTCCTTCTCACTCTCGACCAGCACCTGCAGCGGGGTTGTACACCGCTTGCGGAAATCGTAGTTTTTTGCTTTGATCAACTCTACCAGCTCCGCGCGCCTGGCCTTTGCCACATCGCCGCGCACCTCCTCTTTCATCGCCGCGGAGGCGGTGTTGTCGCGTTTGGAGTAGGTAAAGCAGTGGATATGCGTCAGCGGCAACATCTGCGCGTTTTGCATCGCTTCTTGCCACAGCTTTTCGCTTTCGCCGGGGTGGCCGGCGATAAAGTCGGTCCCCAGGGCGTAGCCGCGATCGGCGATGCGTTCAAACAGAGCCAAATCCTTTTCGAAACGGTTGCGCCGCCGCATGATACGCAGCATTTCGTCGCTGGTGTGCTGCAAAGCGATATGCAGATGCTTCGCCATCCACGGCTCATCTAAAAGCTCCATAAACGCGTCATCGATCTGGCTTGGTTCCAAGCTGCCCAGACGTACCCGTTTGACCCCCTTGATACGTGAAATGTTTTGTAAAAGCAAGGAGAGGGGATAGTCGATATCTTTGCCGAAGCTGCCCACGTTGGTACCGGTGAGGATAAACTCCCCGTAGCCGTTTCGGGCCAGTTTTTCGATCTGTCGCAGGATCGTTTGGGGCTTGTGGCTTCTGGCTGCGCCTCGGACGCTGGGGATGATGCAGTAACTGCACTCAAAATCGCACCCCTCCTGGATCTTGATAAACGCGCGGCTCTTGCCGATAAAATCCTCCACGACCGTATCATCGATCTGTTTGAGATCGCCCAGGTCGAAGGTGGGGCTAGATTGCTTTAAAATGGCGTTGAGGTTTTGTTTCTGGCTGTGGCCGAAAACGGAGAAAACCCTGTTTTGTTCAAACAGTTCCTTGCCCTTGCTGATGGCGCCGCAGCCGGCGAAAACGATCTTGGCGTCGCTTTTTTTCTTGACCTGGTTGATATAGTTGCGCGCGCTGCTGTCGGCGGCGTTGGTGACGGTGCAGGAGTTGATCACCACGAAGTCCGCTTCGCTCTCATCGTGGACGACGGCAAAATCACGCAGATTGGCCATCATCACCTGCGTATCGAACTGGTTGGTACGGCAGCCGAAGGTTTTGAAAAAGACCCCGGGTTTGCGCTGTGTGCTCATACGATAACGCCCCGGTTGTTTTCCCCGATCTCGATGGCGTCGTCGGGTTTACGCACATCTTTGTCCAGGTAGATAGACTGGGTGGGGTATGCAAGGGTGATATCATCTTCCCTTTGTACCGCTTCGACGATCTCGGCGCTGATGTTGCTGCGCAGCGTGAGCGTGGCAAAGGCGTTGGTCATATACCATACGCTGATACGTACCCCGTTGGCTTCGATAAAGGAAAAAACCCGCGGTTCGACGTTGGTGTTTTTGAGGCTGTATTTTGAACGCAGGCGGTTGAGCTGGGTACGGGTGATGTTGGTGTAGCCCTTGGCGTATTTTTTGGCGATATCCTTGGCGATCATACTGGATTTGGCGATGTTGGAGTCAAAGGTGATGGTAAAATCGATCCCGTCCCATACCGTTTTCATCCCCGAGTGTGAATAGTTGGCGATCAGGGAGGTGAAGATGTAGTGGTTGGGGACAAAGACGATCCGTCCGGAACGGCGGTTTTCCATATAGGTCGTCAGGGTGATATCCTCATGTACCGTCATCCGAAAAAGGGAGATGTCGATCACGTCGCCCACGTAGACCAGTCCGTCCTTCCGTACCTTGATCCGATCCCCCACGTGTACCGATCCGCCGAAAACGATAACGATCCAGCCGATGACGCTCATGAACCAGTCTTTCATCGCGATGGCGATACCCGCGGAGGCAAACCCTAAAAAGGTGACGATATAGGAAACGTTTTCGATATAGCGAAAAGCGATGATCAAGATGGCGATGGTAACAAAGGTCAGATTGATCGTTTTATTGGCCAGATAGTAGCGCTCGTTGTCGCTGATATACTTTTTAACCCCGAATTTGGAGAGAAAAACGAACACAAACAGAACAAACAGGATCGCCAGCAGGATGAAAAGCCGCTCCAGCTCCTTCTCGATCTCCTGTTCGATCTCGATCTTACGCTCGGTAATCTCTTTGAGATACACATCTTTGGTGATGTTGTAAGTTTTGAGCAACTGCTCATAGGTGTTGATCTCGTCGTTGAGCTTGGTGATCCTGGCTTCATACCGGGGATCCTTATTGACCAGCTGCTCCAGGATATCGCGCTTTTGTTTCAGCTTTGCCACCAACTCCTGCAGGTTTTCAAACTTGGAGAGGTAATCCTCCTTGTCGCTGGTCATCTGCTTGAGGTAGGAAAATGCCGCCACGATGGCGAAGGGGTTGTCCACGGTCAGGTCGTTTTGGACCTTTTTGGGCTGCATCACCTTTTTAAAGGGGTTCTTTTCATACTCTTTTAAAAGCGCGATCTGGCTTTGCAGCAACTCCTGCTGCTCGATCAAATCGTCATATTTCCCGGAGGATTTTTTGGTTTTGCCCAACTCCTTGGTTACTCGCTCCAGTTTAGCTTTGAGGGAATTGAAGGTTTGGTAGTTGCTGTAGATTTTTCTATAGATGTTGTCATCGTCCAACTCTTCGCTGATGGAGCTGTTTTGCGATTTGAGCTCTTCAAAACGCTCGCTGCTGATATTGTTCTCCGCCAGCAGCAAAGAGCCCACAAAGGTCAATAAAACTACGATTCGTGCCAAATATTATCCCTTTAAGAAGCTTTCCATAGCGTTGATAACGATCTTTTTCTCCACGCCGGAGACGATTTCGTGTTTGCCGATACCTCTGGGCAAAATAAACTTGATAACATTCTCCTGGCTTTTTTTATCCAGAAAGAAGTGGTCGTAAAACCCTTCCAAATCCTCGATTGCGTAAGTGACGGGGATACCGTAGCGTTCAAGCAGGGCTTTGATGCGGCAGTTTTCCTCCGGATTTAAAAGCTCCATACTCATCGCCAGGTGGTTTGCCATGACCATACCGATACCCACCGCTTCGCCGTGCAGGTAGGTGCCGTAACCGGTCTGGTTTTCGATGACGTGGCCGTAGGTGTGGCCGTAATTAAGCACCGCGCGGATCCCCTTTTCTTTCTCATCCTCGCCCACCACTTGGGCTTTGAGCTCCACGGAGCGCAGAATCGCCTTTTTCAAACTGTTTTCATCATGTAGATCGACACTTTCAAGCCAATCGAAAAAGTCGGCGTCAAACATCACCGCCATTTTGACGATCTCGGCAACCCCTGCGCTGAATTCACGCTTGGGCAGGGTGTGCAGAAACTGCGTATCGATATAGACCGCGCTTGGCTGGTGAAACGCTCCCACGAGATTTTTGCCGAAGCGGTTATTGACCCCCGTTTTACCGCCCACGCTGGCATCCACCTGTGAAAGCAGGGTGGTGGGGATCTGGACGAATTCGATGCCGCGCTGGAAGATCGAAGCGCTGAAGCCGGTGATGTCGCCGACCACGCCGCCGCCAAGAGCTATGAGCATGGAGTTTCTATCCATGCGGTGGTCAAACATTTTGTCCAAAATCGATTCCACCGTTTGCAGGTTTTTATAGTGTTCGCCGTCGTTGACGGTGATGATATACACCTCTTTTGCCTCCAGGCGCTCTAATACCTTGGAAAGGCACAGACCCGCGACTTTGGGATTGGTGACGATCGCAACCTTTTTCTCAAAGCTCATACGGGGCAGATCGTCGATAATAATGGGGTAGTTCGCATCTTTTAAATCGATATTGACTGTCATCCTGTTTTCTTTACGTTTTTGGAGTTGTTTTATAATGCTATATAATAGCTAAAAAGCGTTAAAACAGACCTGAGAACGGTAAAGTCGCGAAGGGGTAATCTCCGTTTAAAGGCGGATACTACCCTGTGGTGCTTAAAAAAGTTTAAGTATTATGTACTCTTATAATATGCTTCAATCTTTCGCGATAGAAGGTACCGAAAGAAAAAACTAACTGCATACATGATATACTTTTTAAATTGTCCGTACGGCAAGCGTTCGGATACCGTACATAAAGGGAGATAATGGCTATTTTTAGTGATGCGAGCAAAGTCAATTGCGATAAAGAGTTGTATGAAAAATTGCTGCAGGTTGTATTGGATGCCCGGGAGGGAAAGCTTGAAAAAAGGGTCACCAGAATCAACAGCAGCGATCCGCTCAGTCAAGTAGCGTGGGCCGTGAACGATATTATCGACCAGATGGAAGCTTTCATGCGTGAAACCCAAACCTCTATCACAAAAGCCAGTGAGGGGGTGACCCATCGAAATATCCAGTCCCAGGGCTTAAAGGGAACCTTCCATGAAAGTGCCGAATATGTGGCCAAGGGGGTTCAGGGCGTCATCAGCGGTGAAAAAACCAAGCAAAAAGGGGAACTGTCGGAGAAGTTTAACAAGCTTGGCGGCGGGATCCAGGGAAGTTTGCACCGCGTTCAGGAAGCGATCGAAGGCACACTGGAAAATATCACCGAAATTACCGAATCCTCCGAGGAAACCGCCGACCGCTCCACGAAAAGTCTGGAGACGACGAAAAACCTTAACCACTCCATCAAAGATCTTGCCGAGTTGATCGCCAATACCAACGACGCCATCAACTCCTTGGGGGAGCGTACGGGGGAGATCACGTCGGTGGTGAATATGATCAAAGATATCGCCGATCAAACCAATCTGCTTGCCCTCAACGCAGCCATAGAAGCGGCGCGTGCGGGGGAACACGGCCGGGGCTTCGCCGTTGTGGCGGACGAAGTGCGTAAATTGGCGGAAAAGACCCAAAAGGCGACCGCGGAGATTTCGATCACCATGCAAACCCTGCAGCAGGAGACGACGGGGATCCAGGCCAACTCCGAAGAGATCAAAAAGATCGCTATGAGCGCGGAGGAGGACGTGGAGGAGTTTGAAGCTTCGCTGAACAGCTTTAACGAAGGCGCGGTCGAAAACGCCAAACTCTCCAAACAGGTGGAGGATATCAACACCCTGACCCTGATGAAGATCGATCATATCGTCTTTAAAACCACCGCGTACTCTTCGGTGCTCAACGAAGATGAGTTGATGGACTTTTCCGATCCGAAAAACTGTGAATTGGGGCAGTGGTTCTACGGTGAAGGAAAGGAGCGGTTCGGCCGCTTGGGAACCTACAAAAAGATCGAAGAAGCCCACAACAAAGTGCACGAGTATACGATGGAAAATATGAAATACGTTTCCAAAGGCGACCCTTTGCAGCATAAAGATGCGTTATTGCATAATTTTGAAAAGATGGAAGAGGGCAGTGACCAACTCTTTGAACTGCTCGACGCTTTGGTCAAAGAACCCCGCTAAATCACGCCAAGTCCGCGCTGAGGAGTTTGACGGCCAAAATCACAAAGATGGCGGCGGTTAAAAAATTCATCACGCGTACAAAGCGTACCGAGCGAAACAGCGGCTTGATCGCCCCTGCCGCGAGGGCGATCGAGCCAAAGATCAGCCCCGTCGCGAGGATAAAAAGCGTGCCCAAAAGCAGCGTTTGCGTAAAGGGGTTTTGATCGCTATGGACAAACTGCGGTAAAAAAGCAAGAAAAAACAGCAAAATCTTCGGATTGGTCAAATTCATCACGATCCCCTTCAGATACAACTTGCCAAGGGCCTTTTTCTCCATTTTGCCTCCGCCGGCTTTGACCGGAGCCTCCTTGAGGATCGTAACGGCGAGATAGAGCAGATAAAGCGAACCAAGCAGCCGTAGTACGGAAAAAGCCGTGGGGTTGGCGTGAAAAAAGATAGAAACCCCCAAAGCGGCGGCGACGGTGTGGAGCAGCAAACCGCTGCACAATCCCGCAGTGATCGTCAATCCCGCCGTTTTATCGCGCTGGATCGATTGGGTTAAAACATAGATATTGTCGGGGCCGGGGACCAGTGCCAGGGTCAGGGCGATGAGAAAAAACGTAATCATGGTACAATTATAGCATGAAGAGAAAAAAAGTGGGCCACGGCCTCAGGATGTTTTGTCGCGGGTTTGTGATCGCCTGGCAGATGTTAACGGCGATAGCGCTGTTTAAACACGGCGTTTACAAGCGGCGCTACACCCCTTATGCACTGCTTAGCTACCCGCTTGTGGGGGTGATTCTGGGAACGGCGGCCGCGGCGCTG
Source organism: Epsilonproteobacteria bacterium tcs-49 (assembly GCA_002049495.1). Classification (GTDB taxonomy): domain Bacteria; phylum Campylobacterota; class Campylobacteria; order Campylobacterales; family Sulfurovaceae; genus TCS-49. The sequence goes on along the minus strand of LLYS01000007.1, from coordinate 29,989 downwards.
TGTTACTGGCTGCCCTTTTTAGACCTCTATGCGGCGACGGCGGCGTTTAGCTTCTATATAGCCGCTACCGGAGCACTGCATTACGATGGGTTCGCCGATACGGTCGATGGGATCTACGCAAACGACGCGGAGGTGATGAAAGATCCCCGCATCGGGGCGATGGGGATGATCTATACGGTTATTGTGCTGGTGCTGGGGTATGGGGCGTTTGTGCAGATACCCCCGTACTATTTTCCCGCAGTGGCCGGAATGAGCCGCTTCGCGGTGCTGCTTGCCATCGGAGGCTTTCCCTCCGTCTCCAGGGGGATGGGAGCCGCGCTACAGGGGCACCTGCGACCTTTCGTCTGGCTTTTGGGGGGCGCGTTTTTGCTGCCGCTGCTGATGGTTGTCCCCTTCGGAGTGTTTATGCTGCTACTTGCGGCGGCGCTGGCGGGTACGTATCTGGCGGCTCGATGGCTGCAAAGCAGATTCGGAGGGCTTAGCGGAGATATGTACGGGTTTTGCATTGTTGTCACCGAGTTAATTTTAATGCAAACAATTTTAATATATAATGATTAAATCATATTGCTAAGGATGTTTGTGCGTATCGGAGTTATGCTTTTGCTTTTTTGCGCCTTTGTATATGCTACAGAGGTATTTGCACCCATTGAAGAGGTTCAGACCTACGACAAAGCCAAGGTCCGCCTGAGGCAAAAACTTTTTTACGATCCTTTGCTCTCCAAGGACAAAACCCTCTCCTGTTTCTCCTGCCACAACGTTTACGGGGCGGAAAGAAAACCCGTTTCCGACGGTGTGGACGGGGCAAAAGGCACCTTCAACTCCCCCAGCGTCTTTAACGCGAAATTTAATTTCTATCAGTTTTGGGACGCCCGGGCAAAAGATCTGCACGAACAGCTCGACGGCCCGATCCATTCGGACGTGGAGATGGCATCAAGCGCGGAGTTGATCGAAAAGCGCTTGAAAAATTCCCGGGAGTATGTGGAACTTTTTGCAAAAGTATACGGCAAACCACCCTCTTACGCACTGCTCAAAGACGCGATCGTCGCCTTTGAAAAAACGCTGGTGACGCCCGCGCTTTTCGATGCGTACCTCAAAGGGGAAAAGGCGTTGACGCCCGAACAGAAAAAGGGGCTGGAGATTTTTAAAAGTTACGGTTGCGTCAGTTGCCACAACGGGAAAAACCTCGGCGGAAACTCCCTGCAGGAGTTTGGTGTCGTCATCCCCCGCAAATTTGACGACAATACCACGGGTAAAGTACTGAAGGTCCCCTCGCTGCGCAACGTCACCCAAACCGCTCCATACTTTCACGACGGCAGTGAGGAAAACCTCTCCGAAGCGGTGCGCAAGATGGGGTATCATAACCTGGGAACGATTCTAAGCGAAGAGGAGATAGCGCATATTATCGCCTTTTTAAAAACCCTGGAGGGCAGATTGCCCGCGACGTGGACGCCCGATGAGTAAAAGCCTCAAGATCGCTATCGTAGCCGTGGTATTTATTGCGCTGGTTATCTGGAACTACACCTATAAACAAACCATCGATACCTATTTTAGCAACTATACCTCCACCACGACCACGCTGCGCGATTTGAAAGATACGCTTCAAGCTTTGAAATACGCCACGGAAGAGAGTATCTTGTTCCAATACTACAACAATGACCGCATCAACGAGAAGTTCTTGTCGCTGCAAAAGATGTTTAAAGTACTGGAAAGCTCCGCGATCTATGAGAAGCGCTATTATGACCAAACCCGCGTCAAATTGCAGCAGCTCGAAGATGCGGTAAGGCAAAAGCGTGCCTTGACCGAAAAGCTTTTCGAGTTAAACGCCAGGGTCAAAAACTCCCTGAGCTACCTCTCTTCGCAGATTTATCAGCTTGATCCTTTCGATAAACGCTACAGTCAGGACGTGATGAAACTGCTTAATTACTTTTATCAGGTGAAAAATACGCTGGAATATGACCAGCAGCGGGCCCGGGAGCTGGCAAAGGTTTTGAAAGGGTACAGTTTTGAACAAAAGGAGAAAAAGCTTTTCCATAAGTTGCTGCAGGTTCATACCGATACGCTGTTAAAGCAGCTGCCCGAGTATATTAAAACCATCGCCCAAAGCGTCAGCGACAGGGAGCAGAAGCTGGTGGACGAAACCATCGCGGCGTATGTGAAAAACAGTGCCCACGTGCGTAAAAACCTGAATATACAAGTGTTTTTGATCGTCCTGTTCTCCATCCTCGGCCTGGCGGTGATTTTATACTTCATTTTTGAAACCGAGCGTGAAAAACATACGATTATGCGTTTGCAAAAGGAGTACTAACACTCCACGAAGACCGATCTTTTGACCGGCTTGCCCAACCGTACGGCGTATTATCAGAGTACGAAAAACATCAAAGATATGCAGTTTATGCTGATCGATCTGATCGATTTTAGCACCGTAAACAACATTTTCGGTATGGACGCGGGCGATCACACCCTCAAAAAGGTCGCGGAGATTTTAAACGTTTACGCCCAGAGCCATCAACAGATGGAGCTTTACCGTATCGGGGCGGATGAGTTTGCCCTGGTGATGCACGGCAGGGATGAGGAGTTTCTCGATCGCGTAGCCAAGGATGTGATCTATATCGTGGAAAATACGCCTATCCACTATAAAGATATCGATATTCCGGTCGTGGTCAACGTAGGGGTTTCTACCGTTTCGCCGCATCTGCTTAACGCGCAGCTGTGTGTCAAGGCGCTGCACAGCACCTTCGGGAAAAAGGTGAAGTTCTTTACCGAAGAGATGAACAATCCCCGGGAAGTCAAAGAGAACGTCAAAATGGTGCAGCGGGTCAAGGAAGCGATCGAAAACGATGGCATCACACCCTATTTTCAGGGGATTACGGATACGCAGACCCACGCTACGGTGCGCTATGAAGCGTTGGTGCGCTTAGAGGAGGAGGACCGGTGCCTGAGCCCCTTCTTCTTCCTCGATATCGCCAAAAAGGTCAAGCTTTACAACGCCCTGTCGCATATCATGCTGGTCAAATCGATCGATACCATGCGCAAACTGGATATCGAGGTGGCGGTCAATATCTCCATCGAGGATATTCTCGAAGCGCAAAATGCCCACTTTATCTACAACCTGGTACGCCAAAACAGTGATCTTGCCCCCAAACTGACCTTCGAAATCGTTGAAAGCGAGCAGATAGAAAACTACAATATTTTGCAAAACTTTATCGATACGGTCAAAGCGTTCGGCTGTAAGATCGCCATCGACGATTTTGGCAGCGGATACTCCAATTTTGACCATTTGATCAATTTGAAAGTGGATTACCTCAAGATCGACGGTTCGCTGATCAAGCATATCCATGAGGATAACAATTCAAAAATGATTGTTAAAACGATCGTGGCTTTTGCCAAGGAAGCGGGGATTGAAACGGTCGCGGAGTTTGTGCACAACGCCCAGGTCGCCCGGATAATCGAAGAACTCGGGATCGATTATGCACAGGGCTTTTTCTACGCGGAACCCACAAAGCTGCTATAAAGAAGCAGCGACAGCAGCAACAGGTCCAACCGCGGCTGCAGGCGCAGGGCCGCGCGGATATGGGCGGAGCTCGCTTCCTCCCCGTCAGCGGCAAAAACGGGTTTGGCTTTGAGTTTGCCGAAGTAGGGGACGGGGCCGCCCAGCCGGACTCCCAGTGCCCGGGCCATGGCGTTGATGGGGTATCCCGCATTCAAGCTTTGATGCTTCGCCCCCTGCCGCCAGCCGCCCAGGGCGCGTCTGCTGGCAAAAAGCAGGATAATAAGCAAGGCGGTGATGCGTGCGGGCAGGTAGTTGCTCAAATCATCCAGCCTTGCCGCGCATTTGCCAAAGCGATCATATCGGGGCGTACGGTAACCGATCATCGAATCCATCGTATTGACGGCTTTATACAAAAACAACCCCTCCAGCCCGAAAAGCAGAAGATAAAAAAGCGGAGCGATCACTCCGTCTGAAAGGTTCTCCGCATAGGTTTCTACGGCCGCTTGGTTGATCTGGGAGGGGGTGAGCGCCCCGGTATCCCTGCTGACAAGGTATCTGATCGTGTGGGGCCGGTCGATTACGCCTCTGACGCTGTCATAGAGCATTTTTGAAGCCAGTCCCGTCGAAGCGATCGCCCCCAAAAGCAGCGGGTGGGTGACAAGATGCGTAATCACCGCCGCAATAGCGTAACAAATAAGCAGCAGCGAGCCGCAAAGCAGGGCTCCGCGAAGGATCGTATCCCGGTACCATCTGCGTTCGAAAAAGGCGATATAATCCCCCATCAGCGCTACGGGATGTTTGAGAAAAGCAAACTCCCCGAAGAGCCGGTCGATCAGGTAGGCAAAAAGCGCAACGCTCACCGCAAGCCCTTTTCAATCGTATCCAGGTCGAAATAAGGACGCATGGCGTCGCAAAAGGTAGCGATCTTTTCTTCTTTGCGTTTTTGGAAATCAAATCCCCCATAGGCGGGATCGATGGTTTGCAGGTAGCGGGTACGGAAGTTGTCGTTTTCAAAAAGGGTGTGGATGAAGGTACCCCAAAGCGCTCCCTTTTGCGTATGTTCACAGCCCAAGTCCACCTCTCCGTGGCGCATCTCAAAGCCCCCGATCTTCATGCCGAATTGCGAAAACTCCCCCCTGTAGAGCCGTTTTTTGCGGGCAAAACGTACTTCGCCCCGGAGCAGTCCGAGCCCCCGTTCACGACTTCCGGCGCTGTTTTCTACGCCGTAGGGATCGCTAAGTGCGGAAAAAAGCATCTGGTATCCGCCGCAGATACCAAGCAGCGGCTTCTCCCATGCCCGCAAGATTTTGTGCAAGCCTGAGCCTTTGACCCAGCGCAGATCCTCGATCACCCGTTTACTGCCCGGAAGGATCAGTGCGTCGTAGCGTTCAAGGTTGCTTTGGATAAAGTCCACCTGTATGGAGGGGTCCATAATCAGAGGCTCAAAATCGTTGTAATTGCTCATATGCGGATAGGCGATTACACCGATCTTGATCGGCGCGCCGGGGGCTTGGGCATAGTTGTACAAACTTTGGCTGTCCTCAAAACCCAGAGCAAAGGGACGGTAGGGCAAAACACCTAAAACGGGCAGTTTAAAGCGCTGCGTTATGATATCGACCCCCTCGTCAAAAAGGGAGCGGTCACCGCGGAACTTATTGATCACGACCCCCAGCAGATTTTTGCGCAGGGGTTTTGGCAGTAGCTCCAAAGTGCCGTAGATGGAAGCAAACACGCCCCCTTTTTCGATGTCGGCGACGAGAACGATCCTGTTGCCAAAACGCTCTGCGGTGTAGAGGTTGGCCAGATCCTTCTCCATAAGGTTCAGCTCCACCGGGCTGCCCGCCCCTTCGCACACCAAACAGTCGTAACGCTTTGCCAAATACAAAAAGGACTCCTCCACCACCGGTTTGAGTTTCTCCAGATCCCGGTAATAATCCCGCACGCTTTGCGTTGTCGCGGCTTCTCCCCGGACAATGACGCTGCTGGCTCCGTCGCGGGAGCCGGATTTGAGTAAAACGGGGTTCATATGCGCACTGGGCGGGATCTTTAGTACCTGTGCCTGAAAATACTGCGCCATAGCCAACTCCCTGTGTTCGGAGGTGACCTGCGCGTTGTTCGATACGTTCTGGGCTTTAAAGGGAGCGGTGCGGTAGCCGCGCTCTTGCAGAAATTTCGCGATTAAAAAAGAAACGGTGGATTTTCCGGCATCGCTGGCGGTGCCGAATATACTCAGATGATGCATCGTATCAAAGCCTTTGGCAAAACTTGGGTGCTATTATACTGTAAAGGCTACTGCTGCATACTCAAAACGGTTTCTTTGATCTTTTTTAGCTGTACGATGAAGTGATCGACCATCGATTTGGGAGCAAAGGGCAGCAGGTGCAGCAGCTTTTGTATCTGGGTATCGTGAAGATCCAGCTTTTTTTCCAGGTTGTGGGAGTTTTCCAAGAGCTTTGTCGTGATCAGTTTATTGATATAGTTGATCTCTTCGGCATCGGCGTTTTTGACGATCTCTTCACAGAATTTCAACTTCATTTTCATACTGTCGTCAAAAAGGTTCTGTTCGGGAATATCCAGGGCTTCGGCTATGTAGGGGACAAGCTCTATGGGGATGTTGACCGTACCGTTGAGGTATTTGTAAACCGTTTTTTCCGAAGGCGTGTTGCCGGTGCTTTGCAGCAGGGGTTCCAGATCCAGCAGCATTTTGACAAAATCTTTTTTCAGTAGCTTACGCTCCCTGAGCAAAAGGTTGATCTTTTCATAAACTCTCAAGTATTTCCCCCTTCTTTCAATATGCCTTTATTCATTATAGCATATGAAATACTCCGAAATAGCGTATAATATTCTCATTTTAAGAGAATATTAAACTTCAATGATATACAATCTTTATGCATAAGTAAAAAAAATATTCAATTTTAAGCTGAAGAAATATCTTATTTTTCTCCGCACGCCAGCGGGGGAGAAAGTGCCGATGCGATAAAGGAGAAAAGATGGCTAAAAGGGTGATGATTGTAGATGACTCCTCCCTGATCAGGTCCGTTGCTCAAAAAGCCGCCAGTGGCGCCGGCTACGACGTAGTAAGCGCCACAAACGGACAGGAGGGCCTGCAGCAGCTCGAAAGTGAGCGTGTCGATCTGGTGTTTTGCGATATCAATATGCCGGTAATGGACGGATTAAGCATGGTAGAACGGGTCAAAGCGGATCCGCGTTACGAGTTTCTGCCCATAGTGATGCTTACGACGGAAAACAATCCCGAACTCAAGGCCAGGGGAAAGGCGCTGGGAGTTAAGGCATGGCTGCTGAAACCCTTTAATAAAGACAAATTTCTCATGGCATTAGAGAAACTTCTGGGGTAATTGTTATGGTTAAGCTAAATATAAAAAATATGACTGTGGAAAATGCGGATGCTTTGCAAAAGGAGCTGCTGTGGGAAGTGGAAGCTGCCCCGCAGCTGCAGCTTGATCTTTCCGAAGTGCAAGAGTGTGATCTATGCGGTTTACAGCTTTTGACGGCAGCGGCGAAGCAGGCACACCGGCAGGGGAAACGGTTTTCTTTACGCAACCTTCCCGAAGCCGTGGAGCAAAACCTGCTGCTGACGGGACTTGATACGCAGATGGAGGTGGATGATGGATGAAGAGTTGCAACTGTTTTACGAAGATACCTCCGATCAGCTCCAGCGCATGGAGTCGGCTCTGCTTGATGCCGCGGACGGAACGGCGGACCAGGAGACCATCGGAGAGATCTTTCGGGCCATGCATACGATCAAAGGGACCGCCGGGATGTTTGATTTTGACCAGGTGGTTCGCTTTACCCACACCGCGGAAAACCTTTTGGACGAGGTCCGCAACGGCAAGATCGCTTTCGATTCCGGGTTGGGGACGCTGTATATGCAGGTGAAAGATCATACCGAGGCGATGGTAGAGCATCTGGTACAAAACGAACCGATCCCTTCCGCCTTGCAAGAAGCCGGGGAGAAGCTCAGGCAGAGTATGCAGGAGTATATGGGAGGACAAGCGCCTCCGGGTGCGGGTGAAACTGCGACCCCGGAAGCAGACCCGGAGCGCTCCGAAGGTCATCTATGGCACGTTTCCGTCCGTTTTGACAGGGAGTTTTTTCATTCGGGGATGGATGTGCTTTCTATTTTACGTTTTTTTAACAAACAGGGGACAATCACCCGTATCACCCCCGTAACCGACTCCCTTCCTCCCCTCTCGGAGATGGACCCCAGACAGCTTTATATCGGTTTTGAAATTGAGTATGACTCCCTGCAGTCAAAGCAGGAGATCGAAGAGATTTTTGAATTTGTAGAGGATGACGTAGAACTTGCCGTTTTCGCCCATGACGATAAGGAGCGGTTGCGGGAGTTGCTGGGACGCCACGAGGACCTTGAGACGCTGCTGGTGGAAAACGGCCACTACGGGGCGGAGGAGTTGTCTCCCGCCAAAGAGGCTTCAAAAGAGCGCGACGAGGGCTCCAAAGCCGCCGCAAAAACTTCCCGAAAGGGAGGGAAGGAGAGGAAAAAAAGCTTCTCTTTGCGGGTGGATTCGCTCAAAATCGACGGCTTGTTGAATAAGATGAGCGAAATGGTGATCAAAAACGCCCAGATCGCGGAATACGCATCTTCCAGGGAAAATGAAAGCCTGGAAGAGATGAGTTCGGAGATGAGTTCCCTCCTTGAGGAGGTGCGTGACGGGGTGATGAATATCCGTATGGTGCAGGTTAAAGACTCCTTTATCAAATACCGGCGAATTGTCAACGATACCGCTTCCAAAATGGGAAAAGAGATCGATTTTATCATCGAAGGCGAAGATACGGAGTTGGACAAAAGCGTCATCGAGAAGCTCAGCGACCCTTTGACCCATATGATCCGAAACGCCATCGATCACGGGGTCGAGTCTCCCCAAAAACGGGAAGAATTGGGAAAACCCCGAAAGGGCAAGGTTTGGCTGCGGGCGTATCCCGACGCGGGCAGCATCATCATCGAACTCGAAGATGACGGAGCGGGGATCGATCGTGACGCGGTGGAGAAAAAAGCGATCGACAACGGTATTTTGGAACGGGACCATACCCTCGGCGACAGGGAGATTTATAAATTGATCTTTGCCGCGGGACTCTCTACGGCCAAGGAGGTGTCGGACCTTTCCGGCCGGGGCGTGGGTATGGATGTGGTCAAACGCAACATCGACGATCTTCGCGGCACCATAGACGTGGATTCGGCCAGGGGAAAAGGCAGCAAGATCACCGTACGGCTTCCCTTGACGTTGGCGATCATCGACGGTTTTTTGGTACAGGCGGGACAGGCGAAGTATATCATTCCCCTTGAGATGATCGTGGAGTGTTTGGAGTATAACGAGGAGATTCAAAGCGGCGTGGATTCGGAAAACACCATCAGCGTCCGCGGCGAAATCCTGCCGCTTTTAAATATCAAGCGCTTTTTTCACGACAGGGACCAAGAGATCGCTTCAAACGGGGAGGAGGTTAGGGAAAATATCGTCGTGGTGCGTTACGGTACCCAGGCCGTAGGGCTGCTCGTGGATGAACTTTTCGGCGAGCAGCAGACGGTGATCAAATCCCTCGGAGCCGTTTTTGAACAGGTCCCCGGTATCAGCGGCGGTTCGATTCTGGGCAACGGGGAAGTTGCGCTCATTTTCGATATTCCGAAACTGATCGAATACAAAATGGAACAAAGGCTGAGCTATGCGTAGAAACGGGAACGAGATCGAATTGGACAACCGCGATATGATCGTCAGCACGACAGATCTGCAAGGGCATATTCTCTATGCCAACGACGCTTTTTGTCAAGCGGCGGGTTATGAGCGCAGCGAACTGTTGGGCAAACCCCACAACATCATTCGTCACGAGGAGATGCCCGCCGCGATATTTTATCTGCTGTGGCAGCGGCTGCAGGCGGGCAAAAGTATCTACGCCTTTGTGAAAAACCGCTCCAAAGAGGGCTTTTTTTACTGGGTGAAAGCCTATGTGACGCCGATCGTGCAGGGGGGAAAGGTTACGCAGTATACCTCCTATAGAAAGGTGATCCACCCCTTTGCCAAGGAGTTTATCGAAGATTTTTACAAAACGCTGCTGAGCGTAGAAAAGCAAAAGGGTATGGAGCGGTCGGTAGCGTATCTCAACGGGTTTTTGGACAAAAGAAAATTAAGCTACGACCACTTTGTGGATCGCCTCTCAGAGGGCAAAAGCGTCGCGAATCCCGTACTGCTCTCTTTGGATCGTGACCGCCACCGCATCTTGTATACGCTGTTTATCCAGCGGCAGCTACGAGAGAGCGGAACCTCGGATCCGTGTCAAAGCGAGTTTGGCAAGTGGCTGGAGGCGACCAGGGAGGAAAACTTTACAAAGGAGGCTATCTTTGAAGATGTACGATCACACCACGATGCCGTCTGCACGCTGCTTGGTAGCTACGCAGAGGGTTCGGCAAACGACAGCAAAGCAAAAGGTGCGCTTAAAACCCGCCTAAACGAGCATTCAAGGTCCCTTTTTACGGAGCTTGGAAAATTAGTAGACAGTTGCAAGGAGTAAGGTATGGAAAACAGTGAAAAAGTACTCATGGAGATGGAAAGTGCGTTGAAGGAGATGGCCAAGGGACGGTTTGATACCACCTTCTTCGAAGAGAACGGCCAATACGGCAAGATGTGTAAATATATCAATGCCATCCAGCAGCAGATGCAGCATCTGGGCAACCGGGCCAAGGCGATGGATGAAAGCGTATCCAAAGGCGATCTTGACCAGCGGATCAGTACCGACGACTTGGGGGAAGGGTACGCCGATATCGCGGGGTGCTATAACGCCAGTACAGATTTGATCGTCGGGGCCTTCAGGGAGCTGGGCCAGACGGTCGATCGCTACAGCTCGGGGGATATGAGCGCGCGCATTACCAACGATTACGTCGGGACGCTCAACCATTTTAAGACGATCACCAACGAACTGGGTGAAACGCTGCAGGAGGTGGTCAAAGACGGGGACCTCGCCAGTGCCGCCATCGAGCGCGGAGAGTTGGAGCTGCGCCTGGATATAGAGAAGTATCGGGGGGATTTTCAAAATATCCACAACGCGACGAATAAAACCCTGCAAAAGGTCGATACGCTGATACAGGACGTCAACGGCAACATCAAACAGATGGGGCAGGGGGATTTTACCCGGCGCATCACCGCGGCGTACGAAGGGGGGTTTTTGGACCTCAAAGAAGCGATCAACGGTTTCGCCGATACGGTTGAAGGGACGCTCAATGATATCAACGGCTCCTTACTAAAGCTCAAGGAGGGGGATTTTGACGCCCTTATTACCAAAGAGTATAAAGGGTCGTTTAACGTCAGTAAACAAAGCATCAATACCGTTATCGAGATTTTAAAAGATGTGGTGACGGAGCTGCGGGACGTACTGGGCAATATGAGCAACGGCGTCTTGACCAGCAAACTGGACGTGGACCTGCCCGGGGATTTTAACCATATCAGAAAATCGATCAACGAGTTTATCGACAATCTCACCCAGATCGTGGAGAAGATCAAAGCCAACGCCGATGAGATGAATAAAGCTTCTTCGGGGGTCAACTCCAATGCGCAAAGCCTCTCTTCCGGAGCGGAGCAGCAAGCCAGCTCCCTTGAAGAGACGACGGCGGCGGTGGAGGAGTTAAACGGTACGATTACCGATAACGCCGAAAACGCCAACTCCACCACCAAGCTCGCGCAGGAAGCGGCACAGATGGCGGGCAAAGGCGGAGAATCGGTCAAGGAGACCGTCAAAGCGATGGAAACGATTTCGGAAAAGATCAGTATTATCGAAGATATCGTTTACCAAACAAATCTCCTTGCGCTGAATGCGGCCATAGAAGCGGCGCGCGCCGGAGAACACGGAAAGGGGTTCGCCGTAGTTGCCGCGGAGGTCAGAAAGCTTGCGAAACGCTCCTCCAAAGCGGCCAAGGAGATCAGCAGCATCACCGACGACAGCGTCAAGGTCAGCACCGAAGCCGGAGAGTTGATCGGACAAACGGTTCCAAAGATCGAAGAGACCGCCGGCCTGATCCAAAAGATCACCAAATCCACCGAGGAGCAGAGTCGCGGGATGGATCAGATCGCCCAGGCGATGAACGAGCTTGACGGGGTGACCCAGAAAAATACCGCAAGTGCGCAGGATCTTTCCGCGGCGGCGGAGGAACTCGACGGTCAATCCAGCGGCCTTGCCAAATTGATGGAGTTTTTCAAAGTAAACAGTGCCCAGCTCAATCAGATCCTCTCTCCGGGAGCCTATGGCCGGGAGCAGCAAGCCTCCGCACCGAACCCTTCGGGGGAGATGGATTTGCGGGAATTTTCACGGCTGTAAGGAGCGATCATGCAGGCACAGACCCAAATGCCCCTACCCGAAGAGGAGGAAAGTTACGATTTGATCAACCCTTCGGGGAACCAATACTTTCTTTTCCTGTGCGACGAACGGCTCTACGGCGTGGACGCGGTGGACGTGGTCGAGATTATCGATCTTCCCAAAGTGACCAAAGTACCGTTGCTGGCCCCCGAGATCGTTGGGGTGTGCAGTATCAGGGGAACGATGGTAGGCGTAATCGATCTGCGAAAACGCATGGGTATAACGGGCGGAAAGCTTCCCAAAAGGCAGGCTCTGGCCATCGTCAAGCGGGAATATGAAAGTAAAACCTACTATATGGGGTTGATTATCGACGAGATTTACGAAGTTGACGGCCTAGAGGAGACGGGATTTTCACAAACACCGCTGTTTGGCGCGATGGTCGATCCCAGATTTGTCAAGCATATGGCCAAATATGACCAGATGGACGTGGTGATTTTAAACCTGGAAAGCGTGCTGGATATCAAGGAGCTTTCACGGGTGTATACCCGCCCCGATATCCAGAAGCAAGAGCGGCGGCAAAAAAGCGTGAAGCAGCAACAATCCCGCCGCGTCGTGCAGCGGCAGGAGGAGCAAGACGATGAGGATGAGATCGATATCATCAAACTGATCGCCAGCTCCTCCAATGATTTGAACCAGTATCTTATCTTTGAGGGACCCGACAGGCAGTATTACGCCAAAAACGTCTCCAAGATCGAAGAGATCGTAGCGCTGGCTGATCTGGATATCGCCCGAAATTATGACCAAAGTATTGTTGCGGGAACGGCGAATATCCGCGGGGAGATGTTGACGCTGCTTAACTTTGACGTTTGGCTGGGAGCGAAAGAGGGGGATGCGCACAGGTACAACGAAGTGCTGATTTTACACTATGCGGGGCACAAATTCGGTCTTGTGGTACGTTCGACGGTTATGATCGCCGGGATCGATCCCGAACAGATGCAGGAAAACAGCAACAGCGACAGTAAAGCCAACTTTATCACCAAGGTGGATATGGAGGGGAAAAAGGTGCTTTGTACGGTAGTTGATTCCGATCAGATCGTTCGAGACAGCTTCAAAGAGGAGCAGCGACTCGCCGACAGCCACATCGACGCCATCGCCGAGTCGATGCAAAGCGACAAGCTAGCGCTGTTTGCCGATGACAGCCGCCTGATCCGCTCCCTTTTTGAAAAAACCGCCGATCGGCTGGGGATACGGTATGAGATCTACGCAAACGGCAGGGAGTTGATGGATGCGATCCGGCGCCGCAACATCGAAGAGATCGGTCTGGTCGTTACCGATGTGGAGATGCCCCGTATGGACGGCAACAGGGTGCTGCAGGAGCTCCGTTCCGACGAGCGTTTCGATCCGGTCAAAGTGATCGTACATACCAATATGGCCAACGATGTCCTGGAGAAAAACCTCTTGGACAAAGGTGCCGATGCCGTCGTGCGAAAGATCGATATCCAAACCCTCGGCAAAGAGATCAAAAAGCATATGAGGTAACCCGTGCTTCGCGATACAGAGCTTAAACCCAACGAGTACGCCGTGATCCAGAGGCTGCTTTTAAAAGAGGCGGGGATCGCTCTGGGCGATGGAAAACAGGACATGGTCAAAGCCCGCCTTGCAAAGCGGTTACAGCATTATATGGTCGATTCCTACGCGGATTACCTCAAGATCGTGCAAACGTCGAAATCGGAGCGGATCACCTTTTTAAACCAGCTTAGCACCAACGAGACCTACTTTTTCAGAGAGGATGACCACTTTCGTTTTTTGGAAAAGCTTGGGGAGCAAAAGGATGCGATGCGGGTTTGGTCGGCCGCCGCGTCGCAGGGGGCGGAAGCGTACTCCGCGGCGATGGTACTGGATCGCTTTATGGGGCGTTTCTCTTGGAGCGTGACGGGCAGCGATATCAATACGGAGGTCCTTGAGGTGGCCCGACGGGGGTTATATCCCCTCAGTTGGCTGGAAAAGATCCCCTATGAATACCAAAAACGGTACTGCCTCAAAGGTCAGGGGCGCTATGAGGGAAAAATGCTTGTGGATCCGCAGCTGCAGCAAAATATAACGTTTGTGCAAAACAATTTGATGCAGCCGTCCTATGGAATGGGGCACTTTGACGTAGTGTTTTTGCGCAACGTGCTGCTGTATTTTACCGAAGAGGTCAAACTGCAGGTGGTTGCAAATATCCTCCCCAATATCGTAGAGGGGGGCTATCTGATTATCAGTATGACGGAAAACTTCGATGATACGCGCATCAAGGGGCTCCGTTATCTGCACAGTTCCATATATCAAAAGGTGAAACAATGGTAGATTCAGAAGCTTTTGCCTTCCTCGCGGGAAAAAAGTCGGTACTGGTTTTGGCCCAGAAAAGCTTGCCCGTGGTGGAGATTTTTGAAAGCAGTTTCGATACGGTGTTGTATGAATCGCTCTGTCCGGAAGTGCTGGATACGCTTTTGCCGACGGTAACGTCGCAAAAGATCGATATCATCATTGCCCAGCCCCACGAGGGGCTTTTCCAACGCCTTGATCATATACGGTCGGTATACGCAAAGCTGCTTATTATCGGATGTATCGGTCAAGACGGGTGTGAAAAAGAGGTGATTGATATCAGTGACAAGGTCGTGACCGAAGATATCGACCCGGAGCGCTTTATGCGAAAGGTTTTCCCCGCCCTTCGCGACAGCTACGCTACCATGCATTATGAAATCACCGAAGCGGCGACGGCCGATGAACAGGAGTTGGAAGTGATCTATCTGTGTCAAAGTATGGATACGGTTTCGCAAGCCTTTGACAGCGGGGATCTTTCGCAGGAGCTGTTTACCCGGCTGCATGAGGATCTGCAGCGGGTGCAAAAACTTTTTAGCGAGTATATGATCCGCTCCAAAAGGATCCAACCCGTTATCCGGGAACTCACCGATTTTACGGCAACGCTGCAGACGGGGGAGTTGGAGATAGCGTCGATCGAGGGGTTTGAATACCTCTCCAGGATCGTAGAGGACGTTTCCATCTTTTTAAAAAAGCATTTTCTGCTTCGGGAGTTTGAGGATATCCACCTTATAGAGGATTCTTTGGAAAACTCCGTACTCGCTATGAAGCGCAAGTTCAAAAACGGCGACGATGCCGACGACGGCAGTGAAATGGAGTTTTTTTAATGATTCATGTTTTTGTGATCGATGATTCGATGGTGGTCCGCAACGCCATCCATAAACTGCTTGAACAGCATGAGGAGATCAAGGTGATAGGGGAAGCCCCCAACCCCGTCGATGCGATGGAACAGTTCCGTCAGGTGGGTTTTCCCGACGTATTTATCCTGGATATCGAGATGCCCAAAATGGACGGCTTGAGCTTTTTGAAGTTGATAAAGGAGCAAAACCCCACCCCGGTTATCATCTGCTCCACCATGGTTTCCGCCGGTTCCACCGCCGCTATTGATGCGCTGCGCTACGGGGCCGTGGAGGTGGTGAAAAAACCGTTGACCGGGGTCAGGGAGTTTTTCCGGGAGCAAAAGGAGGAGTTTATATTCGCCATCAAAGCCGCGGCGCGTTCGAAGGTGGTGTTTAAACCCAAGGTGATCCAAAAACCGCTGCATACGCCTCCGGCATCCTTTGTGGAACACCCCTCCAAAACGTTTGTGGCGATCGGCTCCTCCACCGGCGGCGTACAGGTGATCGAAGAGATTGTCAGCGCTTTAAAGCCGGATCACAAAGGCGTCGTGATTACGCAGCACATGCCGGGGGGATTTACCGCATCTTTTGCCGCGCGCTTGAACAACCTGGCGGTATCAAAGGTGGTCGAAGCGCAAGACGGCGAAATCATCAGTGACGGCAAGGTGATTTTGGCGAAGGGGGGAGTTCATATGGAGGTAGGGTTCAAAGAGGGGCACTATTATGTTTATAACAGGGATTTCCCTAAGGTCAATTACCATAAGCCCAGCGTCAATGTTTTGTTTAAATCCATCGCAAAGGTGTGCAGCGGCAACGTGAGCGCTTTTATCCTCACCGGGATGGGGGACGACGGAGCCATGGGGATGCTGGGGTTGCAACAAAAGGGCTGCCTTACCTATTCGCAGGAGGAGTCCAGCTGTGCGGTTTACGGTATGCCCGGTTCGGCCAAAAAGCTCGGTGCGGTAGCACGGGAGTTGTCCATCCCGGGGATCATAGAAACGATCAACGCATTATAGGAGGCGTATATGCAACAAAAGCTGCAAGAAAAGCTCAAAGCAAAACAGGTACTGATCGTCGACGACGATCTGCTGTTTAATGAAATCTTTCAAGAGATGCTGGAGGGCTACGGGATGGATGTGAGCGTGGCTCGGGACGGTAGCGGTGCCCTCATGCGCTACAGGGCCGGTGACTTTGAACTGGTCGTGACCGATATCGAAATGCCAAACGGCGACGGTATCGAACTGTGTGAAGAGATCAAACGTATCGATCCCGGACAAAAGATCGTCGTTCTTTCCTCCCACGACGACAGGGAGTATTTGACGCGGCTGCTTAATATCGGAGTAGAGGGGTTTTTGATCAAACCCTTCAAAATACAGAAGCTTGAAACGCTGCTGGAAAAGCTATTTTAACAAGAGGAAAAACAATGGATCAAACGGTTGAAAACGAGATAAAAAACTACGGTGAGGGCGTATGCCTGCTTTTGGTAGAGGATGACGAGTTGACCGCGGATCTTTACAGCGAGTATCTGCGACCCTATGTCCGCTCCGTCGAAACGGCGGCAAACGGGAAGGAAGCTTTGGAAAAGTTTACCCGCAGCAAGGATCGCTACGATCTGGTGGTGACGGATATTATGATGCCCCTTATGGACGGTTTTGATCTGATCAAAAAGCTCAGGGAGCACTCTTCACAGCAGCGCATCATCGTGATGACCGCTTTGGATGATCTCAATGAGATGCAAGAGATTATCAATCTGGGGGTTGACGGTATTTTGAAAAAACCTTTCCACCGGGAGCGGTTTTTCGATGTGGCGTATCGGGTATTTAAAAATATTTATCAGGAGAAACTGTTAAAAACCCGGCTGCAGCAGCTGCTATTGCTGGCCAAGGAGAAGATGGAACTCAAAAGCGATATCAAGCGCGAACAGCCCAAACCGCAAGAGCGCACTCCCAAAATCGAAAAGCACGTGCCCGTCGCCCCGTCCAAAGCGGATGTGCAAAGCAGGTATAAGATCCGTGAAACTTTGCAGGGAGGATCTTCGGATGATTTCTTAGATCAGCTTGATCACTTTGCGGATTTGAAAGTGGATAAGATCGATATGCTGCAGGATCGCTTGATCGAACATGAAGTGCTGCTGTGCAAACTCAGCCATATCAGCGATCCTAAGCGGGTGCTTGAAAGTTTCCGCGAAGTGGCCGAGGGGTTAAAGGAGTTTGTCAACGCCATCAACTCCTTCGGGAAGTTTGCCGTCGCTTCCAACGCGGCGTCGCAGCTGATCGTATTTTTACAGGAGTTGGAGCTGGAGAAGTTGCAAGATGCGGAGAAAAAGGAGTTGATGATCGATGGGATGATTTTGCTGCTGCAAGATATCAACGATTGGCTGGTGACGGTCTTCGTGCACAGGTCGGCTCCCAATATCAACTATTTCGACGCATCCTTTGCCAACAGCTGTATGGAGATCGAAATGATTTTTGCCGAGCAGGAGCAACTCCCCGAAGACGAGGATGACGCGCTCGAATTTTTTTGATGAGGTGCAAGATGAGAGGGAAACGGGATTATTTTGATGTGGATATACTTTTTGTGGAGTTTAACAGGCAGTATGAGGATAGAACGATCAATAAGGTTTCCTCCCTTGTCCAAAGTGTCACGCGGGTGCACTCTGCGGAGGATGCGCTTAAAGCGGTGGCACAAGATAGCAAGGAGCGGTTTGATATCATTTTGACCGATACCTATTTCGGCAGTGAAAATACGTTTGAAATGCTGCAGTATATCCGCAAGTTGCGGCCCCATATCCCCTCAATCATCATGACGCCCCTGGCGTATAATAAACTTTTTAGCTATATCAGTCAAATCGATGTGAAAAACAACTACGTTAAAGATCCGATGGATATGAAGGAGTTTTACCACGCTTTGAAACAGAGCGTCAGGACGATTCAGGAGTTTCGTCAGGAGCAAAAAGCGGAGAATCTGCTGCAGCAGTATAAAAAAACGCTGCAGCGGGTCGCGCAGGTGGTCCACTTTGACAAAAGCGGCGAAATTTACGAAGTCAACGATCTGTTTTGCAAGGTTTCGGGCTTTGACAGGGAGGAGTTGCAGGGGCTCTCCATCGAGGAACTGCTTTCTCAAGAGTTAAACCCCGGAATTTTTTCCAACTTTTGGGAACAGTTGGAAAACAAAAAAAGATGGAGTAAAACGGTCGTATTTATCGGCAAGGCGAGTAAACTGCTGTACGCAAACGTCGCGGTGACGGCACTGCTTGATATCGACGGACGTATCCAGGAGTATGTACTCGTCGCCCACGATATCACCGATCTGGTAGCCAAGACAAACGAAGCCAGGGAGTCGGAAAAAGCCAAGGAGATGTTTCTGGCAAATATGAGCCACGAGATGCGTACGCCGTTAAACGGGATTATCGGGTATTCGCAACTGCTGCAAAATCTCAGGCTCCCCGAAAAAGCCATGGAGTACGTAGAGACCATCGCCGGCAGCGGGAGCCAACTGCTGGAGCTGATCAATCAGATTCTGGATCTGAGCAAGATACAAAACAGTTCTATGGAGTTGGAAAACCAGTGGCACGGTATGGGAAACAAGTTCGCGCTGGTGAAAAAGATGTTTGAGCTCCAAGCCAGGGAGCGGGATATCCGCTTTCTGTTTTTCGTCGATCCCAATATCCCGGATCTGCTGTTTTGCGACAGTCTGCGCATCAAGCAGATCATGGTCAACCTGATCAGCAACGCTTTGAAATTTACCAAATCCAGAATAGAGGTCCAGATCGCGATGCTGGAAAAAGAGGACCACCGCGTAAGGATCTGCTTTAGCGTCAGGGATGACGGTATCGGGATCAGTGAAGAGAACCAGCAAAAAATCCTCAAACCCTTTGCCCAGGCCAGTTACGAAACCGCCAAGAAGTTCGGTGGTACGGGGCTTGGACTTTCAATCGTAACGGAGCTGCTGCGGTTGATGGATTCGAAATTGCGTATAAAAAGCGCCCCGGAAAAGGGGAGCGAGTTTATGTTTACGCTGGAACTTCCCTATCGCGGGGATACGACCATAGGCAAACTGAGCAGCCACGCCAAAGAGGAGGTTTCCGTGCGGGAGGAGGTGCGGTTTCAAGCATCGATACTGGTAGCCGAAGATAGTGAAATCAGCCAGGATTTGATCGCGGAGGTACTGCAGCAGCTGGGGGTCACCGCCGATATCGTTTCCGACGGGGAGGAAGCGGTGGAGCATTTTATCACCAGTTCCAAAGCGTATGATCTGGTGCTTATGGATCTGAACATGCCCGGGATGGACGGGAAGGAAGCGGCTAAAAAGATCAAGGTCTTTGAACAAAAACATAACTTGCAGCCAACGCCCGTAATCGCACTGACTGCCAATACTTTGGCGGCCGATAGCAACTACTTCAAGCAACTGGGAATGCAGGGGTATTTGAGTAAACCCTTTAAAATAGAGCAGTTGCGGGAGTTGCTGGAGCTCTATCTGACCCCAGTACGCAAGCAGTGGGAGTATAACAACGACCGTTTCAACACCAAGGAGGTGGCGCACAACCTGGGGATTTCCGAAGATAAGGTGGGGCACTATCTGCAGCGCTACGTACAAAACGTCGAAGAGGAGCTGCCCAGGATGTGGGAAGCTTTTGAGGAGAAAAACTACCCCCTTTTGGTGGAGGTGGCGCACAGGCTTAAAGGAACTTCGGGGCTGCTGGAGCTGGATACCCTGTATGAAAAGTTTAAAGAGTTGGAAACAAAAGCCAGGGAGCGCAAGGATCTGGATTACGGGCTGATTCTCGATGCGGTTTCTACACAGTTGGCAACTTTGCAAAACAAGCGCCTGCTCCAGCACCAAAGCAGACGGCAACCCGCCATTTTCAGAGAGGAGGATCTGATCCAGCAGACCAAAATGGCGGCGATGGGGGAGCTGCTTGGCAATATCGCCCACCAGTGGCGTCAACCGCTCAACCAACTTTCGGTGGCGAAAAACCTGCTGGTCAGGGAGTATTACGGTAGAAACCTGAGTCCCGAGAAGGTTGACGACCTTGAGAAGAAGATGGACGGAGCTTTGAACTACCTCTCCGAAACCATCGACGATTTTCGCCGCTTTTTTTCACCAAATAAAAAGCGGGAATTTTTCTCTTTGGAAGAGATGATACAACGGGCGTGCGATACCGTAAAGCCCGCACTGAACGATCACGATATCAGCTGTGAACTGAGCGGGAGGGAGAAGTTTTCGGTGACCCTGTACGGCTATCCCAAGGAGTTTGTTCACGCCGTTGTCAATATTATCAATAACGCCAAGGAAGCGATCATCAACCGGGGCGTGGAAAACGGGGCGATAGAGATTCAAGTCGATACGAAAGATACGGACGTTATCGTCTCCATCGCCGATAATGCCGGTGGGATCAAGCCCGAGATAGCAGAAAAGATACTCGAACCATACTTTACGACCAAATTCTCCTCCGAGGGGACGGGATTGGGGCTTTATATCACCAAAACGATCATCGAAAACAATATGAACGGAACGCTGAAGGTACGAAACGGCAAAGAGGGGCGGTTTTTATCCTCTCTCTAAAGCAAAGTACCGCGCAGCCGCAAAGCTAACCGCCCAGTTCCGCACTGTCGATAATAAACGTAACGGGGCCGTCGTTTTGGATAGAGACCTCCATCATCGCCCCGAACTCTCCCGTTTGAACCCCGACGCCGGCTTCTTTTACCCCGTGTACAAATGTTTCATAAAGTTTTTTGGCCTCTTGGGGTGTCGCGCTCTTGTCAAAGCCGGGACGGCGTCCTTTTTTGACGCTTGCAGCCAGGGTGAACTGGGAGATGATCAGCGCTTCGCCGCCGCTATCAAGCAAGGAGCGGTTCATCTTTCCCGCCCCGTCGGCAAAGATGCGCAGATTGATAATCTTGTTGACAAGTTTGTCCACCTCCTTTTCACCGTCGCCCTTTTCTATGCCGAGCAGGATATTCAGTCCCGCCCCGATCTGTCCCACAACCTCGTTGTCGATGGAAACGCTTGAACTGCTTACCCGCTGGATGATAGCTTTCATCAATCCTCCTTTATGGTGATTTTACCCAGGACCGCCCCGAGTTTTTGGAGTTTGGCTTTTTCCTTAACCGCAAAGCGTACATAAAAACCGTTTAAAAAATCGAAATTTTCGCAGTTTCG
The DNA here is from genome assembly GCA_002049495.1 of Epsilonproteobacteria bacterium tcs-49. GTDB lineage: Bacteria > Campylobacterota > Campylobacteria > Campylobacterales > Sulfurovaceae > TCS-49. The sequence goes on along the minus strand of LLYS01000007.1, from coordinate 8,821 downwards.
TACCATAATACGGTGGGGTCGGAGCTTGCGCTGCAACGTAGGCGCATCGATGCCGCGCAGCTTTGTCAAAATAAAGTTGGCGTCGCCGGGGTAGATTTTTTCGATACAGGGAGCAGCCGATAAAAGGGTATGAAGGTATCTTTTTGCTTCCCTGTTGCTTTGCAGCGTACGGCGTTTAAACCCCTCATCTTGCAGCGCTTGCTGTATATAGGCGCTGTCAAAAGCGGAAAGTTTCCACGGGGGTTCGCTTTGGCGCAGCATCCGGATGTTTTGCTTTTGTGAAAGGACCGCTCCCACGCGTACGCCGGCGTTGGCGTAAAATTTGGTCATGGAGCGGATGATATAGACTCTGCTATAGGATCCGATATACATCGCCGCGGAACAGCCGCCGGGAACAAAGTCCAAAAAGGATTCGTCGATGATGACCGTAGCGTTTTGCCGCTGCCAATACTTCAGATACGGTTCCATATCGTAGTAGCGCCCGTCGGGGGTGGAGGGGTTGACGAAGATAACGGTGGAACCGGGTTCTACACTCGCCTTTGGCCCTTCGAAGCGGTTGTGCATTGTGCAGGGGATACCAAAGGCCTCGGCCGCCTTTTTATACTCCAGGTACGCGGGAGCGTAGATGGTGCAAGCGGGGCTTTCGCGCAGCCGGCGCAGCAGAGCAAAGATCGCGGCACTGGCGCCGTTGAACAGCTCCAGCTCCAAAGCGCTGATTCCGTAATGTTCGGCCACGCGTTGATAGAGGGTGCCGTAGTCGGGATAGCGGCTTAGATCAAGCTCACCGCTGCATAGAGAGATGTCGGGTTTGTCGAAATTGATGTTGGAAGAGAGATCGATCACCTCTTCGGGAGCGCAGCCGCAGCGCTTGGCAAAGCCCGCCACGTCTCCGCCGTGGGCAAAGGGCTTCATTTGCGCCGCTCCTTCAACCCGAATTTCACCTCATACACTTCATCGCACAGCTCCACCAGTTCCTGGCCGATGATCCCCGTTCTGTCGATAAACTTTCGGCTTTGGTTGTTGGCCGGGATGACGCCGCAGGTGGTTTCGTTGAGAACGAAAACGATATCTGCCCCGCTGCGTGCCAGGGCGTGCAACTGCTCTTTTAAAAAGCCGAGATCGCGCTCAAGGGTGTTTAAAAGCCACATGGAAACGCAATCGATCAGGTAAGTGTTGCCTGCCTCTACCGCAGAGGCAAGCTCCACGGGTTCTTCCAGGGTAGAAAACGCTTGACGCCTCTCCCGGTGCCGGCGTATGCGTTTTTGCATCTCCTCGTCCCCGTAACTGTTATCGTATGTGGCGATATAAACGGGAGCCTCGCACAGCGCAAGCGCCGCTTCTTCGGCCAGGCGGCTTTTGCCCGATTTCTGTCCGCCGAAATAAAGCACCATCATCGCAGCAGCTCCTCGATCTTTTGCGTCAACTCCCGGGGGGATGCTCCGTTGAGCATCGCATAGGCCAGCGCGGCTCCGGCTCCCACGCCCTCCTTGGCTTCTCCTTTGTCGTAAAGACGCAGGGCGGGGTGCTCACTGTGGCGAAAATCAAAATCGGCGGCGTAGGCGTTGATCTTGAAATCCAGCAGCGACAGCAGCCCTTTGAGATCGGAGTTGGTATCGCTGTATATCCAGCCGGTCGTACACAGCGCCACGTGCGAAGCGTCAAAGCGCGCCCCCATGGTTTTGACGACGGAGTTGACAATCAGTAAAACCGCCGCCATCTGCGTACCGCCCGCAAGGAGAAGCTTCAAGCCGTTTTTTCTGCTGCCGAGAATAAAGCCGGCGTAAAACAGCAGCATATTATCCGTACATTCACCCAATTTGGCAAAGATGTCTTCATGGCGTTTTGCCCGCAACAGCGCTTTGGTGATCGTTTCCTTTCGGATCGAGTCGGGAACGGCGCAGAAACTGCTGCTAAACATCTCCATAGCGTTATACCCCAAAGCCATCGCCGATGCTGCGGCGGTGGAGGTACCGGCGGGGACCGATTCGGCGAGGATAACATACTCCGCGTCGCTGACAAACTCCTGCCCAAACGCCACGCCCCGTTCAAAAACGGCCAGCGCGTCGATCTGCGCTCCGTTTTGGATGGAACCGCTGGGGGCGAGGGCGAAATCGTGGCAGGGGAAGTAGCGCAGACGGGGTTTTTCCGCGCATCCCAGATCCAGCAGCTCCAACTTTTCAAAGGGGCGGCACAGGTGCACCGCACGGGTGATAAGTGCCGGGGAGGGGACCCCCTTGGGCGTTTCTGCCATCGACCCCAGCGAGCGTACCTCTCCGCTGCACAGAAGCTCCGCGTCCAGTGTAGGGGTCAGGTGGATTTTGCCGGGAATCCCCGCCTGGGTGATCCCCTCTGTTTCACAGGTGCGCGTAGTACTCATTCCCAACATGAAGTGGGCGGGTTTTCCCCGCAGGAACTCTAAAAAGTCCCTCTCTCCCGAGATCGTGTGTATCATTGCTTTCCTTTGTGTCGTTTGATGATGATATAGATAAAAAACGGGCCGCCGATAAAGGAGGTTACGACGCCGATGGGCAGGTCGGAAACCGTGCCCAGATTGCGCGCGATCAAGTCGCACAGGACCAGAAAAATCCCCCCGTAGAAAAAAACCGGAAGCAGCAAACGGTCGCTGCTTTGTTTGTAAAGCAGTTTGATGACGTGGGGGATAACAAGCCCGACAAATCCGATGGGACCGACGATACTGACCGCGACGCCGACGCTTAGCGAAACGCCAAGGAGTAAAATCAGGTTGAGGCGTTTGATCTCGATCCCTTTTAAAAAGGCGTTGTCGTAGGAGGTAAGCAGCAGTTTAAAGGGCGTTTTGTAATAAAGTGCCAGCAGCAGTAAAAACAGCGCCGCGACCCCCAGGGCGTAGGTACTCTCAAACCCCACGACGTTGAGACTCCCCATGGTAAAGCGCAAAATGGAGTAGCTTTGGGAGTAGTCGCTGAGGTAGTAGATCACCATCAGAAACGCCGAATAGAAAAAAGAAAGCGCGATCCCGATCAGCAGCAGGGCGTTGGTCCCCTTTTGCGGCAGCAGCCGTGCAAGGGTAAACAGCAGCGCTACGGTCAAGACCGAGCCTAAAAAGCTAAACAGGTACGTCAGCATAAAAACCCCCGCAGGCAGCAGCAGGATCGCCAATGCGGCACCCAGAGTCGCACCGCTGGCGACGCCGAGGGTAAACGGCGTCGTCAGGGGATTGCGGAAGATCGCTTGAAACAGCAACCCCGCCAGGGCCAAAATCGCGCCCGTGCAAAAAGCCGCCAGTACGCGCGGCAGCCGCAGCTGCCAAAACACCATCTGCGAGGGGGAATCGGCGACGAAGATCTTTTCGGGGTGCAGGGGCGCTTCACCGATAAAGGGCGCGCAGACCAAAACGGCGCAGGCGGCAAAAAAGATCGCATATCTCATGAGAACGCCACCGCAAAGTAATCCCCCACACGCTTGATCGAATCGCCGAAAAAGCCTCTGAGGGTATCGGGGGTGAAGAAGGTTTCACACTCCCCGTAAAACAGCTGCTTCCCCCCGTCTAAAAAGAGTATGGGATAGCCCAGGGCAAAAGCGAGGTTCAGATCATGGGTGATAACAAGCTTGGAGTGCAGCAGGGGACTGTTTCGCAACAGGGAGTAGATAGCGATCTTTTTGTCGCTGTCAAGGTTGGCGGTGGGTTCGTCAAAGACCGTAAAGCGCGCGCCGTGAAGCATCGCCGAGGCAAAAAGCAGCAAACCGGCTTCCCCGCTGCTAAGAACCGCAGTACCGCTTTTAGCCAGGTGCGCAATCCCCACCTGTGCCATCACCCTCTCTACCTCGCCGCTGTTTGCGCCGACGACGCTGAGGCGAAGGTACTCTTCGACGCTGATATACTCATCAAAAACCTCCAAGGCGGCAGGGACGTAGTTGAGTGCCCGGGCACGCGTTTTTGCGCTTAAGCGCGCAACGGGAGTACGGTCGATACGGCAGCTTTCGTTTTCCAACAATCCCGTGAGCGCTTTTGCCAGCGTGGTTTTCCCCGCGCCGTTAAAGCCGAGAATCGTCAAGTTTTGCGGTGTTTCCAGTTCAAAGGTGATACCGCGCAAAAACCGGGTATGCAGATTATGGACGTGCAGCAGCATCTAAAAACCCTTTGAAATCTTCGATAAAACGGAGTACCCGGTGGCTGGGGATACCCGCGTATTCTCCTTGTTCAAGAAAGATATTGCCCCTTCTTGCCGCATCGACGGGCAGGGCGAGCCATGGCGCTTTGACGGCGGCTTCGGAAAGCCCCTCTTGCTCCATAAAGGGGGCTAATACGATGATGATATCGGGATTGAGGCTTATCACTTTCTCAACGTTGATCACCGGTTGTCCCGCCCGGGAGCTTTGCAGCGCGTTACGGTTGCCGCTGGCATTGATGATATCGTCAAAATAGAGGTTCTGCCCCGCGACGTAAAGCTCCCTGGAAAGATCGGTATTGTGTCCGATGACGATCAGAATCTTTTGCTTTTCGATGATCCCGCCAATCTCCCCGAGCGCTTTTTCGATCTTTGCGTCGAGCTGTTGCGCTCTTTTCTCCCGATCGCTGAGTACGCCGATGCGGCCGATAGCGGCCCGGATGGAGGCGACGGAATCGATAGCGATGACTTCCGTGTTAATACCGAGCTTGCGCAATTGACCCGCGAGCTTGGTGTTGTTTTTTTGCATAATCACCAGGTCGGGATTGCGGGCAACGATCTTTTCCAAAGAGGGGGTGAAATAGCCGCCCACTTTCGGTTTGTCTTTCGCGGCGTCGGGGTAGGTGCAGTAGGCGGTGTTTGCTACGACCCGTTTCCCGGCGCCGAGGGCGAAGAGGATCTCGTTGATAGCGGGGCTGAGCGCGATGATGCGCTCATAGCCAAACAGCAGCTGCTGGGCGAGTACAAGAGTCCAAAAAAGCTTTCTCAAAATGTTACCTTCATCCCCGCGTAGTATGATCTGGGAGCCGTAGCATACCCGTCGACGCTTTGGTAGTATCTGTTTGTCATATTGTTTACTTTAGCATAGATAGTGACGTTTTTTGCTAAAAGATAATCCGCGGTTGCGTTGAGCACCGTATATCTCCCCGTCTGTACGGTTTTTGCCGTAGAATCGTAGCGCTTGCCGATATACTCCCCGTATACCCCCAGATGCAACCCCGCGATACCGTAGTAATCGATCCCCGCTTTGAGGCTCTCCTCGGGGCGCCGCGGCAGGTCGTCGCCGTTTCTGTCTTTGGCACTTAAAGCGGTATAGCTTGCGCTAAGGATGGTTGCGGGCAGCAACTCCTTTTGAAAGTGCAGCTCAAAGCCCTCCAGCTTGTTTGTCCCCGAGAGGTTTTTATACTGCCCCCCGTCCCACTGGATCAAATCCCTGATTCTTTGTTTGAAGTAGGTGAGGGTAAACCCCTTGACCCCCACGGTGGCATCAAAGCTTTTGGAGTCTTCGGGTTGCAGTTGCAAATTGGCCGTACCCCAGGGATTGAGCCGGTGCATAAGCCCCGGGACGTTATAGCCGGTACCGTAATTTGACGCCAGGTAGATTTGCGGGGTTAAAAAGTGTTTGATCCCCACCTTCCCGGTCAGGCGGTTATCAAAGTTGTCGTAACTATCGTATCTGATGCTCTGGGTCAAAACCGTATCGCCGAAGCGGTTGGAGTTGGTCAGGTACGCAAAGCTTTGGGCATCGTCCATAGTGGCACTTGTGCCGTCGGTGAGCCTGTAATCTATCTCCTCTTTCCCCTTGCCGATTCCCGCAAGCAGAAAGCTTTGGGGCATGTAATCAAAGCGGTCTTTGAGTTCATAGGCGGTGTGGGCACCTTCAAACACTTTGACCGCGGGACCGAAAAAGGTCGAAACCGTCCCGATCTCGTCGCGGGAAAAATCGCTGCGCGAAGCCTGAAAACTGAGCCTGTGCTTGTTAAGACGGTGGTTGAGGGTCGTTTTGTACAATCTATTAGAGATATCACTTTTCATCGTTGCGTCATCGGGGGCGTTGAAACTGTCGTACTCTTTGAGCGCTTCGACGGCCATCAGGTTGACGTTTACGCTGGTTTGCGCATTGAAGCGGTACCCGGCTTTGAGGTGCAGCGACGTATTTTCATATCCGTCATCCTCGAAATCGTCGATATCGCGCCCCCGGGGAGCCTGGGAGCTAAAGCCGTCGCTGGTGATCTTGTCCGCAGCGACGCTGATGTCAAAGCTTTGTTGCTTGTGCGAAAGGTGCAGGGAGCGTTTTTTTGTGTTGAAACTTCCGTACTGCACGTCCGCTTTGGCGTGGGTGCCCCGTTTTGCCTCTTTGGTGATGATATTGATCACCCCTGCGGCGGCGTCGGCACCCCAGGTACCGCTTTGTGCACCTTTGATCACTTCGATCTGCTTGATATCTCCGATCATCAGGTGCGACAGATTGGCCCCGCTGGTGCTGGAGGGGTCTTGCAAACGCATACCGTCGATAAGCACGAGGGTGCGCTTGTTGTCGTTGCCCCTGAGAAAGACGCTGGAGTTGCTTCCCAAAGACCCCTGTGAGGTGACGGAGATGCCGCCGATCAAAGAGAGGGCTTCGTTAACGGAGGTAATATGTTTGCTTTCAAGCTCCGCGGCGGTGATAACGGAAAGGTCGCTTGTGGTATCTGCAATGGATTGGGGGGAGTTGGCGGCACTGGTGATAGTGACCGAACCAAGGTCGTGGCTGTTTGCCGAAAGTGTTGTAGCGATCGCTACGAAAGCGGCGATACTTAATGTGGTGTTTTTCATCTGTTATTCCTTTTATTGTCGTATTTTTGTATGGTTTTGCACGGCGTTTTGGATAGTGTTTTGCTTTTTTCTCAACTGTGGATCCAGAAGCATAGCCAGTGAGCGTAAAGACGCGTAGGTGCGCAGCAGCTGCATATTGACGCCGCTTGCCAGGATGCCGAAAAAGCTAAAGTAGCGTTTTGCGTGTAACATAGTTCCTCCTTTATAAAATTTTCCCCTCTGGGAGAGTGAAGGTGAAATTATAGCATAAGGGGGTGTTTTAGCCCGGGACGACGCAGTTTCGCCCCTGTTTTTTGGCTTTATAAAGCAGCTTGTCCGCCCGTTCGAGCAGGGTATGGACATCGTCGCCTTGTTCGATCATGGTCACACCGCAGCTGACGGTGACGTCCACGCCCTGGTAAAGGGTGCTGTTTTCGATCATGGAGCGCATCGCTTCGGCTTTTTGTACGGCGGTCTCCAGGTCCAGATCCTGGAGCAGGATAACAAACTCCTCCCCGCCCCAGCGGGCGAAGAGATCCTCTTTGCGCAGAAAGCTTGAAACCGAGGAAGCGAGATTTTTCAAGATGGCGTCTCCCACGAGGTGGCCCTGGGAGTCGTTGATCTGTTTGAAGTGGTCCAGATCAAAAAATATCAGCGCGCCGCGCCCGCCTTTTTTTAAAAAAGTTTTGAGTTTGCGGTTGCTGTAGCGCTTGTTGAAAATCCCCGTCAAATCATCCTTATTTGCCCGGTCTTCGAAGTGGTTGGATTTGGCGTGGAGTTTGTCGATCTTTTTATTGCTCCTTTCGATACGCTCTACGAAGCTGTTAAACAGAAGATACAAAATGATGGTACCGAAGATAAAGATCGAAACCGTGACGGTATTGACAAAATAGAGCGAATTGGTGTTAGCCTGGACAAAGGGGGTGATATCTTTGGCGACGATGATCTTTGCCACCTCCTTGCCCATAAAATCGTTGAGGTTGAGGTTGGAAAAAACGATATAGGTCTTATCCCCCATCTCGAGGATTTGACGCTTTTTTTGCAGATCGATCCTGGGGGAGAGCTTATCCAGCAGTCTGTCTCTGGAGATCACGGAGTACTCCCCCATAGTGGTGATATCCGTAGGAACCGTCAAGACGCTTAAGCGGTCGGTTTTAACCAGAATCTCGGATTTGATATCAAACATGGAGTGCAGCTTTGAGACGAAGTAATCGGGTTTTATGCCAAATTCCAAAACCCCCATATGAAAGCCGTTGTGGATAAAGGGCGTGGTGATGCGGTACACCATCCCGTTTTTCCCCACCTCAAAACCGTATTGGGCATTTTGGGTAAAGTTCGCCCGTTTGACGATGGGGCGGAGCTTGCTGAGCGTATCGCCGAAGGAGTAGGGTTTGTGCATCCGCAAGATGGTCGTGTTGTACGTATCGAAAAGGTGCATGACGTACAGATCGGGTTCCTGTTTGCGCAGGCGGTTGTAATCGTTGAGCAAAGCTTCGTAGAGTTGTTTGCGGTGGTCGTGGTTGAAATTTTTCACGACCGCGGGGCTGTTCATATAGATCGTGGCGATAAAAAAGTATTTGTCCTGAACATGTTGGATCACCTGCTCAAAGTAGCGGGTGATATCTTCGGAGAGGTCATCCACACGCTCCTGAAGCATAGCGCTGTGGTGTTTGGTATCGTAATAGATGCGCCATGTGATGATCAGTGTAAAGATCAGCAGCATGGTACAGAGGTATTTCCATTTGATCCTGTGGTTTATACTCATTTTCACGCCTTTGCCGCAACGGGTTCAACCTGCAAAACTGCCGCGTGCCTGCTTTATTGTAGCATAGAAGGGTCATAAAAACGATATCTCGCGTATCAAAGAGAAAAAAGAAGCGGGATATAGGAAAAATGAAAGTTTATTATTAGACTTCTTGCAAACCATAGGTTAGACATAGAGGGCAAAGAAAAGGTAAGATTTAAAAAATATAACTTGAAGGACTAGCCGTAGCTAATTCGAAAGTTATACTTTTATAAAGATTGCCTTTTCCTTGCCCTCCCGTAGGGCTTTGTGTATTTGCCCATCAGCGTCGTTACTCTTTTTTGATGCAGCTATG
>LLYS01000006.1 GCA_002049495.1 Epsilonproteobacteria bacterium tcs-49 | reverse complement strand
ACAGCGCATCAACGATACGGTACGTGTCGTCGACGTGGCGGTACAGGTCAGCGATAAAACCGTTACAGATTTTGAAAAGACGGGCAAAAGCGTCGAGACTATCGTAAACCAGGTTGAGGAGATCAATACGCTTTCATCAAGCAACGCCAGAAGCGTAGAGGAGATCGCCGCCGCGGCCGATCACCTTAACTCCATGACCGACGAACTCAACTCCAAACTCGAAGAGTTCAAAACAGGACAGTAAGGATACCTATGAAAAAGATCGTACTTATCGCACTGCTCGCCGCTTCGCTGTTTGCCAAAGACAGCGTGGTGGTCTTAGAAACCAATCGGGGGGATATCGAGCTCAAACTCTTCCCCAAAAAAGCCCCCAAAGCGGTGGAAAATTTCGTCACTCACGTGAAAAACGGCTACTATGACGGGACGCTGTTTCACCGCGTGATCAAAAACTTCATGATCCAGGGCGGCGACCCCACCGCAACGGGCAGGGGAGGAGAATCGATCTGGGGTAAACCCTTTGAGGATGAGTTTTATCCCAATCTGGTCTTTGACAGAGCGGGGATATTGGCTATGGCCAACAGCGGACGCAACAGCAACGGCAGCCAGTTTTTCATCACCACGGCCAAAACCCCCTGGCTCAACGGCCGCCATACGATCTTTGGCGAAGTGAGCAAAGGGTTTCGAACGCTCATCGCCATCGAAGGCGCTGCCACGGACGGCAGGGACAAGCCGATCAAAGAGCAAAGGATCATCAAAGCGTATCTTAAGTAGGGAAATATCAGTAGCAGATACGGTTTTTCCCCGCTTTTTTCGCTTCATACAGCTTCGCATCAACCCCTTCTAAGAGTGTTTTCATATCCCCTTTTTGTGCAACCTCGCGGTTGCACTCGTAGATCCCGCAGCTGACGGTGATAGAAAAACCCCTCTTCTCGGTCACGTCAAAGCGCTTTTTCGTAATCTCGTCGGTAATGATTTTACATACGTTGTGTGCCTGTTTCGCCTGGGCACCTTTTAAGATGATCGCAAATTCGTCTCCGCCGATACGAAAGCCCATATCCGAAGCGCGGATATTTTCACCGATGCAGCGTCCCACGTGCTGCAAAACCGCGTCGCCGCTGTAGTGGCCGTAGGTGTCGTTGATCCCTTTGAAATCGTCAAGGTCGATAAATACCAGGCAAAAGGGGCTTTTGTAGCGTCTGGTCGTGGCGATCTCCTGGGTAAGAAACTGCTCAAACGCCTCCTTGCGCAAGAGATTGGTCAAGCCGTCTTTGCGCAGGTTGCTGATGATATAATCCGACATTTCAAACGATACCGAGGAACTGAGCAACATAGTGAGTTTATAAACATTCATCAACGAAGCGTACAGGGGTAAAATCTCCAGATAATCCTCCTTTTGCAAAAAGTAAAAGAGGTTGCGGGTATTGATGACGATTCGCTTATCCAGATCCTCTAAAAACTTCTGCTTTTCCAAAGAGATAAACTCCAGCTGCCGCAGCCAGTTGGTAAAATCCTCGCTGTCAAAATCGGTGATCGCGTCGAGCTTGCGGTGCTCAACCGCTTCAAGGAGGCTTTTGAGCCACTGCATCCGCTCCATGACGATGCGGTTATCCACCTCTTTATCCTGAATGCGCAGGTCCTTGAAAAAGACGTCCAAATCCTTTTTATCCTCGACAAGCATCCGGTTGAGATACCCCCTGGTGGTGTTGGATTTGATCACTTTGAAAAAGGTAAAGATACTGCTCATCAGCTCCGCACTGTCGGGTTTGCTCTGTACGAAAAGCAGGAAGTGGTCCTCCAGGATCTCCATCCCTTTCATAAAATCCACATAGGGCAGGCGCAGATCGTAGTGCATCTCCCCAAGCCATACGTAGTTTTTCTTGATCGCATCAAGCTCCATATCCAGGCAGGTGAGAAAGTTTTCCTTCTGCTTTTGTACAAGCATCCGAATCTGGGCATCGTTTTCAAAGTAGATGGAAAAATGCTCATCTTCCAAAAGCTGATCGTAAAAGGCTTGAAACGCCTGATCCACGTCCTGGGAAAGGACTGCGAGTTCACGGAAAGATTGCTGCATAGATTACCCCGTTTTTTTTGATTGTAACACTATGCGCGTGAAACAATGCTAATGCGGGGCGGTTACCCGAAGGGTTTAATCTTTTTTTATGTAGTGCAGCTCCAGTCCCTTGGAGGTGGTGACAAAGCCGTTGATGACGATCCTGCCCTCGTGCACCATCTGGTGGTGCTTTTTGCACAGCGGGATGAGATTGTATTTGTGGTCTTTGTCCATGTGGTCGATAAAGCCGTTTTCATCGGCTTGGTTCTGCTCTTTGATATGGTGGACGTCATCGACGCTTTCGCCGCAGATGGAGCAGGTGGTGACGTAGAGGTTTTTATTGTATTTGCTGCGCTTTTTCTGCCCCAGCCGCTCGATGGAGTCGTATTCGTCGCTCAGGCGCTTGCGGATAGAGTTGGCGGTATCGAGAAACTCCCTGTCCATGTGCAGCGATTTGGCAAATTCCAGCCCGTAGACGCTGCTGCCGCTGCCGTGGGCAAGCTTTCTGTCAAAGATCAGCTTGTCGTCTTTTTTGCTGTAGACCACGCTTAGGTGCAGGCACACGATATTGCTTAGCTTCTCGATCTCGGGGATCTGCGGGATCTGGTGCAGGTGTGTGGCAAATACGAACAAAGATTGCTGTTTGGCCAGTTTGAGTATGGCGCTGGCGACGATACTGACCCCGCTGGTTGTTTCGGTACTGTGGCTGATCTCATCCCCCAAAATCAGCGAGTGTTTTGTCGCGCGGTTGAAAATGTTTTTCAGTTCCAGCATCTCCACGGCGAAGCTCGAAAGCCCTTTGGCGATGTTGTCGTCTCCCCGGATGCGGGTAAAGAGTGAATCAAACAGGCAAAAGCGCATGGAGCTTGCGGGGACGTAAAAGCCCGCCTGGGCCATGATAACGGCGATACCGATGGACTTCATCAGCGAGGATTTGCCCGAACTGTTGATACCGTACAGCAAGACGCCGTGCATCTTTGGATCATCCTCTTTCGCGCTCTGGACGATGACGTTGTCTTTGTGCTTTTTGCGCGCTTTTTTCAAATCGCCCATGATGATGTCGTTGGGTACGTACACGCCCGCTTCCTCGTCGGCTTCGATGATGGGGTGGCGCAGGTCGATGAGTTCTAAAAAGTTTGCGTTTTCATCGGTGACGATCTCGGGGCAGGCGTAGTTGTGCTTTTTGGCGACTTTGATGTTGGATACCGTCACGTCGATCTCGGCGATAAAGCCCACCAGTTCTGAGAGCAGGGTGGAAAACTTGAACTCAAACTCCCCGATCTTTTCTTTATACACCTTTTTGTTCAGTTCGATAAGCTTTTGGAGGTTGTGGACATATTTGTCGCTGATAGAATCGATGAAATCGTGGCGCAGTTTGACCGAGTTGGTCTGCATCTTGATATTGAAATCTTTAAGCAGCAGCAGCTCATCATCGATGATGACGTGGGATTTGAGCAGCTCCTCTTTGATCAGGTTGAAACGGCTTTTGGTCATAGTCAGGAAAAAGCCGTCCTTTTCCAGCCGATCGATGGGGGCAAACCCCTCGTCGCTCTTTTCAAAAAAGCTGACGATGTGGCGCTGGATCTGCTGCAGTTTGCCCAGCAGCTCCACGTTTTGCTCCTGCAGCGTATCGATCTGGGCGTGGATATTTTTTTGCAGCAGATTCTCCTCCACGTCTTTAAGCAGATACTTGCCCGTGATGTCAAGGATAAAGGTGCTTTTGATCGTCTGCAGAAAGTTTTCGATTTCGCGGCTTTTGCACGGGGGCTTGATGAAGTTGAACTCTTCGACGTATTCGATGATCTGCTTGATCGAAAGCAGCGAATCGTACAGGTAGTTTAGCTCAAAAGGATCGATGCGCTTGAGCTTGATACGCCGCGCAAGACGTTCGATATCGTAGATGTCGGAGAGTTCGTTGTCGATGGGTTTGTGGTGGTCAAAAAGCCGCTTGGAAAGCAGGTAGCGGCGCTTAAGCTCCGTCTCATCCTTGATAGGATGGGTCAGCCGCTCCTTGAGCAGCCGCTTACCCATCGCCGTGGAGCAGGCGTTGATCAGGCGGATAAGGCTCGGGTTGTGGGGCGTTTGGATGATATTGAGCTGTTCGACGGCGTTGTTGCCCAGGTACATATATTTGCTGATGTCGAGTTTGACGGGATAGGAGAGTTTTTGCACGATGGCGGGGTCGTGGTCGATAATGAAATCGATCAAAATCGCCAGGGATTTGGAACTGAGCAGATAGCGCTCCATATCCAGATACTCGATGGGAGAAAGCAGCGACTGGACTTGAAAGATGCTTTTAAACAGTTCGTTTTGGTAGTGGATTTTGGGATTGAAGGTGCTGACGTGGTAGGTTTTGTCCTTGAGCTCCAGGTACTCCACGATCTGTTTTTCCTCGATATTTTTATCGTCAAAGCGCAGTACCACTTCGCTGGTTTTGTGCATATTCATATAGTTAAACGCCTCATCAAGGGCGTAACTTTTATCTTCGCTGGTGCCGTGGACCTCGTTGTGGAAGCATTTGCCCGTGGTGACGTCTACGGCGCTGTAGCCTACCGAATAGATCCCCTTGTTGCAGTCGATGACCAGGGAGGTGATATTGTTTTCATCCTGCTTCGTGACGTAGTCAAAGTTGGTTCCGGGGCTGATGATGGTGTCGATATAGCGTGTGATCTTTGGGGGAATACCGCGCTGGCGGATGACGACGACGGTGTATTTCTCTTCGCCGATGATGCGGCTGAGATGCTTTTCGAAGCTGATAGAGGGAACCCCCGCCATGAGAGGGTTTTCCACGGAGTTTTCCAGAATGTTTTTATTTTTGCGCGTCAGTTGGATGTTGAGCAGTTCGGCGATCTCTTTGGCTTTGCCGATCTTTTTCTCCCCGTTGTCCACTTCGTAGACTTCAAAAAAGGTGCCCAGTTCGATCATAACGACGGTATCTTTGCCGTATTTTTGTTCAAAAAGGGTTTGCAGTTTAAAGTAGATCTCGGTCAGAAGCTCCTTTTTACTGTGTAAAAGCTCATTGATCTCTGCGTTGCTCAACATAAACCCTTTTGTCGTAAATTTGGAGGATATTATAACAAAAGGGAGCTTTTAAAGGGGGAGGATTATTTGTATTCGGGTTCCTTTTCCTCTACGTCGGGATTGAGCTGATCCATGATAACTCCCTCTTCGCCGGTCTCTTCGGGAACGACCCAGGGTTCGCGTGCCGGAGCGCTTTCGTTACCGGAGCGGGTAACGGTACGTTCAAGACTGAGGCTTTTTAAAAGACCCGCTATCATGATCAAAATCACCGCCGAAAAGGGCAGGGCCGCGGAGATGACCGCCGCTTGCAGCGTTTGCAACCCGCCCGCGACGATCAGAACACCCGTAAGCAGCGTCAAAACGATACCCCACAGCGCCCTGTGACCAGACGGCGGCGATGTGGAACCAGCGGCTAAAATGGTGGTGATAACCAGCGTTCCGGCGTTGGCGGAGGTGATGAGATAGGTGGCGATAAGTACCAGCATCAGATAGGACATGATCGTCCCGAGCAAACCGACGTCGAGGTTTTCAAGCATCACGAAAAGCGCGGAGGAGACGTCGTAATTGACCGCATCCACGATGCCTCTGGCCATAAACAGCTCCTCATACAGCGCGCTGCCGCCGAAAAGCCCGATCCATACGATGGTGATAAGCGTAGGTGTCAGCAGTACGCCCGCGACAAATTCGCCAAAGGTCCGTCCCCGGGAAATACGGGCGATAAACATCCCCACAAAAGGAGACCAGGCGATCCACCAGCCCCAGAAAAACACCGTCCATACCGATTGCCAGTCGCTGTCGTGGGTCACGTTGGTATGAAAGGTCAGGCGCAGAATATTTTGCATATAGTGCCCCGTCGCTTCGACGGTAACGCCGATGAGATACTGCGTGGGGCCAAAAAACAGTAAAAATGCCAGCGCCACGATACTGAGCCAGAAGTTGGCTTCGGAAAGCAGCCGCACGCCCTTGTTGACCCCCGAAAGGACCGAAACGGTGGCGATGAGCATGATACCTGTCATCACCGTCAGTTGAAAACTTTGCGAAGAGGCGATCCCCGCTACCTGCTCCAGCCCCGCATTCATCTGCTCCACGCCCAGTCCCAGGGTCGTGGCGATGCCAAATACCGTACCGAAAACGGCTAAGACGTCGATAAAATCTCCCAGCCAACTGTCGGCGTGGCGCCCCAGAATAGGGTAGAGCGAAGAGCGGACGGTGAGGGGATAGTCGTGGCGATAGGAGAAATACGCCATCGTAATAGCGATGAAAGAGAAGATCGCCCAGCCGTTAAGTCCCCAGTGGAAATAGCTCAGACTCATCCCCGTAATCGCCGCTTCGGGGTCCATAGCACTGCCGGTAAAAGGGTTGTCTTGAAACTGCATAATGGGTTGTGCCACCGACCAGAAGAGAATACCTACGCCCGTTCCCGCCGCAAAAAGCATGGAGACCCAGGAGAAGAAGGTAAACTCGGGTTGTTCCAAATCACCGCCTAAGCGGATATTGCGGTAGCGTCCCATCCCCAGCCAGATCATAAAAAAGAGCAAAAATCCCACAAGCAGGACGTAATACCACTCCAAAAAGGGGTTGAGGTAGCTCCGCAGCGCCTGCAGGGCTTGGCCGCTTTTGTCGGGATAGTACCCCGTGATGGCGACGCTGAGCAGGATCACAAAAAGACTCATGATCGACATCTTCCGATTCATCCCCCGAAAGATACCGGTAGTGGCTATTTTCACGGCAGCTCCTTAAAACGCAGTTAGCGGTTTTAATACCTCTTATGATACAGGATTTAATTTAAGAAAAGGTTAGAACTGCATAGTTTTCATACAAAATACCTCTTGAAACAGTTAACAGAAGATTAACACACTCTTGTAATAATTTGAAAATTTTTTCATTGGGAGAGTATATGAGAGTAAAAGAGTTATCACGAAACGTTGCACTGATTACGGCACTGTTTGCCACGTCGGCATCCGCGAGCGATCTGGGGGTTATCAATGTAGACTCCACGACCATTGATGATAGATTTGAATCCAAAGCGACGGAGGTTTCAAATGTATCAACAATCAAAGGCGAAACCGTTGATAAGGCCCACGTGGAAAATATTCAGCAGGTGCTGAAAAAGATCCCGGGATTGACGACGGAGGTACAAAGCGGCGATAGTTTGAAACTGCATATCAGAGGGGTGGAAAATCAGCGCTACATGGGCGAAAAGCCCGGCGTAGCGGTAGTCATTGACGGCGTTCCCGTTTTTGAGCGGACCGGACGGGTCAATATCGATCTGGACAATATCGAAAATATCAAAGTGATCAAAGGGGGCGCGAGTTATCTTTTCGGTGAGGATGCCCTGGCGGGTGCGGTGGTTATCACCACAAAAAAGGGTGCGAAATACGACAACACCAAAATCGACCTGGAAAAGGGCAGCTACGGGTATAAAAAAGGGCTTGTACGCACCGGATACGCCAACGAAGATCTCAACTTCCACGTCCAGGCAAGCCAGCGCGAAAGTGACGGATACTGGGAGGATTCCGATTATGAAACCCGTTACGTCAACGGGAAGCTGCAGTATTATCTGGATATGTACAGCGATATCACCGTAGGTTTTGAGGATTCAAACCGGGAAAAGGATTCCCACGGGACGGTCAAGGGCTTGACCCAGGCCGAGATCAATCCCGAAAGTATCGATGACGGTACGGGAGACAACCGGGACTATACCAGACACTACGACGTGGATCTGGTCAAGGTTTATGCCACCTATTCCAGAGATTTTGACAGCGGGATGAACCTGCTTGCGAACGTTTACCGTTATACCGACGAGACCGATTTCGTTTCCGCCCCGCAAAAATACGACGCGGCGGGGAACCCCGTGACAAACGATGAAGCTTATACCACCAAAAACGAATATGAGCAGAAGCAGCAGGGGTTTAAAAGTGAACTGCGCATCCCCACCGAAAAGTTCGGGGCGATGGTCGGGCTGGATCTGCGGGCCAACCAGTATGAAAACCTGGAAAAATACCGTGTGGATTTCAAAACCAGTCCCTTCTCTCCCACGGTGTACAATGCCGGAACGGTTACGCAAAACGATAAGACCGATGAGGATATGCAAGCGGTCTACGGGGAGTTGAAATACCAGCTCAGCGACGCTCTTGTGGCGACGGCAAACGCCAGATATGACCAGATCAGTTACGATTATAAAGATTATCTCAATACCCTCGCGCTGGATAAAAACTTCTACGTGGATTCCTACCGTCTTGGGTTGACATACGCCCTGGGCGACACGCATTCGCTTTATACCAACATCTCCACGGGCTTTAGAACGCCTACGATCAGCCAACTGTTTGCGGGGACGATCTCGCCGACCGGATCGACGCTGAACAATACCGCGCTCAAACCGGAGGAGTCACTCAATTACGAGATCGGGCTGCGGGGCTATACGCAGGAGTTGGCGGCAAACTTCGAGTACGACGTGGCGATCTTTCAAATCGATCGGGATGATTACATCATGTCCTCGATCGGACAGTACGCCAAAGCGGGCAGCGGGACCACCAGCCGGTATGAAAATATCGGCGACGTGCGCAACAGAGGGTTGGAACTCAGCCTTGGATCGCAGCTTTCGCAAACGGTGCGTATGGATCTGGCTTATACCTATCTGGATGCGGAGTTTAAAAAGTACGATAACTTTACTTTGGGACTTGGGAACCCCTACAGCCCGGCACCCGGAGCTTATACGACCACCAGTTACAACCTGGCGGGCAATACGGTACCCAGAACGTCCGAGCATACAATCAACCTCTCCATGGATATCTCCCCGGTACAGAACTTGACCATCTCCCCGGAGTTGTTTGCCCAATCGAGCTACTACGCCGATGAGATGAACCGCTTTAGAATGCCCGGTTACGCGACGCTCAATCTGCTTACGAGCTATACCTATAAAATCGGGGGCTTTGACGTGGACTTTTTTGCCAGAGTGGACAATCTGCTGGATAAGCGCTACTTCAATACCGCCCGTTCACACGGTGATACCAATTACGACGGCAGCTATGACCAGGAGGATATCTCCTTGGTCGTCAACCCCGGCAGAACCTTTACCGCCGGCCTTTCCATGACCTTTTAAGGATAGTTGATGACGGAGTTTAAAAAGCGAGACCGCAACGATATCTACGGAATGCCCCTTCTGGGCTTTCTATTTAAAAACCAGATCTTTTTGTTTGTACTCAAAGCCGCGGTGGCGCTGCTGTTTTTTTACGGCATCTACTACGGCTTCGTGCATCAAAGCGGTGATAATATCTTTACCAGATACCTGTTCTGGGGGCTTTTTTGGTCCTTTTTTATGGTATTGAGCCTTTCGACGATGGGGCGGATCTTTTGCGGGATCTGTCCCCACGGCTTTTTGGGCAAGTATATTACCAGATGGGGACTGCAAAAGCCCATGCCCAGGTTTTTGCAAAACCGCTTTATCGGGTTGATGCTGATCTTTTTTGGCTGGTGGGGAGTCTACTACGCCGCGCCCGGACTGTTTAAAACCCCGCTTGCGACGGCACTGCTTTTTGGGGGGATGACGCTTTTGGCGTTTATCGTGTATTTTTTATATAAAGATATGGCTTACTGCAAATATATCTGCCCCATCGGATCGCTGACAAGGGGGTACCATAAAGTCTCCTCCACCTGGCTGGGGACCTACAATGAGGATTGCGGCGAGTGTAAAACCTTTGACTGTGCCAAGGCGTGCAGCTACAACCTCAAACCCTTTACCTTCGACAAGAAAAACTCCATGGAGGATTGTACGCTGTGTATGGATTGTTCCGCGGCGTGCGAATCGGTAAGTTACAAATTCAAAAAACCCTCCTTTTCGCTGTTTGGCAAGTTCAAATACAATAAAGCGGAGGTGTGGACCTTTATCCTGATCACCGCGGCGATTACGATCACGATGAATTTCCACCACGCCCTTGGCAGAAGTGCCATCGTCGATGCGCTGCCCTGGAGCGTCAGCGCGCAGTGGGCGTCGCAGTTTGTGGATTTCGGTTCCCTGGACGCGGTGGGGATTTTTGCCTTTACCTACGCTACACTAAGTACGCTGGCGCTGGTATTTGCGGGGATGTTTCTTGCTTCAAAGCTGCTTAAAGCCGATTTTAGCAAAACCTTTTATACCCTGGGCTACGCGTTTTCGCCCATCTTTATCATCGGCGGGCTTTCCCATACGGTGGAGTTTTTCTTTCTGCACACCTACGCAAATATCGCCAACGGCTTTATTCAGGGCTTTGGGATCGACGCGGAGAAAGTGGGCAACCTGGCGACCAGAAAGGATGCGTGGGTCCACAGCTTTACTTTTTTCAACTACCTTGCGGGCATCTGGGCTTTTGCGATCATGGCCAAGCGGATCAACTTCTTTGAAGCGAGCCGTTTGCGCAAGGCGGGGGCGTTTGTTTTCGCCTCTTCGCTTATTATCTTTTATCTGTGGCTTAACGTATACAAAGTGTACGTATTTCAAACCTACGGGATGAACCGCTCCGGACACAGCCACCACGGAGGCGGCGGGAAGATGTTTCAAAGCGTGGACAAAGAGCGGGCGGTGATCGTGCAGCAGGGTGCGGACAAGTTTTCCGGCGTGGTATGCGGAATGAATCTGCCCAAGTTTTACAAAACAAACCACAGTGCCGAGCTTGACGGCAAAGCGCGCCAATACTGCTCCCTGCACTGTGTGGCGGAGGATCTGCATATCAAGCGTTTGCCGCTGCAAAAGATCAAAGTCGTCGATGCCAAGACGCTGCGCTTTATCGATGCGAAGCAAGCCTTCTACGTCGTGGGCAGTAAAAAAGCGGGAACGATGACGCCTACGAGCAAATACGCCTTCGCTTCGCGTAAAGACGCCGAAGCGTTCAGGGCCGACAACGGAGGAGAGATTATGGATTTTGACCGCGCGGTAGAGATCGCGCTGAAAGATTTTAAGGTAGAGTAATGGAAATAGGACAGTTAAAAGAGGTTGTGGATTACGGCATTATCGGCTTACTGGGGTTTATGGGGTTTTTGGTGCTGTGGTTCTGGATCGAGCGTTTGATGCGGTATAAAAATATAGATATTAATAAATATCAAAACAAACGGGAGCTTGAGCTGGAGTTGACCAACCACGTAAATATCATCGCCACCTGCGGTTCCAACGCCCCTTACGTAGGGCTGTTGGGTACGGTGTTTGGGATCATTTTGACCTTTTACTCCATGGGACAAAGCGGCGGAATGGACGCGGGAGCGATCATGAGTTCGCTCGCACTGGCGCTCAAAGCCACGGCGATGGGGCTTGTGGTGGCGATCCCCGCCATCGTATTTACCAACCATTTGGCGCGCAGAATCGAAGTGTTGACGACAAGGTGGGAAATCGCCCATGGAGATTAAAAAGTTTGACGGGATCAACGTCGTCCCCTTTATCGATATCATGCTGGTTTTGCTGGTGATCGTTTTGACCACGGCAACCTTTATCGCCAAAGGGGTGATCCCCGTAGAACTACCCGAAGCGCAGGCCCAAAGCGCAAAGATCGAAAAAAAGGATTTGATCATCACCGTCAAAGCGGGAGGGGCGATCTTTTTTGACAAACAACCGGTGGAAAAGCGGCAGGTTTTAAAGCGGCTGCAGCGTTACGACAGAAAGCAAAACGTGCGTATCAACTGCGATAAAAGCGTAGCTTTCGCGCAGTTTGTACATATCCTTGACGCACTGAAAACGCTGGAATTTCAAAACGTAGGGATCGTAACCGAAGATGGGTAGATATGTACGCTCATTTATCTTGGCCGCGCTGCTGTACTCGGCGATGATTACGGCACTGCTGTATAGCGGGTACGAGCCCGACGAATCGGTACAGGATAAGCCCAAAGATAGGGTGATGCAGCTGGCCATGCACTCCTATGCGCCCCCAAAGGCGAAAGATGAGCCAAAAAAGAAGCCGGAAAAACTCCAAAAGAAAAAGCTTGAAAAGCAGGTAAAGCGACCCAAACCCAAACCGCGGCCAAAACCCAAACCCGAGCCAAAGCCCGAAAAGGTACAAAAAACCCCCGTAAAAAAGCCCGAACCCAAGCCGGCGGAAAAACCCGAAACCGAATCCAAACCGCAGCAAAAAACGCAGAAGGTAGCTGAGCCGAAACCAAGCCCGGAAAAAACGGATAAACACCGCTTGACACAGGAGGAGAAAAGGCGCGTTGCCAAGCAGCGGGAGCAAAAGATCGAGCGTTTTTTACAAGCGCTTAAAAAGCGTATCGAGAAAAATAAAGCTTACCCCAGAGTCGCCAGACGGCGGGGGATCGAGGGCAGCGTAGAGGTGAGTTTTTATTTGACGAAGCAGGGGTCGATCAGGGATCTGCGGACCCGCTGCAGCCATAAAATCTTCCAAAAGCAGAGCAAAGAAGCGATCATGCGCTCCTTCCCCGTCAGTGTCGGCGATACGCCGCTGGAGTTTCCTTTTAAAGTGAGCTTAAAGCTGCTGTACACATTAAGCTAAAGCCAGATTATTTAAGTCTCATTGGATAAAATAGAGAAAAATTATCCTAATTACGGCGGAAGCAGATGCAAGACTTTTTAAAAACAGCGACAATTTTATACGTAGAAGACGACGAAGGGATCAGAGAGGGCTACACCCGTGCGCTGAAGCGCTACGCTAAAGAGCTTTACCTGGCAAAAGACGGCCAGGAGGGGTTGGAACAATATGAAAAACACCGTCCCGACATCATCGTAAGCGATATCAAAATGCCCCGGAAAAACGGGATCGAAATGGTGCAAGATATCCGCAGGGAAAACCCCCAGCAACCCGTGATCTTCACCACCGCCCACAGCGAATCGGGCTACACCCTCGAAGCGTTGGAGTTGCAGGTTGACGGTTATATCCTCAAACCCGTGGATAAAAAGGTCCTGCGCAACAAGATTGAGCAGATTTCAAAATCGCTGCAGCTGGAAAAGGAGAATGAAAAGCACCAGGCAATTTTGGAAAACGTCCTCTCCAGCCAATCGAGCATGACCATCCTGACCGATTTTGAAACGATATCCTTTGCTTCCAAATCCTTCATGGAGTTTTTCCACCTGGAAAGTATCGAAGAGTTTTTCGAGCGCTACGGGCAGGTAACCGATATCTTCATCCGCCACCGGGAGTATATCAACGGCGGCACGAAAGAGGAGTTTTTAAAACAGTACAGCGCTACCGGCGAAGATAACCGCGTCGTTTCCTTGATCGATGGGGATTTTGCCGCCAAAGCGTTCAAAATCACGATCAATACGATCGAACTTGAGGGCAGGGAGCTGTATGTTCTCAACCTTACCGATATCAGCAAGATGCAGGAGAAAAAGATCCAGGCCGAGCACAAAGCTTTTTATGACGGGTTGACGGGCGTGTGCAACCGAAACAAATTCGAAGAGGTGTTCCAAGCCGAGTTTGCCAGAGCGCAGCGCTTTGGGCACCCCCTCTCCATAGCGATTTTGGATATCGACCACTTTAAAAACTTCAACGATACCTACGGACACCTGATCGGCGATGAAGTGCTGATCGCTTTGGCCAAACTGATCGAATCGCATACGAGAAAAGAGGATTGCTTTGCCAGATGGGGCGGAGAAGAGTTCGTACTTTTGGCGGTAGAAGCGGATCTGGAAAGAGCCCAAAAGATTTGCGAACATCTACGAACGCAGGTGCATACGATCGATCACGAGATCGCGGGAGGTATCACCTGCAGCTTCGGCGTGACGCAGCTGCAAGCCGACGATACGCTTGAGACGATTTTCAAACGTTGCGACGATGCTTTGTATAAAGCAAGAGAAAACGGCAGAGACCGGGTGGAATCAGCGTAGTTACAGCGGGTTGGGTTTGCCGAGAAAAAAGCCCTGGGAGTAGTCCACGCCCAGCTGGCACACCAGCTTGTAAATCTCTTCGTCGGCTACAAACTCCGCTACCGTAACGATCCCCTCCTTTTGGGCAAAGGTTTGGATCGTTTCCACTACGTTTTTGCTGAAGCGGTCGCTGGTGATGTTTTTGATCAGGGAACCGTCGATTTTGAGGATATCGGGTTTGAAATCGATCAGCCGCTCAAAACTGGAATACCCCGACCCGAAATCGTCGATGGCGATACGGGCACCCAGCCCCTTGATAGTTGCAATAAAAGCTTTGACCCGTTCAAAATCTTTCATATCCTCATCTTCAAGCAGTTCAAAAATCAGCCGCTTTGCGTGATCGGGGCGCTTTTTGAGGTGGTTTATGATCCCGTTGCGGATACCGGTATTTTCGATATCCAGTGAAGAGATGTTGATGGAGATATCTTTTTTCGTTTTTTCCAGTGCTCGCAGGGAGTTTTCAAAAACGATATCGGTGATCTGGGTGTAGTATTTTCCCTTTTTGGCCGTGGGAATGAAGAAGTAGGGGGCGATCTCCCTGCCTCCTCCGTCGATGAGGCGGACGAGGGATTCATATTTTTCCACTTCGCCGGTTTTGTTGTTGAAAATACCGTGAAAACGGGAGATGACCCGTTGATTTTCGATCGCTTCTTTGATCATTTTAATCGTATTGATATTGCGTTTTGCGCGCAGTTTGGATTGCTGGATCAGATCATTGGCAAAAACGATGCTGCTCTTTTCATATCTTGCCCGCTTCAATCCCAGCTTCGCGTTTTTGTAAATCTCATCCTCTCCGTGGGCAAAGCTCAGGTGAACGGCGATATTGTACTCCAAATCTTCAAGGTGGAGTCTGTAGGCTTTGATATTTCTTTGAAACTCCTGCAGCTTTTCGATCGTATCCCGCTCGCAAAACCCGCTTTCACGCTCCTTGACAAAACCGAACTGCCCATTATCCAAACGGTAAACCTTGTCAAAGAAAAGTTCATCGGGCAGATAATCAAGAACTTTTGCGGCAAACTCCTGCTCGATACGCTCGATAATTTCATTGTCGTAAAAATCCTCCAGCTGGGCAAAGTCCTCGATCTCGGCCAGAAGTAAAAAGGGGTGTTTGAGCGCTTTGATACTGTCTTTGAGCATCTGCTTTTGGTTCATGATACTCTCGACGTAGTGGCGTATCCCTATATATTCGACGATCTTGTCGTCTTTATCCAGGATCGGGACGATGGTTGAATCCACGTGGTAGGAGGTGCCGTCTTTGCGGCGGTTTTTAATGATCCCTTTAAACACCTCTTTGTTTTGGATCGTTTGCCACATCTGTTCAAACACTTCCGCGGGAGTGTCGGGATGGCGGACGATGTTGTGCGACCTGCCCAGCAGCTCTTCGGGGCGGTAGCCGCTGACTTGACAAAACCGTTCGTTGACGTAGGTGATGCGGCCCTTCGTATCGGTTTTACTGACGATATCACTCTCTTCCAGGGCGTTTTGATACACCTCCAGCTCCTTGGCCCTGTTTTTCAAGATCGCGTGGCTTTGGTGCAGCTCTTTGGTCTTCTCCTCGATAATACGCTCCAGGTCGCCGTCATACTCCTTTTGCTTTTCAAGGATTTTAAAATAGATTTTGAGCTTCTTTTTCAACTCCCGGTAACTGATCGGTTTGGTGATATAATCCACCGCACCCAGATCCAGTCCCTTGTTGACAAACTCCTCGTCGGTAAAAAAAGCGGTGAGAAAGACGATGGGGATGGAGCGTGTTTTAGGATCCTCGGCTAACTCTTTGGCGAAAGTATAGCCGTCTTTTTTAGGCAGTTTCACGTCCAGCAGGATCAGATCGATACTGTTTTGTTGCACATGCTTCCGGGCTTGAAAAGCGTCGTAAGCAGTAAATACGCTCAATTTCTCGAAACTGTTTTGCAGCAAGGTTTTGAGTGAATCCACGTTTTCTTTGTAATCATCGACGACTAAAACATTATAGTGATATAACATAAACCCCTGCCTGAACGATAAATTTATCTTATATGTTATCCAATTAAACTTACGCTTTACTATGCCGCCGTGATTAGTTTGAACGTGTTATAAAAGAGACGACTCTCTCCAAGGCGGTATGGTACGCTTTGTCGTCGGCGATCGCGTCGAAATCGCAGCAGCAAAGAGAAAAGAGTTCATATCTGCAGGAGGAGCCGTACAGAAAACGGAGCATATGCATCAGCAGGTGCGGAGAAAGCCGGTGACTCATGCGCTGCTCCTCTCGGGGCAGGGGGACGGCTAACGCGTAGGGAGCGTAGGGATCATACGCTGCGTCGATAAAGGTGATTTTCTCAGCTCCAAGCAGCTCCAGACACAGCTCGGGGGTGAGTTGAAAAGGGGTGATGATTTTTGTATCGCGCAGGTTGCTTTGGCGCAGGCGGCGGGCGACTTCGATACCAAAGCCGTCCTCGCCGCGCAGTTCGTTGCCGTAGCCGATGATGATCTGCATCAGCGCCGATCGATCACTTTGATCGTTTCCTTTTTGGCGTTGCGCAGCTCGATACGCGAGGAGACGATCCCCAGCGCGTGCGTGGAGCAGCTCAGACAGGGATCAAAGCAGCGGATCACCGCTTCGACCCGATTCAGCGCCCCGTCGGTGACGTTGCTGCCGTCGACGAAATTTTGCGCCACCTGCTTGACGCCCGCGTTCATCGCCAGGTTGTTATTGCCCGTGGCGATGATGAGATTGACGCCTGTGATGATGCCGTTATTATCCACGCTGTAATCGTGGAAAAGCGTCCCTCTGGGCGCTTCGGAGCACCCCACGCCTTGGTTGCGGTTCACTCCCGCGTGGGCGCGTACGTTTTCATCCAGCGTCTGCTTTTCCCCAAGCAGCTCTTCGATACGCTCGATGCCGTAGATGATTTCGATCAGCCGGGCGTAGTGGTAGTAAAAGGAGTTGCTCACCGGCTTGCCTTTGCCTAAAGCTTTGAACTCCTCAAGCTCCCTGTCGGCAAGGGGCGTACCGCACGCATCGGCGACGTTGAGCCTGGCCAGCGGCCCCACGCGGTACATCCCCTTGGAGTAGCCCAGCGGCTTGAAGTAGGGGGATTTTAAAAAGCTGTCCTCCTCCACCGCTTCGCCGATATAGTCTTTGTAAAAGCGGGGGTCGATACCGTCTTCGAGGATGTTGCCCTGCGCGTCCATAAAGCGCAGCGTTCCGTCGTAGTGTTCAAGGTTGCCCTTTTTATTGACCAAGCCCATAAACAGCGAATCGTAGTTGCCGAAGGTTTCGATCTCTTTTTCAAATTTGGGGAGGTTTTCTTTAAAAAATCGCAGCGCCTTTTGCGCGATCGCCATCGCTTCGGGGATCTGATCCAAAATGTTTTGCTTCATCTGCTCGGTGATGGTGTGGCTTACGCCGCCGGGGACGATCCATGTGGGGTGGATACGCTTGCCGCCGAGCTCCTCGATGATCTTTTGCCCAAAGGCGCGCAGCTTGATCCCCTCTTTGGCCATCTCGGGGTGGGTCTGCATCATTTTAAAGATGTTGCGGTCCGCCTTGTCCGCATCCATACCGTACACAAAGTCGGGACTGGAGAGGTGGAAAAAGTTCAGGGCGTGGGATTGCACGATCTGGGCAAGGTTGATGATGCGCCGCAGGTTACGCCCGCCCTTGGGGGGACGTACCGCTAAAATAGCGTCGCACGCTTTGGACGAAGCTATCAGGTGGCTGACCGGGCAGATCCCGCAGGTGCGCGCGGTCATGGCGGGCATCTCGGTGTAGGGTCTGCCTTCGCAAATCTTTTCAAATCCCCGGTACTGGGTGACGTGGATACGCGCATCATCGACCCTGTTTTGCTCATCCAGGTCTATGGTGATCTTGGCGTGTCCCTCGATCCGCGTAACGGGATCGATGACGATAGTGTTGTCTTTTGTATTGCTCATTGACGCTCTCCTATTTTCCAAATCGTGTTAACTGGCTGATATTGACCTCTTTGCCCTCGATCAACGCTTTTAAAACCGTATAGATCGCATCGGCGGGGGTGGGGCAGCCCGGCACGAAGTAATCCACGGGGACGATCTCGTGCAGCGGATGGACCCGGTCAAGCAGCTTGGGCACTACCAGGTGGGGGTACTCGCCGCTTTCGTTGTGGTCGGCATTTTGCCCGTACCCCGTCTCCATGATCGCGCGGGTGCCGTAGAGGTTTTTCATGGTCGATACATTGCCCGTGATGGCGCAATCGCCCAGTGCCAAAATCTTTTTTGAGTTTTGGCGGATCGTTTTGATCATCTCCACGTCATGGTCGCTGCTTAGCGCCCCCTCGACGATGGTCAGATCCACACCTTCGGGAAACTCCTTTTGATCCACGTAGGGGCTGTAGAGCACGTCCATATACTCTGAGAGTTCCACAAGCCGCTCATCCATATCCAAAAAGGACATATGACAGCCCGAACAGCCGTCGAGCCAGATTGTCGCTACTTTGATCTTTTGTGCCATTACCGCTCCCTGTTTCGCATCTCAAGCAAGTTGACGATGAGACTTTTTTTCTTGACCATCTCCGTAGCCGATACCCCTTTTTCCGAAAGCGCGCCCGTGGGGCACACCTGCACGCATTTGCCGCAGCTGGTGCAGCTTTCGCTTTCCACCCAGGGATCATCCATATCATGGATCACCCTCGTATCCAGACCGCGATCCACCAGATCCCACGCGTGGGCTCCCTCCACTTCGTCGCACACGCGAACGCAGCGGGTGCAGAGGATGCAGCGGTTGGGGTCGTTAACAAAGCGCTCGTGGCTCGCGTCGATATCGAAACGGTTGGTCAGATAGGGGACCTGCGAATGCTCCATCCCCAGCTCCACGGACATATCCTGCAATTCGCAGTGGCCGTTGGAGACGCAGACGCTGCAGGTGTGCGTACGCTCGGCAAAGATCATCGAAAGGATCATCTTGCGGTGCTTGTGCAGCCTATCGGTATCGGTAAAGACCTCCATCCCCTCTTTGATTTTGCCCGTACACGCGGGGATGAGCTTGTTCGAGCCCTTGATCTCCACTAAGCAGATGCGGCACGCTCCCACGCAGCTGAGCCCTTCGAGGTAGCACAGGGTAGGGATGTGGATATCGTGCTCCTTCGCCACCTCCAAGATGGTAGAATCGGATCGGCCCGTCACGTCGATACCGTTGATTTGGAAGGTTTTTACCCGAACTTTTTGTTTAATCATCTTTGATACCCTTTATATATTCCTCTTCAAAGTATTTGATGGTACTTAGCACTGGATTGGGCGCGGTTTGCCCCAGACCGCAGAGGCTGCTTTCCTTGACCACTTCACACATCTCTTTGAGCAGTTCAAAATCCTCTTTGGTAGCCTCTTTGTTGATAAATTTATCCAAAATATCGGTCATCTCCGTAGTACCCACGCGACACGGCACGCACTTGCCGCAGGATTCGCTTTTGCAAAACTCCATGAAAAAACGTGCCACCTCTACCATATTGGAGCTGTCGTCGGTGACGATCACGCCGCCGCTGCCCATCATGGAGCCGACTTTTTTGAGCGAATCGTAATCCACCTCCAGATCCAGCATATCCGCGGGAATACAGCCGCCGCTGGGGCCTCCGGTCTGGATCGCTTTGAGGTTGCGCCCCTCGCTGACGCCGCCGCCGATATCATAGATCAGTTCGCTGAGTTTCATCCCCATGGGCACTTCCACAAGCCCCGTATTTTCGATATGTCCGGTCAGGGCAAACACTTTTGTCCCCGGGGATTTCTCCGTGCCGAACCCGCGGTACCACTGCGCGCCGTTGTTGAGGATGGGGACGATATTGGCAAAGGTTTCGACGTTGTTGAGCACCGTGGGTTCGCCCCATAAGCCGTGATCGCTCAGGTGCGGGGGTTTTTGGCGAGGATTGCCGCGGTTGCCCTCGATGGAGGTTACCAGCGCCGTGGCTTCGCCGCACACAAACGCGCCGCCGCCCAGACGAACCTCCAGTTCAAAATCAAAACCGCTGTCGGCGATCTTGTTGCCCAAAATGCCCAGACGGTTGGCCTGCTTGATCGCTTTGTTGAGCTTCTCTACCGCCGTGGGGTACTCGGCGCGGACGTAGATGTAGCCCTTCGCCGCCCCGCAGGCGTAACCCGCCAGGGCCATCCCCTCGATCACGCGGTGGGGGTCGGCTTCCATGATCGCCCTATCCATGAACGCACCCGGATCGCCCTCATCGCCGTTGCAAACGATATATTTTTTCTCCGCGTCCACTTTGGCTACCGTTTCCCACTTCAGCCCCGTGGGGTAACCGCCGCCGCCCCTGCCGCGCAGGCCGCTTTGTTTGATTTGGCTTATCACCTCCATGGGCGTAGCGTCGTTAAGCGTGGTAAAAAGGGCTCTGTAGCCGCCGTGGGCGATATAATCCTCTATATCGTCGGGATCGATATAACCCGCGTTTTCCAAAACGATCTTTTTTTGCTTGGCGAAAAAGCCGCGGCTCATATCGGAGCGGTGTTCCTCAAGGGGTTTTTGGCTCTCTACCGCTTTGGCGAGCTTGTCGGTGTCCTCTTCGGTGATCTTTTCATACAGCACCTCTTCGCCGCTTTCATTGTCATAGTGCGAGACCAGAACCCCTGCGGCGCACAGGCCGTTGCAACCCACCCCCTTGACGCGGCATCTGTGTTCGATCCCTCTGTCTTTGACGCTTTTTTTAAGATCCTTTTCGATCTCCTTTGCCCCCAGCGACAGACAGCTGCTGCCGATGCAGACCCGCAACTCTTCGCGGCACTCGTTGTTTTCGCACTGCTTTTTATTTGCTATCTCTTCGAGTTCTTCCAAAGTTGTGATCATGACAATGCCTTTTCGATGTTTTCTACCGCATCCTCGACGGTTAGTTTCCCCTTGGGCTTATTGTCGCAGATGGCGATGGGCGCCAGCGAACACGACCCCACGCAGCGGGCGGTGAGCAAGGAGAGTTTGCCGTCTTCGGTGGTTTCGCCCGCACCGATGCCGTAGCGCTTTTCAAGGCGGTGCAGGATCTCCTTGGCGCCTTTGATATAACACGCCGTCCCCATACATACCACGACGTTATGCTCCCCTTTGGGCTTGAGGCGGAAATAGTGGTAAAAGGTCGCTACGCCGTAAACTTTGGCCAGGGGGAGGCGGAGGCGCTTGGCGATGAATTTGAGGGCGGGCTTGTCCAGGTAGCCGAAGGTCTCCTGGGCGGTATGCAGGCTCTCTATGAGCGCACTTCGCTTGTAGCCAAGCTTTTTCATCGTACGCTCTACCATTTTGTACCGTGCGTCGGTCGGTGCAGACATGAAAACTCCTAAAGTTTGTTTACAAAATCGTTGTAATCATTATAACTTATTTACGGTAAGAAGTATAACTGTATTTAATTTCATGTTGGATACAGGAGATATGGAGGGTTTTGAGAGAGTATAAACTATAAATACCGGATCACATCCATATGGATTACGTCAAAATAAAGCGATGCTTACAACCAGGGGGCAAAACACCATAGCTTCCGTAAACGGTAGGAAATACTATGGCGTCACCTTAGGTTACCCGGCGACACGGCCACGCTCCCTGTCACGTTCGATCCGCTCCTTTACCAGCCTGAGCAGCGGCAGTTCGTCGATCTCGGATTGTTTGAGCATGCACCCGTAGGTAAATTCGATCTCTTTACACAAAGAGCAGTAGGTTTCGTGGATGCAATCATCCCTTTCTTTGTAGTTCATCATTTCTCCTTTTTCAAAAAAGCTCAAAAAACAGCGGCCTATACATAAATATAACATCGCTGCGTCACAGGTAGCGTCACAGTTTTTAAATTTTGGTATATTTATGAGACTTTTTGTAACTCTAAAGGAAAAAGATGCACAATATTTTCAAAAAAAGCGATCTGCCGCAGCGGGGAGGGGAACTGTTCGAGACGCTTCTGCGCCATAAAAACGTTACCGTCGAAACCATACGCTCCAACGAAGTGCGCAGGGGACAGTGGTATGATCAAAAAAGCGACGAGTGGGTTTTACTGCTGCAGGGCAGGGCGCAGCTGGAATATGAAAGTGAAGTGAAACAGTTGGAAAAAGGGGACGCGGTTTTCATCCCCGCGCGCACAAAACACCGGGTGCTAAGCACCGACGGTGATGCTTTGTGGCTGGCGCTGCATATCGCGTAGTTATTTGAGTTTGATCGCGATAGCCGCTTCGGGTCCGAGTACGCGAAAAGCGCATGTCTCAAGTAAAAACAGTTCTACACCGTCTTTGAGCTCCTTTTCAAAGCCGATGCTCACGTCCAGACCGCTGTAAAATTCAAAATCTTCCCCCTGCTGGGAGATCATCAGTGCCGTATCGTCGCCGATATCTTCATTGATCACGATCTGTCCGGTACCGAGGATATCGTCAAGCTTGGCTTTGACGCTGATTCCGTCGAAAAACTCCGTGTAGAGTTTTGCCATCGTGGCACTGGAGATGACGAGTTTAAAGCCGCCCCGGACAAACTCTTTGTTAAACATACCGATCGCTTTGGCAACGGCGGAGAGGATCTCTTTGGTGGAGTTCGCGTTGATGCTTTGCACCTCTTTATTTGCCAAAATACCTTCGATCCCCGCTTGTTTGATACCCTGCAAAATCATATTGTTTTCGCTGGCGGCAAACTCGTTGGTCGCGTCGGCAAAGACCGAATCGTCATAATCGCTGACGCCGCGTTTGATATCTTCGATCACCTCCGCTGGGAGTTTAAAACTTTTTTTGATCTCGACCATTCTCAAAGGTTCGCGGGTGCTGATACTCAACCCGCCCTTGCTTTGCACCTTTTTAAGCTGCTTGGTGGTGATAGCGTCGGTATCGTAACCGTAACCGTCCACAAAATCCACCACGCTTCGAAGTGTCAATCGTTTTGACAAAAACTCGCCCATTACCGTATCGACTTCTCCCCAGACGCCGTCGCCGAAGGGAGCGTTTCCTCTATTTAAGATCTCCATATGTCTATCCTTTCGGTTATTTTTTATTGCTTCCGATGTTCAGTGAACCGCCGCTTTTCTTTGCGGGAGCACCTTCGCCCTCGGCCGGAGCTTTGCCCGTCATCTCCTGTTCGTTACCGACGATGTCGCCCTCTTGAAACAAAAACTCTCTGAGCATCTCGTCCCAGACGGGGGAGTTTTTCCGCAGCCACTCGATCCCCATGCAGGCGTGTTCGATCTCTTCGTCTCTGTTGTGCTCCATGATCGCCCGCGCTTCGGGGTCGGTAGCACACTCGGCGCGCTGGTTGTACCAATCCACCGCTTCGAGTTCCTCCATCGTACTTTCTATAATTCTGTGATAATCTTTTGCATAATCCGAGAGTTCGTTAGGGTCTTCGTGAAAACCTTCGTGAGCCATGGTTTTTTCCTTTGGTTGTGGATTTAGGAGCCGATCTTAAGGCTCGCTTGCTATATGGTACCACAGTTTTACGCAAATTACTCTGAAAGGAAAAAAATTCTCATTTAGCTCCAGGTGATAGAAGTGATCTCGGCGCTGCTTCCCAAGCGCATGGGCGGACCCCAGAAGCCGATGCCGCTGTTGACGTAGATGTAACTGTTCTCCTCCATCTTGTGCAAGCCTTTGAGATAGGGCTGTACCAGCCGTACCAGATAGCCAAAGGGCCAGATCTGGCCGCCGTGGGTATGGCCGCTGAGCATCAGGTGGGGTTTAAATCCGGTCAGGTTGTACGTATAGCGGGGCTGATGGGCCAACAGCAGAGTCGGCGCGCCAGCATCGACGTTTCGGGCGATACTTTTGATATCGGGCACAAAGCTGCCGTAGCGAAAACCGAACTGGTCGTACACACCGGCGACGTTGAGTCTGCCTCCCTGGGTTTCAAGCGTCTCGACGCTGTTTTCCAGCACCCGCAGTCCCAACTTTTTTATATAGGCGATCGTATCTTCGATGCCGTGGAAATACTCGTGGTTGCCTACTATATAGTATACGCCGTGTCGGGCTTCAAGCCTGCCCAGGTGGTCTACGGCTTTGGCGATCTTGTGGATGGGCATATCGGTAAGGTCGCCCGTTACGGCAACGATGTCGGGCTTTAAGGCGTTGATCGTATCGACGCTTTTTCGCACGAAGGGTTCGTCGATCAAGCCGCCGATGTGCATATCGCTGATCTGAACGATGTGTAAAGGGGTCGTAAAAAGGTTTTGCTCCAAACGCACCTTTTTGACCACGGGCTCTTTGCTTCCCTGGGCGATCCCGCTGCCCACATAGACCGCCCCGGCGGCGACGAAGCCTGCGTCGGTGGTTTTTTTGAAAAACTCCCGCCGCCCTTTATCGGGGGTGATACGGTGCTGCAACAGATGCAAAAGTTCATACAAAATCCAAAAAACAAAGAGTAAAAACCCCACGCCGATAGTCAATGAGGAGAGAAAATAGACCGGTTTGGGCAGATAGAGAAAGTAGCGTGTAAAGATATAACTGACGATCCCCAAAGCGTTGAGGATCAAAAACCAGCGCAGATAGCGCTGCGTATTTTCCCGAAAGTGCAGCCGCTTGAGCACGCGTTTGTAAAACATATAGTGTGAAAGGGTAAAAAACGTAATCAGTATCAAGGGAAAAAGCAGTTTCATTTCATCCTCTTTTTTTGTGTGATTGTAACACATTCTTACAAATTACAACTACATTACAACCGTAATGTTTTAAATCGTTTTGTAGCCGTCTTGGGTTATAATGGTGGCAGTTTAAATCCAAAAGGGAGAAAGCGGTGGCAGTATTACTCAATCTTATCTTTTTTCTACCGCCGGTTTTGGCGGCAGCAATGCTGCGCCTGCCGCCGGAGCGCCGGAACTATACCGCCGTAGCGGGAGTGGGGATACTGACGCTTTTTGCGGTGATGCTGTTTTTTCTTCCCTTTGAGGTACGATTTGCTTTCCCCGAAGCGCTGCACCTGCTTTTTTGGGCTGCCGACATCGCCGTTATCGGCTTTTTCGCCTATGCGGGACTGCGCCATAGAAGTATGCCGGTTTTACTGCTCGCGCTGGCGCAGATGGCGCTGTATCTGGGGGTTGCAGGCAGCGCTCCCGCCGAAAAAACGGCCGATATCGTTTTAAACGAAACGGCGCGCTATATGTTTTTGATCATCAACGGCGTCGGCGGCGCTATCATCATCTACGCGCTGCACTATATCCAGAGCGAAGCGGTGCAGCAGCGGCGCAAAAACGGTTTTATCGCTTTGCTCTTTTTCTTCGTGGGTGTGATGAATATGATCGTGGCGGCAAACAGCATCGAACTGTTCTTTCTGCTTTTTGAACTGACTACCCTGTGTTCCTACCTGCTGATCAAGTTCCGTCAAGATGCCCAAAGCGTGGAAAATGCCAAGCGCGCCCTGTGGATGAATCAGCTCGGGGGATTGGCTATTTTGGCGGCGATGGCGGCGTCGCTTACCGCATACGAAACGATCTATTTTGATACGCTTTTGAGTCGCGCAAACGGTGCCGCATGGCTGCTGCCCCTGGCGTTTTTAGCCCTGGCGGCGTTTGTCAAAGCCGCGCTGATCCCTTTCAACTCCTGGCTTCTGGGCGCCATGGTCGCACCGACGCCCGTTAGCGCCATTTTGCACTCGGCGACGATGGTCAAGATCGCTCCCTTTTTGATCCTCAAAATCTCCGGCGGTTTTGACGCGACCCTTTCCTTTCTTGTAGCGCTTGTAGGCTCCTTTGTTTTTATGACCGCTTCGCTTTTTGCCCTTTCCAAGGATTACTTCAAAGAGGTACTTGGCTACTCCACTATCGGGTTGCTCGGCCTGATGATCGCTTTGGCCGCGATCGCCGATCCGTTGGCGCATAAAGCGGCGCTGTTTCTCATCTGCTTTCACGCCGTGGCCAAAGGGGCGCTGTTTTTGCAAGCGGGGATTTTGGAAAAGCATTACGGGGTCAAATATATCAGTCAGATCCGCGGTCTTGCCGATCGCAACCCGCTTTTCGTGGCGATGATCGCTTTGGCGTTCGGGGCTTTGACGCTGCCGCCGTTTGGGGTCTTTTTAGGCAAATTCATGGCGATCGAGCTGTTTTCGCAGCAGATGCAAAGCCACCCGCTTTTTAGCGTGGTGCTGCTTTTTAGCGTTCTTGGCAGCGTTGTTTTGACCCTGCTGTACTTTCGGCTGCTGTCAAACTTTTACGCCAAAAGTGCCCAGAGTGCCGGGGAGGGCACAGCGGTGGATAAGCGCTACTTTTTTCCCGCGGCGGGCTTGCTGGCGGTACTGCTTGCCGGGGCGGTGCTCTCTTTTGGAACGCTGGGCATAACCCAGGTGCTGCTGCCGCTGCTGCTGCTTGGTACGGCGGGGGCGCTGGTGCTGCTTTTTCGCGCAAAGCATATCGACCGCACCAAAACGTATCATTGCGGAGAAAAGGAGCAGGCGGTTTTGGCAAACAGTTATTTTGATTTTGAGAGCCGCTATATGAAGCGTGCGCAGGTCTTGGCACTTGTGCTTATGGCGGCAATCGTAGCGGGGGGCTGGTATGTTTGAGATTATCTTCGTTCTGTCGGCTCCGCTGCTTGGCGGCATGCTTCAGGGGATCGAGCGGCAGCTGCGCGCCCGGATGCAAAACCGCATGGGACCGCCGCTGCTGCAACCCTTTTACGATATGTTCAAATTGATCGAAAAGCGTCCCATGATCGTCGATGAAGCCCATACGGTCTTTGCGATCATGCACTTTTTGACCCTCTGGGCGGTTGTGGCGATGCTTGTTCTGGGCGACAATCTGCTCTATGTCATCTTTTTGCATCTGCTGGCGACGATCTTTCTGGTCATAGCGGGCTACAGCGTCAAATCGGTCTATTCGCACCTGGGGGCCAATCGTGAACTGTGGGTACTGGCGGTGTATGAACCGGTGTTGATCCTCTTTGCCGTGGCCTTTTACCTGCTTGAGGGCAGCTTCAGCCTCCAAAGCATCTACAGCGGCCAAGCCCATCTTTTTGCCTTGCTGCCGCTCTTTGCGGCGATGGTGCTTGTGGCGCTGATCAAGCTGGGCAAATCCCCCTTTGACGCCGCCCACGCCCATCAAGAGATTATCGGCGGGGTGGAGATCGAGTACGGCGGCGTGTTTTATGAGTTTCTCTATATGGCAAAGTGGGTAGAATATATCTTTATCTATACCCTGTTCTGGCTCTTTGCGGGTAGTAATCTTCTGCTGGGAATCGTGCTTTTAGCGGGCGTGTTTGTACTGCTTAATCTCATCGACAACGCCACCGCGCGGATCAAGATAAGCGATCTGCTCAAGGTGGGTTTGATCTGGGGCGTGGGGTTGGCGTTTATCAATATTGTGGGGCTGCTCTATGTTTAAACTCAAAAATTTCCGCAAAAGATCGCTGTGGATACTGCACTACAACGCGGGTAGCTGCAACGGCTGCGATATCGAAATCCTGGCGTGCCTGGGGCCAACGTACGATCTGGAGCGCTTCGGGGTGCTTAATAGGGGAAATCCCAAGCAATCGGATATGCTCCTTATCACCGGGCCCGTCACCTACCGCTCCCGCGAGCGGGTGGTGGAGCTGTTTACCCAGATGCCCGAACCCAAGGTGGTGGTGGCCGTGGGCAGCTGCACCTGTACCGGCGGCGTCTTTAGCGGGATGTACAACGTCGAAGACGGCGTAGACAAATATATCCCCGTGGACGTATATATCCCCGGTTGCGCGGCAACGCCGGAGTATATTATCGACGGGGTCCTCAAGGGGTTGGAGCTTTTGGAACACAAATCCAAAGAGATCGTCAAGCCCAAAAAGCTGTTTAAAAAGCTCAGTTTTCACAAAGACCATATCGACCGCAGGGGGATCGCGGGCAAAGTAGGGGAGAACGATGGAAAAGATTAAATTGGAATTTGACCGTATCCATGCAGAGATAGGGAAGTTTTACGATAAGAAAACGTGGCACTTCATGACGCTCAACGGCGTCGCCTTGGATGAAAACACTTTGGAGGTGCAGTGGCTGTTTGCCAAATATGAAAGCGGGGAGATCGTCGCGCTGTATACGGTCGTCGATTATGGGCAAACCCTGCCCGATATCAGCGACATCATACCCTCGGCAGTTATTTCGCAGCGGGAGATGGTGGATATGTTCGGCATCAACGTCCAAAGCAGTGAAAAGGGGCTCTATCTGGACGGGGATTCCAAAGATCACCCTTTACGAAAGGAGCGATCGTGAGCACTACGACAAAAGCGGTGGATATGCAGATCCCGCTGGGGGCGCAGCATATCTCTTTGCTTGAACCGGTCAAGTTTACCTTTACCACCCAAAACGAAAAGATCGTGGACGTGGGCAGCGACGTGGGGTTTGTGCACAGGGGCGTCGAACACGCGTGCAGCAGCAAGTTTGAATTTAAGCAGGTGGGCTTCGTGGTCGCGCGTATCTGCGGGCTGTGCGCCATCACCCACTCCATGTGCTACACCGCCGGGGTAGAGAAGCTTTTGGATGCGCAGGTGACGCAAAAGGCGAAGT
This sequence comes from Epsilonproteobacteria bacterium tcs-49, assembly GCA_002049495.1. GTDB lineage: Bacteria > Campylobacterota > Campylobacteria > Campylobacterales > Sulfurovaceae > TCS-49. Next base: position 155,271 of record LLYS01000006.1, on the reverse strand, counting down.
ATCTGCGCACGCTTTTAATTGAGCTTGACCGTATCCACAGCCATATGCTCTGCCTCTCCCACACCTGCGAAAACGCGGGGTTTGAAGCGATGTTTATGTCTTTGATGGGGGACCGCGAACCGGTGATGGGGCTCCAGGAGGCGATCACGGGCAACCGGGTGCAGTTTGATTATATCACCATCGGCGGCGTTACCCGGGAGTTTGACGCGCAAACGGCGCAGAAAATCATACAGGTGCTTGGGCAAACCCAAAAAAAGATCGAAGGGTATATAGAGGAGTTTCAAAACAATTGGTCGCTGTCAAAAAAGTTTGAGGGTATCGGGGCGCTGAGTCCGGAAGGCGCGTATGAGTACAACGCCATCGGTCCCCTCGCAAGGGCGTGCGGCTTGCAAGTCGATGTGCGCAACGGGCTGGATTATCTGCCCTATAAAGAGGTGGGGTTTACAACGATCACGCAAACCGGCGGCGATATCCACGCGCGCAACATGGTACGGCTTTATGAGATACTTAACAGCATCAAGATGTGCCGCAACATCGTCGAGGGGCTGCCCGAGGGCGAGATACAGACAAAAGTCAGGGGCAAACCCCAGGGCGAAGTGATTACCCGCCTTGAAGCGCCGCGGGGGGAGTTGATGTATTATCTCAAAGGGGAGAATAAGAAAGTACTTGACCGCGTGCGCATCAAGACCCCCACCTTTGCGACGATCCCGGCGATGATAGAGATCTTTAAAGGGCAGGATTACGCCGACGCACCCGCCATTTTGGCCAGCTTTGATCCCTGCCTCTCCTGTACGGCGAAATAGGAGCCGGGATGCTGCATTCACTCAAAAAAGCGCTGCACAACCTTTTCAAAAGGCCCCAAACCCTGGATTACCCCGCAAACCCCATCGTCAAAGGGGAGAATTTCCGGGGATTGATCGGCTACAGCAGGGAGGATTGCATCTTTTGCCTCAAGTGCGAAAAGGCGTGTCCGCCCGAAGCGATCCTTTTTACACCCCTTCCCGAAGAAAAAAAGTCGCAAAAAAAGGAGAAACTGTACAATTACAACCCCTATCTGTGCATCTATTGCGGCGAATGCGTACGCGCCTGCCCCAAACCCGGTGAAGCGCTGTGGCAAAGCGGTGACAAACCGCTAGTGGGTACGCAAGCGGATAAGATAAATCAAAAGTGGGAAGCGGTTAAAAGCGATTACGATAACGGCTGATCCAAAGATTGCACCGGTTTGCCGAAATAAAAGCCCTGGGCATAATCGATCCCGGCGTCTTGGGCCAAAGCCGCGATCTGCTCATCCGCGACAAACTCCGCGATGGTTTTGGCACGGATGTTGCCTGCGTAGGTGATAATAGGTACCAGGGTTTCAAGGGCTTTTGGATCATCCTTTAAAGGCGTGATCAAGCTTCCGTCGATCTTCAAATACTCCGGGCGAAGCATGGCAAGACGGGCGAAGTTGGAATATCCGCTGCCAAAGTCGTCGATCGCGATGCGGTACCCCCGGGCTTTTAACTCCATGATCGCATCGAAGTGTGCTCCGATATCGTCATCTTCCAAAATCTCCAAAACGACCCGGGAGGGTTTGATCCCGTATCGTTGCGCCGTGTCGTTCAAAAGGCTGCCCACGTCGTTTTCCAAATCAAAGATAGAAAGATTGATGGAAAACTCATATGCGTTATCCGCAAAGTGTGCAAAGGCGTTTAGAATGATCACGCGCGTCAACTGGTGCATGAGCCGCTGTTTGCGGACCGCTTCCAGAAAAAGCCCCGGGGAAAAGGTCTCCCCCGTTTGCAGATCGATCATGCGGGCCAGACACTCATACTTTTCCACGCTTTGGGTCCGGTAGTTGTAGATAGGTTGATAAAAGGGGATAATTTTGCGGTTTTTTTGCGCGAAGAGGGCATCCTGCACATCTTTCGACCAGCGCAGGTTTTGCTCATACCGATCCTTGATCCCTTTGAGTTCCCCATAAAACACCCGCTTTTTATCACTCTTTTTTGCCTCCATCAGCGACGTTTCGGCACGGTTGAGCAGCTCCTGTTTACTCTCTTTTGCAGTGATCGCCACCCCCACGGTAAACTCAAACACCATCTCCAGGGAATCGTGGGAAAACTCCACGCGCGGATAATCGCGCAGGAAGCGGATGATCTCTCTTTTGAGGGTGTGTTCGCTGCGGCTTTCAAACAAAACGGTAAAAACATCCCCGTAGATGCGAAAAATCCGCTCCTTTGAACCCAGCTTATCCTTTAACAAAGTTACGATATGTTTTAAAAAACGGTCCCCGTTTTTAAACCCGAAATAGCCGTTGAACTCCCCGAAGTTTTTGATATCGAAAGCAACCAATCCCAGATAGTCATACTCGCTTTTATCGATGGTTTCGATCAGTTTGCGTCGATTATACGCCCCCGTTTGCATATCGGTGATACTTTGAAACTTGACGGTGTGTTCATTGCGTTTTAACTTGGTGACGTCAAAGCCGTAGGCGGTAAAAAGCTCTCTTGAGGGAACATACTGCATATAAAAGGAGTAGTAGCGTCCGTGGAGTTTGAGCGTATGGGTAGCGGGGGTCGTGCGCAGCCGCTCCAGGGGGCAGTGCATCAGCTGCGAAGCGCTGTAGCGTTCCGAAAAAAGCTTTTTTGCCGCATCGTTGCCGTAGAGAAAATGTCCCCGGTCGCAAAAAAGCATCACCGGCTCGGGATTGTGTTTGGGCAGCACCTCCAGATAGAGCTGCTCTTTTTCCAACTCCTTGTTGATACCCGCAAGTTTATAAAGCCAGCAGCGATTGGTCACGACTGTGTGGTACAGGGCCAGCGCGGGCAGTAAAAAAAGAAAGTTTTGGGTGATGAAAAAAAATACAAGCAGTACAAAAACCGCACTTGCGCGGATATACCTATCGATGGTTCCTATATTTTTATACATGCGAGACCCCCGTCTGTCGGATAATAAATTATACCGCAAATATATCGCTTGACAAAAAGAGCATACAAAAAGATACGGATTTGCTATAAACTGCGTTTTGAAGATAAAAATCTTCTGCAAGGCGCGGATACAAAAGATAGATATCCAGACCATAATTATATTTTCATATCCGAAGAAAAACAGGCCAGATACCCAAAGCACTTTTACCCGCAGTCGGGAGTTTGTATCCGCTGCCCCCTTGCAACCGTATCCCAATAATATTTTTGTATAATATACCAACTTAAAACAAAGGTTTAGTATGCTTGAAGCTATCAAACAAGCCGCATACGAAGCGGGAGAACTGCTCAAAGAGGGCTTTGAAAAAAACAATACCATCGAATTCAAATCCGAGATCGATCTGGTCACGGAATATGATTTTCAAATTGAACAATTTTTAATGAAAAAGCTGGGCGAAGCGTTTAGCGAGTATGAGGTGATCGGCGAGGAAACGGGGTCCAATCAGCAAAGCCGGGATAAAAAGATTATCATCGACCCCATCGACGGGACGACGAACTTTATCCACCGTATCCCCATCGTAGGCATCTCCATCGGTGTGGTCGAAAACGGCGAAGCGGTAGCGGGGGTGGTATACAATCCGCTGCTTGATGAGATGTATTGGGCGCAAAAGGGGCAGGGGAGTTATTGCAACGACCGCCCTTTGAGCGTCACCGCCACCGATACGCTCACCCAGTCTCTAATCGCTACGGGTTTTCCCTATACCAAAATCGATCGGGGGGATGATTACCGCTGGACGGTCAAAACCTTTGAAAACATCCTGCCCTTTACCAGGGATATGCGCCGTCTGGGTGCGGCATCGATCGATCTTTGCTACGTCGCTTCGGGGGTTTATGACGGCTACTACGAAATCAACCTCAAACCCTGGGACGTCGCCGCGGGCGTGGTGATCGTCACCGAAGCGGGGGGCAAAATCAGCGGAGCCGAAGGTAAAAAATACGACCTTGAGGATAAACTCATCATCGCAAGCAACGGTAAAATCCACGATAAGATCATTGAAAAAATGGCTGATATGAATTAATATGAAAAAATATGTACACCTGATCGCCACCGTTGAGGGTAAGATCCTGTTCGCGGGGGTTTTTCTGCTGGCGCTTTTCTTTACCTTCCTGTCGCTGCTGTATCTGCTGGGGTTCCGGCAGCTCTCCAGCCAGCTTCTGGCCATGGCCGTGACCAACGTCATTTTTGGACGCGCCGCGGGGTTGTCGCTGGGCTTTGCTTCACAGATCGACCCCACGGCGGTGGTGCTTTTAAATCTCCTGATCGAAACGATCCTAGTCCTTGTCATCTACCCGCTGTTTGTTTTCAGCGTCACAAACATCGTCCACGTCAAGCGTCTGGAGAAGTTTTTCGACTCCGCCCACCGCTACCAGGAGAGATACAAGGACAAGTTTGAAAAATACGGTGCGGTAGCGATCTTTATCTTCGTGTGGCTGCCCTTTTGGATGACAGGCCCCGTAGTGGGTGCCATGGTCGGCTATCTGATTGGGTTGGGGCACTATAAAAACATTACGCTCGTACTGCTGGGTACCTCTTTGGCCGTGGCGGTGTGGGCGAGCTTTCTGGATTCGCTCATCGCCGCGCTGAGCTCGCTGGGAGCCGTCGCGCCCTGGCTGGCTCTTGGATTTTTGATTTTGGTGTATGTGATTATGAAGATAAAAAAGGGCAGGTAGTGAATATCGACGAAAAGCTGCAGATTCTGGCTGACGGGGCGAAATACGACGTATCGTGCTCCTCCTCGGGCGGAGAGGAAAACCCCGGAGCGATCGGCTGCAACAAAACCAGCGGCATCTGCCACAGCTACACAAGCGACGGACGCTGCGTGAGCCTGCTGAAGGTGCTGTTTACCAACTTTTGTATCTATGACTGCAGCTACTGCCTCAGCCGCAGCAGCAACGATATCCCCCGCGCCGCCTTTTCCCCCCGGGAACTGGCGGATTTGACGATCAACTTTTACAAACGCAACTATATCGAGGGGCTGTTTCTAAGTTCGGGCATCATCGAAAGCGAAGACCACACCATGTCGCTGCTGATAAAGGCGCTGGAGATTTTGCGCTTTGAACACGGCTTTAAGGGGTATATCCACCTCAAACTGATCCCCGGAAGCGATCCCGCGCTCATAGCACGGGCGATCAAACTGGCGACGCGGGTGAGTTCAAACCTGGAGCTGCCCAGTTCCAAAAGCCTGCAGCTGCTCGCTCCGCAAAAGAGCCATAGCTCGGTTTTGCAGCCGCTGAAGTTCGCCCGGGAGTTCTCTCTGGCCGCCGGACGGAAAAAGCCCATCGGCATGAGTACGCAGATGATCATCGGCGCCACGCCCGAGAGCGATTTCGATATCTTGAAAACCTCTTCGGTGATGTATGAGAGAAAGCTGTTAAAGCGGGTATACTACTCCGCCTACATCCCCGTCAACAGCGACACCAAACTCCCCGCGCTCAAAACCCCGCCGCTGAAGCGCGAACACCGCCTCTACCAAGCCGACTGGCTGCTGCGTTTTTACGGTTTCAGCCACGGCGAAATCCTGCACAAGCGGAAAAATCTTGATATGGAGTTTGATCCCAAAACGGTCTGGGCCTTTGACCATATGGAGCTTTTCCCCGTCGAGATCAACGCCGCCGATCGGGAGATGCTGATCCGCATCCCCGGTATCGGCATCAGGGGCGCGGATAAGATCATCCGCGCAAGGCGGCACCGGGCATTGGGATTTGACGAGTTGAAAAAGCTGCGCATCTCTTTAAAACGCGCCCGCTACTTTATCACCGCCAAGGGCAGATACTACGGCGTATCCCGCATGTACCCCGAAGAGATCAAAAAGCGGTTGCAAAGTTCTTCTAAGCGGCAGTTGACGCTTTTTGACCAGGCAACGCTATTTGGGGAGCTATAAACGCTTTTAAGGTATAATTGCGTTGGATTTTTTTCAAAAAGACAGACCATGTTACAAAAGATAACCGTTTTATACGTAGAAGATGACAACGATACCCAGGAGATAACCGCTTCCATCATGGAAAGGGCAGGCTACCGGGTTTTACGCGCCGAGGACGGTACCCGGGCACTCAAGCTGTATGAAAACAGCTGTGTCGATATCGTCTTGACCGATATACAGATGCCCCGGCAAAACGGATTGGAACTGGTCGCAAAACTCCGCAGGATCAATCCCGACCAGCCGATCATCTTTTTAACGGCTTACAACAACTTTGAATATCTTATCAAAGCTTTGGATATGCACGCACAGGGCTACCTGCTCAAACCCGTCGGTTCCAGGCAACTGCTGCGCAAACTTGACGAGGTCAGTCAAAACCTGCTTTATAAAAAGCACTATCAAAACCACCAGGCGCTTTTGGAAACGATCTTTGCGAAACAGCGCAGCCTTACCTTTACGACCGATTTTCAAAAGGTGACTTTCGCCTCCCGGTCGTTCATGGAGTTTTTCCAAATCGAAACCCTGGAGCAGTTTCACAGACAGTATGAGTATCCGCTGCAGGCATTTGTCTGTCAGGAGGGGTTTGTTTGCGGAAAAAGCGCCGAAGAGTTTTTGCAAACCTATGAGGAGAAACCTGAACAGGACCGCTACGTTTCCATCATCTCTCCCATGTTTGAACCCAAAGCGTTTCAAATCGATATCACCCCTTTTAAAGAGCGTGAATGCGGTCTTTATATCATCACCCTTACCGATATCAGCACGCTCAAAACCAAAAATACGCTAACCCGGCTGGAGCTGGAAAAGCGGGTACGCCAGCTGGAGGAACAGGGCAAAATCCTCACGCAGCAGTCGAAAATGGCGGCTATGGGGGAGATGCTCGATGCGGTGGCACACCAGTGGAAACAGCCTTTGGGGGTGATCAAGATGCATACGCAGATGATGGAGTATGATAATGAAAACGGTGACCTTGATCCCCAAGAGATCTCCCAAACGGCTGCGGTGATCGAAAAACAGATAGATCATCTCGTCGATACGCTGGAGGACTTTCGCAACTTTTTCAGACCCGTAGAAAAGTGGGAGAATACCGCCGTAGGGGAGGTGATAGATCAGACCCTGCGGCTTTTGAAAGATACCTTGATGAAAAACTCCATCCAGGTTTTCTCCAAAGGGGTTCTCGGGGCAAGGGTTGATCTTCTTTCCAATGAGTTTAAGCATGTATTGATCAATATCATCAACAACGCAACGGACACCTTTAACGACCGCGGGATCGATACGATGCAAAGGTGTTTGAATTTTCTCGTCAAAGAGACGGATAAAGAGGTCGTTTTAACCATCCGGGACAATGCCGGCGGAATAGAAGAGGGGGTGATCGATACCCTCTTTAACGCCAACGTTACGACCAAAGCGGAGGGAAAGGGGACGGGCATAGGGCTTTATATGTCCAAACAGATTATCCAGAAGATGGAGGGGCGGATTTCGGTGCACAACAGCTCCGAGGGAGCGTGCTTTGTTATCACGCTACCTAAATCCAGACTGCACTGATCAATCGAGCCACTCCAGCGCTTCTTCGCTGTTTTCAAAGTAGCGCACCTCCCCGCCGATCATCCAGCCCGCGATCTTGGTAGCGTAGTGTTCCCAACTCCTGTTGCCGATAACGGCCAACTTTTCAAAATCGTTGCGAAACTCCATGCCGAATTTGAAATCATCCCACGCGGCGCGCAGCTCCCAGCCCTCCAGCTCGGTCATATCCACCACCATACGCATCTTCTGTTGAGGCAGCGATTCCATAGCGTTTTTAATCATGGGGACAAAAAATTCATAATCCTTATGGGTCAGCTTCCCTTTGAGCACCAACTCCACCAGCAGCCGCTGCTTGCTTCGGACGATACCGACGTGTACTCCGTGATACATACCGACTCCTTTAAAATGTGATACAATACTGCACGATAGCACATTTTCTATGAAAGTTCCATTATGGCGCATCTGGTATTTGACGGCAGCTTTGAAGGTTTTATGACTCTTGTTTACGAGTGTTACCACCGGCGAACTACACCCCGTATCATATCCACCGAAGCCCCAAAAACCCTTTTTGAAGATAGCATTATCGATATACAAACAGATATACAAAAGTGCGAACGGGTTTTGACAGGCCTGCGCAAAAACCTCTCCGACAGGCATTTAAAAACCGTTTATCACCTCTTCTTATACGATAAGGAGGAGATCTTTTTGGATCTGTTTCGCTATATCGTACTGGGGTTTAAAAACGTGCGCCTTCTCGAAGACCCCTCCATCGATACCGTCAGACGCGTCGAGGATGCCAGGAAGCGGATGTTTCGCTATCTGCACAAGATGGAGGGGTTTTTACGGTTTGAAGAGCTTGAGGACGGGACGATGTACGCAGCGGCGGAGTTGGAATTTGATGTTTTGTATTTTCTGGGAAAACACTTTGCCAGGCGCCTCGGCAACGAAAAGTTTATCATCCATGACCGCAGAAGAAAGCGGGCTTTTGTCTACGGATCGGGGGAGTTTCAAATCTACGACGTGGCTGCTTTTAAGCTCCCCGAACGTTCAAGGGAGGAAAAGAAGTTTGCCCGCCTGTGGCGGGTCTTTTTCGACTCCGTCTCCATCGAATCTCGCCGTAACGACAAGGTGCAGCGCAATATGGTACCGCTGCTGTATAGAAAGTATATGACCGAATTTAATTGATTTGTGTTACAATCATAACAGATTCTACAAGGAGAGCTTCCGGTGGATGCGCATAGTTTCTTTCTGATCCTTCTGCTCGTATTTATTTTCGCCCGCGTCTTTGGAGAACTGTTTGCCATGATGGGTATGGTGGCGGTTCTGGGCGAAATCGTCGCGGGTTTGATGCTCGGTCCCAGCGGTTTTGGCTGGATCCAGCTGGGAGAACATACCACTTTTTTAAAGGTTCTCGCAGAGATCGGGATTATGCTTCTGCTGTTTGAGATCGGCTTTGAAACGGATCTGCAGCAGCTCAAACGTGCGGGCAGACAATCTATCGTTTTGGCTTTGGCCGGGGCGCTTATCCCCTTTAGCGCGGGGCTTTCCACCGCACTGGCGTTTGGATTGGAGCTCGCGCCTTCGCTGTTTATCGCGGGGACGTTGACGGCGACGAGCATCGGCATCACCATGCGGGTACTGAAAGATTTGGATATCGTCTCTTCAAAGCTTTCGCAGGTCATCCTGGGCGCGGCGGTGATCGATGACTTGATCGGGGTACTGTTTTTGGCTTTCGTATATGATTACGTCTCCACGGGGGAGCTCTCCCTGGGGCACAGTTTAAAAGTATTTGCCTTCATCGTCGTTTTCTTCACCCTGGCGCCCGTTTTAAGCAAATTCACCGCAAAAGCGATGCGGGCACTCTCTTTTAAAAGGCGGGTTCCGGGCTTTATCCCCACCTTTATCGTTTCGCTTATTCTGGGGTTTTCCTATATCGCATCCCTACTGGGTATCCCCGAGATTCTGGGCTCCTTTGCCGCCGGGATCGCGTTTTCGCGCCGCTTTATCGTACCCTTTGCTTCCTTTTTGCGTGACGATGAACACGACGCCACCTGTTTGGAGATCGTCAAGCAGAAGATGCATCCCATCATCTATCTCTTTTCTCCCATCTTCTTCGTCTACGTAGGTCTCTCGATCGACTTGACCACCATCGAATACGCGGCGGCCGGGTTTTGGTATCTGGCGCTGACTTTGACGCTTATCGCCTTTGCCGGGAAGTTTTTCGGGGGCTTTTTCGTCCCCGGAGTGGGGTGGAAAGAGCGGGCGTTTCTGGGGCTTTCCATGGTACCTCGCGGAGAGGTGGGGCTGATCTTTGCGGAAGTGGGGATGAGTATGGGTGCGCTGCAAAACCAAACCTACTCCACGCTTATTCTGGTCGTGGTGGTAACGACGCTGATACCGCCGCTGCTGTTGAGAAAAGTGTTCTATGCCGAGAATAGACAATAACCGCTTTTATAACAGCGCCATACGGAAATACGGTAAGCCCCAAAGGTGTGCGCTGGAACAGTAAAAAAACGCAGCTGGTCAGGTTTGACAATCTCCTTTCTTTGCTGCCCGGGGACTTGAGAGAGAAAACCCTTTGCGACGCCGGTTGCGGTTTTGGAGACCTGCACGGTTACCTTGCCAAAAAAGGCTTGCTGCCCAGGGAGTATACGGGAATCGATACTCTTGAGACGATGTGCGCCATCGCTTCTAAAAAAACGGGGAAAAAGATCATCCGCGCGAACATATGCCATGAAACCATCCCAAAAGCCGATTTTTACCTATGCAGCGGAGCGATGAATACCCTGCACCCCTATGAAGCCTTTCTTTTTATAAAAAACTGTTTTGACGCATCCAAAGAGGGGTTTGTTTTTAACATACTCCACGGAGAGAAGCAAAGCGGTATTTATAACTATCTTTCTACACGGCGCCTGGAGCAGATAGCCAAAGATTTGAACGTCGCAAAAACGGTGTCGCAAACCGGCTATCTGCCCAACGATATTACAGTGATGTTTTATAAATAGACTTCTTGCAAAATGGTATAATAAAGTAAGGAGATTTTATGGCGTTTTTTCAATCTTTCGGTGCAGCGGGACAGGTCACGGGATCGTGCCACCTGCTGGAGATAAACGATACGAAAATCCTTATCGACTGCGGCATGTTCCAGGGCGAAGACAAAGATCGCAACGAGGAACCCTTCGGTTTTGACCCGGCGAGTATCGACTTTTTACTGGTCACCCACGCCCATCTGGATCACATCGGAAGGATCCCTTTGCTGGTCAAGCAGGGCTTTAAAGGAGAGATCCTGTGTACGAGAGCGACCTTCGCCATCTCCAGGTTGATGCTGCACAACGCGGGAGGTTTGCAAGAGAGCACTCCCAGACCGCTGTATACTCTCGCGGACGTCGATCCCGCCCTGTCTTTGTTTAAACCCTATATACAGTACGGCGAACCCGTCAAACTGGAAGAGGGGATTGAGGTTGTTTTTCAAAATGCGGGGCATATTCTGGGCTCGGCTACGCTCAAACTCACCTTCAAAGAACAGGAAGGGGAAAAAAGCGTCATTTTCAGCGGCGACATCGGGCAGGAACACCGCATCATCACCTCTGCGATCACCCCCTACGACAGCGCCGATTACCTCTTTTTGGAATCCACGTACGGGGATCGGATGCATAAAAACCTCAACATCTCCATCATGGAGTTTAAAACCTATATCGAAGACGCCCTGCGGGCGGGTTCGACGGTATTGATTCCCTCTTTTGCCCTGGAAAGGACCCAGGAGGTACTTTATATCCTGCGGCAGCTGAGCCTGCAGGGGAAACTTCAGGGGATCCCCGTATTTCTCGATGCCCCTTTGGCGATCAACGTTACGCGAACCTTTTTAAACTACCCCTCGCTTTTTTCCGACGAGATCAACGAAATGATGCGCGCAAATATCAACCCCTTTGATTTTGAGGAGTTGGTCAATACCGAAAGCAAAGACGCTTCTTCACGCATCGCGGGGACACCGGGGGCCAAGATCATCATCGCCGGCAGCGGCATGTGCGAAGGGGGGCGGGTCACCCACCACCTGCTGCGCTATCTGGGTGACGAGAACGCACTGATCGTTTTTGTGGGGTATCAAGTCCCCTCCACCCTCGGGTACAGGATTTTGCACAATAAAAAGGGGGTGGAGATCGAAGGGACCTATGTCCCCAAAAACGCCGTAGTCAAAAGCGTAGACGGCTTCTCGGCCCATGCGGACCAGGACGATATGCTGCGCTGGGTCGAAGCGATCAAGGGGTTGAGGCATATCTATCTGATCCACGGGGACAAAGAGCGGCAAAAACAGTTGCAAAACGTTTTACGCTCCTTGCTGCACACCAAGGTACACTTGACCAAAATGGGTAGAACGATCACCCTGTAACTATGTTTGTCCACATCGATATCGACTGTTTTTTCGTCTCCGCCCACCGCATCAAAGACCACTCCCTGCGCAACAAACCCGTAGCCGTCGGGGGGCGGAGCGATTTGAAAATGTTTGCCAAAAACCGTACGGAGTTGCGGCTTGTCGATGACAACAGCGGGGCTTTCGTCGCTCCTTTGTTTCAAAACCGCGAAAAAAAAGATTTCAACTCCTTTTTTCTCGATGAGCGGCAGCGGGTACGCGGTATCGTCACTACCGCTTCCTATGAAGCCAGAAAATACGGCGTCAAAACCGCCATGCCCCTTGCCCAGGCACTGGGTTTCTGTCCGCAGCTGACGGTCATCACCCCCGAATACGCCCTGTACCACAAACTCTCAAAACAGCTTCGGGAACTCCTTGCCTCCCAGATCCCTTTGATCGAGCAGTTTAGTATCGATGAGTTTTTCGGGGATTTGAGCGGCTGGGTGGAACCGGAGGAGAGTGAGCGGTTCGCGTGGGAGTTGAAGGATTTGATCCTGCGGGAGACGGGACTGCCCGTTTCCATCGGTATCAGCCCCGCCAAATGGATCGCCAAATTGGCAACGGGAAGGGCGAAACCCTACGGGGTGCATATGGTACGAAAAGAGGAGATTTCGGCGTTTATAAAGGGGATGCCCGTGGAAATCTTTCCCGGAATCGGCAGGCAGTTTGCCAAAAAGCTTTACGACCACCAAATCTTTACGCTCGATCAGATCAAAGCCCGCAAAAAACTCTTTTATAGCTGGAAAAAACCCGGCATACAGATATATAATCGCGTGTTGGGTATCGACGGGGAGGGGATCGCCCGAAAAACCCCGAGAAAATCGATCGGAATCAGCAGAACCTTTGACGGAATACGGGAGGGCGAAGAGATCAAGCGACGCATCTCGATCATGGCGCGTAATATCGTTTTTATGGTGCGAAAATACGACGTCAATCCCACCGTGTATGAGCTGCAGCTTACCTACGATTACGGGCACAAGGCGAAGATGCGAAAAAATATCAACCGTATCTTCAGCGAAAGGCTGTTTAAGAAGATTCTTTTTACTATGTATGAGCAGCTCCATACCCATAGAAACTGCGTCAAAATCGGCGTCAGCGTATCGAATTTTAGCGATCGGGGCCTTAAGACGCTGTCGATGATGGAGCTGGAGGAGGATATGAAGTACAGCAAGTTGACAAAGGAGGTGCAGAACCTGCGTAACCGTTTTGGGATCGATATTATCAAAACCGGTAACGAGTTGTAAAATTAAAAAAATTATATTATAATTATTCATTAATTTTATTATAAAAGTATCGCAAGGATCCAGATGGTCAAAGGTTATATCTCCCGTATCATCATAGCATTGCTCATTTTTTTGATGGGAATTATCCTTATCAACCCCACTATGAATTTTTTTAAACTTCAGGATTTCAACCAGGATGCTTCCATCGTCAACAATTACGGTGTTATCAGAGGCTCTATCCAGCGTGTAAGCAAGCTCGCACTCACTCAAAAAAGGACCAAATCCCTCCAGCGTTTTATCGATGAAAAGTTTACATACTTAAAACAAAATTATATTTTTGAACCACATAACGAACCCTTTATCAAACGCTACAATTTTTTACAGCAGCATAAACAGTTGCAAAACTCCTGGAAGGAGATAAAAACCCTTATCAACGAAGGCAAGACCGATACGCCCTCCTTTCTCGCGGCGACGGAGGAGTGCTGGTATATCGCCGACAGCTTGACATACCTGACCCAAAAGATCAGTGAAGAGAAGCTTGAAGAGTTTCAAAGCGATATCTTTTACCGCGTCATCATCGTTTTAGCCGTGATTCTCTCCATCATCGTCATCGTCATCCTTTTCGTACGCAGGGGGTTGGAAAAGGAGGTAATGCTCGATCCCATGACCAACATCTACAATAAACAGGCGCTGCACAATATCTACGAGGATATCGAACTGGAGGATAAGAAGATGCGCTATTCGCTCTTTATCCTCGATATCGACTATTTCAAGCAGGTCAACGACAGATACGGGCACCTGGAGGGGGATCGGGTGTTAAAGGAATTTGTCAAGGTGGTGCAAAAAAATATCCGCCAGGAAGATATCTTTATCCGTTACGGCGGGGAGGAATTTATCGTCATAGCCGACGTGAAGGAGCACAACTACGCCTTTGCCGACCATGTGAGAAAAAGCGTCAAAGAACACGATTTCGGCTTGGAGGAAACCGTTACCGTCAGTATCGGCGTCACGAAGTTCAAAGCCGACGACAGCATCCAATCCGTTATCGGCAGAGCCGACAGCGCTTTGTACAAAGCCAAGCAAAACGGGCGCAATCGGGTGGAAATATTAAATGACATATAAACTTTGAATCTAGTTTTTAACTTCGATAAAAATAATAACTTTTTTTGATAAAATAACCTCCGTATTTTAGAATAAACATAAATATTCAACCATATAAATCATAAAACCACTCGATAACAAAGGTCTCATATGTCCTCAACTTCCGAGGTATTTAAACACACTTTCGCATTTTTAGAACAAAACATCGACCAAAACTTTTACTGCGAAGACTTTGATAAAAAATTAGCCGCCAAATATTACGACTTTATGCTTGAACACCACAGCGAAAAGGATCTCAGCGAAAACCGTGCCGATATAAGGCGGGCGTTTAAAAGCTATTTCCTGCTGCTCAATCAAAAGATATCTTTGTTTTTCAACGGCTTTCACAGCATCATCATCAAGGATTTGAAAAAGCAGATCTACGGGGAGTTTAGCAAGCAGTTTCACACCATGAGCCAAAGCCTGAGTGAGCTGCAAACCCGCCTGGACGAGTATAAAACCGGGGAAGATATCTACATGATCGGTAAAGATGATCTCAAATGCCACGGGTGCGATTTTGAAAATATCGACGACAGCGGCTTGAAAAAGGAGCTTTACCGCCAAGCGGCGCGCAACGCTTTTGAGCTGCACGAACGGGACCTGGTCTTTTTCATGAACGATAAACTGACCATTAAAAAATTCACCGAGGGAAGCGGGAAGAAACCCCTGGAACGAAGGGCAGGAGGCTTGCCGCCCGAGGAGCTTGAAAAGCTTAAAAATATCGTCTTTGAGAAAAACATTTACGATGAAATTTCCAACGCCATCGACGATTTGACCCGTACGCGGCTGGACTTTACCATCATCAACAACGAGTATTTTCGCAAGAACGTCATCCCCTTCGTTCAGGACGCGCTTTATAAAGTGACCTCAATCTATATGGATGAGGATTCCGACGTGGCTTTGAAAAAAGCCTTTGTCAACTATATCTTCCGGGAACATTTCGGCAATATCCACAAAATGTTCGCCCAAAGAATCATGGACCTGCACACCCAGCGTGACAAAAACGTGGAAAACTTTCTACGCTACTACGACGGCAACGTGGAACTGCTTGACGGTAAACAGGTGCAAAAACCCGAAATCATCGATGCCAACGATCAAAAATGGAACGCCGTTTCCATCCTGCCCATCGCCATCCAAAAGCAAAAGAACGACCAAGAGATCGAACAGCTGATCAAAAATACCGAAAAAGCGGAGCGCAAAGTTCTGGATTTTAAACACCGGATCGAAACGATCGAGGAGGAAAATCAGCGCATCGAGGAGCGCAAGGGCGATATCAATGAACAGATCAAAACGATCATCACCGAAAGCAAAGAGCTTCAAGATGAGAATTACGAGCTGAAAAAGAAGCAGAAGAAGATCAAAAGCGACGAAAAAACCCAATCGCGTATCAACGAACTCTCCGTCGAGATCAGAAAGTACCGCAAAGAGGAGGATCGCCTGCGTATCCTTGTCCGTGATTTGAACAACTCCATCGATTTGAACAAGGTCAAAATTACCAATATCAATATCGACGTTCAAGCCCAGGAGAAACTGATCAAAGATAACAATATCAAAAAAGAGAGCCTTCTGGAACTGCACAAGCCGGTTCAGGAAAAATATGAGCTGATCCTGGAAGCGATCGCTAAAACGTTGATGAAAAAATACTAAAAGGAAGTGCGAACCGATGCATGATTTGGAAAAAGAGTTTTTAGACAATAAAAACAGGGATAAAGACGTTTGGCGAATGTTTCGCGTTATGTCGGATTTTACCGACGCCTTTGAGGAACTCAACTCCCTGCCTCCGGCGGTTTCGATCTTCGGCAGCGCACGCACGAGCGAAGACGATCCCTATTACCGGAAAACGCTGGAACTCTCCACGGCGCTGTCAAAGGCGGGATACTCCATCATCACCGGCGGCGGAGGCGGCATCATGGAAGCGGGCAACCGCGGGGCGAAAATCTCGGTAGGGCTCAATATCGATCTGCCCCAGGAACAAAAGGTCAACCCCTTTGTCAATATGGCCCTGCGCTTTCGCTACTTTTTTACGCGCAAAGTGACTTTTATCAAATACTCCGTGGCTTTTGTGGTGATGCCCGGCGGTTTCGGAACGCTGGATGAGCTTTCCGAAGCGCTGTGCCTGGTACAGACAAACCGTATGGGGCGCTTTCCCATCGTGCTTTTCGGCAAAGAGTTTTATGAACCCCTGGAGGGGTTTTTCCGCCAAATGCTCGAATATGACTATATCGACGAGAGGGATATGAAAAGTTATCTGATCACCGATGATATGGACGAAGCGGTGGAGTATATCGAAAAGTTCCGCTTAGGCAGCGATCACTTCGTGGCTTGAAAACATTTCGCCAAAAAGGGGTCGCTCCATACGCCCCTTCTGTTTTTGCGCGCGTACGCTTCGGCCTTTTGCAAAGCGTAGCTTAACCCCTCATCCTCGGTTTCAAACTCCTTTTCCTTGATCCCCAAACCGTTACGCAGCATCACTTCACTGTAGGACTTTGAATCGCTAAAAAGGACGATACATTTTTGATCGATCGCTTCGATATGATACATCTGCTCCCTTTTCAGCCGCATATTCAACTCCTTCATATAGCGTCTTTTTATCTTGGGATAGTGCTCTTTGAGTTTGCTTTTACAATCCCCCGGTACATCTTCGTTGGCTAAAAAGCGCTGCATCGTATACACGCCGTAGGCATCGCAGTAGAGGTTGTAGTTTTCCAGCGCGAAGTATAAGAGGGTTCCCTGCTTTGCTTTTAATACGCCGGTGGTCCAGTTTTGCGCAAAAAGCGAAGAGATGCCCAGAAAGAGTAGGGGGAGGATAAACTTCATTTACAAACTTTTTGGTATCATTATAACAAAAACACAGATCGACAGGTGCGAATATATGAAAAAACTATCTTTACTGCTTTTAAGCGTCTCTTTGGGGTTTGCGGAGGTACACTACAGCAAGCTCGAACCCTTTACCGAAGTAACGCTCAAAGCCGCCGCAAGCGGCTTGGTGACCGGAATTGACCTTTCCAAAGAGGGGCGTTACGTTACAGACAAAAAGATCGTCCAGCTTGACGACGCCACCGACAGGGTGCAGCTGCGCTCGCTCAAGATCTCTTTGGCCGAGGCGAAAAAGCAGTTGACGATCAATGAGGAGGTATTGAAAAACCTCGAAGAAAGCGCCGCTCGGCAGGCGGGACACTATGAGCGTGTCAACGCTTTGGATACGCGCCCGAAAAATGAAAAAGACAGCGTCTTTTACAGCTACGTCAACGCCAAGAACCAATACCTGAGCACCAAAGAGAAGATCTCCTCACTCAAAGACAAGATCGCTTCGACACGCTACTCCATCGCCCAGCTGGAAGATATGATCGATAAAAAGAGTTTTGAAGTGACGGGGTATGTGGACAGTATCAGCGTCCGGGTGGGGGATTACCTCAATCCCGGCTCCCCCGTAGCGGTACTGAAAGATACTTCCAAAGCTAAATTAACCGTGTATCTCAGCCCCGAAGAGTTGGAGCATAAGCGGGTTTTACTTGACGGCAAAGTACATGAAAAAGGCTTTGACAAGATATGGAGCGTCACCGATGCGAAGCATATCTCCTCCTATAAAGCCCAGATCATCCTCACCGAACCCAAACAGCGCTTTGGCAAACTGATCAAGGTAGAGGTGCAATGATCCGCACCCTGTGCTGCCTCGATTGCTGGGACTGCTGCGAACTGGAGTTTGACGGACGGGTCAAAGGCGGCTGCGGCAAAGTCAACAACGAATTGGAAAAGATCCCCCGCATCAAACCGCGTATCGGGGAGCGTGAAGTGAGTCTCGAAGAAGCCAAAACCGCGGCGTTTGAAGCGCTGCAAAAGGCCAAAAACCCGCTGCTGTACCGCGGCAGCGGCAATATGGGCGTAATGAACCGGGTGACAAATCTGCTGTTTGAAAAACTCGGAGGTACGATCACTTCGGGCAGCCTGTGCGACGGCAACGGCCAGGCGGGTATCGAACAGGGCAGAGGCGAGCACGTGACCCTGCCGCTGGAGCAGATCCAAAAAAGCGAAGTGGTGGTTGTCTGGGGCAGAAATGTCAAAAACAGCAATATGCACCTCTATCCCCATATCAAAGATAAACAGCTTATCGTCATCGATCCGGTGGAGACGGCACTGGCGAAAAAAGCCCATATCCACGTAGCGCTCAAACCCAAAAGCGACTTTTACCTGGCGATGCTGCTGGCACGCTTTGTCTTTATCGAACAGGGTGAAGACAGGGAGTTTTTACAAGAACACACCGAAGATCCCGAGTGGTTTGAGGAGTTTGTCTACACCTTCCGCATCAAAAAGACGCTGGAAAAGATCGATATGAGTCTGGATCGGCTGGGGGATATCCTCTACCTGCTCCAAAATAAAAAAACGGTCTTTTTGGTGGGTACGGGCGTGCAAAAGTACCACGGTGGCGCGGATACCCTGCGCGCTATCGATGCGCTGGCGGCGGTGCTGGGGCTTTTTGGCAAGGAGGGCTGCGGGGTCAGCTATATGGGCGAAAGCATGCTCGGCTTTGAAAACCCCTTTGCCGTAGAGTGTAAAGAGACAAGCTGCGTGGATACGCCCTTTTCCGCCTACGATGCGGTGCTGATTCAGGGGGCAAACCCCGTGCACAGTATGCCAAACACCACCCGTGTGGAGAGGGAGCTTGAGGGGGTTGAAACGGTGATCTATTTTGGCCTGTACGAAAATGAAACCTCCCAAAAGGCCCACATCGTACTGCCGGGGTTGAACTTTTTCGAAAAGGACGATTTTCGAAGCAGTTACGGCGACAGCAGGTGCGGCTATGTCAAGGCACTGAAAACAGGCGAGGAGGGGATCGGCGAATACGATTTTTGCGCCTACGCCATGGAGCGCCTCGGTCAAACGCTGCCCGCGCAAAAAGAGCTGCTTGAGCGTCTGGGAGCGCAGTGCAGGGAAGAAAACGGCGTACTCAGGCCCCCGGCGTATGAAAAGCTGCCCTATAAAGAGGGGTTTGAAACCCCCTTTGAGTTTGTGGAGGAGTACGATTATAAGGCGCAAAACAGCGGAGCGTTTTTTCTGCTTACCCCAAAATACAAAAAGTCTCTTAACTCCCAGTTCCAACGGGGAGAGTACCTCTACCTTCACCCCGAAGCGGGGTTTGCCGAGGGTGCGAGGCTGCGGCTGTTTAACGAAGCGGGGGAACTTTTTTTAACCCTCAAGCATGATCCCGCCCTGCGCAGGGACTGCGCACTGGTGTATAGCTCCACGCCCGGCATCAACCGCCTAAGCACCCACAAGCACGTTGAGAACTGTGCGGTGTATCAGGAGTTGCAGATCAACATAGAAACAGAATAGTCAAAGGAAAGAAAAAAATGGATTTAAAAACGATGGATCAAACCTATATTTTGCCCACCTACGCAAAAAACTATACCAATTTCGTCAGCGGAAAAAACTCCGTACTCTATGACGAGGCGGGCAGGGATTATATCGACTTTGGCAGCGGGATCGCCGTATGCAGCGTCGGCCACGGCAACGAAAAACTCCAAAACGCGCTGTGTAAACAGCTGGAAAAGATTACGCACATTTCAAATCTTTTTGTGATCGAACCCCAGGCGCAGCTGGCGAAAAAACTCGTCGAACTCAGCGGTTACGATATGCAGCTGTTTTTCGGCAACAGCGGCGCCGAAGCCAACGAAGCGGCGATCAAGATCGCCAGAAAATACGGAGAGGTCGACGGCGAACCCAAGCGCTACAAGGTAGTCACGCTCGAACACTCCTTTCACGGGCGTACCATCTCCACGCTCAAAGCCACGGGGCAGCAAAGCATGCACAGCTACTTCGGTCCCTTTCCCGACGGCTTTGAATACGCCGAGGATATGGATGATGTATACAGCCGCCTCGATGACCACACGGTTGCGGTGATGATCGAACTGGTCCAGGGCGAGGGCGGTATCGAGCCGATGGAAAAGCAGAAGGTACAGGAGTTGGCAAAGGAGCTTAAAAAGCGCGATATCCTCCTCATCGTCGACGAGGTGCAAACGGGGATTTACCGCACCGGCGAACTGCTGGCAAGCAATCTGTATGAAATCACCCCCGATATCGTTACGCTGGCCAAGGGCCTTGGCGGCGGCGTGCCCATCGGCGCGGTGATGACGGGATTGAAAGATGTGCTGGGACCGGGGGATCACGGTTCGACCTTTGGGGGCAACTACCTCTCCTCAACGGCGGGGGTGACTGTGCTTGATATACTCGAGCAGCTCAAAAGCAGCGGAAAGCTTGCCGAAGCGATGGTGTATTTTTCAGACAAGCTTGAAGCGGTGGCGCAAAAGTATGAGCACCTCTTTTTCAAAAGCGTGGGCATCGGCTTTATGCGCGGCCTTCGCGCCAAGGACGCCGACGTTCAGGGCAAGATCATACAGCGCTGCTTGCAAGAGGGGTTGATCGTACTCAAATCCGGGCGCAACACCGTGCGCTTTTTACCCACACTGACCGTAACAAAGGATGAGATCGATGAAGGGTTCAAACGTTTTGAAAAAGCAATTAGTACTTTGTAGTCTGGCTGCGGCCACACTGCTGCAAGCGGGAAATGAGAGTTATCTTTCCAAGGATCGCCAGGAGCAGTTCAAGCTCAAGGAGCAAAAGGCGGAGCACGACGGGGATTACCTGCAAAAGAGTTGGATCAATCCGATCAATCTCAGCTATGATAAGACGTTCAACGAAACCGCCGATACCGATACGAAAACGGAGCTGGTCTCGATCAACCAGCCCATCTTCAAATCCGGCGGGATCTTGTACGCGATCAAATACGCCAACGCCACCAGGGAGATGTCGCTGCTTGAGATCGAATCGGCCAAGCGCGATCTGATCGCCCAGGCGATAACGCTGATATTCAATTACAATAAAACCAAGTACCAGATCCGGAAGCAAAAGCTGCTCATCGAAAACAACAGGATCGATATCAAGCGTAAAAAGGATCAGTACTTAAGCGGGCTGATCGACAGCAGCGATCTGGACCGCGCGCTTTTGGAAAAAAACGCCAATACGATGCAGCTGCTCTCCTTGCAAGAGAGCCTTTCAGATATCAAAACCTCTTTTAAAACCATCAGCGATATGGAGATAGAAAGCGCGCAGCCGCCAACGCTGGCGATGGTCTCTCCCGAAGAGTACACGGAACAAAACGTGGATTACCTGGCGGTGCAAAGTACCATGATGACCAAAGATTATACCGCCAATATGAGCTGGGCGCAATATCTGCCCCAGCTTGCGCTGCACGGCAAGTACCAGGAGGTTGACGATGTGGACAGCAAATACTACGGCGTGACCGTTTCTATGCCTCTTAATATCAATATGTACGATGATATCCAAAGAAACCGGCTGGATTATCTCAGCAGCGCCGTGGATGTGAAGAATAAAAAACGCGAACTGCGCCAAGAGTATAAAAACATCATCGAAAAGATCGATATCGTAAAGCAGAAACTTGCCTTAACCAAAGAGGATACCGCCTTTTACGAAAACCTGCTGCGCCAAACCAAAGACCAGGTTTACGTAGGCAATCAAACCCAATATGATTTGGAGACGATGCGCAATTCGCTGCAGATAAAGCGCTTGGATTCACAAATCTACACAATCGACAAAGAATTGCTGATGCTGGATCTGTATATCAAAACTTATAAAGGATAATCCACTATAATACTGCGTATTATTTGAAATAATAGGTAGGAGAATACAAGATATGGTAGATTATAAAGTAACCCCCACGGTTTTTGGGCAAAGGCCCCCTTTTAAAACCCCCGATAAAATTTTTATCGAAGAGTTGACGGAGGAGGGCTTTTACAAGCTCATGAGCGATTTTTACGATATCGTTATCGAAAGCGATATCTCCAACTTCTTTCCCCAGGACCCCGAGATGCTCGAGCAGGTCAAAAAACACAATACGAAGTTTTTTATCGAAGTGTGCGGCGGAACCCCGGCGTACAGCGAGCAGATGGGCCATGTGGATATGGTCAAGATGCATGAAGAGTTTTCCATCCCCGAAAAAGCGCGCCTGGAATGGCTTGGCTGCATGAAAGAGGTGCTCGAACCGCTGGATATTTCCGATGAAGCGAAGCAAACCTTTTGGGATTACGTGGAAGTGTTTAGCAAACATCTGGTCAACGAGGATCAAAAAGCCTCTACGTACGAGGATATGGTCAAAGTCTAGTGGAAGCGATCGTTACCTTTATCGTCGATCTCGTGGGGGATTTGGGCTATCTGGGCATCTTTTTCATGATGCTTTTGGAGAGCTCCTTTTTCCCCTTTCCCAGCGAAGTGGTGATGGTCCCCGCGGGGTATCTGGTCTATAAAGGCGAAATGAATATGTTTTACGCCGTTTTTGCCGGAATTCTGGGATCGCTCGCCGGAGCGCTGATCAATTACTATATTGCCAAACGCTGGGGCAGGGCGGCGATGCTGCGGTGGGGCAGATACCTCTTTTTGGATGAGCAAAAGCTTGAAAAGATGGAGTCCTTTTTCAGCCGTCACGGCCACATCTCCACCTTTTCAGGACGTTTGATCCCCGGAGTGCGCCAATATATCTCCTTTCCCGCCGGCTTGGCGAAGATGCGCCTGGGCAGTTTCAGCCTCTACACCTCGTTGGGGGCGGGAATCTGGGTAGCGATTCTGGCGCTGCTTGGGTACTATCTGGGCGGACAGGAAGCGCTTTTAAAAGAGTATCTGCACTATATCACCGCGGCCATTATCATCGCCTTGGTCATTTTGGCGTTTTTTTACGTCAAAGGGATGCAAAAAGACAGCATGTTATAATGCCATAAAGGAGCTCCCCATGGATTTTATCAAAGCCAACTGGAACCGGTTGCTGATCGTTTGTATCTCCGTATTGCTGCTTTTTGGCTCCCTGACCACGCAGATGGACAGGCAGGGTGAAACCATCGTCACCGACTCTTTGAAAGAAGCTGTAGTGACTTTCGGCGTAGCAAAGGGGCTTAACGCCGCCATCTCTTTGGCACAGGGGACGGAGGTGGGACCTCCCGGGCTGACCCTGGCGGTAGGGGAGGTGCTTGATCCGATCAACGATCTGATTGAGCGCTTTTCCTGGATCATGCTCGCAAGCATCGCTTCGCTGGGAATCCAAAAGATTTTGATGAATATCGTCACCGGGGAGCTGTTTCACTGGCTTTTTATCTCCATGGTCGTTATCCTGAACCTCTGGCTCTTTTTTCGCTTTAAAAACGACAGCAGAATCCGGGCAATCTTTTTCAAAACCACCGTGATCGTGATCTTTTTGCGCTTTAGCATCCCCGTGATGTCGCTACTAAACGTCTACGTGTATGAACACTACGTCAAAAGCGATTACGATATCGCCCGTATCCAGCAGCAGATCGAAACCGCTTCAACGCAGATTAATGCCATCACCTACGATACGATTGGCGATAAACAGGAGCAGGAGAACGGATTTTTCGATAAAGCGGGGCGCTTTTTTGACAACCTTTTCAGTAAAACATACTACCAAAAGAAGATCGAACAATACAAAACAAGCGCGGAGGAGACCAGCGATCATATCCTGCATCTGATCATCGCCTTTATCTTTAAAGCGATCTTTTTCCCGCTGGTTTTTCTGTTTTTGCTCTATCAATTGATACGGAAAACCTTTAATTTAGGCCGCTAACGGTCGATTATGTGCTACAAAGAGATTTTTTGCCGATATTATCTACTATAAAGCGATAAACTATACCCAAGATAGGGGGTTCCATGTTTGGAAAAATAAAAGATATGCTGCATATGCAGGGTGATAAACCCGACCTGTTTGAGGAAAACGATCTGGAATTCAACCACCGTTTGCTTACCAACGGCGTCTGGCTGGAGGGGGAAAACAAGTTCGGCCAGCGGGAGAAAACTTTCCAACTGGTTCTGGAACATCTTGTGCAAAAAAACTATCCCCTGCTTTTTATCTCTGACAACAAGGAGAGTGCGCTGCATGCAAAACTGGAAGATATGGTAACGCAAAAGCGGCGTACCAGGGATTACCAGCGCATTACCGAAGAGATGACCTCCATAAACTCCCTGCACTTGACCGATTCTTTTCAAAAACACAAAATTGTCCATATCGATCTGAGTATCTTTACCGAATCGGATCAAAAGGTGGTGCTTGAGCGGTTGAACCACCAGCTAAAACTGCTTTTTAAAGATATGTACGCCAATTTCAAAAAATATCAAAAAAAAGAGTCCCTTCGGGGCCTTATCTGCATCGACGGCTACGATATCAAACAGTTTAAAGTGTTTGCCAACATGGAGTTTTTTGAAACGATGCGGGATTTTGAGATAGGTTTTATCTTTGGCGTGGAGCAGGGGTTCTTTGCCAAAAAAGGCAACCCCCATATCGATAATCTCAACGATATCGTCCACTTTACGACACTGCAGGTACCGTAGGGCGGTTATACCGCTCCCATAAGCTGCTTGGAACTCTCTCCGATGAGTTCGCACATCTGCTCATAACTTTTACTCTCTTCGCTTACGTCGCTCTCGAGCAGCTCCTCATACAGCGTTTCGATCTTTTCATCGGCATTTAAACGCTTCATATCGCCCTTTTCCAGATCGGCAAGTTCTAAAAGTTCGTTCCATACGGAGCTTTCGTCAAGCATAATCGCCGTGAAAGTGATCCCCTCATATTCAAAGGTTCCGTTGCCGTCAAGATCGGTAACGAAAAGGATATAGGTACCGTCCGGTTTAAAAAAGCTTTGAAACTTTTCAAACATCGGTTTGAAGTGGTTGAAACTTTCCAGTTCGCAGGCGAAAAAGTTAAACGCTTCCCCTTCACTGACCATCAGAACCTGTTTTGCCTGAATCTTTGGAGGAAGCTGTCTGTCTGCGGAAAGCTGCTTGCCCGCTTCGACGATCAGCGCTCCTCGGTATCCGTGAAGTTCGCCGCTAAGGGAGTTGTTAAAAGAGGGTTGCCACGCTAACTCGTTTTGCTTGATAAACTCTATGGGTGTCATGATTGTTCCTTTGTTTTGATGACACCCCTCTATTCACAAAGTGTTCCCTAAAGCCCCTATGAGGGCGTCGTTACGCTGATATCATCATCAATCTTCACGGTGATCGTATCCCCGCCGACATCGGCACTGTAGCTGGTATAGCCGCCGTTGGAGCTGCTCGACCAATCCCCGCTGCCCCCTGTCAGTGCCACGGTGTCGCCGTTTTCACCTTCGATGGTTAGCACTTCCGCCGCATCGTCGGTGATATCGAGTACGTCCCGTGCCGAGAGGGTGAGATCCTGATCCCCGTCGTCGTTGAGATCCAGTTTTTCTATATGCTCTATCTCGCCGTCACCGATATTGCCAAAATCCAAACCGCTGTCTAAAAGCAGGCTGTCGCTTCCGCTTCCGCCATCAACGGTATCGCCCTTTTGAAAATGGATCGTATCGTCCCCGCCGCCGGTCGTTATCGTATCATCCTCGCTTGTTCCGGTAATTTCAAGATCACGGTTTTCAGCGCTAAGATCGATAGTCGTACTAGGATCAAGGCGCAACGTAAACTCTCCGGTTGCCCAAGAGCTCTCATCCCCGTTGGAGCCTTCAACGGTTTTTGCCGCAATCTCCAAAACACCTTCATAATCGTGATAAAGCATTTCAAGGTTGTTAATCTGGTCGTAATCGATCCCTTCGATGCCGTAGGTTCCGGTGGCGGGATCAAAATCGGCATGGAGGAACCTCCCGTCGGAGAGGCGGAACAGGACCGTATCGTCAAGGGCTTCCTCGCCGCTTTTGGCGCTCAGTTCGATACTCAGGCTTTCACTGCCGTCAAGGTCGGTCATATTGGCGTTGAGGTTCAGCGGCGTCCACTCATAGGCGTCTTCAAAGGTTTGTGTCGGTTCGACGGTAACGGAGCTGGCCACTGCGGAAACGGCAAGGGTAAAGCTTGTCTCCACCCGCTGCAAGGAACCGCCGTCTTCAACGTAGCTGACCAGTTTGATATTTTCGACGCTGCCGCTCCAATCTTCGGGAGCTTTTATCCACAGTTTGGGCAAGCCGCCGCTGATATCGATATTCCATGTATTGTATGCCACGGCTTCCCCGTTAAGATCAAAGGTTTCTACCGAGCCGTTTTCCCCGGCGTTTTGCGCCATCGTGCGGCTTCCGGCATCTCCGGTATAAACCAGGAAGCCGTCGGGCAGATCGTCGATAAAGAGCGTGGCCATATTTTCCGAACCGTCGTCATCTTGCAAACTCAAAGAATCCAAAGTGCTTCCCGAAACGGTGATCTGGGTAAACGCGTTGGCGTTACCGTCGGTATATTCCGCGCCGTTTGCTTCGATTCCGGTAAAATCAAAACCGTCTGCCACGGGAGTGACGTTGAAACTGACGCTGCCCGTCCCCTTGGCTACGTTGGAGGCGCCGTCTTCTTGGGTGTACACGTCGTAGCTCAGGCTGACGCTGCCCGAAGCGTTCTGGGCCGGGGAGAAGGTCAGAGTGCCGAGTTTGTCAAAAGGCACCTCCGCACTCGTAGTACCGCTTTGGGAAAGCACAACGCTGCCCCCTTCCCAGGCCAGCGTCCCCCCGATCCCGGAGACATGGGTAAACGTTATCGTTGAAACCGCCCCGCCGCCGCTGTTTTGCACGTATGTAAAATGGGGGTCGTCAACGCTTGAGAGGTTGATAGCCAGAGCGTATGTGCCGTCTTCTAAAGTATCGCTTCCCCCCGGCGCATCGGTGGTGACGTCCACACTCGTATTTATCTCGTCGGTAACGGGAGTAACTTCCGTATCGGTAAAGTGTTGCGTAGCGCTGTTTCGCAGGCTGCTGTCTGGCATATAAGCCGTCAGGGTCGCATCAAGGGCCAGTTCGTTTCCGCCGTCGTTGTTTTCGTTGAAATTCGTATCGGCAAGGAGTTTGACCGAGGCGAGTTTGCTATCGATCTGATCTTTTGTCCCGGAAACGAGATAGAGGGTTTCACCGTTTTCACTATAGACGGTAACCGCACTCGTATCGACCAGACTTACCTGCTGCAGGCTTTTTAAAACCACCGAGTAGATCGCTCCGTCGTGGGAGTTGTCTCCCGCTCCGTCGTTGGCATCGGGAGTAACCGAGATCACCTCAGCCAGTGAAAACTGCGTATCTTCGATCACTTCATAATTTTTAAGGTTCAGATTCGCTTCCACCGCGTCGCTGCTTCCGGGGCCGCTACCGGTATAGGCGATATTGTCGATAAACTCCAGCGTCGTCGAAGCCGTTGCGGCCGCAGCGTTGCCGTCTTGGTCGTATGCGGTGATAGTCACCGTATCACTGTCGCCGCTTGCTCCCATCTCATCAACGACGTTGAACGTAAGCGTGTATCCGTCGCCGCTGCCGTCCAAACTTTCGTCGGTGATATCAAGAAACCAAAAGGAGATGCCGCTGGGAGAGACTCCCAGCGTCGCATCCTCTACAGTCACACCGGCGGGAACGTTTTCGATGACCAGTTTGGTCACGCTTTCGCTGCCGTCAAGGTCTGCATCACCGTTATCGCTTTGCAGCGGGGTAAAATCCACGGCCACGTCAAAGCTGCCCGTATCGTTGATGGTTACGCTGTCTGCGTTGATCGATACGTTAGCCGCGTTTTGGGCGGTAGCGTCGATGGATATCCCGTCCGTTACCGGCGAAAGGTTCAAAGTATAGGTCGCATCGATCATCCCCGAACGGTCCACCATATCGCCGTTGCCGTCGCTAAGCCCCGAGAGGGTATCGGCGGTGCTGAACTTAAGATCAAACTGCGTATCGGCGGAACTGCCCAGATCGCTGTCGTACAGAACGTAAAGGCTGTTTGCCTGCGCGGCATCGAGTTCGTAATAGTCGCTGCCCCCGACGGTCGTCGTTGCCAAAGTTGAAAGGGGTGTCGTCGCGGCGCCGTCAAGGTAGAGCGTGAACTCCTTGCCGTCCACGTCGGCTTGTTTGATCCATACGTTCTCGATCGCTTCACCGCCGTCATCATTTTGCAGACTCAAATCCACCCTGGTCAAGGTATCTTCCAAAACCCCGGTTTGGGTATTGATGCTTGACGCCGTTTCCGGAGCGACGGGCGTAACGAGGATCTTGGCACTTTGCTGGGAGTGGGTTTTGCTGTCGCCGTCGTTTTCGGTGGTAACGTAGCGCACGCTTAGATCGATCTCGCCGCTGAAATGCGCCGCCGTTTTGATGGTGACGTCATCAACGGCATCTTTATCAACGATCCATTTGCGGTCGCTGCCGCTGCCGCCCAAAAAGCTCGCGCCGCCGCCGCTGACGCTGAACGCTTCATCCAGTCCCGTCAAAACCACGCTGAGCTGTTCGCTTGCGACGTTTCCGCCGTTTGTAACGTTGTCATAGGAGTCCAGCCCGGCTGCGGCGTAGATATCTTCCAAGGCGATAGTGTTGCCTCCCGTCTCCTCGTGAAGAACAAGGGCGTATATATCATCGGAACCGCTGCTATTGCCGTCTCTGTCAAGGAAATTCCGCGTATCGTTGACCGGAATATCGGCGATTCCGATCACCTTGACGAGCACGTCCAGTTCCGCCGAATCCGCTGTATCGGTGACGGACCCGTCGGTATCCACCGTTTGGGCGGAGACTTTGAGCGTGTAATCACCGTTGTCGTTGTGGATCGGGATAAACTTGGGCGGATACTCGTTGTCGTAGCGATCCATCGTTATCTGCCACGTA
This sequence comes from Epsilonproteobacteria bacterium tcs-49, assembly GCA_002049495.1. GTDB lineage: Bacteria > Campylobacterota > Campylobacteria > Campylobacterales > Sulfurovaceae > TCS-49. The sequence continues at coordinate 126,450 of LLYS01000006.1, read as the reverse complement.
CCGTTTCCATTATCCGTTACCGAGACGTTACCGCTGTCGCCGCTGTCTTTGTCTACAAGCACCCACTGTACGCCGTCGGTGTCGTACACGTACATGGAAGCCCCTTCGGGGATGGCATCGACGGTTACGTTGAAATACTCCGAACCGTCGGTATCGCTTGAGGTGACCGTAATATCGACGGGGATACCGTTTTGGGGTTCATCAATCACGCCTGCGGCGGCACCGTTATCGCTGTTGCCGGCAGAACGTCCCGCATCCTCAAGCCCTTTGGGCTGTTTGATCGCCAAAGTCGCCACGTCGGCGAGGGATTCTACGTCCAGATTCAGATACACTGTTTCGCTTTTTTCGCTTTTCCACTTGGAGGAGCTGTCGCTGTCGTAATCTTTGACTCGCAGCGTCAGCGTAGCGCTTACGTCCCCGCTGTACTGTTCGGGCAGGGTCAGGGTAAAGGAGGGGTCCGCGTCGCTGCGGTCTGAAAAGGGCAGGGTAACCGTACCGCTGCTATCGACCAAGGCGCTGTTTGTTCCCAAGGTGACGGTGCTTCCCTTGGGCAAGCCTTCCAGATCGTACCATCGCCGCTCCGAAGCGTCGCCGACATCCCCCGAACCCCCGGCGACTGCGGAGAGCAGGGAGGTCAGATCGATCCTATCGGCACCTTCGGTGAGGGTGTCGTGGGTAAAGGTATCGTTCGCGCTATCAGTTGTGGAGATGGTGCCGTCGCTGCTATCGTCAAAGGCCAAAGAGATATCATCGGTAACCGCTTCAACCTCCACGTGGAACGTTTTGTTGCGCGTAGAACCGTTGTTGCCGGACACTTCACTGTTGTCGAGCATATAACCGCTGTCGTCCACTTCATACTCGGTAACGTGCATCTTGATATCGATATCCTTGTGCGACTGGGCCACGGGATCGACCTTGAGTGCCTCAAACTGCGCGGTGGTCATACTCAGGTGGTTGCTATCGCCGCTAAACCCGTCTATGGCATCCTGGGTATGTTCACCGTCGCTAAGCAGGATATACAGATCGCTCCCTTTGCCGCCGCTTGTCCATAAGGGGTTGTCGCTGCCGTCAAGGATGCGCACGCCGCTTGCCATATTGTCCAGGCGTATCAGCCCGAGCAGTTCGGGAGCGTCCTGGGAGGTAGCGCCGTTTTTATCGGTATCGTCGCTGACTTGCGGCGCTTTGAGGTTGATAGCCACGGCGGTATCTTCGATGGTTTGACCGCCCCCGTTTTCGACGGAGGGTCTGTCTGAAGCGGGAACGACGCTGATATTTACCGTCGCGGCGGCGCTGTCGCCGTCTTCGTCGGTGACGCTGTAGCTAAAGCCGCTCGTATCGCCGCTGTAATCACCCGTAGGCGTAAAAGTGACCGTGCCGTCGCCGTTGTTTTTCAAACTGCCCACTATATCGTCCCCGTCGGCGTCGTAGATATCGACGGTACCGTTTTTCGCCACCGTTTGATCTCCGTCTTGGGTATTGTTCAAAGTGATCTTCCCGTCCTCAAAGGCGTCCCGGGTCAATCTGATCGTCTCGTAAGCGTCCTCTTTGACGCTTACGGAGCCATCGTCGGCTTCGGGGACGGAATCGTTGACGGTGACGCTAAACGCTCCTGCGGCGCTGTCGCCGTCGCTGTCAACGGTATAAACGTCAAAGGGAAGATCCCAGCTGGTGTCATTGGCCGGCTGCGTATGGTCAAGGGGCAAAGAGAGGGTGAACTCATACGCGGCGTTTACGGAATCGGGATCGGTAATAGCGATGCGGAACACTTCCGCGCCGCCGCTGCCTTTTTTGGCAATAATGTCGTGATCGCTGATGCTGTACACCAGCTCGGTCCCGCCTGAACGCAGACCCAGTGCTTCAAGATCGCTTTGGTTCGCTTTAAATTTCGTATCGGCGATATCGTCGCTGCCTTGGACCACGTCCAGGGTTTCGCCGACGCTGACCGGTACCAGGGTGCTGCCCGTACCCAGATCGCTCTCATCCACGCTTTGATCTACCGGGTCGATGGTCGGATCGGCCCCGTCGGTGATAACGATGGGCTGCGTAGCGACCGAAGAGTCGCCGTCACGATCGGTGATCGTATAATCAAAGCTTGTTTGTACCGCGCCGGCACTGTTATCCACGCTTTGGGCGGAGGTGAATTCCCATGTACCGTCAGCATACACTTTGAGCGTACCGCTGCTGCCCGTTACCTCTTTCGAACCGCCCGAAGCAACGGTATATCGGGTGCCCTCAAACGCGAAGGAGCTGATCTCGGTGGTTTGATCCGCCCCCGGCGTATCGTTATCCAGCAGATTGTGCGAAATCGTCGCATTCACACCGCCTTCCGCGACGGTGACGGAGGTGTCGTCAAAGGCCCGGGGAATATCGTCGATCACGCTGACGGTAAAACTTGAATCCTTCAGGGTCGAATCGCTGTCTTTGACGTCAAAGAAAAAGGGCAGGTCATATCCGTTTTGGCCGGAGGCATTCGGGTGTTCTATGCTTGCTGCCAGGGTAAAGGTGTAGGTTTGGTTCTGTCCGTCGGTATCGGCGGGATCGTTGATCGTAACGCTAAAGACCGTATCTCCGCCGGCCTTTGCGGTGAGGGTATGTTTGGTAGCGTCTAAGCTATAGACCAGGGCGTTGCCGCCGGAGGTGAGGTTTTCGTTTTGCAGCGCGGTGATCGTATCGGCAGTAAAGACCGTATCGCTGATATCATCCTGGGATCTGGATATCCCCAGGGTTTTTGTCACGCTCAAAGGTTCCTTGACACCGTCGCTGCCCGTACCCAGGTCATCTTCGTCAACCGATCCGTTTAACGGGGTCGCGGTGGGCTTGGTATCTTTGACCGTAATCGTAAAATCCGTATCTACGGAGTTGCCGTTGTCATCTTCTATAGTGACGTTGATCGCATCGAGCAGATTTCCTCCGCTGTGATCCTCCTGCGCATCGGGGGTGTAGCTCCACGTTCCGTCGCTGTTGATCGTCAGCGAACCGTACCGCGTATCCGCCGTGGCACTGCCCCCCGTGGTATCGGCGTGCCGGGATTGACCGCTTTCATCCGTGTAATCAAAGCCGGTGATACGCGGATTTTCCCCTGTTTCGGCATCGTTGTCGAGCAGGTTGGTATTGCCCTGGCTGGTCGTCGTGATCGCTCCGTCACCCTCAAACACGCTGGCCGTATCCTCCTGGGGATCGATATTTTCCTGGATCGTCGCGGTAGCGCCGTTGTTGGCCGTATCGATCTGCATATTTTCAAAATAGCCGCTGTGGGAGACGATATCGGTTATACGCACCGCATAGGCTTCGTTGCCTTCGTCGATGGAGTCGGCTTTGACCTCGTTACTGAAGGTATAGCTATCCGATCCGTCACCGGTGATAGTCAGGGTCTTTCGCAGCGCGGCAGCGAAATCGGCGGGGTTATCCACGCCGCTGATGCCGGCAAGATCGGTATAGTCCAGCTTGATAGTAAGCGTTTCTCCGTTTGCCAACTCTACCGCGTCGCCGTTTTTATCCACGAGATCGACTCTGTGGGTAAGGAAAACGTTATCTCCCTCCTGCACCGTTACATCGTTGCCCAGGCGCACGTAAACCGTATCCTCGGCCCCCGTTGTGCCGTCGGGTTCGTCCGCCGCGGCGTCGCTGATGGTCGTCGTAACCGCGGAACCGTCGATGGTAACGTTTTCATAGCCCCCTCCGGCGTTATCGTAGCTGCCGTCGACGATGGAAACGTCGTAGGTTTCATCCCCCTCTTTAAGATAATCGTCATACGCCGCTACGGCGACGACCTCCCCGATATTGACCGTCAGCTGGGTATTTTGGTAATCCTCGTCGCCGTTGAGCGCATTTTGCGAAGGGGCGCCGTGAGCCTCATTGTCGCTAAATTGTAAAACGACCGTACCCTCCTGCGCCGCAAGTACGGTGGAGGGTTTGAACTCCGCTGCATCCGAAGAAAAAGCCAGGGCCATATAGTTGGCGTCCTTTCCCTCGCCTACGCCGTTGGCAAAGGTATACTCCCCGTTGCCGTCAAGAATGGGATCACCGTTTTCATCTAAAGCCACGAGTTTGACCGTTACCGTTTCATGATCGTTTTCCTCCCCGTCGCCGGGTATATTGGGCGTACCCGTATCGTCGGTGATCATGGTTCGTACGGGCGAGGTATCGGTCGTGACCGAATCGTAACCGCCCTTGTTGCTCGCCGAGCCGGAAACGATCTGTACGGAAAAAGATTCGCCGTCGTCGGAGAGATAATCGTCGACGGTATCGGTGCTGAAAGCTTCGCCCACCGTCACGCTCAGGGGCTCCGAAACATAATCTACGCTTCCGCCTTCGGCACTGTCCGAAGCGGAACCGAAGGTGATTTTGACCGTTTCGTTCACCTCCACGCGATTGCCGTTTTGATCAAAAGCCAGAGCGATATAGGCGGCGGGTTCGCCCTCTACGACGCTGTTGGCCGAAACCCGGTCGCCATTTTCGTCCAAAGCGAACAGACGTACGGTGATAAAGGTGCCTTCCTCCACCGGGGCAACCGTATCCGTTTCGCCCCCAAGCAGATTTGTATCGATATTATAGTTGACGGTAACCGGCTCTCTCAGGGGAGCTTCGATATTGGTTTCTTCGGCGTTGCGGTACAGAACGCGGGCTTTGGTAGTATCGTTAAGCAGTTCCTGTTCTTGCTCCTGCTGCTCTTGCTGCTGGGTATCTCCCGTATTTTGTCCGGCATTGGCGGCGGCCGCGAGCGTATCTTCATTATTGTTTGCCAGTACCTGATCCAGAGCCGTTTCCCCCTGCGCCGGGTTTTGCAAAAAGGCATTGAGCTCCTGCTCGGCGACGTCTTGCACTACCGTTTCCGCCGCATCCTGGGGCAGGGCGGTATCGGCGGGGTCCGCCGCATTGGCGTTGATGACGGTTTGATCAAGGGTGATGCCCGCATTGCCCACCTGGATCACTTCGCCGTTGTCCAAAACGACCTCAAGCTCCCCACCGTTTTGTCCCTGGGCGGGAACGACCCGTTCACCCTCGTTGACCGTATCGCCGTCTTGAAGTTCGCGAAGATTTCCCTGTTCATCCACCGCGTAGTATGTACCCGATTTTATCGCTACCGTTCCAACTGCCATCCATTATCCTTTATGTGGAGTTTTTTCATCTTATAAAATATGATATACCAATGTAAAACCTTTGCATAGTGTACGAAGGTATGAATTTAAAACCTTTTCATCAGCAAAGCCAGCGAAACACGATCTCTCGTCCCGGTTTTTTCATAGATAGAGGTCAGATGTGATTTAACCGTTCGCTCGGTGATACCCATCTGCCGGGCTATCTCCCTGTTGCCAAGCCCTCGGCTCAACAGCCTAGCCACCTCCAGCTGCTTTTTTGAAAGCTTTTGTACCGCACCGTCTTCAACCTCGACGGTCTCGCCGATCCCCCCGATAAGGTAGTGCATCAAATCCGGATAGATCCAAATATTGCCCGATCGGACCGTTTCCACCGCTGATTTCAAGTTTTCCGAAGAGAGGTACGCGTTGCCGTACGCTTTGACTCCGGCGGCGAGCAGACGCTTACCTTCGCGTAGCCTCGGTTCGCTGCACAATACGATACAGCGCTGAAAGCGGGCGGTATAATCGGGATAATCATCTATGGACAGGATCACCATCCCCGTATCGGCACCGAGGCTTTTTAACTCCTCCTCTTTATAAAGAACGCAAGGGTTATAGCCGTGAAGGATATCCCTCCAGCGCTTGATAAGTACGGGGTCCAGCGTAGCGAGATAGAGTCCCATTTATCGCTCCGTAAAAGAGTAGTATCTGGTTTTAACGATCGGTTTGAGCAGATACTCCATGATGGTCCGCTCCCCGCTGATGATATCCACGTTGGCAACCATTCCCGGGATGATCTTGAGTTTTCTGTCTTGCAGTTGGGCCGTATCATCCGTTTTGATATATACCAGATAATATACTTCATCTTTTTTATCGGTGATCGCATCGGGCAAAATCGTTTCCACCTCTCCCTTGAGCGCCCCGTAGATGGAAAAATCGTACGCCGTCAGTTTGATCGTCGCCTTTTGTCCCGGGTGGATAAAGGCGATATCGGCGGGTTTAATCTTGGCTTCGACGATCAATTCACTGTTATCGGGTACGATTTCAACCAGATCCATTCCCGGTTTGATAACACCGCCGATGGTGTTGACAAAAAGCTGCTTGACGGTGCCGCCGACGGGAGCCGTGACCTTGGTACGGCTGACCTGGTCGCTATAGGCGGCATTGCTCTTTTTCAAACGGTCCAGTTCTCCGCTGATTTTGACATACTCCTCCCTGGCTTTGGTTTCAAACTCGTTGTGCAGATCCTGCAGATTCTGCCGTGCCTCTTTGATAGAAGACTCAAGAATCGGCAGACGCAGTTTTGCCGATTCAAGCTCATCTTTAAAAGTCGTCACTTCCCGTTTGAGCTTCAGCGCTTCCATCTTGGAGATCAATCCCTTTTGCACCAGCGGTCGCATAGCGTTCATCTCCTCAAGGATAAGGTCATATTTGATCTGCAGGTTGTTGATGCGCGAATACAGTTCCGATTTTTCCTCTTTACGCTGGGTCAGTTTCTCCTGTAAGATACGCTTTTTATTCTCCTGATTGTTCCGGTTGCTTCGGTGGAGTTCATATTCTTTTTGCAAAAAACCGTTCAGCAGGGTATTGGCCGTTGGGGTATAGGTAAACGTCTTGCCCGAAGACTCCGCTTGCAGCCGACGTTTTTTTGCCATCAGCTCATAAATTTGCAAATTGTTTTTTTCCAGTTCGCTGACAAACTGCTGGTTGCGTATCTGCAGGATCGTTTCGCCTTTGTGCACCCGCTGCCCCTCTTTGACAAGGATACTTGAGACGATCCCCCCTTCGAGATTTTGCACCACCTTGTTCTGCCCCGAAGCGACCACTTTGCCCGTACCCCGAAGCAGCTGCTCCACCGTAGCAAAAGAGGCCCAAAGCAGGAAAAGCAGCGTCAGAACAAGCAGCGAGTAGAGAAACAAACGGCTTTTTGCAGGAAGCTGTTCCAGATGCGCCTGGGCCAGGGAGCTGAACATTTCAAACTCTTTTTTATCTGCCATCGCCGCCTCCCAGCTTTTCCAGTACTTCCCGCTTGGGACCATCCAGAACGATACGCCCGCGGTCCATAACGATAACGCGATCTACCAGATCGAGCATGGAGGTTTTATGGGTTACCAGCAGCAGGGTTTTGTCCTCAAGCAAACTTCCAAGCTGCCGCTTTAAAGCGTTTTCGGTCTGTATATCCATATTATCCGTAGGTTCATCCATAAGCAGCAAAGAAAAATCTCCCACCAAGGAGCGGGCGATAGAGACCGCTTTACGCTGTCCTCCCGAAAGGGTATCTCCCCGTTCGCCGATAACCATATCCATCCCCTTGGGGTGCGAGTTGACGAAATCAAGCAGCTGTGAAACCCGCAGGGCGTTGATAAGTGCTTTGTCACCGGCATAGGGGGATTTGTAAAGGATGTTTTCTTTCAAGGTGCCGTTAAACAGCATCGCTTCCTGGGAGATGTAGGAAATATTAGTACGTATGTCGGCGGGTTCGATCTGTTTGATATCCACCCCATCAAGCAGCAGCTCCCCCTTGGGAGCTTCAAAAAGCTTCATGATCAGTTTCAACAGCGTAGATTTTCCCGAGCCCATCTTGCCCAAAATCGCTATCTTCTCACCGGGTCGTACCGATAGAGAGACTCCGTTTAAAATCGTTTTCTCCTCATCATAGGAAAAATGCAGATCCTTGCACTCCAGGGCTCCGCTAAAATCGTTCTTATGGATCAAATCCTTTTGGGGCGGCCGCTCGTCGGGCAGATCAAAGATGTTGTCCAGCATGGAAAAGGCGTGCTTTGTCTGTTCAAAGGAGGAGATCAGCGAAGCGAGCTGTCCCATGGGAGCGATCGCTCTGGATGAGAGGATCACCGCAGCGATCAATCCCCCCAAGCTTAATTTGGCGTCATGGATTTGATATACGCCTACGATGATAATCAAAACCGTATTCAGCTGCATCATAAAGGAAGTAAAACTGGTTACGGAAGCGGAGAGCATCTTTGTTTTTAAGCCTTTATGCGCGATATCTCCGGTAGCTTCCTCCCATTTCCAGCGGGCATGCCCCGAAACTCCGAGACTCTTGATCGTTTCAAGGGCGTTTAAACTTTCGATCAAAATACCGTTTTTTTGCGCTATGGATTCATTAGCCTCTTCGATACTGCCGTGCAGCGGTTTTTTTATGATCAGGGCAAAGGTTATAACGGCGGCGATCACCGCCAGCGGAATCAAAACCACCACTCCGCTAAGATAAGTGATGACGCTTAAAAAGATCACGACAAAGGGAAGATCCACCAAAACAGCTACCGTCGAAGCGGATAAAAAGTTTTTGATCAGGTCGAAATCTTTGATCGTGTGGGCGAAAGAACCCACCGATCCGGGCCTGTGCGAAAGTTTCGTTCCCATGATCTTTTCAAACAGACTCGAGGAGATGATCACATCCGTTTTTTTCGCGGCGGTTTCCAGAAAGTAGGTGCGCAGAAATTTCAACACCGCATCGAGGACGAAAATAATCACTACGCCGATACTCAGTGCCCACAAAGACTCCACGGCAAAATTGGGAACGACCCTGTCATAGACGTTCATTACAAACAGCGGACTGGCCAAAACAAACAGGTTGATCAAGATGGAAGTAAGAACGACATCTTTGTAGATCGATCTGTTTTTTTTCAAAGTATCCCACAACCAGTGGTCGAACCGCTCCTTCAGCAGCTCCGAATGCACCCCTTTGAAGCGGTAGCTTTTTTTCAGCAAAAAAAGTTTGCCCGAGTAAAGTTTTTCAAGCTTATCATAGGTAACGAGTTCCTGCGTATCGGGAAGTTCGGGCAAAATGATTTTGGCTTCTTGCTTTTGGGGGTCGAGCTCTTCGAGGATGCAGCTGTTCCCGTCTTGAAGGATCAGGATACAGGGTAGGTGCAAAGCGTTTAATTTTTGAAACCCTTTTTCATACAGTTTGGATTTAAAGCCCGCTTTTCGCGCTATATATTCAAACAGGGTTTCCCCCTGTGAAACGGACAGCAGATCCACGCCGGAGCGCTGCTGCACCGGCAAACCGTCCAAAAGTGCCTGCTTGCTTACCGGTTTATGGTAAAGCTTGGCAAACAGAAGCAGGGACTCAAGCAAAGAATCCGAAAGCGTTAAATGCGACATTGCTCGTTGGTACCGCTTTGATAGAGGGTTATTCCAAACTCTTTTAACCGCTCCAGATCCCCGCCGTCGCAAATATTTTTCACGATTATCCGCGTTCCGATACTGGAGGTGATATTGCGCAGGGTATTTACCGTAAGTTCCGATCCCTCCTGCTCGCCCAGAAGATAATCCCGCTCAATCTTGATATAGGAGGGTTGGATCTGTTTGAGATACTCCAGGTCACTGCTTTCTAGGGAAAACCCGTCCAAACCGATGCCGTGTACCGTATCTAAAAGCAGATTGTTAAAATCTTTGATATGGACGGCATTGAGGCTGGCGGCCTGGGCGGAAAACTCAAAATACAGCCGCTTGTCCGGATGGCGGGGCAGGGTTTCTTTAATCCATTTGATAAAGCCGCGATCCTCCAGTAACTCCGCATTTAAAGCCACGATGGAGCTGCCCGCATCGCTGCGGTCTAAAAGCTTTCGGATCAGGTACTGTTGGAAACGCTTGATCCAGCCCAGACTTTTGATAACGGGTCTGTACTCTCCGGGGATGTGCTCTTCACCTTCAAGGCCGATGACGACGGGGGTAAACTCCTGCATATGTACCGACCCGTCAAGCTCCGTAACGGGATTTGGCTGTAACTGCAACGTATCGTGTTCAAAGGTATTTTCCAGAGTCTGTACCCACTCCTCCTTCGTCAACGGCTTTCGGCGGGACTCCTCCTGGTTGGCATAGATTTTTATCTGAGTTTGGTTATGGGCGTGGGCCAGGGCGAAGTCGCTCTTTGTCAAAATATCGCGGATGGTACTGTTGTGCGAGTAGGGGGTAAGGGCTACGGCAAAGTGCATACCGTTTTCTTTTCCCACACCGATTTCAAGGGCTTTTTTCTGAAAGTCCGTATAAAGTTTTTCGGCACTGTCTTCCAACGCTTCAAGATCACTGCCGGGAAGAATCAGCATAAAGGTACCGCTGTTGATTCTGCACAGCAACCTGTCATCGTAATCCTTAAATATCTGTTCAACGGTTTCGACAAGGCTTTCTACGAGAGTCGAAACCTTTTGGAATCCTACATTCTTTTTCAAGAGATCGTAATGGTCAAACTCCATCATCCATACCGTCCCTATGGAGAGTTCCCCCCGGGAACGGATAAAGGATTTTAGCTGCATATTGAAGTAGTTGCGGTTTCCCAACTTCGTATCGGGATCTTTATAGAGTAACTCATGATATTTCCGCAGGGTTTGTGCCTCTTTGTTAAAGATCGTTTCAAGCTTTCGCACCACCTTGTTCATGGAGTTGACCACGTTTTTAAACTCGGTGGTCGAAGGCGTGCTTTCAACGATCATAAACTCATTGTTGTCTACGGCCCGGGCTTGTTTATTCAACTGTGCCAGAGGACGGAGCAGAAAACGCAAAAACAGGTACAGCGTCACCAGTAAAACCGCGGTGATAAGGGAGAAGAGTTTGAGCAGAGAAAGGAAACTTTCCCACATCTTGTCGTATGCGTGGGTTTTGTCGCTACGCACGTAGAGCTTGCCGTACATACTCCAGCCGTTCATGATTTCGGCCTTGGCGGGAAGGAACGAGATATCCACAAGTTCGACGAACCAGCGGGGGGCTTTGGTTTTCGCTTCATCGAGACTTTTACTGACGATGGGGTTGTTATCGGTATCGACAAGCAGGATTTTATCATAAAAACCGTTGTCAAAAACCGCCGAGATCATGGCGTCGATCGTCGCCGTATCCTCGATGGTCCCGGAATTTTGTATGGTCAACCCCAGGGAGTTGGCCGTATCGATGGAGTTGTTGAACAGCTGCTTTTGTATGAACTCCTTGCTTGAGCTGAAGTTCACCCACAATACCGATCCCATAACGATAACGATAAACAGGGTCATCATCCCCGCAATCTGTTTGTATAAGCTCATAATCTCTCCTTCTTCACTGCTTGTAATAATGTTTTGAATTTCAAACTCTGCTGCGCCGCTCCGGCACTTTTGCCGCCTTTGTCTATGGAAGCGGCGTTAAAACTGTATACCGGTACCAGATCCGCCCGCTTGTTTGCCGGAAGCACTTTAAAATTCAGTGAGTCCAAAATATAGGGCATCGATTTTTTGCTTTTGTAATACACCAGTACCATATACGCCGCTTTTAACTTTTTGGATTTGACGTAGGTAAAAAAAAGTTTTCGGGGGTTGACTCCCAACTCTTTGAGGGTAAAGTATTTAGCAAAAACAAAATCTTCGCTGTCACCTTTGTCGTTGCCCAAAAACTCAAAAGGCGTAGCCCAGTAATCTTTCTGTTTATAAATCTTTTTATCCGTCTCGTACTGCGATTCGTTGAAAAACGCATTGATCTTTTGCAGTTTTTGCATTTCGGGCTTGTCCCGCAACCCCTCCATCGTTTCTATCAGCAGCTCGAAGCGTTTTTTTGCATACTGCCCGTACTTCTTGTCGATCTTTTGTAGCAGCTGCTGGTTGTACAACTCCTGTGCAAGGGCGCTGACAATCAAAACAGCCGCTATAAATACAACCCGTCTCATCTGTTTTTGCCTTTTTTTGTGCCGTTTTTAATTTGCTGTATGATGCCGTATCCCTATCGTTTATACAGCACCGCTTCGATGCGCCGGTTTTTTGCCCGCCCGTCGGGGGTAGCGTTATCCGCGACGGGTTTGGCTTCGCCGTACCCCCTGTACTCTAGAAGCTCGGGGTCTGCGCCCAGCTCTATAAGCCGGTCGTAAACGGCTTTGGCACGCCGCTGGGAAAGCTTTTGGTTGTACGAAGCGTTGCCCAGATAATCGGTATGTCCGGCAATTTCGATCTTTTTATAGATATTACCGCTATTTTGAAGGTGCTCGTAAAAGGCTTGGATATCCCTGTATGCCTGCGCGTTGAGCTGTGCGGAATCCAGGGCAAAGTGCAGCTGGAACTCATACACTTCCCCGACCGTTTGTTCAGGCGTACTTTCAGGGGGAACGTCCGCACCCCAGAGCGTTTCGACTTCCTGAGCACTGAGTTTGTTCTCTTCGGTTGTTACCGATTCATACTCTACCTCGACGAGGGTGACCCTGTTGTCCGTCGCGCAGCCGTTTTCTCCCCCCTGCAGGTAATCCGCATTATCACACTGATCCATAGAGTTTCGCCGGGTATCCAGATCGTAGTCGGGTTCGGTTTCGGGGTAGGGTTCACGGATATAGTTTTGCTCAAAATTGATACCGAAGTGTTCAAGCAGCAAGCCCATAGCGTCCAAGACCCGATATTTGGCAAAAAGCAGATTGTAACGGGAGTACAACACCTGAATCTTGATATTGTTCAACTCATCCTGCGCATCCAACAGATCCAGCAGGGTGCGTCTGCCCAGTTCAAACTCCTCTTCATACGCCAGTAGGGTTCGCTCGGTCAAATCCCGGTAGCGTTTTTGCTCCTCCAGCTGCTTTGCAACAAGCTTATACGCGGACCAGGAAAGCTCCAGCCCCTCGAGGGTTTCACGCTTGAGGGCGTTTTTCAGGTGCTGCTCTTTTAAAATATTGTTCATCTCTTTATGCTTTGCCGCTTCATCGGCATTGCCGTTATAAAGGTTCCACTCCATAATCAAGCGCACACTTGATTCTCTTTCGTCTCCGGTAATACCGTCACGGTTGTCATACCAGCTTTGTGCCGCTTCCACGTCCAGGGTAGGGTAAAACTCCTTTTGCGCATATTTATGGGCCTGTCTTGCGGAGCGGATATTGTAGCGGGCAACGACAACGGAGGGGTTGTTCTCCATAGCCGTTTTCATCGCCGCATCCAGTGTATCCGGCAGCTTTGCGTCAAAGCGGGGGAGGGTGATATCTTTGGCATCGACCAGTTTGCCGATGGCACGGTGCAGGTTGTATTTGGCATCATAATAGTTATTGGTTTCGGAGATATAGTTTGATTTTGCCAGCGCAAGCCTTCCTTTTACCCGCTCTACCTGACTGAGGGTACTAAAGCCCTCTTCATACTTGTTTTGGATCTTTTGCAGGGTCTGTTCATGCACGATAACGTTATTTTTGGCAATTTCGAGTACTTCGCTGTATTTCAGCAAAGTCACATAGGCTTCGATCGCCCGGTAAAGCTTATCCTGGGCCACCTCTTTATATTTGTAAAACGCTGCTTTTGCCCGGGCTATTTCGCGCGCTTCCCGGGCTTGGCTGCCAAAACCGTTAAAGAGGTTTTGGCGCAAAACAACGCTGGCTTCCCGACCGGTGTATATCTCCTTGGTCGTGTCTGTTTCATTGTTATAACGCCCGATCTCCCCGCGGACATCAAGGGTGGGGCGAAACTCCGCCTGCGCCATAGTGATATCTTCCGCGGTAGCCTGGTACTCGTAGCGGCGATACTCCACATCAGGGTCTTTGGTCACGACATCCACTGCCATATCCCAAAGGGAGTAATCGGGTTTGAACGCTACGGTATCGACGTACTGTCGCGACTGCGCCTGCAAAATCTCTTTGTGGCCGATGGTTTCATCAAACTCCTTCTCCACGGGAATACGCAAAGTCAAAGGGGTTCTGCGGGGCAGTTTGGCTATATAGGCACTGTCATAAACGGCTTTTATCTCCTCCAGAAGTCGGGATGCCGCCTCTTTTGAAGGAATATTCTCCACAAGCAGTCGCTTGCGCTTTCCCTGTTCCAGTTTGACCACAACACCTTCCCCGGCGGAGCTTTTCAAGCGCTTATCCAGCCTATCGACGGCTTTGATCGCATCCGTTTTGCGTTCAAAAGCGGCTACGACGATACGCACACCGTCTCGCACGTCCTTTTGTCGTGTCTCCTCTTCGGCCGCGAGAACACCCGATAACAGCACCCCCGCAATAAAAAATCGTAACATCCCTATAAACCCCTTTTCCCATAAAAATAACTTCCTATTATAAAAATTACTTTTACTGTTTTATAATCTCAGCAACAAAGTGTATCCATACAAAGTCTTATAAAAATCTCCCACAATGTCTCATAACGGTCTCATACAGGTGCTCAAGGAGCTATACGGGAAAAGATAAAAATGCTTTAAACTTTTCAAATTAAGTAAAAAAAGCATATTTTGTAAGAATCAGTTTAATAATTAAAGAAAAATTATTATTATTATTTGATATACTTTTAAGACAATTTTCCTCTATTATTCTATAAATGATTTCATTTAAATATTTATAAAGATAGAATACAATACGATGACGGTAGAAGTAAGGATAAACAATGAACGCTGTTTTTTTAAAAGAGCTCATTGAGCAGACCCGCTCGCAAAAGGTTCTTTTCCTCGAGGACAATAAAGACTCACGGGAACAGACCCTGAAACTTTTACAAAACTTTTTCAACGATATCACCGTTGCAAAAGACGGGGCGGAAGGTTTGGAGTATATTTACAGTTCCACCTACGATCTTATCTTCAGTGATATCAATATGCCCAGACTCGACGGCATAACCCTGGCAAAAAAAGTCAAAGCGTACGACCCTGCCACCGCCGTAATCATGATAACCGCGTATGATAACTCCGAATACCTTTTAGATTGCCTCAACAGCGGTATTAACGGCTATATCATCAAACCTTTCTCCCTGGAGCAGTTGGCCGATCAGATCCAAAGGAACCTTCACGCCGGCAGGAACCATGACGATAACCTGATCCGTTTGAGTGAGGATTACAGCTGGGATACGCAGCGGTCCATCTTATTCAAAAACCGCGAAATGGTTCACCTCAGTGCCAACGAGATACGTCTTTTGGAGTATCTGATCTCCTCAAAAGGGCGGATATGCAGTGTAGAGGAGATCGATTTTGAAATCTACAGCGAAATGGATTTTAGCGCGAAGCGTATCCGAAACCTGATCTCGCGGTTTCGGATCAAAACGGGCAATGAGCTTATCGAATCGGTTTACGGGCAGGGGTACCGGCTGAGGTTTAGCCCCTCATGATCCGTACCGTCAGCGTTTTTCCTCTCCTTTTCTGCGGACCGCTTTACGCCCACGAAGGAGTTCTTTTTCTAAGCGGATCGCAAACGCTTCTCCTTGAGATCGTACTGGGGGTCTTTATCGTTTTGCTGCTGATCGCTTATAGAAAAATCTATCTCAAACGGCTTCACCTGCAGCTACAGCGCTCCATAGAAAAAGAGCGCGAACAAAATCTGCTCTATACAAAACAGACGATACAGCATTCACGACTGGTGCAGATGGGGCAGATGCTTAATATGATTGCCCATCAGTGGCGCCAACCCCTTTCAGCTATCTCCGCAACGGCAAACAATATCCAGCTGCAGCTGCTGATGGAACAGGAGAATAAGAAGGCGCTGCTTAGGGAGGTCGATCTCATCAACAAATACGCCAAACACTTATCGCAAACGATCAACGATTTCAGAAACTTTTTCAAAACCGATAAACAGGAGGAGGAGGTTCGTTTGCAAGAGATCCTCGACGACACCCTCGACATCGTCAAACCGCTATTTGCCGCTAAAAAAATCACTTTGATCAAGCGGTTTGATGCGGATCCGGTCATCTTGACCTTCGCAAATGAAATCAAACAGGTGCTTTTAAACCTGCTGAAAAATGCCGAGGAGATCCTGGAAGAGCGCAATATCGAAGAGAAAAAGATCACGGTAGCGCTACAGGAGTCGCGGCAGGAAGTCGTACTATCGGTTGAAGACAACGGGGGAGGAATAGGGGAGCGACATCTAAATTATATCTTTGATCCCTACTTTTCAACCAAAAAGGGTAAGGATGGAACGGGGCTTGGACTCTACATGAGTAAACTGATCATGGAGGATCACTGTAAGGGCAGGATCAAAGCGTCCAACAGCGCCGAAGGGGCGCTTTTTAGTCTCCATCTGCCCAAAGCCCGGTTAGTATTGTAAAGGAGAGGCGATGAGAAAAACGATCTATCTGGCGGGACCGGACGTGTTTTTGCCCGATGCGAAGGAGCAGGGCGAACGGCTCAAAGGGATCTGCCGCAGATACGGTTACGAAGGTTTGTTCCCCCTGGATAACGAGCTCAGCGGCGAGACCCCCGAAAAGCTGGCCGGCATGATACGTGAGGCCAATGTGGCCATGATCCGACGCTGCGATCTTGTCATCGCCAATTTAAATCCCTTCAGAGGCCCCGAACCCGACAGCGGCACCGTATGGGAGGTGGGCTTTGCCGCAGGTCTTGGCAAACCCGTCTATGGACACAGCGCCGATACGCGCTCTTTAAAAGAAAAAACGGTAGCGATGTTGGACCTTGAGCCAAACAGTACCAGCGATAAGGGGGGAATGATGATAGAGGATTTCGGTTTGACGCACAACCTCATGTTTGCCCATATCGTCGTGGCGCAAAGCCTAGAGGGAGTCTTACGCCGACTGGAGAAGATCCGCTAAGGTGCAAAGCGCCGGAGTGCGGAGAATATATTTTCAAGAGAATTTATATTATGTTAACCAACATGAAGATTTTACTGCTCTTCGCTTTCATCGGCTTCCCCACTTTTGCAACCACTCCTGTGCCGGCTTTGGTCGCCCGAATAAAAAGCCCTGGTGGAGCAGTTGCGTTTTTGCGTTGAGAAAATCCGCCTGCTCCTGTGTTTCCACCCCTTCGGCGACCACCTGAAGCTGCAGTTTATGCGCTACGGCGATAATCATCTCCACCAACGCCGCATCATCTGCATTTGTCGTTGCACCCTGTACAAAGGTTTTGTCGATCTTTATCTCATGGATAGGCAGCTTCTTGAGATAGCTAAGCGAGGAGTACCCGGTCCCGAAATCATCGATGGAAAACTTGATGCCGTGTAGACTAAGCTGCTGCATCTTTGAAATGATATCTTCAATATCGTCTATAAACAGGCTCTCAGTCACCTCGAGCGTTATCAAATCGCCCTGCACTCCCGTTTTTTCCAATAGAGACACCACTTGAGACACAAAATCGATCTGTCTGAAGTGTTTTGCGCTGATGTTGATAGACAAAGCGACCTCTTTGCCCTGCTCCTTGGACTTTGCTACCATCTCAAAACTGCGTTTTAATACCCATCTTCCCATATCCACTATAAGATTTGAACGCTCCGCAACGGGGATAAAGGCGCCCGGACTGATGACGCCCTTTCGTGGATGCTGCCACCGAACCAGAACCTCCGCCGAGACGAGGATGTTTTCCTTGTCAAACTGCGGCTGCAGATAAAGCTGCAACTCATCGTTTCGTATCGCCTCGGGCAACTCCCGCTCTATCTCGAAGTCGTGTTTTACCAGCTCCCCCATGGTTTGGAGATAGTTTATCTTCTGCGCGCCGCCTTTGCTTTTTGCTTCTGCCAGGGCGATCGTCACCCGTTTGAGTACCGCTTCCGCAGAATCATCTTTTTGCAGGGGAAAATCACTAACGCCCAAGCTAAAAGACAGGTGCAGCATCTCGCCCTCATGCTCCAGTGACAGATGCGTCAACGTAGCAAGCTTATCACACCATCTTCTATCCGCTGCCTGCCCTATGAGCGCAAACTCGTCCGCCCCTACACGGTAGATCGTGGCATCGGAATCAAAAAGTGAGATCAAATGTTTTGCGATCAATTGCAGCAGATGATCGCAAAACCGGCTGCCCCTTGCACTGTTTATACTTTTAAACCTATCCAGATTGAGCAAGACAACGGTTGCATCCGCCTCGCTATCTTTTAACCTGGCAAGATCCTCAAGTAAGCTCACACGGTTTTGCACCCCTGACAAGCTGTCGTAATAGGCCAAATGATGGATCCGGTTTTGTGAAAGCAGCAGCTTTTTGTAATTTCTTTTGAGCGCCAGCAGCAGAACCAGCAAAAACAGTGAAAACAGCAGCAACCCCGCTACGATAAGATACTGCCACGTCTGCCAAAAATCCTCAAGCGTCACGCTCTGCTTGTCAAACGGCGGCAACCGCAACTCCTGAAGAAGCTGATCGACGACCCGGTAGTCTCCGGGAACGTTAAAGCCGACAATCTGTAGATTCTTAGCCACCTCCCCGTCCCAAGGCAGAGAGAGTAAAGCATTGGAAACCTTTCGCGTCAACTCATCGGAAACGCCTTGAAGGGCCGCAAAGGGCCATTCGGGATAGAGTCTGGTACTGACCTCCACGGGAAAGTTGGGGGAGTTTAAACTCCCCAGTATCTTTACCCTATCTTGCGGCAGCTGCCCATTGGCCTGCATCTTTTCCAAAACCCCCGCTCTCATAAAGCCCGCATCCGCACCGCCGGATAGTACCCTTTTTACCACCTGCGGCAGCGGGAGACCCGTAAACTGCATCTGCGCATCCTCAGGCAGTTTGATCCCCAATTGCAACAACTCATACCGCTGCATCTGATACGCAGCAAGGGACTGCGGAGAAACTGCGGCTATCTTTTTCCCCTTTAAATCACGCAAAGAGTCTATGGCACTGTTGTCAGCAGAGGTGAAAACCACCCCCGCAAATTGACGCACACGTTGATCGCCGATACGGTTGATCACCGTTGCCAAAGGAGAAGACAATCCATAGCGATAGGTGTAAAGAACATAGATAGAGGGGTTGATGAAGATAAAATCGATCTGTTTTTGCGCGACGGCTTGTTCCAGCTCGTCTAAACCACCGACCTTCAGCTCAAACGCGGTACCCGTGGCTTTTGTCAAATACTGTACCAAAGGCTCCCACTGCTTTCGCGTCCGCTCCTTGTCCCAAAATGCGGGCAAGCCGATGGTGGCCGTGTTTCCGGGGCGATCATTCGCACAAAGATTGGGAGAAAGAAGGAGTAGAAACAGAAGTAAAAAACGTTTCATTTGATCAGCTACCTATGCGCCACGGACATCTGCCTGTGCTCCCTTTATCTTTATTGTTGCTCTTATTTTAGCGCAAAATGGTGACAAAGGGGTTTAAACACGTAAGAGAGCTTACCGATGTACGCATACTGCACCCTACTCACTCATCTCCACCCTGCTTGTCCCATCACCCTTAGGCACCACCTTTATCTGCAGCGGTATCCGCTCTTTGAGCGCTTCGACGTGCGAAATCACGCCCACCATCTTGCCGCTGTCTTGCAGCCTGTTCAGCGCATTGAGTGCCAGCTCCAGGCTCTGCCCGTCCAGCGTGCCGAATCCCTCGTCCAAAAACAGCGAATCGATGGCGATCTTTTGGCTTGCCAGATTGGAAAGCCCCAGCGCCAAAGAGAGGCTGACGATAAAGCTCTCGCCGCCGGAGAGCGTACTGACCGGACGCACCGCGTCCCCCTGGAACCCGTCGATAATCTCGATCTCGAGCTGCTTGTTCGCGTCTTCTGCCCTTTGGAGCTCATAGCGGGGGCTGAGGATGCGCAGGTGCCTATTTGCCAGATAGATCAATTGATCGAGCGTAATCCCCTGGGCGAATTTGGCGAATTTGTCGCCGCTGGAGGAGCCGACCATCTCGTTGAGTTTGACCCACACCGCAAACGCCTCCTTTTTACGCTCGATATGCTCGATCTTTTGCGCATGTTTTCGGCGGTTGGCCGCATCGATCTCCAGCTCCTTTTCCACGCTGCCGATCCGTTTTTGCAGCGTGTCTATCTCCTCTTGCAGCGCGGCAAGCTCCCGTGTCACCTCCTGTAGGCTTTTATCGCTTAGCTTGAGGGCCTGCTGCTCTTTGAGTTTGCGCGCCGTTTCCTTTTGCAGGGTTTGGATGCGCTCGTAGTCGCGCTGCAGCTGCTCGCACCGCTTTGCCAACTCCTCATACTCACCCGGGTCCAAAAGTGCGGCCGCAAACTCCTCCTCATCGGCAAAGCCCTGCTCCCGCAGCGCTTGGGCGAACTCTTCGTTTACGGCTTTTCGCTTCGCCTCGTCGCTTTCTTGCTTGGTTCGCAGCTGCTTTATCTGCGTCTGGAGCGCTTCTTGCGTCGAGCGCAGCTGTGCCAGCCGGTTTTGCGCAGCGTTTGCTCGCTGCTGCACCGTTTCATAGCGGCGGATGAGGTTTTGCTCAAAGGTGTCCGGGTCCGCCACGTCCAGCACCGCTTTGCCCTGCTCTTGCAGCGCTTCAGCCTCCTTTGCCGCCTCTTTGCGCTCTTTTGTCGCCTCTTTGAGCCCCTCCAGAAGACTCTGCACCCGTATCTGCAGGCGGATCTTTTCGTTACGGTTTTGCTCTACCCTCTTTCTTTGCTCCTGCAGGTGCCGTTGCTGCTTTCGCGAAGCGATCATCTCCCCAAGACGGGTTTCTGCCTCCCTTTTCTGCGCCTCCAGCCGCTCCCGCGCTTGCTTTTCATAGGTAAAGCCGTTTTGGGCAAAGATCTGTTCTATCCTCTGCTGCTCTAGCTCCAGCGTTGCGAGCTGCTCGGTTACGCTGTCATGGCGCGAGCGGTTGGCCCCCAGCTCTATCTCGCTTTGGCGCAGTCGGGCGTTTTCCTCCTGCAGCTGCCGCTCCTGCCGCTGTATCTGCTCCTGCGTCCCCTCGGGGTCGGTATTGAGCCCGTGGTCGATGTAGGGGTGCTCCTTCGCGCCGCACAGGAAACACTCCTGCCCCTGCCGCAATCTGGCTCTATCGCTTTCATATTTTTTAATAAGCAATTCATGCTCCCGCTTGTCTTGCAAAAGTTCCAGACTTTTTTGCATCTGCGCTACCAGCTTGGCTTTCTCCGCGTTTTCGCGGCTTCCCTGTTCTACCGACTCCTCCAGGCGCTTTTTTTCCTGCTTACGGGTGTGCAGGGTTTGGCTGTTTTGCTCGTAGTTTTGTACCGCTTCGAGCAGCTTTTCACTCTCGTGCAGCCGTGTTCGCAGACTCTCCTCCCTGCGCTCGGAATCCCCCCGGCTTTCAAGCTTTTCGCACTCTTGCTCCAACTCCTGCGCGCTCGTAGTCAGCTGCGCGATCTCTTCGCTGAGCTTCTCGTAGCGCTGCTCTATCCCGGCTTGCTCCGCCCCGCCTGATAGCTCCAGCAGACGCGCCGCTTCCTCTGTGCTTTGGGCGCACTTTTGCTCCAGCCGGTGCTGTCTGGAGCGGATACTCTCGATCTGTGTGCGCAGCTCGCGCAGCCGCTTGAGCTTGGCCGTTTGCGCTT
The DNA here is from genome assembly GCA_002049495.1 of Epsilonproteobacteria bacterium tcs-49. GTDB lineage: Bacteria > Campylobacterota > Campylobacteria > Campylobacterales > Sulfurovaceae > TCS-49. The sequence goes on along the minus strand of LLYS01000006.1, from coordinate 105,285 downwards.
CGTAGCCGCTTTTTTCTTCCGCCAGCGCTTTTTGCGCGGCGTCTGCTTCGTGCTGCTTTGTCCCTATCTCCCGCGCGCACTCGCTGCTTTGACGCTCCAGTTGCCCCAGCTGCCGCGCGTCTTCGGCGATAGTTTGACGCAAAAGCTCCCTCTCCCGGTAGATCTCTTGCGCCCGTCCGGCTTTTTTTGCCAGTTCGAGCCTGTTAAACAGCGCACCGTTTTGCTCCATCTGCGTACGCGCTTTTTCATACTCGATCTTTTGCGCCGCGCTGTCGCGCTCCAGCGTTTGCAGCCCCTGCTGCCACGCGGCGATCTTTTTAAGCTCCCCCTCCCGCGCATCCAGCTGTCGCTTTCGCTTGCCGTATTCGCTCAGGGTTTGTGATTTTTGCTCCCGTTGCTCCTTTTCCAGCAGCTCGATCGCCCCCAGGGCGTTTTCCTCCAGCTCGATCTCGCGCTTTTTCTGGGCGTAGGTTTCATACACCTCCTGCGAAATCTGCTTATACACCTGCGTACCCGTTATGCGCTCCAGCAGGCTGGAACGGTCATTTTCTTTGGCTTTAAAAAAGGCGTCGAAGGAGCCCTGTGCCAGCATCATCGACTGGGTAAAGCGCTCAAAATCCAGCCCCGAAAGCTCCTGGACCTTTTTGGGGACTTCACGCAGCTTGGATTCCAACACTTTCCCGCTTTGTACCTCCGCCAGCTCCATCTTCGCCGTTTGGAAGTTGCCATCAGCCTTTTTATACGCGCGCTTCTGGCTCCAGGAGCAGCGATATACCCTCTCATTGATAGCAAACTCCACTTCGCAAAAACACTCGCCGCTGTGGCGGCTCATCAAGTCGTTGGGATTGCTCAGTCTCGGCGTTCTGCCGTACAGCGCGCAGGTGATGATATCGAGGATCGTACTCTTGCCCGCTCCCGTGGGTCCGGTGATGGCAAACAGCGATGCCCCTTCTAAAAAGGTTTCAAAATCGATCTCTGTTTCGCCTTTGAGCGAATTGATATTGAGTGCTCTGAGTTTACGTATCTTCATCGGTTCTGCACCCTCTCAACCACGGCGGCAAAGTTTTCTTTGAGCTTTCTTTCCAACCGCTTATCCTCTAAGGCTTCCTGTTCCAAACGCTTGTCAAAAACCTGGGAGATGCTCAGTTCCTCCAGGCTGATCGCTTTGAGCTCCCTGGCACGCAGCTGTTTTTGGCTTTTTTGCACCTTTACCGCCAGCAGTGTCACCCCCGACTCGGCAGCTTTTTCGCGTATCTCGGTGTTGGCCTGCATCGGATTATCGTCATCTAAGTGCACCTCTATCCACGCCGTTGTATCCACTATCTTTTCCAGCTCGCCCTGCACCGTTTCGGCATCGCCTTTGAGTATGATCAGGTCTCGGGTTTTGGGCACCTCCAGCAGCTCTACGTCCATACCCCCTTTTTCAAAGGTGACGAGATTGACCTTTTGGGTATTGTTGGCTTCGCTGAAACTCAGCGGTATGGGAGAACCGCTGTAGCGCACCCGCTCGCTTTTGACCTTCTGATTGATGTGCAGATGCCCCAAAGCGACGTAGTCGAACATCTCCGCCAGATAATCCCCGCCGATATCAAGCGTCCCGCCGATGTAGATATCACGCTCGCTTTCGCTGGTGCGGCTACCTACTGTGGTCAAATGCCCCGTGGCGATGATGGGTACCTCCGCTTCGCCTTTGAGCTTGCGGGCCTTTTCATAGGTGTTTTCATAATAAGCCTTGATCCCCTCGTTGGCCAGCTTTTCTTTGTCGCTGCTCGTCTGCGCGCTTGCGGATTGGCGGATGACGCTATCGCGCAAAAAGGGGACGGCGCAGACCACCGCTTGCAACCTGTCATCTTTATAGACGGGAATCACCTCCTCTTCGCTCTCATCCCCGCTTGCGATGACGTGGACGTTCAACGCTTGCAAAAGCTGCTTGGGGGCTTTGAGCGTAGCTACGGAGTCGTGGTTTCCCGCGGTGATGATCGCCGTTTGCAGCGTTTCGATCGAAGCTAAGCGCTTTAAAAAGTTGTAATAGATCTCCAAAGCGTAATTTGGCGGCGTACCCGTATCGAAGATGTCGCCGGCGACGAGCAAAACCTCGACCCGTTTCTCCTCTATACGCTCAAGCAGCCAGGTCAAAAAAGCTTCATGCTCGCTTTGCCTGCTTTGTCCCATAAAGTTTTGTCCCAGATGCCAATCGGAAGTGTGCAGTAGCTTCAAATGCGCTCCGTTTTTTCCCTGTATTGTAATCAAATTGGGCTGAAACTGTAAAGATACGGGTTTTGACATAAAGGGGAAATATTTTTATGCTATAATCAAACGAGTACACAAAAAATGAAAGAAAGATGGATCATGATCGAATTGATGCCCGATTGCGTCTTACTGCGCGAACTGCATATCAAATACGGTACCACCGATGAAAACCTGCGCTCCATGGGGATCCACGAAGAGATCGACGGGGTGATGGTGATCCGCAAAACTGTTTTGCAAACCCGTACCGGGCATGATCATAAAAAGGTGCGAAACGCCGCGGAAAAGCTGCTTGAAGCCTACGGCAGATGCACCAACCTCAAAGGGATGATCCGCCTGCGCACCCTTTCAAAGCATGGACTGATCTCCCACATGACCTTTAAGAAAAACAGGGAAGATTTCGCCAGCCAGGTAGTCACCATCGGGCGATGGCAATTTGTAAAGCCCTCCAAAAAGTTAAGAGAAGTGATCCAGTGGGCACAGGAGGGGATGACGCTCTTTCGCGCCACGAAAAAGGATTTCAAAGATTGCGATCAAGTGATGCACTTTGGCAAATCGATCTACATCGGAGCCTACAGCTAAAGCCCCCTACTTCAGCGTTTGCAGAGGCGCGCTGAAGTGATACCCCTGGGAATACTCGATCCCCATCGCTTTGAGTTTTTCCAAAATCTGCTCATTTTCCACAAATTCCGCGACGATCTGGATCCCCATCTGTTTGGCAAAATCCACGATAACCCCCACGACGATCTGGGCTTCGCGGCTGCTGTCAAGGTGCTTGATCAAGGAACCGTCGATCTTAATCAGATCGGCTTTGAGGCGCAACAGATACTCGAAGTTTGAGTACCCCGTTCCGAAATCGTCGATGGCGATTTTGCAGCCCTGCGCCTTGACCGTTTCGATAAAGCTTATCACCTGTTCGTAATTATCGATCGATTCGCTTTCGACGATCTCAAACACAACCCGCTCTCCGATGGAGTACTCCTGAAGCAAAGCGTAGAGGTAGTTTCGGATCTCGTCGTTGACGATATCTTCGACGGTCACGTTGAGGGAAAACTGCTCGCTTCGATTGCGGAAAGTTTCAAAACTTTTGCGCGCCATGATCCTGGTCAGCTGGCTGTACTGCTTGGTCTTTTTGGCGATATCGAGGAAGAAAAACGGTGAGACCACTTTGCCCTGCTCCTCATCGAGCATCCGTACCAGACACTCATACTTTTCATACGCCATGGTTTCATTGTTTACGATGGGTTGGAAAAAGGGTACGATACGATCTTCGGCGATGGCGGCTTTGAGCTTCTTCGTCCACTTGATATTGTTTTCATAAACGCTGTTGAGGCTGTTTTCACTGCTGTAAACGATATAGGATCTCCCCTGTTTTTTAGCGATACGCAGCGCCATATCCGCGGTCAAGAGTTGCGAGTGGGGAAGTTCGAAGCTGATCCCGGCACTTACGGTAATGGAAACCTCCTCCTTGTCAAAGGTAAATCCATAGTTTTCCAGCGCGTTGATAAGCTGTTCGATCTTTTGGACAAACTCCCCTTTCAAGCGCCACGGCGCGGTTACCACAAACTCGTCGCCCTGGAGGCGGTAGAGGTTGTAATCCCCGTGTACCGCCGCTTGCATCTGCTTGGCTACGGCACGGATAACCCTGTCTCCGAAGCTGTGACCGTAAAGATCGTTGATCTGTCTGAAGCGGTCTAGATTGATAACGGCCAGGCATCCCTGCTTGCTTTTTTCCAAATCGTTATGCAGTTTATGGCGCGTCCCCAGATCGGTAAGCTGATCATAATCCACAATGTTTTGCAACTCCTGGCGCTTATCCACCAATTCGGTAATATCCCTGCGAACGGCGATATACTCCTCTATCTCGCCGTTTTCATTCAAGATGGGACAGATGACCGAATCGATCCAGTAGTAACTGCCGTCTTTACGCCTGTTTTTAACGATCCCCTTCCAAATCCTCTTCCCCTCTATGGTTTCCCACATTTTACGAAACGCTTCCGCGGGCATGTCGGGGTGGCGGATAATGTTGTGCGGTTTGCCCAGCAGCTCCTCCTTGCTGTAGCCGCTGACTTGACAAAACTTTTCATTGACGTACGTGATCTTGCCGCTGCGGTCGCTTTTGCTAACGATACTTCCCGCATCCATCGCCTGCTTATAACTCTCCAAAGAGGCGTAGTTTTTTGAAAGCTGGGTAAAGAGGGTGTTGAACTCTTTGATGATCTTTCCCAACTCATCGTTGCTTTGCACCGTGATCTCTTCGTAGCGGTGCTGTTTGATCGATTTGATCGCACTTCGCAGCTGGGCTATGGGGGTGGTGAAAAAGCGACGGCTAAAGAGCCAGGAGATACCGTAAACCGCCAAAATGGTCAAAACCCATACGCTTATGAGCTTGATAATCGTATCGCTTCGCTGCTGCCGGATCATCCGTTTATCCACAAGCAGGTGCAAAGACAGCTGCCCTTTTTCAAAGGGGCGTTCCACCGCCATACGGTTCAAAGCGAAATCTTCACTTTTGCCCTGGGCCAGAAGTTTATCACCGTAGCCCTCAGGCAGGATATAGCGGTTCTTTGCGATCTGGAAGTACCCCCGATAGATCAGGTCGCGATTGAGCTTCTCCATCTGCGCGGGACCGAAGTAGTAACACAGCTGTATATACCCCGCTTTTTGATCGTTGGAGATCACCTTTTGGGTTTTGATGAGCTTGTATACTCCCTTTTCATACACGCCTTTGACCCTCTCCATCGCTGCGGTTTCCAGTGTCGAAAGGGTTGCAAGATCGTTTTCCCCCACCCATCGGCCCCGGGGATCCACAAAGCCTCTGTCGCCCTCTTTGTCCAAGGAAACATAACCGTTTAATCGGGCATTGTCTTTGCGTGCGATGGCTACCAGCCGCCGCTGCGTATCAAAAACGGCGATAGCCGTATCCAATCGGGGGTGGAACCAGCGCTGCAGATACTCCTGCATTTTCCGCTTCTCATGCTCAAACGTCCCGGCGGCCGTTTGATAGCGCGAAAGCAGATACAGCGGCGCTTTGATCTGGATATCCTCCGCCGCCCGTGCGGTCACGTCGCTTAGCTGCCGCTTCAAGCCGGAAAAATGGTTTGCCACCTTCTCCCGGTCATGTTCAAGGTTGGCACGGGTTTGCTCTTTAAAAAGGGTGTCAAGATTTTCCAGGTAGATAACACTGCTGAAAATAAGCGTAACCGATAGTATAAGCGTCGTTAACAGTGTCAATTTTGCCTGCAGTGACATCAGCCCTCCCGGATCAGCGTTGCGCCCTTTTGTAAATTTTGGGAAAAAAGCGTTTGCGCTGTTGAATTAGTAAAGATTTTACCATATTCTACCCAAGTTTCACTCCTGCAAAAAGGATACTTTATTGACAAAGCCGAACTAAATATGTAAAATAGTCATAAAATATTACTATTTTCTTCTTTTTAAGAAAGCGGTGGTATTTATATTTTCAAAGGATAGCCTATGGCAAAGAAACTTAAAAAGAGCAAAGTGGATGCGATCGCGAAAAAAGCCGCGAAAAGAGTCGCCAATAAAAAAAGCAAAGCGAAAAAAGTTGCAAAGAAGGTAGCGAAGAAGCTCAACAAGAAGAAGGTAGCCAAAGTTTCCAAGGCCAAAAAGGTAGCCAGAAAAGCGGCGAAAAAAGCCGCTTAACCCTCTGCTCCCTCCCCGGGAGGGGGCTTGATGACGCAATTTTTCGATCCTTTGAGTGCCGCTATCCATCTTCCGTAAAGCGGATCGTTCTGAAGGGTTTGCAGTGCCCCGGCGACGACCAGTTTGCGCTTTGCACGGCTGATCGCCACGTTTAAGCGGCGATAATCTTTTAAAAACCCTATCTTTCCTTTTTCGTTGCTGCGCACCGTCGAAAGAACGATGATCTCTTTTTCTCTGCCCTGAAAACCGTCTACGCTGTTGACCTCCACGGACAAACCGTGCTTTTGAAAAATTTTATCCAGCATCTTGACCTGCCCCTGATAAAACGTGATCACCCCGATCGCTTCGGCATCTACCCCCGCATCTACCATCTGCTTTACCCGGTGCAAAACAGCGTCCGCTTCCCTTTCATTGCGGTAGGAGTGTTCATTGCCGCTTTTTTGCTCTTCACTTCCGGAGGTATCGATCACCGTGATGATCTCCCAGTCGAGTTTTGCGCACAACTGCCTTGGCGTAATCGCCGCTACGCCCGGATCGCTGCGGAGCCTGTTTCCGTAAAACTCCCTTTTGATAAACTCCAAAAGCGTATCATTCATGCGGTACTGGGTTTGCAGCATCACGGCGTTATCGCTGCTTTCATGCATAAAGCGCTCAAACAGCGTCTTTTCCAGGGCTGAAGCTTCCCGGCTTACAACCGTCGGAGGCAGCTGCATATGATCCCCCGCCATAATCCAGCGCTTTGCTTTTTGCAAAGGGATTAAGGTCGAGGGTTCTATCTGCTGCGAACCCTCATCTATCAACGCCACGTCAAAGGTGCGGTCCTCCAGCAAATCCGAAGCCGCCATAGAGTTTGTGGTGACGACAACATCCATAGAATCAATGATATTATTTAGTATCATATTTTCAAGGTCGCGGATTTTATTCATCAGGGTATCGACCTTTTCGTTATACGCAAGCCACCGGGCCATGGAGCGCATCGTCGCGGCATCGACCCCCCGCTGCGAAGCGTTTTTGGCCGCCAGGGTTTTGATGCGGTTTTCACTCATCCCCCGCTTCCTTCCGGGCGTGGGTTTGATATACGCATTCCTTTGTTCCAAACGCCCGTTGCACTCCTCTTGCAGCGAACGCAAGGTTTCCTGCCGGTCGTGGCGCTCAAAAAGCGCGGCGAGGGAGTGGTGTTCCAAATGCTCCAGTATGCGCGCGGGGTGCCCCACCCTGATGCAGCTGCGCACCCCGGAATCCACCAGTTTTTCCAAAATCGTATCCGCAGCGATGTTTGAATCGGCGGTAATCAGCACCTGTTCGCCCCGCGCGGCACACTGCCTCGCCGCTTCACACAGCGTACTGGTTTTTCCCGTTCCCGGAGGGCCGTGGATCAAAAACAGATCGCGGCTACCCAGAACTTTTCCCACGGCTTGCTTTTGGGACTCGTTCAAACGGCTATCAAAGGGGGTAAACGCCTCATAAGTCGCAGGCTGCTGTTTGCGACGTCCCGTCAGCAGTGCTTTTAAAAAATCCTTCCCCTCCAGGGCTTCAAAGCGCTGCAGGAACTCTCTCATCCGCTTATAGGGGATATCGTTCATATACAGATCCAGCCTCAACGCGCTTTTAAACGCCCATTTGGGCAGCGGGTTTTCAAAAGCGGCTTCGATAAAGCGCTTCCCCCTTTTGACCACCGTACCGCTCAGATCCGAGCGCAGGGGGTCCTTTTTTGAAACGAGGATCAAGTCGCCCACCGCTATTTTACTGCGCTGCATCGCCTTGTCACGGGAAAAACGCACCAGATGGTAGTGGAACTTCCTCCCGGCTTTTGAAGCGCTCATTCCTAAAACCGCTTTTCCCGCGGCTTCACGCTCCTTTGGGTGCATGCGCCGCATCTCGTCGCGGTACTGGCGCATCTGCGCCTCTCGCTCCTTTTCTAAAAGCCCGAGTAACCTTTGCGTATACCGCTCCTTATTCGGTTTTTTGGCCAAAACGACCGCCTAGCCCTGCTCTTTTGCTTTTTTGATCGCGTCGGGAAGGGGAAGATCCACCTTGTCGCAATCACTTTCCAAACAGCATTCGCACACCGTTCCCGCTTCCGTTTCCTCCTGCACCGCTTCCAGGTCGTCCCCCGCCTTAGCCACGGCTTTTTTGATCTCTTCAAACTCCACGTCCATACATTCACATACGGTCATCGTAACTCCTTTATCGATTTTGACCAGAAGATACCACATTACACCTTATAAATAAAATGCACAGAGACCACGGTGAGACTTTGTTTGGATATAGTTACGTCAAAGAGAAAAAAGGACTCGCGTGAAACTTATCATAGCGCAAAAAGAGGGAGTAACGGCGCTGTTTTTGAAACAAACCTTCCGTGAACTGGGATATGAGGTGGTTTTTACGTGCAGCTGTGCCCAGGATCTGTTCGGCTACCTTGAAAGGGAGCGAAATATCGATGCGGTATTTATGGATCTCGAACTCAAAGGTCCCATAGATGGGATACGCGCCGCCCATACCCTGCGGCAGCGCAGCAAAAGGACCAAGATCATCTTTACCAGCTCCTTCAGTGACGAGTATACGATGGAAAACGCCTCCTTTGTCGATCCCGAGGGGTTTTTGATCAAACCCATCGCCAGAGGTGACCTGGAAGCGGTTTTGCAAACGCTTCAAAATCCGCGCAAGGGAGAACAGAGCGGACAGGAACATATCCTGTTTGGCCCCTACAGATACGACCTGCGAAGCAGACGGGTTTATGAAAACCGCGGCGAAATCGACTTGACCAAACGGGAGCTGCACTGTCTGGAACTGCTGCTGCACCACAAGGGATCGCACCTTTCAAAAGAGCAGTTGACCATGCAGCTGTGGAATACCCAGGAGGACAAAGGGGTCGCTTTGCGCGAACTGATCTACAGGCTGCGAAAGAAATTGCCCAAAGCCGCCATCGCTTCCAGGGTCAGGGTGGGTTATATGATCAAATGATCGCGGCAAAGCGTATAATATGGAAACAGTGAAAATGATTTTTCAAAACTTTTTACCGTTTTTTACATTTTTATCACATCTTTTTGCAATAATTATAAAAGTTTATAATGTAACCGGATCAAGGAGGAGATGGTGAATATGATTACAACGCAGGGACAGGAGCCGTCGGCGCAGCCCAAGCAGCCGCTAAACAGCGCCCGTGAAGAGGTCAAAACGCAACCTGGCGGCGCTCTTCGATCCCGCAAAAAACAGACAACAGCGATAAAACGCTTACCGAACCCCAGACGAAAGAACTTGTCGATAAGCTCAACGACAGCGAACTCGCCGCGCACACAAAGCTGCGCTTCGGTTTCCACGAGCAAAGCGCCACCTACTACGTCAGCGTCATCGACCCCTCCACCCAGAAGGTACTGCGGCAATTTCCCTCCGAAGAAGCGATGAAACTGGCGCAAAGGGGTGCCGACGCCGAGGGGATGCTCCTTGACGCGAAGGGGTAACGGGGGGGGGTTAAAACAACCCCTTGAGTATCCCCTTTACCTCCTCCCCGCCGCCGGAGGGTTGCGCTTTGGTAAAGCTGCGGGTCAATTGCGAAGAGAGCCCCTGCAGCGAATCCTGCTTCGCCCCGAGGGTTTGCAGCAGCGTCTGCGTTTGCCCCTTCTCCTTCTTTAACCCCTTCATATCCATTTTCTCCCGGATACCGGCTTGCAGCTTTTGACGGAACTGCGCCGTTTGCCCCGAGACCGATTGGGCCAATAGATTGCTTAACTTTTTGCTCATATCGCTGCTGATGGAGAGTTCGCTCTTTTTTCCGTCGATGCGGCCGTTTATGCGCATATCAAAACTTTTGATCCCCTGCAGCGCCCGGTGCAGCTGCGGAGAGTTTGCGGCATAAAGGTTCGCATCCTCGACGTTGCAGTATCCGCTTATGCGCACACTGTCGCTTTGAAAGAGCATACTCCCCTCCAGCTGGAGATCGACCGCTCCTTGCTTCATCCCTATTGCACGCTCGTTTTCGTCGTTGAAACGGTATTTGTCCACTTTGAGGTTCAAATCGGCACGGGGTTTTTGCAGCAGCTGGTTGTTCATCACTTTGAGCTCGACGCCCTGGACCCGCTCCCCCTGCGCCGTAGCGATCAGCAGCGCCGGTTTGCCCGTTTTGTGCTGGTTGGTGGAGTAGTTGGTCAAGATCGCGTCAAAAGGCATCGCGTCATAGGTCGCATCCGCTTTGGCCTGTTCGATATGGATGCGCGGATAGCGTGAACGGTCCTCGTAAAGGATATACTCGCCGCGGTCACGGTAGTAGCTTTTTTCACGGGTTTGGTCCTTGGGATCGGGCGCGCTTTGCATATAGGGTTTGATAGCCGTATACAAAGCATACGCTTTTTGCAGGTATTTTTTGTTTTCTCCCCCCGTAAAAAGCGATGCCACGGAGAAAAGCCCCTCGGCGGAGGTGTATTTCTCCTCCAATCGCTTCAAATCCTGTGCGGCGAGCTTGTCGAGCCCTTCAAGCTTTTGCGACAGGGAGTCAAATCGCGTCCGCAGCTTTGTATAGAGGTTTTTATAGCTGTTTTGATATGCATCGATACGCTTTTGCAGTTTTTCAAACTCCGACTTCGCGGCTAAAACCTGCGCGGGATCATTCATATTTTTTAATCTCTTTTGAAAGGCGCTTACCTCTTGCTGCAACTGCTCCACCCCTTCAGGATCCAGCTTTTGGCGCAAAGTCCCATACTCTTTTTGCAGGGTTTGAAGCTCCTTTTCTATCTCCCTCGCCCGCTGCACGGAGCGCAACTCTTCGCGAGAAAGCACCTCTTTGACGCTTGGCAGCTTTATCCCCCCCGCAGATGGTGCCGCTTTTTGTTTTTCTTCTGTCTGCGCGTCAACCTCCCCCTCCGCCGACGCGATCTTCGCAAGCAGCTTTTTATCGAAGTTTATCCCTTCGATACTGAGATCTTCAATAATGTAGCGCTTTTGAAACAGCTGGGGCGTATTGAGATCGATATTTAACCGATCAAAGGAGAACAGTTGGGCGCTTTCCTCCCTATCAATCATGGAAAAGCCCGTTATCTGGGCACTTCCTTGAAAAAAACCGCTTTTAAACGTTTCGATCTTTACCTTTTTGCCGCTGCTTTTTTCCAGCGCTTCTGTAAGAAAAGCTTTGACCAATGGATCAAAAAACAGAACCGTCGCGCTGATGGAGAGTACCAGCAAACTGCTAAGAACGATCAAACCGCTGTAACGGATCACCGAGCCCTTTTTGGTCCGTTTGGTCTCATTGTAAAAAAAGCGGCCCAGGATTGGAAGCGCGGAAAAGCGCGCCATTACCGCCTGCCGGTAGGAGAGGAACAGTTTCTGCGAAGCGAAATAGAGCGGAAGTGCCAAAACCAGCGCCGTAACAAGCGATCCCATAAGGATCGTATTGTTAAAATCGCTCAAGCGCATATAGGGCAGATTATACAGCCAGGTCCACAGCGGTACAAGGGGCTCCGCCGTCAAAATCCCCTTTCCCAGGAGTTTAAACAGCGGATCAAGGAAAAACCCCGCCAGGGAAAACAGTGCCGCGCCAAGTAGAAAAAGTCCCACGTGCACGTTAAAAAGCAGTACGATAACCAGTAAGATAAGATTGTGCGGCTCCATCGTAGGGGTCAAGCCCACGATGAAACCGATCACGATCGCCGCGCTGAGACTTTTTGTCGAGTTTGCGGAGTTAAGCGCAAACCACAGTTGGCGCAGGAGTTCCAGCATCTATTTTCCTTTATAGTGGGTGTTCAAACTCAGGTAGTTCACCAAGATAGAAAGCTGCTTGAGCTTCATATCCTGCTTCATACAGCTGTTGTAATAATCGTTATCGAAAGAGGTTTCACTCAGGTAGCTGTTGACGCTTTCTTCCACCGTTTCGCTGCTGCGCCGGAAGTTGAGCAGTTTGCGCATCATATCCTCCAGCCAGTTGCGGATGATGCAATCAAGCTGGTCCTGGATCGTTTTCTCCTGCTCATCTTTCAGCGGCGCGTCTTTGACCTTTTGGACCAGCAGGTTGATTTTGAGCTTATCCACGAGATAGAAGAACAGCTCCGCCACCTCAAGGAAGGTATGTTCGGTACTATGCTCGATGATGAGGATATCGGTCACGAGTTTGAGGTAGTTGACTTTGGAGAAAAAGTCGTTGATCGCGTCGTTGTCCTTAACGGCGTTGACCCTGGATCGCATGATACCGTCAAGGACCTTGTTGAGGTTGTCTTTATGCGCAAGGATCGATTCGAAATTGATATCGTCGGGGTTCATGGTCAGCATCGTATTGAGCCCGTACGCGATCGCATCTTCGATCTCGATAAGCAGTTTATACTGCTTTTGCGTCGTAACGGCGAAATCGTTTCTGTAGATTTCGTAGCGGACGTCGTTGGTACTGAAGAGGTCGTTCATGATCAGATAGGATTTGATCTTGAGCAAAAACTTCTGCGCGCCCAGCTTTTCAAAATCGTGGATAAACGTCGCCCCGTGAAAATTGATGATCTTGTTTGCGATGATCGTGGCGATGATCTGCTTTTTGAGCGGATGGTGTTTGATCTGATCTTCAAAGGAGACGATAAAGGTTTTGGGGAAGTATTTGTAAAGGTAGACTTCAAAATCCTTATCATCGATCATCTCCGAAGCCAACAGCTGGTTTTTGATAAAGATCTTGGAATACAGCGTCAAAATCGAAAGCATGGGGCGGATGATCTTATCGTTGTGGGCCTCAAACTCCTCCAGGGCGAAGCTTTTTTTGTTGAAAAAGTCCAGGTTGTTTGCCAAAACGTCCAGGGTACGCTCAAAACGTTTGGGGGAAGTTTTGGAGCGCTCCTCGTCCAGCGAGATGGAGAGCGATTGGAAGTAGTTGGTCCACAACACCGTATTGACCACGTGGGGCGTCAACTCTTCGAGTACTTCGTATTTGTTGGATACGAGGCTTTTTTTCTCCAGAATGCTCAGCAGAATTTTGAAATTGACCTCATGGTCGCTGGTATCGACCCCCGCGGAGTTGTCTACGCTGTCCAGGTTGATCTTGCCGCCTCTTTTGGCGTACTCCACCCTCGCTTCCTGGGTAAAGCCCAGATTTCCCCCCTCGCAGACACAGTAGGATTTGACCTCATTGGCATCGATCCGTACGTACTCGTTTTCCTTATCCCCAACTTCGATGTTGGTTTCGTTGGAGCTTTTGACGTAGGTCCCCACGCCGCCGTTGTAAAACATATCCACTTTCAGACTCAGCAGCTTTTTGGCCAACTCATCCGCATCGATGGTTTTGGTTTTGATCTTGAGCAGTTCCCTGATCTGGGGCGTGGGATCGATATTGCGCTGATCCCTGCGGTATACCGCACCCCCCTCCGATAGCTTTTCATACTGATTCCAGGCTCCGTTTTTGGATTCAAACAGCCGCTTGCGCTCCTCGTAAGAGACCCGGGGGTCGGGATCGGGATCGATAAAGATCTCTTTGTGGCTGATGGCGCCTAAGAGTTTGAACTTGTCGCTTTCGATCATCCCGTTGCCGAAGACGTCGCCGTTCATGGAGCCGATCCCCACGACGGTGATGGGTTCTTCGTAAAAATTGACCCCCTTTTCGATAAAAAAGCGCGCGGTGGATTTGATAGCACCCTTGGCGGTAATCCCCAGCCGCTTGTGATGGTAACCGTGGCTGCCGCCGCTGGCAAAGGCATCACCCAACCAGAAACCGCGATTGACGGAGATGGCGTTGGCCACGTCGCTCATGGCCGAAGTACCCTTGTCCGCGGCAACGACGAAATAGGAATCCTCTCCGTCGTACGCTACGATGCGCTCGTCGCGGATCACTGCATCGTCCTCCTTGGTATCGACCACGTCAAGCAATGCGTTGATATACTCTTCGTAAAAGCTTTGAAAACTCTCCCTGTCCACATTTTCGCGGTGGATGACAAAGCCGCCTTTGGAGCCGTTGGGGATGATCACCGCGTTTTTCCCCTCCTGGGCTGTCATGAGCGATTTGACTTCATCCCTGAAATCATCGGGGCGGTCGCTCCAGCGAAGTCCGCCGCGGCAAATTTTGCCCGTTCTGTTGTGCGTCCCGCTGATATCGCGGCTGTGGACGAAGGTTTCGATATTGGGCTGGGTACCGCGAAGCAGATTTTTAAACCCTGCGACGTTGACTTTGAACGCCAGGGTGGATTTGTGCATATAGTAGTTGGTCCGTACCATATTGTCCAAAATCTCATAGAGGGTTTTGGCGATCTTATCGTCGTTGATCCCGCTGATATCTTTCAAACTTTCGATAAACGCATCCTGGCGCTTTTTGATGTCGGTCGCGCGGTTTTTACCTTTGGCGGGATCGAACTTGGCCTTGAACAGATTCAGCGCACACTTCGCCGTTTTGGGATAGAGGGTCAAAACGTTTACGATCGCCGCACGGTTAAAGCTGGCGAAAAGTTGATTTTGGTACTCCACCAACGCGTCAAACAGTTCAAACTCCCGTTTTGAAAAGTTGTTTTTATAGGTAAGGAAAAATAAAGAACAATCGTAGCGCAGGGAGGAATCCAGACGGGCAAAGAGAATATCGCTGATATTTTTACTGTGTTTGAGCAAAAGATCCACATTGTCGACGATGAGGTTGATCTTGATAATGCAGATCTCATCTACGGTATAGGAGATTTCGTGATCGATTAAAAATCCGAACGAGTGGATCGTCGGTACGATCTCTGACAAAATGATCTTATCTTTGGAATAGAGTTTTATCCCGGGGGCGTCGTTGATCTCGATGACGACCTTTTGCTTTGTTAATTTCTTCTGTATGGTTTCATCCACTTCAAAATCGCTTTGCCGCAAAATGTCGCCGCAAATAAGATCCAGATTGCTTTCCATAGAGGAACTCCTTGGGTTTTTTGATAGAATATCATACAAAAATGTAAGAGTAAATTAAATCTCAAGCCCGAGAAAACTTTGATAAGAGATAATATGATCTTGCATACAAAAGGTAACACAGATGATTATAATACCCGCGCGCATCGATTCCTCGCGCTTTCCCCGAAAGGTCTTGGCACCTATTGACGGCATCCCCATGGTAGTACGCACCGCTATGCAGGTCAAGGAGCTTGATAGCGTCGCTATCGCTACGGACTCTCCCGAAGTGGTCGCCCTAGCGAAAGAGTACGATTTTGAAGCGGTTTTGACTTCGGCAAACCACAAAAGCGGTACCGACCGCATCAATGAAGCGGCTGCAAAGCTGGGGCTGCGCGATGAGGAGGTGATCGTCAACGTCCAGGGCGACGAACCCTTTATCGAAAAGGAGGTGGTCGCGCAGGTCCTGGAGTTGACCCGGCGGCACCGCCACGACAGCGAAATTATGCTCAACAGCGCCTACAAAAAGATCTCGGCGGAACAGGCAAAGGATCCCAACCTGGTCAAAGTGATCCTCAACGCCGGAGAACACGCCGTCTACTTTTCCAGAAGTCTGCTGCCCTATCCCCGGGACGGTCGCTACGATGAGTTTAAAGGCCACCTGGGTCTGTACGGATATACCAAAAAAAGCTTGGAGCGTTTCTGCGCTTTACCCGAAGCTCCTTTGGAGGATATCGAAAAACTGGAGCAGCTGCGGGCGATTTACCACGGCTATAAAGTAGCGATGACCGGTGTCGCGACGGAAAGCTTCGGCATCGACACCCCCGAAGATTTAGAAAAAGCAAAAGCCTACTTCAGCAAATAACCCCTTCTTCCGTAACTCATATTTTTTAATATGAGTTACTCGAAATTTTTATATTTATCCCTTTTACCCCGACTCTTTTTTTCAAACTATACGGGATTTTTCTCCCCCTGGACATCTTCTGATCACTGATACGGGCAAAACGGCGCGCTCAAACCGGGAAAAGCCGTTAAACGTAGCGTTTTTCCACTCTATACCATAGTATTTAGTAACTCTCAAAAACCCTAAATATAGATGCTTTAAAGATGAACGATTGTTCACTTAGTGGCGAGTATACCTATCCGGCTTATGAACGGTTGTTCATATTCAAAACGCTCCCTCCTGTTGCCGTATGAACAGTTGTTCACCTTCTCCATGCGGCTCTTTGTTGACATATGAACGATTGTTCACTATAATACGTGAGAAGTATCTGTTTTAGGAGTTTCCATGGCCCTTTCTACAAAGGAAAAAATTTTAAAATCCGCTATCGCCCTCTTCTCGGAGCTGGGATATAAGGGAACGACGGTGCGAAAGATCGCCGCGGAGGTAGGTATCAAGCAAGGAGCGCTGTATAACCACTTTAAAAACAAGGAGGATATCTTTAACCGTATCATTCAAGATATCGGTGCCAATGCGCTCAATGAGTTGTATGAGAAATATGATGAAGAGTCTATCCTGGAAAAAAACAAACTTTTTCTCACGGAGTTCGTGACCGTTTTTAAACTGATCAGTTTCGACGGCAAAAATGAAAAGATTTTTAAAATCATGATGATTGAACTGTTTCAAAACGAGAGCGTGCGCAACAGTTTCAACGAGCACTTTTACCAGCACAATCTTAAAAAGCTTTCTCAAATATTTTTTCTTTTTATGCAAAACGGGATTATCAAATCCGGCGATCCCCTGCTTTTGGCAAACGAGTTTCTCTCCCCGCTGTTTTTTTACCAGATGCAGATAGTGCTGCAAAAAACCGATAAGAAATCCACCAACGTCACGGCATCGATGTTTGAAAAGCATACGGAGTTTTTCTGGGAGAGTGTAAAAAACGACAATTCCCCATGATTATTACAAAATGTAATCAAACTTTTACTGTTCTATCTATATAATTACGTAATAAATTTCTCAATCGGGGTTACAATGACATTTATCGAGTTTAAAAAACTGTTGCTGGATGCGGAAACGACTATTCCCAAATTCACCAGTTTGATCAAAGTGAGCGAAAAAAATGTGCAATCCTACAAGAAGAAAGAGGAAGTCCCCAACACCATAGCGGTTATCGCCGCCTGCTTTGCCAAGATGCAGCAGGAGGGGATCGATTACAAAGAGGTGATCGGCGATCTTGATCTTAATAAAAAATCCAAAAACTCCGGATTTTCAAAAAAGAAGAAAAAATAGTATATCATATTATTAAATATAAACGCAATTAAGCGACGTGGTCCACGGCGCCCGCAAGGCGAAAGCCCTGCTGCGGAGCAATTTAACCCGCCATGATCCCCTTGATCATGAAAAAGATCCCCGAACTGATCAGTGCAGCCGCGGGAACGGTGATGATCCAGGCGTATACGATCTTTTTGACGGTGTGGCGTTTGACGTATTGCACCTTTTTGGCCGCTTTGAAATCCTTTTTCTCGGATTTTAAAATCTCCTCTTTCTCTTCGATAAGGCGATACAACTCTACGATACGCTCGTAGTTTTCCTTCTGCTTACTCTCCAGATCCACCAAAGCTTTCAACTCATCCTCATACTCCGCATGCTCCTTTTTGTGGCGCTTGAAATTCTCTTTGGTCTCTTTTATCCAGTTGGATTCGCTGGAGTTGAGCCACTCGCGCAAGAACCCTACTCCAAAAACCCCGCCGACGGCGATGTGGGTGGAGCTGACGGGAAGTCCCAACTGCGAAGCGATGATCACGGTGATCGCCGCCGCCATGGCGATGGAGTAGGCTCGCATCTGATCCAGTTCGGTAATTTCGCTGCCGACGGTTTTGATCAGCCTCGGACCGTAGAGCGCGAGTCCCACCGAGATACCGAACGCCCCGACGGCTAAAACCCAAAAGGGGATCTGCACCTTATCGGCGATAGCACCGCCCATGATCGCATCGTTGATCGCAGCCAAGGGACCGATAGCGTTTGCCACGTCGTTGGCCCCGTGGGCAAAACTCAAAAGAGCCGCGGCAAAGATAAGCGGGATCGTAAAAAGCGTATTGACGTTATCGCGGTCGTTTTTAAGCTTCCGTGCCGCCTTTTCGATCATGGGTTTGACAAAAAAATAGATCGCCGCTGCGATGACAAAGCCCAATACCAACGCCATGAGAAAATCGACCTTGATAACTTTCTTGATCCCTTTGACCATAAGATAGGTCGCAAAAGCCCAACTCATGGCTGCGATAAGCAGTGGAACTACTTTTTTCGCACCCTCGACCATATCTTCTTGATACACGATGGTTTTTTTGATGAAAAAGAGAAAGCCCGCGGCGATCATGCCCCCCAAAACGGGAGAGATGACCCAACTGGCCGCGATTGCGCCCATCGTACCCCAGGAGACGATGGCAAAACCGGCTGCGGCGATACCCGCGCCCATCACCCCGCCGACGATGGAGTGCGTCGTCGATACGGGAGCCCCCACCGATGTGGCGAAATTGAGCCACAGTGCGGCAGCGAGCAGCGCGGCGGTCATAGCCCAGATAAAGATTTCGGGATCACCGATCAACGCGGGATCGATAATCCCCTTTTTGATCGTTCCCACGACATCCCCGCCGGCGATAATCGCACCCATCGCTTCAAAAACGGCGGCGATAACGATCGCCCAAAAAAGCGTCAAAGCTTTTGAGCCCACGGCCGGCCCGACGTTGTTTGCCACATCGTTTGCCCCGATGTTGATCGCCATATAAGCGCCAAATACCGCACCGATAATTAAAAATGTATTATTCGCCACGTCACCCAGAGTCAGATAACTCCACATAAAAACGGCAAATACGAACAGCAGTGCCAAAGACGCACGGGCAAATCCCGTCTGGGATTTTTCCGTGTACTTATTTACTTTGCCAACGGTTTTCATATCCATTACAAGCCTCTTTGAAGGGTTTTTGATTACACCCTGTAATAATTTATAACGGTATTGTAATGAGTATTCGTTAAAGCTTTCTTAAGCAAAGATATGGGGAAAATTGCGTTTTTGTGGGGGTTCTCTATAAAATATTACTACTTTTCGCAGGACAAATTTTCAAATTTTTTTCAATTTGATCGCAACATCATAGCAAAACTTTATTACATTGCGATTACGAAGGGGGTTAAAAGGTGATTTTGAAGGTGGAGCCGATATTTTTTTGACTCATAATCTGCAGGGTAAACCCGTGAAGGCGGACGATGTTATCGACGATGTTCAGCCCAAGCCCCAGGGAGTTGTTCCAGCGGTTGGTGCTGACGCGGTAGAATTTGTCGGTAATCTTTTCAAGCTCCTTTTTCTCCATCCCGATCCCGTGGTCCACCACCTTGACGTAATCTTTGCGTACCACGACCTCCACATCGTTTTCGGAGTATTTGAGCGCGTTTTCCATCAGATTTGTCAAGGCCACGCCAAAGAGTACCGGATCGGCTTCGATAAAGACCCCCTCCCCTTCGATGTGGATTTCACGCCCCTTGTAACTTTGCTTGATATCCTGTGCTAACTCTTCACACAGCCCACGAAGATCGCAATGCTCGAAATTGAGGTTTTTTCTCCCGTCTTCCAGGGAGATGGCAAGGCGCAGCTTGTCGATAATCGCACTCATCTTGTGGGCGTTGTTTTCAATCTTTTTCAAAAACTTATCGGCGATGCTTTGGTCCATCTGCTGCCCGATCATGCTTTCGCAATACCCCGTTATCACGGCGATTGGGTTTTTAAACTCGTGACTCAGCGCGGAGATGATCTCATCCTTTTGGCGGTTGGCCAATTTGAGCTTGGCGTTTTGCTTGGATTTGAGGTTTTCTCGGTGTTTGAGCTTACTGCCCACGATCTCGAGCAGTTGGGTAATCTTGTTAAACTCATACAGCTCCCCCATCCGCTCGATTTCAAAGTTCTTTTTATCCAGAAGCATATGCAAAATCTCCAGGATATTTTCCGTCTCCTTTTTTAACCTTTTGTTGATATTGAGCGCCAGCGCCACGGCGATGATAAAAGAAAGCACAAAGATGACGATAATCTGCATGGAGAGGCTGAAAAACCCTTCACGGATCTTTTCGATATCATCGGCCATACGCAGATACACCCTCTCTTTTTCCTCCGTCTCTATCTGTTTGACGACATAGAGATACTCCTTGCCCAGGGTTTTGGAGTAGCGGATGGAGTGGCCCATCTTCGCCGTTTTCAACTGCCTGATCTCATCGCGGTGGAGGTGGTTTTCCATGAGGGTTTTATCTTCGTGGCTTTCGGCGAGAACCCGGCCGTCAAGGGCGATAAAGGTGATACGGAGCCCCGTTTTTTTCCTATACTCCTGTACAAAATCGTCGACGGATTCCAGGTTTGGCAGTACCAAAGAAACGGAATCGATATTTTGCGAAAGGTTGGTTTTGATCTGGGCAAGGTAGATGTTTTTGAACCAGACGTAGGTTGCGGTGCCCGAAGCCAAAAGAACGAGCAGCAAGATCAACAGGAAATTGCGGAGAAAGAGTTGATCGGTTTTTAACAAAAAATGTATCCCTCGCCCCGAACGGATCGAATATAGCGCTTTTCACCCTGTGGATCGATCTTCTCTTTTAAGCGCTTGATCGCCACGTTGACGGTTTTGAGCTGCTTGTCCAAAGAATCTTTCCATACGTTTTCAAGCAGATACTCCCGAGTCAGCAGCATCCCCTGGTTTTTCATAAACTCCAGCAAAAGATCGTGCTCTAAATGGGTCAGGCGGATCTTTTCCTCATCGATAAAAAACTCTTTTGACGCGCTTTTGTAGATAATATCGGCGACTTTGAGCACCTTGAGCTCTTTTTTCGTACGTTTTAAAACCGCTTTCACTCGGGCGATGAGTTCTTGCAGGCTGAAGGGTTTGGTGATATAGTCGTCCCCGCCTTTTTCAAAGCCCTCCAGGACGTCGCCTTCGGCGTCTTTGGCCGTTACGTAGATCACGGGCTGGTTCAAACCGCGCTCCCGGAGGGAGTTGATAAAATCCGCACCGTCGACGCTGGGAAGGTTGCGATCCATCAAAATCAGATCCACATCCTCCTCCTCAAGCAGTTTT
Source organism: Epsilonproteobacteria bacterium tcs-49 (assembly GCA_002049495.1). Classification (GTDB taxonomy): domain Bacteria; phylum Campylobacterota; class Campylobacteria; order Campylobacterales; family Sulfurovaceae; genus TCS-49. Next base: position 84,522 of record LLYS01000006.1, on the reverse strand, counting down.
TCGACGAGCTTGGTATCGGTCAGCCCTACCGTATCGTAGCCCTCTTTTTGCAAAGTGAATTCGATCAATTCCAAGATATCCTCTTCATCCTCGACAATCAAGATCGTATTCAATCCGTTATGTTCCAAACTCTTCCCTCTATATAGTGATATTTAATTGTAGCATAATTAGTGCGTGATTTCGCCGCCCGTTTGTGCGAACATGATCAGATCGGCTACGCCCACGGCACGGTCCGTGACCTTCTCAAGCTTGCGGATCGCTTTGAGCGAATTCATCTTATCCACGGAGATCTTGCTGTTATCACACACCGTCGCAAGCACCTCCTGTTCGATCATCAGATAGAGTTCATCGGCTTTGTCCTCCTCGACGAGGATGGAGTTGTAAAGCTTTTCCGATTCATTCTCATCGTCGGATTTGATCATCTCCACCACGGCGCGGAAAGACTTGATGGAACTTTCCTGCAGCAAAATGATATTGTTGATCGTTCTTTCGTCAAACAACCCTTCGGCAAAATATTTTTTCATATCCAGCGCGTAGTTTTTGACGTTGGATCTGGCACGGGAAAGTTCGTTGGTGATCTTTAAGATCGCCACCAACTCCCGCAGGTCCTTCGCTTCCGGAGAAAACAGCGCCAGCGTCGTTACGATGGTATTGTCCACTTTAAACGCCAAATCCTCGATCACTTTAAGCTGCTTTTCGCAACTGCCGAAAAAGTCGTAATCTTTCTCCTTGGTGGCGTTTAGCATTCCGCTGTTTGCGGTCAGGATAATATCCACCATCCGCAAAAGGTTGTTTTCGATATCGTCGAGTTTTCTTCTGTAATTTTTTAACATTATCCAAACCTTCCTGTGATGTAATCTTCCGTCCGTTTCTCTTTGGGATTAAGAAAAATCGATTCCGTTTCGTCATACTCTACGAGATCACCCAAGTGGAAAAAGGCCGTATAATCGGCGATCCTGGACGCTTGCTGCATATTGTGCGTAACGGTGATGATGCTGTAGTTTTTCTTAAGCTCAAGCATCAAAGCTTCGATCTTTTCGGTACTGATGGGGTCCAGCGCACTGGTGGGTTCATCCATTAAGATCACTTCGGGCTTGACCGCGATCGCCCTGGCGATGCACAGACGCTGCTGCTGCCCGCCGCTGAGGCTGGTACCGGGTTCGTGCAGGGAGTCTTTGACTTCATCCCACAAGCCGGCACCTTTTAGCGCGCGCTCCACGAGATCTTCCTCCTCTTTTTTTGAAACCATCCCGTGTACTCTGGGGGCGTAGGCGATATTCTCAAAGATGCTTTTGGGAAAGGGGTTTGGTTTTTGAAACACCATCCCCACCTTTTTACGCACCGAAACCACGTCCACGCCCTTGGCGTAGATATCTTCGTTGTCTACTTTGACCTTGCCTTCGATATGCACCGAGTCAATCAGGTCGTTCATGCGATTAATCACCCGCAAAAAGGTAGATTTCCCACAACCGGAAGGTCCGATAAGCGCGGTGATTTTGTGTTTATACATATTGATATTGATATTTTTCAGCGCTTGATTATCCCCGTACCAGAGATTCAAGTTTTCAACCGATACTATATTTTCCATATACATTGCTCCCTATTATTAAAGTGTTCTAATCTTACCATCGTGTTTGAAATTTATTTCTTAGATAGATCGCGATGCCGTTCATCGAAATCATCACCGTAAGCAGGACCAAAATACCCGCCGCGGTTTTCTCTATGTAGCCGCCCTCGGGCATCCCCGCCCAGGTAAAGATCTGCGCGGGCAGCACGGTAGCGGCCTGGGTAACGCTAGTGGGAGCGTCGGGGATAAAAGCGATCATCCCCACCATAATAAGCGGTGCCGTCTCCCCGATAGCCTGTGCCAGCCCGATGATCGCCCCGGTCAAAATCCCGGGCATCGCTACGGGCAGTACGTGGTCTTTGATCACCTGCCACTTGGTCAACCCGACCCCAAGACCCGCGTGGCGGATCGAAGCGGGGACGGATTTGAGCGCTGCTTTGGAGCTGACGATGATAATGGGCAGCGTCATAAGCCCCAGGGTCATCCCCCCGACAAGCGCGGAGGATCTGGGCATACCGAAGGTGTTGATAAAGATCGCCAGCCCCAGCAGACCATAGAGGATCGAGGGGATCGCCGCCAGATTGTTGATATTCATCTCGATAAAATCGATAAACTTGTTCTTTGGAGCGAACTCTTCAAGATAGATCGCACTCATAATCCCGATGGGCAGAGAAAAAGCCATGGTAACAAACAGCGTCAACACCGACCCGATCAAAGCGGAGAAAAGCCCCGCGTTTTCCGGGGTTTTTGAATCCCCCGTAGTGAAAAAAGCTTCATTGAACATCAGCTCAATTCTCCCCTCTTCGCGCAAGCGATCCACGATCGGCTTCACTTCATCGGGAAGCGTGTTGTGGTGCCCTTTGAGATACTGGTCGACGTTGGAGCTGGCAAGTACCCACATCTGCTCGCTTGAGCCCATAAGGTCGGGGTTGGCTTTAAAGCGGTTGACAAAATTCACGTCCCAAAACTCCGTCAGGATTCTGTTTTCAATCAACGTTTCGTAATCTTCGTCACTGAGCGCCCAGGAGGGATTTTCCCTGCTTTCTTCGGTGTAGTGCATCGTCACTTTCACCTGCGCCTGCTGGAACGCAGGGTAGCCTTTGAGAAGCATATCGCTAAGGAAAAAGAGTAAAAATGCCACCGAAAAGAGGATCGCAAACATCGAGGCGAATTTCAAAACCGAGGCTTGCCTGTGCCGTTTATTTAAATTACTTGGTCTCATTATGTAAAACTCCCTTGATCCAACTGCTTACAGATTATTGATTTCATATTTTTTCTTGAATTTTTTGATGATTCGCGACGAGTACGCATTGACAAGCAGCGTAACCACGAAAAGTACCAAGCCAAGGGCGAACGCCGAAAGGGTTTCGGGGGAGTCAAACTCCTGATCCCCCGTCAGCGCGTCGACGATACGTACCGTTACGGTGGTCATATCCTCCAGCGGATTGGCCGTAAGATTGGGACGCAGTCCCGCCGCCATCACAACGATCATCGTCTCCCCCACTGCACGGGAAAAACCAAGCAGTACCGCGGAGATGATCCCCGGCAAGGCCGCGGGCAGAACGATCGATTTGATCACCTCTGCTTTGGTCAAGCCAAGTCCCAAGCCCCCTTCACGCATGGAGTTGGGAATCGCGTTGATGACGTCATCACTGAGCGAGGAGATGATGGGGATGATCATAACCCCCATCACCACCCCCGAAGCCAGCGCACTGTTAAAGGAGGCTTCCAGGCCGATCGAATCGGCGATGTTGACGATAAAAGGCGCGATGGTAATAGCGGCAAAAAAGCCGTAAACGACCGTAGGAATCCCCGCCAGAATCTCCAGAAAGGGTTTGATCTTGTGCTTGATCGACTTGGAGGCGTATTCGGAAGTAAAGATCGCGGAAAGCAGCCCCAGGGGCACGGCGATCAACAGTGCGATCAACGTGATCATCAAGGTACCGGCAAAAAGCGGTACCGCACCAAACTCCGGATCCCTCGCATCGGCGTTCCACTCGGTACCGAAAAGGAAGTACCAGAAACTTTCCATCTGGAAAAACTGGATCGCTTCAAACAGTACCGAAACAAGAATTCCCATGGTAGTAACAACCGACACGATCGAAGCCGAAAGCAGCAGTTTGCTGATCACACCCTCTTTAAAATAGCGGGCATTGTAGTTGGATTCGATCTTTTTCACAGATAAAATAAGAGCCAACGCTCCTGCTAAAACAGCAAGCAAAACAACCGTTTGCGATCCCAGCCCGGTAAAGATAGCCAGCAGCGAAAAGATAGCCAGCGCGACCCCTTCGGCGACGATGAAACTGCTCCAACCGTATTGATGGTCCTGGGAAACGAGATGTAAACCGTTTTGTTGTAGATTTGCCGCTCTTTTCTTAGCTGAAAAAAAGGCTACAAGAGCAAGTAGCAAGAAAGATATAAATGTTGTCAAAAATCACCCCTAAGTAGAATATTGCTTTTCGCGGGGAGGAGATCCCCGCTTTGAAAATGATTATTTAAGGTCGTCAAGAGTAAGTTTTTCTCTTTTTGCAACGGCTTTTGCAATGTTTTCGTACTCTGCTTTTCCAAGAGGGATCAAACCGATAGATTTCAGTTTTCCTCTTTGACCGATCATGGATTTGCTCATGAACGTTTCCACATATTTATCCATTGCGGGTACTTTGTCCGCGTGGCTGTTTTTGATGTAGAAGAAAAGGCTTCTTGATACGGGATAGTCTCCGCTTGCGATCGTTTTGGGTGTGGGCGCTACACCGTTGATCTTCGCACCCTGAACCTTGTCACCGTTCTCTTCAAGAAAGCTGTAACCGAAGATTCCGAACGCTTCGGGGTTTTTGTTGAGTTTTTGAACGATAAGGTTGTCGTTTTCCCCGCTTGGTACGTATGCCCCGTCTTCTCTGATCTCATGGTATTTCTTTTGACCGTTGTTGACGTAATCTTTATGCTTTTTCGTGATACTTTTAATGATCATATCTTCAAAAGCGTCTCTTGTACCGCTACTTGTAGGAGGTCCGTAGATAACGATATCTCTGTTTGGAAGTGCGGAATCAACATCGCTCCATTTTTTGTAAGGGTTTTCGATAAGGCCGCCTTTTCCGTCCGGAACAAGCTTGGTAACGGCAAGCATCAACTGCTTTTTCGTGACGTTAAAAGGTGCATTGTTTTTGTTTTGCGCAAGTGCGATCCCGTCCATACCGATCATCGCTTCGGTGATATCGGTAACCCCGTTTTTCTCGCACATGGTGAACTCTTTGGCTTTCATTCTTCTTGAAGCGTTCGTGATATCCGGAGTATCCATACCGTTTCCGGCACAGAAAAGCTTCAAACCGCCGCCTGAACCCGTTGATTCGACAACAGGAGTAGGATAACCCGTCGTTTTACCTACATACTCGGCAACTTTACTGGAAAATGGGTATACAGTAGAAGAACCGACGATTCTAATCTGATCTCTCGCGTAAGAACTGGAAACTAATGCGGCAGCAGCGATTGCAGCCAAACCTATCTTTTTAATCATGTGACATCTCCCTAATTTTTAAGATACGCAAATTATAAAAGAGATTTGTTACATTACGGTTACAGCGGATGTTACTTTGCGGAAATGAAAGTGACAATATGCCACTTTCCTAACTCCCGGGGAGATTACGGACTTTCGGGCAGCCGTATGCTAAAACGCGCCCCGTCTTTGTAGTTTTGCGCACTCAACGCCCCGTGCATATGCTCAACGATAATCGTGCGCGCCATATATAGGCCGATGCCCGTACCTTTGCCCTCCTCTTTCGTGGTAAAGTAGGGTTCAAAGATACGATCAAGCAGCTCCTCTTCGATCCCTCCGCCGTTATCGTCGATATGCACCGTTCTGTGGGCCGCATCCATAACAATCGTAATCTGCGAAGGGGTACGGTTATCACGCAGTACGGCGTCCTTGGCGTTGTTGATGATATTTAACAGCACTTGCTGCAGCTCGCTTTTATACCCGTATACGGCAAAATCCTCCCCTGCGATCTTGACTTCGATCCCGTGGCTTTGAAACTGGGCCGATTGCAGCGCAAGCAGGTTTTCAAGCAACTCTTTCATATGGAAGTTGGATTTTACCTTGTCGGTTTTGAAAAAGTTTCTAAAATCATCGATCGTCTGGCTCATGTAGCGTATCAGGCGGGTGTTTTTCTCAATATATTGCTCCAGGTAAGCTTCATCGATCAACCCGTCCTCATAGTCATCTTCAAGCAGTTCTATCCCGATATTGAGCGCATTGAGCGGCTGGCGCCACTGATGGGCGATAGAACCGATCATCTCCCCCATAGCGGCCAGTTTGGCCTGCTCTTGCAGCAGTTTATCTTTTTGCGTGATCAATTTAACCTGCGCGTCAACCTCCTCCCGCAGGTGCTTGTTGAGCTTTTCAAGCTCCCGTGCCTGCCGTTTCTGCTCGGAGATATCAATAGCGGAGGAGATGCGCACCTTTTTCCCCTGGTACGTCGTATTCTTGCCACGGACCAGCGCGGGGAAGGTGCTGCCGTCTTTGCGCTTGAGCATCACTTCATAGGGTTTGCTGTCATCGATGCGCAACCCCTTTTTAAGCACCTCCAATGATTCCTCTGCGATCAGCTTGAAGCGGTGCATCCCAAGAAGCTCTTCGCGCTTGTACCCAAAAAGTTCGCTGCCGACGGTGTTGACTTCGATACAGATGTTGTCCTCAAAGATCAAAACCGCCTCCATCGTGGAGTTTGCCAGGGCTTTAAAGCTCTCCAAAGAGGCTTCAAGCTGCTTCATCAACTCTTCGATACGGCGCTGATCTTCCAACTCTTCGGTGATATCGACCAGACTGACCACCATCTCTTCCGAACTTGTCATCAAACCGCTGTTCAGCGGCTGTACATACACTTTCAGCGTGTACTCCCGCTCCTGCCTGGCTATCTTGGCCATGTGGGTCTGCTCCGGGTGCTCCATCACGTATGTTGCCCAGTTTTTCCCCTCTATTTCCGGCTGCAGATACCCATCTTCCTGAATAAACAGATCACATACGCAATCATACTCTTTGGTAAAGCTTTTTAAATCGGGATAGCCGAAAAAATCCAAAAACGCTTTATTCACCCCGGTCAACATTTTACCGCCGCGCGTTACGAATACGACGTCCTTTTCGGCGTTGAGGATGGAGTCCACTCGCGAATGCATCTGTATCAGGGTTTTGCTGAAGGCTTTAAAGATCCAGTTGATTACGATGATCAGCAAAATCAACTCCAAAAACACTTTGGTCACGCTTGTCAGGATGGTTTTATGCATCTGCTTCGCCGTAGCGGTAATATCCATCACCGTCATCAGCATCACCGCATCGCCGCCCACAAAATCCCTGTTAAACCCTATCGTATAGTGTTTTTCACCGATATCGACGTGAAGCTTGTGAAAAAGTGCTCGCTCCCCTGTGTTGAGCTTTTGCAGTACCGTTTGAAAAAGCGGGTTTTCTTCCAGTAGATAAAACCCCTTGTATTGCGCCGTAGACCGCACCCCTTCCAAAAGGTAGCTTTTATTAACTAATATCAACGATTTTACAGCGTTTTGATTCATATGGGTTTTGTTTAGAAAACGGTTGGTTTCCTCCACAACGCTGCGCAGATCAAACCCCAGTTCCAACACGCCGAGGTAGCGGCCCGTATCATTGTCGAAGATCGGTGCCGCCGCCCGCAGCAAAATCCTGCCGTCCGTGTCCGTCCCGGGGTCGATACCGAAGCTAAAGCGCTTCTGATCCTCCGCTTCCCTCGCCGTTTGCTTGATACGGGAAAGATCGTCGCCGTTGCGCTTGGGATCGTGGATACGCAGATAGGACACCAGCCCCGGTTTATAATAATGCATCTTCATCAATCCCGGATTTTCTTTGCGCATCAGGGCGAAACGGCGCTTTTCTATCTCTAAAAGCAGCTCTTTGTTATCGGTTTTAAACGCCTCTTGTGATTTCGGGTTCAGGGTCAAGTGGTGCAGCCGGGATCGCAAAAACTTGACGGTTTCTTGCGTGTTTTTTTCCAAAAGGTTGTGGGCCGTATTGAAAGTTAAGTTCTCTTTGGCCTTCCTGGAATCGATATGAAATTGCAAAACCTCATAGAGTTTCACCCCCGCCGTAGCGACGAGAACCGCGGAGATCAGTGCGATCGCTTTATGTTTTTTCGTTCGTAAAATACCGTACATAGTCACTCTTTTATATGTAGCAAAACAGCTCCCGCGTTGAGTTTTTCATAAGCAACAAAGTATCCGAAAAGCTCTTTGCACCCTTGCTTAACGCACGTTTCTATCTCTTTTTTATCCAGCTCCGCCACTTCCGATACGCCGGCAAGACGCAGCGCTTCGGGGCTGGCGCGCATCCTCTACAAGCAGTGTCGGCGTATCCGTTTTCTCCACCCCTTTGCGCAGTAGATTCAAATAATCATGCCGTAAAGTATCGTAACACAGGGATTTCGAGACACTTTGCAATACTCTTTTCAACCTTTTGATACTCAGCGGTTTCAGCAGATAACCGTTAACCCCCTCCTCTATCGCTTCGTAGAGATAGTGGCTCTCTCCGTGGGCGGAAGTGATCAAGACGGGGATCTCTTCATCTTCCTTGCGGATCGCTTTGATCAGTGCGATGCCGTCCATCACGGGCATTTTGATATCGGTCAAAACCAGATCGATCTCCCCTTGGTGCCGGCGGTACAGTTCCCACCCCTCACGACCGTCAGCGGCGGTAAAAAGCTTTTTGCTCCAGCGCTGTAAAGATGCGGCCAGTGCTTGTAGCACGTCGGCATCATCCTCTACATATAAAATAGTCATCTCTTTTAAAAGGTGCACCTGTTCTCCTTTACTATTGCGTGACGAGGCGCGCTACCGTCTCACTGCTGCCGTGTCCCAGATAGTTTCGCAGTTTTTCGCTTTGTGCAGCGAATTTCTGCTTCCGGGTTTGCCTATAATCTGCCAACAGGTTTTTTGCCGTGACCTCCTCTTGAAAAAACTCGCTATGTAATATTGTACCATCAAAACGGTTTAAAAGTATATTGGCCAAGCCCGCATACTCGATATGGGCCAGAGTTCGCGCGATCTTGTAATCGAGTTTATTGATGATATAGGCCAGGGTAAAAGGGGTACCGATAATCGCCGCTTCAAAGGTGGCCGTCCCGCTGCAGATAAAGGCGTGTTCGGCTTCGCGAAGGACCCCGTGGGCGTCGGAACATATTTCAAAACCGCTTGTATCGCCGTAGATATCGCTGCCTTGCAAAAACTCGGGGACGACGAGTACCGCCCTTTTTTCGGGCAGTTGTTGCCGCACCTGCTTGAAAACGGGCATCAGGTTTTCTATCTCCCTGCGGCGGCTTCCGGGCATGAAAACGACGGTGCCGCTGCTTTCGTAATCGCTTTTAAACTCCGTGATCTCATCGAGTATCGGGTGGCCTACGTAGCTGCATTTGTCGCTGTAATAGCCGCACTCAAAGGGCAAAATGGAACAAAGCCGGTCGCAGTATTTCTCGATCGCTTTCATACGGTAGCGCCGCCACGCCCACGCCTGGGGCATGATGTAGTAAATGATCTCCAGCTCGGGATAGCGCTTTTTCAGCTTTTTTGCCAACGGCAGGTTGAACCCCGAACTGTCCATAAGCAGCACCTTGTCCACATCCTTTGCCGCTTCTAGAAGCTTTTTTTGCAACCCCAGAAAGAAAGGCACCTTTTTAATGGCGTCCACAAAACCCATCACGGCCAGGGAGTTGTTGTCAAAGATGGGCATACCGTGCTTTGCGTCAAAGATCCCCGTAAACTCCACCGAAGGGTCAAGGTGCTTTTTAAGCTCGCCTAAGTGCAGGTTTGAGGACGCTTCCAAAGCCGAAACGAGAATCTTCACAGCCAGCCTTTGAAGCTCGCGTCGCTGGGCATGCGCCAATCACCGCGGGGGCTGAGGCTGATGGTACCCACCTTTGGGCCGTCGGGAATGGCGCTGCGCTTGAACTGCTGGGTAAAGAAGCGCTTGATAAAGAGTTTCAGCCACTTTTCGATCTCTTCTTCCCCGTAACCCTCAAAAGCTTTGCACGCCAAAAAGAGCAGCTTTTCAGGCGTCGCACCGTATTTGACGAAGTGGTAGAGGAAAAAATCGTGCAGTTCGTACGGACCGATCAGCTTTTCGGTCTCCTGGGTGATAGCACCGTTTTCGTGGGGCAGCAGTTCGGGACTGACGGGGGTTTCCAAAATATCTTGCAACACCCTTTCAAGCTCCCCTGCGGCGAAGTGTTCGATGATGTAGCGGATCAGGGTTTTGGGGATGGAGCAGTTGATGGCGTACATGGACATGTGATCGCCGTTGTAGGTACTCCACCCCAGCGCGATTTCGCTCAAATCTCCGGTGCCGATAACGATCCCGCCGATCTTGTTGGCCCGATCCATCAGTATCTGGGTACGGGTGCGTGCCTGGACGTTTTCATATACCACGCTGTGCTCGCTCGGGTCGTGGCCGATGGCGTCAAACTGCGCTTGACACAAAGGCGTGATATCGATCTCTTTGAGTTTGATCCCCAGCTTTTCACACAGCAGGTGCGCATTGCCTTTTGTGGTGTTTGTGGTCCCGTAACCGGGCATAGTGATACACTCTATCCCGGCAACGTCAAAGCCCTCCTGTTGAAAACAATCATGCACCATCAAAAGCGCCAGGGTGGAATCCAATCCGCCCGAAATCCCCAAAACGACCCTTTGCGTCCCGATATGTTTCAAACGCTTGGCCAAAGCGGCTTTCTGGATGGAAAGAATCTCCTCTACCCGCTCCTGGCGATCGGCTTTTTGGTGCGGGACGAAGGGGTGGGGATCGACGAAACGCTCAAAGCTTTTTCTTTGGGGGAGCGGATGCAGATCGATGACTTGATATTTATCTATATCAGCGTCACAATAGCTTCCTTCGTGGAGTCGGAGTTGCTGCATCTTTTGCAGATCCAAAGTGGAGATTACCACTTGATTCTCATCCACGAAGCGGCGGTTCTGCGCCGTGATCGCGCCGTTTTCCGCGATCATGCAATCCCCGCTGAAAACCAGATCGGTGGTGGATTCCCCCACGCCGCTGGAAGCGTAGATGTAGCCGCTCATAAGCCGCGCGCTCTGGCTTGAAACCAGCGATCTGCGGTATGAGGCTTTGGAAACCACTTCGTTGGAGCTGCTCAAGTTGGCAATGAGCGTCGCCCCCGCAGCCGCCGCGGCGGAACTGGGCGGCGTCAGCGCCCACAGATCTTCACACAGCTCCACGCCAAAAAGCAGCCCCGCCCCGTCACCAAAAAGCAGACCCGTTCCAAAGGGAACGTCGCGGCCAAAAAGCGTGATACTTTCTTGCAGTATCCCCTTACCGCTTTCAAACCAGCGCTTTTCGTAAAACTCTTTGTTGTTGGGGATGTAGCTTTTGGGGACGATCCCCAGAAGCTCCCCGCTTTGGCATACCGCCGCACAGTTGTATAATCTGTTTTGACGCATCACGGGCAGCCCCACGATAAAAACCTGCCGCATCGAAGCGCTCTTTCCAAGCAGCTTTCGCAGCTGCACCAGGGCATCGTCAAGCAGGCGCTGCTGTAAAAACAGATCGGCACAAGTGTACGCGGTCAGACTCAGCTCGGGGAAAACGGTAAGCACCGTACCCTGTTCGGTCGTTTTTTCAAGGGTGGTATATATCTGCTCGGCGTTGTGGGCGCAATCGGCCACGACCGTTTTGGTCGTCGCCGCCGCCACCGTGTAAAATCCGTGCTCCACGGTGCCTACTTTTCGCTGAGGATTTCGATCTTTTCGATCGTATCGTTTTGCTCGATCGTATCAAGAACCATCATACTGTCCGCATCGTCGATATCGCCGAATACGGTGTGTCCGCCGTCAAGGTGTGGGCAGGGAACGAAGCAGATGAAAAACTGGCTGCCGCCGGTATCTTTGCCCGCGTGGGCCATGGAAAGCGTCCCTTTTTGGTGTTTGTGGGTGTTTTTTTCCGTTTCACACTTGATCGCCCAGTCCGGACCGCCCGTGCCCGTCCCGTTGGGGCAGCCGCCCTGTGCCATGAAACCGGGGATCACGCGGTGGAATTTCAAACCGTCGTAAAAGCCCTCTTTTGCCAGATGCGCGAAGTTGGCCACGGTGTTGGGCACCTCTTCGGGGTAAAGCTTGAGCGTCATTACTCCCTTGCTCGTGGTAATCTTTGCGTATTGATTCTGTTCTACGTCGGTGAGATCAAACTCTTTTAATTTTTTTCCAAACATATCTTTTCCTTCTATCGTTTTTAATTGGTTATTTGCTATTATACCACACTTAATTACGAAACAAATTACCGCTATAAAGGACATCCCATGGAACTTTGCGTCGCTTTGGACAAACCGGAAATGGAGCAAACTCTCGCCCTGGCAAGAGAGTTGCGAGAGTTTGATATCTGGATGAAAGTGGGCTTTCGCAGCTTCATCCGTGACGGACGCAATCTCATCGACGAACTCAAAGCGATCAATCCGGGATTTAAAATCTTTTTGGATTTGAAACTCTACGACATCCCCAACACCATGGCAGACGCCGCGGAGGAGATCGCGAAGATGGGGGTGGATATGTTCAACGTCCACGCCAGCAGCGGCGAAAAGGCGATGAAAACGGTGATGCAGCGTTTGGGTGGCCTGGATCGGCGGCCGCTGGTACTGGCGGTAACGGCGCTGACCTCCTTTGACAACGAAAGCTTTGGCTATATCTACAATGAAAACATCGCCCAAAAAGCGGACCGCTTTGCCAAGGACAGCTTTGACGCGGGGCTTGACGGGGTGGTATGCAGCGCCTTTGAAAGCGCTTCGATCAAAAACATCACTTCCGAAAACTTCCTGACACTGACCCCGGGCATCCGCCCCTTCGGCGAAGATGCGGGGGATCAAGCCAGGGTCGCGGACCTGGCGGTGGCCAAAAGCGAAGAGGTGGATATCATCGTCGTGGGACGCCCTATTTATAAAGCAGACAATCCCAAAGCGGTGGTGGAAAAGATTCTCGGTGACAGCTCCATGCAAACCGCCTAGGTGCTTATGGCAAACTTTCTTCTGATCCTTGCTGCGCTTTTTGCGGGCTATTTCCTGCAAAAACGCAACCTCTTTCCCCAAAACGCCCCCGAAGTGCTCAACCTGTTTGTCATCTATATCTCTTTGCCCGCGATGATCTTGCTGGAGGTGCCAAAGCTGCAGCTTAGCAGCGAGCTGCTGCTTCCGGCGATGATCCCCTGGGTTGCCATGGGCGGTTCGGCGCTGCTGCTTTTCACTCTCTCGCGCTACTTTCGTTGGAGTAGAACAACGACGGGTGCGGTGTTGCTAACGGGGGTGCTGGGCAACACCTCTTTTGTAGGAATTCCCGTCATCAGCGCCTATTTCGGCACCGAAGCGCTGGCTTATGTCATGGTCTATGATCAGATGGGCAGCTTTTTAGCCCTGTCGGTGTACGGCAGTATCATCGTTGCGCTGTATGGGCATGGGGAGGGGTTTAACGCCTTTCGTATCGCCAAAAAGATCGCTTTGTTTCCCCCTTTTGTCGCGCTGGTGTGTGCTTTGGTCTTGCCTTTGGGGGAGTATCCCCAACCCCTGCACGCCCTGCTGTCGCGCCTGGCCGATACGATCGTGCCTCTTGCGCTGGTCGCGGTGGGTTTGCAGCTGCGGCTGAGATTGCCAAAATCGCAGCTGCAGCCTTTTGGCTGGGCTTTGGGGGCGAAACTGCTACTCTCTCCCCTGCTCGCCGCCGCTGCTTTGGGTCTGTTCAACCCCTCTCAAACCCTCTACGCGGTCACGGTGATGGAAGCGGCGATGGGGCCCATGATCACCGCAGGGGCCCTGGCTTCCATGGCGGGGCTCAACCCGCGTCTAAGCTCCGCGATCGTGGGCTACGGTACCCTGCTGTGCCTGCTGACAACCGCGGGGGTTTATCTGCTGGTTTAATCCTTTTATCCAAAGATACAGGGTGCGTATTTTATCTACAAAACTTTCACTTTATTAAATATTTTTTAACTCAGTAAGTATCATTTTATTTTTAAGATGGTAGCATCTGTTTTATAAGATGCAATGCAAGGATTCCTGATGAAACTTTTTGAACTGACCAACACCGTATTTTTAAAAACCGACCTGCATTTTAAGCAGATGCCCCAGACTCTGGCAAAATATATCGACTACAGTCTCTGCCAGGATGAGCACTTTGCTGCTTTGCATAAAAGCCGAGACTTCAAACACTACAGCTTTGGCGGTCTCTACACCCAAAAGATGGTACCAGGAGGAAGCTACGCCCAAGGCACGACGGCGACGTTTACCCTGCGCTGCTTTGACGAAAAGCTCGCGACCTATCTGCAAACCGCTCTGCGGGAAAATATAAACAATCCACATCTCATCGTCATTCAAAGCCGGAAAAAACATGTGCCGCAGTTTTTCATCTCCGAACTCTACACCCCTACCCCCACGATCGTCACCTCCGGCAACGATGACAAAGATCGGCCTCTGTACTGGACCTTGGAAAGCGACGGCGATATCATGAAGCTGCAAAAACAGCTCCACGACAACGCCGCGAAAAAGTACCAAAGCTTTTTCGGCGAAAAGCTTGAGGAGAAGCAAAACTTCATCCAGCTGCTGGAGCTGAAAAACAAAGTCCCGCAAAATATCCACCTCAACAAAGATGGCAAAGGCGTGCGCCTCTTTGGCAATAAATTTAAAATAGTACCCAACGAAGATGAGACAAGCCAGAAGCTGGCGTTTACGGCGATGGCGTGCGGTTTGGGCGAAAAAAATTCGTTTGGTGGTGGGTTTTGTTTGGGGAAAGGTTTGGGATGATTAATGATGTTTATCTGAGATTTAAAGAGTTATATAAAAAAACAGATGGTAACATACTTAAAAAAATTTTCCATTAGAAAAAGAACCATCGCTTTGCGTAAAAATAGATGATCAAGGAAATATTTTAAATAAATTGATTGTTGACAGAAACGTAAATAAAAATGAACTGTATGATTGGTTTAATGAAAAAAATATAAAAGCAAAATACCTGAATAGCAACAAAGCTGTTGGCAATAAAATGATCTTTAGCAATAGCAATCTAGCATTATTTGGAAAATTTAACACTTTTCCACTGATTACTCATGAAAGTTTTTTTAAACTCTTTGACGTCACACCTGATCCAAACAATAAAAAAACAACAGCAAAAGCAAATTTTTTTGAAAAATATGAATTATTGCCTTTTAAACAACACAAAATAAGTTCTTTGTTTGAGAGGCAGAAAATATATTTTCTCGATGATTTTATCGAAAAAATTGATTCTCTCACAGAATCAGAAAAAAGACTACTCTCAGAAGATAGTTTTATTAACACAAAAGCATTAAATGCATATTATGCAAAATTGACAGAAGACTATAAATGCCAAGAAGAGCAGTTTTTTACAAAAGAAAAACTGCTCTTTATTCTATCTCAGTTGCAAGATGAGTTTAAGCAATATGCACCCAAGGAGTACAGGTTAAAAATATTTCGAGATAAAGACATAAAAGAATATCAAGAAGCAGAGCTTAATTATTTAAACAGTAGATTATTTGCTAACGTTAACAATACTATTGGAGAATTGGGCTTACCTTTTTTGGACAATATGTTAAATGCCAGCAAACCATTTATGGTTCATCAAACTACAAAATACAAAATACCCTTTCCAAAATCAAAGGAGGAAATTTTATACTTTAAATATTTAGATGATTATCTTTCAACTCAAAAAGGATTATTTTATTTAGAGTTAGAAAATTTTCGTACACAGTACAACCCTTTCATAGATTCAAATGTAGGGCAATTTATTATTTTAAAAAAGAAAAATTATGAACTCTTTGAATATTTGCCAAACTATGTGGATGAATTTACAAAAAAACCTTTCATTTTAAAAAATCATTTGGGAATAAAAAAAAATAAAATCCCCATGGAAGACAAAAAGCCATTCAGGGAAAATTATTTATTAGAAAATGAAATTGATAAATTATTTAATAAAAAAATGAAAAGTAATTATTTTTCTGAAAAAATAAGCAAAATAGATAATAAGCTTGCAACCCATATTTTCAAAACAAGAAATATTTGCTTTTCATACTTCAACAAAGGGCAACTTTCTGGCAAAGAATTTTATTCCTTAATTAAAAATACCATTACCGAAATGATTCTTTACCAATATACCCATCTTGACGATCAAAAATTAAAATACTCTATTTCAGAGTTGTTAAATTTAAAACTTTCCATGAATGAATATTATAAAGGAGAAACGATGGATATTCAACTTGAGTTACAATCTTTGAAAAGTATAATTGCTCACCCGCAATACAAAAAACTGTCTAAACAAGAATTTTTACTTCTTGCCGGACAAATGGCTTATTATTTAGTTTCACAAAGTGAATCCCACAATAGAACTTTTAGACTTGTAGAACACTACTTGAAAACAAAAAATATTAAGACAATAAAGAAACACTTGAGAAATGATTTGGAAAGATATAAACATAAGATTTACCTTGTCTCTAAGAATTCCAAATTCAAAAATGCTTATGTACTTTTATCTACGTATGATAACAATAATCAAAAACTTGATTATGATGATATTGATCTGTTTTTAGTAGGTTTAATGACAGACAACATTTTTTACACAAAAGCTAAGGAGGATGAAGATGCATAGAGTTTACGGAGTGCTGGGGATCAAAGCGAAAATGGCAAATTGGAATGCGGATTTTACTGGTAGACCCAAAAGTACTAGCGGCGGCGAAATCTACGGCAGTGACAAAGCGCTGAAATACCCCATGAAAAAGATGTGGGAGAGTGCGGGTAAGAAGGTGATGTATATCAAAACATGGAAAAATGACAAAGACAAACTCACGCCAAATCAGCTCAATGAACGCTTTGTGAAACTCTTTGTCGATGATGTTGACACCGAAAAAAAAGAAAAAGACGTACTGAAAAAAATGAAATCCCAAGATGTTTTGAAAAACCTTTTTGAGTGTATAGATATCAAAAATTTCGGGGCGACCTTTGCCCAAGAGGGACACAACACATCTATTACCGGTGCGGTACAGTTTGGACAGGGGTTTAACAAGTTTGAAGACACCAATGTAGAGATTCAAGATATCCTTTCCCCATTTACCGATTCAAAAGCGGAGGAAAAAAGCGGCAAAGAAGCCAGCCAATCCACACTGGGAACCAAAATCACCGTCGATGAAGCGCATTACTTTTACGGCTTTTCGATCAACCCTCGCAACTATGACGAATATAAAGAGATTCTGGGTGATACATTTGAGGGCTATACACGGCAAGATTACGAAGAGTTTAAAAAAGCGTCTCTTGTGAGTGCAACGGCATTTAGCACCAACAGCAAATTCGGGTGTGAAAACGAGTTTGCTCTCTTTGTAGAGTGCAAAGACGATGCGTGCTATCTGCCAGATTTGAGCGATTATGTTCGTTTTGACAGTGAGCAAAGAAGTGTTGATTTAAGTGAGGTTGAATCACTGATCAAAAACAAAGCCGCCAAGGTGGAAGTGTATTACAACCCCTTTAAAATGGATATCAATACATCGTTTGATACGTACAATATTTTCACGAAAGAAAAATTCTAAATCATGGAAGCGATCAGTTTCAAACTCAGCGGCAAAACAGCCTGCTTTAGAAAGCCCGATGTCAACGCGTATGCGTATTTTACTTATAACAATATCCACAAACCCGCTCTTTTAGGTTTGCTTGGAGCAATAGCCGGATATGGAGGCTATACGCAGCTGCACGATCAAAAACAGCACATCAAAACCCGGATAAAAGCCACAAAAAACAAAGAAAAAAAACAGTGGCAGGCAAAGCTGGATAACCTTGATGCACAAATGCCCGAATTTTATGAGAAGCTAAAACATGTAAAAGTCTCTATTACTCCCCTGGCCCCCAACGGATACTTCAGTAAAAAGATTCAAACCTTTAACAACTCCGTAGGGTATGCCAGCCAAGAACAGGGAGGCAACCTGGTGGTACGTGAACAATGGCTGGAAAACCCTTCCTGGCAGATAATGCTCCTTGATGACGGGAGTGAAGCGTTTCAAAAAGTTCGTGCCTACCTGATAGATGAAAAAGCTGTTTTTATCCCCTATCTTGGTAAGAATGATCATTTTGCACATATCACGGAGGTCACCGCTATTGCTTTACAGCAGGCAAAAGGGCAATTTATAGACTCGCTTTTTATTAAAAACTTTGAAAAACTTGATGGATGGGCAAGAGAAGAGGATCCAAACCCCTACTTCTTTCAAGAGATCAGCCCCTATACACTTCAAGAACAATATCATTTTTATGAATACAAACCCATGATATTTACAAATTATGAAATAGACACTTTTCCCAAGGATACATACTCTTATGACGGCAAAAACTACACCTTTATCTGAGTTTGGTATCGATAAAAAATATCTGGCTCACACTCCTTCAGAAACCTTATCTGAACACTCTGATTTAACCTTAAGATATCTATATAAAACAATAGATGACAAAAACTTAGAACCGCTCATCGACAAGCTTATAGAAACGATTGATAACAAAAATTGTGAACTTTTGAAAAAAATGTTTATCGATACCGTTTACTTGCATGATTTGGGGAAGGTTAACCCCCACTTTCAAGCCAAAAAAATGGAAAATGACCATTTCAAGGTATACAGGCAGGAAACAAAAAGCAGTGACCATTCCTCACTTTCATCGCAAATGTTTATCGATCACTACTTAGAAACTATCGGCAAAATCAAAGACAGGGGGACAAAGGAAAAGTTTAAGTTCTTACTTTATGCTTTTTCCTACCACCAGGCAAAACACCACGGCCGTCTGGCAAGCTTTGAACTGTACCGAAGAGATGAGAATAACCCCAAATCTTACTGGCAGTATCTAGACAAATTCAATATTCCACATTTTGAATTTTATATCCTCAACAAACTGCTTTTCTCTCTGCTCGTTTCAAGCGACTACTACGCTACCAACGATTATATGGCAAATTTCTCCGTAGAAAATTTCGGTATATTTTCCCAAGAGGACAAAACAGAACTCAGTAAAAAATTTCAAGATCATATAGCGCAATTTCAAAACCCCATCGGGATCAACGTACTGCGCAATGAAATGTTTGAAGAGGCACAAAAAAACCTGCTTTTACCCCAAAATAAAGATAAACATATATTTTACCTTGAAGCCCCTACCGGCAGCGGCAAAACGATCACCTCGATCAATCTGGCTTTACGCCTGCTTGAAACCCACCGGGATTTGAACAAGCTTTTTTATATTTTTCCTTTCAATACGCTTGTAGAGCAGACGAAAACCGTGTTTGATGAGATTTTTGGAGACAGTCTGTCCATAGAAATGATCAACTCCATAACTCCCATAGATGTAGATGAAAAAAATCAAGAAGACTGCGAAACCGAGTATAAAAAGTCCTATATCAACCGCCTTTTTTTCCACTCCCCGGCTATCATTTCCACTCACGTAACCCTGTTTAATATTCTGTTTGGAACGTCAAAAGAGGATAACTTTCCGTTGTGGCAGCTGGCAAACAGCGTAATCATCCTTGATGAGATACAAAGTTACAACAATCACCTTTGGTGGTACATGGTGGAGTTTTTTGACAAATACGCAAGCCTGCTCAATATTAAGATCATCATTATGTCCGCCACACTGCCCAAGCTTGACCACTTCTTGGAAGAAAAGGGCAATTTTGTCTCTCTTATCAGCAAAGAAAAAAGAAACAGTCTTTTTACAGATGAACTTTTTAAAAAAAGGGTGGTACCTGACTTTTCGCTGCTGGATGAAGAAGTAAGTCTGGAAAAGCTTTTTGATATATTGAAAGCACAACCAAAAGATAAAAAAATCCTTTTTGAATTTATCAAAAAACAAAGCGCCCGGGAGTTTTAGGAACTGATCAAGGAGGAGTTTGACAATGTTTATGAACTCAGTGGCGATGACAATAAAGCGTACCGCCAATACATCATTGAAAAAAGCAAAAATGAAAACCTTATCATCGTAGCTACTCAGGTGATCGAAGCGGGCGTTGATATCGATATGGATATCGGCTTTAAAGATATCTCCACCATCGACAGCGAAGAGCAGTTCATGGGCAGGATCAACAGAAACTGCAAAAGAGAAGGCAAAGTATACTTTTTTGATCTGGATCCTGCAAAGGATATTTACCGCGACGACAACCGTTTGGAATTTGATCTCACGCAGACTAAATACAGAAAAATTTTGCAAAACAAAGAGTTTGACCGCTACTATGCTGAAGTACTAAACAGGATCAAAACCCAGGGTAATAGATTTGAAGACGGGCTTTTTACCAATTACGACCGTTTTTCGCAGCTGGTAAAAACGCTCAATTACAAAGAGATCGCAAAAACCATGACACTGATAAGCTCTCAAAACTTCATGCTGTATCTCCCCTTCCAGATTGACCTATCCATCTATAATGGTGTTAAAGAATTTGCTGATCTGGATGAAAGGTTTTTAACCGATGGGAAGCTCGACGGTCAAAAAGTGTGGGATGAGTTTATCGCACTGAATAATATAGAGGGTTTTGAGGGTTTTGCTCAAAAGAAAGTGCAGCGCACCCGGATAAACCCGCTCATGCAGTTTTTTACCTTTTCTGTTTTGAAGCCGCACTATCATGACAGGCCTCTTACCGGCGAAAAGATGTACGGGTATTATTTTATTCAAAACTATGAAGAGTTTATAACAAAAGAAGGCAAATTTGATAGAGTGGCTTACAACGCGTTGCAAAATTCAAACTTTTTATAATTTTGACAACCTCTACATTTTTCTATAAAATAGTAGAAAAAAAGGATAGGCTATGAGTACACAGGTTTCAGGATACATCTCCGAAGAGACAAAGGCAAGCTTTGAAGCATTTGCTAAAAAATCGGGCCAGAAAAAGGGCTTTATCCTAGAACAGGCCCTGCTGCACTATATCAGCGTACATGAGGAGCTGCCTGATGATATCATCATACCGCCTTCTATCACGATCACAAAAGACACCTTCGATAGCGTCGTCTCCACCGAGAAACCACCCACCAAAGCCCTGAAAAAGCTGATGAATGAGTCTTGAGATACGCAAACTCCGAAAAACCGACGATAGAAGCGGCTTTTCCAGCGGCGACATAGAGATAGACCGCTTTTTTATCAAATTTGCCGGCCAAAATCAATTTAAACACAAAATCGGCACGACCTACATCGCACAAAACAGCAACAAGTCGGCACCCATAGGCTACGCAACTGTCAGTGTCTCTTCGCTCAACATAGAAAATATCGATAAAAAAGAGTTTCGCACCCTGCCAAAGTATCCGCTTCCCATCCTGCGCCTGGCCAGGCTCGGCGTAGACAGACGCTATCACGGCAGAGGCGTCGGCAAAGCACTTTTACGGCATATCCTGTACCTTGCTTTGCTCATAGAAGAGCAAGCGGGTTGCATCGGTATCGTCGTGGATGCGAAAAAAGAGGCCCAAGACTTTTACCAGCAATACGGCTTTGAAGTACTGCCCGCCGTGTCGGGCGAACTCCCGACCAGACCTTTGCAAACCATGATGTATCTCTCCGCCAAAGAGATAAGAAAGGCTCTCCCATAGCTTCCGCATCAAAAATCACCGGCACCTTGATCAACTACTACTTCCACTGCCCCACCCAGTGCTGGCTCCACGCCAACCGCATCAACCTCGAAGACAACAGCGAAGATGTGCGCATGGGCAAAGTGCTGCACGAGATCAACGCCGAGCACAGCAAAAGTGCCGAAATCTCCATCGACAACGTCAAAGTAGACAAATTGACCAAAGAGTATCTGGTGGAAGTCAAAAAAAGCGACTCCGACCCCCAAGCGGTGAAGTGGCAAGTCCTTTTGTACCTCTACAAACTCAAACAAAAAGGGATCGACAAGAAGGGCAAGATAGAGTTTCTGGAAAAAAACAGACAAAACAAAAAAGTCCACCACGTGGAACTCACAAAAGAGAACGAAGCGCAGCTTTTGCATGTGCTTGAAGAGATCCAGCGCCTCATCGACCGCCCTGCTCCGCCTGCAGCCGTTTTTGACAGGAAGTGCAAGCGCTGCGCCTACTTTGAATACTGTTTTATCTAGGAGACGTCATGGCAAAAAACCACACCCGCTACATCTTTTCCCCCGGCGAACTTTCCCGCAAGGACAACTCCATAGCCTTTTCCAATAAAAAGGGCCGTTTCTACCTGCCCATCCGGGACACCAGGGAGCTGTACTGCATGAACGAGGTGAGTTTCAACACCAAGTTTCTGGATTTTATCTCCAAAGCGGGGATCGTTGTGCATATCTTCAACTACTACGGCCACTACTCGGGCAGCTACTACCCAAAAGAAAACCTCGTCAGCGGCGACCTGACCATCAAACAGGCACATACCCACACCACCGGACGCATAGAGATCGCCAAGGCGATCGTTCGCGCTATCGCCGCGAATGTACATGAAACTCTGTATCACTACTACCGCCACGGCAAAAGCGACCTCAAACCCCTGCTTGACTGGCTCAAAACGGAGGTGGACAGATTTTTGGACAGGGAGCTTTCGCTGGAGCAGGTGCTGTTTGTCGAGGGGCAGATATGGCACAGGTTTTATGACAGTTTCCGCCATTTTCTGCGAGAGGACTTCGTGATGAACAAGCGCGTCAAACGCCCGCCGGACAACCCCATAAACGCCCTCATCTCCTTTGGCAACACCCTGCTTTATACCAAAACGATCTCCCAGCTCTACACGACACATCTAAATCAGACCATCAGCTTTTTGCACGCGCCGCAGGAGGGGCGCTTCAGCCTCAGCCTGGATTTGAGCGAAGCGTTCAAGCCCGTCGTCGTGTACAAAACGATCTTTGACCTCGTGGGCCGTAAAAAGCTGCAGGTACACAAGCATTTTGACAGCAAGCTCAACTACTGCCTGCTCAATGAGACGGGTAAAAAGATCTTTATCGACGCTTTTGAAACACGGATGAATGAAACCTTCATGCACCCAAAACTCAAAAAAAAGATCAGCTACAAACACGCCCTCAAACTCGAAGGCTACAAGCTGATCAAAACGATCCTCGAAGGTCGTGAATTTACCCCATTTTTACTCAAGGAGAAGCAGTGAAAAGCAGACACAACAACTATGCCTTTCTCTTTTACGATATTGCCGACGAGTTCAGCGAAAAGGGCAAATACCGCGTCGCGAAAGTGTTCAAAATCTGTAAAAAATACCTCAAACACCACCAGAAGTCAGTCTTTCGCGGCAACATCACCCCGGCAAATCAAAAAAAACTCAGCCACGAACTCAAAAAGGTGATCGACGAAAACCTGGACTTTGTGACCATCATCAAAGTGCGTAATTCCGGCAGCTTTGAAGAGGAGGTCCTCGGCAACGATGAAAAAGAATCCGAATCACTCTTTTTGTGATATTTTCCAACCGCTGTTTTGACCTTTTAGCCGCAAAAGGCTATAATACGAAGTATAAACAGGTTCTTTGACAACCCATTGTTAAATTTACAAACGGTTGGAAAAATGCCTGTATTTTGGGGTTTAGGTACCTTTGAAGCCCTAAATCATCATACTTGAACCGACACAAACTGTTGTATTGAAACGATTAGTAACGATTGCTTAAGAGATCCAAACATTAGCTTGAACCGACACAAACTGTTGTATTGAAACTGTTCGGGTCTATTTTTGGTGCTATTTGCGGGTTTCTTGAACCGACACAAACTGTTGTATTGAAACCACAGGAAAAGGTCGTGCACATTGCCGAAGTCGTCGCTTGAACCGACACAAACTGTTGTATTGAAACGATCTGGAGCTTGGTAAACTCAATCGAGCTTACTGCCTTGAACCGACACAAACTGTTGTATTGAAACCTTGTTCGTTCGTTCATTCGCCGTTACCCCCGTTTACTTGAACCGACACAAACTGTTGTATTGAAACTGAGTAACAATGATGAGCTTGCCGATTTTTTAGGCAGTTTCACCTTGAACCGACACAAACTGTTGTATTGAAACCGACTTAACATAGCTTTTGTGGTTTTGAAGATCATACTTGAACCGACACAAACTGTTGTATTGAAACATCAGATCAAGGCGTACAATGATACAATTCAGAATGCTTGAACCGACACAAACTGTTGCCAACATTACCGGTTGTATAAAACATCATATTTTTATACACTCTAATTACTGTATAATTGCATTTAAAAAAGGCTCTTTATGCGCTTTAGCGAATTTTTCGACAGCTGGCTCTACGGCAGGGACGGCTACTATGAAAACTTCAAAACCATTGGCAAAGAGGGGGATTTCTACACCGCCGTTTCGGCGACCAACTTCTTTGGAGCCTCCATCGCCAACCAGATCTACAAGCAGATCAAGGCGGGATCCACACCAACGGACGTTACGCTTATCGAGATCGGGGCCCATCAGGGGTATCTGCTGTGCGACATGATCCAGTGGCTTTATACCTGCGATCCATCCCTGATGGAAAGTATGGATTTTGCCATCGTCGAGCGCCAGCCCAAGGTGCAAAAGATGCAAAAGGAGTATATCAAAGAGCGCTTCGGAAATGATATACAGATTACCCACTACAGCGACTTAAGCGAGATCAGCGTCACCAACGCTTTCTACGTCGCCAACGAAATCTTTGACGCCTTTGCCTGCGAACTGGTCTATGACAACAAGATCGCCGTGATCGACGAAGACACCCTGCACCACCGCTGGATCGACAACGACGATGAAGCGCTCAAAGCCACCGCCAAGCGCTACGGCATCGAAAAGGGCGAAGTGGCCGTGGGCTTTGAAGTATTTGCACAGACGATGTTTCGCACCGCCAAGCACGTGGAGTTTATCACCTTCGATTACGGCGAAAAGCACCCGCGAAACGACTTTTCCGTGCGCATCTACAAAGATCACGAAGTATTTCCCTTCTTTGAAAACGGCCTGGATATCATAAAACTGTACAAACAAAGCGACATCACGATGGATGTGCACTTCGGCCATCTGATGGGCGCTTTTGAAGACGCGGGTTTTCAAATCGTAACATTTGCCAACCAAAACAGCGCACTGGTGGAGTTTGGTTTAATGGATATTTTACAAAGCTATGCTAAAGTATCCACACAGCAACAGTATCTGCGCCAACTCAACAGGATTAAAACCCTCATTGAACCCACAATGATGGGGGAACGCTTTAAAATGATGCAGGTAAAAAAGGACAAACAATGAAACAGGTCACTATCAATGGGATCGAAAAAACTATCGATGATACAGCAACGCTGCAAACGCTGATAGAGCAGCTGCAAGTGGGCGAAAAGGTGATGGCACTCGCTGTCAATATGGAGGTTGTCAAAAAAGAGGATTGGAACACCTATATCCCCAAAGAGGGTGACACCATCGAGATGTTGAACTTCGTAGGCGGAGGTTGAGATGAACTCTTTGATCGTTATTATCATCGCCGCTATCGGTATCGCGACGCTTTTGAACCTGCTGCTCAAGCGCTTCAACATCCCCACTATTATCGGCTATATCTTCACCGGCCTTGCGATCTCTTACATCTTTGATCTTGGCAGCGGTTACAACGGCGAACTGGCCCACGTAGCGGAGTTTGGGATCGTGTTTTTGATGTTTACCATCGGGCTGGAGTTTTCGCTCAACCACCTCAAAAGCATGAAACAGGAAGTGTTTGTCAACGGCTTGCTACAGGTGCTCCTCACCGGCGCGCTGTTTTACGCTATCGCGCACTATATGTTTGATCTGAGCCTCAAAGGCAGTATCATCGTCGGCGCGGCGCTGGCACTTTCCTCCACCGCGATCGTTTTAAAAATTCTCAATGAAAACGGCAAGATCAACAGCGGATTCGGCAAGCGCTCTTTAGGCGTGCTGCTCTTTCAGGATATGGCGGTAATCCCCATCTTGCTGATGATTACGATCTTTACCAATACCGACAAAAGCGTTTCGGCGCTGCTGACCGATACGATGGTCGATGCGGTGATCGCTTTGGCGATTTTGTTTGTACTTGGCAAATACCTCGTCGAACACTTTTTAAAATGGGTATCAAGCTCCAGTGAGATCTATATCGGCGCCATTTTGCTCATCGTCATCGGCGCCTCCTATATCGCCCACGCCTTTGGCTTCTCCTACTCGCTGGGGGCGTTTATCGCGGGGATGATGATCGCAGAGACCAAGTACAAGCACCAGATTGAGGCGGATCTGATCCCCTTTAGAGACCTGCTTTTGGGGCTCTTTTTCATCACCATCGGGATGCAGATCGATATCGGCGTGATCATGGAGTTCAAAGGTGAGATCATCGCCTTTTTGATCGCTATCATGACACTCAAAGCGTTTATGATCTATGCGATCATGCGCTTTAGCTCCCAGCGCAGGACTTCGATCAAAACCGCCCTTGCACTCTCCCAGATCGGTGAATTTTCCCTGGCTGTTTTGGCCCTGGCCAACTCCAACTCTCTGCTCGATCCCACGGTAGTGCAGGTACTGATCGTAACGGTGGTACTTTCTATGATCATTACGCCCTTTATCCTCAACCATATCAGCTCTTTGGCCGACCTTTTTGCCAAGGAGCTCAGTGCCGATGACGTGGAGATCAAAAGCGCGGGCTACAGCCACCACGTGATCGTGTGCGGCTACGGCCATACGGGTAGAGACATCGTCCGGCGCCTGGAGCGGCAGCATATGCCCTATATCATCATCGAACACGACATCAAGCTGGTCGAAGAGGCAAAAAAAGAGGGGAAAAATATCGTCTTCGGCAACGCAGCGCAGGAGATCGTACTTGAAAAACTCGATATCAAAAAAGCTTCCAGCGTCATCGTTGCCATCGACAACTTTCCCAAGCTCAAAATGGTCGTCGAAACGATCCACGGGATCAATCCAAAAATCGATATCGTCGCCAAAGTGGAAAACCTCCAAGAGAAGGAGATGCTTGGGGATTTCAACCTCAAACACGTCGTCAGCAACTCCCAGGTTATGGCCGACCTGCTCGTAGACGAAGCCCTAAGCTGCAAGCTCTAAGCAGACGGCAGAGTGAAATAAAAGCAGTTTTTTCCCTCTTTGTAGCGGTAGCTTAAAGCGCTGCCGTGCAGCTTTAAAATCGTATCGCTGAGATAGAGTCCCAACCCCAGCCCTTTGGAGTTGCGGTCTTTGACAAACGCTTCGGTGTAGTAGCTTAGCTCCTCTTGCAGCTTTTCCCCTTTCGAACAGATTTCCACCCTGCCCCCTTTTGCCCTGATAGATACATCGCTGCCGTGTTTGATCGCGTTGTCAAGGAGGTTTTTCAAAACAATCGCCAGCAACTCCCTATCCCCTTGCAAGATAAAATCTTCACTCTCGACGGTACACTCTCCGCTTTCAAGCAGCAGTTCGCGTGCGTGTTCCAAAACATCGTTAAAATACAGTTTTACAGGCTGCAACCGTGCCGTTTTGGCTTTTTCCAGCGTGGCGATCTCTTTGATGATGCGATCCATCCGGTCAAAAACCCGCTCCAGCAGCTCTTTATCCCGGCTTGGCTTTAGCATCGCCACAGCGATCTTACCCTTGGCGATGGGGGTTTTGAGCTCATGCATAAAATTTTGCATAAAAAGATTTTTTGACGTTATGAGGGAGTTGATATTTTGCATCGCTTTTTCAAAGCTTTGCGAAATCTTCGCGATCTCGTCGCCACCTTCAAGCGCCAGCTGCAGCTGCGTCTGCCCCGCACCCACGCGCTCAATCTTCTTATGCAACTCTTTAAGCGGCATAAATTTACGTAAAATAGCGATATAAAGCAGTAAAAATATACCCACCAAAGCGAAAAACAATCCATAGGCGATCTGCATATTGTAGGATTTGGGTTTTCTATCTTTGAGCATCAGGTTGTACCCGACCTCCTGGATATAGATATAGTAGTTCCCCCGGTGCAAAAAGACCCGTATACGGCTGGAAAAGCTCTCTTTAAAATAGATGGTTTCGGCGTGATTCAAAATCGCCAGCTTCAATTCACGCTGCTTTACGGGCGTGACTTTGTACTTTTCGTAGAACTGTTCCAAATCCTTTTGACTGGGAAAGAATTGAAAGCCCGATAAAAATCCGTTCGCGATGAGCTGGTAGCGTTTTTTCTGCTCCAAGGAGAAATGCTTTTTGTCATACTGGATAAACAGAACAAACGCCGTGATCATCACCACGAACGCTAAAAGAAAGGAGATATGAACAAAGGTCGTGATGGAGGTATTTTTCATATAGTGCTGCCTCTATACAAAAAGCCCGTACCCCACTCCGCGAACGGATTTTATATACTGTCTGTCTTCATCGACGGCTGCAAGCTTACTGCGTAGGCGCGAAATGATCACGTCGATATTTTTCAAACTGCTGCTATCATCGATATGATCACTCGCGTAGATAAACTCTTCTCGCGAAACCGCCGCGTTTTTCCGATCGATAAGAAGTTTGAGGATATCAAACTCCGCCAAGGTCAGCTCCAGGGTTTTGCCCCGGAACCGAATAGTGCTATTGTCTACTTCAAAAAGAATGTTTTCATGAACCGGTTTGTTCTCGTTGCTATCGCTTTTTCGTCGCAATACCGACTTGATTCTGGCCTCAAGCTCTCTGGGGTCGTAGGGCTTGGGCAGATAATCGTCCGCACCCCGGTCAAGCCCCATCACCTTATCGAGGATATCATCTCTGGCTGAGGAGATGATGATGGGGATCGAAGAGGTTTCGCGGATCTTGATGATCACCTCCAACCCATCCATTTCGGGTAGGGTCAGATCAAGTATCAATAGATCGAACTGCTTTTGCGTCAGCAAAGACAGCCCCATATAGGGACTGTCGGTGTTGGTCACTTCGATATCGAAACTTTTCAAATACCGCGTGATCACCTCTGCCAACTCCAAGTCATCTTCGATCATCAATACCTGTATCATCTACACTACTCCAAAATCTGCATCAGGGTCTGTCCGTATCGGTTGATATAGACTCTTTTTTTGCCATTATACCGTTTTAGCGCTTTGGAAAGGTCTCCGAGGGTTTCTATCTCGCTGCTTTCGATCTGGATAATGATATCCCCGGGTTGGAAGCCTAGCTTCTCCGCTTCGCTGTTGGGCTCCACGTCCACGACCAGTACGCCGTTTACACCGCTTGGCAAGCGGAATTTGCGGGCGATATCACGATTGATCTGGCTGAGTTTCAAGCCCTCTACCAGCCCGTTTTCACTGGCGCTCATGGCGTTTTGTCTCGATGCCAGTTGCAGATCGAGCTTCATATTGTCACCATCTCTTTCGATATAGAGTGCTATCTCTTCCCCGGGATTGTATGAGCCGATAATGCGCGTCAATTCGCTGGCACCTTCGACCTTTTTGCCATCAACCGCGTAGATCAGATCGCCCCGCTTCAGCCCCGCTTTCGCCGCGGGCGTATCTTCGGCGACGTTGAGAATCAGCGCGCCTTTTTTGTGCTCATACACCTCTTTGGCGTCTTTGCTCAGATCCTGGATCGAAACCCCCAGATAACCGCGCTCCACCTTACCGCTTTTTGCCAGTTTGGACGTGACATCTTTGACCATCGCCGCGGGGATCGCGAAACCGACCCCGTTGTTGCCGCCGCTTCTGGTCAGGATCGCGCTGTTGATCCCCACAAGTACGCCTCTGCTGTCGATAAGCGCTCCGCCGGAGTTGCCGGGGTTGATCGACGCGTCGGTCTGGATAAAGTTTTCATAGCGGTTGATACCGACTCTGTCTCTGTTTTTCGCCGATACGATCCCCTGTGTTACCGTCTGGCCTACACCGAAGGGGTTGCCGATGGCAAAAACCACATCTCCCACCAGCAGCTTATCGCTCCCGGCGATCTTGATAGGCTCCAGCCCCTTGGCGTCGATCTTGATCAGCGCCAGATCGCTGTCTTTGTCGCTGCCGATGATTTCGGCGTTGTACTCTTTGTCGCTTTCGCCGATCGCGACGATAATTTCGTCGGCGTTTTCCACCACGTGGTTATTGGTGACGATATAGCCGTCGCTTGAGAGGATAACCCCCGACCCCAGGGAGCGCTCTACCCGCTCTTTGGGGATCGCTCCGCCGAAGTTCTGTCCGAAAAACTGCCGGAAAAAGGGGTCGTTAAACATCCGTCCCAGCGGACTGCCCGCGAAATTGGTGCGGGTGGTTTTCTTGGTGGAGATGTTTACCACCGAATGCATCGCTTTTTTGATACTGTCGTTAAAAGACAGGATCTGCCGTGAATTGCTGGGTGCTACCCGCTTTTGGACCGAATCGGCATATTGAAAATCGATATGCGCGGCGTTGAGTCCAAGGGCCGCAATAGCACCGACAAGTAATATCTGTCTAATCATTCCCGTTACCTCACTTTTTTTTGAGTGTTATTGAAAGTATAACACCCCTGCGTTAACTCGGAGTAAATACAGGGTTAACGGGTGGTTAACCAAGGAGATATGCTATAATGATAATATCTGAAAATCTATGGAGTAAAGATGCAAATCGGGAGTTTTAACGCAGTAACAACACCTTTGCAATCGATACAGCCCGCCCCCGTACAAAACCGCGTATCGGGTGATCAGGAGCCAAAGGAAGGTACCCCTGCGGCACCGCTTCAAAACGGCGAGAAGGAAAAGGAAACAAAAAATTCGTCGCAATCCTCCTATCTCGACGATCCCGCCCTTCGCGAAATGGTCAACGAACTCAAAGCCAGAGACGCGGAGGTACGCGCCCATGAGGCGGCCCACGTTGCCGCGGGTGCCGGCGTGGTCAGCGGCGGGGCAAACTACACGTACCAAAAGGGTCCTGACGGCAGAATGTACGCCATAGGCGGAGAGGTCCCCATCGATCTTGGTTCCGAGGGTTCCCCCGAAGCCACCGCCGAAAAGATGCGCCAAGTCAAATCCGCCGCCATGGCTCCTGCAAATCCCAGCCCCACCGATTTTAAAGTCGCCGCGACGGCGATGATGCTGGAGATGCGCGCCCAGCAAGAAGCGGTAAAGCAGGAAAATAAAACCGGCGATTCCGACGCCAAGCGGCAAGTTGTTACCGACGGTAATGAACCCTCCGAAAATAACGAAACCGACCCCCTTTCTACACAAATTTGACACTCCCCCAAGCTATACTTTAATCTTTATTAAAAAGTAAGGACCCCGTGAGACACTCATGAGACTTTGCTTTGCTAACATTACCGAAAATAAAATATGTAAATAGGGTTTTATAAAAAAATATTATGCTGAACATTCTTCTCGTCGATGATAGCCTGACCATGCGTAAAGTGCTGCAAAACGCTATCTCCTCCCTTGGAAAACACAACTTTTACGAAGCCGGCAACGGCAAGGAAGCCTTGGATATGATCGAAAAGGGCGATACGCCGATAGATTGCATCTTTTTAGATATCAATATGCCCGTCATGGGCGGCTTGGAATTGATCAAAGCCCTGCGCGAAAAGGGCTTGTATGAAAAATACAGCGTCATCCTCTCCTCCACGGAGATTTTGAACCTGGAGCAAAGTTTCATCGATGAACTCAACGTCACCGGCGTTATCCCCAAACCCTTCAAACAGGAGGAGCGAGAAGCGATCCTGATCCCTTTGCTGGAACTGGTGGAGAGCAAACGGCAGGTGCAGCACAACAGCTTTAGCGAAGAGATCCTTATCGTCGATGACAGCATCACCATGCGCAAGATTTTGCAAAAGCAGCTCGGTGCCGTGGGGTGTGAAAAGTTTCACGAAGCTTCCAACGGCAAGAAAGCCCTGGAGTACGTCACCGAACATATGGATACGCTCAAACTGCTTTTTGTGGATATCCACATGCCCGTCATGGACGGTATCGATTTTGTCACCCAGCTGGATAAGGCGATGATGCTGGAAAACTTTGAAGTGGTGATGATGTCAAACGATATCAAGGGATTGAGCCAAATCTCCCACCGCTACGACAATGTCCAAGTGATCGAAAAACCCTTTAAGCAAAACGATTTAAACAGCGTCATCATCCCCATCTTGAACAAGCTTGACCCCCAAAGCAAACGCAGCATCCAGTCCGAACAAAGCGAAGGGATCGACGCCCAGCACGTGGAAACGGGCAAGAAGGTCGATACGCGCATGAGCGTCAAAGATTGCGTCACCAGCTACTTTACGGGATTTAACGAATTGATAGAAAGCAATATGCAGCTGATCAACAGTAATAAAAAGCTCGATTACTTCATCTTCAAAGAGTTTTTGGAGCTGAGTTTCAACTACCTCCGCAAACTCGACCCCGGCATCTCCAC
The DNA here is from genome assembly GCA_002049495.1 of Epsilonproteobacteria bacterium tcs-49. Taxonomy (GTDB): domain Bacteria; phylum Campylobacterota; class Campylobacteria; order Campylobacterales; family Sulfurovaceae; genus TCS-49. Next base: position 52,731 of record LLYS01000006.1, on the reverse strand, counting down.
CCGCGAACTGCAAGCGCTGCAACAGGAGATTTTAGAGTTGGAGAAACGCTACCGCTCCCTGGCGGTCAGTTCCCAAAAACAGCGGCGGGAACTCTTTGAGACGATCTTTTTGGACAAACAGAAAGATTACAAACAGCTTTTTGAAAAAACCCAAAAATACAGTGATTATCTGCAAAGTGCCGCCACAAAACTGCAAAAGTACAAAGCGATGCTGCAGAAGCAAAAGGGCAAGGAAAACTCCAAAGGCTACGAAAAACTGCAGCGGGAGTATCAGGCGCTGCAAAGCAAATGCCGACAAGTGGAGCAGGCGATTGAGAAAAACAACCTTTTAATGGCCGATTACAAAAGCCTCCACCACGACAAATTCGAATTAACATTCAATTCCACAAGAAAGCAGTACAAAAAGGACCTGCAGGCGATTTTGCACCACAAGTGCTACCGCTTTGACAAGCTGCTGTGGAGTACGGCCGGCACCTCCTCTACGATCTACAGCCATTTTGTAAAAAAGAAAGTCGCCCAACCCCTCAGTGCCCACGGCTTTTTGAAATACTACCTCAAACACGGGGAGCTCACCCAGGAAAACCCTCTGTACAAAGAGCTGCTGGAGATTTTGCAACTGCTTCAAAACCGCACCCGAAAGATGATCACCGTCGTCGCCGAAAGCCTCAACGAACTCGAACAGATCAAACAAAATATTGAAAACCACAACAGGGAGCTGCAGGTCAAAGGGTATACGCACTGCAGCAAACTTTTAAGCGGAGAGAAGCAACCTTTGGATCTGATCATACTCGATTACCAGATGAAGGGTTTGCGCAAAGAGTTGCCGCTGCTGAAAGAGCGCTACAAAGATACGGAGTTTTTACTGCTGTTTCGTTCCAAAGCCAAGTCGGTCATGCTCCAAGCCATAGAGGACGGAATGTTTCACACAAACGTCAAAAACTACCTATACCGGCCCAAATACCTGGATCAAAAAGCGTTATGCGCACAGGTGGAGAAGCTGCTGTAAAGGGTAAAACCTCCTATTTGGAGGATTTTACCACGACGATGTTGTCGCTTTTGCAGCCCGGACAGATGGTTTCGTCGGTATCGACCTCGCTCCATCCAAAGCCGCAATCAAGACATTTGTAGATATATACCATTGCTATCCTTTGCGCACGGGTAACGTATTGTACGCAAAGACGGTTACAGACAAGTTACTAAGAAAGTTTTACCTTTTTCAAAGCTTTCGCCTCGATCGCCGTCGTGGCATCCTCCAGGCGGAAGGTTTCGCCCTCTTTGATCTGTGCAAGGGAGCTTTTTTTCTCCCCTTTGACGATAAAAGCGCTGTGTGCGGGTACTTTCGTGCTCGGATCGGCGAGCCTGTAGCGCTCACGCAGCTCATCAAGCCTGCTTTGCTGGGTTTGGAGCTTGTAGCGGATGTTTCTGCCAAAGGTTTGGCGCAAAGAGGTGATCTGTTCTAGCTGCAGCTGCAGTTTTCTGGCGGGAAAGTAGCGCTCAAATTCGCCCCGCAGGCTCTCGCACTGCGTTTGCATCTGCGAAAGCTTATGCTCCATCGCCCGCTTATAGCGCGTCATCAACTCATCTATGCCAAACAGCACTTCGTTTTTATCGGGCAAAATCATCTCCATCGCCGCGCTGGGCGTGGGCGCGCGCAGATCAGCCACAAAGTCGCTGATGAGCGTATCCACTTCATGCCCCACGGCGCTGACGACGGGGGTTTTTGCCCGATGGATCGCTTCGGCTACCGCCTCTTCGTTAAAGCCCCACAGATCCTCGATGCTGCCCCCGCCGCGCCCGGCGACGATGACGTCCGCGCCCAGGGTGTCAGCGTAGGCGATGTGGCGCGCGATCTGAGCGGCGCTGTTTTCGCCTTGGACCAGCGTATCGATCAGCGTGACTTTCAGCAGCGGCCAGCGCTTGTCGATCACTTTGAACATATCCGCGATCGCCGCCCCGCTTTTGCTGGTGACGATGGCGATATGGGAGATATGTTTGGGGATGGGCTTTTTATCCTCAAAATACCCCGCTGCTTTGAGCTTGGCTTTGAGCTGTTCATACGCCACGGCAAGTGCCCCGGCGCCGTAGGGTTCGATATTGACCGCGTAGAGTTGGTATTCGCCCCGGGGTTTGTACACGCCCAAGGAGCCGCTGATGATGATATGCTGCCCCTGCTCCAGACGAAACTTCAGCCGCGCGGCGTTGGAGCGGAACATGACGCATTTTAAAGAGCTGTTTTGATCTTTGATGTTGAAATACACATGCCCGCTGGCGTGGTACGTCACCCGCCCGATCTCCCCTTCGACCATGATGTGGGTAAAGGTGGCTTCCATGAGGGATTTGACCTGTTCGTTGAGTTCGCTGACGGTGACGACGTTGGACACGGGTATCCTTTTTTTGCCAAATTGTAGCACATCGCAGGCAAAATTAACAAACGCTTAACACTAAGGTGCTATAGTTGAAGCAACATATTGAACATATGTTTACAAAGTAGTACAAAGGATAATATAATGGAACCAACCCTACAGGATATTGAAGATTATAACAACCATGAATCCCTGCACAAGCGCAGAACGGTCAATCTGATCGTGCTGCTGCTTTTTGCCGGAGCGATCGTCTACGGACTGATCAAGGCGTACTATGACGTGCATATGCCCCAAAGCTTCACGCCCGTCATCGAGCAGCAGGAGCTGGAAAAGTTTCGCTCCACCCACTGATCAGGTGCTAAAAAGCCACCCCACCAGCTTTTCTATAAGCATGATAAAAGCAAAAGCCACTTTGTTTTCGGGGAAGATGGCGTGGACCAGATAGTACAGGGGGATAGCGCCCAGATAGAGCAGCGCTATCTTCCCTCCCCGGTATCTGCCCACGGAGCTAAAACGCAGCGAAGCCAGGAACGCTCCGACAAATAACGCAAGGGCCAACCCCCATTTGATCAGATTGATATCCCATATCGTTTTTCCGATCTCATAGCCCGCAATCGCAAAGGGAAAAAACGGGAAAAAATACACAACAACCGCGATAAGAACACCGGCTGCGAACCCCTCGATGATATCATCTGTCGTATCACACATCACGCTCTCCTAACGCAGCAGTTTCGCGAAATCTTTGTGCCCTATCATATCGCCGACATGTTTGCGCACCGAGGAGCTAAAGGAGGTGGCCATGTTGTTGCACGCCGTAGCGGCAAAATAGGACGATGGATACTCCCGGCGGGTTTTGACGCTGATGCTTTCGCCGTTGGAGGAGTGCACCGTCGTCTCAAACTCCCAGTATGCGTTGCCCAATACGCTGCTGCCGTAGATGCGCTCCAGCCTGCCCGTGACGGTCAGCTCCGCACCGCTGTCATACAGCCCCGCCAGCTTGAGCTCGGAGATGAGCGCGTTTTTGATATACTCTTCAAAACTCTCCCCCTGCGGCGTGGTGATCGTCTCGGAAAGACGGCAGGTGATGTGGCTCTCATCCTCGGTCTTGGCCGTGAACTCACCGACGTTTAGCTTCACCCCCTCATAGGTTCGCAGCTGCGATACGTTGTCCGCGGAGACGGAGTACTCGTTGGTCTTGATCCCGCAGCCGCTAAAAAGTACCGCAGCGGCAGCAAGGGATGCGGTGGTCAGAATCGTCTGTTTTTTCATGATTGTCCTTTTGGTGTGAAATTACAAGCGCTATTACACCACAATACAGCGACACTATCTGTCACTTTTTGATTTTTGATCTTTCAGGGAGCTATAACCGTAAATAGTTTATAATATGACAGTTCATTAACAACGCCGTATGTTTGATATAAAAGTTTCGTTTAAGATTTATTTTCGTGATAGATTCTTCGCAAAGCCCTGTTTTTCGGGAGGATTATTCTGAAGCAACGCTGAAAATCAACTTTAAAGCTTTGTTTAAGGATAGCAAACTCCCAAAAACAGGGGTGAAGGTGCTATTACAGTTTGACCCGATTTTAAGGGGATTGAAACTACCACCTCTACCCTTCTATTTTTGGCTTTGCCTTTATTACAGTTTGACCCGATTTTAAGGGGTTGCGCAGCTTGCGGCAAGTTTTCAAAGCCGTGATGCAGCCAAAGCGCTGGCAAAAAACAAGTACGGAAAAGATTTCGGACCATGCGGGTATGGACGCGGATCCGCTGAACAGACTTTTGAAGGTATGAGCGATGTTTTAGGGGGTGATGGATTTGATTATGCAATGGCTGGATGAGGGACTTTGATGGGTGGTAAATTTCTTGGACAAGGTTTTGAGTATCTTTCTGGAGCAGGAAAAATGGGAAAAAAAGCGTGGAAAAAAGCCACTGCTCACGCTTCATCACCCAGCAATCCCCGCACAACTCCCGCTACTGCAAACAGTGCCAATATGAACAATACTAACAACGCCGGTCCATTATCTGCTGACAACCATTCCATAGGATCCTCCTCAAGTTTGAGTTCCTACACTAATTCGGGGTGTCCCCTTCGTGTTTTGTTGATGATATTTTAACGCTTTTTGCAGCGCTGCAGGTAGCGCCCAAGGGCGAGAAAAAAAAGGGCGCAGGCGGCAGATACAGCCGTGACCTCATCCCGTGCGGAGTCGGGAGAGATCACGGCGATCGCCACCAGGCAGGGTGCCGCGATCAGTGCCATTTGTACAGCGAAGCTCTCTACGCTCCCGGCATCGTCCAGGCAGCGCGCCAACGGCGGTACAGGTTTGATACAGATATGCCCCGCACTGCACGCCGCTCCGCCGGCAAACAGTCCCAGAGCCAGCCACAGATCGGGCGTGGCGGCAAAAATCCCCACATATATCGCCGTTGTCATGAAAACCAAGGCGGCGACCCTATAGCCCATATAGAGCAGATAGCTTTTTGTTATCTGCGGTTTTATCTTCATAGATCCACCTTTGGCAACTCTTTAAAAAGTTTCAACTCATCACTACCGATGCGGATAACCAGCTCATCCTTTTTGCCCTGCTGCACGGCAAAAACATCCCGCAGGTACTTTTTGTCCGAGAGATAGGCGATATCAAACTGCGCGATCCCCTCTTTGAGCTTGTTGCGCAAGATCCCCTGCACTTCCGAGCGCCTGAAGTGTTCGCGTATCAACTCCTCCACGTCAAAGCGCTCCCCGGTTTCACTGTGTTGGAAGCGGATGCGTATGAGCTTCTTTTTTTTGCTATTTTGTCGCATGGAGTAAAACAGGTTGCCCCCGGCTGCTATGAGGGTCAGCAGCGTGATCACCCCATCCGCACCCATCCATGCGTCGCTATTGAAAAATGTGATTAAACTGTCTATTAAACTATCCATTGCCCTCCTTTTTACCTCACTTGTTGTGCATCATGTATGAAAACTCTTGATAAAACTTTTGCATGACCTCTTTGCGTTGCTGTTTGTTATTTTTGACATCTAAGTACTCTCTACACAACTTAAGAAACCTGTTTTGCTGCTGGCTTCTATCTCTCTTTTGCGGTATATTCCAGGAGGCAGGCAGCTTCTCATCGTTTTCTATAGTTGACAGCCTGTTTTTTTCAAAAAGCGTCTTAAATCCGACATTTTGAAACAACTTATACATCACCGAGTTGATCCACCTTTCGAAAATGGATACAGCGTAGCGGCACGCCTCACTTTCCGCATCCGTTTTCGTACTCAAATATTGTGCTTTATCTTCTTTCTCAATAAGCTGTTTATACTGAGCATACAGCTTGCCAATCTGCTGTTCTATATCTTCCAGGGCCTTTTGCCCGTTTGCATGAGCCAAGTCATTGCGCAGATCCCGCACATCTTCTATTAAAACGGCAAGCGGTTTCATGACGGCGGCTTCATTGTGACAATAAAAATATATATCATTTATATTGAGATATTTCGTATTTATACTCTCTTTTGATACAAACTCAACCACCGCTTTTAAGACATTATACTCCATCGTCTCCTCTTTTAACAGCTGCAGCCTTTTAAAGTGTTCGTACAGATAAGCCGCTATGGATTCACTCAGCAGGGTAATAGCATTGAGATAATACCTTCTTGCAAACAACACTTCACTCAAAAAGTACAGCTGCTCATAGGGCAGCCTTTGCCGATAACTGTTTATCTTGGTCAAATGGATTTGGACCGGAGCCAGCAGCGGCTGCAGATGCGTATAGTAAGCGTGGGTTTGTAGGCTTTTGATACTGTTTAAAACATTATCTACGAGCCTTTGCTCAAACAGCGCGGAGATAGAATTTGCCAAAATATGTTGACTGAAACGGTTCAGTGCTTTAAAAAGCGGTTTGAAAGTGTCCGTTCGCAGATGCTCCTCATTGGCTATAGTGTAGTTTTGAGCAAAAGAGTTCAAAGCGTATGAAACCGTGGCGATATCCAGGTACTCGGAAAGTTCTACTATCTCATACTTTTTATCTTTTTCTATCTCTTTGGCAAACAGGATCTGCTTGATCTTTTTTGTATCTTTGATATTTGTAACGATCAGTGCGACAAGCGTCAACAAAGGAATGTGTCGAAACCCGTGTGAAAGATCCACGATCACCTCATCTTCACTATCGTTCAGGAGAGTATTTATCTGTGCAAACAGCTTCATATACTCCGTATCGTCACCTTCAGATTCACTTTTAATCTCTTCAAAGTTAACCTTTGTACTCTCTAGCTGCTCAAATGCAAGTACATCCTGCTGTATCTTTTCAGCCTTTTTTGTTGCCAGTGCTACGACCTGCGCATCAAAATTATCTGCTAAAAGCGGCAGCATATTGGTGTAGTGCTCCTTTTTCAGTGTCGGGAAACCCGCTATCTTTGTGGTATACAATGCTTTATCAGCCACAGATTTTTGGATATACTTCTGGGTTGAACTTTTTGGATAGTCCGGGTTTGGCTTTGTGGCACCTATCATGCCGCAGATGGTTATGATTTTCATACTAACGCTTCTTTTTATTGAGTTTTTTTTAAAAAATTTTGTGAAATTTTTGTGCGCTCTTTTTGTTTTTGCTCTTTAATCTTTTTTTGGTGTGCATTTTCTTTTTTTTCCTCAATCTCTTTTATTTTCAAAGCAACCTCTTGTATCTTACGATCTGGATAATCCTTTAAACTATTTTTCAAAAGTATAGAGTTTTATAGCGTCAAAATTGTCGTAATTAAATAGTGCCAAGAACTTTTTTGCAACGATGATAATAATAAAACAAACTTCCAAAAAACAACACAAGCCCTACGAAAAAAATCGTAAACTTATCATAAGCCAACTCTACAGGCAAAACTACACTCAATAGCATCAAAACCGCACTTACTAAAACAATAGGGAAAAGCACAGCTATATATAGCGGTACACCCTCAAGACAAGAAGATAATTTTGGCTTTGGCGTGATACGATGCTGCATTATAGTCGCAACAAACCCAACAGCAAAAAGCAAAATAGCCAGTAAATACTCTTTCTCATCACGAAAAACAAGCAATTGTAATGCACCTATATATGATGCCAAAGTAACAATTTGATAGCACTGGTGCTTGATGAATTTCAAGTCGATATATTGAATAAGTTTCATTTGATCCCTTTTTGATTTTATTGTATTGCCAAAAAATGACAAATAATGTCGTTATTCATTAATATATTTTATATTGTAGGTTTTGACTTCACCGCTGAATGTAACATACTGCAACTGTCTATCATTAGGAAGCACTAACATCGAAGCAGCGATAGAAACCGTTTTTAGTCCGCCCGTTACATCTATCAAAATTTCACTCTCTTTTTTGCATATCTTTTTATACCTGTTGTATACTGATTCTATCTTATCATATACCTCTTTTGCATCTTCAAAATCTTTTACTTCATATTGTTCTAACTTTGTGCTGTCAAAATCTTTGAGGAGTTTTTGAGCTGCTAATTTAAAATCTTCAAAATTGCTTTTTGATTCGCTAGAAGTTATCACGGCTACTTTTTCTAAACGTGATTGATGGTGTTTTATCGCTAAAAACGGCATTTTGAAGTTATTTTGACCTAATGCATCAATAGTTTCACACTCTTTGTACGCATCAGGACTGGGATTTTTACTTAAAAAAAGTATCAAATATCGCACTTGATGAGGGTTTTTATCTATATCTATATCCAGTCCGTAGCTATCTTTTAATCTTTTTGCATACAGCCCAATCAACACTAAAATCAAAATAGAAGTTCCAAGCATAACGTATGCTTTTGGTTCATCGGGCAGCATCAAAGCTATAGCATCGGGCAACCATGCAAAAACAAGCATCAAAGCTAAAATTATTAATAATGTTTTACTACCTATATCACTAGAGCCTAATAAAGTTGCAATGAGCCTTTTTGTCTGATACTTTTTAAAGTTTTTCATATTAATCCATTATGTAACATATAATCGTTAAAATTTTTACCATTTATATTTCCCTTTTTACATTCTCTTCAAACTTTTTACCTAAAAACCGAGCAAGTTGAATATCTTTAAAAAAGTTTTTCTTGGGCTTACCTTTTAACGAGTTATAAACCCTTATAGCATTTGATTGTATTAACTCTTCACTCTCTGTTAGTTTCTCTTGGTTTTGTTCAAGAATCTTTTTAAATCGTTTTGCATTATCAACCGTGTTTAACTCTTCTATCGATGTTGCATTTGAAGATGTTTCATTCTTGATTTGAAGTTTATTAATAAACTCTTTTGCATAGTCTATATCTTGCCATTTTTGTATAAAAGCCTCTATATGCTTAGCATTTGTTTTATCTAGGTTGTCAAAAGCTTTTCTTACTTCCTTTTTGGCTTTACTCTCTTTCTCCTCTAGCTCTTTTTGTTTTAATGCAGATATGAGTTTTTTTGCTTCTTCACAATACTTTGAATCAGGATATTTGGAGATGAAAGATTCTATTTGGGCGATGTTTTTAAGTTTTTTGCTCACCTCCCATTCTTTTTCTATGATTCTATTTTCTTTTTCTTTTTCAATATAACTTTTGTCTATAAATGATTTTAAACTATCCTCTTTATTATTTACTATGGAAGTATAGTTTTGAAGAAAATCTTTATTCTTTTTCGCGTCTGTAAAATCATTTTTTCCATCTTCATCAAGTTTTTGATATTTAAGGTTTTTGTCATTAACTATTGCACTATTTGACATCGAAAACAGCTCTCTTATTTGAGTGGAACTTATCCAATCATTTTGAAATAACTCCATTTCTGTTTCGTAAGACTTGAGATATTCCTCACTTGTATGCTTTAAACTAGCGGTATCTATATCAATTTTTATTCTTCCATAACCAAGAGATTTTGCCATACCAATGTTATGTCTATAATTACTATTTCCATGAAATGTTAATGCTGATATTAAAGCTCCTATTTCAACTTTTTTCAGATTGTGAAATCTAACTTTTCCTTTGAAAGTAGTACCTTTATCCAATGGTTTAAAATTTGTTTGTATATCCTTTTTTTCATCATCTACAATAAAAGATCTTTTTATATTATTGTGAATAGGATATCTTTTATATCCTCTTATTACTGAAGAATCATCCATTAGTGTAATATATCTATGTATTTTATTTCCATTTGTATTTGATTGAAATATATAACTAGGGTAATATGTTGGTCTTGGAGTTGATAATATTTCATTTTTAAGCTGTTCATATCTTACATAAGTAGATTTCATATGTGAAAAATTAATTCTACCTTTTAGAGCAGCGTTCTCTTTTTCTGTACCAAATATCGTTTCAGACAAATCAAGTTTTGTTTCATCTTTATCTTGTTTTATAGCTTCCATAATGGTTTTTTTATAAGCTAATTTAAATATTTGTGTTAATCCTATTGCAGTTATTTTCTTGTTCTCTTCTATATAAAAAACAGGTATTTTTCTCCCTTGACCATTATCCCACTGTCTTCTCCAATATTGCCCATCTACTGAATTTTCATTTGAAAAATATACATTTTTAAATGATTCATATACTTCTTCATCTACTCTTTTTTTACTCCCATTTGTGTGAAATATAAATTCATTTTTTTTATTATCTATAGAACCGGTCATAACAAGTTCTGCTTTATCTTTGGATGATTTATCATATAGTGCTACAGTAGTTTTCCTACCATCTTTTACTCTCGTCTCTTTAACAAATGGTATTGCATTATGACCCAGTGTATTATACTTTTCTTCAGCAGTCTCTAGTTCCTGTGAATAGTTAGGAAACATTTTTTTGATCTCAGCACCTTTTATAGTTAATGTTTTACCGCAATCTTCTATAAAAAACTTACCGTTTTCTTTTATTAAAAAACCACATTTTTGTGCTGTAGCAACCATTGGATGATTGAAAATTACACCTGTTTTTTTATCTTGCACCATATCTCTGATACTTAATGGTTTAGATAAAGTTTTTTCATCAACTCTTATTTTAGAAAAGCTCATAATTTCTATTATATTTCTAATCATACCTTTTATGCTTGTAGATGGAATATAATATTCTTTTGATCCATCTTGGTTTTTATAGTGACAGAACTCTGTAGAGATTCTTTTCTTTTCTTTGTCTAAATAATATTCATCGCCTTCTTGATAATGATTTCTAATATAAATAGGTGTTTCTGCCGTGATTGTTATATCTATGCTTCCACTCTCACCATCACTAAAGGGGATATCATGGCTCACTTTCTTCGCCCAATCAGGAAAAAACACCTCTTGGTTTAAAGGTACAAAGTTATAGGGTGCAGTTATACTCATTTTTTACCTCCTTCAAATCCTGCAAACACGACTTTTTTTAGCTTTAATACAGGCATATTTTCGCAAAACTCATCCTCATTCTCTGGCTCTTCCCAGATTTGAGCCATTTTGACTGCATAGGGAAACTTTTCAATATCAGATATATATGACTGACACGTAACATCATACTCTTTAGATGTTAAATCTGTAGTAGATATCAGCCAACTATCGTTTACTTGTCTAATTTGTATTGATTCATTTTTAGTTTTACTATAAAAATGCGCTTCAAGGATAAAGCCTTCTTCATCTTGCACTTCTACTTTTTTGCCATCACAAAATATATCTTTTTCTTTATCGATTCTGCGATGAGAAAACTGAACATACCCATCATAGTCTTTGTAGTCTTTATTAATTATTTTTACAATATCTTTTTTTTTCATTTCTTACTCCACTTTCCGCTAAACACCCCGTGTCCTTTGGTTGTCGCTCCGCCAAGGGGCAGCATACCATTGCAAATATCATTGAGTGCACACTCAAAAGCTTGTACATACTCACCGTCTACACCTTTTTCAAGCAATATTTCTATGTCGTAGCTTTCATCGTCCGCCGCTACTGTTTTTTCTTGAAAAAGTGCTCCATCTATCGCCCCGCCTGTAAATCTATCGATACTCACATGATCAAAGGTTTTTGTGCTTGCATTTTCTTTTTTAAAACAATCGCTTATAAGAACCTTTCCCTTTTGTCCAAGCTCTTCACCCTCTTTTATCTCTTTTTTATGCCCAAAGATCGCTTTGACCGCTTCATTGTTTTCTCCCGTAAAGTCATCATGATTTGATACTTCGTCGACAAAAACACCTTGTGCTTTATTGTAATAAAACGCCGTACGGTGAGACAAAGCTCCTTTTATAGAAGATGCGGGGATAAAAACCTTTTTTTTGCTAAGCTTAGCACTATTTTCGTTATACTCAACAACGCTTTCATACACGGGCGTCATATCCGCTTCATCATCTCCAAACCCGCTGCCAAACATAAAAAAGTTATCGGGTTTTATACAAAGCGAGTATTTGGTATATTGCGTATCTGCTATAGCGGGCTTATACTCTTGACCGATATCCTCATTGAGAGAACTTGTATATTCTGCTAAATCCATCGCCGCTTTTTTGACAGAAACGACGCCGACCTTGCCAAACCCTTTTGTCGCACCGCCGCCAAAACGCAGCGTCTCTTTGCCCAAAAGATTCAAAATTTTTTCAAAGCCCTCTGTGTCATCTTCTATGTATTCGATACTGAATTTAAACCTGCTGCCTTTGTACACAACCTCCTCGTCAAATTTCGCGCCGTTTTTTGCTGTACCTGTATGGTCGATGGCGGTATGTTGACGCACGGGTAGGGTTTCAAAGTGCCGTAAAAATTTTGATTTTTCCAAAAGCAGCTCTTCATGCAGCTCTTCATGCAGCTCTTCATGCACCTTTTCATGTTCATCAAGAAGCAGTGCGTTGGAGATGAGCACCTTTGATCCCTCGTCTTGTCCAAAAACCTTCTTTGCACCGTTCCCGTATGCTTTTCGAAGCACTCCAGCAATCGAGGTACCCAGTATCATCGGCAAGCCGTTCCAGTCTCGCTGCACGGGTGCGTCGTTTAAAAAATCCATCGCGCTACTGCCTACTTTGAGCGGTGTCTGCGCTTCTATCACGATATGTGCGATATGTACCTTACTCATTGTCGCCTCCCATCTTCATAGCTAGCAGCTTAGTAAAATAGCGTTTATTGATAGTGTGTTTTTTTACGGTGTCAATCAATGCTTTTCTTTGTTTTTCTTCCCACTTTTTACTGCCGTTGCTTATATACTTTTGAATCTCATCTAAAAAATCGTCTTCATTACTTGCGGCGATAGAACGTATCTTGCCCCACTGTGAAGGCTTTATCTTTGCAAAAGTAGATTTTTTATGGTTTTTTACAAACTCCGCTACCTCTTTGGCAAGATCAAGCGTATCTATTTTTTTGTTGTGCCTGTTGGCCAAAAACTGCACGGTACGGTCTGAAAATGTTTGCGTTATTTTTTGTCTTGTATCTTTGAGCGGCTGTGATGTTTCTTCTTTTTCAAATGCAAAGCCCTCTTGCATAAGAAACTGCGGATTGATGATGATCTCACCAAACCCTTCACTCAAAAATGCGCCTACCCCCTTTTGAATCTGCGTTAACTGCTCATTTGTAATGCTTTTTAGCACTATGACACTGCCTTTGTTGATGCAAAGGCGTTCATAATCTTTTGTTTTTCTTGCGCCGTTATACGGTGTAAAAGTAGAGGTTCGCAGTTGCGTTTTGTCGTAGTTGATATTATCTTTATCCAATCCTTTACAAATAGCCGTTAGATTATACTGTAAAACGGTTTTTAAAATGAAAGTCTTTTGTATTTAAAATGAAAGTCCAACCTTTAAAACGGGTTAGATACTTTCATTTTATGTGCAAAATTAAACGGTGTTTAAATGCTGTTTAATAGTTCTTTATAAACACTTCAGAAACACTCTTTTTAACTCCGGTGGCATTAGCTCCCAGTGTATAATCAATCTCTTTTGTGTTTAGAATATTAAAGTCTTTATATAGCTCTCTAACAAGCTCACAGTCATTATATGAAACCAAGAACTTACCTTTTACTTTAGATAGAAGCTCTGCTGGGAGCTCATGCTCTTTGCGACCAAAGCCTCCAGTGTTCTTATAGTAAAACTCAGCGCTCACATACGGTGGATCACAGTAAAAGAATACATCTTCTTTATCATAAGTCTGTATAAGCTTTTCAAAGCTCATATTCTCTATAGTTACCATCTTGAGTCTGTCAGACCAGGTCTTGAAGTTCTTGTATATATTCTTAGGTTTACAACTTTTGGCTGACATGGCAAAGCTATCACCTTTTGAGCCAAAGCTCTGGGTTAGTTGGTAGTAGCAATAAGCTGCTCTTTCTATCTTGTTTCTTGGCTTCCAGTGACCTCTTTTTATCCGCTCAAACACAGTCCTGCTTATAAGCATATTATTAAGATAAAACGATAGTGTCTGCGGTCTTGTTTGCATGATCCTATGAAGATTAATCAAGTCACCGTTGATATCATTCACAACCTCCGCTTGCTTACTTAACTCTAATTTTCAAACTCTACAGATGTAGTCCATCCGCTTTCACTAAACGAATGATTAACGCTTTTTATGCTGAAGCTCTCATCATCTTCACCTCCTATTGTATTGATTAAATTAAGCCTACTGCCTGCATATACTTGAAGACCAGCAGATTTAAACGAACCGCTTTTAATGCCTTGGTTTGCTTTGTCAAGCTTTGCAGTAGCTTTTATCTTAGCCTCTGCTTCATTCTTAAATCTCCCCTCAAGAAGCAGTTGCGGTGAACCGCTGCCTACAATAATCTCTCTTTTTTTGTTTTGCTTAGTGTCGTGCCATATAGCCTTGCAGCTGTTATATAAAAGCTTGTTTGAGTGTTTTATAGCAATATTAGAGACTTTTTTGGCATCAACTGTTATCTCAGGGAGCTCTTCACTCTTTTGCCCATCTTTTGTTTTTTTCATAAATACAAGCGTATTGTTTTTGATGCCAAAAATAGCGTTGAGCTCTCCAGCAAGCCTTTTCAAGAAGTGAAGATCACTTTCGTTGTTTTGAGCCTGATGTATAATAAAGATATCTTCAAAGTCACTTTTTAGACTCAAGCCATGCTCAGCTGATATCATCTTGCATATCTCTTTAATGTTCATATTCTCAAAGCTCTTATTTTTCTTTTGTTTTAATGACTCACTAAAGTCAGCACCGGTAGCAGTGATATTAAGCAGATATCCGTCAAGCCTCTCTGTAGTCTGAACCTTAAAAGTGCCACAGTAAAAAAGTCCGCTCTCTTTATATCTAAGCCAAAGCTTGAGTTCGTCCTGGTACTTAGGTCTAGCAAAGTCACCATAAACCTTTATAGTAAGCTCATCACTCACGCCTCCATCTTCGTCTTTGAATTGTATTGTTGCATTGTTTTTCATGAGCTGCTGGGTAACATCAGCTCCGTTTGCATGCATCTGAAATATAGGCTTTAATTCCATAACGACTTAAGCTCCTTGACCTTTGTTTGCACTTCTATCTCTGGAAGATAAACAACATCACCGGCACTCAATATAGGTTTGTTTTGCAGGTGCTTGTTAAACTCCATTACAGAGTTAAAAACATCTAAGCTCTTGTAGTGAGCATAAACAACCTGATCCAGTCTCTCTCCATCTTTTGAAACATATCTATTCATCGTAATACCTTAATAGTGTAATTGAAACCTCTTTCTTAACAGCCTTTCCGTTTTTTACAAAGTCTCTTTTGGTTGTTTTTATATTTGATATAAGCACCTTGCCTATGATCTCACCATAACCCATAACCATAAAAAGAGGTTGCTTTAACTTTGCAGAATCCATAAGATCATCAAGAGTATCTTGCTTTTTAAGTGCAAGCGTGGCTTTTAGATCAAGTGTCTCAGTGTGTGCATTTACAGATTGATAAGCAGGATTATTTCCTATCCTATCAACCTTTTTCCACCCAAGCTCAAGGTTATACCCCAGCTCATCCAGCTGCTTTTTTTCAAGTTCAAACTTGAACTCTCCTATCATCAAGTAATACATTAAATCACCTCGTCTTCAAATGATCTGTTTTTCTTTTCATCTTTTAGTCTGGCAAGAGCAACTCTCACTTGCTCCTCGATGTTGTCTTTGAGTTCACCAGACTCTACGACTTTTCCATCTTTGCTCTGCACAACTATGTCGCCCGCAAAAGTAACCTGAACCGTATAGCTTGCTGGAGAGCTTACAGTCTTGCTTTGGCTCACCATCTCTGTTTTTGCTTTTGGTTGAACAGTAGCTGCTTCACCTGGTGTTGCAGGAACTGAAACAAGCGAACTTCCTATCATTACCGCAGCTGCTGTTTGCTTTACTTTTGATGGCTCTTTTGGTTTCTTGGCTACAGACTCTTTATATGCAGTTCCAGGTGTACTACTCTCCACTGTCTTTTTATTCTCAACGGTGGTGAAGCTTCTATTGTTCACCGGCTTTATATCAGCTGGCTTATAAACCTCTTTGAGTTGAGTATCTTTGAAGTACTCCTCTTTTTTAGTTGATCCAAGAGAGATATCTTTTTTCTCTTCATCCCCACCAAAGCCAAAGAAGCTTTTTACATCACTCCAGACACTCCCTATCTTTTCAAAGGTTTTTAAAAATCCTCCAACCAGTCCATCCCATAGATCAAGGAAGTATTGCTTTATTGGCTCCCAGTTGCTAAGTATCAGACCAAGAGGAGTAAAAGACAAGCCTTTTTTAATACCATCCCATGCACCGCTAAAGATAGAACTTACTCCATTCCATAAGCCACCAAAGAAGCCTTTTATAGGCTCCCAATATGAGTAGATCAAATAAGCCCCGCCTGCAATAACCCCTATAATCAACCCTATAGGATTTGCCATCAAGGCTCTACCAAGCCGCACAAAGGTTTTGCCTACAAACCCAACCGCAGCACCAAGAACCTTGAGTGATGTTCCAAGAACTAAAGAGCCAGCACTTAGAGCTTTTTGAGATGCAAGAGCAATCCAATTCTTAGCAGTCATTGCTGCAGTCTGAATTGTCGTTCTCGCCTTTGCAAGACTCAATCTATTAAAAGATAATCTTAATGTATTTAAAAGAGGTACTTGAGCAAGCAAGCTTCCTCTTAAAGTAATTGTTGCCATTTGAAATAGAGTCTTTGATATAGTTGCAATTTTAATCGCAGCTACAAGACCAAATATCCCAAGAGCCACTCCACCAACAACTGAACTTATAACCGGGAACTCGTTTATAAAAGCATCAAGACCGGTAACAACAACCCCTATAGTTGAAGCCAAAAGAGTTGCAGCAGGCATAAATATCTTACCTATGCTCGCTCCAAGGTTTCCGATTTGCTGACCAAGAAGCTCAAAGCCTTTTCCTCTTTGCATTGTTTCAGCCATCTTTTGAGTAAGCGTTGTTCCCTCTTCCATTGCTTTTGATATATCTTTTTGACTCTGCTCAAGCTCTTTGTTTTTATCGATAAGTGCTGTTATCATTTTTGTTGCTTCAGTACTTCCAAAAGCAGCCGTTAACTGATCCATGTTTTCAACTTTAGACAAGTCTCCAAACTCATCTTGTAGCTTTTGAAGTATCTGAGTCATAGGGAGCATTTTTCCCTCTGAGTCAGTAAACTGTAATCCTAGTTTCTCTTGAGCTTTTCCGACTCCATCTAAAAAAGCCCGGTAGGATGTAGCTGCTTCAGATGAGCTATTGAATGCACCTTTTGCATTACCAAGGATTGACAGCTGCTCTGCAAGACTTACACCCATCTTGGTAGCAGTTGCACCAAGAGTACTCAAACCAGCACTCAAGTCCGCACCATCAGTCCTAAAAGCTTGCACTGATGCAGATATCGCACTACTAAACTTCTCACCAAACTCAAAGTCGCTATCAAACTGATCTCTATATATTCCATGACCTAGAGCAAAAAGCTTTGTCATCTCTGCAGTAGTTGCTTTTGTAGCAGTTGCAGTCATAGCTGAAAGCCTTGTGAATTGTGCAACTCCCTCATCGGCAAGAGAGGCTATACCACTTTTAATGTCATAACTTGCTCTAATAAAATCTGGAGTTGTGGTACCTGCAAACTCTGAACTAAATTTTCTACCAGCTTCAGTTATAAGACTTATGCCTTTTTCATCTATGCCAAGTGATGCTATTTCCCCTTGAGCTTTTTCAACATTTAATTGAGCTGATATCGGAGCAGATATAACCATCGCTGAACCAAGAAGTCCAAGTATTGCATTTTTTTGATCTAATAGCTCCTGCTTTTTTGCTTCAAGCTTTATTTTAATAATTGCATCTTTTTTTAGTTGAAGCAGTTGCTTGTTTACTTTTTTTAGCTCAGCCTTTGAAGACTCAGTATTAATCTTTCTAAGGCTTACTCTTTGAGTATTTAAAAGATTAACTTTGTCTTTTAAACCATCTATGCTCTTATAGGCAGCGCCAATAGAAGATTTCAAAGAAGACGAGACAGTTGCCCCAATCTCTATACCAAATTTAATTTTATCCATTTTAACTCCTCTTTAAACAGCCAACAAAGGGTCTTTAAAGACCCTTTATTTACTGTTTAATTCATTAGCCTCAGCGTTTAAAGTTATAAAATCGCTTATAGGTATCTCAAGACACTCACCATACCCCTGGTTGAAAGCAGCCCCCAGCTTAGATATGCCAGAGACTACATCTCTCCAAGGGATTATGATAAAAAACCTTGCAGTTTCTCCTGGAGCTTTCTATACTCCTTGATTGATAGATCATCAATCTCATCTGTAGTAAGCCCGGTGATATTAGAGATCAAGTGAACCTCTTTATCTTCCTCGCTTTGATATTGAGAGACCGCTCTTAGGTCTCTAACTTTTGGCTCTCTTACCTCTACATCTTTTCCGTTGATTTGCACTTTTTCCACGCTTTACTCCTTATAAAATATTTTCTCTCAGCTCTTGCCAAACATCCACACCGTCAATCTCACACACATAAGCATCAAGGTCAATCAATACTCTAGTATTTCCATCTTCCTCTAGCTTATAAAATGAGTTTGCAAGCTCAAGCTCAACACCTATCTCTTTTCCATATTCAACTTTTGGA
This sequence comes from Epsilonproteobacteria bacterium tcs-49, assembly GCA_002049495.1. Lineage (GTDB taxonomy): Bacteria > Campylobacterota > Campylobacteria > Campylobacterales > Sulfurovaceae > TCS-49. The sequence continues at coordinate 34,430 of LLYS01000006.1, read as the reverse complement.
GGAGTAAACTTCTTGATCTCTCCTCTAAATGTAGCCACATGAGAGAAGTTCCCTTTTTTACCGCTAACATTCCACTTCACATAGATTTGAGTCTCTTCCGTGAAGTGTTTTGCCATAGATTCATAAAGAACCTTGTTATACTCACTTAGCTTCATCTTTGTAGTCAAAGCCTTAAGCATTGCAGTATTTATCTCTCTTTTGTAAACTCCGCCGTTCCCCTCAAAAGTCTCAAACTCAATCGCCGGCAATTCAACCTCGGAGGTTGTACCTATAAACCCAAGACCCTCAACAAAAAGCACCGCTCCGTTGATTGTTTGTGATTTTCTTACATCAGCCATATTTAACTCCTATTATGAAATTTGCTTGATTAAAACATCAGCGTATTTGTCAACATAGCTGAAGTTCACCTCTAGTCTTTTGACGATTGGCATGTTTTGCATCTCTGCGACCATATAGAACTTACCTGCAGTGATATTCGCTCTTGTGTTTTTCTCTGGATCCCAGTACACATTGAAACCAAGAAGCACAGATGAACCTTTGAGAGCAAGTAACATCTGCTCAACTGAGTCTTTAGCAGACTTCAAGATATCAGCTCTTCTATCAATAGCCCAAAACAGTCCATCCAAAGCAGCTTCACACACACGGTCAAAAACTCTCACTCTAGTAAGGTCTTGCCAAATAGGATCAATATCAGTAGTCTCACCACCCCAAGCTCTGAAACCGTTGTATCTGATAAGAGTAGTAACAGCCTTAGTTCTAAGTCTATCAGCTTCACACTCTTGCCCTGGAGTAAACTCAATATCTCTTTTAGAGCCACTGATACCGTTTACAACTCTGTTTGAAAATGAGTCCGCCCAACCATACTCGACTTCACTATCAGTTCTTGCGATCATTCCTGCGATTCTTGCTGAAGACGGCTCATAGGCTCCTGCATCTGCAACCGTATCCCACACCTTTACATAAGGATCACAAAGTAGCAATCTTTTAGTACCGTAGTTATCAATTTGAGTGTTCACATCCGCTTCATCTGCAGCGTTTAAGTCAACGATACCAGTTGCAAGCAACGCATCAGCAACTGACTTCATCTCAGCATTGATATCAAGATCATGTGAAAAGAACGGTGCAATAATCAGATTAGGTTTTACCCCAAACTTAGCACCCGATTTTCTCAAGTTGCCAACCGCAGTGATAACATCACTTTTTACAGCCGGGTCGCCGTAAGTATCCTCTGGAGCTCCTGCATCGTATTGAGTCTGGTCAATCTGAACCAACGAAAGCACAACCGGTGCGTTTACATTTTGATCAGCGATACCATCAAGAGCATTTCTAACAGTCCCAAGGTTCTCTTTGAAATCTTCAAGAGCCTCATCAGGACTTCCATAATAAAGCATTCCATCATCAGCATTTAGCTTCTCTGAGATTGCCGCCTCCGCTTCCACATTTGCGTCAAGCAAAACAGATGCAGCGATACCGATAGGAGTCGAAGAGTTTATCCTGATAGGTCTAGCCGCATTTACCGTAGTTATAGTATTTACACCGAAATTTGATGCCATGTTATCTCCTTTTTAAAAGTGTATAGAGTCTATTAGGGCTTACTCTAGCTGGAGTGATATCTCCTAGCTTGATGCACCCACCTATTTGAAGTACTTTAGTGCTAAGCTCAGAGCAAAACCATCTTTTCTCGTTTTCTCTTACGCCTATCACAAAACCAGCAACTCCAAGCCAGTCATACTTTTTACCGACTTGAGTGTCGGCAAAAGCACGAGCGGTCTCTTCATCAAGACCACTTAAATCAAGATAGTCCCAGTGATCATCACTTTTTGTGTGTTTCTTAGCTCGAACATCTCCCTCTCTTGGAGAGCATGAGATCATAACTCCATCTGAAAAAACAATCTCAGCATGAGAGTAGCTCTTTTTCCACTCACTGTTGAACTTCGATTTTAAACCGCTAGTCCACCATGCGATAGCTTTATCGACAAGTGTCGCACCGTCATGGCCAACCTTGTAAAATGCGACTATCATTCGTACTTCTCCCAAACAACCCTCATGTTGTTAATTGCAGCTTCTTGAGCTTTTGCCAAGCTCTCAATCTGCACATCATGGAACTCGCTATCTCTGCCTTTCCAAGGCACAGTGATTTTATAAACAGCCTCGTAAGCTTCCGCAGCAGTTGCACCGGCAGCCAAAGCCTGATTAAACTTCCAGCCAGCAAGAGTCAAAACCCTATCAACTCTATCCATTGCACTTTCGTTCGCATCATACTCAATAGTATTGACTGCGACCGCTGCATCATCAAGCTCTTTTTGTCTCAGCTCTTTGGTGAATTGCCACTCAAGCTGCCATGATTTGCTTTGTGATCTCAAAACAAAGAACTCATCAAAAGTGATCTCTGTCATATCAACAAGCTGAGCTGCAAGCCAAGTGTCATGTTCTGCAGTATCTGCATCGATAAAACATACCTTTACATCATCAGCTTTGTAAACTTTTATCTTCTCATTGTCTATATTATGAAAGACAAGGCTAAGAACCGCATCATCTGTTTTTAGGTCGTTAAACCTATAGTATTTTTTGCTCACGCCATACTCCTTTGTAGTTTTTTAGGTAGTTTTTCAGTCATACCAAACTCCTTTAAAATCTCTTTGTAGTGAGGTATGGTCTGCGTATCTTTTGCATGACCTATCATGCTGATCACAGACTCAACCTTTCCTCTCACACAAGCTCTTCTAAACTTATGAACCGCATACTTTCTAACGAGCCGATGACTCTGCCAGGTTCGATACCCGACAAAGTTTATTCCCTTTTTGATCTTTGCCCTGGTCGCTTTTGAAAGTTCAAGCCCAAGCTCATTTTTCAAAAAGAGTTTAATCTGCTCAAGATACAAATTTGCTTGGCTCTTGCTCAGACCAATCAGCACAAAATCATCAACATATCTCACATAGTTCTTAACCTTGAGGGTTCGCTTCACAAAGTGGTCAAGCGGATTAAGATATATAAGACCGTACAGCTGAGACAAAAGATTCCCTATAGGAACACCTCTGTCCCCCTCAAAATCTGCAAACATCATAAGAAGATCAACTACTCTTTTGTCTTTTATCTTTCTCTCAAGAAGCTTTCTCAAGACTGATCTATCAAAAGAGTAAAAATACTTCTTTATGTCTAGCTGGAGGAAATACTCCTCACCGTCACAAGCTCTCATCCTTTTTAAAAGATAATCGCTTGCGCTATGACAACCATGATCTCTTCTGCAACCATGAGATTGAGTTATAAATGTCCTTTCAAATATAGGATATACAACCCTATAAAGAGCATGCTGTACAACTGTATCTCTAAAAGCTGGAGCGTATATAACACGCTTTTTTGGCTCATACACATAAAACTTATTGTACGGCTTTGGCTTATAGGTTCCTTTTTGTAGCTCCAGGAGCAAGTCACCCATCTCTCTGCCAAAATTCAACTCAAACTCATAAACAGTTTTGTTGTTTCTTTTGCTGCTTTTTGCGTCTTTAAAAGCTTGAAACATATTTTCACTACTTATGATCTCTTCATACAAATTCCCACGCCGCTTCAAACATATTTCCTTTAGAGCTTCGGCTTTATCGCCTACCACAATCGAGGTTTTAAAATATTTCGCTAAAAAGCCAGACATCATATCCCTGTCACTCCACAAGCTGTTAAGCTGCGAGGAAGTAAAGTCACAGTCACGCCCACCCACATTGTTGCTCGAATTCGTGCGAGTGTTGTTCAAATTCCGAGTGCGAACACCGGAAAGAGCAGCGTTGTTCCAATTACCGCCGGCAATCGGACACAGACATGATCGTATGATGCCTGATGGTACTACCATTTCTTATCTTCTTTAACTTTCTTTATCCAGCCGCCAATCATGCGACCCAGCTCATCAGCCATTCTTGAGAGAACGGCAAACCTTTTCTCACTCATTGTGGTAGGGTTTTTGCTATCTGTTTTCCCATCCTTGAACTGAAAATATCCAAGGCGGTACGCCAACAAAAACTTAGACTTGAGCTGTTCAAAAGTGATATCCAGCTCAGTCAAGCTTGTCTTTTTGTAGTACTTCTTTTGTCCCTCAACCATCAAGTCAAAAACACGATATGCATCTTGTCTAATTGCTTGAGCAAGTGCATATTTTTCGTGCCTCGGAAAGTGATTGAGGTACATATTAAGCTGCTTCAAAAAGTCTATATACTTTCTTACGAAAGTTGTTTCAGCACTAATTGTCATACTCTCCCTTTTAGACCTTAATTATCGCAGGGTTGTCACCCTGCTACCGAAGGAATCAAGCAGGCACGCCCACCCACACCGCGGCCCGAATGCGCGCGAGCGTCGTACAAATACCGAGTGCGAACACCGGAAAGAGCAGCGTTGTTCCAATTACCGCCGGCAATCGGACACATTGAGTTAGTCTGATATCTCCAAAAACCATCTTGACCATATCTAGCAGTACCACCTGAGCTCACTGCTGTATCAGCCATAGGCAGACCGATATTATCAAGCTTGTACGCATCAGAGTTTCTATCTGTGCTACCGCTAAAGAACTGATTGGTACCATTTCCAAAGGCAACTTGAGTGCTATCAAGTGTAAGCGGAATAGTGATCGCATCATAGTTCGCAGTATCATAAGCAGCACTTGCGATTAAGCTTTTGATATCCACGCTCTCTTTAAGCACAAAGTGGTTTCCTGAAGCATCAGTGATATATCCAGCCACAACCTCCCACATGTTACCGTTAAGGTCAGCCACACCACACTTTTGACCGTTATGAGTGATTTTTGCAAACACAGCATCAGGTACTCCACCGGTCAATCCGCAGTTGCTGTATCCAGAGCCAGTGTATGTAACAGATGCATCATTATTATCTGCAAGAGCGTTATTATTACAACCTTTTGGTTGATACGGTGCAACATCAGCCCAAGCACAACTTGAAAAATCTCCAGCCCTAAAGCACGCTTGATAGTGTGCATCAGCAAGGTCTGCAAGCATAGTAAAGACAAATATTGACTCAAGAGAGTAGTTGTCCCCTCTGCTTTTAACAGCTGCATACATCCCGTCATATCGTTGTGCTGGTGATTGTCCATTTGCAGTTAAGGCACTGATAGGGTTGTGAGCACTGTCTGTACTTACCGGATCAAGGTTTCTTTTTGAAACTCCAACTGTTCCCTCTTTTCCAAGTTGGAACTTATCAACGAAAATACCGGCTACTTCTACCCCGTTATTTACAAAACATCTAGGAAGAGCATAGCCAACATCCGCTCCACCGCTTATATCTATTCTAAGACCGTTATATGGTGCGGCAGTATCATGAGTCTTTTTTACATAGTGCTTAGGGATATAACATAAAACAGAGCCTGAAGCATCTGCATAGTTTCCGTAGTTATCATGCGTTGGGTCGCTGTAACCGGTCATGGGTGTTAAGTTAAAAGCAGTTACCAAACTATCAGGTGCAACACCAACACCAAAGCCAGCAGTTCCAGGAACACCAATGCTTGAGAGCTTTAACTGAACAGTTACAGTAATCCCGGTACTATATGATCCGTAATCATCTTTTGATCTTACTCTAAAAGTAACAGTCTCATCACTTGCGATATCTGCTATATTGAACTCGTGAGCACTTCCTGCAGCAACTTCAGCAGTTGCAACCGTAAGGTTTGCAGAGCTTATCTGATCAACCACATAGTGAGTGATGGTTCCGTCACTATCGGTAGCACCGCCAAAAGTATGACTATATGTTTGGTTGTTGTACAAGTTAGCCGGAAAGCTATTTGTAGGATTTGTAGGCAACGCATTTGGTTGAACCGTAGTGCCGGCACTACCTATCCATATATTTGCATCAGTGGTATTATCCGTACATACAAAAAGCTCTGCGGTGCTTATGTTTAGCCACTTAGCATTTGCAGTGGTAGGATTTGTATTTACGCCAGGGTTACCTGCTTGCTCATAATCAAAGCTTGAGGGTGCTTGAAGATTTACCCAGCTTCCCCAAGTTCCATCATTTTGTTTAAATCTTACAGATGTACCGTCCCACTCGTGCTCAAGCCCCACGCCGTTTGCTAAATCCTGCAAGTCGCTCATAAGCTGAGTATGAAGAGTGTTTAGCTCACTCACCGCACCATCTTTTTGAGTACCAATAGCAGCGAAAGCTCCATCGTACTTGTCAAAAACACTTCTTGCTTTAACGAGAAGCTCCTCTATAGCTATATTAAGCTCTTCAGTTGTTAACATCAATTACTCCTTTTTCTATAAGTTTGTCTGTTAGATCAAAATAATTAGTTGCATTTGCAACGACCGGTCTTAAAACATTCTCTTTGTGGTTCTGTAGCTCAGCTGGAGTCACATACTCACTATTTTTGAAAACTATCTCTCCAGGACTACCCTTGACAGATACTTTCACAACAAAGGTACCACCCACGCCAGAGATCAAAACGATCTTTGGAGTTGGAGTGATACTCACAAGCTCATTGCTTTCACTCACAAGCCCGACTGCATAAGTGTATTTTTGAAGATCATCTTCAAGAGGTAGAAGCAGCTCAAAAGTAAGTACTCCATCATCATCAAAATATGCACTCTCAACCGTGCCGTGATAAAAGACATACCCTTGAATATCAGCGTATGTTATCACCTCTGTATCGCCAAGAAGAGTGTCAAGGTTTGCATCTGTATAGTTTGTCGCACCTATAAGCACAAACTTAGTAACACTGTTTCTAAGCTCCGTGTTTAATATGCCTATCCCTTGCTGTGTAGGGATGGCGGTTAAATTCGCCATGTAATTCCTCCTATTGTGTTGATTTGTAAAGCACTCTCTCTAGCGATACTACAGCTTGCTTTCGCATCGAAGCGGTGAGTGCTGCCACTTCTCAACTGTAGGTCGCATAGACTACTCTTTGACAAAGAGCAGCTCTTTTGTGAGCCATCTATGAAAGCAGCTCCGCTTTGAAAGCCGATTTGACAGTCGCTTTTTTTACTTAAAGCCGTACCTCCCTTTGTCTCAGTCTTCCAGTTCATTGCAGTATCGCACCCGATAAGACCTTTACTTTTAGGAAGCTCAACATAAAAACTCAAAAAGTGAGAACGCTCATTTTTAGCCATATTGATAAGCTCTCTGCATTTTTCAAACTTCTTAGCATCAAAAATCTGATCAAGCGATGTTCCTATTGTTACCTTTGCATCAAAAGTGTAAGGCTCACCTCCAACATCAAACCACTCTATAATTTCAGCTTGTGAAAATACAGACAATAAGGCTTTTTTTACGGCATACAGAGTACCCTCGTATCTATGTATCTCAATAGCGTTTTGTATAAGTGATCTTTGTTCACTTAAGCTAAGACCAGAGATATCAACATCAAACATGTGTGCAAGATATGGAAGTATCTCTACTCTTGCATCTTGAGGCAGGATTGTTATTCCGCTTACATCTGCAGTGGTTGATTTTTCAAAGATGTCATCAAAGACTTTTAAATGCTCTGACTCATTACCAGGAAGTAAGCTCATCTTAATACTCCTCGAAGCTCAGTATCACTTCATTTATAGTGATCACATCAGCTTTGGTTGTAACAACATCAGCTCCTGGAGTATTGATAACAGCTTTATAAACTCCCTCAACATGACAAGACTTAACGATGTCAGACATAGTGAAGTTTTGATCTATCTTAAATCTTCTTTGAAAGTTTGAGCGTATAGAGCTTTCAATAGCAGCTGCTTGAGCTAGATCAAAAACAGTGATAGTTGCATTGATATCTATAGTGATGATGTTTGCAGCAGATACATTAACCGTATCTGTCAAAGGTCTTACTTTTTCATGACTCAAGACGGACAAAACTCTATCGATCATCACCTGGTCAACCCCGTCACTTGAAGCAAGATAAACATTTACTACTCCAGGGCTCGGACTATCAGCGCTCACATCATCAACTCTCTCATCAGCACTCATTGCGTGAAATTTATAGCTTCCAACGCTTCCTGCAGTAGAGAATCTTCTTAAAGACAGCAGATATCTCTCTGCAAGCTCTTCATCGCTTTCAGGTAAGCTTCCATGATTAAAAGGCTCAAGGCTTTTAGCTTTTAATACATAAGGTAAAGGTGAAGTGATAATCTCAGTCTTAGCCTCTGAGTATTCTATATTAAGATCAAGTTCAACCGTTCCGATTATCTTTGTCTCTCCTGCAGGCACTGTTATTGTCTCTTTTAAACGCCCTTTAAACACTCCATCTTCACTGCTTAAAACTATATTTGCAGGTATAATCACATCAGATGCAGCTGCACGGCTTAACTCAAACTCATAGCTTGCATAAGGATTAGTTCCTGGAAGTCTCTCTATATCTAAGCCAGCCACTAGATTATCAAGATCACTCCCTTTTGATGTAGCAAGAAGCATCGCTTTTATAGACTCGTTTATCCTTGCTCTTAAAAGTACTTCTTTGTAAGTAAAGCTTTCAATAAGAGGCATCCAGTCATCAGACTCAAGAGGTTGCCAAGCAGGATATTTTCTCTTAACAAGCTCTATGTTTTGACCAAGCAACACCTCATAATCTATCTGCTCAACGATTTGCGGTTGCGGTAGTGCTTTAATATTCACCATCTATAGCTCCATGATCTTTAAAATGCAATCTGTAGTAAACCTTATGGTTTTCCACTTTCAATATCTCTACTCTTGAAAGCTTGACTCTTTTTTCCCACTTGTCTATTGCCTCAGCAGCAAATCTGATAAAGTCAAGCTTCCACTCCTCGTCCATTCTTTTATCAATAAGCTCAGGCAGTCTGCTTCCAAATTCAGGACGCATTACTCTTGAGCCAAGAGGTGTCTCTAAAATTCTCTTAATTGACTCTGCTACACCTATTTGATACAAAATAAACTCCTACTCAATTTGAAAGGTTGGATCACCTGCTATTTGAGTTGAACCACAATCAACCGGGTCACCTATCTTTTGAGCAGATAAACCATTTAGGATAAAATGGTTCTGCCCAGCCATTCCTCCAGAGTGACAAGCTGGTCCGCAGCAGTGAACCGTTGAAGCTGCACCAAGAAAAGAAGCCGGTATCCCATTGATTAAAAAAGTGGGATCACCCTCAGCTATATTGTGATCTCCCCAGCAACCATGTCCTGCTAGTGCATCACCTTTTCTTGTTATTGGTTTCATTTAGCCGTCCACTTAAAGTTCTTACCGGTAGCGATTATCTCAGCACCAGCATCAAGAGTGATATTTCCACCTGCTTTAATAGTGATATCACCTACTGCATTGACAAAGAGCTGCTTGTTTTTGGTATCGTACAAAATAACTGTGCCGTCTTCGTATTCCAAAACCTCGGTCGTGCCGTTTGCAAGAACTGGCTCTTTGCAGTCCTGGTTAAAAATACCCCTTAAGATAAACCCGTCATTTGTCTCTCCATAGGGAGCTATGACTAACACCTGCTCTCCAACCCTTTGAGGTTTGAAGTGCTTTGAAAAGGTATTGCCAAACATCAATACCGGCAAGAAGTCAGTTACTCTATCAAGTATGGTTACTCTTGCAAGAGCTTTGTCTTCTTGCACTTCACTGATAGTTCCTATCTGTGCGATGCTTCCAAGTCTTCTCATAAGCTCAGCATTCATTTATTCATCTCCACCATGTACTGTTTGATGTCTTCAGGAGGCAAGTGCTTCATAACCAAAAGCCTAAGCAGCTTTAGCTCTTCGCCTTGCTGAGAGACTATCTTTTTAAGCTCTTCAATCTCTGTTTGTTGATTTTTGATAGTTACCTGAGAGGCATTTAGTAATCTAACAGCAGGTATAATCAAAAAAACAAGCAAGAAGTTTGCAAGAGGTATATATGTCATTAGCGTTTCCATTATTTAGCTGCTCCTTTAATTTTCTCTATACCTCTACTACCAAAGTAAGCAACGATCATAGTTGTTAAAAATGTCTCAATCAAAGGAAGATATGCTTCATTGATTTGAAACTCTCCAACATTGCCATCAAACAGCATCGCAATAGAAAAAATCACAAGCATATATACGATTGACAATGGTCTTACCAAAGATGCAACAACATTTTTATTGTCGCTCACCCATCTTTTAGTTACCTCTTTTTCATAATCATTTGCTAAACTTTCTAGCTCCAGCTCTTTTTGAGACCTGATAGCCTCAAGTTCATTTTTTAGCTTTTCTCTCTCTTCATCAGAAGTCACAAGCTTATCTATAGCATTCCCAACGCTATCTATAACACTTCCAACCGAACCGCTAAAGAGGTTATTAAACCAGCTCATAAGCACCACCTTTTAAAAAACTTTTGCAGCAGTTTACGCAATAAGCTTTTCTAAAATCTATTCTTATTTTTTATACAAATTCTTTTTTAAAGCCCTTGCAAAAAGCCCTTTATAAAAAGATTTGCTAAAAAAACTTTTATAGATTGTCGGCGTTAATAAATGTAAAAATGGCGGAAAAAATTTGGAAGTTACATGGTTGATCAGTTTGAAACAGAGTTAAAAGACCATTTAAAAACTATAGGTGAGGTTCGCTCTTACCTTGGTGAGTTTGACAATCCCAAAGAGCTTGAAGCTTGTATCAAGGGTGAGCCTATAGTTTTTATTGACTTTGATGGTGACGAGTATATTGATACTTACTCCAAAGAGTGCAGGTGGAACTTATATATAGTAGGTACAACATCCTCTAAGCACGAAACCTACAGAGAAAAGAGTAGGCATGAAATTATTGCTTTTATGGAGGCGATAGACAAAAGCTTGATTGATAGAAGCTTTACAAATAGCTCTCCTATTAAATTAATCGCTTCAAAGAAGATTTTTGACGGCATCACGGATCATGGTTATCTGAGTGTCTATGTAAGAAACTTCAAAGCGGTTCTTTATGAAGAGACTATCGACTTAATAGATGAGGAGGAAGTTTGAAAAATATACTTTGTAGAAAAGATATCTTTCCTTTAAAGGACACCAAAAAGGGGGATAATGAAAATGAAGTTGTAATTGTTGTAGGAGTTGTAGGGGAGTGGCACGGTCACCCTAACGGCTCTTTTAAAATAACCCTTGAAGACTTGAAACAAATCAAGGACAATTTTGATAACTCAAAGCAAGAGCTGATTGTGATTGACTATGAGCATCAAACATTATACGGAACTGAGGCACCTGCTGCTGGTTGGATACATAAGCTTGAGATTGAGGGTGATAAGCTTATGGCATATCTACAGTGGACGGAAAAAGCCACCGAATATATCAAAAAAGGTGAGTACAAATATGTATCTCCAGTGTATGTATTTGACACTTACGACAAAGAGACAAATGCATACTCAGGTATCACGCTTCATTCAACAGCTCTAACAAACACGCCGTTTCTTGATGAGCTGGGTGAAGTGTATGCCAATAAAAAAACCCAAAAGGAGGAAAATATGGGAAAAGAGACTGAAAACAATCAACCTGGTGAGCAAGAGCAAACTTCACAAGCTCCTGCAACAAACGAGAATAATGCCGCTCATGAGCAAAACCCTGGAACTGCTCAGGAGGAACAAAACAACGCTTCTACACAAAGCAATGAAGCAAGTGAGGTTGAAAAGTTAAAAGAGCAGCTTGCTGAAACAAAAGTTGATGCAGCTATTGCGGCAAACAAAATCACCCAAGATCAAAGATCATGGGCTATTAAATATTGTAAAGCCGACTTAGACGGTTTTGAGGAGTTCTTGAAGTTTCAAAAAGAGCCAAGACAAGCTCCAGGAAACAACATGTATCCAAACAAAGGTGAGCTAGGTGGAAGCGATAACAGTTTTGATGTCGTAAAAATGGCTTTAAACTAAATTAAGGAGAGAAGATGTTAGTAAAACTTGGTAACAGATACGATGATGTTGTAGTAAACAGCGTTATCGCGGTAAATGGAACGGTTGTCGTTCCGGTTGATGTGGAAAGTTTAGAGATTGGTACTTTGCTGACAAGCACAGACGGTGGTCTAACTTGGGATATCTTGCAAGAAGATCAATGGGGAGCTGGAGAGTTTGCAACGGGTGAAACTGTTTATCACTTAGGGCATATCTGGGAAAGCAAGGTTGATACAAACACTGCAGAGCCTGGAACTGACGACACAAAGTGGACGGACAAAGGTCTATGGAATGCAAACGGTGTTTTAGTCGACAGACTTGAAAAAACTGGTGCATCAGCAGTACTTGTGTGCGGAACAGTGGTTGAAGCAAACCTTATCGGGTTTGAGGATGCTCTAAGAGCTAAATTGTTCGACAACAAAATCATCACAAAATAAGGGAGTAGAAAATGAATGAAAATGAAATCTTAAGGCTTTTTACAGTCGCAGCGATGATGGAGATCATCGACCAAACAAAAACGGCACCATCGTTCGCTTTTGATAAATACTTTACATCAAGAAAAGGTGTAATGGGTACATCAGTGAATATTCCTATCAAGAAAGGTGCAGGAATTATCCTAGAAAGTGTATCTCCAAACGCAGAGCACTTAATCCAGGAGGGTAGTGACAAGTATATCTTGACTGTTTCTTTGCCAAGGTTCCCGCTAGAGTCTATCATCAGTGCATCTGATCTAAACGAGCTTAAAGCTCTTGATGGAAAAGAGGACAAAGTCCAAGCACTATCACAAATGATCGGCGAGAAGTTAAAAGAGCACAAAGACTCATTTGTGACAACGATTGAGTATATGAGTATCGGTGCACTTTTTGGAAAAGTTATGGACGGAAAAGGAAATACTCTGTTTGAGTTCTCAAGCGGTGCTGCTCAAAAAGAGTTCAAAGCTTCAAAAAGCATCATCACAAGCTTAAACGAGATTGATGATGCACTTGTGGAAGAGCTTGGAACTGAAGTTGGTTACTCTATCCTTGCATCAAGAACTTTCATTTCAGGTGTTGCCGATAGAGCTACGACTGAGAAGCTTTTTGAGCAAGGTCAAGCTAAATGGATTAATGAGAACGAAAAAAGAGTTCTTGAGGTTCACGGCAAAAAGTTCATCCCGTACACTGCAAAGTATAAAAACTCAAAAGGTGTTGTAAAGAGCTTTATTGCTGACAGTGAAGCAATCGTTACTCCAGATAGTGCGGATGTGTACAAGCTTTACTACGGAAGAGCAAACCATACGCAAGCTTTAAACAAAGCTCCGAAGCTGTTTTTCTCTGCATCGCCTGAGCCGTTGCCAAAAGGTAAAGGTTACTCTATCGTATCAGAGACAAGACCACTTCCAGCGTGCGTAAGACCAGGTGCCTTAATCAAGCTAAAATATATTAATTCGTAAAAACGAACAGAAAGGGGCTTAAAAGCCCTTTTCTATATTTACCCTATAAAAGGTACTAAAAAAAGATTTTAAACGATTTACGGCGATTTTAAACGGTGTTTAAATGCTATTACAAAGGTGGACTATGATAACTAATGAAGATTTGCTAAAAGAGATATCTCAAAGAGAGTTAACTGAGCTAAGTGATGTTAACGGATCAGGTGAGCTAGATCAAAACATCATCGATGATTGCATAAGCGATGCAATCTCTTTTATCAGCTCTTTTATTATCATACCTACAAGTCCGACTCCACTTCTTAGGGATATTGCTGCGGACTTGACGATTGTTGAGCTAAAGAAGAGACAAGGCTTTCCTAAAGAGTCAACAAAAGACACAAGAGAGCGAGCTGAGTCTATGCTTTTGAAGATGTCTGCAAAGAAGATACCTACTGATATCACATCAAGCGAGAGAACTAAAGCACCAACTCAGAGAAAAAGAAGCTTTGTACACAATTCCCAAAGATTAGATTTAGAAGGCTTATAAATGGCACGAGCAAACACAAAAGATTTAGCAAAAGAACTGTATTTAAAAGGCTTTGAAACCGCAAAGATAGCTCAGATACTATCTAAAAGCCCAAAGACCATAAATAACTACAAAAGCGGTGACGGTGACTGGGATGAGCTAAGAGCTGCAGGATATCTTGACAAAAGAGGGGATGATAAAGTAGTCATCTACCAAAACTTTATCGAAGAGATGTATCTTGCAGTTAAAGAGATCAGGGAGTCAAACCTAAAAGCAAACGAAAAAGCAAGTGCCCTGGTGCAACTAGGAGACAGTTTTTCAAAGATGAAAAAAGTTGCATCCTACGAAGACCCGGAAAGCTACAAGCTTGCAATAGCAAAAAGAGTTGTGCAGCTTATCGTTTCAGAGTTTAGACAAAGCTCTGACAAAAGATGCATTGAAAAGATTGTCGAGCTGCTTGAAGATAAAGAGTTCGTAGGTGGCTTAGGAAATATCGATGTTGTTTAGCAAAGAGGAGCTTGATGCGTTTCTTGAAGAGACAAGAAGCAACTATGAGCTTGAGGGCAAAGATGAAAAGACCATCAAAAAGCTCACAAGAAAAGATTTTATAACTTGGCTTGATGATCTAAAGTCTGAACTAAGAGGTCAAATACTCTCAAATGCAACTCTTGACCCAAAGACAAGAGATGAGAGAGCTAAAAGAGCAGAGCATGACTTTGAGTACTTCGCACACACTTACTTTCCTCACTACTTCTCAATAGAGGGAAAAAACAAACTGCATGAACACCTGGAGGATATATTCAATCAGGTTACTTTATCAGATGATGGAGAAAAGCATGCCATAGCAGCTCCAAGGGGTCATGCAAAAACAACATACACGGCACAGCTCTTTCCTTTGTGGTGTATCGTATTTAATAAAAAGCGTTTTATCGTAGAGATCAGTGATGCGGTTGAACTTGTAGAGGGTAACCTTGAAGCTATCAAGGTTGAGCTTGAAGACAACGAAAACCTAAGAACAGATTTTCCTGATGTTTGCGGAGTCGGACCAGTTTGGAAAGTGGGAGAGTTTGTCACTAAAAACAAAGTAAAAATGAAAGCCTTTGGTAGCGGTAAGAGGCTAAGAGGTGTTAAGTTTGGTGTGCATAGACCAGACCTTGCAATCCTTGATGATCTTGAGAACGACACCAATGTAAGAAGCAAAGCTCAAAGAGATAAACTTGAAGACTGGGTTGATGAAGCGGTGCTTAACCTTGGTTCTACAGATAGAACTATGGATGTCATCTACATAGGAACGATACTTCATAGAGATTCTGTGCTCTCAAGAAAGCTCAAGCTGCAGTTTTGGAACCCTAAAAAGTTTCAATCAATCATCACTTTTCCAAAGCGTATGGATATGTGGGAAGAGTACGGCTTTATTTATAAAAATATGGGAGTCGGTGAGGCTAACAGATACTATCGCAAAAATAAAAAAGAGATGGACGAGGGTGCAGAGGTCTTATGGAAAGAGGCTCTGCCTATAGACAAGCTTATGCAAATAAGAGCCGAGAACCCAAAAGCATTCAATAAAGAGCAGATGAACAATCCTTTAAGTGATGCTCAAAAATTCAAAAAAGAGAAGATGCACTTCTATAGCACTCTTCCAAAATGTGATCAGTATTTTATGTGGGTTGACCCAGCTGGAGATAAAAAGAAAAGTGACTACACAGCCATAACGGTTCTTGGCATCCACACGCAGCAAAGAAAAGGTTATGTTCTTGAGTCTCATGTGGAGGTTATGCCTGCAAGAAAAATCATAAACAAAGTGATTGAGTTTCAAAAGCTCTACAAGTGCAAGATTGTTGGCGTAGAGACAAACGGTGGTCAGTTCTTCTTGAAAGGGTGGTTGCTTGAAGCTGCTTTTGATGCAAGAGTTCATCTGCCTCTTAAAGGAATGAATAACTATCAAAACAAAGAAGCAAGGATTGAGGAGCTAGAGCTTCCAATAGAAAACGGAGAGATACTTATGCATAAGAGTCACACTTTTTTAATAAGTCAGCTTGAGGAGTTTCCAGAGGGGGACAACGATGATGCACCGGACAGTCTTCAAGGTGCCTATATGATATCAAAGCTCTCTAAAAAAAGAGGCGGCAAAAAAAGAGGCGGCAAAAAAAGAAGATCAAACAGAGTTAAAAGACAAAGACTTGGAGGGATAGATGTTTAAAAAAATAATGAAAGGCTTTAGAGCCAATAAAGCAGACAGCAATACAAGAAGAGCAGTGGTTGCAAGCAATAACACTCTTATTGATACTTTATTTGATTATGATGCAGCTCCTATCATAGGAAAGTTAAGTGATGCAGACATTGACAAGATACTTGATGATCTTACAGTGTCTCAAGCGGATGAGAGCAGAAAGTCAGTGACTGAAAAAAAAGAGGTTATCATCGTAACTGAAAACGAAAAGTACAAGGATATCTTTAAAAAGGCTTTCACGCCTGAGCTGATATCGCAGATACTAGATACTTACATGTACGGCTTCAATACCTTTGAGGTCAACTGGACTCTTACAGACGGACTTTATGTTCCAAGCTTGCTCCAAAGAGACTACAGATGCTTTCAATACAAAGATGATGAACTAAAGTTTGTGCTTGATGGTCAGCTCATAGATATACAAGAGTATAAGATCATAACAGCTACATATCGTAAGCGTTTCAATAAGCCGTACGGCAACGGAACTATATCAAAGCTATATTTTCCAGTCAAACTTAAAAACGCTTCTTTGAAGTTTTGGGTGAGGTTTCTTGAGAAGTATGGAAGCCCTTGGGCAGTTGGTAAAACAGATGATGATGCAGACGGATTAGCTGAAGAGATAAACGCAATGCTAAGCGGTGATACTGCAGTGATTGACCCAGAGGAGGAAATCAATCTAATTCACCCAAGCGGAACCAAGGGCGACTTTGACAAGCTTATAGACTACTGCGATACTCAGATAAACAGAGTCATTTTGGGCGGGAACTTGACCGGTGATGTAAAATCAGGTTCGCATGCTGCAGCAAGTGTTCACAACGATATCAGAGAAGACCTTGCAAACACAGATAAAAAGACACTTGAACATGTCTTAAACACTGCGATAAACTATTTTAAAGAGCTAAACGACATCAAAGATGATCTGTGGGTGCAAATCAAAGATGAAGATGATCCGCTTATAGAACTTAGCAGTAGAGATAAAACCATAGCGGATATGGGCTACAGACCTAAAAAAGAGTACATAGAGAGCACCTACAACATAGAGGTTGAAGAGTATCAAGACAACAACCAAACCCCCAAAGAGGTGCCAAATAAACACCCTTTAAATGGTGATTATTTTGCATTTAAAGAGCTGACTTTAGATGAAGTGGAAAAGGCAAGCGAGGCTCTAAGCGATGATGAGAAGATGCAAGAGCATCTTATAGATGATATCGTAGAGACTATCCAAAGTTGCAAGTCCTATGAAGAGGTGCAAGAGAAGCTTTTAGGAGCATACAAAGATATAGAGTACCCAAAACTCCAAGAGTCTTTAAAAAAAGCGATAGTAAACGCCACGCTTTATGGCTCATACAAAGCAGGAAATGACAAATGAGCGGAGGAGCTGGTATCTTTGGGCTTACCTCAAGCGAAGCTCTAAAGTATCTAAAAAGCAAAGGACTCAAGCTCACCTATCACTACGATGAGATGATGCACGAAGCTCATGACAAAGCCTTTACCGTAGCAAAAGTGACTCGTGCGGACTTGCTTGATGATATACATGTAAGCCTCCAAGAAGCCTTAGAAAACGGTGCAACCTTTGAAGAGTGGCAAAAGAAGATAAAACCGACCCTGCAAAAAAAGGGATGGTACGGCGAAAAAGAGATAACAGACCCAAAAACGGGAGAGGTAAAAACTATCAAGATAGGGGCTAGAAGACTAAGACATATCTATGATACCAACATGAGAGTGGCGATGCAAAAGGGCAGATACAAGCAGATGAGAGGCTTTAAAAAAGCTGTCTATTGGCGGTATGTATCGGCACTTTTGGAAAACACACGAACCTCACATGCTTCAAAACACGGACTTGTAAAGCATCGTGACGATACCTGGTGGAGCGTAAACTATCCGCCAAATGATCATAAGTGTAAATGCACCGTAACCGCTCACACCAAAAGTGAGCTTGAAGATGAGAAGTGGAGCGTAGATGATAGCAAACACGAAAACATAGCAGGTCGTGACTGGGCGTACAATGTAGGCTCACAGGAGCAAGTAGGCAAACTCTCCAAGATAGACTTAGATCAAAGTATGGAAAAACTCCCAACTATCGTAAAGCAGAGCAAGTACAAAGACTTAAGCGATGAAGCGGTTAAAAAGCGTTTTTACGATGACTTAGGTATTAAAAAAGGCGGTACTTTTATAGATAAGATAGGTGATCCAATGGTTATGGATGATGATTTATTTCACACTTTGGGCTTTGCCAAAGCAAATAAAAAAGACAGACACCTCTACATAGAGGAGTTTGCTAAGCTCATACAAGACCCTCATGAGATATATCTTGAAAGAGAGGCTTTAAGAAACCCAAGTGAGAAGTATGTGGACTATGACAAGAGGACAGTTGAAAAGCTTATCCGTTACTATAAAGACGAAAAAGGTAGAAAAAGGGCTTTAATGGGGCTTTTTGAGTATCAAAAGGATAAAACGCAAGGGGTAAGTTTGTACTTTTTGGACACAAATCCAACCGTAGAGAAAAAAAGAATTGAAAAGTTGATTTATCAAAAAGAGGGATTAAAGTGAGTATAGGGCGGTATTTTTGCAGGGCGGAGCTCACATTGCCTCATTATTACCGCTCGTCCCTCTTTTGATAAAACCATTATACCACAAAGTTGTTAAAGTTGTAAAGGTTGTAGCATGCAAGTACAAATAAAAATACAAGGCTTAGAAGAGATAGTCTCAAAGCTAAAGAGCCTAAGAGTAAAAGGCGAAGAGATAGAGGGTGCTTTAGAGGAGGCGGTGGGGCGACCACTGTATAACGCCACAAGCAAAGCGTTTCAAACACAGACAAGCCCCTTTGGGCAAAAGTGGAAAGCCCTAAACCAAGCCACGCTCAAAGCAAAAAAAGGAAGAGGTAAGATACTCTTTGATAGAGGAAGATTAAGCGATTCTCTAGCGATGCAGGTGAGTGGCAAAACGCTTTTTGTAGGGGTAAACGCAGGAGAGAGGTTCCAGTACGGACTCTCTCATCAGTTTGGAAGCAAAAAGAAAAACATAGCAGCCCGTCCGTTCTTGCCTATAGATGAGAACGGACTGCTTCCGACTGATATGATAAAAAAGATACAAAGAAACCTCACAGAGTATTTTTCCTCATAAGCTTATCTATGCTGTTCACATCATCATAGAGGTTCTCAAGTCCAGCTTGCAAGTCCTCCATGATGATCATAGCTCCACGGCGGTCATCGTCACTTGGGTCTTTTATGGCTATAAGAGCATGAGCCATAAAGGCACACTTTGATTTGTAGTCTTCGATGTTGCATTTGATCGCATCAAGGTCAAAAGATACTTTGCTCATATTACGCCTCCCTGATTAAGCTATAGCTAAAAGTATTGCCGTTGATCACATTGGCTCTCCAGTAGATACCATCGTACCCTCTAAGCCAGTTTAGAGCGGTCTTGTCATTTTTGGCTTTACCCACACGAGCCAAAAGCTCCCCTTGTCTAAGCCCCTCTTCACTCTCTAGCGTTTTTGTAACTTTGGCGATAAACTTCTCCTCATTGCTAAGTCTATGGTGCTGCATCCGTGAAGTAGGCTTGTCGATATAGATAAACTCACGGTTGATAGCAGGCTCATCTCTTAGTTTCTGCTCTAAGAGTGTAAGGATAGTGCTTTGTTGGGTGAGCATCGTCTCCATAGCTTTGCTTATAAGCCAAAGGGGTTGTGAGTCACTCATTGTATTTTTTTGCTTAAGATGGTAAAATTCTTTTACAAGTGCTTTTTTGAACTCGACTACTTTTGGCGTATTGCTTAAGTATGTCATCAACAAAGTTGCTTGCTGTTCGTTAAGGTGGTATGTTTTCTGAGGACGACCACCTTGACTCCCTTCAGCAGGTTTAGTCATTTCAAATGACAAAACCCCAAACTCCTCTAAATCATCTTGATGATTATCAATCAACAATCTCACGCTTCTTGCTTTAATTGCTGTATGTTCAGCTATCACTCTATGACTAACAACTGGCACCTCGTTTTTGATTTGGATAATTTCCATTATCGCTCCTTACATGTAGATTTTTAGTCACTCTTTAGGACTAACAAGCGAAATATTATCCTATTTTGTTTCTTTTGTCAAGATATAAAAGCATATTTTAGGAAGATTTAAAAAAGAAGAGTAATAAAAAAGGACTCTTAGTTGCCTAAGAAGTCCTTGAGGTGTTGTTTGAAGTTTTCGGAAGTTTGTAGTTTTTGTTTAAGTTCAAGGTTTTCAAGATACAAGTCAATAGCCTTTTGCATAGATGGGCTTATTTCTAGTGCAAGTGCGGCGTTTTTAATAGCTCCCTCACTATACCCCACCGCTTCCCCAAGCTGACGATAAGTCATCCCCAGCCTCTTAGCCGTAGCCTTGACGATGTTTAGCTCCTCACTCATCATCGCCCCCTCTTGCTACTATGCTCACCCCTACCACTTTGCTCTCTTGGAAAAAGGCTATCGCTTCACATAAAGCTTGTATGCTCTCATACTCCTCTTTGATGTATGGCGTTCCACACACCCCACAGCTTGTTACTTTTCTTGGGTTGATAGCAGCGATGTTCATCTCACTTTTGCAGTGTTTACATGTAACACTCACAAATGTTATATCATTTACCCCTATACGGCAACTTTTTTCTATCATGTATTTTCCTTGCATTTTTTCTCCTTATTCTATCGAATTTTGTCTATGGCGACAGTTAAAACGCCATGAGCTGCTTAACTCTCGCCATCAAGCTTTACCCAAACAGCGAAGGCTCTCGTATCTCTTTGGTTATGGCATACACCTGAGAGACTGAGAGGTCGTACTTGTTTGCCAGTGTTCTGATCGTTGCACTCCCGCCTTTACCAACTCTTAGCATCGCATCATACTCCGCTAAAATGTCCTCATTTCGGCATACCGATTTATAAGATGGCACATAGATACTACTACCGCCATACTCTTTATAAATATCACTTATTGAGTCGCACTCTTTCACTTTTTTGAAAAATTCTTCAAAAATATCAACCGTTGAAACCATTTCTAACTCTCCTTGTGTTACAATACAGCGGTTGTGAAGAGCCTCACTCCTCGCACAAATCGGACACAGACACGGCTAGACCCGCTCTAGCCGTTTTTATCATCTTGACTTTTTTTCCAGCTCCTTTGCATCTGCAACAATCCATTTATTATTTTTTGAGCTTCATCTCGGCTCAAAAATCTCAAATACAAAGGTCTATAACCAACTATGCGGTTGATGTAGCTTCTTAGCGCAAAGTCTGTTTTCTCTCTTGCAATCCTAAACCATATCCCCTCTATAGTATCTATCTGTCTTTGGGTCGCTTTTGATATATCATTCTCAGCTTTCTCTTTGTTTGCTGGCTTTGCTTTGTTTTTTCTACCATAGCCAAGATACACGGCAAACTCTTTAAGCTGGTCGATATTCATATCACTCAAGCTGTCAACACCATAATTCTTATACAGATAATCTTTTCTAGTGTCATCATCTGGGAACTTGTTTGCTTTGAGCGTATGGCATACTTTTATAAGATGCTTTTGTAGCTCTTTTTGTCTCTTTGTCATTTTAAACCTCCAAGTTGTAGCTTAGATACATACACCTCAAGCTTATCGCTTGGAGTTAACCCAGTTGTCTCAGTGTCTATGTAAATCAATTTCATCTTCTCTCCTAGTTTAAGCTATAGATATATCTATTGCCTTGTTTTTTAGCTTTCCAAAATTTGTCAGTGAACTTATCAAGAGTATCTCTTGCGGTCTTATCATCTTTTTTATGCCCCGTTGCTTCAAGCAGCTCTGTTTTGTTTAAGCCGTCTTTTCTCATTGCCAGTGACTTCTTGACTTTCTCTACAAACTCATCTCTTTCCTTTCAATGCTTTTTTATTAAACACTCTCCTCCAGATATAGCTGCGACATACAGATGCAACTGTAAAAATCATCACTATCTCTAAAGACTGCCCTGGCTTCACATCAAAACCATAAAACGGTAGCACCGTGTTCACAAGAAACAAAGAAAGCACAAAACCGCTGGCAGTATTAAGTATGCTCTCAATAAAGCTTTCAATCTTGCTTTGCATTTATACTCCTAAAAAACAATCTTTAAAGCTCCCATCTTAGAAGCTTTAAAAAGTGTTATTTAAAAGCCCGTTTAACACTGTTTAAACGGGCTTTATATTCATTTGTTTTTGAGATAATCAAGTGATGTATTGACAGCTTCGCAGTACCATTGAGTTAGGTCTCCATCTACAAAGCACTCATCAGCTCTCAAGAAGTCATCATCGTTGTCGATGAAAAACGGCTCACAGATGATGCAAGGTGCTTTTGTGTATCTGAGCAGATAACCGCCTCTAACCTCTGTGCTTCTTGGCTTGATGCCTCTGTCTTTGTTGTCAAGCTGTTTTACAAGGTGGTTTTGGAATATCCTTGCTATCTCTTTTCCATCTTCGCTCTTGTGATAGTAAAGCATCTCACAACCGCTCGCTCTTGTGTCAAAAGCATTGCAATGAAGACTCACAATAAGATCAGGATTAAGCTCATTTATCTCCCCAGGAAGCTTTGAGTATCCGTTCTCTCTGTATGCGACCACAATTTCATCTTCAGGATTGAGCTTCCAAAAGTTATGCTCTATATCGTGAGCCAGCTTTTGATTAAAAATAAACTCACTCACATCATAGGAGCTGTTTGCCGCTCCTTGGCTCTCTTGACTATGACCTATAACAACAACTACTCTCATACTTCAACTCCTGCGATATCAAGCGGGATGATCTTCCATCCTTTTTCTGTGCTCTCTCTCGTGTAAAATCTGATATAAGGCTTCACATGAGACACCTTTTTGCTCTCATCTATGATCTCCATAGCTTCACGCCATCTTTGGTCTGTTATCTCATAGCTTTTCAAAGCAAAGATTTTCTTAGCATCGATCTTCCCTTGCTTGTCAACCTCGAAAGCTTTAGTCACAAGAGTCTTTATAACCGGGTCTGCATCTTTTGTGATGTCAGTTAAGTACTCATCAATCTTAAGCTTTGCAATATTGAGCTTCTCATCAAAACTAAGCGTCTCGCCAATCGCCACCTGCACCTTTGCTGTTCCTGAGAAGTTCTCAAGAGTCATATTCCCTTTTTTGCTTCTTTTCTTTTCATCAAGTCCGTAGTCTTGGAGCAGTAAGTTAAAGTAACTCTCTATATCATCCCCTGCTTGACCTTTAAACTGAGCGAGAGTTTTTGATAACTCTTTTGCTTGCTCACACAGCTTCTCTACAAGCTCATCTCTTATCTGCTCATTTGGTCGAACCATATCTTTGTGAACTTCCTCACCTTTGTTGTTGATCCAAAAACCTCTTTCACTAATCTCTGCCATTATTGCTCCTTTGTATTTATATCTGTGAGTGCAAACACTCCATAAAGCCCACCAAGGTGAGCTTTAGCAATGTTTATGTTCTTTTATAGCTTGATCTAAAGCTCTTTTTGCAGTCTTTAAACTTGTAAGCACCAGAGCAGTTGATACATCCTCTTCCTCATCTATCTCATCAAGTATCTCCAACGCAGTTCTAAGCTTCTCGTTGACATTCCCGTCAAACATCACCTCGATACCTCCTTGTCTTCTCATAAGCTCCTCCAGCCCTTTGGCTTGATGATGAGCTCCTAGTCTCTCCATCTCTTACTCCTATCTACCTCGACCTTAGTTCCAACCGGCGGAAGTCCATCACCCACAAACCTAAGAGCTTCATACTCAATACCTCGTTTGCTTACGGTTCTGATCTCAGCTCCGCCTGCATAAAGAATAAACTCTTCATAAGAAACCTCTCTAATAGGTGTCTCATCAGCGTTCCATCTATCCATAGGACTCTCTGCTTTTCTACGAACTCGCATGATGTCCCATTTGGCAACCTCGGTATCAAGTCTCATCTTCATCTGCTCAAAAGTAAGCAGATGCTTTTGATTTGTCTTAGATACATGACCAAACTCATCTTTTGCTTTTCGGTCTCTCTTTGGAGTTCGCTGCTCTATCATCTCACGCTTTGCAAGGTTGTTACCTATGTAACCTGGTGTGAAACTCATCCCTGCATGCTGCACAGTTCTAAAGTGTCTCTCAACAAAACCTTTCTCATCCCCTGCATAAGCGATTGATCTGTCATAGTCAATTCCAAGTCCATTAAGTAAGTTTTGAAACTGTTTAGATAAGTAGTCTTTACCGTTGTCACCCTTGATGTATTCAGGTTTTCCAAGCTTCTCAAACGCTTTCCATATAAGCCTTACAAGTCCAAGTGAGTTTGATGTACGCTCTAACGCCATAACGCTTCTACTGCTAAACACATCTACTATTGAGAGGATATCTGGTCTAAATGCTGCACCATCTTCACCGTCTCTTACCATCACATCAAGAGGCGATGAGTCAATCTGCCAACACTGGTTTCGTCTGAGTATGTTTTCTTTTTGGTTACCCATGGATGGTTGAAGACAACTCTTAGCTTTATCCTCGCCCTGCGTTACCATCACATATTCAAGGTGGTTGTCTTTGTAGTAGTTTTCAATAAACCGCTTCACCGTGCCGTAGTCACAGATTGGTTTTTGCTCTTTTTTCAAAAATGCGATATAATCGCACTCACCTTTACGAGTCGCCTCCTCATGAAGTGCGTCCCACAGTTGATGCATATTCAAACCTCCGGCTCCAAAGGCTCTGAATTGCTCAAGTATAAACTCTTGCATCCACGGCTTAAGCGTTGTTTTTCCTTTTCGAGCCTTGCCTCGCATATCAGCTAAGCCGGTGATGCCCTTGGCTTTGTAGTTTCTTTGCCATCGATAGAGTGTTGCTTCAGTGAGCTTTAAATCAAGGTTGCTTCTATTTTTATGATCTATAAATTTTTTAAGAGGTACTCTCTCTTTTTTGTACTCATCCCAGTCTTTGAGTATCTGTAGCCTCTCTTGAGCCTGCTCTTTTTGTCGCTCATCAAGTTCAAAATACTTAGGCTCTTTTGCTTTTGGCTTTGGCTTTGACTCTTCATCTTTAACGCTCACCTCTTTTGGTTCGCAGTTTATAGCATTCCAAGCCACTTCGCCAAGCTCTCCGCTTCCAAGCTCTTCATAAACCGTTATATCTTCTTGCAAGTCACCTCGTTCAATTGCAACCGCAACCTCTACTTCATCAACCTCAATTAAAAGCTTTTTACCACCTCTGCCCACACCATCAATATATCTATAGTTGTACTTTTTAGAGTTTCTTTTTGCTGCATTTTTCAGCGCACTCAAGCTCACTTCCAATACAACCGATGCTATTTTGGTCTCTGCATACATGGCAGCTCCTTATTTGTCTGTTTCTTTTTCTGCTTTTTGGAGTACTTTGGGCTTTTCGCCTACCCAGATACCCAGTTCCCAAAACACCTTTGCAACTTTCTCTGTATTTCCGCCTCGTCTCTCGCAGTTGATCTCGCCGTTAACCACTCGTGACAAAGTAGATTTTTCAAGCCCGTGCTTTCTAGCAAAAGCAGCGAAGCTAATACAGTTGTCTATAAAGTATTTTTTCATCTCAGTCATCGCTTTTTATCCTTTCATTGTTTCTGTGTTTTATCCACACAAAAAACCTCTCAAAATGGCGATGCAGGTCGCAGTTTTAAACCTTTCGGTACATCGCAAATTGTAAAAAAACTCAACACCTAGTGCATTTTGTCTCGTTTTACGATACAATGTCATCAAATGTTGAAGTAATTATATGCAAAAATTGCCTCTTGTCAAGTGAAACTGCGAAAATTTTCATTAAAAAGGAGAAAAAATGCCTCATATAACAGATGGAGAGTGGATAAAAAATGCTAGAAAGCAAGCAAATATGAGTCAAGACGAGCTTGCAAAAGCCGTTGATATAAGCGTTCGTACGCTTAGAAGCTATGAAGCAGATGAGAGTGATCCTAAATTAAAAGTAATAAGGCGAATTTCTGCCGTTTGTGATTTTGAAATGAGAGAATTGTTTGAAAATACTACAAAAATTCCAAAAATTGGAGAGCTTGGAAGTAAAATGAAGCTAACAAGTGAACATACTATCACTGAAGCTCCATGGAAAAAAGAAGACCAAGACAAT
Organism: Epsilonproteobacteria bacterium tcs-49; assembly: GCA_002049495.1. Lineage (GTDB taxonomy): Bacteria > Campylobacterota > Campylobacteria > Campylobacterales > Sulfurovaceae > TCS-49. The sequence goes on along the minus strand of LLYS01000006.1, from coordinate 8,412 downwards.
AGGCTGATTAAATTAAACTTCTATGATGATATCTTTGCATCAGCTGGATATGGAAACCACGCCTATGAAAACCAGCCAGCAGTGTTAGAGTTTGACAAAAGCTTTCTTGAAAACATCCTAAATATAAAAAGGTTTGAAAAGCTTGACATTATAAGAGTGGTAGGCGACTCCATGCTCCCATCCATAAAAGATGGAGAGTACATCATAGTAGAGAGAGACTCTGAGGCGAGAAACGGCGACACAGTGATCGCCAACATAGATGGAGAACTCTATGTAAAAAGATTAAGTAAAATGCCGCTCTCTCCATACATTATATTAGAAAGCGAAAACGAAAACTACAGACCCATAGAACTAGACACAGATGAGAAGCTCCAAATGTGCAACATTCTAGGAGTAGTAAGAAGCAAGATTAAGCTCTATTGAAAAATGTGTCTTTCTCTTGTGTGTCTTTCTTTTTTTTAAATGTGTCTTAGTTTAAAAAAAATGTGTCTTAGTATATATTTTACAACTTCAAATAAACCTCAATTTTAAAACGGGATATTTTTTGGGAGTGCCTAAAGCCTATATCATTTAATAGCGTTTAAATTAGCTTTATAGGGCGTTTAAATGCTTTTTAGTAGATGGTTAAACATATCGCTTTTGAGTCGCTTTTTGAGTAAATTAATCGCTTTTGGGAGTGGTAGGAAAAAATCATCCTAAAATTTCGCAGATAAAATGAAAGTCCAACCTACAACAAACGCCTAAAACAAGGGCTTTAAATGATGAGCCTTTTGAGATTCTAGCTCTTTCATTTCTTATACCCCCTTACATATACGTAGGATTACCGTTTTCATCCACAAGGGCCAAACGGCTGTTGCAATAGAGCACAACCTCATCATCGTTTTTATCTAAGCTTGCAATATCATCTTTTTTTGCATCAGGTAGATATTTTATCGCAACCTTGCCGTACTCGGCCGATCTGGACTTTCCCAGCCGATTGCTTGATTCAAGCGTTTTGACAAGCAGCGCTTCATCCTCTTTGCCGATACCTTCATCAAGCTTGACCGCAAACTGCCAGGTGCTGCCTTTTTTGAGAGCATTGTAGCCATACATTCCGCTTTCTTTGCTTCGTCTGTGCTTTTTATCATGTGCTGATTTTTGAGAGTACACATACTCTGCAAACACTTTTTGCCTATCTTTGGTGATGTAGCCTTCTCTTAGCTGTTTTGCTTGCTTTAGGCTATCGATAGAATCTGTTATCTGATTGACTGTTATATGTTCGTCGTTTTTTTCTTTAAAGATGGAAAGGGGCATCTTATACGTCATTTTGCCGTTTTTCAGCAAGTGCGCATCGCCAAATCGAACCCTGCCGCTGTGAAACATATCAAAAGGATTTTTAAATTCAGAATACTCTCTTGCGGCCATCCCTAAAAAGTTTGATCCGGCTATAAAATCCAACTGCTCGATTCTGCCCTCGGTGTTTGAAGTAGCGGGCAAAACAACATCGCTTTTAAACTCCACTTGAAAAACCAACTCTCTCATTTTGCCTCCTCTACGCTAAATGCGCATCTGCCAAGACCTCTGTTTCGATTAAGCCCCATCCGTTTTATCATCTTTAAAGATCGCAGCATATTGTCTCTATAGTGTTGCGGGACATCTTCTACAGTACCTTCAAGCGTCAGTGGAACTACCACCTCTATCTCCCGCAGACTGTTATCTACGGCAATTCCGTTTGCTCCTATCTGCGTTGAAGCGATGACATCGTAAAGGTTGTCTTGCAACTTGTTTTCTACAATCTGCTTTGCGGTACTCTCACTTATAACAGCGTTTGAAAAGTAGCATTCTCCCATCTTTTCTCCCCCGCTGCCAAAACATTTCTCTACAAATTCCGGCTTTGCTAAAAGCTCCGCCATCTCTCGGCTCAGCCCCTTTATAATCTTTCCGGCCACATAGGGCAGCCCCTCACTGTCTTTGACAACCGTACTGTCAAGCTTCGCTCCCGCGCTAAGCCCGCTGCTGATATGCCAGTAATCAAAAAACTCTAATCTATACTTCAGTGTCATCATTTGGCCTCCGTAACGGATAGGATTTGCAAGGGGTTTTTTCTACTTTGTCTTTTGATGTTACAAGCTTTTGATTGGTCAACCCTTCATACAGCTGTGAAAGATTTAACTCCATCGCGCAGCTTTTCCACTTGCTGTTTTGTGATGCCATCTCATTGATCCTATCAAGCAGATTGTTGGCATAGGTTTGGCTTTTGTGCAACTCCCTTATCCACTCTCTTAGGCGGCTTATAGGACTGCCTTCGCATCTATAGGCTTCAACGGTGTTGAGAAAATCTTTGATCTTTGGCTGCTTTTCTTGATCTAAATAGTAGGGACCGAAATCACACCGCAGCGTTTTACTGTCATTTTGGATAGTAAGTTCATCTTGCACAAACTTATCCCAGCTTTGGAAGTTGCTGCTTTGGATGTTGTGAAACATCAAACTGGATGGTGCAAGGTTTGCATCAACTTTTTTGGCGTGCTTTTTTGTCACACTGCACAGTGCTTCAGCCAAAGAGATAGCGTAGTGAAAGGGGTACTTTTCATTGGCATACGCTATCCCCGCACAGGCGGTGAGCTTGTTGACTCCTGCATCTTTTAACTGTTTGATATTTGCAGTCTGTTCTTCAAATTCTGCTAAAAAAGTTTGCGTAAACTCCAGCGCGTAGTTGGCATCGCAAATGACGGTCATATCATCACCGCCAAGAATCACCTTTCGTATTTTACTGTCTGCTACACACTTTTTTGCTCTTTTAAATGCAGCGTCTGTAGCATCTTCAAGCCCTTTTGAAAACTTTGGTATATCATTTATTTTTGGTATCAGCTGCCCAAGTCCGTTACCGTCAGCGTGAATAACGGCTATCTTTCTTTTGCCGTTTGAAATAAAAGCCATCTCTTTTGACTTTTCAAAATCCTTCTCACTCATACGCTGCTGCTTAAACCACGTTGCATACGCATCTCTTTTTTGCTGTGTTGCAATATCTAACCCCTCGTTTGATTCACTCCAGATAGCTCTTGCCGTTTTTGGGTTGAGTTTGAGGATATTGATGCTTGTATCAAGAGGGATAGAGGGTCTGTTTCTTTGGATTTTGAGTTTTCTTTCAAGCTCTTTTATCGCTTTAGCCTGCGTATTGTACTCAGGCTTGCGCATATCCACGACCGCCTGGCTGACGGTGATACCGTAGCCCGTTTGCATGATCTGCTTGGGAAACTCCCTGACAACGTTTCGCAGTGTTTGTTCATCGCTGAAGACGGCTTTTATGTTTCCCGCTGCATTGAGCCAAATATCACGCTCCTTAAGCTTTGCCATCTTATCAAACTCACCTGCTACACTTTTAACTATCTCACTGGCTCCTACAATCTCTTGCAAAGAGTTGGTTTTAAATATAAACTCCTGAATTCCCTGCACACTCGCACCATATAGATACCTGCTCATCTCACCTCCTCGCTATTGTGTTCAATCTCTATCTTCCCCAGCCCGAAAACGGTGCTTTTGCCCGCACCGATAAGCTCGCCAAGGCGCAGCAACTCATAGTTGGTCCTATCCAGCCCGCGCAGGCGCATCTGCCCGGTCACTCCGTCAAACTTCATGGCCGTTTTCTGGCGGTTGGAGTAGCGCATCAAGCGGGTATGCTCCAGCTGTTTGTGCACCGTCTCAAAGTCCAGATCCAGCCGCGCAGGCTCCCATCCGCCCAGCTGCGCCGCGCGCTTTTGTATTGAAAGCAAAATATCTTTGGCCTCAAGCTGCTGTGGACGCGCGTATCGGTTTTGCTTCTTGATGCGCAGCGGCGTATGCAATCGTAGCGTAACCTCTGGACAGTATGTGTCGTTTTTAAAAGTTTGTATATACTCACGGGGCAGTGTGAACTCTCCTCCTTTGTAGACACTCTCTCCGTTGATAAAGTACCGGGCGTCAGCAGCGCACTCTCTTTTTGGCCCCAGCCCCTGCTGCGTCAGCAGCCTGTGCAAAGCGCTGAGTACGTAGGGCAGCTTGCGCGTCGCTTCTTTGAAAAGATAGAGAGAAAATTCGTAGTAGCTAAAGCCAAGCTGAAAATCAAAGCGATAGTCGTGAAACGCCCCTTTTTTCTCGTAAAAATCATAATACAGACACTCCCTTGCCGCAAAACACCCTTCGCAGTGAAAGGAGGGGTTGATGCAAACCGTCTTTTTCAAAGCGTGACCAAACCCGCCTCTAAGCTGTGATCCGATGAAAAAGGGAGGCGCTTCCTGCATCTTTGCCAAAACCGATAAATGTACGTATTCCATAGTAATCTTTCAAAAATTGATTACAAAATTGTAGCAGAGTTTTTTTAAGTTTTAGAATATCTGATCATTTTATCGATAAACGTCACTATCTGTCGCTAAACTCCTTTACAATGTGGCATCAAAGGAGGTCATATGCGCAAACACTATCTGCTGTGCTACGACGTCAAAAGTCCAAAGCGCCTCTACCGTGTCAGGAAACTGGCTTATCCGCTGGCGCTGGGCGGACAGAAATCGGCTTTGCAAACACTGCTTGGCCCCGAAGAGGTCCCAAAGCTGCTACAGGCGATAACAAAAAAGATGGATACGAAGCACGACAGGCTGCACCTCGTAGAGGTCGATCCCGAACCGATCAACCTCGGCTGCGCCGTCGAAGCGGTCTATGACAAAGGAGCGATCATCATATGAACACGATCATCATCGACAAATCCCAAGAAAGCGTCACGACAAAATCAGAGCGCCTCCACACCCGGACTCAAACCATCCCCCTGCGGCTTGTGGATATGCTCATCATCACCCAAAGTGTCTCCCTGGAGCCCAAAACGGTCCTTGAGCTGACACGGCGGGAGATCCCCCTGCTCTATCTTTCCAAAGACGGCAGGCAGATGGCGCTGACCCTGCCCGCGCGGGCAAAAAACAGCGATCTCAAGATCGCCCAGTACAAAGCGACACAGCGATCGGTACCCCTTGCGAAGCTGCTGCTCAAAGAAAAATTTCGCAGCCACGCCGCACAGCTGGAAACCCACGGTATCGTCATAGACACCACGGAAGATTTGAGCGCTTTGGCTCTGGCAAAGAGTACGCAGGAGATACTGGGCATAGAGGGCCACTTTGCCAAACGCTACTTCAGCCGCTATTTTGGGCTGTTTGAGCGCAAACTTACCAGAGGCTACCGCAGCAAAAACCCGCCGCAGGACCCCGTCAACGCGCTGCTGAGCTTTGTCTACACGATCTGTTACCACTCCCTTGCGGCCAAGCTTTATATGCGCGGCTTTGACCCGGGTATCAGCTATCTGCACACCCCCTTTCGCGACCACTTCGCCCTAGCAAGTGACCTGATGGAGCCGCTGCGCGCGCAGATCAACGGTTTTGTCGCGGAGGAGTTCTTGCAGCGGCGGCTGGGGATGCAGGACTTTTCGCTCAAACGCGGCGTTTACCTCAAATACAACAGCAGGAGAGAACTATGGAAACGACTCAAACCCTTCATGGACGGCTTGAACAAAACGGCAAACAATCAGATAGCGCAGTTGAAAAAAGAGATCTTATCCTCAGACGAAGCGACATCGGAGTAAAACTGCACGAAACCCATCTGCACGTCAGCGACGGCGCGGCGACACAGATATACGGCACCTGGCATATAAAGCGGCTTTTTATCAACAAAAGCATCGATCTGCCCATCAGCGAACTCTACGCCATATCGCGCTATGTGAAGATCCGTTTTATCGACGGGAACGGCAATGTGGTAGCCAAATACAAACGGAGCAAAAGAGTATGAGTGATTATCTGATTCTTTACGACATCACCGACCCCAAACGCCTGGCAAAAACGGCAAAATACCTCACCACACGCGCCTTTCGGGTGCAGTACTCGGTGTTTTTACTCCAAAGCCCGACAAAACGCGAACTTGATGCCCTCACTGCCAGGCTGCGCGAGCTCATCGATGCGACATGCGACGACCTGCGCATCTACAGGATCAAAAACCACGGCTACCGCGCGGGGTGCGCTACGGATCTGCGTGATCCTTTTATCATCACTTGAAACGTTAAGCTTTTATAGGGTAAAATAAAAACAGATGCTCTTTTACTTGAAACTGTTCTGATTTTAAAGTTTCACTTAAGTTTACTTTTCTTGAGCGGACCTTCGCAAAGCCCTGTTTTTGGAGCAATTATCTTTAAATAAAGCTGAAAATCAACTTTAAAGCTTTGTTTAAGAATAGCAAACCCCCAAAAACTGGGCTGAAGGTGCCGTTACACATTGACCCGATTTTAAGGGGATTGAAACACAATGTCTTGATGGAGTATTTACACATTGACCCGATTTTAAGGGGATTGAAACGTTGGGCCCGGCTCAATGTACTTTCGTAACGATTAAGATTACAGTTTGACCCGATTTTAAGGGGTTGCGCAGCTTGCGGCAAGCTTCCAAAGCCGTGATACCGCCGAGGCGCTGGCAAAAAGCAAGTACGGAAAAGAGTTCAGACCATGCGGGTATGGATGCGGATCCGCTTAATAGACTTTTTGAAGGTATGAGCGATGCAAATAAAGAGGTGGTCGAAGGATTGAAAAGTCTTGCAAAAGATCTTACTAGCGGTAAGGTAAAGTCAGATATGGCAACGGTGGATTACTTTAATAAAAATTACGAGGGTGGTTATGATGGCTTTCAGAAGACAAGTGCAGCAATAAAAGCGGCTCAATCTCTTGGTAATATTGAAGGCTTAGAATATGCGATAGGAAATCCGGAAAAACTACAAAGTTATTTAGATAAAGTCAAAAGTCACGCGATTAACAGCGGGAAGTGGGATGATGTAAAAAAAGACTTAATGTCAGCAGGTCTTATTGATGAGAAAAACAATGTTATAGCAGATAATTGGATTAAGGGTAAATCATTTTTGCAAGCTAATAATATGAATAGCCATAACGCTTTAGCAGCTGGAGGAATGGTTTTTTCAGGTGCATTAGGAGAGGATGCTGTAGTGCAAGCAAACGCAATGGATACGTTGCAGACAGGCAGCAAGGAGGACTATAATAAAAATGTGAGAAACTTTAATGCTGGCACCAAATTTAATGGGCAAAATAGAGATGATGTGCATAGTATGGTTGAAAGCTTTGCACGATGGGCGGGAGCTAGCCCTGAGCAGGCTCAACATATTGCTGACGGACTTATTGAGGGCTGGGATAGATATGGAGAAGCGATAGGAGGAGCAAGTTTAATTGCGGCTGGAGCTGCTTATGTAAAACGCAAAAACGGAGGTCAATCTTCCCCCGCTGCTGACCCTACTCGCCACGCAAGCCAAACTGATGGCACAAACAGCGCAAAAAATACGACCCAACTAACCACTTCTCCAAGTGCTTCAGGTGACATGGACACTCCTTCAAATAGTTTATCTTCCTACGGCAATGCCGCAGGTCATAATGATATTATAGCAGATTCGGTCGGGGGCGGCAATAGCTGGCTTGACAGTAAGCTTTACGGCATGATGGATTCTGTGGGAAGTTTCTTTGAGGGAGGTTTCGGAAAACAGGCTATGAGAAGTCTGCCCGTTGTCGGGACGGCGATTGGTTTCTCCGTAGATGCGGCATTGATGTCCGGCGTGGGGCTGCCCCAATCCACCAGCGTAAGCCCTGCTGCGGCTTCGGTTCTCCAGCAAGCGGCAGGAGCAAAGAGTGCAGCTGCTCGATCAGTTGAATACCAACAGCAAAGCAAAATTGATATTTAAAGCAAGCACGCATGAATGCTTACTTTATACCGAAATTGGCTGCAATAGCTTTCCCCGTGGACCACTGCACAAGGTGGCGTTAGGGGTTATATTGCGTTTGTTGTTGATATGTGTAGACTACTCTTTATCAGTGACAAAACTCAACAAAAGCAGCACCGCTAAAATAGACATAAACGATCCAAGGGCATAGACTAACGATTGGTACGGCAGTAAAAGCAGTGCCGTTAAAAATGAGGTTTTTCTCACATTATTTATAAATTGCGTCAAGATAAAAAACCCGCCTGTAGCCATCAAAACCAAAGCGTTCAGACCGCCTTCGTCTAGCTTCCAAAAGAAACCACACACAAGAAGAAGCCATCCAAACCCACCATAGACAAAATTTTGAAAACTAAAGTATTTATAGCCGAATGTTTTTATTGTATATGCATCGATTTTATCCATCATAGCCGTATTGAAAGCGATTAACCCCAAAATAACAACGGTCATCAAAATAAACCCTAAAACTTCCATCATTACATCCTTTTTTTCTTTAGACTTTTTGCAAAACCATAGGTTAGACATAGAGGGCAAAGAAAAGGTAAGATTTAAAAAATATAACTTGAAGGACTAGCCGTAGCTAATTCGAAAGTTATACTTTTATAAAGATTGCCTTTTCCTTGCCCTCCCGTAGGGCTTTGTGTATTTGCCCAT
>LLYS01000005.1 GCA_002049495.1 Epsilonproteobacteria bacterium tcs-49 | reverse complement strand
ACCCTTTCCTCTCTCGCGGTGTCTCTAGAGCGGAGGCCATACCCGGTCCCATCCCGAACCCGGTAGTCAAGCTCCCCATCGCCGATGATACTCACCCTCCTCAGGGTCGGAAAAGTAGGTCGACGCCGCGTTGAGATTTCCCACATTACCCACATCTCAATCCAATCATAAGCATCTATTACTGTTTTATAAATCAAAAGCTACGGTTGCGACCAAGTGTTAAAATCGCTAGTTTGTAAAATTCACACTTTTTCCTAACTGTTTTTAAAGTATATTATTTTATACTGTTATTTAACCAACCGGTTAGATTAACCAAAGGCTGTTTATGACCAAGCACTATATTTTGCAACATGCCGTGGATGAGTTCGCTCATTTTGGGTATGAAGGTTTCAGTACCAATAAGTTTTCCCAAAAAATAGAGCTTAATAAGGCAACTATCTATTATCATTTTAAAGACAAAAAAAATCTTTACCAGGAAGTACTTTTATATCTAAGTGAAAATAATACCGACGGCGTAACACGGCTTATGGGCAGTGAAATGAACTCCAGAAGGAAGCTGGAAGGCTATATCCGACTCTATGTGCAAAGTATCAAAAAACATCCGCAAATTGTCCCGATCGGGTTGCGTGAAACGGCAAATTACGGCTCCGGGATAGATGATATCTTTGCACGTGAGATAGCGCGGGATATGGAGCAGTTGGAAACTATCATCGCGGGCTTACCGCTCAAAGCAAAATATAAAAAGTATAAGGCCCATGAGATCAAAGCGTTTATCAGCGGTACCGTCAAAACATATTATGCGATGCAAAGATCATCAGCTTTTCAAAAGAGCCAAAGAGCGGATGGGGAGATACTTGATCACATAGGCAGCTTCGTAACGGATTGCTTGCTTGATGCGCTTTGTGAAGATAAGGGGGAGTAGATGAATATACGATCGGCTATACTGTGGATTTTGGGTGCCGCGCTCATTGGAGCGGTTCTTTATTTTACCTATGCAAAAAACGGTGAAGAGCTCCCCGATGGGATCGCCTCGGGAAACGGCAGGATTGAAACGACGCAAGTTGATATTACCACAAAGCTTTCCGGTAGGACAGCCGCTATTTTTGTGCAGGAGGGTGATATCGTCGAAAAAGGGGAGTTGCTTGCTGCGTTGGATACGAAGGAGTTGGATGCGAAACTGCACGAGGCACAGGCAAATCTCGAGCAGGCGAAGCAAAACAGGGAGTATGCCGAGGCCATAGTAAAGCAGCGCCGAAGTGAGCTGGAGTTTGCCCGTAAAAACTATGAAAGATCCGCAATATTGTATGAGAAACGCAGTATTCCCCTTGTGGAGCTGCAGCAGGATGAAACGGCTTTGCAAACGGCCCGGGCTGCTTTTGCGGCGGCCAAAAGCAGGGTGGTCAGTGCCGATGCCGCCATTAAAGCGGCGGAAGCACAGATTGAAACGATTAAAGTCAATATCGAAGAGTCCAAACTCTATGCCCCCGTAAAGGGACGCATACTGTATAAGCTCGTACAAGCGGGTGAAATCGTAGGCAGCGGGGGCAAACTGCTTGTATTACTTGATTTGATAAATACCTATATGACGGTCTTTCTTCCCACCTCCCAAGCAGGCAGGGTCGATATCGGGACTGAAGCGCGGATCGTCCTTGATGCCGTCCCAAATGCGGCTATACCGGCTAAAGTAACCTTCGTTTCTCCCCTTGCGCAGTTTACGCCTAAGGAGATCGAAACGAAAACGGAGCGGGAGAAATTGATGTTTAGGGTTAAAGTCAAGATCGACCCTGCGCTGTTGGAAAGATATTTTGAAAGGATCAAAACAGGTTTACCGGGGGTTGCATATATCAAGCTTGACGGGGATGCCCCCTGGCCCGAGGGAGTCAACGATATTACGGTGACCAAGGCTCGCTGAGATGGAGTCCTATGTTGCCGTTTTAAAGGAGGTCGCGCACCGGTATGGGACGCTGGATGCCCTGGAGAGAACAAGTTTGCAGATTCCCGCGGGGCAGATGGTCGGATTTATAGGGCCCGACGGCGTGGGAAAATCCACCCTGCTCGGATTGCTTTCGGGGGTGAAAAAGCTGCAAACGGGTTCAATATCGGTATTGGATAAAGATCTCTCCAAACAGCGGGACAGAAGGTCGCTCGGTCCGCGTATCGCTTATATGCCCCAGGGGCTTGGGAAAAACCTCTATATGTCCCTAAGCGTGCGTGAAAACGTGGCATTTTTCGGTAGACTGTACGGACAAAAGAAAGCGGAGCGCAATGCCAGGATCCGCAACTTGCTCGAAAGCACCGGATTGCTTCCTTTTCAGGATCGTCCCGCGGGAAAGCTTTCGGGGGGGATGAAGCAAAAGCTCGGGCTTTGCTGCGCTTTGATCCATGACCCCGATCTTCTTATACTGGATGAACCGACTACGGGGGTTGACCCCCTCTCACGCCGGCAGTTTTGGAATCTCATTGAGCAAATCAGAAGCCGCCGTAAGCAGATGAGTGTCATCATAGCGACTGCGTATATGGAGGAAGCCGAGCGGTTTGACTGGTTGGCTGCTATGAATGCGGGGAAAGTTTTGACGACGGGGGCTCCCGAGGCGATTATGAAACAAACCGCTACTACCAATCTCGATGCGGCATTTATCGCTTTGCTGCCCGAGGCAAAACGGAAGCAGTATCAAGAGCCCGCCCCGGTTGAGCGAAGAGCAGGGGGAGAAAGGGCCATCATCGCCAAAGGGCTGACCATGCGTTTCGGTGATTTTACGGCGGTCGATAACGTCAGTTTTGAGATTGAACAGGGGGAGATATTTGGATTTTTAGGCTCCAACGGGTGCGGAAAAACGACGACGATGAAGATGTTGACGGGATTGCTAAACCCCTCGGAGGGTGAAGCACAGCTTTTTGGTATCTCGACAACCGATGATAATGTGGATATGCGCTCCCATGTGGGGTATATGACACAGTCGTTTTCCCTTTATACGGAGCTTACGGTCCGGCAAAACCTGTTGTTGCACGCCCGCCTTTTTCACCTTCCTCCCCGGAAGATGGATGCACGCATAAAGGAGTTGATCGAACGTTTCAAACTGGACGCATACGCCGACAGTTTTGCCCAGGATTTGCCACTGGGGATCCGGCAAAGGCTCTCCTTGGCCGTAGCGGTCGTACACTCACCAAAGATGCTGATTCTCGATGAACCCACCTCCGGCGTTGATCCCGTTTCAAGGGATCTGTTTTGGCAACTGCTGATCGATCTGTCGCGAAAGGAGGGCGTGACGATCTTTATTTCGACGCATTTTATGAATGAGGGTGAACGGTGCGACAGGGTCTCTTTGATGCACGGCGGAAAAGTTTTGGCAAGCGATACCCCCGCAAAACTCGTAGAAGCGAAAAACAGGAGTACGCTGGAAGAGGCTTTTATCGACTACTTGCAAGAGGCGGCCGGTCACGACGCAAAAAGTGAAATCCAAAGCGAGCCACCGCCCAAATCCTCTCTCCCAAATCCCCACTTTAGCCCCCTGCGCCTGTTTGGCTACAGTTACCGCGAAACGTTGGAGATCGCAAGGGATCCGGTGCGCTTGATGTTTGCTCTGTTTGGTACGATCTTTCTCATGTTCTCCCTGGGATACGGGATCAGTATGGATGTCAAGGATTTAAAGTTCGCGGTTCTTGATCGGGATAAAACCCCTCAGAGTTATGATTATATACAGAATATATCGGGTTCGCGCTACTTTATCGAACAGGTGCCTCTGCAGTCGCAAGCCGAACTTGACAGCCGCATGCGCAAAGCGGAGATCTCCGTGGCACTGGTCATTCCTCCGGGGTTTGGAAAGGATCTGGTCAAAGGAAGCGGCGCGCAGATTGCGGTATGGGTTGATGGAGCGATGCCGTTTCGCGCCGAAACGATTGCCGGATATATACGCGGCATGCATTACGATTATCTTTCCAAATATCTGCTCGATTCCCGCGGATATACGCTCGATTCGCTCTCTCTCGTAGATATCGAGATGCGGTACAGGTATAACCAGGATTTTAAAAGCATCTATGCGATGGTTCCTGCGGTCATTCCCATGCTGCTGGTTTTTATCCCCTCTATCTTGATGGCTTTGAGTATCGTCAGGGAGAAGGAGCTCGGTTCCATTACCAACTTTTACGCCGCTCCCGTGACCCGGTTTGAATTTTTAATAGGTAAGCAGCTGCCCTATATCGTGATCAGTATGATCAGTTTTTTTGGATTGGTCCTGTTGGCGGTAACGCTTTTTGACGTCCCCCTAAAGGGAAGCTTCGCGGCACTGAGTCTGGGAGCTTTACTGTTTGTAACGGCGACGACGGGGCTTGGTATGCTGATGTCGGCCTTTACGAAAACCCAGATCGCCGCTCTCGCTGGAACGGCGATCTTTACGATGCTGCCCACTATCAGTTTCTCCGGTCTCCGTGATCCCGTCAGCTCCCTTGAGGGGGTGGGCGCGTTTATCGGAACTATCTTTCCTGCGACGTATTTTATCAACATTTGCCGCGGTGTTTTCAGCAAAGCACTGGAGTTTCGGGAGTTGGAATTTGACTTTATCGCGCTGGCCGCGGCCGTAGTCGTGATCACCCTGCTGAGTATCAGCGTATTGAAAAAACAGGAGCCGTGATGCAAAAGGTTTTGCACAATATCTATTATCTGGGTATCAAGGAGTTGCAAAGTCTTTGGCGTGACAAAATGATGCTGCTTTTAATCATCTACTCCTTTACCTTTGCCATATATATCAAGGCTACAGCCGCTTCGTCGGAGTTGAACAAGGTCCCCGTCGCTTTTGTCGACGGAGACCGTTCCGCACTTTCGGCCCGCATTATCAACTCCTTTTACGAACCGAGGTTTCTCAAGCCCGAGCTGATCACGCGAGATCAAGTGGATGAGGGGATGGACTCGGGGAGGTATACCTTCGTAATTACGATACCGTCGGGGTTTGAAAAGGAGGTTCTACAGGGAAAGGACCCCGCCGTGCAGCTTAATATCGACGCCACGAGAATGTCCCAGGCGGGGATAGGCGCGGGGTATATCCAGCAGATGATCGGGGATGAAGTCGGGATTTTTGTAAACGGCTACAGGGCTGAAATGGCGATGCCTGTTGCGTTGGTAAGCAGGATGAAGTTTAATCCGACACTTGATAGCAGCTGGTTTGGCGGTATCATGGAAGTGATCAGTCAAATATCGATGCTCTCCATTATCCTTTCAGGCGCCGCACTGCTGCGTGAGCGGGAACACGGTACCATCGAACACCTTCTGGTTATGCCTTTGAGCCCTACGCAGATCATGCTTTCAAAGATTTGGTCTATGGGGCTTGTCGTGCTGGCGGCTACGGGGTTTTCGCTGCACTTTGTGATCCAGGAGGTTCTCTCCATACCTATCGCGGGGTCACAAGCACTGTTTTTATCCGGAGCGACGCTGATGCTGTTTGCAACCACTTCCATGGGGATATTTATGGGTACGGTGGCCCGTACGATGCCCCAGCTGGGGTTGCTTATCATATTGGTGATTTTACCGCTGCAGATTCTCTCGGGGGCGATCACTCCCTTTGAAAGTATGCCCGAAGCCCTTCAATACCTGATGCACCTGATGCCCACGAGCCACTTTGTGGAGATGGCGCAGGCGATACTTTACAGGGGAGCGGGCTTTGAGGCGGTATGGGGCAATATGGCCGCAATCGCCGCCATAGGCGCGGTATTTTTTCTCATATCGTTGGTGATGTTTAAAAAAAGCTTGGCCGAAGCGGGGTGAGCCGCTAAATTTTGGGTTTGATCTTGATCTTTTCAGGCTTGAACAGCTGCGCGGCTTTTTTGATCATCGGTTCGTTGACGATCTCTTTGGCGTTGAGCTCCTCCGAAGCGGGGGTATCTTGCAAAGGCGCACTGTTTTCCATACAGCTGCTTGCGCCCTCGCTGTCGCAGTGCTTCGTTTCCACATCCTCTACCATGGAGCCGCTTTGGGAAGCGGGTTCGGGTGTTTCCGGCATTTCCTGAGCCGGCTCGTTATGTTGCGTAGGCCGGGGCTTTTCCACGTTTTGATTGACGATCTTCGTGCCGCTGCCAAAGCACAGGTCGACCAACTCTTTGATCGTTTTAAAATGATCGCGCAGCATCGCTTTGCACTCTCCCTCGGCACTGGAGTTCCATGTCAGGCTGCCCCCTTCAAAGGAGACAAACTCGATGTTTTCCTCAAAGCACTCGCCCAGTTCGTAACTTTTGTCAAATATCTGTTCTTTAAGCAGTTCAAAGGGTGTTTTTTGTTTTGGCGGTTCGGGGGCGGGTACCGGTGTGGGTTCGGGCCGGGACGCTGCCTGCTGTGCCGTCTCGTTTTTGGGCTCTACCCCTTTGCTCTGTTTTCCCAGGGAGCTTTCCAAATCTTCGATCATGGAATCGATCTCTTTAATAGAGAGCGCTTCTAGCATTTTAAACAGCGTCAGCGTCAAAACGAACTCTTCGTCGCTGCCCAGGGTGAGCAGATGTTTACTTTCGCTGATGACGCGAAAAAAGCGCTCGATGATCAGGGGGGTAAGCTGCTTGTCTTTTGCCAGAAGCTTCTCTTTGAGGTAAACGGTGAGTTCATCAAGGATCATCTCCGCTTCATATTCGCTAAACTCGCTGCAAAAGCGAAGCACGGCATCCCTGTCTTTTGCCAGCAGGGAGCGCAGCAGTTCGTCCAGGTGCGCGGGGTCGATGATGCCCAGCATCTGCGTAACCACGTCCTGGGTGATATGGTTGTTGGAATACACGATCGCCTGATCCAGCAGCGTCAGCGTATCACGCAGCGAACCCGCGCCGCTGCGCGCGAGGGTTTCCAAGGCGTTGCTGTCAAACTCGATCTGCTCAAGGTTTAAAATATGCTCCAGATGCCCCATAACAAGGTGTTTGGAAATTTTTTTAAAGCGAAAGTGCTGCGAACGGCTCAGAATCGTCGCGGGAATCTTGAGCGGATCGGTGGTTGCTAAGATAAATTTGACAAAATCGGGCGGCTCCTCCAGGGTTTTTAAGATAGCGTTGAACGCCTCTTTGGTGAGCATATGCACCTCGTCGATGATAAAGACTTTGTAGCGTCCTATGGAGGGCTTGTATTTGGTGTGTTCGATCAGATCCCTGATGTCGTCGATCTTTCTGTTGCTCGCCGCGTCCATTTCGATGATATCCATATGGCGCGATTCGTTGGCCATGCGGCACTGCTCACACGTTTCGCACGGTTTTGCACTAACGCCTTTTTCGCACAGCAGCGACTTGGCAAAGATGCGCGCCGTGGAGGTTTTACCGCTTCCGCGCAGGCCCGAAAAGAGGTAGGCGTGGCTGAGGCGGTCCTGGTTCAGAGCCTGTGAAAGGGTTTGCGCGACGCTCTCCTGGCCGATGAGGTCATCGAAGCTTTTGGGTCGGTATTTTCTAGCAAGTGCTACTGTCATAAAGGTCTCCTAACCATAGTTTTGCGATATTTTTCAAGCCGTCGGGATTTTCCGAGGCAAAAAGCTCCAGTCGGGTTTGCGCCGCAGGTCCCGTGATGCTGTATTTTGTGCGCAGATGCTCCACAATCGCGTCACCGGAGTGGATGGAGCAGACGCTGTTGTTAAAATAGCTTTCGATCCTGTCGCGGATAAGGGGAAAGTGCGTACATCCAAGCACCACCGCCGAGGGTTGCATATCCCCGAAATAGTGCTTCATCGTCTCCTCCAAAATCGGGCCTTCAAAAAGCTGCTCCTCCACCAAAGAGACGAATAGTCCCGTGGGGATCGCGGTGAGGTTGCGGTACCCCAGCGCCTGCAGTTTTGACTGGTAAGCGTTGCTGCCGATGGTGGCGTTGGTGCCGATGATGAGAATGGGATCATCTTTAAACGCTACCTTCTGCGTTAGCGCTTCGACGCCGGGTTCGACCACGCCGATGATGTCGTATTCGCACTGTTCCTGCATCTCGGGCAGGGCGTGGGCACTGACGGTGTTGCATGCGGTGATGAGCAGATCTATGTCGAAATTTTTGAAAAACTCCAGCGCCTCAAGCGCGTAGCGGATAATGGTGTTTTTATCCTTGATCCCGTAGGGGACGCGCGCGGTATCGCCGAAATAGACGATCTGCTCAAAAAGGTTTGCTTCCAGCAGGCTTTTGACAACGCTCAGGCCCCCCGCGCCGCTGTCAAAAACCCCTATCTTACGTATCTTTTTTCTTGGCTTCATCGTGTGATTCTTTCTTTTTGCGCTCCTTTTTCGCCGCGTCATTAAGCTCCTCTTCCCCGTCAAAAAGCACGCCTTGCATCATCTTCTCCTGGTCGTCAAACTGTCCCGTTTTCAACCCCCAGATAAAGGCGACCACGCCCAGACTTCCCAAAAACAGAGATACGGTGATCATCAGTGTTATCGTCGTTGCATCCATAATCTACCTTTTATATTCTGACTTTTTATCGCCACTTGAGTTTGATCCGCATGGAGTTGCCCACCACCAGCAGCGAACTCAGGCTCATGGAAAGCGCCGCTACCAGCGGGATGACAAAGCCCGCTACCGCCAGCGGAATAGTCACGGCGTTGTACAGCAGCGACAGCCAGAGGTTTTGTTTGATAAAACCGTAGGTGGTTTTGCCGATACCGATCGCTTCTTGCAGGTTTTTGATGCTGTCGTGCAGCAGCACCACGTCGCTGACTTTGATGCTCACATCCGCGCCGCTGCCCATGACGCAGGCGATATCGGCCCGGCTCAGAGCCAAAGAGTCGTTGATCCCGTCTCCGGCCATGATGACGCCGCCGTGAAAACTTTGGACAAGATCGGCTTTTTGTGTGGGAGTTTGCTCGCTGTAATACTTTTCAATCCCCACGGCTTTGGCGATGCGTGCCGCAACGGCGGCGTTGTCGCCGGTGACCATGATCGGCGTTACCCCGTAACCTTTTATTTTCTCTAAATCTTGCTTAACTCCCTCTTTGAGTTTGTCCTTAAGCTCATATACCGCCGCGACCTCCCCGTCGATACCGAAGATAAAGTGGCTGCTGGAAAACTCCCTGTTGATTGTATACCCCATCTCCTGCAAAAATCGCTTGCTGCCTCCGATAAGCTCCTTGCCCTCAAAGGATGCCTGCAAGCCTTTTGCTTCCAGGGCTTTGAAATTGTCCAGCCGCTGCGTGGGTGCAGCGTTGAGGTATTCAAAAACCCCTTTGCTGATGGGGTGTTTGGAATCGGCAAGCAAGGCGGCAAGAATCCCCCTGTCAAACTCTTTTAAAATCTGCTCTTTGACCACTTTGGGTTTGCCGTAGGTCAGCGTTCCCGTTTTATCCAGCAGCAGGGTTTTTGCTTTGGCGATGGTTTCGATGTGGCGCGCCTCTTTGAACAGGATACCGCGCTTAAATGAGACCCCGAGCCCGACAAGCGTCGCTACGGGCGTCGCCAAAGCCAGGGCGCAGGGGCAGGCGATGATGATCACCGCCACGGCGGTGACGAAGCTTTGTTCAAAGACCCCGCTATACAGATACCAGCCCGCAAAGGTCAGCAGAGCCAGAGTCAGGATCGTAGCGGAGAAGTACCGGGAGAGGGTGTTGGTGTACTCTTCAATGCGCGGTTTTTTATTTTGCGCCTCTTCGAGCAGCGTGGTGAGGCTGTTGAGGGTGGAGTTTTTAAAATCTTTGCTCACACGGTAGGTCAGGGTACTGTCTAAGCAGGTGGAACCGCTGATGATCCTATCACCCGTTTGTTTAAACAGCGGTTTGGATTCGCCGGTGAGGTTGGACTCATCCACGGAAGCTTCCCCCTCGGTAATGACGCCGTCAACGATCGCCATATCGCCCGCTTTGAGCAGGGCGAGGTCACCCTTTTGTACCTCCGTGGCGCTAAGAAGCTGCTCCTTGCCCCCTTTGATAACGGTGATTTCGTCGGGGATATGCGCACGCAGACTGTCCAGACTGTCCCCCGCGCTTTTTTTGCTCAGCACCTCCAGAAATTTTCCCACCAGAATGAAGGTGATAATCATCGTCACCGAATCAAAATAGGTTTCGCCGATACCGCTGAAAAGTACGTATATGGAGTACAGATAGATCAGCAGCGCTCCCGAGGCAACGAGCAGGTCCATATTGACGATTTTGTTTTTCAAGCCAAAATAGGCTCCTCTGAAAAAGACCCAGCCGCTGAAAAAAAGCGTGGGCGTGGCAAGGACCAGTTCGGCCGTGGAGATGATGAATTTGATATCTTTGTCCATGCCGCTGAAAAAACCGAAATATTTGGCGATGGCCAGCCACATAACGTTCATCGTCGCAAAGATCGCCACAATCATTTTGATGTAGTAATCCCTGCGGGTTTTCTGCGCTTTCTCCTCGGCTACCTTGGGGTCGTAAGCGTAGGCGTCATACCCGATCGCCTGGATCTTTTCGATAATTTGGGAGAGTTTGATCTTTTGCGGATCCCATATGATCTTGGCTTTGTAATCGGTATAGTTGATATTGGCTTCGATGATCCCCTCGGTTTGGTGCAAAATCTTTTCATTGAGCCAGACGCACGCCGCGCAGTGGATATGCTCGATGATAAGCGAGATCTCATTAAAGCCGTTCTCGGTTTGGGTGACGTACTTTTTGGCAAAACCCTCCAGGTCAAAGCGGGCCAGATCCTGTTGGCTCCCGGCTACGGGGGTGAGCTTGGTGTCGCCCTTTTTTGCGTAAAAGCTCTCCAAGCCCCCCTCGGTGAGCAGGTGGTAAACCCCCTGGCACCCTTTGCAGCAAAAGTGTTTGCCCCCATCTTCTATCATCACGTTTTCGTCAAACTCAAGATCGCAGTGATCACATCGAATTGTTTTGATCGTATTTCCTTTAAACTCTTGCAGTAAATAAGTATGATATTATATCACCATTTCGATTAGAAGGTCTACATTATAATGGAAAGCGTTTTACTCTACGCGGGGTTGCTGCTGCTTTTGGAACTGTTTGAACTCTCCTGGCAGAAAGCGGAGACGATCGAGCAGATGATCTCCAAAGCCTACGCCGTGTATAAAACCAATATTTTTCTTTTTTTCGCGATGCACCCGGGACTGTATTTCGTTTTGTTTACCGCACTTTTAAGCGGTAGTTACAACCTGTGGATCTTTTTCCTTATCGGCATCAAAGCCACCGATATCGTTTTCAAGCTGCGCCTGATGGAAAAGGTCTTTGAGCAGGAACCGCCCTCGCGGGAACTTTCGGAGCTGCTGCGCCAACGGATTCCGGGGTATATGTATACCGTCCCCGTTATTTTATATCCCGTGCTGCTATATTTCGGGCTAGGGGGGTAAGCTGCTTTTCAAACGCTTCAAAGTCGCTTTGGCCCACCCGCACGCTGCACTCAAGCCCCTCCGGTCCGAAATCGCGCCGGGCAAACTCCAGGCCAAAGCGCGCCATCAGATACTCCACCTTTGAAATATCGCTGTAGGGGATGAAAAAGGCCAACTCTTTCTGGTTTTCAAAGGGCGTTAACTCCGCCGCCGCTACCGCTGCCAGTGCCGCGTCTTTATACGCTCTGACCAGACCTCCCGTACCCAGTTTGATCCCGCCGAAATAGCGCACGATCAAGATCGCACACTCCACCAGCTCTTCGCCACGCATCACATTGAGTACCGGCGGGCCGGAGGTGCCTTTGGGTTCCCCGTCGTCGCTGCAGTTTTCCACGATCTGATAGTGTTCGTTTTGCCGGCGGTATGCCCAAACCACGTGGTTGGCTTTGGGGTTTTCCTCCCTGAGTTTTCTCTCATATTCGTCAAACAGTAAATATGGAACGATATATGCTTTAAACTTGGAACGTTTGACCTCTGTCTGGGCCGAAAATATCTCTTTGACGGTTTGGATAAGCGGTCCTTTTTATTATACATTATATCATATACCATGCCAAGGCTAAGGAAAGAAATTGAATAACGTTTTACGCACTCTCATCCCCTTACTTGTTTTAAGTTTCGTTCTCAGCGGTTGCAACGCGCCCTACGTTGACCCGCGAATCGATATGCAGCCGCCCAAATACGTGGAGCAGATGCCAAGCAAGGAACAAGAGGACAGTTTCGGCAATCAGGGAAGCCTGTTCGGCAAGGGGAAAAACCCGCTTTTTGCCGACAGAAAGGCGATGCGCGTTCACGATATCGTCACGGTCGTGATCCAGGAAAGTGCCAACACCTCCTCCTCCGCGCAAAAAAGTATCAGCAAAACCAACAGCAACAATCTCGGCGGCGGCGTCGTGGGGTATGGCGGGGAAAGTTCCACGATCGACAGTCTGGTTAATAAAGTCAACAAGATCGGCAGTTTGAGCTTTGAATCGGGAAGTGAAAGCAGCTTTGAAGGTTCGGGGACCAATACCCGAACGGAGGAGTTTACCACCACGATATCGGTGCGCATCATCAAAGTGCTCGAAAACGGCAACTACTTTATCCAGGGCAGCAGGGAGCTGCTGATCGACGGCGAAAAGCAGATGATACAGCTCAGCGGCGTCATCCGCCCCTATGATATCGACCAGTACAACCAGATCGATTCAAAATATATCTCCGACGCCAAGATCCACTATACGACCCAGGGTGATCTTAAAGAGGTATCTGAAGAGGGATGGGCAAGTAAAACGATCAAAAGCGTTTGGCCCTTTTAGTATGCTATAATTGCGCAAATTTTCATGAGGAATAGGTAGTGCAAGTAAAAGTATTGATCGATTGTAACGACGAAAAGGGGCTGGTATACAAGATCAGCCGGCTTTTTTACGAACACGGGCTCAATATCGAAAAAAACAGTGAATTCGTCGACGGTGAGTATAAAAAGTTTTTTATGCGCAGCGTTATCAGCGGGGAGATAGAGATACAGGTGCTGCAAGAGGAACTATACTCTTTGCTGCCCGAGGGGGCCAACGTGCGTATCATCCCCCCACGGCGAAAAAAGATCGTCATTATGGCGACAAAGGAGAGCCACTGCCTGGGCGATATCCTGATCCGCTACGCCGACGGGGAGTTGGATGCGGATATCGAAGCGGTGGTAGCAAACCACGACGATCTGCGCGGGCTGACCGAAAAGTTTGATATCCCTTTTCACCACATCAGTGCCAAAGGGCTTGATCGCGACGAGCATGAGAAGCGGGTGATCGCGACTTTGGATCGGTATGAGTTTGATCATATCGTGCTGGCGAAGTATATGCGTATTCTCAATCCCGAGTTTGTTAAACATTACGAAGAGAAAATCATCAATATCCACCACTCCTTTCTCCCCGCTTTTATCGGGGCGAACCCCTATAAACAGGCATACAACAGAGGGGTCAAGATCATAGGTGCCACCGCGCACTTTGTGAACAATATGCTTGATGAGGGCCCCATCATTTACCAAGACGTTATCCGCATCGACCACAGCTACAGTTGGCAGGATATGCAGCAAGCCGGCCGCGACGTGGAAAAGATCGTCCTGGCCAAAGCGCTTAAGTACGCTTTGGAAGACCGCATCTTTGTTTATGCCAATAAAACGGTGATCTTTTAAAGGCGTTCAAGGATCCCTTCACACAGGCTGTCCAGATCCTTGGGCAAGATATAGTAGTTTGTAAAATAGCTGTCGTAAAAGGGTTTGGTGACCTGGGCAAAACTATCGGCATCTTGGTGGAGGTTGACGCACCACAAAGCATCCTCGCCCAGCTTGTCCAAACTCAGCATCGTATCGTTGATCGATCCCAGGCGACTGGAGGTGACAAGAAGGGGCAAAGCGTCTAAAAAGCAAAGCAGGTCATACATAAAAACCTCCTTCTCAATCGGAACCATCAAGCCGCCCGCCCCTTCGATAATCAAGATATCACACTCCCGCTGCAACCGTTTCATATCCTCTACGATTGTCGCGATAGAGATATGCTTCGCCCCCTTTGCCACAAAAGGCGATGCCGGCAGGCCGAACGTGTAGCTGACGATATCGTTTGGCTTCCTGTCCAAAAAGATACCGCTGTGTTTTTGTACCGCTTTTAAAAGCCTCTTGGCATCTTCGGGGGTTTTGCGCACTCCCGTTTCGATGGGCTTGTATGCCCCCACGCGGTACCCCTTTTTAGAAAGTCTCTTGATCAGTTTGCAAGCGGTGTGGGTTTTTCCCACATCGGTGTTGGTAGCGGTTATAAAGATCGTTTTGGCGTGCACAAAGAACCCTTTTCGTTGGAAATGAAAAAATATTATATAGTTTTAGAGTTTAAGAGTAATTAAGTCATAAATGATAACATAATCGTCTCAAAAAGATAAAAAAGAAAATAAAATAGCATCAATATAGCTTTTATCTTCTCTATAAGCCCCGAAAAACAGGGAAAACCGGTTACAAAATGTTATTTTTCCCCAAAAAAAAACTGCCATGTTACTAAACGATACACACTAAGTGGAAAATCTAAATTTTATGGGGCTGCTAAAGACTTTTTGTACTTTTATGGTAAAATACTCGTGCAAACTTAAATTTCGAGGATAATTATTCAAGGAGAAAGAATGAAATTAGTGAAACTAAGTACTGCTGCTGCTATCGCTGCAGGTTTAGCGACAAGTGCTTCTGCTGTTGAGCTTACAGAGGCTATCAAAGGTGTAGATGTATCAGGTTACATCAGATATAGAATGGAAGACACTGAGCTTGACGGTACAAACTGGACTCAAGCGAACACAGTTGCAAACTGGGCAAGTGAAGATCACAAGTACAAAATCCGTGTTCACGGGAAAATCCCCGTAAACGACGACGTAACTGCAAACGTTTTGGTTGGTGCGGGTGAAGCTACACTTGACGATTTGACAGGTGACGCAAACGCTGGCCTAAACATTATGCACGCGTTCTTTACATACACAGGTGTTGAGAACCTAACGGTAATGGCCGGTAAACAAGGTATCCCCAGTCCTTGGAACGATGATGAGATCGGTAGCGGTCTTGTAGCTATGTACAACGCTGGTCCCGTGACTTTCGCAGGTGCTGCGTTTGCTAACACAAACACAGGCTACAATACGCTAGCTGTTACAGGTGGTACTGCTGCTGCCGGTAACGATAACGGTGACGACATCCTTGCTGCAGCCGTAATCGGTTCTGTTGAGATGGTAAATTTCTCCGCATGGTACGCGGCGCACGAAAACATGTTCAAATCTTACACGGTATCTGCTGATGCAAGCTTTGACATGGTTAACGTTGGGTTCAGACACACAAACTTGACGCTTAACGATTTCGTTGCAAACGTTGGTCCTTTGAACACTGCGCTTGCTGATACAAGAGAAAACGAATTGACTAAAATCTACGCTTCTGCTGATATCGATATGTTCAACGTAAGTGCTGCTTACGGTAAAACCGGTGACCAAACTGGTGTAGTTACATCTGGTCTAGGTCTTGCATCAGGTGTTGCGTATGACGTTGACGCTGCTACTGATTTCGGTTTCGAGCAAGCTTACCTAGGTAACTTGCAAGATGCTGACGCAATCGTTCTTGGCGCTTCCGCGACAATGGACAAAGTAACTGTAGCTGTTGATTACCTTAACGGTGAAGTTAACGGTGCGCAAAACGACGCAGGTGCTGACGATTACGACGTAACAGAGCTTATGCCTTCTGTGAAATACCAAATGAGCGACAACTTCTATGTTAAAGCGCTTTACAGCATGATGGATACAGAGATGCAAGTTACTGGAACTGAGTCTTCCAGCGACTTCACAAGATTAGAAGTTAAATACACATTCTAATCTCCTTCTTTATACCTGAGACAGCGGTTCTTCCGCTGTCTCACCTTTACCCTTTAAAATAGCTTCAAAAACCTTTTCCCGACCAATTCAATTTCAATTGTTTTCTTAACACTTTTTCGATATAATCTACGTTAAAAACGAAAGATGTTATAAAAATGTTAAATGTCACGCAGATTCAAGAAATTTTACCCCACAGGTACCCCTTTTTACTCATCGATCGTGTCGTAGAACTCAACGCCGGAGAAGATATGACCGCGTACAAAAACGTTACGACCAACGAGGAGATTTTTCAGGGACATTTCCCCGGCCACCCTATCTATCCGGGAGTGATGATTATCGAGGGCTTGGCACAAGCCGGCGGCTTGCTTGCCTTTGAAAGCCTGGACAACGCAAATAAAGAGGATACGAAAAACAAGGTCGTATATTTTATGAGTATCGACAAGGCCAAATTCCGCTCTCCGGTAACGCCGGGCGACCGCTTGGAGTACCGGGTGAGTATCTTGAAGCATAAGGGCAAGGTATGGTTTTTCGATGCCAAAGCATATGTGGATGAGAAGCTGGTGGCTGAAGCGGAACTCAAAGCAATGATTACGGATAAGTAGATGCAGCGTATCCATCCCACGGCGATTATCGAAGAGGGGGCACAGCTGGGCAGCGGGGTAGAGGTGGGTCCCTACGCCTTTATCTCAAAAAACGCAAAGATCGGTGAGGGCAGCGTCATCCGCCAAGGTGCCATTATCGACGGCGATACGACGATCGGTAAAAATTGTGAAATTTTTTATAACGCCGTTATCGGTTCTATTCCCCAGGATTTGAAGTATAAAGGCGAAGATGTAAAACTCGTCATCGGAGATAACACTACCGTCCGCGAGTTTGCACAACTCAACGCCGGCACCAAAGGCGGAGGCGGCGTGACAAAGGTTGGAAACAACTGCCTGATCATGGCGTACGTACATTTGGCACACGACGTCATTTTAGAAGATAACGTGATTTTGGTCAACGCCGTTACGATCGCCGGACATGTGGAAGTAGGGCGCAACACCATCATCGGCGGCGTCAGTGCCGTGCACCAGTTTTGCAAAATCGGAGAGTACGCGATGATCGGCGGCGGTTCCATCCTGACGCAGGATCTGCCCCCATACTGTTTATGCGAAGGCAACCGGGCGGAGATGCGCGGTTTGAACCTTACGGGGTTAAGACGTAATTTTGAGAATAAAGACGATATCAATGCGTTGCGCCAAGCATATAAAACGATTTTTCGAAACAGCAAGCCGATAAAGGAAGCCGCTGCAAAATTGAAAACGACAAGTGAGAATGATAAAGTCGCGAAACTGTGTGATTTCGTGTTACAAACCGAACGGGGAATTCCCTTTAAAAGGAAAAATGATGAGTAAAGTATGCAGCTTCTGCGGTGTAGAGGAAAGCAAAGAGACACCGCTGTTAGCGGGAAATGAAGCTTATATCTGCTCCAATTGTGTGCTTTCGGCATACAAAATTATCTCCGGAGAGACGGAGCAGGAGTTTGAAGGCGGTTCGGAACTGTTGATCCCAAGAGAGATCAAAGCCAATCTCGATAAATACGTGATCGGACAGGAAAGAGCGAAAAGGATCATCAGCGTAGCGGTCTACAACCACTATAAGCGGATTTTCAAATCAACAAGCCGTAACGAAGACGATGCGATCAGCAAATCCAACGTTTTGATGATCGGACCCACGGGAAGCGGTAAAACGTTCATCGCGCAAACCATCGCAAAGATGCTTGACGTTCCCATCGCCATCACCGATGCGACCAGCTTGACCGAAGCGGGGTATGTGGGTGAAGATGTGGAAAATATCTTGACGCGCCTTTACCAGGCTGCGGACGGCGATGTGGAAAAAACCGAACAGGGGATCATCTTTATCGATGAGATCGACAAGATTTCCCGTCTTGGGGAAAACCGCTCCATTACCCGCGATGTTTCGGGCGAAGGCGTGCAGCAGGCACTGCTTAAAATCATCGAGGGCAGCAGCGTCAACATCTCGGCCAAAGGGGGAAGAAAACACCCTAACCAGGATTTTATCACCATCGATACGTCAAACATTCTCTTTATCTGCGGCGGGGCTTTTGACGGCTTGCAGGATATCATCAAGCGAAGAAGCGGCAGTAACGTTCTTGGTTTCGGGCAGGATGATAGCGAGAAAAAGCAGCAGGAACAGCTCAGTACGAAGGTGGAATCCGAAGATTTGGTCCACTTTGGCATGATCCCCGAACTGATCGGACGGCTGCATGTGATTACGACACTTGATGAGATCAGCAAAGAGGATATGGTGCGTATTCTGACTGAACCCAAAAACTCCATCGTCCACCAGTATGAAAAGCTTTTCGAGCTTGATGACACGACGCTGGAGTTTGAAACCGAAGCGCTCGAAGCGATCGCGCAAAAGGCGATCGATAGAAAAACCGGTGCCAGAGGGCTGCGGGCGATCATCGAGGATACGATGACCGATATCATGTTTGATCTGCCCGAGTATGAAGGGTATAATATCGTCATCACCAAAGAGGTGATCGACGGAGTGGGCGAACCTGTCTTTATTAAAAAAAGTGCATAAATTAAGGGGTAAAAGTGTTATTGGATAAATTAATTGGTTTTTTCTCCAGCGATCTTGCGATAGATCTTGGAACGGCAAATACGATCGTATTGGTTAAGGGCAAGGGGATCGAAATCAACGAACCCTCCGTAGTCGCGGTCAAACAGGAACGAACGGGGGAAGACGCGATCCTTGCGGTCGGTCAGGAAGCCAAAGAGATGGTGGGGAAAACCCCCGGCAACATCAGAGCCGTGCGCCCTATGCGCGACGGGGTGATCGCCGATTTTGACATGACGGAGAAGATGATCCGTTACTTTATCGAAAAAGCCCATAAGCGAAAAAGTTTTATCCGTCCGCGCATTATCGTCTGCGTTCCCTACGGCTTAACGCAGGTAGAGCGTAAAGCGGTGCGTGAATCCGCGCTGAGTGCAGGGGCAAGGGAAGTGTTTTTGATCGAAGAGCCTATGGCGGCAGCGATCGGGGCCGGGTTGCCCATCAAGGAACCAAACGGTAACCTCGTGGTCGATATCGGCGGCGGTACCACCGAGATCGGCGTCGTCTCGCTGGGCGGGCTCGTGATCTCCAAGTCGATCCGCGTTGCGGGGGACAAGATCGATAAAGCGATCATGGAATACGTCAAGAAGAAGTATAACCTGCTTATCGGGGATAAAGCCGCGGAGGATATCAAGATCAATATCGGTACGGCTACGACGTTGCGTCAGGAGCTTAAGATGCTGGTCAAGGGGCGCGACAGTGTGGAAAATCTGTTGACCTCTATCGAATTGACCAGCGAAGACGCCAAGGACGCGATGCGCGATCCCATCCGCGAAATCGGAGAGGCGTTGATGCAGGTGCTTGAACAGATGCCGCCGGATCTTGCGGGGGATATCGTCGAAAACGGGGTCGTGCTCACCGGAGGCGGCGCTCTGATCAGAAACCTGGATAAATACCTTTCCGATATCGTCAGGCTCCCCGTATTTATCGCCGACGATCCCCTTCTCGCGGTCGCGAACGGATCGGGAAAAGCTTTAGAGGAGATCGATATCCTGCAGCAGCTGAACAACCATAGATAAGAGTATCTATGGATAGAAAGCTGGGATTTTTACTATCCTTACTGCTGCTGTATTTCATCTACCTCCAAAAAGATGATATACAGGCGTTCTTTCTGGAGGGCTACAACAGCGTCAAAAGTTCCTACTTTGAGGCTGTGTTGGCCGTCACGGAGAGTTTTGAACGCCACTTCGGTCAAGCTTCTACCATCGCCGAGCAAAAGAAACAGCTCCGCGAACTTACGAAACAAAATCTCATTTTACAAAGTTATAAAGAGCGCTTTGACGACCTTGAGCAAAAACCGCTGCTTAAGGGTGTGGAGTTTACCAACGTCATCGCCTACGCCAATCTGGTCAATAGCAACCGCGTGTGGCTGGAGCGTATCGATGATTACAACACCTCCAGGGTCTATGGCGCCGTCGACGGCAGTTACAGTGCCGGGATCGTCGTGGCAAAGCAGGGGAGACCGATGCTGCTGCTCAATTCCGACTATGAGTGTATCTACGGGGTGTATGTGGGGGATATGCAAGCTCCGGGGGTGATCTACGGCCTCAACCACCGCGAAATGATCGTGAAATATATTCCCCAGTGGATGAGTATCAGCGTCGGCGACGTGGTAAAAACAAGTGGTTTGGACAATATTTTCACCCCCGGCATTCCGGTGGGGGAGGTGAGCAAGATCGAGCAGCGCCACGGCTACAAGGTCGCTTACGTACGAACCTACGCCGACAGCCTGCATCCGGAATTTTTCTACATTATCAAATAGACTTCTTGCGAAACCATAGGTTTGTTCAATCTATGGTTTCGCAAGAAGTCTATTTGATCTACTTGGCGTAATCCACCGCCCGGGTTTCGCGGATGACCGTCACTTTGATCTCTCCGGGGTACTGGACGCTTTCTTCGATATCGTTGGAGATATCTCTGGCCAGCATCGCCGCTTCGTCGTCGTTGACGGCTATGGCGTTGGCAAAGACGCGCAGCTCCCGTCCCCCGTCGATGGCGTAGGATTGTACCACACCCTCTTTGGACAGGGCGATATTTTCTATCTCCTTGACCCGCTTTAAAAAGCTTTCAAGCACTTCGCGTCTGGCCCCCGGTCTGGCCGCGCTAAGCGCATCGGCACTGCAGACGGCGAAACTTTCGATACTCGTAGCCTCTTTGTAGCCGTGGTGGGCGTAGATGGCGTTGATGACGATTTCGTCTTCGCCGTATCTGCGGCAAACGTCCGCACCCAGATCCACGTGTGTCCCTTCGTAGTCGTGTGTCAGCGCTTTGCCGATATCGTGCAGCAGACCCGCGCGCTTGGCGCGCTTCTCGTCGCCGCCCATCTCCGCGGCCATGATGCCGGCAAGGTGCGCTACTTCCAGGGAGTGCCCCAGGGCGTTTTGTCCGTAGCTTGCGCGGTATTTGAGTTTACCGATGAGTTTGATAAGCTCCTTATGCATGGACCCGATGCCCAGATCCAGGATGATCTCCTCCCCCTCTTGGTAAATCTTTTCCTCAAATTCACGCTGCACCTTTTTGTGGATCTCCTCGATGCGCGCGGGCTGAATGCGCCCATCTTCAAGCAGGTCCTGCAGGGTTTTCGTAGCCACCGCGCGGCGGTAGAGGTTAAAGCTGCTCAGAATCACCACTCCGGGGGTATCGTCGATGATGATATCCACACCCAGAAGCATCTCCAGGGTTTTAATGTTGCGCCCCTCCTTGCCGATGATGCGTCCTTTGAGTTCGTCGCTTGGGAGGTTGACCACATTGATCAGCCGCTCCGCGGCAAATTCGCCGGCGTATCGCGAAGTAGCCTGTGCGAGGATAAAGTTGGCGTTTTTCTTCGCATCCTCCATCGCTTTTTTCTCGTATTTGCGCACCATCTTGGCAATTTCGCCTTTGTAGTTCTCCTCCACCCGGTTGCGCAGGGTTTCCTCTATCTCGTTTTGGGTGAGGCTGGTGTGGCGCTGGAGAGTATCGATACACTCTTGCAGCTTCTGCCCATAGCGTTTTTTGAGCTCCTCAAGCTCCGAAGTCAGCGCTTTCATCCGTTTGGCTTCTTTTTGCGTCGTGCTTTTTTCATCCTGAGCATCTTGCAAGCGCTGCTCGATGGCGTTTTTTTCCTTGTCCAGACGGGAGCGTTTGCGGCTAAACTCCTCTTTGAGCTTGAGCAGTTCGCGGTCGTAGTGCTCTTTGAGTTCTACCTCTTTTTCTTTGAGCTGGTATTTGGCGTCTTTGAGCAAAAGGGTGGCTTCATGCTCGATCACTTTCGCTTTTGCCTTGGCGTTGGCTTCGTAGATATCGTGCTTTGAACGTTCCTGGTTTTTGGTTATGAGGTGGCTAACCGCGGCGCTTATGCCCGCAGTCGCCCCTACCGCTGCTATCTCTATAAACACTTTTAAATCCTTGGAAATATGTTTTTTGGGGAGTGAGATAGAGATCGGCTTTGATATCGTGGTAATCGGTAATATGTTTTTTTGTTATACAGGTTGTGTTTTGTACGAATATCGTGTAGGGTTTGTACGTTAGCTTCGCAAAAAAGCGATCATACATCCCCTTGCCAAAGCCTACTCTTTTAAAGTCTCCATCCACTCCGACGACCGGGACGATCGCTAAGTCTATTTTCGTATTATGTTTGTGTGAATTTCCCGGTTCGTAAATGCCGAAATTACTTTTTCGTAACGGTAATCTATATTGTACCGTTTTAAAACTAACACCTTCCATAAAAGGTACCAAAACTTCCCTGTTTTTGCGTATTTTACACATGAGCGGCCGAAAGTCCGGTTCAAAGGATAAAGGCAGGTAGAAAAGTATCCGTCTTGCTCTTTTTTCGCGAATAATTCGCCAAATTTTTTGCCGCAGTTTGTAACTGCACCCCTTTTTGTAACGGACCTTTTTCAACCGGGAGATCGACCGTCGCCGAAATTGTGTTTTTTGCTCCACTGTTACTCTTTCATTAACGTTTCTTGTGCGTGATTTGGTATAATTACGCACTGATCCGCCGGGGGGCTGATGCCAGCCGATCCCGCAGATGCGGATAGAATCAATTATACCAAAAGCTATGATGAAAGAGGACAACCGTATGAAAAAACTCACCGTTTTAACCGCTATGGCCGCCGCCGTTTTTCTATTGACGGGCTGCGACGATAAGGAGGAACTCAGCAAGATTACCAAAGAAGCGCCGAAAGAGGTAGTGTATAACCTGGCCGACCCACGGGGGGAGAAGCTGCAGGTCAAAGAGAGCGGCACGATCGATTTCGGGCACGACAAAGAGTATACGCTGGTGGTGTTCTGGGCGACCTGGTGCGCACCGTGCCGCGCGGAGATACCGCATCTGATCAATATCCAAAACGAGTATGAGCAAAACCTTAAAGTCGTCGCCAGTTTGGTGGAACAAAATAAACCCAACAGCGAATTGAGCGCATTTATGAAAGATTATAAGATGAACTACTTCGTCTCCAACGGTGCCGACGAGTACGCCTTCAGCAAAATGGTCGCGACCAAACTGGGGCTTGCCGATATCAAAACGATTCCCACCGCGGCACTGTTTAAAAACGGGGAGTATGTCAGCCACTGGATCGGACCGGTACCCGAAGAGATGATTACGGCCAAGATCGAAAAACCGGAACAGGGGCAGTAGCGGTGTTTAGTTTTTTTAAAAGGGGCTTGAAAAAGACCAACGAAGCGATTAAAGAGGTCGTTCCCGAAAAAAGAAAAAAACTTGATCGCGATACGGTAGAGGATCTTTTGCTTGAAGCGGATATGAGTTACGAAATCGTTGAAACGGTCGTCAACGGTCTGCCCGATACGGTTAACCGCACCCAGCTGTTTAACTCCTTGATCGCTTTGTTCATCTACGAACCCAGACAATCCATAGATGAGGGGTCCAAACCCTTTGTGGAGATGATCATCGGCGTCAACGGCGCGGGTAAAACCACTACTATTGCCAAGTTGGCGGCGCGCTATAAAAACGAGGGGCAAAGGGTGATGCTCGGAGCCGGCGATACCTTCCGCGCCGCGGCGATTGAGCAGCTGAGCAAATGGGCGGAGATTATCGACGTGCCGATTGTGGCGACAAAGCACGGCCATGATCCTTCCGCGGTGGTGTATGATACGATCCTTTCGGCCAAATCAAAGGATATGGACCGCGTTATTATCGACACGGCGGGGCGGCTGCACAACTACGCCAATCTTTCCGAAGAGTTGAAAAAGATGGTGCGCGTCAGCGACAAAGCGATGGAGGGCGCGCCGCATAGAACCCTTTTGATCCTGGACGGGACGCAGGGAAGTTCAAGCATCAACCAGGCAAAACAGTTTGACGAGATGGTGGGGATCGATGGGATCATCATCACCAAACTCGACGGTACGGCCAAAGGCGGCTCGCTCTTTACTATCGCCAGCGAGTTGAAGCTGCCCATCTACTACGTGGGCGTGGGGGAAAAACCCGAAGATCTGGTGCCCTTTAACCCCAAAGAGTTTGTCAATACGATCCTTGACGAAGTGTTTGAATAAACGCAAAGAGGCGGCAAACGGAACGAAGCGAAGCGGGGCCAAAGGAGAGATAAAAAATGGCAAAAAAGAAAAAAACCCTGTTTGAGTGCCAGCACTGCGGTTTCCAAAGTCCCAAGTGGCTGGGCAAATGCTCCAACTGCGGTGCGTGGGAAAGCTTTGTAGAACTCAACGAGCAGCAGCAGGAAGTGCTCAAACAAACCGCATCCGCCGTATCCAAATCCAGTCAGGCGATCAGTATCAACGAGATTAAAGAGGATGATATAGAGCGCTTCAGCTCCTATGACAGTGAATTTGACCTGGTCCTTGGCGGCGGGATCGTCCCCGGTTCGCTGGTGCTTATCGGCGGCAGCCCCGGCATCGGCAAATCCACGCTGCTTTTGAAGGTGGCGGGCAATCTGGCCCAGCATGAGCAAAACGTCCTTTATGTCAGCGGTGAAGAGTCGCTGGGACAGATCAAGATCCGCGCCAACCGTCTCAAGTCAAACAGCGATAAACTGTTTCTGCTCCCCGAGATCAAGCTTGAAAGCATCGTTGACGAGATCAACTCCAAACCCTATTCACTTATCGTGATCGATTCTATACAGACGGTGTACTCTTCAGAGATCACCAGCGCGCCCGGAAGCGTGACGCAGGTGCGCGCCATCACCTTTGAACTGATGCGCATCGCAAAGGAGAAGATGATCCCCATCTTCATTATCGGCCACATCACCAAAGAGGGTTCCATCGCCGGGCCGCGCGTGCTGGAACATATGGTCGATACGGTGCTGTACTTTGACGGGGACGCGACCAAGGAGATACGCCTTTTGCGCGGGTTTAAAAACCGCTTTGGCAACACCAGCGAGATCGGGATCTTTGAAATGACTAAAGAGGGGCTGCAAAGCAGCAAAAATCTGCAGTTTTTCAGCAATAAAAAGCCCCAGTCCGGTTCGGCGTTGACGGTGGTGATGGAGGGCAGCCGCCCCATCACCGTAGAGGTACAGGCGCTGGTCAGCGACGCGTACGGCAATCCCAAGCGAAGCTCCAACGGCTTTGATTCCAACCGTTTGACCATGCTGCTGGCGCTGCTGGAGAAGAAACTGGACCTGCCCTTTAATCAGTATGACGTGTTTATCAATATCGCAGGGGGGATTAAGATCGGGGAAACGGCGGCAGATTTGGCGATCATCGCGGCGATTTTGAGCAGTTTCAGAGACCGTGCGCTGAGCAAGGAGAGTCTGTTTATCGGAGAGGTGAGCCTCACCGGAGATGTGCGCAGCGTTTCAAGTCTGGATATCCGCCTCAACGAAGCCGCGGCACAGGGCTTTGCCAATGCGATCATCCCTTCAAAAATCGAGACAAAACTCAAAACCTTCATCGTAGAAGAGGTAGAAAAAATCGTCGATTGGATGTGAGAAGCGTAAAGAAAAGGCAAATTTCTTTGCCTTTTTAGCTTCGAAACCGCAGCGGTCCGTGACCGGAGGAAATCCCTTTAGGGACACACTTGCAGCCGCGAAGGCCGGGGAGATTCGTAAAGAAGATTCCGCACAATCCCATGCTTACTCTATAACCCCACACATATCTATGCTACAATAGTTCATCAAACAATTTCCGCAAGGAGCCAGAATGAGAGTCCTCCTTACCGGCGCGACGGGTTATATCGGCAGACGATTAAAGCGCAAACTCCTCGAAGATGAAGGGGTAAAGCTCAATCTCTTCGTGCGCAACAGCGCTACACTGGATAAAAAACTGCACGACAGGGTCGCAGTCTATGAGGGCGACACTTTTGATGAAGAAAGCCTCAAGCGGGCGATGCGGGGCGTGGACACGGCGTATTATCTGATCCATTCTCTAAGCAGCAAAGATTATAAAAACAAAGACCGTATCTCGGCACAGAACTTCATCGATTGCGCTGCCGAGTGCGGTGTAAAGCGGGTGATCTATCTGGGTGGGCTGGGGGTCAAAAACGAAAATACCAGTACCCATCTGCTCAGCCGATTGGAGACGGGAGAGGTGCTTTCCTCCCGTCCCGATGAGGTACAGACTATCTGGGTACGCGCGGGGGTGATCATCGGTTCGGGCAGTACCAGCTTTGAAATCATCCGCAACCTCGTAGAGAAGCTGCCGGTGATGACTACGCCAAAGTGGGTCGATACCAAAGCCCAGCCCATCGGCGTCGATGACGTGATCGCTTACCTGGATGCCGCCAAAGATCTGCGTGAACGTAAAAATCTGATCGTCGATATCGGCGCCGAGCAGCTCAGTTATCGGCAAATGATGCTTGGCTGCGCCGAAGTATTGGGTTTAAAACGCGTACTGCTTCCCGTCCCCATGCTCTCGATCAACGTCTCTCCTACTGGCTCAACCTCTTTACCCCCGTTCCCTTTACCGTAGCAAAAGCGCTGATTGAGGGGTTGAAATCGGAAGTGGTGATCCAAAACGATAACGCCGAACGCTATTTTCCGGAAATTACGCCGCTGAGTTACAAACAAAGCGTGCAAAAAGCGATCGAGCAGATTGAACAGGATCAAGTGATCAGCCGCTGGAACGACGTGGGCGGCAAAGTGTGGGAGCGCGACCACGACAGGGAGATCGCCGACGCGGTTTTCGTGGATCGTCAGGAGCGCGATATCAGTTACCTCGATAACAAGAAAGTCTACGAATCTTTCACATCCCTGGGCGGAGAGAAGGGGTGGTTTGATTACGACTGGCTGTGGGAGTTGCGCGGCATCTTTGACAAGCTTATCGGCGGGGTCGGACTCAAGCGAGGAAGGCGCAGCGAGTGCGATCTGCGGGTAGGGGATTGTCTGGATTTTTGGAAAGTGGTGGAGTTACAGCCGGGAGAGCGATTGTTGCTCTATGCGCAGATGAAGCTGCCCGGGCAGGCGTGGCTGGAGTTTAAGATCAAAGATGGGAAGCTTTTACAAAGTGCCTATTTTTATCCAAAGGGGGTGTGGGGGCGACTGTACTGGTATGCGATGCTGCCCTTTCATTACTTTATTTTCAACAATATGATCGACCGGATCGTCGAACGCGCGCACTAAGCTCTTTAAATTTTGTTGACGGTGATGATCGAATCCAGGTGAAAGGCTTTGAGCATTTCGATGAAATCTTCATTGGTCGTGTTGATAATGATTTTTTTACTATCCACATGGATCAGTTTCAGCAAAGTACCGATCAGGCTGGAGGGAAGAACGGCCATCTGGTCGGTGAAGTTTAAAACCACCGTCTGCGCATCGCTGGACTTGATCGTATCGCGCAGATTCTCCACTTTGGCATAGTTCATCATATTGGTTTCGATAGTGATTTCAAGGGATCCGTCATTTTGTGTAACGGTAAAATCCATAACAACTCCTTATATCACTGAATCATACCACCGCTACGCTGAAAATAGACTTGAAGACTTCACGCAAACGCCGATTGACCGATATTATAAAAGATAATTGTCCAAAGGAGGGGTTTTAAACTCTCTTTTAACAAAACCGAAATACAATATCGAAATTTTACCATAGAGATTAGCAGGAAGGGAGAGCTGCGATGGCAGAGGAAGAAAAAAAAGAGAAGGAACAGAATGAGGAGAAGAAAAAGGGCGGCAACCTTGTTCTGATCATAATCGTCGTATTGCTGGTATTGATGCTGGTAATCGGCGGTATAGTGGCGTTTTTACTGCTTTCAGACGATGAGGAGCCCCAGGCGCAACCCCAACAGTCTCAGGCACAGCAGATCAAAAATAGACCCGCAGCGACAGGCTCATACAGTGATGACCTGGAGGTGGGACCGATGTACCCCGTTGAAGAGTTTACGGTCAACCTGTTGAGCGAAAACGGTAGGCGCTACTTGAAAGCGGAGATCAACCTGGAGATGGAAAGCGGCGAGCTGCAGGCGGAGCTGGATACGAAACTACCGGTGGTCAGAGACGTGATTATCAGCGTTTTAACCTCAAAGACCGTTGAAGAGATCAGTACCCGAAAAGGGAAGCAAAAGCTCAAAGAACAGATTGTCGAACAGCTCAATATGCGCTTGGAAGATGGACGTGTCAAGCGGGTCTATTTCATGAAGTTTGTCATCCAGTAAGCGATGATCGGTGTAGATATCGTTGCCATTGCGCGCATCGAACGTATCTTTGCAAAGAACAGGGAACGCTTTTTACAGCGATACCTGAATGAGAACGAGATGGCACAGATCAAAAAACCTACCCGTGCAGCGGGGTTCTGGGCCGCCAAGGAAGCGGTGGCAAAGGCGCTGGGATGCGGCATAGGGTCCGAACTGGGCTTTCACGATATAGAGATTTACAAGGATGCGCGAGGCGCACCGCATTTTCAGCTTCCGAAGCGGATTATCGAGCGTTACGGTATCCGTGATACCTCCCTCTCCATCTCCCACGACGGCGGCTTTGCCGTAGCCGTAGCGGCAATTGAGACGTCAAAGCCGGCGTAAAATCCGTTTGATCCCGCTCTCATACCCCCCTTTGTAGATAGCTTGGTGTACCAGCAGCGGATAAAGAAGATAGATATCTTTCCGTATCTCCCAAAACCCTTCCTCTATCGGATTGATCGCATCGTAGGCGCGAAAGAACCTTTGTGAAAACGTGTGAAACATGGTAATGAAAGCCAACTCCACCTCCCTGTGGGCAAAGTAGATGGCAGGGTCGATAAATGCGGCGATTTTGCCGTGTCTGGTTAAAACGTTTCCTCCCCAGATATCGCCGTGAATCAGTGAGGGCGAAGGCTCGTCCAGGTAGGGGGCCAGGTCGAGTTTTTCTATCTGCCGCACTATGGAGCGCTCCAGTACCCCCAGTTCAAAACAGATCCCTGCCATATACTCCAGCCGCTGCTCCCGGTAAAACGCCGTCCAGTCGCCGCATTTGCGGTTTGGCTGCGCAAAGGGACCGATGGTGGTATCGCATGCAAACCCGAAGTAGCCGTGGTCCACCGAGTGCAGCCGTGCCAGATGATACGCCGCATCTTCATCGGCACTGCTGTTATCATGCTCGATAAAGCGCAGCTCCAGGCAGCCCGGGGTGTAGCTTTCTACGGGGGCTACGGGAAGGTTGGAGTGGGTTTGCAAAAACTCCAGCATCATCTTTTCGGTGCGCAGGTGCTGGTGTTTGTCGGAGTATTTGTAAACCCGGTCTCGCTTTTTATAGACCTCTCCGATATGGCTAGTGCAGAGCAGTTGCAACGGCATCTTTCAATTTGTAGTAAATATTTTCAAAATCGGTGGAGTAGACCCGGGAATCGCCCACGGCGGTGATAAAGTTGGTATCGCGCTCCCAGCGCGGCACCAGGTGGTAGTGGATATGCTCCGCTATACCCGCTCCGGCGGCGGCACCGAGGTTCATCCCCAGGTTCACCCCCCGGGCGTTGAGGGTTGTCTTGAGTACCTCTACGCACTTTTGTACCGCATGATTCATCTGCGTCCATACCTGCGGATCAAGCGCTTCGAGCTTGTCGGTGTGCATATTGGGGATCACCATAAAGTGCCCCGGGGTATAGGGATAGCGGTTCATGACGATAAAAAACGTTTCGGCACGAAAAAGTACGTGGTGTTCTGCGTCCAGCTGCGGGTTTTTTGCGATGTGACAAAACACGCACCCTTTGGGGGATTTGTCCTTGATATATTCATCCCGCCAGGGGGCATAAAGATACTGCATATTACTCCTTTTCTCCCACCACCGCGGAGGTATACCCCACCACGCTGGATTCATCACGGGTCATATCCGCACTGGTTCGATAATCAAGCACCCGGGCTTGCCAGCCCTGTGCCCCGGCATGGGCCAGCAGGGCTTGTATCCCTTTGATGCCGCACGCTTCGCACCCTTGCGCATCCATGGAGGTATCGAGGTTTTCTATCCCCCGCATACAGATATGATCCAGTTTTTGCGCCTGCTCCTTGTCGTAAAAGTGGCTCAGATCGCTACTGATGACGACGGCGGTTTTTGACAGGGAACCGACCTGCGCAATCACCTCTTGCAGCTGCGAAAAGGTGATGTCGCCGTAGACGAGTTCTACCACTTTTGCCCGGGGAAAGTAGTGTTTGATAAAGGGCATCTGGGTTTCGGTGGAGTGCTCCCGGTGCGCTTCGTCGTAGAAGGAGACAAACGCAAAGCGCTGCTGCAGCTGCATGGAGAGCTCCTTGTCGATCTCTATATCCCCAAAGGGGGTTTCGTAGCTGTCATACAGCGCCACGGACGCTCCGGGCAGGTAAACCCGGTGGCTTGGGCCCAAAACGACGACCCTTTGCGTATCTTCGGGAAGGAGCCGGTACGCGGCGTTGGCGGTAAAGCCGCTGAAGATATAACCCGCGTGGGGGCAGATGAGCGCTTTTGGGATGATGGCCGGGGCGGTAAAGCCGCTGCTTTCAAGCAGGGTGTTAAACTGCTTGATCATCGCCTCTATCTCGTTTGGATCGTCGGGATAAAACTGTCCCGTGACGCTTGCCGGTCTGATACTCATGTGAATACTCCTGCCAAGGGGGTGCCGCACTTGGGACAGCGCCCCTTTTCCAAAAAGTTTTTTTCGACGCCGAAGCCGCTGCGTTTGATCAGCTTTTTGCCGCACTTAGTGCACTGGGTGGGATTTTCTTTGCCGATATTACCCAGATAGATATGCCGCAAGCCCGCATCATAACCGATCTTTTGCGCTTTTTCAAGGGCTTTGATCGATGTGGGAGGAAGGTCTTGCTGTTTGTAATCGGGGTGAAAGGCGCTGATGTGCCAGGGGGTTTCGCTTCCCAGGTTGTCGGCGATAAATTTCGCGATCTGTGCCAACTCCTTTTTGGAATCATTCTGTTCGGGGACGATGAGCGTGGTGATCTCCAGCCAGAGATTGCGCTCCTTCATCGCTACGAGGTTGTTCAAAATCGCGTGCAAGCCCCCTTTGAGCACCTTTTTATAATAATCGCGGTTAAAGGATTTCAAATCCACATTCAGCGCGTCGATGACACCTTGCATATCATCGATCACTTCGATACTTTCAAATCCGTTGGTTACAAAGATGCTTTTCAAACCTCTTTTTTGTCCCAAAACGGCGATATCTTTGGCGTAGGGGTAGAAGATGGTGGGTTCGTTGTAGGTATAGGCGATGGAGTCGCATTCATGAAACAGCGCACTTTCGACCACCTCTTTGGGGGAAACGAAGCGCTGCATATTGATATCATGGCTTTGGGAAATCTGCCAGTTTTGGCAAAAGGGGCATTTGAAATTGCACCCCACCGTCCCCAGCGAAAAGGTCTTTGTTCCGGGGAGGAAGTGGTAAAGGGGCTTTTTCTCCACGGGGTCGACGTTGATCGCCGCGGGTCTGCCGTAAACCAGACACTCGATCTTGTCGCCGATGTTTTTATTGACGCCGCAAATCCCCGTGTGGTCCGGTTTTATTTTGCAGTAATGGCGACAAAGCAGACAGGTGGCACTGTTTTCGTTGCGCGTGTAAAACTCCATGGGGTCTCCTTATTCGCTGAACTTTTCCACTCCGTATCGGTATATCCTGGGGTGCTGTTCCAAACACTGCCGTTGTAAACCCGCTTTGTGGCACAGGTGGGCGAAAAATTCGTCAAAATCGGGAAGCTGTTCCCACACCTGAGGCAGAAAGGTCGCCTGCGCAGCGCCGCTTTGCAAAATGATCCCGTCTTGAAAGGGGGTAACCTGCAGCCGCAGGTCGCTTTCGTTTTCGTAAACGATCTCTTTGGGTTCGGAAAGCAGGGAGACCTCAACGCTGATGCGATCAAACTCCTGGGCACTGAGCGGCGGAAATCTGGGGTCGTTGAAAGCCGCGGCGCGGGCGTTGGCGACAAGATCCTCATAAAGCGGCCGGGTCGCGATGAGCGAACCGATGCAGCCGCGCAGTTCACCGTTGAGGTTCAGGGTGACGAAAGTGGCTCCGTCGTTGCGCAGTTGGGGTTGTTGCTGCAGGAGGGACTCAAGGTCGAGGGGGGCGTTGTCAAGCCGGCTTTTGATCGCTTCGCGTGCCAGTTGCAGCAAGAGCGTTGCATCCATGAAAATCTCCTTGATGGTCAGATAAAGTTGGGAGCATCGTTGGAAAAGAGGATCAAATCTCCGGGGGCCGTCTTTTCCGCAAGCAGGTCTTGAAGCCGGGTTTTATCCCGTAAACGGATCAGTTTGTCTTTATTTATGATATCACAAAACTGTGGATAATTCAAATCCGACGTGACGATAACAAGATCAAAAATCTCCTCCGCCTTGTGCGCGACCTCTTTGTTTAATTCCGGATCCGCTTCCACCAGTCCCGGGGTGACGAGTACTTTGCGCCCCGCATATTGCGATACCAGTTCGTAAGAATCGATCATGCCGTCGATATTGCCGTTGTAACTGTCGTCGATGATCAGTTTGCCCCCCGCCTCGATCTTTTGCAGGCGGTGTTCGACGCTTTGCAATGCCGCGACTTTGTCAAGAAGGCCGTTGATCTTTAACTCCTTGGCAACCAGAAGCGCCAGGGCGATATTTTGCGCATTGAATCCCCCAAGCAGCGGAGCGAGGTAGCGGGTGCCTCCCATGGTAAATTCGATTCCCTCCAGCGAGCTTTGTACCTGCAGATCCTCCTCAAACGAGACCACTTTATCCGTGGGGCGGATATGGGCGCTTGCATGGACGAAAGCTTTTTTCAGGCGCGGCGAATAGATACTTTCAAGCTTAGTGTCACGAATATTTTCCAGGGATTTGAAATACTCGATATGTGCCGGTCCGATGCGCCCGACGATAACGTAATGCGGTTCGATCAGCTCCGTAATTTGCGCGATATCTCCGGGTTCGCGCGCTCCCATCTCGGCGATATAGATTTGCGTATTTTCGGGGAGGTCTTCGTTGATATCTTTGACGATCCCGCCCAGGGTGTTGACGCTTCTGGGGGTTTTGTATACGTTGAAATCATCCTTTAGCAGGGTGTAAAGAAAGTTTTTGATACTGGTTTTGCCGTAGCTGGCGGTAATACCGATAACGATCATCTTGTCGTGGCGCTCTTGGAGTTTGCGCTTGGCACGGGTTTTGTAGCCGGTAAAAAGCATCCACTCGATAGCGTTGGAACCCAGATACGCTATAAACAGCGGCATGATAACCCCCATGACCATACACTCCTGCGACGCCAGGCACAGCAGATCCTGAAACAGAGTCAAGAGTGCGAGCAGGGCAAAGAAGCGTTTGACCCGGGAGGTGAAAACCAGCTTCTTATCCAGCCGTTTATGCCAAAGAAACAGCACGGGCAGCAGCCCGAAATAAAAATAGATCCAAAAGTAGATATCGGCGATATAGTAGGCAAAAAGAGGTATCAAAAAGTAGGTAAAGTGCCAAAAGGGTTTGCTGTGGTGCCAGATGACCCGCTTTATCTTATAACTGTAAAGCTGCAGGTTCGTGATGAGATAAAACCCCAAAGCGAAGATAAACAGAATGTGTGAAACCAGTTCGAACCAGACCAAAAAAAGCCTCCCCATATTGTGAATATAGTGAAAGCATTTTACCCAAAATGCAATTAAGTCCACCCCAGCATCCTACGCCCACGCTATGTTTGGTGTTCAAATTTATTTAAGAAAGATGTATAAACCCCCGAGGCGGCGGAAAAAGTGTAGACAATTGCAAATTGTAAAGCGGTTTTGGAATATAAGTTGCTAGATTAAGGAACAGTTATGTTAAAATAATGCAATTTCAAAATAAGTACAGCTTATAACGGCTGTATAAAGGGTGTTTCGATGTTTTTTTCAAATAACAACAACAAAAGCGCTGAGCAGGAAGCAAAACTGCAAAAACGGGTAGAAGAGCTGGAATCGAAGCTGGAAAGCTACGAGGAAGCGTTGAGCTTTTCCCAGGAGGAGATCGTTTTGATCCTTTCCCCTTCGGGATCGGTTGAGTTTATGAACTCCATGGCCCGGACTATGGTCCAGGATGAAAGTGCGCTCGTACAGGAGTTGATGAAAAACGAAGATACGATCACGGTCGAAGATTGCAGCGGTTCGGTGCGCCATAAAAAGTTATCCAACGGCAATACGATCTACTCGATCATTAAAACCGACGTCCGAAACGCAAAAGACAGCAATGTCATGAGTATTCACCAAGCTTCGATCCGACATGCGCTGAGTACGACGCAAAAGACCTTTGCGGAGATGCTTGAGGAGCTTAAGATGATGAAAAAGGAATCCGCCGATATCGCCGGGGATTCCAGGGAGGGGTTGACGCTGATTACCGATACCTCGCACGAGATGGATACGCTCAATCAGCATATGCATGAGGCCCAGGAGCGCTCCGGGTCGCTGCTGCACAGAAGCGGAGAGATCTCCGATACGGTCACGCTGATCGAAGATATCGCCGATCAGACCAATCTTTTGGCACTCAACGCCGCGATCGAAGCCGCCAGGGCCGGGGAGCACGGGCGCGGATTCGCCGTCGTCGCCGATGAGGTGCGCCAACTGGCCGAGAGAACGCAAAAAGCCACCAAGGAGATTTCGCTCGTGGTCAAAGCGATGCAGCAAGACACCACCGAAACCGAAGAGAAAACAAGGCAAGTGGGTGAAATCGTTGAGCATACAAAAACCAGCATCGACAAACTCTTTGATCAAATTACGAAGTTTGAGAAAAACTCTTCCCGCTCGGTCTTTGAGGTGGAACATATCAGCGACAAGATTTTTGCTTCGCTGGCTAAAATCGACCACGTTATCTACAAAAACAATCTCTACTCCCTGCTATACGGGGAAACCGATGACTTTAAGCAGGTGGACCACACCAAATGCCGCCTAGGCGATTGGTACTACAACGGCATCGGCAAGAGCGAATTTAGCAAAACCAAATCCTATCCCAAACTCGAAGCACCCCACGCGACGGTGCACACGACGGCAAACAAGCTGGCTGATGAGTGCGGGGGCAACGAAGCGATCTGTTCAAAACAGATGGTAGAGGATATGGTAAGGGATATCGAAGAAGCGAGTAAAGAGGTCTTTAAACTGCTTGATGCGATGGTCGAGGAGAAATCGGAAGATATGATGAAAAAAGCGGCAAAGGATCTGTTCGATACGCGGACGAAAAACAAGTTGACGGGCAAAGCGTAACCCCGTTGTAACCCCTTCATGGAAGAATAAACTTTATAAAGGAACAAAGATGGCAAAAAATTTAAAGATAGCGAT
The DNA here is from genome assembly GCA_002049495.1 of Epsilonproteobacteria bacterium tcs-49. Lineage (GTDB taxonomy): Bacteria > Campylobacterota > Campylobacteria > Campylobacterales > Sulfurovaceae > TCS-49. The sequence goes on along the minus strand of LLYS01000005.1, from coordinate 173,741 downwards.
CGTAGACGATGAAAATGAGATTTTGAACATTTTGGAAAAGTTTTTAAAAAAGCAGGGCCACAGCGTGCGCACCTTCTCCAATCCGGTCGTGGCGAAAGATCAATCGATAGCAGCTACGATACGGTACTGCTGGATATTATGATGCCGCAGATGAGCGGGCTGGATCTGCTCAAGATTTTAAACGAGCGCAACAAGGATACGAAAGTGATCATGATGACGGCGTACTCTACGCTGGATAAAGTCCTTGATTCCCACAGGGAAGGGGCGAAATACTATATTATGAAACCCTTTAAATCCCTGCAGGAGGTTGAGCAAAAGATCCAGGAAGTCATGAGTAAATAGAATCGGTCCAATGAAAGATAAGGCTACAGAGCTTCGCCAAAGCGAACTTTTAGATAAATATGTCATCTACTCCGCTACGGACACCAGGGGGATTATCACCGAAGCAAGCTACGCTTTTAGTAAAATTTCCGGATACAGCAAAGAGGAGCTGATCGGAGCGCCCCACAGTATTGTTCGTCACCCCGAGATGCCCAAAGACGCTTTTAAGCAGATGTGGAAAACCATCAGAAGCGGCAAAGTATGGGAAGGGGAGGTGCAAAACCGCAAAAAAAGCGGAGCCACCTACTGGGTCCACGCGCGCATCGAACCGGTCTATGAGGAGCAAAGCGGCAAAATCAAGGGATACTTCGGCGTACGGGAAGATATCACCGATAAAAAGCTGCTTGATCAAAGCAACCGTGATCTGTATGAGCAGGTCAATACCGTCAGCGCCATTTTGGACAACTCCAACTCCGCCATCGCTACGATCCATATCAACGGCTACTTTAAAAGCGTTAATCAGTATTTTAAAAAACGCTTTTCCTGTTTGGAGGATAAGGATGTCAATACCCTCAAGATCCAGGATCTGCTGCTGCGGGAGGAGCGGGGCTTCTTTGAGGAGCGGATGAGCGCGTTGCACCGGGAAGGTTATCTGTACTTTAAACGGTTGGATTTCCTGCAATCGTGCCGAAACAGACAAAGCAGAAGAACCATCCCCGTGGAGCTGCATCTGAACCTGCTCCCCGACGGCCAGAACGTGGTGGTGGTGATCAACTTCATCAAAGATAAACTCAAACTCAAAAATTCGCTGAAAAAATCCCAAACCTACTTTAAAAAAGCGGCGATCGGTTTTTTCATCACCGACCGGGAAAACAGGATCTTGAAAGCCAACCCCAAGCTGCGGGCTATTATGGGGTATGAGAAGAGAGAGTTGAAAAATCAAAATATCAGGGTTTTGTTTGATTCGCGGGAAAAATATGAAAACTTTTGCGACAGAGTAAAGGAGAAGCTTGCGAAAAAAAGGGAGTTTACCGCCGTATTTGCCATGAATAAAAAAGACGGAGAGGAGTTTTGGGCGGAGGTGACCGCTTCAAAGTTTGCCGACCACGAGCGGCTCAAAAACGAAAACATCTTCTGGAGCGTGCGCGATATCACCAATAAGATCAAATCCAAGCAGCTCATCGAACGCCAAAACGAGCAGTTGACCTACCTGAACGAAAACCTCAAGGAGCAGGTGGCCAAAGAGGTGGCGAAAAATACGCAAAAAGAGCGCTATCACCAGGAGGAGCAGGTGCGAAACGCCAAATTTACCGCCATCGGCCAGCTTGCCGCGGGGATCACCCACGAGATCAATACCCCGCTTACCTATATTAAGGGTAACTTTGAACTGCTCGAACTGGATCTGGACGATATCGAGGATCCGTCGCTGAAAGAGACGGTACATGAGCAGCTGGGCCCGATCAAGGAGGGGATTGAGCGCATCTCCAACATCATCGACAATATGCGCGAAATGTCGCAAAAAACCAAGGAGGAGAAGGTCGTTACCAATATCTACGCGACGATGATTACGTCGCTGACCATGCTGCACAACCGCTCCAAGCATATCGCCAGAACCTATATCAACGGTAAAGAGTTTGCGATCGGCATGGACAGGGAGGAGTACAGTTTCTTCTCCTATGCCCAGCCCCAGCGGCTGGAGCAGGTGTGGGTGATCATCTTAAACAACGCTTTAGATGAGCTCGTACAGGTCGAACCCTATGAAAAGCGGCGTCTGGAAGTCAACATCGACCAGGATGAACTCAACGTCTACGTCCGTATCAGCGATAACGCGGGCGGGATTGATGAAAGTATCATGGATAAGATTTTCGAACCCTTTGAGAGTAACAAGGAGAACAAGGGGATGGGGATCGGGCTCAACGTCGCCAAGCAGATCATCGAGCAGCAAAACGGTTCGATCAACGCTTACAACGACGGCGGCGCGCATTTTGAGATCAAGCTCAAGCGCCACAGACCCTGAAATTACAACTGCCGGATATCGACGAAACTGCCGCTTTCAAAAGCGTCCGCTTCAAGCGTAAAGTTGTAAATATTTTTCGCCGCCTCTTTGGGGGATTGGATATACCCCTCCTTCAGCCGCGCAGCGGAGGGGAAGCTTTGCTCATCGACGTCGTTGATGATATACTCCACCATCGGGGTTTTGATCACCCCCGGAGCCAGAGCGATCATTTTTGTCCCGGGAAAGTAGTGGGCGTAGCTTTTGACAAGCATATTCAACCCCGCTTTTGACACGGAGTACGCCGCCCAGCCTTTGGAACCGTTTTTCGCCGCGCCCGAAGAGATGGCTAAAAGGGTGTAGGGAGCAAAGTTTTGCGCGTGCAGCAGATCAAGGATCTCCTTGTTTGCCCACACGTTGAGTTCAAACACCGCTTTAAATTCGGCAAGGGGCATCTGAAAAGGCGCAACCACCTCCCCGAGCATACCTGCGTTTAAAATAACCGTGTGCAGGCTTTCAACCCCCAGCAAAAAGGGGGTAAGGGTCGTTTGTATCTGTTTGGTATCGCTTAAGTCACAGGGGTGAAAGTGGAAATTTGCATCTTCGATTTGGGGTTTGTGCCGGCCGGTACCGTAGACGCAAAAGCCCTTGTCAAGGTAGTGGCGCACCAAAGCTTCACCCAAACCTGAACTCACACCTGTAATCAAAATATTTTTTCCCATCTTAATCCCTTTATTGGTATGATTGAGCTATTAGACTTCTTTATCAAAGGGGCGGGGTGAAACGACGTCAATTCCTGACAAAGTCCGTAAAATCCTTTTTCATTGTCGCGGCTTTTGGCAGCGGGTGGGGCATCTACCTAGAAAGTGCCCGTGCCAATCCTCCCGTATTGCGACCTCCCGGAGCGATCAGCGAGGAGCAGTTTGCCGCCACGTGCATCAAGTGCGGCCACTGCGTCGAAGCGTGCCCCTACGACTCCATCGCCCTTGCCGATATCGCCGAGCAAAAGCTTTTGGGCACGCCCTATATCGATGCGAAAAAACAGCCTTGCTACATGTGCCCTGAGGCGTTTTGTACCGCTGCGTGTCCCTCGGGGGCGCTGGATATGGCGCAGCTGCGAACAGAGGAGGGGATCGATATCTTCAAAGCCAAAATGGGGCGCGTGGAGGTGGATTACGCCAAGTGTCTGACCCACTGCAGCACCTGTTTTGAGATGTGTCCCGTAGACGGGGCGGTGGTACTGCGCGAAGACAAAGCGCAGATGCGTCCGGCCGTGGATCACGATATCTGCACCGGCTGCGGGGTATGTGTGCACGCCTGCGGCGAGATTGAGGCGATCACGCTTTATCCCGCTTCCAACAGACCCGAAAAAACCAAATCCCTGTTTCAAGAGGTGATGTTTGGCTAAATACAGAATCCTGCTGCTGCGAAGAGGTGTCCAACTGGGAATCTTGCTGCTGTATTTCGGAGCCAACGCCTGGGGCTGGGAAGTGCTTAGCGGGACCTTGAGCAGTTCCAAAGTTTTCGGCGTTATCCCCCTTGCCGACCCGCTGGCGGTGGCGCAGATGTTTTTTGCCGGGATCGTCGTGGCGGCCGATCTGGCCGTGGGGGCGATGCTGGTTTTCTTTTTTTATTTTTTTGCCGGGGGCAGGGCGTTTTGCAGCTGGGTCTGTCCCATGAATATGGTCAGCGAAGCCGCGCTTTTTGTGCGCAGACGGGTGTTTAAAAACCGCACATGGGATATACGGATTTCCAAAAAGAGCCGTTTTGGCATGCTGGCTTTGGCGTTGCTGCTCTCCTTCGTCACCGCGACCACCGCTTTTGAACTGATCAGCCCCATCGCCGTTTTGACCCGCTCGGTGGTCTTTGGCGCCGGGTTTGCGTTGGCGATCGTCGCCGCGATCTTCGTGCTCGATACCTTTTTTGTCAAAAACGGCTGGTGCGGCCACCTCTGCCCGCTGGGGGCGCTGTATTCTCTGATCGGGAAGTACAATTACGTACGTATCTTTTACGACAAACAAAAATGTAGCGAATGTATGGAGTGCAAAAGCGTCTGCCCCGAACCCCACAGCCTCAGCCCCGTCGCCAAAGAAAGTGGCGTTTTGAAAAGCGGCGATTGCACCCTGTGCGGCAAGTGCGTGGAAAACTGCGGCGACAAGGCGCTGGGCTACGTGATCAAATAACCCCCTCAAGGCAAAGGAACACTATCTGTAAAGTAGTGAACAAGATAAAAATGAAGGAAACATTATGTCTTGTTCATGTACACCGCAAACAAACGATTTAGAACAATCGGTAATGGATAAAATCAACAACCACCCCTGCTACAGCCAGCAGGCGCACCAGCACTATGCCCGTATACACGTGGCCGTAGCGCCCGCGTGTAACATACAGTGTAACTACTGTAACAGAAAATACGACTGCTCCAACGAAAGCCGTCCGGGCGTGACCAGCACCAAACTCAGCCCCGAAGAGGCGGTCAAAAAGGTCCTCTACGTCGGCGGCGAGATCAAGCAGCTCAGCGTCGTGGGCATCGCGGGTCCGGGGGACGCGCTGGCAAATCCCAAAAAGACCTTTGATACCTTTGCCATGCTGCAAAAATACGCGCCGGATTTGAAGCTGTGTCTTTCGACCAACGGCTTAAAAATCGCCGAACATATCGACAAGATCAAAAAATACAACATCGATCACGTCACCGTCACCATCAACAGCGTGGACGAAACCGGAGAGATCGGATCAAAAATCTATCCGTGGGTACACTACAACCATAAAAAGGTCAAGGGCAAAGAGGGTGCCAAGATCTTGCTGCAAAAGCAGCTGGAGGGGATCAAACTCCTCGTAGAAAACGGGATTCTCGTTAAAGCAAACAGCGTACTGATTCCAGGGGTCAATGAACACCACCTCGCAAAGGTTTCCAAAAAACTTAAAGAAATGAACGTGTTTTTGCACAACATCATGCCCCTTATCAGCGATCCTTCTCACGGGACGAAGTTCGGGCTTGAGGGTGTCCCCAGTGCCAGCGACGAGGACGTGATGGCCGCGCAGGAAGCGTGCGGTATGGATATGAACCTGATGAAACACTGCCGCCAGTGCCGGGCTGATGCCGTGGGGCTGCTGGGCGAGGACAGAAGCGACGAATTTACCAAAGAGCGCTTCGCACCGCTTAGCTTTGATGAGCTTGAAACCATATACGACCTGAAAGGGCGGCAGCAAACCCACGCCAATATCCAGCAGTGGCAAGAAGCCTTGGCCAAAGCCAACGAGCGCGTAAGCGCGATACAGGAGGGGCAAAGCAGGTTCGTAGCGGTGACCACCGCGGGCGGCGGGCTGATCAACACCCACTTTGGCAGCGCCACGGAGTTTTTGATCTACCGCGCCAACGACAGCGGCATCGAATTTGTGATGCACCGCAAGATCGAAGACCCCTACTGCAGCGGCGAGGAGAATTGCGACGGCAGCAATCCCATCGAACATATCAAGCAAACACTCAAAGATTGCGATCTGCTGTTAACGGAAAAGATCGGCGACTGCCCCATGGAGGAGCTTAGCCAGATCGATCTGCTGTGCGATGAAAGCTATGCCCAACAGCCCATCGAAACGAGCGTTTTCGAAGCGGTCAAAAAACATTTCGGCAAGAAAGTAGCTATAGGGTAACATCATGGTTTGTATAAACGATACAACGCTTCGAGACGGAGAACAAGCCCCGTTTGTAGCGTTTAACACCAAAGAAAAGATCGAAATCGCCAAAGCGCTTTGCGACGCGGGCGCCGATGAGCTTGAGGTGGGGATCCCCGCTATGGGCAAAAAGGAGCGAGCCGATATCAAAGAGATCCTGTCTCTGGGACTAAGCGCCAGGGTGATGACGTGGAACCGCGCGACGATGAAGGATTTGGAAAGTTCGCTAAAATGCGGCGTACAGGCGGTAGACCTCTCCGTACCGGTATCGGATATTTTGCTGGGAGTGAAATTCGGCGGCGACAAAGCAAGGATGCTAAGCACGCTTGAGGAGGTGGTTTGTGCGGCCAAGCGCGAAGGGCTGTACGTGTGCATTGGCGGCGAGGACGCCAGCCGGGCCGATACGCAGTTTTTGAAAGAGGTGACGGCTTTGGGCACGGAGTGTGGCGCGCAGCGCTTTCGCTACTGCGACACGGTGGGGATACTGACGCCGATGAAAACCCACGCCATTGTCGGTGAACTGGTCCAAAGCGCTACGCTGGATATCGAGATGCACACCCACAACGACTTCGGTATGGCCACCGCAAACGCCGTGGCGGGTATCGAAGCGGGGGCAAAAAGCGTCAACACCACCGTCGTGGGGCTGGGCGAGCGCGCGGGGAACGCCAGCTTTGAGCAGATTCTCATGGCGCTGACGCATCTCAGTGATGACAGCCGAAAAGTTGACGCCAAAAAGATACGGCATCTTGTGGGCACGGTCGCCGCGGCGGCGAACTACACCATCGTGGGCAAGCATATCTTTTACCACGAATCGGGTATCCACGTCAACGGGCTGGTCAAAGACAGGAGTGCCTATGAAGCGTTTGAACCCGAAGAGGTGGGGTTGGAGCGGTTTTTCCCCATCGGCAAGCACTCGGGGTCTTCGACCCTGCAGTACCACCTGCAAACGCTGGGGATCACCCCCACGGCTAAAAAGCTCAAAGCGCTGCTGCCAAAGATACGCGATATCGTGACCAACCGCAAACGGGTCCTGCAGCCCATGGAGTTGGAAGAGTTGTACAAATGTTCGTAGGCTGGATACGAGACGGCTTTGAGCAGCAGGTCAAAGGGTGGGAAAACAGCGGCGTGGATACGCAGATGCTGCTGCACTCCAGAGAATACGAGCCCGACCTTTGCTACGGGGCGTACGACGGGGAGTCCGCGCTCAAAGGCGTCATCGCCGCGACGACGATGCAGCGCTACGTCCTGATCCACACCTTCGTCTTCCCAAGCGGTGATGAAGATACCCCCGGGCGCCTTTTGCAGCTGCTGCTGACAAACCTGCTGCCCTCAGATAAGCCGGTGCTGTTTATGGCGCAGGGGAAGGAGAAAGCGATCTTTGAGGCGCAGGGGTTTGCAAGCTACGCGGCCTTTGACAAGCGCTTTTACAAGGGCAAAGCGATCGCTTTTAACTTCACCCCCGCCCATGAGAAAAGTATCAACAATGAAAACTACCGCCAGATTCTGCAAAATCTGGATCGCTCCATCTTCGGTTCGCACAGAAACGAGTTTTTGCAAGAGGTGCTTGAGCGCAATACGTCGCTGTATCTTTCCACCGATCTGGGCTATCAGCACTCCTGCGCTATCGGCGGGGGGATTCGGCTGGGGCCGTGGGTGATGTACCAGGACAGCTTCATGGACGCCGAGCGGCTGCTAAGGGGGCTGCTGCACTACCGGGGGCTCAAAAAGATCGTGGCTTTCAGCCCCAAAGGCGTGGGCGAGATCGAGGAGCTGTACGACAAATACGCCTTTGAAAAGCAGCAAAGCTGCGAACTGCTCTATCTGGGGGACAAGCCCCGGATCGTACTGGAGGGGTTGTATGCGTTTTGATAAACAATCCAAAAATTCAATTTAATCTTTGTTGAAAAAAGTCTCTTATCTCTTCTTTTTTTACTTGTTCTTTTGGCTGTAGATAGCTTATATCATCATCTTCGATATCATCTATATAAATCAAAGCAACGGCAAACAGTTTAAAAGTAACTCCTTCTACGATAGGCTGGCTTGACTTAAAAATATCTCTTAAGCTCATACATTTTTTTGCCAAAAAATAAAGATCATAATAGTCTCTAAATTTCGCTCTTAAAAAAAGCACATTGACTTTCATAGCTGCTATTTGTTCGATGGAAGCTAAATTAAACTGTTCTATTTTATTTGGCTTTAAAAAACCCCAGTTTGCATTAAAAAAAGTTACTTTTACACCATCAAGCAGTAAATCTATCTGTTCATCAGTCTGATTGATGATCTCTTTGGTCTCAAAACTTTTTATAAACTCCAGAATCTCTTTTTTGTCAAAACTATCATCGTATGTAAAAAAGTCTAAATCTTCACTTTTACGGTGGCAGATGTGCAATGTCAACGCACTTCCACCTACTAAAACATACTTGTGCAAAAAGCTACAATCATCTATCATATAAAGCAGTAGTTCTTTTGTCTTAGGAAGCAAACATTTTAAGTTTTTCAAATCTTTCATTTTTTGCCTCCTTAAAATAGTCACTTTCTACATCCATCCCAAAAAACACCCTTGCTAGCATAAGGTTTGTTTTTATGAAGCTTTTATCGGATTTGAGCCTTTTGTCCCAAACCCCTTTTATGTACCTTTTGCCAAAAAGCTCAAAACCTAGCTTGATATCATCAAAATCACCGTACTTTAAAAGATACTCCACAAAAAGCTTTGCGCCTGCCTCATCGTAAGATATATCTTTTTTATAGCTCCAAAACACTCCTTTGTCCCGCAGCTTGTTAAAAAGCTTGACTTTTTGCTTGTAGATTTTCATCTTTTTAGAGATAGCAACATGTGAAACGCCCAAGTAGTTCCCGACCTCTTTTTGGGTATAGCCATCTACTACAGCGTTATACACGGCTTGTTCTTTGGGTAATTTTTCAAAATACTCTGTTAGGTTTTTTGGTGCTTTTTGGGTTAATGTATCATTATTGATCTCAAGTTTGGTTTTATAAAGCTTATCTATTTTTTCAAGCTCTTTTTCATCTAAGTCTTTATCAAAATTGGTACTCTTTATCAATTCAAAATTCAACATTGAATATTGAATGTTATTTGAGCTCATAGCCCATTTGTACTCACCTATCTTTTGTGCTATATTGGCTTTTACGGGATTAAACTCAATGTATTTGACCAATACCTGCAAATAGCTCTGATCATACACATACGAAGACTTGAATCTCCCTTGCCAAAGCGGACCTACTCTTTTGTACTTTTTATTAAAATATATGCTGTATCTGGAGTTTATTTTTTGAAACGCTAAAGAAAGGTTGGGTTTTTTCATGCGAACAAGCAGATGATAATGATTGGTCATAAGAGCAAAGGAGTAAACTTCAAAACTATACTCTTGGCTTACATCTTGTACTATCTCTAAAAACTTCAAAAAATCATCATCGCACAGGTAGATATTTGCTCTTGCTACACCACGATTGACGATATGGTAAAATCCCGCTTTTTCTATTCTAGGTTTGCGAGGCATGTAAAAACCTTTTTGTGTAATTATAGCTAATTTTAGTTAAAAGTAAAGCTCTGACCCCTAGTATTATTTACAATGTCTGTCATAAATCATTTTTGAAGGAAACCACCATAGCGCTGAGAATATACCTGCAATTAACGTCACCCAATCTTTTTTTAACAATGAAGGGTGATAGCTTAGAATATATACGGCGACTACTAAATAAATAGCACCAAATCCAACAAATCCAATAAATAAATATAAGTCTAGAATCTTTTTTCCAATTATCAATTTTATTTTTGATAAGATCTTGTTTTGTTTTTTCTAGCTCGGATTGAACATTTTCTTTTTCTTTAGATACATCTTGAAGAAATTGCTTGTCGGCATCCCTTCTTTGTTGAGTCGCTTCAACTTTCTCCATCTCACGTTTGAATTTTTCTACAATTTTTGAAAGGGATTCTGCGCTTTGTTTTTCAATTTGTTTCTGTTTTTTTGCTTCCTCTTCTAAGCGTTTAACAAACTCCTCTTTATCATCATTGTATGCTAACTTATTTAGTTCATCTATATCAGTTAGTTGTTTATCAGCTATCCTTGTAGCAATTCTAATGACATCTTGTGTCTTTATTTCATCTTCTGCATACTTTTGAATATTATCTTCAAATTCTTTTATGATTGCTGTTTGTGGCAATGACTTCGTAAATGTTAATGAAACGAGAGAAGATAAACCAATATCTGCCATTTCATCACCAGAGACTTGAGTATTAACTTGTGGGTTACTCAGCCATAAAATACTCAGTAAATCATCTGCTTTAATTATCTCAGGCTGATACACTTTATCATACTGCTGTTTGAAGCCTCTTGAAATAGCATTATTGACAAACCAGCATGTTACATCAGTAAAGTCTGTAATATTTTTATAATTACGCTTTTTCTTTACGTAATATAATGCAAAAGTATCATGTTTAGCAGATATATCTGTTTGTCTTTTTTGTTTATATGAGGCGTAGTCAGGACTTAAAAGAGCAGCTTCTTTAGTTTTTTTATCCAAAAATACCTTATTGATACCATAATCAGATATCTGTGAGTCTAAATTATCAATAATTTTTTCTAAATCAGCTTTTGTTAGATTCCTTCTTTCACAAGCATTATATATATCTTCTATATATACTTGTTTAACTAAAAATGATTTATTTAACCCATCAGCTTTTTTCTTTAATAAAAATTTAATTTCCTCTATTGTTTCTTCTAATATTGTTAATTTATAACCTAGTTGTTTAGTTATATCTAAAAGTGTGCGACATGTATGTGTTGATTCTGGAGTATTTAAATCAAGTAAACTTATAATGAAGTTTGTATCAAATAATAGCTCTACATTTATATGTGTATCGACTGGTTTAAATTCTATATACTCAGCTAAAATTGATCCTAAATAAAGGCTCTTTAATAGTTCATATACGTGAGGAATATTTCTAAAGTAATTGACAAATTTAACTTCAATTAAATAATCCTGTCCATTTAACTCTTCGGTATGAGATAAATATTTTGCTAGTGAGAGTTTGTTTTTTTCTAAAAATGAAAATATAGAAGAACTGTCTTCAACGGCCAACTCAGATTTACCACAAAAATCTTGAAATAATTGTTCAAGTTTTTCTACTTCTTGTTTTCGTTTTCTCACATTTTCATCAAATTCAGTAAATGTGTAGTTAGCAATAGCGAATGAATTGTCATCATGGAGAATAAAACCACCCTTTTTGTTTTCATTAACATCTAATGCGATGGTTTCCAATATATTTCTTAAAACTGGTATTGGAAAATCAATATCATAAAGATTTTTAGCATAGTTATTGATTTCAGTAAGATCTTTACCACCAAAGATTTTGTCATTATTCATCTTTGAGAGTGCTCTTTTTATTAAAGGAACAAAAATATCTAGAGGTCCTTTGATAAGGCTTTCAGTATTTCTTACATGTGCTAATAAACTATAAGTAATTGCCTTTTTCGTATTCATTAAGTTTCCTTTCATTTAGAGCTATTGTTAAATTATACTAAAACAATAAAAAATTATTGAAAAACACATCATTTCATTGAATGGGCGTTAGGTCTATTAATTGCTAGCTATTAACAAAAAAGAGCTGTCTTTTTTTGAAAAGCAAAACCCCCTGAGTAATGAGATCAATAATGCGGATGTGTTTATGCGGGGGATTGACGCGAGTTACTACTATGAAGGCTATACCCTTTATAAGATCCAGGAGCTTGAAGATTAAGAAAAACCTCTTTGATAATTTTTATACATTAACCTGATCCAACCACATCCCACCTTTGCTATAATACCGCTTATGGAACAGATACTTCTAGCTATTTTTTTAGCCATATTTCTAGCCACGCTATTTAACATCGTTTTCAAACGATACGGGATCTCGCACATTATCGGGTATATCCTCTCGGGGACGGTGGTCAGCTACGCTTTTAACTTCAACGGCATCGACATCCGCTCCCTGGAGCTCATCGGCGAATTTGGCATCGTGTTTTTGATGTTTACCATAGGGCTTGAGCTCAACTTTTCCAAGATCAAAAAGATGAAACACGAACTTCTCGCAAACGGGCTCATGCAGGTGCTTTTGAGTACGGTCGTGATCTTTGGGATCGCGTTTTATATTTTTGATATCACCTTTAACACCTCCCTGATCGTAGCCCTTGCTTTTTCCCTCTCCTCCACCGCTATCGTACTGACCTATCTGAAAGAATCAAAAGATATCCACACCCCCTACGGCAAAAAGTCCCTGGGTATCTTGATCTTTCAGGATTTGGCGGTGATCCCTATTTTGCTGTTGATCACCTTTTTGACCAACGATACCCTCTCCATCACCGAGGTTGTCGCGCAGACCCTTCTCTCGGCGCTTGTTATCGTGCTTTTTATGTTTACGATAGGAAAGGTTATGGTCAAAAAGCTTTTGGAGTATTCTGCCAAAACCGGGCTGGAAGAGCTGTTTTTAGGGGCGGTGTTTTCTATCGTGATCGGAGCCTCTTTGCTGGCCCACGATCTTGGGTTTACCTACTCACTGGGAGCCTTTATCGCCGGGGTTATCATCGCCGATACGGGGTATAACGTCAAGGTCGAATCCGATATCGCCAGCTACAAAGACCTCCTGCTGGGCGCGTTTTTCTTTAGTGTGGGCACCAAGATAGACGCCCTGTACTTTTTGACCCACCTCCATACCATCACCGCCATCTTTGTGCTGGTATTTGTGTTTAAAGCGGCGGTGATTTACCTGATCTTAAAACGCAGCTCCGATACAAACAGCGCGGTCAAAACGGCCCTTGCCCTTGGGAGTGTAGGGGAATTTTCCTTCGCTATCTTCGCCCTTGCCCTTGCAAACAGGCTCATCTCACAGGAGATGGCAAGCGTTTTGATTTTGATCACGGTGATCTCGATGATCCTAACGCCGTTTATCGTCAACAACATCTATAAACTCTCCTCCTTTTTCGCAAAGGAGTTTTACGAATCCGATGTCATTACCCCCATCCAAGCAGCCAACCACACCGTGATCGTGGGGTTTAACACCCTCGGGCGCGTGGTGGCCAAGCAGCTGCACGAGAAAAATATACCCTTTGTGATCATTTCGGACAATTTACCACATGTCAAACTGGCCCGCCGTTTGGGGTTTCAGGGGTATTTCGGGCATCTGGACAAAAAGCCGGTTCTGGAGTCATTGAAAGTCGAAGATGCATCCAGTGTTATCATCACCACGCACAAGCTGCACAGAAAAAGGCTCATAAGCGAAGCGGTCCTTGCGTACAACAAAGATGCAAATATCATTGTCAAACTCGATACCACGGAGGAGAGAAAAGAGCTTAAGGATATAGGGATAAAATCCTTTATCGATTCGGATATAGAGGTGGGGAAGCTTTTAGTGGATGAAGCTTCCTTCCGGTATAAACACCCTCAATCCAAATGATCTTTTTTCAGCTGGATAAAAGAGGTCGTAAAATGGATTTCGCGCAAGAAAAGCACAAAGGCGATGATTAAAAACACCATCGCCAAAATAAAAAAGATAGAGATTAAAAGCTCAAAGTGGAAAGAAAACAGCGTCGTCGCAAACACCGATAAAATAACAAGTGCCACCATCAGTCCCGTAGCCGTCGCGAAAAAGATCGCTCTGTTTGTATTTTGCATACGCATCACTAAAAACTGCCGTCTTTGTAACGTTCTGACATCCTCTTTATAGGATCGGTCCTTTCTTTTTTTCGCAAGCAAAGCGCTGTCCATCCGCTCCAATTTATCGATAATCCTTGTTAACCTGCCGATAAATACATTCAAAAGCCCGGCCACCCCCGCCAGCAAAAATACGGGAGCCACCGCCAACTGGATCAGATCAACAAGCTCACCGCTATTAAGAAGTGCCATTTTTACCCTTTGTTTTTATTTGTGTACTATAGTATCAAATCAAACTAAAAACTGTCGTAAGTTCTACAGCGGTACGGCAAATGCATAGAAATCTCTAAATGAAATTTCATGTGCAAAGGAAAGATGATGCCACTTACCGATGAACAAAAAGCTATCAAAAAAGAAGCAGCCAAATATAAAAGAAAAGTCACCGAGATCGCGGGTGTGATCCACGATATCGTCGAAGACACCATCTGGAGCGATTACGACAAATTACCGGGCCTCAGTCAAGATGTCCAAAAAGCGATGGGCGAGTATCTTGATTTTAAAGCGAAGCACGACTTTTTGAAATGAGCCCCGCCAAAAGCCTCATCATCTGCGAGTGCGGAGAAGCGACCGTAGAGGAGGCGATCACGCACTTTGAAAACACCGATCTGCCCTATAAAAAGGCGAAAAAACTGGTCACAAAGTGCTCAAAAACCTGCTGCAGAAAACCCCTGCGCAGGCTTTTTGATATGGTGGAATTCGGCCAGATCGATTTTGAAGAGATCGCATTTTTGATTGAGCAGAGGCAAGCATGTCAGATATAACCTTAAAAAATTTCGCCGACTGGGTCAAATCCCGCGGCTACGACGACAAAATCCCGACTGATATTGAACAGCTCAAAACCCTGAGCGTGCTTGATCTGAGCAAGCGCCACCTGCGCCATCTGCCCGAATCCATCGGCGCGCTGGAAAATCTGAGCGTGCTGAAGCTGTCCTTTAACTATCTCTCCAAACTGCCCGAATCCATAGGCGACCTGCGCAAGCTCAAAAACCTGCAGTGTGACCACAACCGCCTCAAGGCGCTGCCGCGCAGCTTAACGCGTCTGGAGTCGCTGATCATTTTAAACTGCGGGGGCAACCACCTGCAAGCGCTGCCGGGTGACATGGGCAAGCTGCGCAACCTCACTCGCGTCATGGCGGGGTATAACGGGCTGCAAACGCTGCCGGAGAGTTTTGAGCAGCTGCACAAACTGCTCTATCTGGACCTGGACAGCAACGATTTGACCCACCTGCCCAACCTGTTTGAAAAGATGGAGAATCTGTACTTTATGAACCTGTCGTACAACAGGCTTGAAACCATCCCGGCGTCGGTGTACCGCCTGAGTTTTTTGGAGATGCTTTTGATGGAGCACAACGGCATCACCGAGCTGCCGCCGCTGGAGCGGATGCACTCGCTGCGCAATCTCAATCTCAACGAAAACCTGATCGAGCATATTGAGGCGGATTTTTCCTACCTGGAGGATCTGGAGGTATTTTCCATCGAAAACAACAAACTCTATCAACTGCCCCGGGGGATTTGCAAACTTGAAAAGCTCAACACCATAAACGCCGCGCACAACCGCCTCAAAGCGCTGCCTGGCTGCATTTCGCAGATGCGGGCGCTGGAGGAGCTGGACGTGGAGGATAACGCCATCGCCGAGCTGCCAAAGGGGTTTGAGACGCTGAGCAAGCTCCAAACGCTTTATATCGGGGGCAACGAAGTAGAGCAGATCCCGCAAATGCCCGGGTTGGAGTTTTGCGATCTGGAACGGTAAATGAATATACTTTTTTCAAAGCTGTATCGTGAGGCTCAGAACGAAGTGAGGATTTGCCCTCTAAGATAGAGTTTGAAAGAAGTATTTATAAAGGATCAACTATGTCAGTACTTATCACCGAAGAGTGTATCAACTGTGAAGCTTGCGAGTCGGAGTGTCCGGTCGCGGCAATTTTGGGAGAGGATAATCCCAAAAACCCCTTTGACGACCGCTACTACGTCAAACCCGAAAGCTGTGTGGAGTGCGTAGGGCACGCCGATGAACCCCGATGCGCGGAAGCCTGTCCCACCGAGGGTGCGATCGTATGGGATATGCCCTACCAGCCCGAGTACGAGGAGTACTTTTCCAGCGGGAACGACGAGGGGCGCTACGCTATCCGCGTCCATAAGAAAAAGGGGATGATGCTGCCCTCGGTAAAATCCCAGCCGTTTTTGGAAGATATCTCCATGGAAGCCAGAGAAGCTCACGAAAACGTAGGAGATTTTTAACCAAAAGCCCTGTTTTTACGGGGCTTTGAGTACCTCTTCCAAAACATCCCCGGCAACCGTCGCCCGTTTTGTATCCACCCGCTTTCGCAGCGTGGTTATGAAATCCTGCAGCTGCTTTTGCGTCAAGCCGACGTTCATCGACGCTTTATAGTGAAAACGCAGCTGCCCTTGGGTTCCGGGAAGCGCCGCCAAAGCCGAGATAGTCACCAACTCCCGCGTTTTATGTGAAATCACGTCCCGCGCAAAAATATCAGCAAAAAGATGCTCTTTCAAAAACGTGTCGATAGCGGGTGAAAACTCTTGCCAGGGCGCACCCGAGATATCTTTTTCCCGTCCGGCCAGCTTCGCGCGAACCTTGGCCCCGTAGGCATTTTTGTCAAAATCCTCAGGCAGCGGCGACGCCTCTTTGCCTACCGTATCCTCGATGCCCACTTGCTTTCTGCTTTCAACGACCTCCATAAACAGGTTGAGTGCGTTTAAGCTTCTGGGAAAGCCCGTATAGGCGTAAAGATGCACGATCGATTCTTTTATTTCATTGATGCTAAGCCCCGTTTCAAGGCCGGCAACGAGCGCGTCTTCGAGCTTTTCCATCTCCCCGGCGGCCGTAAAGGCGGCGATCGGGATGAAAGCCCGCTGCTTTGGACTCAGCGCTTCAGCGCCGCCGCCTGCGGAGTAGCTCGACTCGTAGCGTCCGGCGTCATACTCCAAAAAGGGGTTTTCATAGCTGTAGTTTTGAAAAACGCTTCCCAGCTCCTGGAGCGGGGATTGCAGCAAAGGCAGCCACAAGCGTAGGGACAGATTAAAGGATTGTTTCTGTTTTGGGCTTAGTTGTAAACTGTTCATAATAAAAATGATAACAAAATATAAACATTTACAGTAAAAATCTATGTATAAAAAATATCCTGGTTGAAAACTTTATCTTGTATAGCAGTGGGTAAAAAGTTCCCGGCAGAGCCGGAAACTTGGCAGGTAACGAAGTGTTCTTAGTATTTGATACGGATAACCCCGTTTGGTTTGTCGATCTTCATTTGGCAGGCAAGTCTGGAGTTGGGCGTACACGTCCCGGAACATACCTCTTTGAGGACTTTGACCTCTTTGTCCGTTTTATCGGTCAAAAATTCCATCCCCTGTTCGATCTCAACGACGCACGTTCCGCATTCACCGTCTCTACAGCCGAAGGGCAGGGCACTACCGCTGGCTTCTACTACGTCTTGAATGGTGCTTCCGGGCTTTACGTTGATCGCCAGAAAATCGTTTACAATTTCTACTCGTGTTGTCATGAAAAAATCCTTTATCTTGATATAAAAACGGGTGCTTGACGCACAGACTATTTCTTAAAAGGTTTGATAAGTACATCACCTTTGATCAGCATCATCGGTGCGATTCTGATCTTGGGACTGATGGTAAACTGCTGGCAGTGCTGCGCGTCCTGTTCGGTGATGGCACCGAGACTGACCAGCTTATCAAGCTCCTCATCCTCCATATAGCTCGTTGGCTCCTCGTCAGAAATGTGCTCGACGGAAACCAGGCAGTTTGCGTAACTGCTCTCGTCACATTCGGGGATCGGGATGTTGCGCTCTTTCGCTACACGGATGAGCGGTTCTCCGATCTTCGCATCGTAGATGCCGTCGGTGGACTCATCGAAATGCATAAAAATCACTTTTGCCATTACATTCTCCTTTGTATGTGTTTCAGGCACCTCCAAGAACCTATCTGCATGGATCATAGAAGGTAAAGTCGGGGTAAGCTTCAACACACGCCCCTGTGACCCAAGCCCATAGTCACAAAAACGCTGCGGTGAAAATTACCCCGAGTTTACCCTCTATTCCCGCCTGCAGGGGTCCCGGGAGGGAGGTTGCTACTTTTTCTGCATCCTTTTTCGATGGGCTTCGAGCAGTTCGCGCTCCTCCTGCATTTCACTTTTGTAAGGTTCCAGGGCTTCCAACTCGTTTTCACGGCACCCGATGATCTCTACCAGCGCATCTTCGGCGCCGAAAAAGTGGACTTCATAGACGCGAACCACCTGCAGAAATTCACCGATCTCTTTGATATATCCCACCGCGCCCTTTTTGATCATAGTCGCACCCACGGGAGCGTGGGGATAGGTTCCGTCGTTACTGATATCGCTGAGCAGCTTGACCTTTTGGCCGACGCTGAACTTGGGCTCGGGAGCGTCGTTTTTGGAACGCTCCGCCGTTACGCTGTCATAGAGTTTCGTATTTGGATCAACAACCACAACTGTTTCCTTCCTGGGGGATGCAGCTTAGGCATCCGCCGCCGTTTTTACTAAACATGTCAAACACGTCCGCCGCGCTGGGGCTGTAGCCGTTTTTAAAACTGCCGTATACCCGCAGCAGGGAAAATTTCAAAAAGTCCATAAGGGCGTCCTCTTGTCCCTCGTACTTTTCAAATCCCTGTTTGACCAGCTTGCTGTACTCTTTGAGGATATGAAACCGTTTGACGTTGACAAGGGTTTTGTCGTAATCGATCTCAAAAAATTCAAAGTAATCCTCCGCGTCGGTAAGCGCGTAAAAATTTTCCAGAGTTTGCGTTGTGTTCATTTTCTATCCTTTATTTGGGCTTGTGGATACCTCCGTGCTTAGCTGCAGGGGGTATCTTCGTTGGTGGTTTTCATCCCCTCCGTTTTATCGGTAGAGGTATCTTTGTGCGCACTGAGTGCCAGGGCATCTTTCTCCCCGGTCCGTATGCGCTCGACGCCGCCGACGCTGACCCACCACATCTTGCCGGCACCTTTGCCAAGGTCTTGACAGTTGGCGCGGATGCACTCCATCGCCTTGTCCAGGTTTTCATTATCCGAAACGACGATTTCGAGTTTGATCTTTTCATACAGGTCGGCGATATCCCCGTCTCCGTCTTTGAAACCGAAGGAGCCTTTTCCCACGACGTTTGTCACGGTGACCCCTTCGATTCCGTCCGCGTAGAGATCTTCAAGTACGTTTTGAAGATCGTATTTGTTAAATACTGCGATTAACATAAACATTGTTTATCCTTTACTGCTGGGGATCTACAGGGCCTTTTCGACGATATCGAGCCACTGTTCAATCCGTTTTGGCGTTTTATCCTCTTCGTTGTGGTTGTCAACGCAAAGTCCGCAGAGTTTCCCGTCGATCTCGGCCAGAGAAAACTCGTAGGAGTACTCCTCTTTGGGCATGAAGCCCACGGGTACGGCACCGCACTTTGTAAAAGTGTTATAAAGTTTTCCCAAAGCACTGCAAAAGTGCTCGCCGTGCTTATCGCTGTCTCCGGCGCCGAAAAAGGCGACTTTCTTGCCATCGAGATCGGGGGTCTCTTCGTCCAGTTCCAAAAGGGGATCGACCCACTCAAAGTGCGGATCGCCCTGTCCCCAAGTGGAGGAGCCGATAAATAAAACATCATACTCTTCAAACTGATCGATATCATCAAAATCTTCCTCCATAAAGATCATGTCCTCTTCGTCGATCTCAAACTTTTCCGCGATCGCTTCCGCGATTGCCGTTGTATTGCCGCCGGCGCTGGCGTAAAAAATTCCCATTTTCCCCATAGTGTCTCCTTGAATAGTGATTTTTCTATTTTGCGGTTACGCGCACTTTTTATATTCGTTATAGATGTTGATCGCTTTGTCCAGCATTTTGCCGCCCTCGGTTTCGAGTTTTTCCATAGAGCGGAAGCTGAAACGGTGCGCATCTTTAAAGAATTTTTCCGCGATTACGATCTTGCCCGCGACGACGACCACACGGCCGAAACCTTCGTGGCTCATCTCCATGACGACGCTGCACATAACGCCCGTTTTCTTTTCAAAGGCCAGTGCCAGCGCCTGATAAATCAAGCGGATATCTTTCACCTGCATCTCGTCGATATCCGCGATTACGGGGATATTTTTGAGATCCTCCTTGGTTTTGACGTACTTTTCTTGCAACAACTCCTCGTCGCTTTTGCTCGCCCACGATCCGAATTGATCCAGGGCGCGTACCTGACCGATGAGGGTTTCCATAAACAGTTTTTGATACTCCTCCATCACTATACGCTCCTTTCTAAAATCTTTTTGATAAACGGCGGCGGATTTTCGTCGATCATGCGTGAAAGCTTGACCAGCTCATCCTCGATAGCGACCACCTCTTTATATTTAATAGGAAAGATTTGTGAATTGATCACCTTCGCCGCGGCCGTGGGGCCGATATTGACGAAATAGACGATGTCGATCCCCTTTAGCGACGCTACTGCCGCATCGGTGTCTTTATCCTCGGTGCGGATCACTTTGCTCAAAACCGACTCGTTTGCCGATACGTCGTAAACGGCAAACTGCTTGGTACTGCCAAAGTGCGCATCGATATCTTCCATGTTGGTCGTCGCGAAGGCGACTTTCAAAACGGGCTTGCTGTCACCGTTGGTAGTGACGGTAATTGATTGGCTCATCGCTAATCCTTCATTTGTAAACTTACCCATACAGTTACATGTAGTGTTCCTTTGGAAGGTTTGGAGGAAAAATTTTCAAGGGAGGGAGGAAATATACAAAAATGTGCATCTGTTACAAAAATCGTAAAGATGCACGGTATCTTTTTTATACAGTTTTAGTGGGCGGCGAGTTTGACCGAGTTGGCTACTTCAAACAGCAACCTTGCGCTGCCTTCGTACAAAATGTCGCTTTTGAGCTGGTTGCCTACCTCTTCATAGTTGGGAAAGCCCCGCAGGATATGGACTTTGCCCGCGTTCTTGCAGAGTCTGTGGCCGTGGTAATTGCCGATAAAGGCATCGGCTTTTGGAAGCAGCGCTTCGATATCTTCAAAATCCCCGATACGTACGTTTTTGCTCAAAGCATCAAAATCGTACTCCCCCTTTTGTCCCAAAACGATGGTTTCGATATTCCCCCCGGCTTCTTGCAAAGCCCCGGCCAAAGCGTAGCTTTGATCCGGTTCCAACGAGAGTGCCAATTTTGTACTTCCCAAAACAAAATGGGTATCAAGCATCGCGTCCTGGAGCCGTTTTCTCCAATGGATCACGCTTCTTGGCGGTTTTTTGTGCCCTGTGTAATCAAGCAGCTGTTTATAAAATAGATCACTGGCTTCCAGTCCGCTCAGTGAGTCAAAGTGCAGGTGTTGCATTTTTGTACACTTTTTACGCAACAGCTCGCCGCCGCTTTTGACGCTGGCGCCTACGGTGAGTACCAGGCCGCATTCGCCCAGCTTCTCGATCTCTTGGGTACTGATCCCGTCGCTGCTAAGCGCTCCCTGTTTTAACCCCAGATGCCCGTCCAGGGAGGTGCTTAGATCGGGCAGGGCGAAACACTCCAGCCCCAGCTGTGCCAAAGCGTTTTTGACGCACTCAACTTCATAGGGGGTCATACTCACATTTGGTAAAAGTGCGACCTTGCTTTTATCCGAATACTTGCTTTGGTGCACGAGCTGCTTGATGAGTGCCTGCTGCACCGCCGCCCAGCCGCTTTCAAAACTGCCCTCAAAATCGGGGGTATGCACATATGCAATTTTCTGTTTATCCCGCAGCAGATAGGTCGCACCTTTGATATCGTCACCTTTAGTCTCGGTCATCCCCGTGGTAAACAGACCCACCAGATCCGGCGTGACCTTTTTGGTGATATTTTCTATCGCTTCGCTGATGGAGCGCTCTCCGCCATCGATAACCGCGGTGATATCATTCACCGCGGTGGTTTGCACGGCGATGGGATCGCAAAAGTGTCTGGTAAAAAACACTTTGGAAAAGGAGGCGCATCCCTGGGCTCCGTGCATCAGCGGCATACAGTTTTTCACTCCCAAAAACGCCAGCATCGCCCCCATAGGCTGGGATAGTTTGATCGGGTTTAACGTAAGGGGTTTTTCTATTCGCTCCATGGGGCATCCTTTCCGACGGTTTGAAATACTTTGTTGTTGACCGCGTCGCAGACATCTTTAGCCAAATTGACCAGACCCTCGTACGCGCCGTAGCTGATCTCTTTCTCCTGGTTCACATCCACAAAGGCGATCTTTTTCTTGATCGCGGTATAGAGGCTGCGGCCGCCGGCTAAGAGGATATCGACGCCGTGTTCATCGATCAGTTTTGCCTGTTCGTTTGCGGGGACCTTCATCAAAACCGGTACGTACTGTTTGGCGATCTCTATATCTTCAAGGGTGGCTTTTCGTATGGAGGTGGCCACAACCTCCATGCCGATATCCTGCAGTGCCGAGGCGATAGACCAGGATTTGTTGCCGCCGGTGTTGAGGATCGCTTTTTTACCCTGCAGCACTTTACGGTAGGGTTGCAGCCGCTTTTGCAGTAGCTTCTCCTCCCTGGCCGTGACCTCTTTGGCCTTGGCGATGAGTTTTTCATCCCCAAAGGCGTTGACGATGCTCATGATCGCGTTTGTGGTATCGCGCATCCCGTAAAAGGAGATGCTGATATAGGGGATGCCGTAGCGCTCCTGCATCTTTCTTGTCAGCGATTCCAGGGATTTGGCGCAGACGATGACGTTGAGCTTGGCGCGGTGGGCTTGGCGGATATTTTCGATACGCCCGTCGCCCGCGAGCGTAGAGACCACTTTGATCCCGATCTCTTCAAGCAGCGGGGTGTATTGCCACATATCGCCGGTGACGTTATATTCACCGATGAGGTTGATTCCGTAGGGGTGGATCTGCTCGGGTTCTTTTGTGCCGATCAGATACTCCAGCACCGTTTCCCCGGCCAGGCGCGAGCCCAGGTTTTTGCTGCCCACAAAGCCCGGGGCGTGAACCGGGACGACGGGGACGCCGCTGCGCTTTTGCATCCTGGCGCATACATTGTCCATATCATCGCCGATCATCGCCGTGACGCAGGTTTCATACACAAAAACCGCCTGGGGATCTTTATGTTCAAGCAGATAGGCGATCGCGTCTTCAAGCTTTTGCGTACCGCCGAAGATGATATCGTTTGCCACCACCTGGGTGCAGTATCCCGTTTTGGTGTTGTTAAACCCCTTAAAAGAGGTGGGGGTCTCTCTGGTTTCCCACGATGCCCCGATGCAGGTTGCCGGAGCGTGTACCAGATGCACCGCGTCGGCGTAGGGGAAAAGGGCGATTTGGGCGCCTTCAAAGGCGCACCCGCCGCTGGTGGCTCCGGGTTTGGGCTTGTCGCAGCTGCTCTTTTTTTTGTCCGAGTGGGAGCAGTTGTTTTCATGCAGCAGTTCATGAATGAGTTTTTTATTTACCATGATAGATCCATTTATCATAAAAGTTGTATATTTTATTGACTTGCTTGCATTTAGCGTTCCCCGCAAGGGAACATAAGATGTATATAGAGATAGTAGTGAAAACAAACAGTTGCAAAAGCGCGCCGCAAAGGCGCATTGCACCATCTATTAATTAAAGGAATGAAAATGTTAGCGATACCCTTAGATAGTGAAACAAGTACCGAAATTTCAAAACTTTACGGCAAGGCGCCGTTTTTTGCCCTGATGGATACCCAAAGCGGAGATTTCCGGGTCGTGGAAAACGACGAGCTGGGCAAGGGACCCAAGATCGCCTCTTTTTTAAAACCGCTGGGTGTGAGCAGCACCATCTACCTGCATATGGGCGAGGGGGTGTTCCAAGCTTTTGACAGCGAGGATATGCAAGTCTTTTGCGTGGGAAAAGAGAGTAAAAGTCTGGATGAAATCTATCTGGGACTCGGTAAAGACGAGTTTGCGTTGGTGACGGCGAAAAACGCCGATACGCTGCTCGATCCGGGCGAGAGCGGCAGCTGTAAATGCGGCTGCGAGTAGGGGGTGCGTTATGGCTGTGATGATAACCGATCTGTGTATCAATTGCGACGCTTGTATCGACGAGTGTCCGGCGACGGCGATCGTAAGCGTCGATGACGCGCCGCTGGAGACGGAGTTTACCTACGTCAAACCCGAAAAGTGTATCGAGTGCGTGGATTCGACCGTGCCCAAGTGCGTGGACGTATGCCCCACCGAAGGCGCGATCGTGTGGGATATGCCCTATACCGCGGAGTTTAATGATTACTACCTCGGGCGCAACGAAGAGGGGATCTACGCCATCCGCGTTCACAAAAAGCAGGGGATCTTTTCCCCGGAGAAAAAACCAAAGCCTTTCCGAGAATCCATCCCTATGGATGCAAGAGAGGCACACGAACCCGTAGAGATTTAAGGAGTATAATATGGCCACATCACAACACCAAAGCGCGCTTTTGCTGCACAAAAAAGGCGAATATGAAAAAGCGTTCGCGATCTGGGAAGCTGAAGCCAAGGAGCAAAATGCGCAGGCGATGGTCAACATCGGGTTGATGTATCTGCGCGGCGAAGGGGTTAAAAAAGACGCGGCCGAAGCCAAGAGGTGGTTTGAAAAAGCCGCGGAGTTTGAAAACCCCTCCGCGCTGTATAACCTGGGGTTGATGTATGACAACGACATCGCGGCGCAAAAAGATGAGCAAAAGGCGCAGGAGTATCTGCACAAAGCAGCGCAGCTGGGTCATGACGGAGCCAATTTCAAGCTCGCACTGCAAAATTTGAAGGATAAGACCGATAAAGAGACCCTTAAAAAGGGGTTTGAGCATATGATTCAAGCAGCGAACCTGGGGCATATGATGGCCAAGATCCAGCTTAGCGGTTACGTGGATAACCAGAAAAACCACGAACCCTGCACCAATGAAGAGTTTTTGGCAAAACCGCACAATGAGCAGCTGCTGTACGTGGAGTACGTACTTGATGATTATATCCGCCCCATTTTGCACAAAGACGGCGGCAATATCGTCCTGGTCGATATCGTCGAACCCGAAAAGGGGGTGCTGGAGGTGCGGCTGTGCTACAGCGGTAACTGCGAAGGGTGCAGCTTCGGCGCGACTACGACCTTCGCCATGATCAAAGACGCGCTGCATAAAAAAGTCGACGGCGCGCTTCGGGTGTATATCATATGATTGTCGCTTTCGCTTCCAAAGACGGAAAAAACGTCGATGAACACTTCGGCTGGTGCCAAACCTTTTATCTGTACGAGTGTGCGCCGGAGGGATACGCCTTTCTCAAGCAAAGCGACGCGTCGCAGCAAAAGGAAAATGAGATGGATAAGCTAAGCTACAAGATCGAATGCCTGCAGGGTGCGGATATGGTGTGCGTAACCCAGATCGGTCCCAAGGCTTCGACGCTGGTAAAATCCGAAGGGATTTTCCCCATGAAAGTCAGCGGCGAGGGGGAGAGCATAGAAGGGGTGCTGCAAAAGCTGCAAAACCTCATGCAAAGCGAAATGCCCCCGCTGTGGCTGCGTCAAATTATGCAAAAGTAAGGAAAAGAAGATGATACCCCATGAGTATGACTATCACGATATCGAGCGGATGGAGCAAAAGGTGACGGAGCTGTTGAGCGTCTATACGATCAACACCTACTCCAGAGATTATATCGCGCCGCTTGTGGCGAAAAAATCTTTGCTTGCCAACCACCTTTACGAGGATCTGGGGTTTAAAAACCGTATCCAGATGGGAAAGTTTATGAAACTGCACTTTCCCCGTCTGGCGGCAAACAAACCCAAAGACAAGTTGTGGAAAAAATATATTTACGATCTGGTCGGTGAGGTAGCTCCCGCATGCGCCTTTTGCAGCGACAGCGTCAACTGCTTCGCGTGTAAAGTCTCCTAGGAGTTTTGATGCAGCAAGCTTTGCGTATCGAAAAAGATCTCTACTATATAGGGGCTTTCGACGAGGATATCCGAACCTTTGATATCATCATGAAAACCGCAAACGGAACGACTTATAACGCATATCTACTCAAAACAAAAGAGGGCGTGATCATCCTCGATACGGTCAAAGAGGAGTTCCAGGATATCTTTTTTGAAAAGCTCGAATCCCTCTGCCGCTACGACCAGA
Source organism: Epsilonproteobacteria bacterium tcs-49 (assembly GCA_002049495.1). Classification (GTDB taxonomy): domain Bacteria; phylum Campylobacterota; class Campylobacteria; order Campylobacterales; family Sulfurovaceae; genus TCS-49. Next base: position 147,997 of record LLYS01000005.1, on the reverse strand, counting down.
TCAAATATATCGTCATGCATCACTTAGAACCCGACCACGGAGGCGCGCTGCCCGAGCTGGTCAAACGCGCTCCCGAAGCGAAAATTTTGATTTCGCCCATGGCCCAGCCCATGCTCAAAGCGATTACCAACACCGAAGGGATGGAGTTTGAAACGGTGTGGACGAACAAAGAACTTATTCTTGGAGACTACACCCTGCGCTTTTTAAGCACGCCCAATCTGCACTGGCCCGAGACCATGAGCAGTTACCTTGTGGAGCACAAAGTGCTTTTCAGCGGGGATGTTTTCGGCTCCCACTACCTTGATGCGCGGGTATTTAACGATCTGGTAGGGGATTTTGACTACGCTTTTAAGTACTACTACGACCATATCATGCGCCCCTTTAAAGATGACGTGCTCAAAGCGCTGGCGCTGTATGATCAACTCCAGATTCAAAAGATCGCGCCGCTGCACGGTCCCATTTTGCGAAAAGACGCTTCTGCTTATATAGAGCGCTACCGGAGATGGAGCACCAAAGAGCCCAAGCATCTGGGCAAGCGGATCGTTTCCATCTTTTACGTCACCAGTTACAAAAATACGAAAAAGATGGCCGAGGCGATCTATGACGCGCTGGAAACGAAAGAGGAGATCATCGCCAACATTTACGATGCGACGGCATTGGAGGAAGCCAACATGCTCAACATCCTCGAAGAGAGCAGCGGCATCCTTGTCGGAACGCCCACGATCAACGGCGACGCGCCCAAACCGATCTGGGATCTGCTAAGCTGCATGATGCTTTTGCAAAAGCGCGGCAAGAGTGCGGCGGTGTTTGGCAGCTACGGCTGGAGCGGGGAAGCGCCCATGATGGTACACAGCCGTCTGCGGGATTTGAAACTGCGTACACCCCTGGAGCCTCTGAAGGTACAGCTTATCCCCGAAAAAAGCGAATTGCTGGATTGTTACAATTTTGGTATCGAGTTTGGCGATATCGTCAACGGCAAAATGGTCGAGATCACTCTCTAAGCACTCCTTGTTTCTTTTTGTACCCCTCGTACATTTTTGCGCTCTGCTTTTTGCAAATCCGTTGCTTGAGATAAGCGCTGTTCTCCGTGGCGCAAAAAAATCCTAAAATTTTTTTATACTCTTTGAATCCCTTAGAACAGGGGTTTGTGAAGTTAAGTGAAAAAAAATTCAAAAATATTTTGCCGCTTTTTACTTAGGGAACGGCAAATGCAACAACAGTTGGTGAATCGCAAAAAACAGAAGGAGAGAAAGATGTCAGAATTAAGACAAATTGCATTTTACGGTAAAGGTGGGATTGGAAAATCTACCACTTCTCAAAATACTTTGGCGGCAATGGCGCACTACTACGGTCAGAAGATCCTTATCGTCGGGTGTGACCCTAAAGCGGACTCTACAAGACTTATTCTTCACGAGAAAGCGCAATCTACTATTATGCAGCTTGCGAGTGAAGCGGGTACTGTAGAAGATTTGGAACTTGAAGACGTATGTAAGCCCGGTGCTGCAGAATTTGATCCCGAAGATGACACGATCGACGGATTTATCATGTGTACGGAATCCGGTGGTCCGGAGCCCGGTGTCGGTTGTGCAGGTCGTGGGGTTATTACGGCTATTAACTTCTTGGAAGAAGAGGGTGCATACGACGACGATCTTGATTTCGTATCTTACGACGTACTCGGCGACGTTGTGTGCGGTGGGTTTGCAATGCCTATCCGTGAGGGGAAAGCGCAAGAGATTTATATCGTTATGTCCGGTGAGATGATGGCGATGTACGCGGCAAACAACATTTCAAAGGGTATTTTGAAATATGCTAACACCGGTGGGGTAAGACTTGCGGGACTTATTTGTAACGCGAGAATGACCGACCGTGAGTATGACTTGGCGAAAAACCTTGCGACACAGATCGGTACGCAGATGATCCACTTTGTACCTAGAAGTAACCACGTACAAAGAGCGGAACTTCGAAGAATGACCGTTGTTGAATTCTCCGACAAATCCGAGCAGGCGCTTGAGTATAAAGAGTTGGCAAGAAAAATTATCGCCAACGATTTGAAAGTTATCCCTACTCCGCTTGAGATGGATGACCTTGAAGCACTTCTAATGGAATTCGGTCTTGACGAAGATGCGACACTTGATCAGGATATGATCGGTAAAAAAGCCGAAGAGGCGTAAGTCCGAGGACTTCATGAACAACTCCGGCACGGAGGGTAGAAGCGGCTTGGCCGCTTCTGGACAAGCCGAGGCTTGAGTGCAATGAACCGTTTTCCGGCTCTGCCGGGGAACGGGAAAACAGATTAATGAAACATAAAGTAATAATTCATAACTAAGGAGAGAAAGATGTTTATTTGTGGATACCACTTCCCAGCTGAGGAAGGTAACGACGTAGCTTTTGACAAAGTGATTGAAAAGATCGATGCGGCTGTAGGTGACGTTTCAGGTAAGAGCGTGACTTTGAAAGTCGAAGACAAAGACGGAAGAGTTTTGGAAGAGATCGCGATCGATGCGGGAACATTCATCCATAAGGCGCTTGTAGATTACTATGAAAAATCCGAGATCGAGGATGAGTATAAAATGGTTTTTTATACCAACAAATACCAGATCAGTGAAATCTCAAAAGAGGTTGACGGAGACAAAACAAAAGATGTTTGTAAAATTCTTGATGATATGAACCTACATAGAGTAAAAGTAGCGTAAGTCAAGCAAAAAAACAAATTTGTCATAGTGAGATAACCGGTTCCGGGCAGCCGCCCGAAGGCCGGGAAGAATTTATAAAGGAATTATAATGGGACCTGAAACATTGGAAAGTTTGCAAAAGAGCGCCATTGACGAAGTTCTTGAGGCGTATCCTGAAAAAGCAAAGAAAAAAAGAGCCAAGCACCTTGGTGTTGATAGCCCCGAAGGTGTCAAAGGCGCTTGTGATAAAACAAAAAGTAACAAACAAACCGTTCCTGGCGTAATGAGTCAGCGTGGGTGTGCATACGCCGGATCAAAAGGGGTTGTGTGGGGACCGATCAAAGATATGATCCATATCTCTCACGGACCTATCGGATGTGGTCAGTACAGCCGTGGCGGTAGAAGAAACTACTATATCGGTACAACTGGTGTGGATACATTCGTAACCATGAACTTCAGTACCGACTTTACGGAAAAAGATATCGTATTCGGCGGGGATAAAAAGTTGAAAAAAGCCCTTGAAGAGATCGATGACCTTTTCCCGCTCAACAACGGGATCTCCGTACAGTCTGAGTGTCCTATCGGTTTGATCGGGGATGATATCCAGGCGGTATCGAAAACACACAAGAAAGAGAGCGGTAAACCTACCGTAGCCGTATCTTGTGAAGGGTTTAGAGGGGTTTCACAATCTCTTGGTCACCACATCGCCAACGATATGATCCGTGATGAAATCATGCCCGATACGTCACACAAGAAAGATTTTGAATCCACCGAGTATGATGTTGCCATCATCGGGGATTACAACATCGGCGGTGACGCATGGAGTAGTAGAATTTTGCTTGAGGAGATGGGTCTGAGAGTTATCGCTCAATGGTCCGGTGACGCTACCTATAAAGAGATGGCGATCGCTCCAAAAGCGAAACTGAACCTGCTGCACTGCTACCGTTCTATGAACTACATCAGTAGACACATGGAGCAAGAGTTCGGTATCCCCTGGATGGAGTATAACTTCTTCGGTCCAAGCAAAACAACCGAAAGTTTGAGAAAGATCGCATCATTCTTTGATGAAAAGATCCAGAAGAAAACCGAAGAGGTGATCGCGAAATACACGAAGATGACCGATGAGGTGATCGCGAAGTATAAGCCTAGACTCGAAGGTAAAAAAGTGATGCTTTACGTTGGCGGTTTGAGACCACGTCACGTTATCGGCGCTTACGAGGATCTCGGTATGGAGATTATCGGTACCGGATACGAATTTGCACACGGTGACGATTACAAACGTACCAAAGAGGACCTTGAGCGAAGTACGCTGATCTATGATGATGTCAGTGAGTACGAGCTTGAGAAATTTGTTGAAAAACTTCGGCCCGACTTAGTGGCTGCCGGGGTAAAAGAGAAGTACGTATTCCAAAAAATGGGGCTTCCGTTTAGACAGATGCACTCATGGGATTACAGCGGACCGTACCACGGCTACGATGCTTTTGCGATCTTCGCAAAAGATATGGACCTGGCTATGAACTCACCTGTGTGGGATCATAATACGGCTCCGTGGGATGAAAAGTAAGGGAGATAGTATGCAAAACGTTGAAAATATTGTAAATGGACAGAAACTTTTTCAAAAGCCTGAATACCAGGAAGTTTTGGAAAACAAGAAGGAGTTTGAGGGCCACGCCGGCGCTACGAACCCCGAAAAAGTAAAAGAGATCGCGGACTGGACGAAGTCTTGGGAGTACAGAGAGAAAAACCTGGCTCGTGAAGCGATTACGATCAACCCCTCAAAAGCTTGCCAACCCCTCGGTGCGGTTATGGCGGCTTTAGGGTTTGAGAATACTATGCCTTACGTTCACGGTTCTCACGGGTGTGTCGCGTACTTTAGAAGTTACTTTACAAGACACTTCAAAGAACCGACCCCATGTGTCAGTGACTCCATGAGTGAGAGTGCGGCGGTATTCGGCGGTCTTGCAAATATGAAAGACGGTTTGAGAAATGCCAACGCGCTGTATAAGCCCGATATGATCGCGGTAAGTACGACATGTATGGCCGAAGTTATCGGGGACGACCTCAAAGCCTTTACCGCAAGTGCAAAAGAGGAAGCCGAGGGCGAAATGGATGATACACTTATCCCAAGTGCCCATACGCCTTCATTTGTCGGAAGCCACATTACCGGTTACGACAATATGATCAGAGCGATCCTTGAGCAAACCAACCCCACAAAAGCTGAAAAGGTTGTGGATGAGGAAAGAATCAATATCATTCCCGGGTTTGAACCGTATCTCGGATCACTCAAAGAGATCAAAAACATTTCCAAAATGTTCGGTGACAAAGTCGTCATGATCGGCGACCACCAGGAGCAGTGGGATACCGGTGCGGGTGAGTACAAACTCTACGCAGGCGGTACAAGTTTGGAAGATACGAAAACGGCGATCAACGCAAAAGCGACGATCAGCTTGCAAAAGTACAGCACCGTTACCACTTCCAAACTGATTAAAAACAAATGGAAGCAGGAGTACAAAACAGCTAATCCTATCGGTCTAAGCGGTACGGACGAGTTTGTTATGATGCTCAGCGAGCTTACCGGTAAAGAGGTTCCCGAAGAGTTGAAAGCGCAAATAGCGAGACTCGTTGACGCTATGCAGGACTCCTACCCCTATATGCACGGAAAAAGCTTTGCGGTATGGGGCGATCCGGATTTCTTGCTCGGTCTTGTATCTTTTCTTGTCGAGATGGGTTCAGTTCCCGCTCACATCGTGTGTAACAACGCGCCTAGAAAAGGTTGGAAAGAGGATATGGAAGCCGTGCTTGAGAAATCTCCAAGCAAAGATGAGTGTCAAATCTGGCCAAGTAAGGACCTTTGGCACCTAAGAAGTCTTCTTTTCACGGAGCCGGTTGACTTTATGATCGGTAACGTATACGGAAAAGAGCTTTACAGAGATACGGGTATTCCTTTGATCAGAATCGGTTTCCCGATCTTTGACCGTCACCACTTGCATAGATACTCTATGAGTGGATATGAAGGTGCGTTGAACCTTCTTACCTGGATTACCAACGGTGTTCTTGATCAGCTTGATGAGGAGACCAAAGGTATCGCAGAAACAGACTACTTCTTCGACAGCGTCAGATAACCTGCCGAGGCTGCCGTTTTTATATGCCATTTTCCACGGGGGCTGCCACCCCTGTGGATCCTCAAACCGGATTTTAAATCCCCCGACTCCGTTTTTAAAGTTTCCATTTCTCCAATACCGTTTGGTTATAAAATAATCGTATACCCCGCCGTTTTGACCCGGTGCCGCTATCTTGAAAAGTGAGGGAGTAGTATTGATTTTATACACCAACTTCTCCAGGGAACACTTTTTGTAACTTAGAAACTATACAATCTATGCATTACGGAAAGATATTATGGCAACAACAGCAACAAAAGAGGGAACGTACGAATTTGCAAAGCAATTTTCCCACTACAAAGACTTTTATATACTCCATAACGACCTGGTATTTTCCAAGCTGGGGCTGGGGACGTTTAACCGCGAACCCTATAAAGAGGAGAACTACGAGTTTGATTACGTCGAGGCGGTCAAAGAATCGGTGCGAAGCGGGATCAACTTCCTTGATACGGCGAGTAACTACCGCTACCAGGAGAGTGAAAAGGATATCGGCAAAGCCCTGGGTGAGCTGATGGAAAACGGCGAAGTGCAAAGACAGAATCTGATCATCACTTCAAAGGGCGGGTTTATCCCCCTGCAGTATCCCTTCCCCGACAATCCCTACCACTGGATCGAGGAGAATATTCTTGAAAAGAATCTGGCCACAAAAGAGGAGATCGAGCTGGACCAGCACTGTATGGGGGTGGATTTTATCGAACACTCCTGCCGCCAATCGCTGCAAAATCTCGGCGTGGAGAGTTTGGATATCTACTTTTTGCACAATCCCGAGATGCAGCTGATGAAACTGGGATACGACAAGTTTTTGCAAAAGGTCGAAAGAATTTTCGAACGTTTTGAGAAGCTTGCGGACGAGGGGCTGTTTCAAAGCTACGGCGTGGCGGTGTGGAACGGCTTTACCTACAGTGAAGACAACCCCGAGTATATCAATCTCGCCGATCTGGTCGCCATCGCCGAAAACGTCGGGGGCAAAAACCACCGTTTCCGCTATATCCAGGCACCTTTTAATCTGGCAAAGACGGGGATGCAAACCAGCGCCACCCAGAAGCTTGACGACGGCAGCTCCTGCAGCCTGCTTCAAGCGGCGCACTCTTTGGGGCTGGGCGTAATCAGCAGCTGTTCGCTGCTGCAGATGAACCTGTTTAAAAAATCTTTCAAACCCGAGCTGTCTTACCTGCTGGACAAGGAGATGAAGCTCAGCAGCGATATCCAGCTGGCATTGCAGTTTGTGCGCTCAACCAAGGGGATCGTCACGTCGCTGTTTGCCTCCAAAGAGCCCGAACATATCAAAGCCAACGTGGAAATTTCCAAGATCAAAGCGGTTCCGCCCAAGATGTATGAACTGCTTTACAAGGTGTAGCGATGATTTATGACGTAATAGTGATCGGCGGCGGCGTCGCTGGGCTGATGGCGGCGATTGAAGCCAAAACCAACGATAATAAAGTCGCGATCCTGACCAAGGGGAACATTTTCAAATCCAACAGCTCCATGGCAAGCGGCGGGATCAACGCCGTTTTGGGCGAGGATAGCGAAGGGGTGCAAAAGCATGTGCAAGACACCCTCAAAGGTTCCAAGGGCTTAGGCGATGAGAAAACGATCCGCTATATGTGCGAAAACGCCGGGCGCATTATCGACAAGCTCACCTACTACGGCGTGGAGTTTGACCGGAATGAAAAGGGCGAAATCGCCCAGCGCAGTTTCGGCGGGGGCAGCGCCAAACGTACCTGCTACGTCGGCGACAAGACCGGCTCGGCGATCACGGCGGCACTGATCAAAAAGGCCAAAAGCGTGGGGGTTGAATTTCTTGTCAATACCTACGCGCTCAATCTGGCGCGCAACAAAAAAGATGTCAGCGGCGTGGTGGCACTGAGAAAGATGGATTCGTCGGTGGTGGTATATCCGGCGAAACCCGTCGTCCTTTCCGGCGGCGGTTACGCGGGGATTTACCGCGGATACAGTACCAACGCCGCGGATTATACCGGGGATATCCTGGCCCTTGCGCTGCGGGCGGGGCTTGAGCTCAAGGATATGGAGTTCGTACAGTTTCACCCCACCGGGTTTACCAAAACCAACTACCTCGTCAGCGAAGCGGCGAGGGGAGAGGGCGGCTACCTGGTCAACTCAAAAGGGGAGCGCTTCGTCAACGAACTCGATACCAGAGACGTGGTCGCCAGAGCGATTCTAAGCCAAATTAACAGCGGCGAAGAGGTGTTTATCGATCTGCGCCACCTGGATAAGGAGCTGCTGGAATCCAGGCTGCCCAGCCTCTACAAAGCCGCGATGATGCAAGCGGGCGTGGATATCGCTACGGAGCTGCTGCCGATCAAACCCGTAGCACACTACAGTATGGGCGGGATCGCCAACGAGATGTGCGAAGTGAAGATCAAAGGGGTCTATGTGTGCGGCGAAGCGGGAGCCAACGGCGTACACGGTGCGAACAGGCTGGGGGGCAACTCTTTGCTTGAAGGCTGCGTTTTCGGCGAAATGGCGGGGCGCAAGGCGCTGCGCTACAGCACGGGACGGGATTTTTTGAGCGTGGATTACAACGACGTAGTCAAAGATATCGCCCTGATCGATCGGGTCTTTCAGGGGGAAACAACCAAAAACTTCAACGCCATGCGCATCTCCATGGGCCGTGTACTGTTTGAAAAAGCGGGGATCATCAGAGATCAAAAAAGCCTTGAAAGCGCGTTTGACTATATGCGCTATCTGCGCAGGGAATCGGGTACGCTGCACTGCATGGACAAGGGCAGAAACAACAATGTGGAACTGATCGGCATTTTAGAGCTGCGCAACGCGCTGGAGGTAGCCGAAGCCGTGGTGCTTAGCGCGATGAAGCGCCGGGAAAGCAGGGGGGCGCACTACCGCAGCGATTATCCCGAAACGGATCAAAACTACGCCAAATCCCTGCTGCTTGAAGAGAAAGACAGATACTTCAAGATCGGATTTGAGCAAAAGGGCTTGCTGCACAGGCTGCGCAGGTTCATGACCAATTAAACTTGCATAAAAGGAGAGACAATGGCAAAAGTAATGTTACGTGAAAATGAGGGAGAGATCTACTTCTACGTCGCAAAGAAGGATATGGAGGAGATTATCGAAGAGATCGAGTTTGATTCCGAAGACAACTGGGGCGGCGAAGTGACGCTGACAAACGGGGAAACATGGTGGATCAAACCCGGTCCGAAAAACCTGCCCAAGGAGGAAGTCTGCAAGAAAATTGCGGATTGATACTTTTTTAAACAACAAAATTGTTCTTTTTTTTTCCATAGTCGGTACAATTATTGATATGAAGTGCGGGGTTCTTGTGTGAAAGGGCCCGGCTTTTACCGTGAAAATCAAGTATAAAGAGTACACTATGGAAGAAAAATGTGAAGTATGCCTCACCAACAAAGAGCTGTCCGTTCTTCACGAGATAGCTATGCTTATATCAAAAACCTACGATATCGAAACTTCTCTGGCGAAATCGCTGCAAATATTGAAAAACAATCTTTACCTGGAAAACTGTGCCATCCACCTGCTCGAAGATGACAGGCTCAATATGTTCGCTTCACAGGATTTTACCAAACAGCAGCAGATCCTCTCCTCCTTTCGTCTGGGCGAGGGAGCGACCGGGTTAGCCGCACAGAGCAAGGAACCGGTGGTCGTGGAAAACGTGCACAACGATATTTTATTTCTCAACAAATCGGGGATCAGAAACAACCAGACCATCTCCTACGTCGCCGTGCCGATGCAGGTGGACAAGGATGTGGTGGGAGTGCTCAGTGCGACGCTGACCAAAACTACCGAGATCGATTTTGATGAAACGATCCGTATCCTCAGCATTATCAGCTCCATCTTCGGACAGGCGATCCACTCCTATCAGCTCAACAAAAAGGAGAAGGAGCGGCTCAATGATCTGCAGCAGTACTATAAGATGGAGTGGGATTCCAAAGTGCACAACTTCGGCGACATTATCGGCCAGTGCGAAAAGATGGAGAGTGTTTTCAAAGTGATCGAACAGATCGCCGATAGCAACGTTACCGTCTTGGTACGCGGTGAAACGGGGACGGGCAAGGAGCTTGTGGCTTCGGCCATACACAAACGCAGCCGCCGAAAAGAGGAACCCTTTGTCAAGCTCAACTGTGCCGCTATCACCGACACCCTGATCGAAAGTGAACTTTTCGGGCACGAAAAGGGGGCGTTTACCGATGCGAAGGAGATGCGCAAGGGGCGGTTTGAGCTGGCTGACGGCGGGACGCTGTTTCTTGATGAGATCGGCGATATCTCCGCTTCGGCGCAGGTGAAACTGCTGCGGGTACTGCAAGAGCGCGAATTTGAACGCGTGGGCGGGGGCAAAACGATCAAGGTCAATGTCCGCCTCATCGCCGCGACGAACAGAAATTTGGAACAGATGGTAAAAGACGGGGAGTTTCGGGAAGATCTGTACTACCGTCTTAATGTTATCCCTATCGATCTGCCGCCGCTGCGCGAACGGGGGGATGATATCAGGCTGCTGGTCAATTTCTTTTTGGAGCGCTCCATGAAAAACCATAAAAAACGCGTCACCCTCACCGAAGACGCGATGGAGCAGTTGTGCAGCTATCCGTGGCCGGGCAATATCCGGGAGTTGGAAAACACGATTGAGCGTATCGTGTTGATCGGCAGCGAAGAGGGAGTGAGCGCCAAGGATATGCTGCTGATGCTGCCTGCGCTCAACGACCAAAAGCTTTCGCAAAATTACCAATCCCGACAGATCGGGGATAAAACCCTGGAACAGATCGAAAAAGAAGCGATCGAAGCGACGTTGCAAAACTGTGACAACAGCGTGGCCGAGGCTGCCCAAAAACTCGGTCTCAGCCAGCGACAGATCCGTTACAAAATGCAAAAGTACGAGATCAAATAGTGCATAAGGAGCAAACAATGGAAACCGTAGAGTTGGTAGATGATTATATAGACGTGGGGTATATGGCCGAAGATTTTGAGGTCTGTTCCCCCGAAGGGGAGGCGAAAACGATTATCAAACAGGTCAAGCCCCCCATGATGCAGCTGTTTGTCTCCCTGCCCTCACTGGAGGATCGTTTTCTCAAAGAGATCAAAATCCTAGATGAACTGCTAAGCGACGTGCAGGTGGATATGCGCTGCTATCTGCTGTTTGCCAGGGGGTGTGAGGGGGCGCAAAGCGTAGCTGAGAAGTTTACGACCTTTGAAACACTTCTGGATTGTGAAGGGGAGTTTGGGGAACTTTACGGAACAAAAATTGTAAGCGGTCCCTATAAGGATGCATTGACAAAAGCGCTGTTTCTTATCAGTAAAGACGGCGCGGTGTATCATATCGATATGCCTGCTTCGCTCAATACCCCTTTTGATCTGCAAAAGCTGCGGATTGAGTCGAACAAGGCGTATACAACCTATAACGGAACGGGATGTCATGGATAGTTTAGAGCAGTTGCTACAAAACAGGGAGTATGTGCCCTTTATCGGAATGGGCGTATTTGAAGGATGCCGCTTCAGCGACGGCGGTGAGATGCCCTTTGACGGGGATTCTTTTATCATTACGCTCAACAACGGCCGCGCCATGTCGCCCAGGCTGATGTATGAGTACAGCCGTGCGGCGATGAGTATAGAGCAAAGACGGGGACGGGAGTATCTGGAGCAGATGGTAAAACATATCTACTCCAAGGAGTATGAGCTCGCCCCCATCTACAAGGCGCTGCAAAAATACAAACCAAAATATGTGATCGATACCAACGTCGACAGTTCGCTGCAGCGCGTCTACAGCGACCAGACCCACTTTTTGATCACGGGGATTTCGCGTATCGGGGCGGAGCATGACCGCTTTGTCGTTTACCTTTACGATGTCAAGGCGCAAAAATACAACGAGATCGACAAGCAGAGTCTGAACGATTCCTTTCCGATTCTGTTCCAACCCATGGGCTCGGTCACGCCGCAAAACAACCTGATCGTCAGCGACGCGGATTTCGTGGATTGGCTCACCGAAGCGATGGCGGGGTACGGGATGCCGGAGTTTTTGAAAAGTTACCGCAAGGGCAAAGAGTATCTGTTTCTGGGAGTGGATTTTAGCAAAGACACCTTCCGTATGGTCGCTAACGAGTTGACGATGGACAGCGCGGGCGGTGCGGTCGTAACCGACCAAAGCGAGTTTACCAAAAAGCAGCAGCGCTTTTTTGACAAGCACGGTTTTACGCCTCACGTAGAGTCCGTGAACGAGTATATAAAGTTATAGTGATGAAACAGCAAGATATCAAGTGCAGCTTCTGCGGCAAACCGATCGATGGGGTCAAGAAGATGTTCAGCGCCGAAGATGCGCACATATGCGACAACTGCTGTGAACTGTGCTCCTCCATAGCGCACAAGGAGAGCCTCAAGGAGCAGAAGCAGCAGTTTCAGCAAGGACTCAGCGTTCCCGAAAAGATCAAGGAGCACCTGGATAGTTACGTTATCGGCCAGGAGGATGCCAAACAGGTCCTCTCCGTAGCGCTGTATAACCACTACAAGCGGATCGACAAACCGGTGATGCAGGATGTGGAGCTGGAAAAAAGCAACATCTTAATGGTCGGTCCCAGCGGCAGCGGGAAAACCCTGCTGGCCAAATCTCTGGCCAAAGTGATGGATGTTCCCTTCGCCGTCGCCGACGCCACGGCACTGACCGAAGCGGGCTACGTGGGCGAGGATGTGGAATCGATCCTCTCCAGACTGCTCGCGGCGGCGGATTTTGATATGGACCGGGCGCAAAAGGGGATCATCTACATCGACGAGATCGACAAGATCGCCAATAAAAGCGAAAGCGCCACCGTCGGGCGGGACGTTTCTGGCGAAGGGGTGCAGCAGGGGCTTTTAAAGATTCTTGAAGGTGCGGAGGTGTACGTACCGATCAAGGGCAGCCGCAAAAACTCCACCGCGGAAACGGCGCTGTTTGATACCAAACACGTTCTTTTTATCTGCGGCGGGGCGTTTGTGAGTCTTTCGCATAAAGATACGAAAGATAAAGACGGTTCGACGATGGGCTTTATCAAAGATGAAAACCGTGCGGAAAAGAGCTCCATCGAAGCCAAGGATTTGATCGGTTTCGGTTTGATCCCTGAGTTTATCGGCCGCATCCCCGTGATCGCGACGCTAAATGAGCTGGATATTGACGATCTGCTGCGGGTGCTGCAAGAGCCCAAAAACGCTATTATCAAGCAGTATCAGGCCCTTTTCCAACTTGACGGTATCGAGCTGGAGTTTGAACAAGAAGCCCTCAAAGAGATCGCGGCTATCGCAAAGGAGACCAAGGTAGGAGCCCGTGGGCTTCGCTCCATCATCGAAAAGATCATGCTGCCGCTACAGTACGAACTGCCCTCCAGGGAGGATGTGGATCGCTGTATAATCACAAAAGCCTATATCGACAGGGTATATGAGGGGGAAGCGGACCAATCCCTTTTACAAATCAACTGATTTGCCCCCGAAGCGGGAAAAGAGTATAATAGTTTCATCACTCCTTTAAAGGAAAGCGATGACTTCGCCCCGCAATCAAAAAATTTTTGAAATCCTCAACCACAGCCCCGTGATGGTCTTTGTTTGGGACAATAAGCCCGGCTGGCCCGTTTTGTTGGTGACGGAGAATGTTTCCCAGTATCTGGGCTATGAAGCCCGGGAGTTTGTAGAGGGGGAGGTGGCGTATGAGCAGCTGCTTCACCCCGAGGATCGCAAACGCGTGGAAAACGAAGTACGGCAAAACTCCGCCGATCCCTCCGTGGAGAGTTTTTTCCACGAACCCTATCGCATCCGGGACCGTTTCGGCAACGTCAGATGGATTCAGGATATGACCCGTATCATCCGCGGCGCCGACAAAAAGGTGGAGCGGTATGAAGGGGTGGTTTTGGATATCACCGATCGCAAGGAGATGGAGCAGCGCTTAAAACTCAGCGAAGAGATGTTCCGCAAGATTTACGAAAATCTCTCCGTGGGGCTTGCGCAGGTTTCTTTGGATTTTACGATTATGGAAGCCAATGACGCGTATCACAGGATGTTGGGGTACGAACCGGGGGAGCTTCGGGGCGTTTCTTTGTGGGAAATTACCGATAAACAGGTTCTGCGTAAAAACAAAACTTTGCAGGAAAACCTCGCCCGGGGAGATCGGGAGCACTTTCGCCTGCAAAAGCGCTTTTTGCATAAAAACGGGGATACCGTCTACGGCATTTTGGATGCGAATCTGATCCGCGATGCCCAGGGGAAGCCCTCCTACTTTCTGGGTTCGGTAGTGGATATAACGCAGCAGCACAGGGCCCAGGAGTTAAACCGTTTGCAGACATGGCGGGCCGAAGCGCTTTTAGGGTTGGAGCAGGATTCTGGATTGCAGGATGAAAAAGCCTTTTTAAAGCGCTGTAAAACGTTGGCGACGGAGTTGACCAAAAGCTCCTACGGGGCGCTGCACCTGCTGCATGATCCCTTCCACAAAGGCTACCGTCCTCCGGCGGGCAACTCCCTGTGTGCCAAAGCGGTTGAGACCGGCAAAGCCGTTGTGTGCAACCAGCAGTGTACGGATACGGAGTTTGAGCGCTTCGCTACCGTTCCCGTATTGCAGCAAGATGAGGTGGTAATGCTGCTGTGCGCGGGAAACAAGGCGGAAGAGTATGATGAATTTGACGTTGAAACCCTGCAGCTTATCGCCAATACCGCCTACCGCCTGCTGCATAAAAAGCGAAGCGACCGGTTTTTGCAGCTGCGGTTGGAGTATGAGGAGATCATCTCCTCGATCTCTTCGAAGTTCGTAGGGGTATACGACCTGGATGAGCGGATCGAGGAAACGTTGGGAAAACTGGGGCACCTGACCCGTTCGGACCGGGCTTATATGTTTTTGATCGACGCCAGGCGGGGTGAGATGTACAATACCCATGAGTGGTGTGCGCACGGGGTCCCGTCGCAAAAGCAGCAGTTGCAAAACCTTTCGGTGCACGATTTTCCCTGGTGGCTGGAGCATTTAGAGAAAAACCGCACCATCTTTATCCCCCGCGTTGAAGCGCTTCCCGCCGAAGCGGAAAGTGAAAAAAGGATTTTACGGCAGCAGAAGATATCTTCCTGTTTGGCATACCCCCTGTACAGCAAAGCCCACTTGATAGGGTTTATCGGTTTCGACAATTTCCGGATGGATGATGAGCGTTGGCTGATACAGGGAGAGGAGTTTTTGAAAGTGGCGGCCGAAATCATCGCAAACGCACTGGATCGCTTCCGTTTTGAAAAGCAGCTGCACCAAAAGGACGAGATGCTTATCGCCCAGTCGCGCCATGCGGCGATGGGGGAGATGATCAGCATGATCGCCCACCAGTGGCGACAGCCTTTAAGCGTGATCGGCATGGGGGCAAACAACGTTTTGGCCGATATCGAACTGGAAAGTTTGGATCCGGAACAGCTCGCGCAGATGATGCGCGATATTTTGAGACAGACCCAGTATCTTTCCCAAACGATTGATGACTTCAGGGATTTTTTCAAACCCAAAAAACAGATAGAAACGATGGAGTTTAAACAGCTGTGCAAGGAGCTGTATTCGATCATGGGAAAATCTTTGGAACACAGCGACGTCACGCTGCGGCTTCAGCTGGAAAAGGGACTGCTTATCACCACCTATTCCAGGGAGCTGTTGCAGGTTTTGATCAATATCGTCAAAAACGCCAAAGAAGCGCTTTTGCAAAACCGCAAAGCAAATCGGCAAATCAGATTGCGGGCCTATATTCGCTCCGGGCAGCTGCATATCGTGATCTGCGATAACGGCGGGGGGATCGACCCGGCGATCAGGGAGCAGATATATGATCCCTATTTCACCACAAAGGATGAGAATATAGGAACGGGGCTGGGGCTTTATATGAGCCGCTCCATCGTCGAGAAACACTTAAAAGGCAGTATCGAAACCTATAATCTCGATGAGGGAGCCTGCTTTGAGCTGATCCTGCCCGCGGATCAATCCTCCAGGTCCATACCGCACTGAAGCCCTTCAAACCACTCCAGAAACGCCGAAATATCTTCGGCCGTGTCGAAAGGAGCGCCGTGCTGGGGCGCGATCGCTTTCAGCGGCAGCTTTCTCACCTCCGAACTCCATTTGCGGCACGCCCGGTTGCCCGCCATGTAGCGTTTGTGAAAAGGTTCCAGGTACTCCAGGCGGTTATGAAAACTTTTTGCTTCGTTGTTCAAAGTATCGTTGGGGACGATCGCCGCCCCGATATCTCCCGAAAACAGAATCTGCGAACGGCTGTCATAGAGGGAAAAGTTCCCCGGAGAGTGCAGAAAGTGCGCGGGGACAAAGCGCAGGTACTCCTGTCCGAAGCCGATCTTGGCACCGCCGTCTTCCAGGGGAAGAAGACGCGACATCTCCATAAAACCGTAGTGGCTTAAAAAGCGTATCCAGAGTTTGGAGATGATAAACTCCGCTTGGGTGGCAATACTCCAGTGGGTGATAGAAGCGGCGACGTCGGGGTCTTGATGGGAAAAGAAGATATATTTGATACGATCTAAAGAGATATGTTTCGAGACCGCTTCGCGCAACTCCTCATAGACCGCTTCACTGCCCGGATCGATCAAAACGGCGCTGTTGTTCTGGATAATCAGGAATTGGTTGACCGAGAGGAAAAAATCCTCCACCTCCTCGTCGTCCAGGGAAAACATGATACATTTGTGCGTTCCGTCGTCATAGAGAATCTGCTCTTTACCCATAATAAACCTTTCATTACAAATGTTTGAATTCGCGTATCAGCTCCATCTGCCGCCTGGAGATATAGTGCACCAGCGGCTGCTCCTTTTCCGCGTCGAGGTTGTAGTTTGCCACCACTTCATAGTGCATCTCCTGCATCCAGATCTTAAAGATCGCCGCTTCAAACTCCAGGGTTAATCCCCCCTCTTGCTGCAATGTGATCATGACTTTTGAACCCTTTTCCAACCCCGCGGGCAGGGCAAAAAGGGTACATCGTACGGAGTTGATACTGATATCTTCGATCTGTTCGGCTTCAAAACAGTGCTCGTTGAAACACAGCTGCATGCGCATATCCTCTTTGGGTTCTACGCGAATGGTGCGCCTTTTACTGGGGGAGGAATCGATGAGATGGTATCTTTTCATTGTGGTGATATGTTTCTCCTCATCCAGCTTCTCCACCTCTTCGCAGATCACATCCTTGGGCAGCAGGGGGGAGTGGATGACGACCCAGTTTTGTTTTTTGATCGCCTTTTGCTGATTGGCCCGCGTTTTCAAAGCGATACGGTCTTTGCTCACAAAGGCGATCTTGCCCTTGTCGGTGATGGTCAAGCCCCGGTAAAAGTTGTGCAGATGTACCTCTGAGCCGTTTTCTTTGAGGTAGTTGAGCACTTTGACCGTCGCCTCCTGCTGCTTTTGGGCAGAGATCTCTTTCTCTTGGTGGGGCAAAAGCTCCAACCCAGTGATATCGACCATGGACAGCACCACCGCCGAATCCTCGCGGCTGAGCTGGGGCATCTGCAGGGGGTAGGCTTTGAGCATCAGGTGGCGTATCTTGCCCTTGCTGTCTTTGATCATCGCCTGGTGGCTTTGCTGCATATTGGCTAAAAGTTTCTCTTTCCAGGAGATTGAATCACTGTATAAAAACCCCTCCTGTTTTAAAAAAAGATCCTCCAGGTCCCCGTATTTTTCGTTAAACTCTTCGATATCGTTCAGAGCGAAAAAATCCAGGAAGCGGTCACTGGCCAAAACGGGGGTTTTGTTTTCGCAAACGACGACCATATTGTCGCTGCCTTCGTAACTTTTGAGCAGCTGTATTCGCGCTTCGTGCTGCATCAGCTCCAGCAGCTTGATCAGGGTTTGGGTAAACTCCTCTAAAACAAGCGGCTTTTTCAAAAAGCGAAATACGCCCAGTTCGATAGCGGTGTAGAGGTACTCCTTGTCGTCAAATGCGGAGAGGATGAGGATCTTTACTTCCGGGTCGTTGAAACGCAGCTTTTTGATAAAGGTGATACCGTCCATTTCGGGCATCTTTATATCGGTGATAACGATCTGGGGTTTATGCTGCCGATAGAGGTGCAGCCCCTCCCGGCCGTCGCGGGCACTCAGTACGGTATGGAAGAATTTTTGTAAAAACTGCTGCAGCTTTGTCAAAAGCGTTTTATTGTCTTCGACGATGAGGACCGTATAGGAGGAGGCAAGCTTTGCTAAATCTTTTAACTTCGGCATAACCTTCCCCCTTAATATTAAGATGGGGTATTATATCGTAAAAGTCGCAAAATTATCAAAATCAGAGATTTTTAGCGTTCAAGCAGGTGTTCATACCTCCTGTCGGTGAGCAGTTTTAAAAAAGCGACCAGGGCTTTGATCTTTCTATCGGTCAGTTTTCTGGCTTTGAGTTCCTCCTTGCTTATAGTAGCCGCAAAAATCGGTTCTTTCCACTTTTTGCCCGTTTCGGGATTGACGGCGGCTTCTGGGTTGTTGTAGTGATCGTAAAAACGGATCACCGTTTCAAGCTCCTTAAACACGCCGTTGTGCATATAGGGAGCGGTTACGGCGACGTTGCGCAGGGTAGGGACCTTTATCTTGCCCGCGTGGGCCTTGTCCGTAACGGCGGGGTTTTCCAACAATCCCCGATCCTTGCCCGTTTGCTTTGCCAGTTTGGCCGCGAGGGTGTTGGCAGGGGTGCCGATATTGTGGTATTCGTAATTGGTAAAGGTTTCATACGCTCTATCCTCCCCTTTGCGCATATGGCAGGTGGAGCAGTTGGTGTTGTCGTTACTGAAAAACAGCGCTTTACCCAGATCCTCCAGGGCGCTTAACTCATACTCCCCGCGCAGGTAGCGGTCATATTTTGAATCAAAGGGGGCGAAGGTTTCCGTTTTCTCAAAGGCGGCGATTGCGCCGGTGAGCGCCGCGTACGCTTTCTTCCCGTTTTCCCAGATGCTATCGCCGTAAAGTGCGGTCAGTTCGCTGCGGTAGTAGGGGTTGTTTTTGAGGCGCTCGATAAGCTCGGTTGTAGAACCCATCCCCATCTCCACGGGGTTTAGCGGCGGTCCTCCCGCCTGGTCTGCGAGGGTCGCCGCGCGCCCGTCGTAAAACTGTCCTCCGAGGTAGTGCTGCTTCTGTTCATCGAAGTGAAAAGCGGGGCTGAACATGGCATAGGTCGCCGTGGGAGCGTTTCTGGTGCCGAAGCTATGCCCGTCGTCTCCCAAAGAAACCATTCCCGAAGCTTCTGTGTCCCTGGGGTCGATAAAGGCGTGTTGCGGATCGTGGCAGGTGGCACAGCTTTGGGTTTGATTTTGAGAAAGGCTTTTGTCGAAAAAGAGGGTTTTACCCAGAAGCTCCTTTTGCTTTTGGCGCTTTTGCAGCTGCTGCGGATCGGGGGAGAAGCAGCCTTGCAGCAATAAAACGCCCAGGGTGCTTAGTAGTAGCGTTCGTTTCATGGGGTTCTCCTTGTAAAAGGGGTTAAGAGCAGTTGCCGCAGGGTGGTGTAGCTGCGCATCTGCGTTTTATGCAGGCCAAAGCGCAGGATTTTTGTATCCAAAGAGCGCTGTAAGGAGCCAAAGATCAGATCCCATATCGCCAGGTATCCGCCGTAGTTCTTGTCAAAATGGCTGCTGGAGTGGTGGATCTGGTGCTGTCTGGGGGAGATGAACAGATATTCCAAAAAGCCCGGATAGCGCAGGGGGATATGGGAGTGGCGCAGGTTGGATCCAAGCAGGGAAAAAATAAAGATAAAGATGTTAACCCCCAATACCGTATGGATATCGATCATCGCCCCGAACAGAAAGAGAAACACACCCGTTACGGTGCCGATACTCAAAGCGTAACGGAAGCCAAAGAGGAGGTTTTCCACGGGGTGGACACGGTAAAAGGTAAAGGGCGTAAGCACCTTCGCGCTGTGGTGAACCTTGTGAAAGCGCCATAAAACGGGAACCGTATGCAGCAACCGGTGGAGCCAGTAGCGGGTAAAATCACTGACGATGAAAAGTGCGGCGGTATAGAGTCCGATAACGATCTCTCGGGGCAGGCGCAGGCGCATATAGCCAAATTGGGAACTGAGCAGTTCATAGCTATACAAAGAGACCTGCTGCGCCGAAAGCAGCAGGGGCAGCAGCATAAAGGTTTTGATAAAGACGGAGACAAAAAAGTATTTATAATCCAAAATCGCGCTGGGGTGGAGCCACAGTTTGCTCGTGGCGTTACGGCGCCGCTGTTTGGGGGCAAGAGCAAGGTAGAGTACGGAGATGGCGAAGCTGCTGAGCAGATAGAGCCAAAACAGCCGCCTGTTGGGATCGATGAAATACTCGGTCAGGGGGAGCTGTTCCATTTTAGTCTCCGTCCGCGTCCAGGATTTTAGCTTGCATCTTAAGCGCGTCGATGAGGTAGACGTAGATTCCCAGATGCAGCGTGTGCAGCTGTTCATAAAGTTTTCGCGACGTTAGCAGATCCCGCTCCTGCATCTGTGCGAGCAGTGTATGTGATTGTTGCAGGGGCGTTTTGATCCGCTGAAGGTTCTTTGCTGCAAGGATCGATTCCAGATAATCGCCAAAGTCCCCCTCTTGAGGAGAATCCAGGACTTGGATATACATCGAGACAATCGCTTTTACCGCTTGTAAAGAGTTGCCGCTGTGGGGATATTCGCCCCTGCGCAGGTCCGGGTCGCCCTCATATTTGTCCGAAATTCCGGCTACGTCTGCGATGCGCCACTCTTTGAGTTTGTAGGAACTTTCCGAAAGGGCGTTGATCAATAAGGCGTTGGCGCGGTTGGTATCTTGTAAAAAGAGGGGTTTGTTTTGCAGATACCCTTTCTGGATATCAAACAGATGCGTTTTAACCGCCCCGCAGATGCGAAGCATAGCGGCGTTTACCCTGGGATCGGAGACCTTTTTGGTAAAGAGCAGGTACTCCAAAGCGTTGATCGATTTGTGGGAGTTTTTAAACAGCGCGATCTCCAAAGGATCGTCGCTTTCAAGGATCAGATCAAGCTGGTCGGCGAGGTCTTCGTTGCCGTGGTGGAAGGTGTCGATCAGCCGGGGCGTGTCCAGGTAAGCGGGATCGAGTTCCCCTAGAAAGTAAAGCGCGCGCACCTTTTTCCACGCCGTGACCAAGTCGCCAAAGCGCGCTTTGGCGTCGGCGGCTTGTTTGGCCCTGATCGCTTCTTCCAGCCCGTGCAAGGCGGTGACGCTTGTATCGATATTGTGCAGTACGACCCTTTCATAGGTATGCCGCAACGCCTCTTTGTTCGTAACCTCCGCCCACAGGGAAGTGGTAAGGAGTAAGATCAGTAAAAGACAGGATTTTTTCATTATAACTCTCCTAAAAACCGCAGCAACTTTTGGCGCTGCTTTTTATCTAAATGCATATAGTTTGTTTTGCTCTGCGTCGCCTCTCCCCCGTGCCACAAAATCGCTTCCTGCAGCGTTTTCGCCCGGCCGTCGTGGAGGTATCTCGGGGGGTTGCCCGTGACCGCTTCATAGAGGCTGATCCCCCAAAGCGGTGCGGTGCGCCACTCTCTTGCCGTGGCGTCAAACTCCCGCCTGCCGTCGCTTAAGCCCGCTCCCATATCATGCAGCAGCAGGTCACTGTAGGGAGAGACGCTGCCCAGAGGGGTATCGAAGCGATCGACGTGGCACGAAACACAGCCGATACGGGTGAAAAGTTTTTTACCCTCTTTTCCCCCTTCGCTGAGTGTGGGTTGCGGTACTTTCATATTTGCCAGATAAAAGGCGATCGCATCCATACGGCTTTGGGGCAGGTCAAAGTCGTGGATACCCCGTGGCGCTTCATTGCACCGCTGTTGCGCGGGGGTGCAGTTCTCATTTGGATAAAGCGGCGAAGTCAAACTCATATCGTTTCTGGCCGCTCCGGCAACCTGATGTTTCAGGGTCGCAACGGAGGCTTTATAGGTGTAGCGACCGGTTTCGTAGCTTTGCGTCTGCTTGGAGTAGACGCGGTTGATCCTTCCCGAGATGCCGTCGCCGTCGAGGTCGTGCTCATCGGCGTTTGCCGCGATCGCTTCGTCGCTTATCGCTTCAAGCAGTCCCATTCCCACCAAAGCGGGGGATTTGCGAAGGGAGACGACGGTATCTTGATCGGGCGCTTTGTAGCGCAGATCCCGCAGCGTTACGACAGGGCGGTAGAGGGTGTCCTGCTCCCCGTCGGGAAAGGTGACGATCCTTTTTTGATAATGCACCTTGGCACGCCCCTCCGGGTCGATCCCAAAGACCGCGCTAAAGGAGAGCTGGTCTCCGTACACGGGATCTGGAATAAAACCCGTTTTGGCAAGGAGTGCTTTGTGTGTATCCGAGCCGTCGGAGGGGCGTGAAAGTCGTAGTACGGCGGTTCTTGAAAGGGAAGCGTCGCTCTTGTGCAAAGCGGCCGGGCCGTTTCCTGGGTGGCAGCCGGTACAGGTATTGGCGTTAAAAAGCGGACCGAGACCGTCTCTAGCCGTCGTTGCGCTCGGGGCTTCTACCCAGGGGATACGAAAAAAGCTTTTACCCAGGATAAACAGATCAAGCTGCTCATCGCTCAAGCCGTCTCGCTTTTGCGAAAAGGCGTCGCTGCCCTTTGAAAAACCGTGGTATTGTGTTGTGGAAAGCTCCGACCCCGCGGCAAAGGTCGCCGCCAGGATCAGTGAAAAAAGGTGTGTTTTCATCGTTAAACTTTCGTTTCCTCCGCGTCGGTAACGTCGTTGACGTTGAGATCGATGCCGTTGGCTTGGGCTACGCCGATCATCTCATCGCCCAGGCGTCGGAGTTCGTTTTTCAAGTTTCTGATCACGCGGGCCTGAGGGTCGTTTGGTTTGATTTGGTAATCAAAGTGGCGCGAAGTCTGGGCCGTGGCGTTGATCGAAGCGATCTTTTTCTCGATGGAATCCATCATCGCTACAAGGCGCTTTTGCTGTTTGGCCGAGAGGGTGTCAAAGGGGGCTTTTCCAAAACTTCTGCCGTTGTAGGTGCCCATGAGGATATTTTTAAACCCTTGATAATTGGTTACGATATCGCGGTGGGTATTGTCCGAAAAGCAGGAGTGTTCATCCTCTTCGCTGGGGGTCAGTACCGCCACGGCGATCCGCTCGTTGGCCAGTTCGGATTTGACAAAGACGCCCATCCCCGCAAAGATCTGCGTGAGTGCCTGCTCTTTGGAAAGGCTTTTGTCTCCGGCTTGACCAAGCAGCGCGGCGCGGTATAAGCCCTTGCTTCCCTCGACATCTTTAACCCACGCGCTTTGTACCGTTTGCAGGTCGTTGACGATCTTGTCGGCGGCGGCTTTGAGGTAGTGCAGCCGTCTTTGCGCATCGGCGTCGGTCGTAAAATCGCTCAGCGGGCGCTGCCCCGCCTGGAGAGCTCCGTGGGTAATCTCATCTTTTAAAAAGTTGGAGTAATCCTGATCCTGTCCCCAAAGCAGAAACTCGACGGCGTGGTAACCCGTCGCGACGTTGGCTTCTCCGCCGTTTTCATTGAGCGCTGTCAGTACAGCGGCGTCGATGGAGCTGACATCGACCGTTTGCGCATCTTCTCCAACGGGGGTGAAATCGCCTTTGGTGTCGATAATGTTGCCTGAAGTTTTGTTGCCTCTGGCATCGACGGTGTAATCGATCATATTTTCATCCAAAGGCCACGCGTTGATCTGCCCCTCCAGGGCTCCGTAGGTTTGGGCGACCCAACCCTCTTCGGCGTCGATGGGGCCGTTGGAGAGTCTAAATATCTCCGTTTGGCCGTAGGATTCCCGAGAAGTCAGCCATGCGGCTTTGGCATTGTCGAAATTTTGCTGCGTAGGATCGGCGGCAAAGGAAGCGATCGCGTTTTGCAACTCCTTCGCATCGTTTAGGGCATCGGTATAGTTTGCCAGAGCGATATCGGCGTAGGTTTGTAAAATCGTGGGGGATTTTTCATAAGCCGAAGCGGCAACATTATGCGATTGTGAAGAAGCGGTGCAGCCCGATAGGCTCAGTACCGCCGCGACGGAAGCCGAAAGCGTCAAAAGTCGAGTCTTGGTCATGTGATGATCCTTTTTTTGAATTTGAAATTTATTATCAATACAGAATTAAACCATATCTTTTCTTTGGATAAGTTTAAAATGATCATCGTTATCAATATTAATCGACAACCTTCTTTGCGTGTAATTAATGTATATAGAGAAATTTATGAATTTTTTTAAATGCGGTGTAAAAAGGTAACGTAAAGCGGTAAAATCGACGGGAAAAGGGGTGGAAAAAGTGGTGGGTCCTCCGAGATTCGAACTCGGGACCACTCGGTTATGAGCCGAGTGCTCTAACCAACTGAGCTAAAGACCCCCGTGCGGTTAAACGTAGTTTATTTTGCTGGCGGAATTATACAGAAAATTGAATCTAAAAGCAAGAAGATTTTGCAAGATGCCGAAAATGACCAGGAAGTTCAAAAAGCTGCTGCCGCCGTGGCTGAACATGGGCAGGGGCAGACCTACGACGGGAGCTAAACCGATAGTCATCGCTATGTTTACGCTCATATATAAAAATATCAAAAAGCTTAACCCGCTGGCGATCACTTTGAGAAAATAATCCTCCCCCGCATTGATCGCTATGGAGAAAAGGTGCAAAATCAGCAGCGCGTAGATGCTGATAAGTGCTACGACCCCCACAAAGCCGAAACGCTCGCTGAGATAGGAGAAGATAAAATCGCTTGAAGCGATGGGCAGAAACTTCAGGTGTGTCTGGGTGGAGGATTCTTTGTCCTGGCCATGCATCCCGCCGCTGCCCACGGCGATGATCGATTGCTGTACGTGGTAGCTGGGTTTTTCGCTGATAAAATCCTCCACCCGCTTTTTCTGGTAATCTTCAAGATTTTGGTAAATGAGCGGCGACGCAACGGCGATAGCCAGAAAGATCGCTGCCCAGATGCGCCAGTTGACCCCGACGATAAACAAGATGCCGTAGCCGATGATCAGCAGTACCAGTGCCGTCCCCAGATCCGGTTCTTTCAAGATCAAAGTAAAGGGCAGCAGGATATAAAAGGAGAGTTTTGCAAACTCTTTGACGCTGTAGCCGTTTTTGCCCGGCGGGTTTTCATGGATCAAAAACGCCATCATCAGCAAAAACGCCGGTTTGAACAGTTCGGAGGGTTGGATGGTGAGATTGACAAAGGGGATCTCCAGCCACCTTTTCGCCCCCAGTTTCGTCACGCCGAAAAACTCCACGGCGACAAGCAGCAAAATCATCACCCAGTACATGGGCGGGATCAGCCATTTGATCTTTCGCCAGGAGATAAAAAAGGCGACGAAAAAGCCCCCCAGACCGATGACGTAGTACAGGACCTGCTTTTGAAAGAGGGTATCGCTGATCTCATAAACCAGAAACAGCGACCAGCCGAAGATGGGGACCAGGAGGATAACGATTAAAAAGTCAAAATGTGTTAAAATTCGTTTATCAAAGATAATTTTTTTCATAGCAAAAGTATATCACCTTTGTAATTAAAATCTTGCAGGAGCTTTCCATCGAATCACGCCGCAACTTTACCGCCGAAACCGACGATATCCGTTTAGACAGATTTTTGCAGTCCAAGCTGGACGTATCGCGCAATCAGATCGAACAGTTGATAAAAAAGGGGCTGGTTTGCATAGAGCAAAAGCGGGTGAAAAAAGCGGGCCGGAAACTCAAAGCCGGCCAGCGGGTGGAGGTGACGCTCCTAGAGGCTGCGCCCAGCCGCGCCGAAGTGGATTTTGAGGTGGAGATTATTTATGAGGATGAGGATATCATGGTGGTCAACAAGCCAAGCGGGCTGGTGGTCCACCCCGCGCCCAGCGTCAAAGAAGCCACCCTGGTCGATTGGCTCAAATCCAAACACATCTCCCTCTCAACCCTCAGCGGGCAGGAGCGCCACGGGATCGTTCACCGGATCGACAAGGAGACCAGCGGCGCGCTGGTAATCGCAAAAAACAACTTCGCCCACGAAAAACTCTCCGCCCAGCTGCAGGATAAAAGCATGGGGCGCTACTATCTGGCGCTGATCGATATGGAACTCAAGGAAAACTGCACCGTCGAAGCGCCCATCGCCAGAAACCCAAAAAACCGTCTGAAAATGGGGGTGGTTCCCGGAGGCAAAGGGGCAAAAACGGCCTTTGTCAAACTTTTAGGCGGTGAAAAAAACCGCTATGAGTTGATCGCAGCGAAACTGTATACGGGGCGTACCCACCAGATCAGAGTGCACTTAAATAGCCTTGGGCGCCACATTGTAGGGGATAATTTATATGGTTTTAAGAGCAAGAACGATAAAATAGGTAGATTTTTTTTACACGCATATATAATGTACCTCAAGCACCCCAGAAGCGGTGAAGTGATGCACTTTACCGTCCCTTTGGGAGCAGATTTTAACGAGATACTCAAAAAAAATTTTTCCATGGAGCGCCTGAATGAAAAGATTAAGTCTGAAAATATTATCGCTAGCTTCGGTTCTGATTCTTAGCGGCTGTAGCCTGACCCAGCCCAAGGTGGTCAAACCCGCCGTCGATCCCGAACTGCCCAAAGTCAACGACGTCAAAGTGATCGAAGATATCAGTACCATCGGTTTCGAGTGGCAAGGAGCCGTCGACCCCAGGGTCAAAGGCTACGTCGTCTTTCGATCCAACCCGCAGGATGAGGGGGGCAAACTCGCCGAGATCGACCGGGTGGCGGATCGTTTTGCCACGCACTACGTAGATCGCAAGCTGCAGCCAAATACCAAATATTTTTACCGCTTTGCCACCTATACGGACGACGGGGTGCGCTCCGAACCGGGCAAGACGATCAAAACCCAAACCCTGCCCATGATCAAATCGGTTAGCTTCATCAAAGCGATCCAAACCCTGCCAAGACGGGTTAAACTGATCTGGAGACCGCACACTTCAAGAAGCGTTGAAAGTTACATCATCGAGCGTAAAATCGCGGGCGAGGAGTGGAGCAAACACGCGGAGATACCCAACAGACTCAGCGCGGAGTATATCGATAGGAACCTCGAGGACAACAGCGTGTACAACTACCGTATCCGGGTCAAGATGTATAACGGCCTCATCAGCGCTCCCAGCGAAGTGGTGACGGCCCAAACCAAGCCGCTGCCGCCCATGATCACCAAGATCAGCGCCACGAACGATCAACCCAAACAGATCACGGTGGAGTGGTCCCTGGCGAAGGTGGAGGATTTTTCCCACTATAAGCTTTACCGCAAATCCTTTTTCTGGAGCTACCACGCAAAAGTGAAACAAAACCGCTTCGTCGATCGCATCGACGAGGACGGCGAAAGTTATGAATACAAAGTCAGCGTCGTGGACAAAGACGGGTTGGAAAGCCTGCACAGCGTCGTCGTACGCGGTACGACCCTGCCCAAACCCCCGGCTCCGAAGATCGGGCTTATAAAAATGGATGAAAAAAGCATCTACCTGCAGTGGCACCCAAGCGGCGACCGGGCGGAGAGTTTTATCCTGATCAAAAATGGGGAGCGGGTTTTGAACAATTTGACCAATACCGTTTATACCGACCGAGACGTGCAGCCGGGTAAGGAGTACAACTACTCCGTAATCGCGGTGGACGAGTACGGTTTGACCAGCGAACCCAGCGAGGAAGCGAGCCTCTTTTTACCTATGGTGTTGGAAAAGCAGTAGATGCCGCACATTATCGCAAAACCCTTTGACCTTGGAAAGATTCAAGGGTGTGACTTTTTCGCTACCGACGAGAAAAACGGCAGCGATCACCTGATCAATGCGGGCGATTTTCTTTTGGAACTCAAGCGGCGCGACGACCGCTGGCTGCTCAAACCCGAAAAGATAACGCGCCCCGCGGAGGTGGAAAAGATCAAAGATACCCTGCGCGAATACGCTTCGCTGTGGGATCTGGATATTGTGCAGGAAAATGTCGAAGCGAAAAAGCGGAAAAAGCGCTCGGAGTATCTCAAAGATATCGGCTTTTTCGAAGATCCGGCGGTTTTTGGGCAGAAAGATTGCAATATCGAAGTGGGCTTTGGTAGCGGCAGGCATCTGCTCCACCGCGCCAAGGAGTCCCCGCAGGAGCTCTTTATCGGTATCGAGGTGCACACCCCATCGATCAACCAGCTGCTGCGCCAGCTGGAGTTGCAAAATATCACCAACGTGTGGGTGCTTAATTACGACGCGCGGCTGTTTATGGAGTTCGTTCCCTCGAATATTTGCAATAAAATCTATGTTCACTTTCCCGTACCCTGGGACAAAAAGCCCCACAGAAGGGTGATTTCGACGGCGTTTGTGGAGCAGTCGATGCGGATTTTGAAACGGGGCGGTTTTTTAGAACTGCGCACCGACAGCGACAACTATTTCCACTACTCCGTGGAAACCTTTTTGGCGCAAAAATCGTGCGAACTCTCCATCCGTAAAAACCGCGATATCGATATCAGCAGCAAGTATGAGGATCGCTGGAAAAAGCAGCAAAAAGATATCTACGACCTGCATCTGACCGCCCTTGAAAAGAGCGCGCCTTTACGGCAGGAGTATGATTTTTCTTTTCCGGGGGAGGTTGCGCCGGTGCGGGACGGGATGAGCGCTACTTTTGAAGACTTTTTCCTCCATTTTGACCGGGTGTACCGTATCGACGGGGGAGGTTACGTGCAGAAGGTGACGTTTGGGAGTTTTGACAAGCCCGAATCCCGCTACATCCTCATTGAAGAGGGCGGGGCACGCTATATGTATGCCGATCCGGTTAAAACCGAAGCAAACGCTAAAGCCCACCAAAAAATTGCGGAGATAATGTGCCATGGCTAATGTAGTAAAAATCGCGAATATGGATCTGTCCTACGGCAATGAAACGATCCTGCAAGATATCAATCTCTCCATCAAAAAAGGGGAGTTCGTTTTCATCACCGGCCCCAGCGGAAGCGGGAAGTCCACCTTTTTAAAATCCCTTTACGGAGCGTTGAGGGTGGGAAAAGGCTCGCTCAATATCGGCGGTATGGAACTGGGCAAGATCGGCAAGCGCAAACTGCAAAAGCTGCGCCGCCATATCGGGGTGATCTTTCAAGATTACAAACTTGTCAATGAGTGGCGGGTGGATAAAAACGTTCAGCTGCCGCTGATCATCGCGGGGTATTCCAACCAGGTTTTGGAAGAACAAACCAAAAAGCTGCTGGCGCACGTCAAGCTTTCGCACAAAGTGGACCGCTATCCCTTTGAACTCAGCGGCGGGGAGCAGCAGCGCGTGGCGATGGCGCGGGCGCTGTCACACAACCCCTTTTTGATCCTTGCCGACGAACCTACCGGGAATCTGGACGAGTATTCGGCAAACGTGGTGTGGGAGCTGCTGGAGGGGGCAAATGCCCAGCTGGAGACGACGGTGGTGGTGGTCACGCACAATATCCCTACCCATCTGAGCATCCCCTATCGGCAGTTTTCCATCAAGGACGGAGCGCTTTATGAAATCTATTAAAAGCCATATCTCTTTGCTGCTGCCGCTGCTGGCGATCCTGTTCGGGTTGCAGTTTGTCATCAGTTTTGAGCGGGTCGTAAACTTTTTCGAACAGCGTCTGACCCAGCAATACACCATGGTCTTTGCCGCGCAGAACAAGATCGATACGCTCAAGGTAGCCAAAAGCATCAAGCAGATCGATACGATCGAACATATCGACAAAAAAACGATCCTTGCCGATTTTTCCAAAAATCTCCCCGCTGAACTGGTCAACTCCCTAAAGCAGGATCTGCCCTTTTTCTATACGGTGAAGCTGGATAACTTCCTGGGAAGCGACGGGTTGGAGCGGGTGACTAAAGATTTGCTCAAAAATAGCGATATAGTAAATGTAGAAAGTTTTAAAGCCAGCCACAACCAAACATACGAGCTGCTTTCACTGGTGCAGCTTGCTTTTGAACTGTTTGTGGGTATTTTAACCTTTATCAGCTTTATGCTGGTGTATAAACAGATCGTGGTATGGGAGCTTGAACACAGCGAGCGGATGCAGATCATGGCGCTTTTCGGGGCGCCGGTGATGCTGCGTTCGGGGGTACTGTACAAGTTGGGATTTGTCAATGCCATCATCGCAGCGGTCGTGATTTCGGCGGTTTTCCACTACGCAAAGGACGTAGCGCTCGTGACCTCCGCGCTGGGGGTGCTGGATATCGAACACGGTTTGCTGTTTAAGATGCAGGATTTTTTCTTTATGCTGGGCTTTGCGCTGGTGACGGTTTTTCTGGCGGTTTCGCTGGTAATTTTCAATTCTAAAGAGTAGGGGACGTTTTGAGATATTTGATCATTGTTTGCATTGCACTGTTTGCCTATGCCTCCGTGGAGAAAAAGATTGACGCCAACAGCAAAAAACTGGCGTCGATCGAGAGCAACTATCAACAGATGGACAGTAGACTCGCCGATACCGCAAAAAAGATTTTGCGGGCCAAAAAACGGCGCAGTGCCTTAAACAGTGATATTAAAGGTTTGGAAAAGCAGCTTGTCAACAAGGAGAAGGTTTATAGCGTTACCCAAAAGAAGCTGACGGAGAAAAAGCTGGCACTCAAGGAGCTCGATACCCAGAAACACGAGCTTGAAACCCGCCTGCGCAAACTCTTGTCACAGGAGTTCGGGCTCTCCATGGCGCTGAAGGATCAAAAGATCAAAACCAAGCAGGGCTTTATCGATCAGTACCTCTTTGAGGCGACAAGCGAATATACCCATAAAAAGATCAAAGAGTATAACGACAAGATTACGCAGATGAAGCAAAACCGCGTCGCATTGGCGAAAAAAACCGAAGAGTTTGAAACGATCATCGCCAATTTGAAGCAAAAGGAGCAGACCCTGCAAAAAAAGCGCGCTTCGCTGGATAGTCTGATCGCGCGGCTCAATCGGGATAAAGACAGTTATAAAAAGCGCCTGCAGCGTATCAGCCGTCAAAAATCCGATCTGCGAAAAACCCTGCAAAAGCTGCGTATCGTAGCAAGGGAGCAGCAGGAGAAAAAGGCGCAGGAACAGATCGCGGACGCGGCAAGAGAGAGTGAACGGCTGCGCTTGAGCCGAAACGACAAAGATATAAAAGTACGCCAGATCGGGTCGTCGTACTATCACGACAACCTGTACCGCTACCGGGGACCCAAGACCATTTCGCCGCTAAAAGGCGCGAAACTTGTGCGCAATTTCGGTACCTATACCGATCCGATCTACGATATCAAGATCTTTAACGAATCGGTGGTGTTAAAAGCGCCCAGAACGCCGGCAAACGTGCGCAACGTTCTCAACGGCGAAGTGATGTACGCCGAGGAAACCCAGATGCTGGGCAAAGTGGTCATCATCAAGCACGCCAATTCGCTGCATACTATCTACGCGGGCCTTTCCAAGATCAGTCCCGGCTTGCAAGTGGGGCAAAAAGTGCGCAAAGGATTCGTGATCGGTCGGGTCCAGAGCCGCTTGACCTTTGAAGCGACGAAATACAGCAAACACCTCAATCCTACCCGTTTGATAAGTCTGCGCTGATATGAATGAGATCAAGCAGTATTTAAACTCCGTCGAACACACCTTCCAGCAGACCCAGGGGAAAGATTTCCTCTTTAAACACACCCGCCGCATCGACAAGTTTATCGCGCAGGCGTATAAGGAGGTGCTGGATGAGATGTTTTCGGAGTATCTGCCCATGCGCAACTCCATCCCCATCGCCCTTGTGGCTATGGGAAGCTACGGCAGGGAGCAGCTGTGTGTCTATTCCGATATCGATATCATGCTGGTTTATGACGAGGTGGAGGTGTATAACTGCGAAGCGATCTTGCAAAAGGTGGTACTCAAACTTTTTGACACGGGGTTGAAAATCGGCCACCGCGTCCACCGCATCGATGAGCTGCTGGAGGTATCCAAAACCGATATCACCATCAAAACGGCTCTGCTTGAATCGCGCTTTATCATCGGTTCGAGTTTTGTGTGGACCAAAACCCAAAACCAGCTCCAACTCATCCGCAAAGACGATCCCAAAAAGTTTATCGAGGAGAAGATCGCCGAGTATGAGAAGCGCCACGAAAAGCACCCGGTGACCGTGGAACCCAATCTTAAAGACAGTCAGGGCGGTTTCCGCGACGCCAACCTGGTCTACTGGATCGGCAACATTCTCTTCGGCGTTTCCAAAATCAAAGAGATCGGCTTTGACGAAGCCGACTACAGGGAGTTCCGCAAGGCGCTGGAGTACCTGTTCCGCGTCCGCGCGGCGCTGCATATCACCATTAAGCGCAAAAACGATATTTTGCGTTTTCAAGATCTCAGTGACGTGGCGCGGCTGCTTAAAGACAGCGACAGTTACAAAGACAAGTTTAAAATCGTCAGCAAAACCCTGCACAGTCTTAACGTGATAAAGCGTTTAAGCCGCATCTGGGTGTATGAATTGACCAAGCAGTTTTTTGTCGATCCCGCCAACATCGCCAGGATCGAAAAATTAAGCGAAGGGGTATACCGCTTGGGGGATTGTTTACTGGCGGGAAGGAAGCAGCAGGATTTGGCGCACTATCTCAAAGTTCTGGTGCAGCAAAAGGATTACCGCATCTCTCCCCGCTTTGTCAAACGGGTGGGCAACGCGAAAAAAAACAGATTGGGACGCTATAGAAAAGATATCTTTTACGCCAAAAGCAGTTACGCCATTTTGCAGGCTCTTATCGATTGCGGGCAGCTTTCCAACGTTATCGAACCGATGCGAAAGATCATGTACGTGCCCCAGTTTGACGGTTACCACCAATACTCGGTGCGCAAGCACTCCCTCTTGACGCTGTATCACCTCGAACATTTGGAAGATCCCTTCTTGCTGGAGCTGTACGACAAACTCGATGCTGACGAAAAAGCGATGCTCAAACTCGTGGCACTGCTGCACGATAGCGGCAAGGGGCGCAAAAGCGACCACAGCGAAATCGGCGCGCGCATTTTTCGACAGTTTGCCACAAAGCTGGGGATGGAGCATATCGAGATCGGGGTGCGGCTGATCAAAGTGCATACCTTCATGAGCGTCGTGGCGCAGCGTGAAGATATCCACGACGATACGATCGTGTTGAAATTTCTCTCCGAAGTGGGCGGCAGAAAGCACCTTGATATGCTCTTTTTGCTGACGGTTGCGGATATGAGCGCGGTGGGGGAAAATATCTACAACCACTATATCCGCAAACTGCTGATGGAGCTTTATGAACGCTCTTTGGATCTGCTTAGCGAAGAGAAGGTCCTTGACGAAGTGGCCAAGCGGCTCAAGGTGGAGAAGCGCCTGCAGCGTTTTGAACCCTTTAAACAGATGAAAAGAGCTCTGCAAAAAAATATCCTCTCCATCAGTTCAAACCTGATGTTTCAAAAACTGACCCTCGAAGAGATCTGCAGCGTGGGCGAAATCGCCGCCAAAACCCAAAACTACTGGTATGAAGTGGACAACAGCGATCACCTCTGCATCAAAATTATCCGCGCAAAACAGCTCAATATCGCGTATCTGCTGGCAAAGCTTAAGCGCCTGAACGTGGTAACGATGGATATATACAAACTTTTCGACAATAAAAAGTATTTTAAGATCGAGTTTTTGGAAAAGGTTGAAGAGTTTGAACTCCAGGAGGTCAATGCGCTGATCGAACAATCCTTTGATATGGAGCGTGAAATCCAGCTCAAAACCCCCGAGATTTTCAGAAAAGAGGTGTTTATCGATTGCGAACACTCCAAAACCATCGCGCTGATGAAGCTTAATTGTAAAAACCAGATCGGTCTGCTGGCACACGTGGCCAATATTTTTGAACAATACGGCATCGATATTATCTCCTCAAAAGTCAATACGCACAAAAATCGCGCACGGGATCTTTTTTTAATCGAAAAAACGGATAAAATTTGTAATAATATAGAAAAAGTTTTAGGATCGTTATGTGTGGAATAGTTGGGTATATCGGCAGAGGGGACGTCAAAGATGAACTGCTTTCAGGCTTAAAGGAGCTTGAGTACAGGGGGTACGATTCCGCCGGAATTGCGCTCATGGAGCAGAACCATGTGACTAGTTTCAAAGCTACAGGAAAGTTAAAGAACCTGGAGCAAAAAGCAAAGGAGTATGCCCAAGACGGCGGTATCGGTATCGGCCACACCCGCTGGGCGACCCACGGCAAACCCACCGAACTCAACGCCCACCCCCACTACGGGACCTACAGCTACGTCGTGCACAACGGGATCATCGAAAACTACGTGGAGTTGAAAAAGGAGCTCGAAGCCCAGGGGGTCAAATTCGTCAGCCAGACCGATACCGAAGTGATCGTTCATCTTTTCGAGAAAAATCTCGAAAAACTCGGCACGGGGGATAAAGCCTTTGAAGCGACCATAGCCGCCCTTGAAGGGGCGTATGCGGTTTTGCTGCTGAGTAAAGATGTGCCCGAAACGGTATACTTTGCCCGCTTTGGCTCCCCGTTGATGCTTGGACGCAATGGGAAACAGGAGATCTTTTTCGCTTCCAGCGACGCGGCCATTTTGGGTAAAGCGACCGAGGTGGCGTATCTGGAGGAAAACTGCATCGGCAAAGTGGAAAACGGTACGATCATCACCGATTTTGAAAAGGGGTGTTCGGATCTGGAGTATAAAGCGCTCAGAGGCGACAAGGTTTCGGCGCAAAAGGGCGGTTTTCGCTTCTTCATGGAAAAAGAGATCTATGAGCAGGGGGATGTCTTAAGCGACACGCTTATGGGCAGGGTCTTTGAAAACAGGGTGCATATCGACGAGTTGGAGGATATGGACCTTGAGGGGATCAGTGCTATCACCATCTGTGCCTGCGGGACCAGCTACCACGCCGCCCTTTCAAGCAGCTATCTGTTTGAACACGTCGCCAAAATCAAAACCGACGTGGTGATCGCCAGCGAGTTTCGCTACAAAGAACCGATCCTGACCCCCGACACGCTTTTTGTCGTGATCAGCCAAAGCGGGGAAACCGCAGATACGCTCGAAGCGCTCAAAATGGCGAAAAACGCCGGCTTGCAAACCCTGGCGGTCTGCAACGTCGACAACTCCTCCATCGTGCGATTGTGTGACAGTACGATCCTGACCCGGGCCGGGATCGAAAAGGGTGTCGCCAGTACCAAAGCCTTTGCGACACAGATGGCGGTATTGTGGATGTGCGCTCTGTTTTTTGCCCGCAAAAACGGGGTCGCGTGCGATATGGATGCCGAGCTCAAAGCGCTGCGTCATCTGCCCAAAGTCACGGCCGAGGCGCTGCGTCACCATGAAAAGATCAAACGCTTAAGCAAGCGTTATCTGCATGGGCACGGTTTTTTCTTTATCGGACGCGATCTGTTTTATCCTTTGGCGATGGAGGGGGCATTGAAACTCAAAGAGATCAGCTACCTGCATGCAGAGGGGTATCCCGCCGGAGAGATGAAACACGGTCCCATCGCGTTGGCTGACAGTGAACTCTTTACCGTGGCGCTGATGCCCAAATCGCAACTATATGAAAAGATGAAAAGCAACGTCGAAGAGCTTAGTGCGCGGGATGCGACGATTTTGACCATAGCTCCGGAAATTTTAGATAACATAGCCGATGATTTTCTTGTCATAGATGAGCACGGCCATGTGATGAGTGAGTATTTTGAAATGATGGTGGTACTGCAACTGCTTTCGATGGAGGTGGCGATCCGGCTCGGCAACGATGTGGATATGCCCAGAAATTTAGCAAAAAGCGTAACAGTGGAGTAGCCGATGAACGCAAAACAGAAAACAACCCTGATCCTGACAGTCGTTTTTATAGCGCTGTTTATAGCGATTATTTCGATCTTTAGTCTGAACCTGCGGGAAGTGGGGCTTAAAAACGCCGAGGATAAAGCCAGGCTTACCGCCAAGATGGTCAAGGACGGCTTGACCGCGCATATGGTCAGCGGCGTGATGGATAACAGGGAGTTTTTCCTGAGTAACATCGAGCAGACGGAGAACTTGAAAGACCTTTGGGTGATCAGGGCCCAAAGCGTGATCGAGCAGTACGGCAAGGGCTTTAACAACGAGATCCCCAGAGACAAAGTCGATAAGCATGTTTTGCGAGCGGGAAAGGAAAAAGCCGTTATCAACGATAACCTCACCTCCAGTACCTTCCGTTTGACCATTCCCTATATCGCCACCGAGGAGGGGGAGCTCAACTGCCTGCAGTGCCACCAGGCAAAACCCGGTGATACTCTGGGGGCGGTAACGGTCGTACTGGATATGAGTAATTCCAAAAATATCGGTATCGAAACCATCGAAAACGTCGTGATCATTTCCATGATCAGTTTTATGCTGATCCAGCTGATTATCCACTTCCTGCTCAAACCCTACGTGGATATCTTTGAAAATATCAAGGCGGTGATGCAATCGGCGAGCAACGGCGATTACAGCCAGCGGGTAACCCAGACCTCCTCAAAAGAGACCAGAGAACTTGCGGAGTGGGTGAATTCGCTGATGAAAAAGCTGCAGGTGGTCCTTGACAGTATCGAAAGTAAGATCGATATCTTCCTCACCCAGAAAGAGAAGAAAAAAGATCCCCTCGAAGAGGTCAACGAAACGGTCGATCAACTCAGCGATATCTACAAATACCGCCAAATTATCGAACGCGACGAATCCATCGAAGTGGTTTACGAGCGTTTGGCGACGGTACTGCGCAACAAGTTCGGCTTGAGCAACTTTAAATTTATCGAAGCCGATACGACTAATAAGGAGACCAAGGTCGTGTATGCCGAGGGCAAAAGCTACTGCAAAGCCGAGGAAAACGGGTGCCGCGCCGACAGAACCAATACTTTGGTGGATTCGTGCCAGTTTGAAAACGTATGCGACTCCTTTGAAGCGAAGGATTTGGAGCATCTGTGTATTCCCTACTCCATCTCCAACGACCTGGATTTTATCATCTCCATCGTCTCCGAAACGATGGAGGAACATGAGCGGGTAAAGAAGCATCTGCACTCCATCGAAGATTACATCAACGCGTCCCGTCCGGAGTTTGTGAGTAAGAAACTGTTGCAGGTACTGCACGAATCGGCGCGTACCGATCAACTGACCAAGATGTACAACCGCAAGTTTTTGGAAGAGTATATCACCAAAAGTTTCGCCCAGGCAAAACGCAACAACATCACCTACGGCTTTTTGATGGTCGATATCGATTACTTTAAAATGGTCAACGATACCTACGGCCACGACGTAGGGGACGAAGCGATCCGCGTCATCGCCCACGTCATCATGGATTCGATCCGCGAATCGGATCTGGCTATCCGCTTTGGCGGCGAAGAGTTCGTGGTACTGCTGTATAACACCACCGAAGAGGGGATGATGAAAATCGCCGAAAAGATCCGTACGCGCTTTGAGAAAAAGGTGATCGAAGTGGGGCAGGAATCCTTTACCAAAACCTGTTCGGTGGGCGCGTCATACTACCCCACAGACGGCGATACGGCGTGGAAATGTATCAAATACGCGGATATGGCGCTGTATGAAGCCAAGGAATCGGGACGGAACAAGGTTGTGCGCTATACGCAAAAAAGCAAGGATACGAACAAGTATTAAGACAATCAAAGAGTTACAATCTAGTTTGAAAGACCTTTTGCTTTTTTTGCTTTATTACTATAAAATTGCGAAAAAATTTTAGACGAGAGAAAACAGGAGAGAGAATGAGAGGATATAAGGTATTTGCAGGTACCGCAAACGAAGAGTTGGCCGAAGATATCGCCAAAGCGCTGGATATGCCCCTGAGCAAGGCAAAGGTCAGCAAGTTCAGCGACGGAGAGATCAGTGTCCAGATCAGTGAAAGCGTGCGCGGACGCGACGTATTTATCATCCAGCCCACCTGTGCTCCCGCAAACGACAACCTGATGGAACTTTTGATCATGACCGACGCGCTTCGAAGAAGCAGCGCCAGCTCCATCACCGCCGTCGTTCCCTATTTCGGTTACGCAAGACAGGATAGAAAAGCCGCACCCAGAGTACCGATTACCGCCAAACTGGTTTCTGACCTGATCGAAAAAGCGGGCGTAGACCGGGTCGTGACGATGGATCTGCACGCCGGCCAGATTCAGGGCTTTTTCGACATCCCCGTCGACAACCTTTACGGCGCTATGCTTTTTGCAAACTATCTCAAAAATAAAAAACTTCCCGATCCCATCATTGCCAGTCCCGATATCGGCGGGGTCGCCAGAGCCAGATATTTTGCCGAGCGCCTGGGAACGGAGATGGTGATCGTCGATAAAAAGCGTGAACAAGCCAACACTTCCGAAGTGATGAACATCATCGGTAACGTCGAGGGTAAGGACGTGATTTTGGTCGATGATATGATCGATACCGCCGGGACCATGGTCAAAGCCGCGAAAGTGCTCAAGGAAAAAGGGGCAAACTCCGTAATGGCGTGTGCGACGCACCCCGTACTCAGCGGTCCGGCATATGAGCGCATCAAAGACAGTGTTTTGGACGAGCTTGTGGTTTCAGATACGATCCCGTTAACAAAAGAGTGCCAGGATTGCGAAAAGATCAAGGTACTTTCCGTCGCCCCGATCTTTGGGGAAGTGATCCGCAGAGTGTACCACAACGAAAGTGTCAACTCGCTCTTTAGCTAAACAGCTCCACTCATTCAAAGCCCCTTCCGGGGCGACTCTCAAAACAAGGCATAAACATAAGGAGATGCACAGTAGTGAATAGTCAAAACATCAGAAACTTTTCAATTATCGCCCATATCGACCACGGCAAAAGCACCCTGGCCGATCGGATCATTCAAGAGTGCAACGCCGTCAGCGACCGCGAACTCAGTGCGCAGATGATGGATACCATGGATATCGAAAAGGAGCGCGGCATCACCATCAAAGCCCAGAGCGTGCGGCTAAACTACGTCAAAGAGGGGCAGGAGTACGTGATCAATCTGATCGATACCCCGGGGCACGTGGATTTTAGCTACGAAGTGAGCCGCTCCCTGGCCGCGTGCGAAGGCGCGCTTTTGGTCGTGGACGCCAGTCAGGGCGTCGAGGCGCAAACCATCGCCAACGTTTACATGGCGCTGGATAACGATTTGGAGATTATCCCGGTGCTTAACAAGATCGACCTGCCCGCGGCCGATGCGGACCGGGTAGCCGAAGAGATCGAGGAGAGTATCGGTTTAGACTGCACCGACGCGCTGCACGT
Organism: Epsilonproteobacteria bacterium tcs-49; assembly: GCA_002049495.1. Classification (GTDB taxonomy): domain Bacteria; phylum Campylobacterota; class Campylobacteria; order Campylobacterales; family Sulfurovaceae; genus TCS-49. The sequence continues at coordinate 109,183 of LLYS01000005.1, read as the reverse complement.
CAGCGCAAAAAGCGGTCTTGGGATCAAGGAGCTTATCGACGCGATTATCGAGCGCGTTCCCGCCCCCGAGTCGAAAAACGAGGGCGAAGTCAAAGCGATGATCTATGACAGCTGGTTTGACAACTATCTGGGCGCGCTGGCGCTGGTGCGTGTTTTTGACGGAGAGATCAAAAAAGGCGACAATATCCTTATCATGAACACCGGCAAAAAGCACGAAGTCAACAATATCATGTACCCCCACCCGGTCAAGCCGGTAGATACAAACGCCATCGGCGTCGGGGAAGTGGGGATCGTGGTTTTAGGGTTAAAAAGCGTTTCCGACTTGGCCGTGGGCGATACCATGACCCTGGCAAACGATCCGGCAAAAGAGCCCATCGCGGGGTATGAAGAGGTCAAACCCTTTGTATTTGCGGGGATCTACCCCATCGAAACCGACCGCTTCGAAGATCTGCGAGATGCGCTGGATAAGCTCAAACTCAACGACGCCAGTTTGCAGTACGAGCCCGAAACCTCCGCGGCCCTTGGCTTTGGCTTCCGTGTGGGCTTTTTGGGGATGCTGCATATGGAGGTGGTCAAGGAGCGGTTGGAGAGAGAGTACAATATCGATCTGATCGCCACCGCCCCGACGGTGGTGTACCATGTGCATCTGACCGACGGAACGCACCTGAAGGTGGAAAACCCCTCCCAGATGCCCGATCCGCAAAAGATCGACGTGATCGAGGAACCCTACGTCAGGGCGACAATTCTGACACCGAACGAGTTTGTGGGCAACATCATCACCATGCTCAACAACCGCCGCGGTATCCAGGAGAAGATGGATTACCTCAACGAGGATCGGGTGATGCTTGTCTACGCCGTGCCCATGAGTGAAATCGTTACCGATTTTTACGATAAACTCAAAAGCGCGACAAAAGGCTACGCCAGTTTTGATTATGAAATGATCGAATACCGCGAAGGCGATCTGGTGAAGCTCGATCTCAAAGTCGCGGGCGAGGACGTGGACGCACTAAGTATCATCGTCCCCAAAGACAAAGCCTACAGCCGGGGCAAGGATCTGGTAGCGAAGATGAAAGAGATCGTCCCAAGACAACTCTTTGAAGTCTCCATCCAGGCAAGCCTGGGCAATAAGATCATCTCCGCGACAAAGATCAGCGCCATGCGTAAAAACGTAACGGCGAAATGTTACGGCGGGGATATCAGCCGGAAAAGAAAACTGCTTGAGAAGCAAAAAGAGGGCAAGAAGCGGATGAAATCCGTCGGCAGCGTCGAACTGCCCCAGGAAGCGTTCTTAAGCGTCCTCAAGATCGACTGATGCGCTGCGTGATCTGCGGGAGGTTTTCTTGGCAGATCACGTGCAAAGCGTGTGAAAAAGAGTTTTTAATCCCGAGACGGACATGCAGATCCGCAGAGGGGCTTGAAATCATCCACTTCTACCGCTACGACGATATTAAACCGCTGCTGACGACCAAACACACCCCCCTTGGCCACCGCATCTTCCACCGCTTGGCACAACTGACGGCACGGGAGTTTCGCATCCCCTTTACCGCGCTGCCCGTGGACCACAGCGTCAAAAGCGGCTACAGCCACGGCGCGATCATCGCCAAACATTTGGCGCGCCATACCCGCTACAACCTTTTGCAGGCACGAAACGACGTACGGTATTCGGGGAAAAGCCTGGCGTTTCGCAGGAACAATCCCAGGGATTTTATCTACAGGGGAGAGGGGATAGAAAGCGTCGTTCTCGTTGATGATATCTACACCACAGCCACGACGCTGCTGGAAGCAAAAAAGGTGCTGCGCGCCCACGGGGTAAGCGTTCCCTACGCCGTGACGCTGGCACACTGAAGCGTTAGCGTACGATCTGCGTAATGTAGCCTTTGATCAAGTCGTATACATCAGCCACTTCGGGGCCGTTTGGTTTGTTGGTCAAAAGCAGGCGCAGGGGTTTGAAAAAGTTTTTACCCTTTAACCCGCTTTTTTCCATCAAATGCTTTTTAAAGGCGTCAAAAGCGTCAAACATCGGCGCATCCAGAATCACTTGCTGCAAAATCTTCATCTGCTCGCCAAACTCGTTGTCAAAATTCTTCGGCCGAAAGATCGATACGATCTTTTCATCGATCTCTTTGAGGGTGCTGGCTTCCTCGGTATAGAGTTTTGCCAGCTTGCCCACTTGCTCATCGGCAAAGCCGAAATATTTCGAAAGGGTCCGGTCGTCGGTACGGTTGATATGCGCGCGGTTTAAAAAGCGCAGTTTGTCCAGATCGAACTTCGCGGGGGCTTTGGAAACGTTTTCGAGTTTGAACCACTCGATCGCTTCATGCAGATCAAAGATCTCTTTGGGGGTTTTATTGCCCAGCTGTACCAGGTAGTTGATGATCGCATCGGGCAGGAAGCCTTCGCTAAGCAGCCATTTGACGCTGGAGGCGTCGTCGCGTTTGCTCATCTTTTTGCCTTCGGTATTGAGGATGATGGGCAGGTGCGCGTAGCGGATCGATTTCTCATAATCGAGCATATTGCGGATATGGATCTGTTTGGGCGTGTTGCTGGTGTGGTCTTCGCCCCTGCACACGAAACTGACCCCGTGGATCATATCATCGACGGCGCAGGCGAAGTTGTACGTCGGCGTCCCGTCGGCTCGGAGGATGACGAAGCTGTCCACTTCGCCGGGGCTCATGCTTTGCTCCCCTTTAATCGCATCCTCAAAGGTGATATCGCTTTCGGGTTTTTTCAAGCGGATAACGTACTTTTTATCGCTTTTAAGCACCTCTTGCTGCGTTAAAAATTCGCACTTGCCGCTGTAGCGGTACGCCTTTTTGTTTTTCTTCGCCAATTCGCGCTGGGCTTCAAGCTCCTGCTCGGAACAGAAACACGCAAACGCTTTTTTCTGCTCTACGAGCTTGATCGCCATGTGCTGGTGGATATGCAGGTTTTTGCTCTGATAGTAAAGCTGGTCGTCGTTGATGCCGAACTTTTGCAAAATCGCCAGGATCTCTTGATCCTTGTCCTCGATATTTCTTTCCCTGTCCGTATCCTCGATGCGGACGATAAAATCCTTGTTTTGCTGCTTTGCTAAAATGTAGTTGAAGATGGCAACCCGGAGGTTTCCAATATGCATATCCCCGGTGGGGGAGGGTGCAAATCGAAGCATTGAAATCCTTTATTGGTTTTTTTCTACTTTTTGCCACTGACCAAACAGCTTTTACATATTTTTTACACAATCATTCACTATAGTGCTTCAGAACAAGTAGATTATGTAAAAAAGAGCTTGTTTTTACCTTTATGCGGCGATCTAAACCGCAAGTGCTATTTTGACAGTACCAAATTTGGATACAATTATACCCAAAATAGCCCAAAGGAACGACACGATGGATGCCCAGGTATTGGAACATTTGATGCAGCCTAAAAACTACGGCCCGCTTGAAAACGCGCAGGGGGAGGGGATCGGTAAAAACCCCGACAACGGCGAAAAAGTGGGGCTTTATTTTACCCCTGAGGCGGGCAGGATCGCTCAAATCAGTTTTCAGGCGGTGGGGTGTTCCACCACGGTGGTGAGCGGTTCGATCTTTACCGAGGCGGCCAAGGGGCAGAGTCTGGAGGAGTTGCAAAGGATGATCGATCACCTCAAAGCGACGCTGGATGAGCTTGATCCCAAGGAAGCGGCGTGTTCGGAGATGGTCGCCGTGGCGGCACAGGCGGCGCTGGATACGTACTATGCGCGCCAGGAGGAGAGTGATCTTCCCATGAAGACGTACTATATCAGCCAAACCTGTGAAACGAAGGAGGAGGTATGAAGCTGACGACGATTTTAGACAGGTTGCACCATGCGTGGCTGGCGACGCAGTTTACCTCCTTTATGAGCGGCGAAGACAAACTCTACGATTACTCGCAGATTCTGTTTCGCCACTTTACCTGGGTGGAGCAGCGTCTTGTGCAAAAAGGAATCGCCTACAGTTACGACAGAAGTGACGTACCGATCCGCGTCGGGCGGTTGGCACCCATGCTCGAGGCGCTGCAAAAACAGTATGAGCAGCTGCTTCTGCTATGCGGCGAGGGCACGGACGATCCGCTGTTTTTCCGCATCGTGAAGGATCTGGAGTTTCTTTCAAAGGCGGTACGGGGCTTTGAAGATCGCGAAATTACCGCGTTTAACGGCAAGCGTGATTATTTGAATCTGCCCGAAGAGGCCAGGGATGCGCTGACGCTGTTTTTGTTTGAGGAAAGTTACAAAGAGTATGAGTTGATCATGGTGTATAACTACGCCAAAGCCCACAGCGAGGATGCGTACCTGAATCGGATGTTTCAAATCCTCATCGAGGAATCCTTTTTCCATCTCAAATCCTTCGGGAAGTTGATGGCGAAGATGGGGATTTTAGCCGTTCCTCGTATGATAATGCAAGATATTTATAAATTTGACGATCTATCTGTATTCCTCCACGACGGCATCGAAGAAGAGGTCGCGGCAAAGGGCGAGTGCAAAGAGTTGGCAGCCAAGATCACCGATCAGGAACTCTCGGAGTTTTTTGAATGTATCAATTACCAGGAGGATTACCACATCGCGCTGATGGAAGACGCGTTGGGGTACCTCGAAAAATCGGAGGCAAAGAAAGAATGATATGTACCAATCAAATATCGAGGATATTTGGCAAGTTCGCGCAGGCGAGTTTTCCCGCGTTTTTGCAAAAGCTTATAAATAAAGCATACGTCAAATTGATGAAACTGGATATGGGAGAGTTTGCTCCCGTAGAAAGCTATAAAAGTTTAAACGCGCTCTTTACCAGAGCGCTAAAGCAGCCAAGAGCGCTGCAAGAGGGGGTGATCTCCCCGGTGGATGCCTTTATCACAAAGATGGGCAGAGTCGAGCGCGATACCCTGTTTCAAATCAAGGGCAAAAGCTATTCGCTCAAAAAGCTGCTCACCTCCAATTACGCAGATTGCGAACCGGAGTTTGAGGGCGGGGATTACGTAAATTTTTACCTCTCCCCTAAGGATTACCACCGCTACCATATCCCCTGCGATATGCAGGTTCTTAGCGTCACGCACGTCCCGGGAAAGCTTTTTCCGGTGAATTTGAAATACCTCAAAAAGATCCCGGGACTGTTCGTGGAAAACGAGCGGGTGATTATCGAGGCGCAGGTGGAGGGGAAAAAACTGTTTTTGATCCTTATCGGAGCGCTGAACGTGGGACAGATGACCGTGGAGTTTGAAAAGGATATCCAAACCAATGTCAAAAGCGGCGTGATCAAAAAGTATACCTACCGGGAACTTTTTGTCGAAAAGGGGGAGCTTTTGGGGTATTTTAAAATGGGTTCGACGGTCGTAATGGTTTCCCAGGAGGGACTGTTTGATCTGGATCTGCACGAGGGCAGCAAGGTGCGTTTCGGCGAAGCGATCGCCGCGATCAAAGCGGGTAGATAGCGCCCTCTCCGCCTTGCTCCCGGCCGTTATCTTTCATCTTTCATTTGGTATTAATAGTATTTATTATAAAATATTAGGAAAAAACTAAGGGAACCTTCTTGAAAGAGTTAGAAAGCAGAATAAAAAAAGCTAAGGATTTACAAAGCTTAGAAAAAGTGCGCATCTCCGTTTTCGGGAAAAAGGGTGATTTGGCGAAGGAGTTTGCCAAGCTCAAGGATTTGCCCAACGACGAGAAAGCGGGCTTTGCAAAAAAACTCAACGAAACAAAAACCTCTTTACAAAACCTCTTTGACGCTACCAAGGAAAAGTTGGAACAAAAAGCGCTGCAGGAACAGCTCAAAAGCGAAGCGATGGATCTGTCCATGTACGCGCCCAAACAAAAAACCGGGGCGCTGCATCCGGTGATGGATACGATGGACCGCATTATCGAGTATTTTGCGGCGCAGAATTTTTCCGTGGAAACGGGGCCGCTGGTCGAAGACGATTTTCACAACTTTGAAGCGCTGAACCTGCCCAAGTTCCACCCCGCACGGGATATGCAGGACACTTTCTACTGCAAGGACGGGTCGCTTTTGCGGACCCACACCTCCCCCGTACAGATCCGAACCATGCTTAAAACAAAACCGCCCGTGCGCATGATCAGCCCCGGGACGGTATTCCGGCGCGATTTTGATTTGACCCATACGCCGATGTTTCACCAGGTGGAAGGCTTGGTCGTAGAAGAGAGCGGCGAAGTCTCCTTTGCCAATCTCAAATCGATGCTTACGGAGTTTTTGCAGTATATGTTCGGCGACGTGGCCGTACGCTTTCGCCCGAGCTTCTTCCCCTTTACCGAACCCAGCGCCGAAGCGGATATCAGCTGTATCTTTTGCAAAGGCGAAGGGTGCCGCGTGTGCTCCCATACGGGTTGGCTGGAAGTGCTTGGGTGCGGGATGGTCGATCCCAACGTATTTAAAGCGGTCGGGTACAAAGACGTGAGCGGATACGCCTTTGGTCTGGGGGTCGAGCGTTTTGCCATGCTGATCCACAAAATTCCCGATCTGCGTTCGCTTTTTGAAGGTGATGAACGATTATTGGAGCAATTTAGATGAAATACCCGGCTTTGAAAACAGTAAACAGATATAAAAACCATGATATTTCTCCTGTCCGGAGCACAGCTTCGGCCGGAGGGAGTTTTGCGGAAGGTACGTTTTCGCAAAAAGGAGAGAGTACAAAATGATAATAACAAGAAGTTGGTTAAACGAATGGGTGGACCTGAGTGATATTTCAACGCAGCAGCTGTGTAAAAAACTCAACGATTTGGGCTTGGAGGTTGACGGAGTAAAGAGTTACACCGTTCCCGAGAAAGTGGTAGTGGGAAAGATCGTTTCCTGCGAAAAACACCCCGATGCGGATAAACTCAACGTTTGTACGGTGGATGTGGGCACCGATACCCGCCAGATCGTCTGCGGCGCGAAAAACGTCGTGGACGCCGAGTACGTGGCCGTTGCGATGATCGGAGCGGTACTGCCGGGAAATTTTGAGATCAAACACGCCAAACTGCGTGGCGTGGAGAGCGAGGGGATGATCTGCTCCTCCGAAGAGTTGGGTCTGCCGAAGATGAACGACGGGATCATGCAGCTTGACGCAAGTGTGGGAAAACTCACGCCGGGGATCGAACTGCGGGGCTTTTCCCTCTTTGACGACGACGTGATCGAAATCGATTTGACGCCAAACCGCGGCGACTGTCTGAGTATCCACGGCGTCGCCAGAGATCTCAGCGCGGCGTTTAACAAAGAGTTGAAAACCTTCGAATCCGGCGGAGAGGATCGCGCCTCCATCGGGATCGGAAAGATTCTTTCTTTTGTGTATGATGATATCGACGGGGTCAATATGCACTATAAAGTCGCCGAGGTCAAAAAGCTGCAGGTCCCCTTTATCGTACAGTTGCGCCTGGCGACGGTGGAGAAGCAGATCGAAAACGATATCGATAAACTGCTTTACTATACGACCCACGAATCGGGGGTGATTTTGCGTGCGTACGATTTTGGTTTTTTCGGAGAGAAAAAAGCGAAGTTGACACTGCAGGAGGATGAATACGTACAGTTAACGGGCAGCGCGGAAGCGGCCGCGGTGGGGATCAACCAAAGCGATACGTCGCTGCCTCAAAATGAAAAGATCATCCTTGAAGCCAGCTATATCCGCCCCGACAAGATCGTTCCGGTAGTAGCGACAACGGATATCAAACCCGACGAGCTTTATTTCAGAACCTCCCGGGGCAGCGAACCGGACGTGGATTTTGGTATGGAACTGCTGGCTAAAAACCTGGCAGCTTGCAGTAAAAGCAATATCTACAGCGGCAGTTCGACCTTCTATTCCCAGGCACAGCGCCGCTCCATTTCGGTGAACCTGCAGGATGTGGAAAACCTGATCGGACAGAAAGTGGACCGCACCGATGTGAGTAACGTGCTTAAGCACCTGGGCTTTACGATCCAAAACCTAGAAAGCGACCGTTTCGGTGTTATCGTTCCGGCGTTCCGTCACGACGTGATGAATATGCAAGATATCACCGAAGAGATCGTGCGTATGATCGGGATCGACAATATCGCGCCCAAGCGGATGAAGTTTGTGGAGCACAACCGCCTCAACCCCACCATGGCGCGCTTTAAATTCAAGCGTGATCTGAAACAGCGCGCGGCGGCGAACGGCTACTTTGAAGTGATGACCTATCTGTTTTGCGAAAACAAAAAGCTTGAACACTACGGCTTTGAAACGGTGCAGGAAAAACTTGCGGTAGTTAATCCCATCACCTCCGATATGGACGGCCTGCGCTCCACGGCGCTTTTGAATATGCTCGAAGCGGCCCAGCGAAATATCAACTACGGCAAGAAAAGCGTACGCCTGTTTGAGATCGGGACCGTTTTTAACGCCAAACGCGAAGAGCGTGATGAGATCAGCTTTGTTTTCTGCGGGGCAAAAAGCGACGAAAATATCACCAACGCGGGCAAACCCGAAGAGATCGACGTAGAGGAGTTTATCAAAACCCTCGGGTCGGTGATCGGGGATTTCGAACTTAAATCCTGCAGCTATGAAAACCGTCTGCTGCATCCCTATCAGAGTGCCGATATCGTCATCAAAGGCGAAACGGTGGGCTTTTTATCAAAGCTGCACCCCGATACGGAGTTTGAACTGCCCACCGGTTTTGTTGCGTCGGTGAATCTTGACGCGCTCTTGCCGGAGAAAAAAGAGGTGGGCGGTATCTCCAACTACCAGGGCGTTACCCGTGATCTGAGTCTGCTGGTCGATAAAAAGATCCCCTACGAACAGATCCGCTCGGTACTGGAAACCGTGGAGAATCCGATGCTCAAAAGCTTTTATCCCGTGGATCTGTTTGAGGATAAAAGTCTGGGGAAAGAGAAAAGTTTGACGGTTCGCTTCTTTATCCAATCCACCGAAGGAACTTTGGGGGATAAGGATATCGAACCGATTATGGATTCGGTCTTGAAAACCGCGGAAGCAAAGCTGGGTGCGAAACTGCGATGAGGTCCGTAACCGTAGAGCAGGCCAGGCCTTTCTCCCTGCTGTGCGACGATATCGCCAGCGATAAATCGATTTCGCACAGAAGCGCCATGTTTGCGCTGTTGAGTGATCAACCCTCGACAATCAAAAACTTTCTCAAAGCCGAAGATACCCTCAACACCCTCCATATCACCAAACAGTTGGGTGCACGGGTCAAAGAGGATGAACGGGGCGTTTTGACGATCACCCCGCCAAAAACGCTGCAAGAGCCCGACGATATCCTCGATTGCGGCAACAGCGGTACGGCGATCCGGCTGTTTTGCGGCTTTTTGAGCGGTTTGGAGGGGCACTTTGTCCTGACCGGGGACAAATACCTGCGAAGACGCCCCATGAAGCGCGTCGCCGATCCGCTGCGCTCCATCGGCGCGCAGATAGACGGGCGCAATAACGGAGATTTGGCGCCGCTGAGTATCCGGGGTAAAAGTCTGCAACCTTTTAATTATGAGAGCAAGATCGCTTCGGCGCAGGTCAAAAGCGCGCTGATCCTCGCCGCGCTCAAAGCCAAAGGGCGTTCAACCGTCAGCGAACCCCATAAAAGCCGCGACCATACCGAGCGGATGCTTCGGGGGATGGGCGCGAAACTTGAAATCGAGGGCAACAAAGTCGGCGTAGAACCTATGCAGGGGCCCTTAAAACCCCTTGAACTGACCGTACCCACCGATCCCTCCAGCGCTTTTTTCTTTGCCGTAGCCGCGGCGATCGTGCCGGGAGCGAAGGTAACGATCAAAGATATTACGCTCAATAAAACGCGTATCGGGGCATATAAAGTGCTCGAGCGTATGGGCGCTGATATCCAGTATATCCAAAAAGAGGATATCTATGAACCCATGGGAGATATCACCGTAACCTACAGCGACGGCTTAAAGGGGGTGGAGGTGAGCGAAAACATCTCCTGGCTTATCGATGAGCTTCCCGCTTTGGCCATCGCTATGGCGGTTGCGCAGGGAACAAGCAGCGTACGCAACGCCGAGGAGCTGCGGGTCAAGGAAAGTGACCGCATCGCTACGGTGGTGGCGGGCTTGCAAAGGTGCGGGGTCGAAGTTGCAGAGTGTGAGGACGGCTACGATATCACCGGCGGCGAATTGAAAAGCGCAGTGATCGATAGCCACGGGGACCACCGCATCGCCATGAGCTTTGCCGTAGGCGGTTTATTGTGCGGGATGCGCATCGAAGATACGGAGTGTATCGATACCTCCTTCCCCAACTTCTTTGAAATTCTCGGGCGGGTGACGGCGGTCAAGGAGGCGTGATGATCGAGATACGCATAGCCAAAAGCCTGGGGTTTTGTTTCGGCGTCAAGCGTGCCATCGGTATCGCCCAGGAGCATAAGGGCAGCGTTACCATCGGACCGCTTATCCACAATAACGCCGAAATACGCCGCTTAAAAGCCGATTACGACGTGGATGTTACCGACGAGATCGAAGAGATAGCCGGCGGTCAGGATGCGGTGATCCGCACCCACGGCATCGAAAAAGATAATAAAATCTATCTGCAAAACAAGGGCGTCAACCTCATTGACGCTACCTGCCCCTTCGTGACAAAACCGCAAAATATCGTCGAACAGATGAGTACGGAGGGGTATGACGTCGTCATTTTCGGCGACAGCAAACACCCCGAGATCAAAGGGGTTCTAAGTTACGGCAACGAACGCACCTTCGTCGTCAACGGCGTGGAGGAGTTGCAAAAGCTGCAACTCAATCAAAAGGTCGCCATCGTTTCCCAAACCACGAGAAAACCCGACGATTTTTCCAAACTCGTCGATTATCTGATCCGCAACTACAAGGAGGTGCGGGTATTTAACACTATCTGCAACGCGACCTTTGAAAACCAGGACGCGGCGAGGGATTTGGCCAAAGAAGCCGATATTATGATCGTTATCGGCGGAAAGCACTCCTCAAATACGAAACAGCTGCTCAGTATCTGCTTGCAAGAGTGTGAAGACAGCTACCTCGTAGAGAATGAAAACGACCTGGAGGATGCGTGGTTTAAAGGGAAACAGATATGCGGAATCAGCGCGGGTGCATCCACCCCCGATTGGATAATTGAAAAAAATGTTAAAAAAATTCAGTTAATTAAAACCTAGTTTTAGATAAAATTTGCAATTATAGGTTAATAAAAGGTAGATAATGGATAAAGAGTTTCAAGATATTGAGATGACAGATGAAGATTTCGCGGCGATGCTTGATGAATCGTTGAGAAGTTCACAGGATCAGATTCTTGAGGGTGTGATCGCAAAGATTGAAGATTCTCAAGCTTTGATTGACATCAATCAAAAGCTCGAAGCAATTTTAAATCTTGATGAGTTGAAAGATGAAGAGGGCAACGTCGTTTGGAAAGAGGGCGACAAGATCGAGGTTATCAAAACCAGATCCGCAGGTTCCAGAAGTTTTGTTTCGCATGCCAAAGCGCTTAGCAAGCTGCAGACAAAAGAGTTTATCAAAGAGTATGACGAGGAAAACGAATACCTGATCGAAGGGAAGATCGTCGCGCAGAACAAGGGCGGTTACGTCGTAAAAGCGGACGATATTGAATTTTTCATGCCAAACTCTTTGGCGGCGTTTAGAAAAAATGCGAAAGTGATCGGCAGAGAGATCAAAGCGTATGTCGTCAAAGTCGATAGAGAGAAAAACAGTATCATCATCTCCAGAAAAGAGTATCTGGACAGAAAAGACGAAGAGCGTGAGGATATCATCCAGGAAGTGCTCAAAAAAGATGTCATGAGCGGCGTGGTCAAAACGATCACCAACTACGGGATGTTTGTTGACGTCGGCGGCGTAGACGGTTTGGTTCACTACAGTGAAATCAGCCACAGAGGTCCCGTAAACGCGGCGCGCCACTTTGAAGTGGGCAACGAGGTTGAAGTTAAAGCGATCGGTTACGACAAGGAGAAAAAACACCTTTCCCTTTCGATCAAAGCCACTATCGCCAACCCCTGGGACGAGGTTAAAGAGGAGATCGATGAGGGCGACACGATCAAAGTCGTCGTCAGCAATATCGAAAGCTACGGGGCATTTGTAGATCTGGGCAACGATATCGAGGGCTTTTTGCACGTTTCCGAAATCTCCTGGGACAAGGGGAGAAAAGACCCCAAAGATTACCTTGAGATCGGTCAGGAGCTGGACGTGGAAGTGATCGAGATCGACAGTGAAAACCAAAGACTCCGTGTTTCTTTGAAATCACTACAGCCCAAACCCTTTGACAGCTTCGCTTCCAGCCACAAACCCGGTGACGTGGTAGAGGGTGAAGTGAGCAATACAACCGATTTCGGCGCATTTGTCAAGATCGGCAACGTAGAAGGGTTGCTGCACAACGATAACGTCGATTGGGACGGCAACAAAGCCAAAGACGTATTCAAAGCGGGCGATAAAGTGGAAGTTAAAATCACCGCGATCGACAGAGACAACGAAAAGATCAGCCTGAGCAAAAAAGCGCTTCTTGAATCACCTGCGGCAGCTTTTGCCAAGGAGTACAAAGTCGGCGACATCATCAACGGTACGATCAAAGATATTACCGATTTCGGTGTTTTCGTAAAACTCAACGACAGTGTAGACGGATTGATCAGAAACGAAGAACTTTATCCCCTCAACGCCGAAGAGCTTGAGAAGGGACAGGAGATCGAAGCGGTCATCATCATGATCGATGAGAAGAAAGACAGAGTCAGACTCTCGGTAAAGAGAAAAGAGAAACAGAAAGAGAAAGAGATTCTCGATTCCATGGACGACTCAAAATCAACTCTCGGTGATGTTTTGAAAGAGCAGCTCAAATAGGGAGCTAACGTGACAAAAAAGGTGTACTACGCTGTAGGCGGAACGATCCTGCTTACGGTTTCGAGTGCACTTTTTTTTCTCTACAAAAGTGTTGAAACCACTACCATATCTACCGATTACGAAACCACTGCCCTGACCAAGGAGTTGGGCAGTGAAAAAGATTTCGGGTGGCTGAAGGGCTTGAGCGAAGCCAAAAGCCTTTCCTACTCGCTTCCCGTTGAGGAACTGCATATCGAATTTGCACTCAGTGACCTGCCCAAACCAAAAAAGATCTTACAGATAACGGCAAAAATGGTTGATAGCTATCAATTTTTTTGCATTAAACAGATTTTTGAACAAAATAGTGTAAACTACTCAATTTTAAAAAAAGAGGATAACCTGGTGGCAAACCTGGCCAATGTGCAGGATGGGAAACTTGCAAAGTTGCAAGAGAGTTTAAAATATTACGAAATAGATTACAAATTGAAAACATTTTATAAAAAGGACTACTAGATGGCATTTAAAGTTGTTGTATGTGACCATATACACCAAGACGGTTTGAAAATGTTGGAAAACGATACCGATATCGATTATGTCAATGCTGCGGATGAAGACAAGGTAAAGCTTCTTGATATTATCAGTGACGCCGACGTGACGATTACGAGAAGTTCCACGGACGTGGACGAGAAGTTTATCGCTGCGGGAAAAAACCTTAAAGCGATCGTACGTGCGGGTGTAGGCGTGGATAACGTGGATATCGAGGGCTGTAGCAAAGAGGGCGTTATCGTGATGAACGTCCCCACCGCCAATACCATCGCTGCGGTGGAGTTGACTATGACGCATATTCTCAGTTGCGTGCGGACCTTTCCCTACGCGCACAACAACTTAAAGCAAGATCGTATCTGGAGACGTCAGGATTGGTACGGCACGGAGCTGAAGGGTAAAAAACTGGGGGTTATCGGATTCGGTAATATCGGCAGCCGCGTAGGAGTCCGGGCAAAAGCTTTCGAGATGGACGTGGTGACCTACGATCCCTACATCGATCCGAAAAAAGCCACCGACGCGGGTGTGCGCTACACTTCGGATTTTGAAGAGATTCTTGGATGTGATCTTATTACGATCCATACGCCAAAAACCGTTGAAACGATCGATATGATCACAAAAGACGAGATTGCGAAGATGAAAGAGGGCGTGATCTTGATCAACTGCGCGCGGGGCGGTTTATATAATGAAAAAGATCTATACGACGCGCTTAAGAGTAAAAAGGTTAAATTTGCCGGGATCGACGTGTTTGACAAAGAACCGGCGACGGACCACCCCCTGCTTGACCTGGACAACGTTACGGTAACGCCGCACCTGGGTGCAAATACCCTTGAATCCCAGCAGCGTATCGGCGTACAAGCCGCGCAGCAGGCGATCGAAGCGGCCAAGGGGATCAGTTACCCAAATGCGATGAACCTGCCTATTAAGGAGGAGGAGATTTCCGAAACGGCGAAAAAATATCTTGATTTGGCGCAAAAGATCTCCTTCTTTGCCGCGCAGGCGACAAAAAGCGGGATTAAAAAGATCAAGATCAGCGTCGACGGGGAGATCAAAAACTATCTGGATTCCTTGACGACTTTCAGTGTCGTCGGTGCGTTAAAGGAGTCGTTGGGCGATAAGATCAACTACGTCAACGCCGAGCACGTGGCAAAGGATCGCGGGATCGAAATCAGCAGCGAAGTTTGCGAAAAACCCTCGGGGTATACCAACAAAGTGTGCGTGGAATTGACTACGGGGGCATCGGTTTTTTCCATTTCGGGGACCGTTTTTGACGAAGACAAGCTTAGAATTATTAAAATCAACGAGTATGATCTCGATATCGAACCACAGGGGAAAATGATCCTGCTTAAAAACAGCGATACTCCGGGAGTGATCGGTGACGTGGGGCATATTCTTGCCAAACACAATATCAATATCGCCGATTTCAGACTCGGTAGAACCCAGGATCAGGCGCTTGCGGTGATTATCGTAGACGAAGCGATCGATAAGCAGGTTCTGGAGGAGTTAAAGGCACTGGAAGCGGCTATTGAAGTCTCTACGGTGGTGATTTAACCGCCCGTGTGTAACGTCGGGTAGCATCCGATGTTACACATAACTGCATTTACCTTATATCCCGATTAACAAAAAACTATTTTGTCCGATCTACCTAGTAGAGAATACTCTAATTATGTATATAAAATTTGAAAAAGGAGTTTCAAATGAGTATATCACAGGTAACCAACCAGCAAAATTTTACCAATTTGCAAAATGTCGGGGGATCGGAAGGACGCCAGGACTCTTTGTCGCAGGACACGACATTGACGCAAAAGGTAAAAATGGAAAATGAAAAAGCTGCGCAAAAGGTGCAGCAAGAGGGAACGCACGTTGAAAAGATGCAGGAGCAGGTGCAAAAATCGCAGTTAAAAGAGTTGGTGGACAATATGAATAAAAATCTCGACCCTTTTAACACTTCCCTGAAATTCGGGTTTGAAGATAAAAGCGACACCTACTATGTCAGCGTGATCGATACAAACACCAACGACGTTATCAGAAAGTTTCCCTCCGAAGATGCGATGAAACTTTCTGTTAAAATGAAAGAGTTGGTTGGAATGATATTTGACCAGAAAGGATAAATTATGGCTACGGGAGCATTAAGTTCTTTGGGGATCGGTAGTAACGGGACACTGAGTTACGATATTATCGACCAGTTGAAAGAAGCGGATAAAGCGAGCTTGGTTACCCCCATCGAACGCGATATCGTAGAGGTAAATGAGAAACAATCCTCTTTGGCGACGCTAAAGTCGCAACTGTCCTCCTTCAGTGATGCCGTAGAAGAGCTCTCCAGTGAAACCCTGTTTGCTCAAAGGGATGTGAGCGTAACGGGTGACTCGGTAGGCGTAACGGTCGATCCGGGTGTCGATATACAGGATATGAATATAGAGGTTACCCAATTGGCACAAAAAGATGTCTATGAATCCGATACCAGCTTCCCTACGACGGCATCCAGCGTCGCAAGCGGTGCTACGACGATGGAGATCAATGCCGGCGGTGTCGTCTACAGTATCGACGTGGATGAAAATACCAGCCTGGAGGAGCTTCGGGATAAGATCAACGAAAAAGCGGGGGCGAGAGTAACCGCATCGATCCTTGATACGGGGCAGGCAAACCCCTATTCACTGGTTATCAAAGCCGACGAAAGCGG
Organism: Epsilonproteobacteria bacterium tcs-49; assembly: GCA_002049495.1. Classification (GTDB taxonomy): domain Bacteria; phylum Campylobacterota; class Campylobacteria; order Campylobacterales; family Sulfurovaceae; genus TCS-49. The sequence goes on along the minus strand of LLYS01000005.1, from coordinate 93,241 downwards.
TTTGGATAACGCCCTGAGTATTACCGATACCAACGGGACGATGAATACGACCTTCGGCAATATCCAAACGGCCCAGGACGCGACGTTTAAATATAACGGCGTCGAGATCAAACGCGGATCCAACGAGGTGGATGACCTGATCCAGGGGGTGCATTTGACACTCCTTGAGGAAAACGATCCGGGGAAAACGACCAATATCGAAATTACCCGTGACAACAGCGGTTTAAAAGGCAAGATGGAGGATTTCGTCAGCCAGTATAACGCGTTGATCGGGCAGTTGGACGAATTGACGAAATATGATCCCGAAACCGGTGAAACCGGTATTTTCCAGGGGGAGAGTACCATCAACCGGCTAAAAAGCGATATTACCCACATTATGACCTATACCGACGCCGATGCAACGGGGTTGAGAAACTTCGGACTGAACCTTGACGAATACGGTAAGATCAGCCTTGATGACGAGGAGTGGGACGAAGCGATCGATGAGATGGAGATCGAAGATATCGAACAGTTTTTCGTAGGCGACTATGAAGAGATTTACGGCGAGGAGCGTTTGGTAGACGGAGTTTTCACACAATTTGAGGAAACCGTTAACGAATACACCAGCTTTGCCGATGGTATATTTAAATACTTCGGCGATCAGTTGGAGAACGAAGAGTCAAGTTTGACAAAAGAGCGTGAAAAGGCCGTACAGCGGTTGGACCAACGGTATGAAACCATGGCCGCGCGCTTTGCTGCGTATGATGAGCAGATTTCAAATATGAACAGTTCTTTCCAATCCTTGTCGATGCAAATTGAACAATCATTGAGTTAATTCTAAAAGGGAGTTTAGATGCAAAGTGCATATAATGCATACAACCAAAATCACGTTCAGATCGAATCGCCTGAGCGTTTGATAGAGATGCTATACGAAGGGATTCTAAAATTTACCGGGCAGGCAAAGAATGCATTGCTCAATGAGGATATCGAAAAGCGAACCTACTGGATCAACAGAACAACGGCGATCTTTACCGAACTGATCAACTCTTTGGATTATGATCAGGGCGGGGAGGTGAGCCACTATCTCAGCGGTCTGTACGTTCAGCAGATCAAAAATCTCTCCGAAGCCAACGCTTCAAACGATATGGAGAAACTCGACGAGGTGGTCAGCGTTACCAAAAACCTTTTGGAAGCGTGGAGGGAGGAAGTGTGTCAAACGAAGGTTGGCTAACGGAGTTTAAGATCGCTCTGGTCGATGATGACCGTGAGAAAATGATCGAACTCAACGAAAACCTTCCCACGTTCGAAAAGATTGAGCAGATGAAGGAGGCGCAAGCGTATATCGCAGAAGCGATACGCCGCCTGCACTCTTCGCGCGAAGAGGTCCGCTCCAATATGAAAAAGCTGCAAAAAACAAAAAGTTTCCTCAAATCCAGTGACCGTATCCGCATAGCCTACTCTTAATTACATTTTAGTTAAAATTGCACAAACTATACACACCATATCGTAAGGAAGATATATGAGTAAAAAAGTTAATAAAGTCGTACTGGCATACAGCGGCGGCTTGGATACGAGCATCATCCTCAAGTGGCTGCAGGATGAGTATGACTGTGAAGTGATCACCTTTACCGCCGATATCGGACAGGGGGAAGAGGTGGAACCCGCACGGGCAAAAGCCAAGCAGTTGGGAATCAAAGAGGAAAACATCTTTATCGAGGATCTGCGCGAGGAGTTCGTGCGCGATTATGTATTTCCCATGTTCCGCTCCAACGCTATCTATGAGGGGGAGTACCTGCTTGGAACCTCCATCGCGCGTCCCCTGATCGCAAAGCGCCAGGTCGAGATCGCAAAGCAGATGGGTGCTGACGCCGTATCCCACGGAGCGACGGGCAAGGGCAACGACCAGGTCCGTTTTGAGTTGGGATATCTGGGCCTTAACCCCGATATCAAGATTATCGCACCCTGGAGAGAGTGGGACCTCAACTCCCGCGAAAAGCTGCTAAGCTTCGCGGCCGATCACGGTATCCCCATCGAAAAACACGGGCAGAAATCTCCCTACTCTATGGATGCGAACCTGCTGCATATCTCCTATGAGGGCGGTATTTTGGAAGATCCCGCGGCGGAACCGGAAGAGAGTATGTGGCGATGGAGCGTTTCTCCCGAAAACGCGCCCGGTGAACCTGAATATATCGAACTTGAGTACAGAAACGGCGATCCCGTGAGCTTAAACGGCAAAGTGTTGACGCCCGCGCAGATGCTGACCGAGCTTAACGCCCTTGGCAACAAGCACGGTATCGGACGGATCGATATCGTCGAAAACCGTTTTGTGGGGATGAAAAGCCGCGGCTGCTACGAAACGCCGGGCGGGACGATTATGCTCAAAGCCCACAGAGCGATCGAATCGATCACCTTAGACCGTGAGGAAGCGCATACCAAAGATGAGATCATGCCAAAATACGCTAAACTTATCTACAACGGCTTCTGGTTTGCCAGCGAGCGCCGTATGCTGCAAGCAGCCATCGACGAAACCCAGAAAAACGTCAACGGTACGGTCAAGCTTAAACTCTACAAAGGCAACGTCATCGTCGTGGGACGGGAGTCGGAGCAGTCGCTTTTTAATGAAGAGTTGTGTACCTTTGAGGAGGACAGCGTATATGATCAAAAGGATGCGGAAGGCTTTATCCGCCTCAACGCTTTGCGGTTGATCGTAGAGGGGCGGGCTCGCAAATAGCTTTGCCAAGCGGCAGTATGAACAACCATTGAAGGTGTGGCCCAATGCTAAAAAAGTTCAAAACGCTTTTTCTCTCGCTGTTTCGCGAACTTTTCGTCTATCACAGCAGATCTCTGGAGTTTCGCGCCAAGGTGCTCGTAGTCGTCATCGCCGCCAACTCCAGGCACGGCGAGTGCGAACAGGAGATTTTGAAAGATATCGCGTATTCGACGTACAAGGATGAAAGCGATCGTGCCGAAGTATTGATCAGCGCGGTCAATGAGTATCTTGAAAAGATCGAAGATAACACCGATGTGGAGTTTAACTATCTTATAAAGATGATAGAACACGAGATTAAACTGATCGCCCGCTATAGAAATAAGATCGACCTTGAACAGTTGCAGCGGTTTTGCGACTGTACCAAGGATGAGGAGGATCGTATCTATCAGCAGCGGGTGATGGAGTATCTGCAGGGGGTGAAATCATGAGTTCGGGATGGGGATGCAACTACCTTTCGGGATCGTGGTGCAAACTGCTTGATAAGGAGTGCGATCCGGGTGATAAGGGGTGCGTACTCTATGGGAAAGTGGTTTTTTCCGATCCCTCCACCGCTTCCAACGAAGCCGTAGAACGCCGGGCCAAAAAGAAAAAGCGCACCCGTAAAGACGGGTAATATACAAAGTCTACAAAATCAGCATCGCGTCGCCGTAGCTGTAAAAGCGGTAGCGCTTTGCGATCGCTTCCTCATAAAGTTCCAAGCACTTTTTTAATCCCACAAACCCCGCTACAAGCATGATAAGCGTCGATTTTGGCAGGTGGAAATTCGTCAACAGGTGATTCACGCGAACGGGGGGATTGTTGGGGTGTAGAAACAGATCGCACTCGCCCTGCGTCCGTCCCGTTCTGGCAAAATACTCTATGGTGCGCGTCACCGTCGTTCCCACCGCCAGCAACTCCTTATCGCTTTGCAGCAGCTTTTGTGTTTGTCCGTCGATATGAAAATATTCGCTGTGCATGGGGTGGTCGGTGATCGTTTTTGCATCCACGGGTTTAAAGGTGCCCGCGCCCACGTGCAGGGTGATGTAGTTGGTATGAAATTGCCGCTGCAGCTTCGCAAACAGTTCGTCGGTAAAGTGCAAGGATGCCGTAGGCGCGGCTACGGCGCCGTAGTTTTGCGCAAAGAGCGGTTGGTAATCGCTTTCGTCGGCTTTGGTATCTTCACGCTGCATATAGGGCGGCAGGGGGATATGTCCTATGCTCTCAAGGAGAGTGACCACCTGTTCAAAATCCAGATCTTGCCCCTTTCGCATAAACGAGACGATGCGGCTGCCGTCAGTTTGCAGCCGCTCCACTACCGCTTCCAGCCCCCTGTCAAAAAGCAGCCCGGTTCCCTCTTTGACCCGTCCGCGGATCATCACTAAAAAGCGGTTGTTCGGCAGGGGCTTATTGATCAGCAGCTCCACCTTGCCGCCGCTTTGTTTTTTACCATACAGGCGCGCTTTGATCACTTTTGTATCGTTCAGGCAGATTTCGCACCCCTTGGGGAGAAACTCCAGGATATGTCTGAACGTCGTGTGTGTTATCTTGTCGCTTTTTCGATCGTAGATCAAAAGTTTCGCGCTGTCTTTGGGTGTAGCCGGAGCCGTGGCGATGAGCTCCTGGGGCAAGCTGTAGTCGTAGCTTGCCGTAAGAGTCGGATCAAGGGGCATCGCGGGCTATTCTTCTTCGCTTGCCGCTGCGGGCGCTTCCTGGGGTTTTTCGGGATTGATCGCTTTTGCGATAAGAATGGACAAGCCATAAAGCAGGATCATCGGCACGGACATGAGCATCTGCGTAATCACGTCGGGCGGCGTAAGGATCGCCGAAAAGATAAAGATAAACACAACCGCGTATTTGAAAAAACCTTTGAGCGATTCGTCGGTAACAAGACCGATGGTTGCCAAGAAGAAGGTGATCACGGGCAGTTCAAAGGAGAGTCCGAACCCGATCATAAGTTTGGTGAAAAAGCCCACGTACTCATTGATCTTGGGGGCGACGCTGACAAGGGTGTTACCGAAGTTGACCAAAAACTCAAACCCGAAAGGCACGACGATGTAGTAGGCAAAGGCCGCGCCCAGGATAAACATCAGCGTGGCAAAAAAGGTAAAGGGAACGATAAACTTCTTTTCATTGGCGTATAAACCCGGAGCCACAAAGAGCCACAGCTGCCAAAAGATCACGGGCAAAGAGAGGATGATCGCGGTAAAAAAGCTCACCTTCAGCGCGGTAAAAAACGCTTCGGGAACCCCCGTTGCGATCATACTCGCCTGCTCGGGCAGGACATCTTTGAGCGGCCGCATCATCCACTCCAGGATCGGTTCGTAAAAAGTAAAGGAGATGATAAACATCACGATTACCGTACCCAGAGAGTACGCAAGCCGTTTACGAAGTTCGGCGATATGGGGCTTCATATCCTCAAGCATTCTCGTCTTCCTTTTTAATTGTTTCTATCTTTTTGTCAAACTTTTTTTCACTTTTTTCCACGTCTTTGACGGTACTTTCAAGCTCTTTGGTAATGTCATACCCCTTGATATCGTCAATCTTCGCCGTTGCGTCGTCAAGCTGCTTTTTATAGCTGAGCGCTTCCTCCTTGAGGTCAGCGATCTTCATCTCGTTATCAAGCGTTTCTTTCGCATCGCTTAAACCGCTTTTGATCTTTTTGAAAAATTTTGCCGTTTCCACCAGCGCTCCCGGTAATTTATCGGGACCGAGAAACAGTATGGCGATTGCTGCGACCAAAAAAAGCTCGGCCAAACCCATTCCAAACATATCTGTACTCCTACACGTAGGCCTTTGCCAAAAGTCTATTCTCTTTCATAATTAAAACAAATATTATACCTTGTCTCACTTTAAAAGATAGAGTGCAATCTCATCGGCAAGGAAAAAATCCCTATTATAAAAGCGATTTCTCTTTTCTATAAGTTTGCCTTCATCCGCCAGATGCTTCAAACGCTTGATAACGGCGGGATTTTCGCTAGTGACGCCCACACTGCTGCGAAGTCCCAGAAAGATCTTTTCCATCTCCATATCCGCGGCGCTTAAGCGCTCCTTTTTTGTAAACAGGGGATCGGCGATATAGGCGTTGAGGTCACTATGGGGGTAGTAGCGTATGCCGCCGTTGAACCCGATCGCGCCCGCGCCGACACCCAGGTAGTTTTTATACTGCCAGTAGCCCAGGTTGTGCAAAGAGGGTTTGCCGTAGTTGGAAACTTCGTAGGCGCCAAACCCCGATCGCTCCAGTTTCTCCTTGATCAGGGGGCCGAAACTCCCTTCGGGCAGGGTGAGATCGGCAAACCTGGTGCCCGCTTCGGGGGTGAGTTCGTAACAGCTGATATGTTCCAGCCCCAGCGACAAAAAGGTATCCAGATCTTTTTGCAGCAGCTTTTTACTGTCCACGGGCGTATTGTAGATCAGATCCAGAGAAACCCTCTCAAGGTACTGTTTTGCCGCCTCTATAGCCTCCAGGGCCATGTTTTGATCATGGGCCCGGTTTAGGAAGCGCAGTTTATCCTCATCAAAGCTTTGTACCCCGAGGCTCAGGCGATTGACCCCCATATCCGCCATCTGTTTTATCCACTCCCCGGTGGCGCTTCCGGGGTTGGCCTCTGCGGTAATTTCGATCCCGCTACGCGGCAGCAGGGAAAATATCTTTTCATAATAGTGTGCCTGCACGGCCGAAGGGGTACCTCCGCCGATAAAAACCGTCTCAATGGGTTCATCGGTTTGCCCAAGCAGATGGCGCAGCTGCTTGTACAGGGCTTCAAAGTAGGCATCTTTGGTGTGAAACATCCCCGTATAGGAGTTGAAAGCGCAGTAGTGGCACTTGCTGTCGCAGTAGGGCACGTGGAGGTACAGAAGCATATTTTAATCACTTTTTGAGTAAAATAATATCAAAAACAGAAGAGTATAGCCAAGAAAAAGAGATAGTTTACTTGATGTGTTTTTCTCGTAAGGAGAATAGGATGGAAAAGAGATACAGGCCCAATGTGGCCGCTATCGTACTATCTTCCAGATATCCGGAAAAATGCGAATTCTTTTTGGGTTTGCGCACGGATTTGAATAACGTATGGCAGTTCCCCCAGGGCGGGATCGATGAGGGCGAAAACCCAAAAGACGCACTGTTTCGGGAGTTAAAAGAGGAGATCGGTACGGATGAGGTGGAAGTGATCGCAGCCTATCCCGATTGGATCAAATACGATTTTCCGCCGGTGATCGCGAAGAAGATGTATCCCTTCGACGGTCAGACTCAGCGCTATTTTCTGGTTCGGCTCAAAAGCGAAGCCAGGATCGATTTGGAAACCCATGAAGAGGTGGAGTTTCAAGATTACAAATTCAGTACCTACAAAGAGGTGCTGGAACAGACCACGCACTTTAAAAAACCCGTTTATAAAAAGGTGCTGGGCTATTTTAAAAAAGAGGGATTTATTTAACCCGCGATTAGAATACTTGAATTAATAAATGAGGAAAGAGAAAACTATGCTAGTAGTCCAAAAGTTCGGCGGAACGAGCGTCGGAGATTTAGACCGTATCGAAAATGTGGCCAAGCGCGTGGCAAAAACCCGTGCTCAGGGGAACGATGTCGTCGTCGTGGTGTCAGCCATGAGCGGAGAAACCAACAAGTTGACCGATTACGCCCACCATTTCAGCAAAACCCCGAGAAAAAAGGAGATGGATCTGCTGCTGAGTTCCGGCGAGCGGGTCACCAGCGCGCTGCTTTCCATCGCGCTCAATGAGATGGGCACGCCCGCCGTGGCGATGACCGGGCGCGAAGCGGGGATCTTGACCGATGCGTCGCACACCATGGCGCGCATCTCCAATATCGACCCCAAGCCGATGATCGATGCGGTGGAAGAGGGCAAAGTGGTCGTGGTCGCGGGCTTTCAGGGCATCAGCGCCGACGGCAAAGTCACGACTCTCGGCCGAGGCGGCAGCGACCTGAGCGCCGTGGCGATCGCGGGAGCCATCGAAGCGGATCTGTGTGAAATCTATACCGACGTCGACGGCATCTACACCACCGATCCGCGCATCGAACCGGATGCGCACAAGATGCACAAGATCAGTTATGACGAAATGCTTGAATTGGCCAGTTTGGGCGCGAAGGTTTTGCAAAACCGTTCCGTGGAGCTTGCGAAGAAGCTCGATCTCAATCTCGTGGTTCGGAGCAGCTTTAACGAAAACGAGGGAACATTAATTACAAAGGAAGATAAGATGATGGAGGAAGTTTTAGTCAGCGGTGTCGCTTTGGATAAGAACCAGGCGCGTATCGATCTGCGGGGAGTGGCGGACCGTCCGGGGATCGCATCGGAGATTTTTAACGCCCTTTCCAAAGAAAATATCAACGTGGACATGATCGTACAAACAATCAGCAAAGACGGGGCGACCTCTTTGGATTTTACCGTCCCCCAAAGCGAACTTGAAAGCGTCAAAAGCGTGATGCAAAACTTCAGCGAAAGCATCAATGAGATCGAGTACAACGATGAGATCGTCAAAGTTTCCATCGTCGGCGTGGGGATGAAAAACCACAGCGGTATCGCCGCGCTTGCCTTTGAAACCCTGGCGAAGGAAAATATCAATATCCAGATGATCAGTACCAGCGAGATCAAAGTCTCCATGGTGATCGATAAAAAGTACGGGGAGTTGGCTGTGCGCGCGCTGCACAGTGCTTACGAACTCTAATATATGCAGCAAGAACTGATCAACTGGACCCGAAACTATATCCGCCAAACCCATCCTATGAGTTGGATGGAGGAGCGGATCTTTGAGTGGGGGCCCATCGCGACCAATCCGCTTTTAAAGATCCTTGAGGGCAAGACCATCTTGCTGCTGTGTGATGAGGAGCACGAGTGGCTGGAGAACTACATCCTCAAAAAGATCAACGATCCCGCGCTTAATCGCCCCATGCTGCCCATCTATCCCCTGAAAAAAGTGTATCCCAATATCGACGAAATCAAGAATTCCGCCGATATCGAACTGATGCAGGATATGCTCAGCATCTCCTTTGAGGGGGGATATTTTATCTGGTACGTGGGCAAAAGCGACCACCGCTATACCCGAGTGGCGTTTCGCGATGATGACAACTTTTTGTGGGTGTTCAATGACGAGATCCAGAGTGCGTTTAACCTCAAATCCTACGATAAAAACTGCGATATCAAGCTGCTGGAGCTTTTTCGGCTGTTTAACGACTCCATAAACGCAGCGCTGTTTGGTGAGATATGAGTCTGCATACGGGGTTGATTTTGCACAACGACGTTTCGGCAAAGGCCGAGCAGTTGGTACAAAGCAATCCGGGGGTGCAGTTTGTCACCCGCCTCGTCGATGAGTTTTTGATCGAGGATGCGAAGTTTGCCGTGGAAAAGGCGTATGTCAGCAGCGAGGAGCAGAAGGTAATCCTTTTGGGGGCGCAGAAGTTTTCGCAAATCGCGCAGAATAAGCTGCTCAAAATCATCGAGGAACCGCCCAAAAATATCACCTTTATCCTGCTGACACCGACAAAAAACACGATCCTGCCCACTATCCGTTCCCGTCTGCCCATCTACAACGAGCTGCAAAAACGGCAAGGGAAGCAGGGCGTGGATATGGCACGCTTTGATTTGGGGACGTTGTATGAACTGCTGCAAGAGAGTAAAGGGATCAAACCCTTTGAAGCCAAGGCGGTGATGGAGCAGATGGTCAAAGACGCGATGCAAAGCAACCAGTACCGCTTTAAACAGAGCGATTATAAAAGTATCGAGGAGTGTATCAAACTTTTGGATCTGGGCTCTCCCGCCATCGTGCTTTTAAATACGGTGGGATTGAAACTGCTCGATATCAAAAACAGAAAATAGATAGGAACACAGGTAAGGGTTTTGTAAAAGTAAACGCAGAGGCTCAGACCGAAGGGAGGATTTGCCCTCGGAGCTTTGCTTTTACAAAAACCTTCATATTGATAAACTTTTTACCGTGCTGTATCGCAAGGTGCAGAGTGTAGCGGAGATCTCTCCTCAGAGTTGCACCCTTAAAACAGCCCTTAGAGAAAAAAGGATAGAAGATGCAAATCAAACGGATCGATCGTGACGCGACAAAGATGATGGAAGAACTCGGCGTGGATAAAGCCGGGATCACGATAATGGCCAAAAAAGCGAAGGTTCTCAGTTTCCATTTGACCGGCATCCCCTGCGGCGCGGCAAATATCTTGAAACAGGATGCCCTTAGCGTGGGCGCGGACGTGGCGCTGCCGTACGGGACGATTACGTGCAGCAACACCAAAAACGAAGCGGTTCTTGTTGGAACCGTCCGGCAGCTGGAAAAGTTGGCGCAAAAGGAGGCGGCGCAGCCCTACGGCTTGAAACAGATGGCAAAGGAGCTCAAAACCTTTTTACATCCCAAGAGGTATCCGCTGCAGATAATGGGGGTTGTCAACGCCAACGAAGACAGCTTCTTTAGCGGCAGCCGCTTTCAAGAAGCCGAAGCGGTGGCCCATATCGAGCGCATGATCGAACAGGGGGCGCACATCATCGATCTTGGCGGGGTTTCCAGCCGGCCCGGCAGCGAAAGCGTCGATGCCGAAACCGAACTGGCGCGCGTAGCCCCCGTGATCGATCTGATCTACGCAAACGGGCTTTACGACAAAGCGACGTTCAGCCTGGACAGTTTCCAACCCGAGGTGCTGCGCTACGCCCTGGATCGGGGGTTTAGCCTCATCAACGATATCACGGGGCTGGCAAATCCCGAGCTCGCCGATCTGGCACGGGAGTACGATGCGCGGCTGTGCATCATGCATATGCAAAACGATCCCAAAACGATGCAGCAAAGCCCCGAGTACGAAGATGTGGTTTTAGACGTGGACCGCTTCTTCACCCGTCGCCTTGCTGCGGCAAAGGAGCGCGGAGTAAAGGAGGAATCGGTCATTTTGGACGTGGGGATCGGTTTTGGCAAGACGCTGGGGCACAACTTGACGCTGCTAAACTCCATGGAACATTTCAAACACCACGGCTGCGAACTGCTCGTGGGCGCCAGCCGCAAATCGATGATCGATAAAGTGATCCCGACCTCCGTACAGGAGCGCCTGCCCGGGACGCTTGCGATCCACCTCAAAGCCTACGACAACGGCGCGAGTATCATCCGCGCCCACGACGTGGCCGAACATGTACAGGCGTTTGCGCTGCACAGAGCCATCGAGGAGGTGTAGATGAACTTTTATGCCGAGTTGGAACGGCTGCTTGAATCCACCGACAGGCAGTGGCGCTTTGCCCGTTTTGCCAAACTCTACGAGGCGTACAAAAAGGGGGAAGTGAGCTTTGAAAGCACGGAGAAAAGGATCTTTACCCAGCCCACCTACGCCGCGCAGTGTCGCGTGGTCGAAGCCAGGGAGGTTCCCAAGCGTCAGGCGCTAAGTACGCTCAGGGGCAAGGCGATCTTGCTGCACGCCATCGCCCATATCGAATACAGCGCTATCGATTTGGCACTGGATGCGTGTTACCGTTTTGAGGGGTTGCCCCGTACGTTTTACGACGATTGGCTGGAGGTGGCCGAAGATGAGATCCGCCACTTTGAAATGATTGAGACGCTGCTGAAGGAGCTGGGCTACGCCTACGGCGATCTGCCCGTGCACGCGTTTTTATTTGATACCTGCATGAAAACGCTGACGCTGCATGAACGTATGGCGGCGGTACCGCGCTATCTGGAAGCGTCGGGGCTGGATTCCAATCCCAAGATCATCGAAAAACTGCGCAATCTGGATGATGCGATGAGCCAAAAGATCATAAAAGCGCTGGAGGTGATCCTGGAAGAGGAGGTTGATCACGTCAAAAAGGGGGACCGCTGGTTTCAGTATGCCTGCGAAGCTGTAGGGGTCGATCCCAAAAGCTACTTTGATATCGTCGAGGGGGTGCTGCCCGGGGCAAAAAGAAAAAAGCCCTACGTCAACGTCGATGACCGCAAAAAGGCGGGTTTTAGCTGTGAAGAGATCCGCGTTATCAGCGACGCGCAGTGCGAGTGATCAATACCCCATGATCTTCAATCCCAGATAGGGCGCGAGGTTAAAGATCAAAATAGCGATCTTATAATACGCCAGATAGTTGATATACATCTTCTTCAACTCCACCGTTTCGATCTCCGTGACGGCGCTGTGGAGTCTGAGTACCTGCTTTTGCATCCCCAGTAAGAGGATCGTCGAAAGCAGCAGCAGTACGATATTGATAGTTGCGCACCACCCAAGCAGTTGCGTTATATCGCTTAAAGAGATCATAAAAGGCTCCTTTGTATCTTATAGGTATATCGGTTATACCGCGTAGATACTTGAGGAGATATTTCCCGATACCTATAATAATATTTTTTTGAAATTATCACTTTTTTTTATATCAGAAAAAATCCCCGAAGGAATGTAAAAGCTAACTTTGGTTTAAGGTGTACCGCTGTATGTTGGAAATAGGGCATCGGTTTAACCGGTGTGACCTATTCGACGCTCAATCATAACCATTGCTCACTTTCATATGCAAAGAAAGGATGAGAAATGAACAATAATGTAAAAGCGGCAATATTAGGTTCTTTTATCGGTGACGCCATGGCTATGGGCGTACACTGGGAATATGACGCAAACAAAATCAAAGAGCGCTACGGGGAAGTGGACTCCTACGTCAACCCCTCACTGCAGCATTATCACGACGGCAAAGAGGCCGGAGATTTCACCCACTACGGCGATCAGGTTTATGAACTGCTTATCAGTACGGTGGCCGAAGGCGGATTTGACGCCGAAGCGTTTATGGTCCGCTGGCGGGCGCTGATGAAATCCGATCATCCCATCTATATGGACCACGCCAGTAAACAAACCCTCGAGGAGGTGCTGGAGTGCCACGACGAGTTTGACAAGTGCGGTTCCCCCTCATCGGATCTGGGAGGCGCTTCCAGAATCGCACCGCTGCTCTATGCGTACGCTGACGATTCCTATGGACTCAAAGAGGCGGCACGCAAGCAAACGGCGGTGACGCACAACAATCCCGAAGTGGTCGAAGCCGCCGGGTTTTTCGCGGCAACGGTATTTGGCGTCCTTGACGGAGAGAAACCCTCGCAGCGCATGGAAACCCTGCTGCATTCGGGCAACTACCCTATGATTTCGGAATATGTGAAAAAGGGGCTTGATTGCAGTGTGGACGATCCCGTAGAAGCGGTCGCCGAGCTGGGCAAAAGCTGCCCCATTAACGATGCGTTGCCTTCGACGGTGTATCTGATTAAAAAATATGAAGATGATTTTCAAGGTGCCCTCAAGGCAAACGCAACCGCCGGCGGCGACAGTGCGGCACGCGGGTTGATCATCGGTATGGTGTTAGGCGCGTATAACGGGCTGCAGGCTATCCCCGCCGACTGGATCGAGGGGTTGCATAAGCAGCGCCACTTAGAGGATCTGCTTGAAGGAAAAACGGGATTGCACTATTACGAGTATGATAAAGTGGAGCGGTATTAAAAAGGAAAAAGAGGCAGGAGCGGCAAAGCCGCGGGAGGGAGGTTAATTTCGCCCCATTCCCATGCCCTGTCCTCGGCTTTGGCCCATACCTTTGCGCTGCGCCGGCACGGTGCGTTGCCGCATCCGGTTGGCGCGGTGTGCGTTAAACTCTTCACGGGTCATGATCCCGTCACCGTTTTGATCCATCTGTCCAAATCCCGGAGCGTTGCCCGCATTGCGCATGGGTGCTCCGCTTTGTGCACGTTCTTGCATATTTTTCGCCTGCTGCGCGCTGAACTCTTCAGCCGTAACTTTGCCGTCGTTGTCGGCGTCAAAATCTTCGAAACCCATGGGCCCTGCCGCCAGTGCCAGGGAGGTCAATATCGCTGCGGTCAGAAACGTTTTCATCTTTTACTCCTTACAGTTGGGATAAAATGCTATTACCAATGATAGCATATTTCAAGCGTGATGTTGCCAAAAGACGCAAGGCCGTTTTTCATACCCTATTTGCTCAAATATGCTATTATTGCAAAGAACTTTTGAAAGGATAAGGATGCGTAGGATCGGGGGCGTTGTCGCCGTTGTGTTGCTGCTGTCGACGCAGCAGGCGGATGCACGGGAAGTGTATCGGGTAGGGCTTTACCAAAATCCGCCCAAAATCTTTATGGACGCACGGCAAAAACCGGACGGCTTTTTCGTTACGATTTTAGATGCAATCGCCAAGAAGCGGGATTGGAAGCTGGAATACAGCAGATGCAGCTGGAGCGAATGTTTGCGGCAGCTAGAAAGCGGCAAGCTTGATATTATGCCCGACGTAGCCGAAACCCTTCCCAGGCGGGAGCGCTTTATCTTTTCAAAAGAGGTGGTACTCTCCAGCTGGTCCGCGGTGTATAAGGTCAAAGGCAGCAAGATCGAGTCGATTCTTGACCTTGACGGTAAAAGGATCGCCGTTTTGAAAGACAGTATCCAGGCTTTTGCCATCAAAGAGCGGGCCGAAGCCTTTGGTATCACTCCCCGCTATGTGCGTGTCGCGAGTTTTAAAGAGGGGTTGGAAGGCGTAAAAACCGGGCGGGCCGAAGCGATCCTGATCAACAGATTCCACGGGGAGAGACAAAAAAAGCACTACGGGTTGAAAAAAACCGATATCCTGATCAAACCCTCGGAGTTGAAATTTGCCTACCCTTTTGGCCGCGAAGCGCTCGCAAAACAGATCGATGAGGAGCTTCGCAGCTTGAAATCGGATAGGGAGTCGGTGTATTACACCGCCAAAGAGAAGCTTTTAAAAACGCTGGATAACCATATCCATCTGCCCCCATGGCTTTTATGGAGCTTGGGACTCGTCATCGGCGGTTTTGTCATCTCGCTGGTTTTGATGCTTGTCTTCCGGCGTATGGTTGAAGCGCGTACCCGCGAACTGATGCGTACGCGCAATAATTTGCGCTATATCGAGCAGTATGATAAACTCACCCACCTTTCCAACCGCAGCTTTTTTGTCCATACGCTGGAACACTACGTCGCGCGGGCACGGCAGAACAAAGAGCGTCTGGCGGTGGTGCTGCTCGATATCGACCGCTTTAAAACGATAAACGATTCTTTGGGACATGAAACGGGAGATCGGGTTTTGGTTACCGTGGCGCAAAAGTTGATAGCGTTTGTCCACAGCAGGGATATGCTTGCGCGTATCAGCAGCGACGAGTACGCCCTTATTCTCAGCGACATAGAATCGGTTGAAGAGGTGATCAACACCGTTGAGCGGATCAAGCGGGAAATCGATAAGCCGATGCAGCTAGGGGGACACGGGATCTATATCAATTGCAGCATCGGTATCTCCTTTTTTCCCGAGGACTCCTCCTATCACGACGAGCTGCTCAAATACGCCGATTCGGCGTTGGACAGGGCAAAAAAGGATAACCGCAGCAGTTATCAATTCTATAAAGCCGACATGACCCGGCAGGCGTTTGCGCATATGGAACTGGCCGTACAGATGCGCCGTGCGTTGGAGAATGAAGAGTTTGAACCCCATTTTCAGATGCAGTTTGACCGCCACAGCGGCAAGCTTGTCGGGATGGAAGCGCTCATACGCTGGAAACATCCGCAAAAGGGGATGGTCCCTCCCGGAAAGTTTATCCCCTTTGCGGAGGAGACGGGGTTTATCTTACAGTTGGATGAGTGGATGATGCATCGCTGTCTGCGGCGCTGGAAAGCGTGGCAGGAGGCGGGATATGAACCGGGCAGGCTTTCGCTGAACCTTTCTCCGCTGTGGCTGGAGGACGAGGGCTTTATAAAGAAGGTACAAAACGCTTTGCGGCAGGCGCAGATGGGGCCCGAATCCCTGGCTTTGGAAGTGACCGAAACCCAGATTATGAAAAATCCCGATTCCAGTATCGAAAAGCTCAAAGCCCTTGCGGATTTCGGAATCGAGATCGCTATGGATGATTTCGGTACCGGATACTCCTCCCTGGCGTATCTAAAGCGGCTGCCTATCGATAAGCTCAAAATCGACCAATCCTTTGTCCGGGATATCCCCGGGGATCAAAACGATGAGGAGATGGTCAAAGCGATCATCGCCATGGCAAAAAGTTTTCAACTCACCGTGATCGCGGAAGGGGTCGAGACCAGGGAGCAGGAAGCGTTTTTACTGCAAAACGGGTGCGAGCAGATACAGGGGTATCTGCACCACAAGCCTTCGGCGGCAGGGGAGGTGGAGAGATCCCTGCGCGATCTTGGCTCAGGCTGTTTTGTGTGATATAACGATTGCGGTAAAGCTCTGTTTTGTTGTGGGAAGTAATTTACCGATGGGTGAACTCGATATTATCCACAGATGATCAATACAAAAGAGCGCCGGTGTGGTCAAGGGCTACGCTACGGCAAAACCGCTTAAACGGTACTGTACTACCCTTCCGGCGAAGTAGGCAGAAACCAAAGGTACCCGCACACGTTTAGTTTGTGTTTGCTCGATATCGACCGCTTCAAATCCGTCAACGACGGCTACGGACACCAAATCGGCGACAAAGTACTCACCCGGTTTGCCGGTATCTTTCAAAGCCATGTGCGAAAAACCGACGTCATAGGCCGGTGGGGCCGATGACGCGCTATATGAAGCCAAAGCCGGGGGGAGAAATCGAATTGTCGTACAAGCTAGCGACCGGTAAGGGTAGCGACGATCCTTCTGGAACCGCCCCTGTCTCGGTGCTCTCCGAGATAGATCCCCTGCCAGGTGCCCAGATTTAATCGGCCCTTTGTCACGGGGAGGTTCAGCGAAACGCCCAGCATGGCGCTTTTGACGTGGGCGGGCATATCATCCGTACCTTCGTAGGTGTGGCGGTAATAGGCTTTGTCGTCGAAGAGGTCGCTGCACAGCGCCTCCAGGTCCCGGCGCACCGTAGGATCGGCGTTTTCATTGAGGCTCAGCGATGCGCTGGTATGCTGCAAAAACAGATGCAGTATCGCCGTATCAAAATCCCCGATTGCGGGAAACCCCTCGATGATATGATCGGTGATGAGGTGAAAACCCCGGGGAAAAGGGGGCAGGGTAAGCGTCGTTTGTTCAATCCGCATCTTTTTGACCCTCCCACGCCTCCTGCCAATCGCCCAAAACCGATCTTTTAAAGTTGGAGATTTCAAGCAGGTCGAGAAAATCGTCCCGCTCTACGGCAACCGCGCCCAAGCTTTCCAGATGGGGCGTGGGCATTTGGCAATCGATATAATCAAAGCCGTGGATCTTGGCAAATTCGCAGAGGTAGTAAAACGCCATCTTCGAAGCGTCGCGCCGCAGGGTAAACATCGATTCGCCGAAAAAGGCGCTGCCGATGCTGACTCCGTAAAGACCGCCTACGAGTTGATTATCCATATAGATCTCCACGCTGTGGGCAAATCCCCTTTGATGCAGCAGCAAGTAGGTGTTGATCATCTCTTTGGTGATCCAGCTGCCATCCTGATCCTCTCTGGGGACGGTGGAACAGTGGCGAATGACCGCTTCAAAGTTGCGGTCGAAGTAGATGTCGTGGGGTTTGTTGCGCAGGGTCCTGCGCAGGGATCTGGAACATTTAAACTGCTTTGGAAAGAGCAGTGCCCGGGGGTTGGGCGACCACCAGAGGATGGGATCGCCGGGGTTGAACCAGGGGAAGATCCCTTTGCGGTAGGCGGTCAACACCCGGTCGGGGTTCAGATCGCCGCCGTAAGCCAGCAGCCCCTCCTCCATCGCCTCTTTGGGGTCGGGGAAGATATGATCATACCCCAATCGGGGAATGGGGGGAGCGTTAAACATAGCGAAAGGTTAACCCTTTGTTATAGCCGATCTTGACCGTGCCGCCCTTTTGCAGCTTGCCAAAGAGAATCTCATCAGTCAACACCGTGACGATCTTTTCATCGACGGTGCGCTGCAGGTTTCTCGCGCCGTAGCGTTTGTCGTACCCCATCTTCGCCAACTCCCGCAGGGCGGCGGGCGTGATGTCGATGGTGACGTTTTTAAGCTTTTGTTCCAGTTCGTGCAGCTCCAATTTGGTGATCTTTTCCATATCTTTGGCATCAAGCTGGTTAAACACCACCTGCGTTTCGATGCGGTTGAGAAATTCGGGGCTGAAGTACTCTTTGAGCGCGGATTCGTAGCGGCTCTCTCCGCCCACGAAACCCATCGCTTCACTGTCGTTTGCCCCCAGGTTGCTGGTCATGATCACGATACAGTTTTTAAAGTCAGCCACATGACCGCTGTTGTCGGTTAGCTGCGCACTGTCAAGCAGCTGTAAAAAGATGTTGATCAGGCTGCTGTCGGCCTTTTCGATCTCGTCAAAGACGACGACGCTGTGGGGGTGTTTGCGGATCTGTTCTGTCAGCAGTCCCCCCTCTTCATAACCCACGTATCCCGGAGGGGAACCCACGAGGCGGCTGACGGTGTGGCTGTGCATATACTCGCTCATGTCAAATTTTAAGAAGTGCATATCCAACTCTTTGGCCAACTGCTTGGAAAGCTCCGTTTTCCCCACACCGGTCGGGCCGACAAACATAAAGCTGCCCATGGGTTTTTCCCGGTCCAGTTTCAGATGCGAACGCTTGATCGCCCGGGTCAGCACTTTGATCGCGTCATCCTGGTTGATGATGCGGGCTTTGAGGTGGTTTTCCAAATTTTTCAAATGCTCCTTGTCGCTTTTGATGCCGGTGAGATTGAGCATCTTCGCTACCACCTTTTCGATATCTTTACTGTTGATATGGGTTTTGTTTTTGCGTTTGAACAGGCTGCCCGCTTCATCGATGATATCGATCGCTTTATCGGGCAGAAAATGGTCGTGGATATAGCGTTTTGAGAGGTAGATCGCCTGTTTGAGGGCGTTTTGGCTGTATTTGACGCCGTGGTGTTTCTCATACAGCGGTTTCAGCCCCGTCAGGATCTTAAGGGTATCGCCGCTGCCGGGTTCTTTGATATCGACCTTGCTGAAGCGGCGGCTGAGGGCTTTGTCTTTGAGGATATAGTTGCGGTACTCCTCATAGGTCGTCGCGCCGATGCACTTGATCTCCGATTTTGCCAGGGCGGGTTTGAGCAGATTGGACATATCCATGCTCGATCCGTTGGTCGCCCCGCTGCCCACGATTGTGTGGATCTCGTCGATAAACAAAACGCTGTTTGGGATCTGTTTGAGCTCTTCGATCACCACTTTCAAGCGCTTTTCAAACTCGCCCCGGTACTTCGTCCCCGCCATCAAAGCGGCGATATCGAGGGAGTAGATTTCATATTTGTCATCTTGCAAAACCACCCCTTCGACGATGGCGCTTTTGCCCACGCCCGCTTCGCCTACGAGCAGGGGATTGTTTTTCTTTTTGCGCTCCAGGATTTGATACACCCGCTCCACCTCGCTTTCGCGGCCGATGATGGGGTCGATCTTGTGTTTTATCTTGTTCAGGTGGGTACAAAACTGCTCCAGGGGACTTTTTTTCTCCTGCTTTTGCTCCTTGACCTCTACCACGGGTTCGTCGTGGGCGATCACTTCAAGAATATCTAACCGATCCACGGCATACTTGCTCAGCAGGTACGCGCTGATCGATTCCTCTTCGCTGGTGGCCGCGACGATAAAGTCGCCCACGGTGGCGTTTTCCTTGCCCGAGCTTTGGATATGGATCATCATCCGCTCCAGTACCCGTGAAAGTGCCATGGTCTCCACCGGCTCCTTGGGTGCGGAGAGGGATTCGTTGTGCGCTACGACGTAGTGCATCAACTCCTTTTTCATACTCTCGATATCCACCTGCAGGCTCTCAAAGATGCCTACCCCCTGCTGGTGGCGCAGGCAGGCTAAAAACAGGTGTTCCAGGGTTAAATACTCATGGTTGTACTCTTTGGCAAACTCTATGGCGCTTTGAAAAACTTCGTTTAACTCTTTACTAATCATCTTGCTTCCTCATGGTCGCAAGCAGCGGGAAGCCGTTTTGTTTCGCCGCGGCGGTGACCTGTTCAACCTTGGTCTCGGCGATCTCTTTGGTGTATACGCCGCAGACGGCTAAGCCCTGCTTGTGTATTTTGAGCATGATATTGTATGCATCGTGCTCGCTTTTATTGAAAAACTCTTTTAGTATCTCGATGACGAAATCCATCGTCGTATAATCATCGTTGTGTAACAAAACTTCATACTTTTTGGGAAAAGCCAGTTTGGTATCTACCTTTTCTTTATGTTCCAAAGCCATGCTACTCCTTCTTTTTCCGCGGTTTCAAAAAGTCCAGTTCGATCATTTTCAAAGCGATCTCTTTGAACACCGGCACCGACGTCAACGATGCAAAGTGATAATATTTTTTCTTCGGTTTGACGGTCAGTACGGCTATATTATAGCGATTCTTTTCATCATTGACAAATCCTATGAAGGTGGAGTTGTACAAGTTGCGGTAGCGGCCCTTGACGGAGATGTGCGCCGTTCCCGTTTTCCCGCCGATGCTCAACCCCTCGATCTGCGCGCGCTGGCCGCTGCCCTCTTTGACCACCTTCTGCAAAATCCCGTTCATCTGCGCGGCGACGGTGGAGGAGAGGATCTGCTGCCGCCGGGGCTTTTGGATATAGCGCTTATCCTCCTTTTGGATATAGTTTACCACCTGGGGCTGGAGCAGATAGCCGCCGTTGTTAAATACCGTATGGGCGCGCAGCAGCTGCATCAGATTTACGCTCAGCCCGTAGCCGTAGCCGGTGTTGGCTTTATATATGGCACGGTTGAGTTTGGAAAGGGATTTCATCCGTCCCACGTTTTCATAGGGCAGGTCGATGCCGCTTTTTTCCGTCAAGCCAAAGCGCTTGAACCCCTCATACATCTCATACCCCTCCAGGCGCTGGGCCAGCTTGGCGATACCGATATTTGAAGAGTAAACCAGGATATTTTCCGCGCTGAGCCACATCTTTTTGTGCTCATCGGTAATAAGGTGGCCGTTGAGACGGTAGCGGCCGTTTTCCACTTTGATAATTTCCAAAGGATTGACCTTGTCCTGTTCGAGCAAAATCGTAAAGGTGATGGGCTTGATCACCGACCCCGGTTCGTAAAGGTACTCCGTCGCGGTCGGATTGAGGTAGCCGATCTGGTTTTGCTTGATATTGTCGGGAATATAGCGGTTGGAAGAGGCGAAGCTGAGGACCTTGCCGCTGATGCTGTCCATGACGACCGCTATGATCTCCTGGGCTTGGAGCTTTTCTTGATACTCATCAAGAATCTGTTCAACCCGTTTTTGGAACTTTAAGTTGATATTGAGATAAACGTCAAATCCGTCGTGACGGGCTTTGCGGATGCTGTTGCTGTCTAAGATGATATCGCCCAAAACGTCGCGTTTGCCTTCCCATTTACCGTCGACGCCGCTGCTGAGTTCGCGCTCGTAGGAGCGCTCTACGCCCTTGAGACCCGCCGGTTTGGTGTAGCCGTCATCGTCGATTTTAGTCATGTGCCCCAAAAGCGGAGTGAGGGTATCGAGGTAGAAAAACTCCCTGGATTCACCGCTTTCGAGGATTTCGAGTTTATAGGTGACGGTAGTGCCGTCGCTTTTATGCAGGCGCTTGTAAACGCCCAGCTTGTACAGTTTCCGGGAAAGCTCTTTGAGGTATTTCGCCTTGGTCGCATCGATCTTGTACGACAGCACCACCGTGCGGTCGAAATTGCCCAGGCGTTTGCGTACCCGCTTGGGGTCCATACCGCTGTAGATACTAAACAGGTTTATAAACAGATCCCGCTTCCCCTCTTCGATCCCCTTGGCGTAGATCATCGCTTTGTAGAGTTTGGTGGATTCGCTGAGGGTAAAGCCGTCCTTGCTGATGATCTTGCCCCGCATCGATTTGTTGTGGAGGGTGGTTTTTTGGGGAGGAAGTTCCCTCTCGCCCAGGGCCTCATAGCCCATTTTGGCAAGAAAGATGGCGGTGAAAAATACAAAAAGGGCGAAAAAGATCAGTACTCTGACCTTTTGCTGGGCGATCTGTTCCTCAGGCTTCATAGGCTAGCCGCTATATCTGTGTTTTCAGGATTTCTTTATATGCCGTGATCGCTTTGTTTCTTACCTCAAGCATCATTTTCATGTTGACTTCAGCTTTTCCGATGGATTTGGCTGCCTGGTGCAGATCTTTGATCTGTCCGGTAGCCATATCAGCAAGCGCCTCTTCGGAATCCTTCTGGATCGCATTTGATTCATTGATGGTATCTTTAAGCATCTTCCCGAAATCAAGATCGCCGGACTTATCGGTTTTGCTGTCAGGTTTATTTAAGGTATTTACATTGTTTAATTGTTTAATATCATTAATGTTTGACATCTATCTAAGTCCTCATCATCTCTATCGCACTCGTTGCCATGGTTTTCGCGCTTTGGAAAGCGGATACGTTGGCTTGATACGCTCGCGTGGCTTCTATCAGATCGGCCATTTCGATCACCGGGTTAATATTTGGAAACGCCACATAGCCTTTCGCATTCGCATCTGGGTGGCTGGGGTCGTACTTCATGATCGGTTCGCTGTCGTCACGTACGATCTTATCCACACGCACACCGTGGAGTGCGGGATTTGGCTCTTTTCCCAGATCGCCTTCGTCCAGGGGATCTTCGAACTTGAGCATATTGCTATCTTCATTTATTTTATCATTTAAAACTTTATCGAAGTTGAAAGCTTGAAAGACAACCTCTTTTCGTCGGTAGGGGCCTCCCTCGTCGGTTCTGGTCGTATTGGCGTTGGCAATATTGGAACTGACCGCGTTGATGCGCTGGCGCTGTGCCGTTAATCCGTATCCGCTGATATCAAAACTGCTTAAAAATGCCATAATCTGTCCTCTGTTTTTTATCTACTTATTAAATTTTTGCCGATGATTCGATAACGTTCATAAAGATCATCTTGTCTTTTTTGAGCGCGGCGAGCAAACCGTTGTACATCACCCCGTTTTTGGAAAGTTCGGTGGTCTCGGTATCCAGATCGACGCTGTTGCCGTCATTTCTGGCCATGTGGCCGTCCCGGTAAAAAACCGTGGGCTTGGAGGAGTCGATCTCTTCATCGGGTTGCAGGTGCGTTGCGTTTGTGCTGGCGAGTTTGAGCTCCCCGGAGCTGTCACCGTCCATCAGCTTCGCTTTTTTCTGTGCGAGCATCTGCTCAAAAGCGATATCTTTGGGTCTGTAAAAGGGAGTATCCACATTGGAAATATTACTTGCGATTAAATCCTGTCGCATCGCCCTGTGATCCAGTGCTTCATAGGCGAGGGTTCTTGCTGTACTGATCTCCATGGGGACTCCTTATTTTGAACTTACCGATAAAAAAGCAAAAAGCATACCAATTTGAACGGTTCAGAAATAGAAATTTATAATCTTTTTCGAACCCCTTTTTGGATAAAATAAAACAAAAAGTAGCCGTGTAATGATCGATAGACATCTTCTGCAACTGACCATCGCACTTTTAACGGTAAGCCTTGTCTTTACCTACTCCCTATCGACCTATGTGACGATGCTGTTTGGACTTGATGAGTTCAGCTTCTTCATCAAGCAGGGTATCGCCGTATTTTTAGGGATTATCATCATTTTCACCCTTGCGCGCCTGGATCCCGATCTGTGGTTTAACCGGGTGGGGGCGTTTATGTTTCTTTTCTTTCTGGCGGCGATGATAGCGATGCAGTTTATGCCCGAATCGATCGTTCGGGAAGTGGGCGGGGCGAAGCGCTGGATCAATCTCGGGGTGGTTTCCATCTCCCCCGTCGAATTTTTCAAAATCGGCTTCGTATGGTTTTTGGCGTGGAGTTTTTCGAGAAAATTCGCTCCCCACGACGGGAAAAAACCCTATAAAGAGGAGCTTCTGGAAGTGCTGCCCTATATGGGGGTCTTTGCCGTCGTCGTGGTATTGATCGCCATCTTTCAAAACGATTTCGGTCAAGTGGTGGTACTAAGCGTCACCCTGGCGACGATGCTGCTTTTCGCGGGCAAAAGTCTGCGGCTGTTTAGCTCCATCTTCGCGGTGGCACTGGCGGCGTTTACCTTCTTTATCCTTATCAGCGATCACCGTATCGAGCGTATCCGCTCCTGGTGGTCCATGATCCAGGATTTCGTATTTCAAATCCTGCCTGCGGGGCTGGAAAAGTATCTGCGGGTCAAATCCGGCGAAGAACCCTACCAGATCGGCCACTCGCTCAACTCCATCAACAACGGTGATCTGTTCGGGACCGGGCTTGGCAACGGGCAGTTCAAACTGGGATATCTCAGTGAGGTGCACACCGACTTCGTACTGGCGGGGATTACCGAGGAGCTGGGCTTTTTCGGGGTATCTGTTTTGACCATGCTTTTTGTGGTACTGATCTTTCGTATCTTTAAAATCGCCGGGCGGAGTCTGGACAGCCGCTACTACCTTTTCGGGGTCGGGACGGCGATGGTGATCGGGCTTTCTTTTTTGATCAACGCTTACGGTATCAGCGGGATCGCGCCGATCAAGGGGATCGCCGTACCGTTTCTCAGCTACGGGGGGAGCCATATTATCGCCTCCTCCATCGCTATCGGGATGGTATTGATGATCAGTAAAAAGGTGGTGCTGTGATCCTTTTTACCGGCGGGGGTACCGGCGGTCACCTGGCGATCATCGACGCCGTGGCCGAACATATCGATGGCGGAGTGTACGTGGGGTCGCAAAAGGGGCAGGACCGGCAGTGGTTTGAAAGCGATCCCCGCTTCAGTGAAAAGTATTTCCTCGATACCACGGGCATCGTCGATAAACGGGGCTTGGACAAGGGAAAAGCCCTGTGGAAATTGATCAAGGCTTTTTTCCGTTCACTGGGATTGGTGCGAAAAGCTTCCTGTGTTTTCAGCGTGGGCGGTTTTTCCGCCGCACCGGCTGCTTTGGCGGCGGTGGTTTTGGGCAAGCCGCTGGTCATCCATGAACAAAATGCCCGTCAGGGCAGGCTGAATCGGCTGCTTCGCCCCTTTGCCGCGGAGTTTATCGAATCATTCGGCCCAAAAGCCCATCCCTATCCGGTTAAAAAGCGCTTTTTCCAATCCGCGCGGCGACGCAGCGAGTTGCAAACGGTGATCTTTCTGGGCGGTTCACAGGGGGCCCGCGGGATCAACAGCTTCGCTTTGGAAGTGGCCAAACGCTACGATTTTACTATTATCCATCAGTGCGGGCAGCGTGATTACGAGTGGCTTAAAACCGAATATGCCAAACTGGGAAAAGAGGATGTGGAACTGTTTGCTTTCAGTGACGCGTTGGAGCAGAAGATGCAGCGAGCCGATTTCGCAGTAGCGCGGGCGGGGGCGTCGACGCTGTGGGAATTAGCCGCCAACGCGCTGCCGGCTTTGTTTATCCCCTTTCCCTATGCCGCGGGGGATCACCAGTACTACAACGCTTTGTTTTTGCGGCAAAAGGGGGCGGCGTGGATCATGCGCCAGGATGCGCTGGACGTGGATTTCTTTGCGGCGCTTACAAAAGAGGATATTGAGCGGGCAAGCGCGGAGCTTGACTCCTGCATCGCCCCGGAAGGGGCGGAAAAGATAGCGTCGCTACTTCTGCGTCGGGACGGCAATTAACTCCCGTTTAAACTGGGGGTCGTATTCGAAGCGCTGGAACTTCAAATTGGTAAATTGCAACTTTTTCTTCAACTGTTTTTCCAGATGACCGACGATGCGGTTTTCAATTTTGATACGCGTATTTTGATCATCCTGGATAAAGGGAAAAAAGATATAAACCTTATCTTCGCAGACGAAGATGCGGTCGCTTTTGCGGATAAAATCCCGCAGTTCGTGTAAAATATCCGCGGGATCGGCATTCATACTGAAGTTCATCAGCGTGACGCCGTAGGAGCTGTAGCGCTGCAGTTTGCTGACCTCCTCATCGATGTGCGACTCCAGAAAGGTGCAGCCCATATTGTTGTGGGTAGTTTTCTGGCGCTTATACGCGGCGGAACCCGAAGCGTCCCTGTCGGTTGCAGCAACCTGCTTCTGGGCCGTAAACCGCTTATACTCAATAACGATCAAAACAAGCAGCAATAAGGCGATCGCGATCTCGATGTATAAAGTCACTGGGTTATCCCTCCTGCCTTTCAAAAAATTCCACGGCGGTGTCGATACGTTTGAGCGTCTGGTCTTTGCCGATGGTACTCATCACCACATCCAGCCCCGGGCCGGCCATCTGTCCCAAGAGTGCTACACGAAGCGGTTGTCCAAGTTTACCAAAACCCAGATCGTTTTTGTTTAAAAAGGTTTCTATAACCTGGTGGTAATCGCTGGGAAGGTGTAGTTTTTGCTCAATTTGACCGAGATAAGCTTTAAACTCTTTGAGTATATCGGCATTTTTACGCGCCTTTTTCACCGCTTTTTTATCGAACTCTTCGGGATCGGTGACAATCATATACACGTTTTGCGCCAACTCTTTAATCGTTTTGCTGCGCTCCTTAGACTCATCGAGCAGGATCTCTTTCTTATCGTGGCTGAAGATATAGATGTCAAAGGCTTCAAGCATCTTTGCCAGCTGATCGTTGGAGCAGTTTTTGATATAGTGGGAGTTGAGCCAGTTGAGCTTGTCCAGATTGTAACTGGAGGGGCTCTTGTTCAAATCTTTGGGGTTGAACTTTTCTAGCATCTCCTCCAGGGAAAAGATCTCCTGATCCCCGTAGCTCCAGCCAAGGCGTACCAAAAAGTTTAACAGCGCTTCGGGCAGATACCCCATACTTTTATAATCCATCACGTCGGTCGCGCCGTCGCGTTTGGAAAGTTTTTTACCCTGTTCATTGTTGATCATGGGAACATGGTAAAACTTCGGCGGGGTAAAGCCCAGCGCTTCATATACAACCAGCTGCTTGGGCGTGTTGTAAAGGTGGTCATCTCCCCGGATTACGTCGGTTAAGCCCATGGTCGCGTCATCGACGGCGACGACGAAGTTGTATGTGGGCGTCCCGTCGGCTCTGGCGATAATAAAATCATCCACTTCGTCGGCGCTGATGGAGATATCTCCCTTGACGCCGTCTTGTACGACGATAGTGCCGTCTTGGGGGGCTTTGATACGTACGACCGGATCGATTCCCTCCGGCGGCGTTCCGTCGAAATCGCGGTATCTGCCGTCATAGCGTGCCCGCTCGCCGCGCTCCATCTGCTGGGCTCTGAGCGCATCGAGCTCCTCTTTGCTCATATAGCAGTAGTACGCTTTTCCCTCATCCAGAAGCTGCTGTACATACTGTTTGTACAGATCAAAACGCTTGGATTGGTAAACCACTTCTCCGTCATAGTCCAAACCGACCCATTCAAACGCTTGTAAAATCGCTTCCATCGCTTCCTGGGAGTTTCGCTTTAAATCCGTATCCTCGATACGGAGATAGAATTTTCCACCGTTTTTCCGTGCCCAGAGGTAGTTTAGCAGCGCCGTGCGCAACCCCCCGATGTGGAGATATCCGGTGGGACTCGGTGCAAATCGTGTTACGACCATATAAAACCTTTAACTATCGATCTATCAAAATCATATCTCTTGTAATATTAACGGCAAATTTTATAAAAAAAGATTGTCCAAACCTCTTTTTACTTCAGGTTTTGCCCCCTGTGAGTTGGTTATAATTATAGTATAATACTTTAAAAAAAGGGCTGATATGAAAATATTTGTATATCTTTTGGCGGCGGCGCTGACTTTGCAGGCGGGGTTGGTCAATGCCGTGGCCATCGTTGTCGGCGATAAACCGATTACGCTCTACGATATCGATAAAGCGAAGCAAAATTACAAGTTGAGCGACAACGAAGCGGCCGAGATGCTCGTGCAGGAGAAACTCGAAGAGATGGAGAGCGAGCGTCTGGGGATCGAAGTGAGCGATTTTGAAGTTGATCGGGAATTGGAAAATATGGCGGCACAAAACGGGCTTTCCATGACCCAGTTTCAAATGATGGTGGAAAACAGCGGCGTGGATTATCTGGAGTATAAACAGGAGTTCGCCGAGAAGCTGCGGAAAAAACGGCTTTTTGACCGTCTCGCCAATATCAAACTCAGCAACCCCACCGCTTCGGCGCTGAAGGTGTATTACCAAAACCATAAGGAGCAGTTCTCGACCTTTGAACGGGCGACGGTGACGAAATACCTTGCCCAGGATAAACAGGTGATCGAAAGTTATATCCGCGATCCCTTCAGCAGCGATGCGGGGATTATGAAAAGTAAAGAGACGATCAGCGCGCAGGAGTTGAATGCCAATTTGCAGTATCTGCTGCAAAATACCCCGGAGGGGAAATTCACTCCCGTTATCGACGTGGGAGAGGGGTATCTCTCCTTTTTCGTCAATGACAAAATCGGCAGTAGCATTTTGCCCTACGAGCAAGTGCGCAATCAAGTGATGCAGGCGTGGAAAAAGGATAAAAGGGAGGAAGCGATCAAACTGCACTTTCAAAAGCTGCGCAGTCAGAAAAATATCGAAATTATCCGCTAACGTTTAAAAACAACCCCTAAAAATCCCGCGCCGAAAGCGGTTGCCGAGAGTAGAGGCAGCTCCTGCAGGTGCAGGTACACCCCCAGAAACATCAGCGCAAAACAAAGCGCGTAGCGCTTTTGCGCATTGCCCGAACGCTGCTGGATACTTTCAAGCTGATTGGTTTCGAGCGTTACCTCCAGGCTGCCCTCACTGGCTTTGTTGATGATATTTTTTATATGCTTGATCGTCAGGGGCAGATCGCTGATCTCCTCTTTGAACAGCTGTGTAAAGCGCTCCCCTCCCAGCGCTTTGGTCAAATTTCTTTTTAAGATGGGCAAGATATCTTTTACCCCGTTGAAATTTTCGATATAGGTGGTCCCCAAACCTTCGATAATCGCGCTGACGCGTAAAACGTAGATGGCGTCCTGGGGCAGCTTAAAGGGCATCGAATGGGTGGTTTCAAGGACCTCCGTCGCCAGGGTTTGCATACTTTTGGCATCGAGGGTATCATCTTCGAAGATTTCAAACATCTTTTCGGTAAAAGCGATCATTTCGCTCTGGTTCGCATCGTATGAAACTACGCCAAGGCGTTTGCACGCGGAGATATAGAGGTCAAAATCCTTTTCGTTGGCGGCTTTGACCATCTCCACCAGTGCCAGGCGCGTGGCGTTATCGATATTTTTTACCATCCCGAAATCAAGCAGGATCAGCTCTCCCCCTGCGCCGATCCGGAGGTTACCCGGGTGGGGATCGGCGTGGAAATAGCCGTTGATCAGCATCTGCTCCACGTAAAAATGGACCAGTTTTTCTATCACGGCGTCGATATCGATCCCGCTGCGCATTATCGCCGCTTTGTCGTCAAAGCTGAACCCCTCCAGGTAATCCATCACGATAACGTCGTCGTTGCACAACTCCTCTACGGGTGTGGGAAAGGTGACGCCGCAGTGGGCGTAAACGTAAGAGAACTTTTTGAGGTTGCGCACCTCTTGATAAAAGCTGACCTCCTCAAACAGCATCTTGGAGTATTCGGTGATTACCGTTTCGATGGAGTTTTTCGTCTTTTCCGAAAAGAGGGGTTGAAAGAGGCGCAGAAAAAGATGAAGAAGAAACATATCGGCTTTAATACGCTTTTTAATCCCCAGGCGTTTGAGTTTGACCGCTACCGTTTCTCCTTTGTAGCTTGCTTTATGTACCTGTCCGATGGAGGCGCTGGCGATGGGAGTGAAGTCAAAATCTTCAAAGGGATCGCTCGCAAAAGCGTTGTCAAAAGCGGTTTGGAACTCTTTTTTCCCCATGGCGGGGACGGCGTCGTGTACCTTCTGGAGCCGGTGCAGATATGGCTCGGGGAAAAAGTCGCTGCGGGTCGCAAGAACCTGGGAGAGTTTGATAAAGCTTACCCCCAGCTCATTGATCGTCTTTTCCAGCTTTTTAGGCGAAAGCGGGGGGAGCAGCAGGATCCTGCGTTTGTTTTTGATCAGTAAAAAGACGGTGGTTAAAAACCGAAAAATACGGTAGATCCGTAGGGGAGAAAAGTGACGCACGGACAAAAGGCTACTTTTTTACGTTTTTTAGATCGTCTTTCGTGGCTATGCCCATCTCCTCGATCACCTCTTTGATCATCCCTTTGAGTTCGGCTTTGAAGCGCTGCTCCTCCTGTTGCCCTTTTTGCTGCAACTGCTCATACAGCTCCTTCGCCCTTTCACGGTTTTTGGAATTTTTCTCATGGAATCCTTCAATCTCCTCCTCGAACTTTTCTTTCGTTAGTAAAGCCGCTCCTACGGAGGAGTAGATGAGATCTTTTAACATGGTGGCTCCTTTGTAGTGTTTTGCAAGAAGTCTATTATATAGTGTAGCAAAAGATTTTGATAGGGGATTTATGTCAATTGATCTTTTCCAACTCCACCGCTTTGTCCCAGTCGATAGAGAGGCGCAGCTGGTTGTTTTGGGGCCTGGAGGAGCAAAAAAGCCGTAAAAAAGTATTTTGCAGCCGAACCTCGACGTTAAAGCGCTCCCCCTCAAACATGCAGTGGGTGACGTTGACGGGAAACTCTCCGTCTCTAGCCAGCGAACATGCCTCGGGGCGCAGACAGTAGAGTTTGCCGTCGCGCTGCAGAAAGTTGGCGACGCCGAAACTGGTGGCGATCTCTTTTGTTTTCGGGTTCCGGTAAATATTTTCGGGAGTATCGTATTGGGTAATCCTGCCATTTTCCAGATAGATAATCTTATCGCTCATCGCCATCGCCTCTTTGGCATCGTGGGTGACAATCAGCGCGGTTTTTTGCGTCGCGCGCAAAATTTGCAGCAGCTGCTTTTGAATCTGCGTTTTGAGTATGGCATCGATTCCGCTGAAGGGTTCGTCGAGCAAAATCAGCTCCGGTTCCAGTGCCATGGCGCGGATAAGGGCGATGCGCTGCTGCTGCCCCCCGGAGAGTTGGTGGGGGTAACTGTTTGCGTACGCTTGCAGCTGTACCAGTTCCAGCAGCTGTGCCGCTTTGCTGCGTTGCTCCTTTTTGGGCAGATGGGAGATGCCGAAAGTGATATTTTCCAAAACATTCATATGGGGGAAAAGGGCGTAGTTTTGGAAAACGAAACCGATATCGCGCTTATTTGCGGGGGTGTGGGTGATCTCTCTCGCCCCCAGCGTAACCGAGCCTTGCTGCGGCGATTCGAAACCGGCGATGACGTTTAAAAGGGTGCTTTTGCCGCTGCCGCTTTTTCCCAGCAGGGAGATGATTTCGCCCCTTTGGATATCCAGTGAAATGCGCTGCAGCACCTCTTTTGAGCCGAAGCGTTTATAAATATCGTCAAGTCGTAGCAAAGGTTTCATCGGTAACTCCTCAGGGTGATAAGAATGGGGATAATCGAAACGGCGACGATGCTCAGCGCATAGATGGCGGATTCTTGAACCATCTCGTTCATCGCCAGTTCATAGGTTTTTGTTGCCAGGGTTTCGTAATTAAACGGGCGCAGGATCAGCGTAGCGGGCAACTCTTTTAAAATATCGATAAAGACCAGAATAAAACCTGCAAACAAAGCTCCCCTGATCAGGGGGAGATCTATACGCAGCAGGGTTTGCAGCAGGGATTTGTTCAAACTGCGAGAAGCTTTGTTTACGCCGCTTCCCACCTTTTCAAAGCTGGATTCGACGCTGTTGAGCCCTACGGCCAAAAAGCGTACGCAGTAGCCAAAACACAGCAGCACGAGCGATCCCCCCAGAACAAGCCCGTCCAGGGAAAAGGTAGCGATGAAAAAGGTGTCTAGCAAACCCGCAAGCATCAAAATACCCACCGCGATGACGGCTCCGGGGATGGAGTATCCCAGGGTTGCGGCTTTGAGCAGGTAGCGCATATAGGGAGTTTGAAAAACCCTGGCACTATATCCGAGAATCAAAGCGATCAATACCACCGCAAACGCGGAGACGGCGGCCGCGGAAAAGCTTTGAAGCACAATTTGCAGATACTCCCTGTCGATAACCTCTCCCGCATGGATCCACGCATATTTGACGATCCAGGCAAAGGGAAGAAGAAAGCCGAAGAGAAAGGGGATCGATAAAAACAAAACGATAAAAATGCTCAAAACGGGGCCGGCGCGGCGTTTTTGGAGGGGCTGTTGCATCGCTTCGCTTTTATAGCGTGCGCTGCCGCGGTTGAAGCGCTCTATGATCAAAAGTGCAAAAACGATCAGCATCGCAACACTGGAGATATACGCCGCGCTGTAAATGTCGCCCAGTCCGAACCAGGCGGTAAAAACGGCGGTGCTGAGCGTATCGACGCCAAAGTATTTGACAAGGCCGTATTCACTGATCGTCTCCATCATCACCAAACTCAAACCGCCCACGATTGCGGGTCTTGAAAGGGGGAGGATCACTTTGTAAAAAATCCTGAAATAGCCCGCTTTCAGCGACAAAGCGGGGTTGAGCAGCGCCGCAGAGTTTTGGGCAAAGGAGGCGCGGACGATAAGATAAACGTAGGGATACAGGGCCAAAGACAGCAAGATCACTACGGTAGGCATCTGCAAAACGTCAAAATACCAGGTGATGCCCAATCCTTGCAAAAACATATGAACGGGCCCGAAAAAACCCAAAAGATCGGAGTAGATAAACCCCAGAATATATGAGGGGATCAGAAAGGGCAGAACCAAAACGACGGAGAAAAACTTGGCAAATCTAAACCGGTAAAAGGTGACGAAGTACGCACCGAGCGTGCCGAAAAGGAAACTCAGTATCCCCACGCCGCACAGGAGTAAAAGGGTGTTGGTGATATAGCGGTTGAGTACCGTCTGTTTTAAATGTGCCAAGGTTTCGCTCTGCGCCCCCAGGGCGTTGTATATGATCACGCCAAGGGGCAGCAGCAGGGTCAGGGTCAGCAGGGTTGAAAAAACGACCCAGCGGGAGGGGATGGATTTCACCCTATCTCCATCCCGCTTCATTAAAGATTTGAACCGCTTCGGCGTTATTTTCCCCCAGTTTATTCAGGGGCAGATCGTCCTCTTTGAACGCTCCCCAGGATTGGAGCAGCTTTGATGGGGCAACCTCCGGATTGACGGGATATTCGTAATTGGCCCGGGCAAAAACCCGCTGTGCCTCCTGGGATAGCAAAAACTCCAGAAGCGCTACGGCGTTGTCTTTGTTGGGACTGTGTTTCACCACTCCCGCACCGGAGATGTTGATATGCGTTCCCCGACCCTCCTGGTTGGGGAAAAACACGCCCATCTTTTTCCCGACGGCCACCTCGTTGATTTTGCGGGAGTTAAGCAGTTTGCCCACGTAGTAGGTGTTGACTACGGCGATATCTCCAAAGCCTGCGGCCACGGCTTTCATCTGATCCCTGTCGTTACCGCGGGGGGTTCTGGCGAAGTTGCGCACCATCCCCTCTGCCCACTTTCTCGCCGCTTCTTCGCCGTCGTTGGCGATGATGGAAGCAAGCAGGGATTGGTTATAGACGTTGGAGGATTTTCTTATGAGGATCTTTTTGCGGAACTTTTCCTCCGTAAGGGCTTCATAGGTGGAAAGCTCTCCGGGATCGATCGTGTCCTTATTGTAGACAATGATCCGCGCGCGTTTTGTCAGCGCAAACCAGCGGCCGTCACGGTCTCTCAATTTCGCGGGTACGGTTGCGTTTAAAAACGCCGAATCGACGCTTTGGAGCAAACCTTTGGATTTAGCCAGATGCAGGCGTGCGGCGTCGGCGGTGATTAAGATATCGGCGGGGGAGTTTTCCCCCTCGCTTTCAAGCCGCTTGATCAGCTCGTCCGCTTTTGCCTTGACCACGTTGACCTTGATTCCCGTTTTCTTTTCGAAAGTTTCAAAAAGCTGTTTATCCGCCGCATAGTGCCGGTGGGAATAAACATTGACTTGTGCGGCGGCAAAAGCTATAGATGTCAAGAGGCCGGCCGCCATGAGAGTGCGTAACATTCTTTCTCCTTAAAATGATAATCGGTATCAAAAGTATAGCCGGAAAAGATTAATATAAGTTTAATACGATAATTATTATCATTATATTTATCCATGCTTCTCAAAGACCAAAGGCTGGCTTTATCTTCTTGTGTTACTATTAGACTTCTTGCGAAACCATAGGTTATGTTCAATCTATGGTTTCGCAAGAAGTCTAGTAAAAAAAGCCTTGCTCCAAAGGAGAAACGATGGGGAACTTGAAAAAAAATATAATCGTACTTATCTCGGTGCTGGCCATGCAAACGGTTGCTTTGGCGGCAGAGTATTTTTTCCTTGAGGGCAAAAATTTACAGTTGCGCACCCCAGAGGGTATCCGTACGTTTACGCTCGAGGAGCCGCTTCAGCGCAACAGGGCGGGCGGCTGCGTCAGACGGGGATTTACCCTGGACGATACTTTGCTGCACGCCGAATATCTCCAGCTGCGCACCAGCTGTGCATGGAACGGACTTGCCAGCAGCATCTACCACGGGTTTTTGCGTCAAAGAGTCGGCGGATTAAATGTGCTGGAGCGATTTGAAGCGGGGGATTATAAAATCGTTTTGTATGAAAAGGGGAAGAAGCGCTTTTACTACCTGAGTACCTACGATGCGTCAAGCGTACTTTTTTTGCTTGATTACAGCGGGGAGCTCGCGCGCAGCATATGCGCCCGCTGCGGCCTTATAGCGAAGCAGCGGCGTTTTGAAAAAACCTTTGACGAAAGTTTGGCGCAGCACAATTTCGTAGGGCACTACTTTTCCAAAGAGGGCGGTACGGAGCGGTTTTTCCCGCCGCGCTAACGCCGCGTTTGTTGGAGCAGCTTTTCGATATAACTGGTATTGGGAAGTTTTGCGAGTTTTAACTCTTTGACCACGTCGCTTAGCTGCTCCAAGTCCGAAGACTCCGCGGCGATGGAAGCGTAGGGTTCCCCCTCGATCTCTCCCGTGGCGATCTCGGTTAATACGTCCCCCCGGGCATAGAGGGTGCGGCTTTTGAAAAGTTCCGCTACCGAGGCATCTTCGCGCTCCCCGCACTCTTGAATCAATCCCGAAAGATCATCTGAAGAGCTGCGCAATCCCAACTCTTCCAATACGCCGGCGATCTCTTGCGGGGGGATCGGCCGCCACTTTTGAAATCCCTCCCTCCTCTCTACGAGCTGTTTGATATCAAGGTGTTCATCGCGGATTTTAAGGTTATACTCTTTGCGGTTTGAAAACAGCAGGTAGGTTTCGCTGCTGCTTTTCTCCTCCAGTTTGGAAAAGCTGCGATCGATCCGTTTGGTAAAGCTTAGGGGATCGTCGCAGAAGATGCGGTATTCATAGCGTAGGTGCTGCTTGGGCATAATCACGCGTATACGTCGAGTCTGCTGTTATCAGAGCTCTGCGTAACACGCGGTTCCACCTCCCGGCTTTGCGAAGTTTCCATTGTTTTGGCATCCCGGGCCGTCTGGTTGGTTTGCTGCTCAAGCTGCGCACTGTCTTGCTGCATCTTTTCATTCTCTTTTGAGACGGTATTTTCCCGTCCGAACTGTACCTGCGAAGGGTAGGGGGATTGAAACAGATAACTTTTGACTTCCATCACAGCCTCCTTTATTATCCGTAGCTTTCCTTATGATACCAAAAAATTTAAAAGGGTCAAATAAAACGTGGTAGTTTGTTGCCGGGACTGTTACGTAAGATATGTTGTTTCGATCATCTTCCCCCGGTTGAGGAAAAAGTAGTGGTCCCCGTCCATAGGGTAGAAACGGCTGTTTTTCATCAGTTTTGCTATGGTTTCTCCGCTTTGCAGCGAGGTAGCGCGGTCCTCTGTTCCCCAAAAGATCAGCGCTTGGCCTTTAAAAGCGCGAAATTTCGGGGTGAAATCTTCGTTTACCACGTTTTTAAAAGTCGCATACATCGTCTCACCCATTCCCTCCACGTCGCCGCTGGCAAAAAGCGAGCGCAGCTTTGCTCCGCCGAAGGGTTTGAGGAGTTTAAACAGCGCGACTTTAAGCCGCACCGAAAGGGGCTTTGGCTCTACGATCCCCGCGCTGGAAAGCAGCACCAGCTTGTCGGGCGAAAGCAGCGTAGCGACCTTGCCGCCGAAGGAGTGGCCAAAGATCGCTTCAAGGGTATAACTCTGCGTTTGCAAAAAGGCTTTTACGATTGCGGCGTAATCATCGGTGGTAAGCACCGTAGGGGCATCGCTTTTGCCAAAGCCGGGCAGATCGAGGTAGATGTGGGTATGGTTTTCAAAGCAGTGCCCGAAGGCTTGCTTCATCAACTCCTTGTTGCTGCCCCAGCCGTGCAGAAACAGCAGCGCTTTGTCCAAGCCGGGGTTTTGCAGATCGTAGCTTAGATCAAAGCTGTGGGAGCCGTACTCTACGCGTTTGCGCGCCATCGAATCTACAGGTCTTGTTCAATCACCGCTTTAAAGCGGTTGTAGTAGATGGTTTGCAGCTCGCCCAGATCGATAGAGACGTCGTTGACGCTTACGCTTTCTCCGCCGACGGTACCGATCTTTTCGATAGCAAGGCCTAACTCTTTGGCTTTGGCTTCAAAGGCCGCGTCGTCGTTTGTCTCCACGATAGCCCGGGAGAAGGTTTCGCTGAAGATATCGCGCTCGTCGCCGACGCTGATTTTTGCATCGATCCCTTTGCCCGAGATCGCCGCCATCTTGCTCAACGCTACGGCGATACCGCCGACGTTGATATCTTTCGCCGCATTTAAAATCCCCGCTTTATTGGCTTCGATGACCAGCTTCCACAGCGCAAGCTCCTTTTCATAATCGATCTCGGGCAGCGTTCCTTCGGTTTTACCGTAAAGCTCTTTGAGATACAAACTGCCGCCAAAATCAGAGCCCGTTTCGCCGATAAGATACAGCGACGCCCCCTCGTTTTGGAAAGAGCTGGGCAGGACTTTGTGCTCGTCGTCGTTAAGCCCCACCATCGCCACCGTCGGCGTGGGGAAAACGCTGATTCCGTCGGTTTCGTTATAGAGTGATACGTTGCCGCTGACGACTGGAGTGCTGAGTTTTTCGCACGCCTGTTTGATCCCGTCGGTCGCTTTGGCGAATTGCCACATCACTTCGGGGTTTTCGGGGTTGCCGAAATTCAGACAGTCGGTGATCGCTAAGGGCTGCGCACCGCTCATGGCGACGTTTCTGCCGCTTTCGACCACCGTCAGCGCCCCGCCGATCTCGGGGTTGATATAGCAGTATCTGGGGTTGCAGTCGCTGCTCATCGCCAAAGCTTTGCCGTTTTCCTTGACGCGGATCACGCTGGCGTCCAGAGTGCCGGGGCCTTTGGCGGTGTTGGTCTGTACCATGGAATCGTACTGGTCGTAGATCCACGCTTTATCGACCACTTCCAAAGAGCTGATCAGTTTATTATACGCATCCTGGTTGGCGATCTTTTCCTCCGCGTTGAGATCGAACTTCGCGATCCGGGAAAGGTAGGCGGGCTCTCTTGTGGGGCGGTCAAGGACGGGAGCCTCTTCGCTAACGGGATCGACGGGAACTTCCGCACACTTTTCACCGTGCCAGAACAGCTCCATATTGCCCGTATCGGTCACCTCTCCCACGACCGCCGCGTCAAGGTCCCACTTTTCAAAGATATCGATAATCTCCTGTTCGCTTCCCTTTTTCGCGCACAGCAGCATCCGCTCCTGGGATTCGCTAAGCATGAATTCATAGGGGGTCATCCCCTCTTCGCGTGCGGGAACCTTGTCCAGGTGCATGATCATACCGCTGCCGCTTCGCCCCGCCATCTCAAAGGAGGAGGAGGTAAGCCCCGCGGCGCCCATATCCTGAATCCCCACTACGTGGTCGGTCTGAAACAGTTCCAGACACGCTTCAAGCAGCAGCTTTTCGGTAAAGGGATCGCCCACCTGTACCGTGGGGCGCAGGCTTTTGCTCTCTTCGGTGAAACTGTCCGAACTCATCACCGCGCCACCCAGGCCGTCACGTCCGGTTTTGGATCCCACGTAGATTACGGGGTTGCCGATCCCTTCGGCTTTGCCGTAAAAGATTTCATCGCTTTTTGCCAGGCCGAGGGAGAACGCGTTGACCAAAATGTTGCCGTTGTAGCACTCGTCAAAACTGGTTTCGCCCCCGATGGTGGGTACGCCCATACAGTTGCCGTAACCGCCGATCCCTTCGACCACGCCGCGGACCAGGTGGCGCTGATAGCGGCCGATACTCTCTTTATCAAGGACGTTGCCAAAGCGCAGGGCGTTGAGGTTTGCCACGGGGCGTGCGCCCATGGTAAAGATGTCGCGCAAAATGCCGCCCACGCCCGTCGCCGCACCCTGGTAGGGTTCGATATAGCTGGGGTGGTTATGGCTTTCCATCTTAAAGACCGCGGCCATCCCGTCGCCGATATCGATAACGCCGGCGTTTTCCCCGGGCCCCTGGATCACCCACGGCGCCTTGGTGGGAAAACCGCGCAGATATTTGGTACTGGATTTGTAGCTGCAGTGTTCGCTCCACATAGCGCTGAAGATGCCGATTTCGACAAGATTGGGTTCTCTGCCCAAAATCGACTTGATATTTTCATACTCGGCTTCGGAGAGTTTGTGTGCTTGTAAAACCTCTTGAATGTTTTCAATTTCCATCGTGACATTGACCTTTTATGTAGTAGTGGCGATATTTTACAATATTTGTGCTTAATGGTGTTTTGCAGGAAGTGAAAAGCGCTCGGGCGCGGAGGTTAAACCTCTTTGGCCCGCATCTGGTCGTATTGCTCTTGAAACTGGGGGATTCGGGTACGGTCGGGAACCTTTCTGCCGGCGATATAGCCGATCAGTTCGCCGTCGCCGTTGTAGCGGGGTTTGACCCACACGACGACCCAGTAGTAGCGGCCGTCTTTACACATGTTTTTCACATGTCCTTCCCACATCTCTCCCTCTTTGATCGTTTGCCACATCCCCTTGAACGCTTCTTTGGGCATGTCGGGGTGGCGGTTGATGCTGTGGGGCGAGCCGATGAGCTCCTCCTTGTCATAACCCGTGATTTTGCGGAACTTTTTATTGGCGTAGGTGATGATGCCATTTGTATCGGTTTCGGTGATCATAACCCCGCCGTCAAAAAGCACTTCGTCATCTACCGGGTCGGGTTTGACGATCTTTTCGTTTGTGATACTGTTTATAATAGTTTTCCCCATGGGTGTCTGTCCTCTGTCGTGTATGTAACTTAAGCGTTATTTTATCAAAAAATGATCAAAGAAAGATTAAGAAAACCCGGGTTGCACAGCTTGAATCAAAGAGTTCTAAAGAGACAATATGGTACATTAATGAAAGAAACTTCCACTATATAAAGGGGTGCCATGCTGCATATCCGACGAAATATCTCCCTGCACGGAAACGATGCGGAGCAAAAACGCGAAGAGATCCGCGAGTATTTCCATAAAACCTACGACAGTTACGAAGCGCTGTTTGAAATCATGGCAAACGAGCAAGCCTACTATGAACGGCCCGATTACCTGCGCCACCCGTTGATCTTTTACTACGGGCACACGGCGGCGTTTTATATCAATAAACTGGTGCTTGCCAAGCGGCTCAAGCAGCGCATCGATCCCGAACTGGAATCGATCTTTGCCGTAGGCGTGGACGAGATGAGCTGGGATGATCTGGATGAGAGCAACTACGATTGGCCGAGCGTTGAGCGCACGCGGCGCTACCGCGACGCGGTGCGCCAAAGGGTGGATGAGCTTATCAGCACCATGCCCCTGTCGCTGCCTATCGATTGGGATTCGCCCTTTTGGGCTATTTTGATGGGGATCGAGCATGAAAATATCCATTTAGAAACCTCCTCGGTACTGATGCGCCAGCTGCCGTTGGAATTTGTCAAACCCCACGACGCCTTTCCTGTCTGTCCCGACAGCGCAGAAGCGCCCGCAAACGAACTGCTTCCCGTCCCCGGGGGCACCGTGGAGATCGGCAAAGACTCTGACGCGGATTTTTACGGCTGGGACAATGAATACGGCCACCATAAAGCCCAAATCCCCGATTTTCAAGCGTCCAAATATCTGGTAAGCAACGGCGAATTTTTGGAGTTTGTGGACGCGGGCGGCTACGGCGATGATCGCTGGTGGGAAGAGGAGGGGCGTAAGTGGCGCGAATATATCAAACCCCAGCACCCTACCTTCTGGGTCAAAAGCGGCGACGGTTACAAACTGCGTACCCTGACCGGCGAGATCGAACTGCCGCTTAACTGGCCCGCGGAGGTGAATTACCACGAAGCCAGGGCGTACTGCAACTGGCTGGGGAAAAGAACCGGACAAAAGATCACCCTGCCTACAGAGGATGAGTGGTACCGGCTTTATGAGTACGTCAACTTCCCCGACGAACCCCGGTGGGGCGAAAAGGCGCCCGCAAACAGCAACCTGGAACACTACGCCTCCTCTACGCCGGTGGATCGCTTCGCCCACGGGGAGTTTTATGACGTTTTCGGCAACGTATGGCAGTGGACCCAAACCCCCATCTACCCCTTTGACGGGTTCAAAGTCCACCCCCTGTATGATGATTTTACCACTCCGACCTATGATAACGAGCACAACCTTTTCAAAGGCGGATCGTGGATCTCTACGGGCAATGAAACGTTGAAGAGTTCACGCTACGCTTTCCGGCGCCACTTTTTCCAGCACGCGGGTTTCCGCTACGTTATCAGCGATTATGAGCAGAAGGTGGACGCC
Source organism: Epsilonproteobacteria bacterium tcs-49 (assembly GCA_002049495.1). Lineage (GTDB taxonomy): Bacteria > Campylobacterota > Campylobacteria > Campylobacterales > Sulfurovaceae > TCS-49. The sequence continues at coordinate 53,157 of LLYS01000005.1, read as the reverse complement.
AACGTCTATGAAACCGATTCGTTGGTGTCGCAGTATGCGCAGATGAGCTGGGGGGAGGAGTACTACGGCGTGGAAAATTTCAAAAAGCACTGCGCGCGGATCGCGCTGCAACACTGCGCCGATCTGCCCAAAAAGCGCGCGCTGGATATAGGCTGCGCCATCGGGCGGGGCAGTTTTGAGTTGGCAAGGGAGTTTGACCACGTCATCGGTATCGACTATACCGCGCGCTTTATCCAGCTGGCGACGCAGATGAAAAAAAACAAAGAGATCAGTTACACCGAAACCACGGAGGGGGAGCTGGTGGAGTACAAAACCAAAAAACTCGAGCAGTTCGGGTTGGAGGAAAGTGCGGCGAAGGTGGAGTTTTGGCAAGGGGATGCGTGCAATCTCAAGCCGGTCTTTAGCAACTTCGATCTGATCTTTGCCACCAATCTGATCGATCGGTTATACGATCCGCAAAAGTTCCTGCGCGATCTCTCCGGCCGCCTCAACGAAGGCGGGATCGTATTGCTCGCCTCGCCCTATAGCTGGGACGAGGGGCATACGCCAAAGTCCAAGTGGCTGGGCGGCTTTAAAAAAGACGGGGAAAACTACACCACGTTTGATGGGTTAAAAGAGCTGCTTGAGGGGGAGTTTGAACTCCTTGAAAGCCGCGACGTAGAGTTTGTGATCAAAGAGACAGATCGTAAGTTCCAGCACAGTATCAGCCACGTCACCGTTTGGAAGAAGCGATGAACTTTGAGCGTGACATAAAGCGCGAAGGAAGCTCCTGCGTCAAATACGACGGCAGAAAGCAGAAATTCGGCAGCGACGACGTGCTGCCTTTGTGGGTGGCTGATATGGATTTCGCCGCGCCCGAAGCGGTACAAAGTGCGCTGCAAAAGCGCGCCGCCCACCCGGTATACGGCTATACGATCTATCCCGGGGAGTATTACGGGGCGATCCGTGCGTGGATGGCACGGCGTTTTACGTGGGAGATAAAAAAAGAGGAGATCCTCACCGTCCCCTCCGTCGTCGTAGCGATCAACATGGCCATAGAAACCTTTAGCGCAGAGGGCGAGGGGGTGATTATCCAAACACCCATCTATCCTCCCTTTCTCTCAAGCGTTCGCAACAATAAACGCACCCTGCTGGAAAACCGCCTTGTAGCGGGGAGTGAGGGGTACGAGATCGATTTTGACGATTTTGAGCAAAAAGCCAAAGCGGCGAAGCTGTTTATCCTCTGTTCGCCCCACAACCCCACGGGACGGGTCTGGAGCGAAGGGGAGGTGCAAAAGATGGCACAAATCTGCCAAAAGCACGGGGTGCTGATCATCAGTGACGAGATCCACGCAGATCTGGTCTATAGGGGTACGCATATCCCCATCGCCAAGTATGCGCCGGAAACAGCGGTTACGCTCAGCGGCCCGTCCAAAACCTTTAGTCTGACGGGGCTTTCCAGCGCGTACGCCATCATCCAAAGCGATACGCTCCGGCGCCGCTTAAGCCATCGGATGACGCAGCTGGGATTTCACGTCGCTAACCCCTTCAGTATCGCCGCGACGGTGGCGGCACTGCAAGGGGGTGAAGGCTACGTGGAGGAGCTGCTGACGCATCTCAAAGGCAACCTGGAGTATCTGGACAACGCGCTGCGGGAGTTTGAAAAGATAGAGTATTTTCTGCCCGAAGGTACCTTTTTGCTCTGGCTTGATTGCCGCAAAACGGGGCTTGAGGATAGCGCGCTTAAAGCGTATTTCGTCCACACTCTCGGGCTTGGGCTCAACAGCGGGATCGATTTCGGCGAAGCGGGCAGCGGCTTTATGCGGCTCAATTTCGCAGCGCCCAGAGTGAAACTGCAAGAGGCGATAAGGCGCATGGAGCCCTTAAAGGAGATGTGATGGTCAAGATGCTCGCAACCTTTTTAACCGAAGAGGTCAGTTACAAAAGCGATATCCCCCAGCTGCAAAGAAAGGTGCTGCTAAACGCGCTTTTACTGGTGGTTACGAGTGTTATCGCCGTTTTTACGGTGTATGATTATTTTATTACCCATAACCGTATCTTTTTGCTGATCGAAGGGTTTACCCTTGTGAGTTTTATCTTCGCTTTCATCTCCCTGCGCTACTTTGACAATTACGACAGTGCCGTGACGCTCAGCGTCATTACGCTGTTTTTGTTTACCTTCTTTTTTATCTCCGTCAACGACAACAAGGATTTCGGGTTGATCTGGACCATATTTTTCCCCATCTTTGCCGTTTTTACCATGGGACACCGCACCGGAATCCCGCTCGTGGCGGTTTTTTACGGGATTTTTTTGTTTCTTTCTTACAAAGGGATCGGGATTTGGCAGGGGGGAGATTGGAGCGAACTCTCCTTTTTCCGCTTCGCCGTGGCCCTTTCCATCTTGATCTATGTAACCTACGTGATCGAACTCTCCCAGGAAGCGGTGTATAAAAAGGTTACAACCCTGATGGAAAGAGAGCGCCAGCATATGGAGGAGCTTGAACGCCTTTCCGTGACCGACGGGATGACGTCGCTGTATAACAAGCGCTTTTTCAACCAGATACTCAAACGCGAATTTTACCGGGCGAGGCGGCACAACCTCTACTTCGGGTTTTTTATTCTGGATGTGGATTTTTTCAAGCAGTACAACGACAGTTACGGCCATCAAAAGGGCGATGAGGTGTTGATCGAACTGGCGCAGCTGATGCGTTCGCACCTGCGCCGCCACGAGGATTTCGCTTTTCGTTTGGGCGGAGAGGAGTTCGGCGCGATTTTAAGTTCCGACAGCGAAGCCAAGATCGTTGAGCATATACAGCGGCTGCGCAGTCGTATCGAGGGGTTGGGGCTGGAACACGGCGGCAACAAAGCCAGCGAATACGTCACCGCTTCCATCGGACTGGTGGTGACAAAAACTTTTAATCAAAATACGCTGGAGAAGCTGTACGAAACGGCGGACGACGCACTTTATAGAGCGAAACACAGCGGACGCAACCGGGTGGTGGTCGCATAAATTTCGCTATAATGCGCAAAGAATACATATAAGGCCATCTCTAAAAGCCCTGTGCGGACCGCACAGGGTTTTTAGAGATGGCCATAAAGGAAAACGGGTGTGTAACCTCAATGAATTAACCACGGAACAGAAGCAGTACTACCATGAACTGTTAAACGAATATGCGCAGAAGATGGGCGGCAGAAACTTTTTTTTGCAGATGCTTGAGACGGTGCGCGAACGCGACAGGCATCCGCTGATGGCAAGCAGCTGCCGCTTCAGCTTTGAAAAGGGTTTTGTCACCTGGGACAAGGTGATCTTTAAGGACAAGTTGGAGCTCCTGCTGGCCGAGCGGGTGTATGAGAGCAAGCGGGGCAATCTGCTGCCGAAAAAAGAGGAGGGCAAACACTACAAAAAAGTTTTGAACCTCGTTCGTACCCTCTCTCCCATCACCTTTACGGTCACGCCGAAGCAGGGAGAGGGTTTTACTTTTTCCGCTTTTGAGATCGTAGATAGCGAAACCACCAAGCTCAATCCGATCTTTGATGCGATCTTTTTCTGCTCCTTTGATACGGTCAAACAGCTGCTCAATGGCTCAAAATAGCCGGTACTACTTCGTATATATGCTCCGCTGCAGCGACGATACGCTCTATACGGGGATTACCACCGATATCGACCGTCGCATCCGGGAACACAACCACTCCGACAGGGGGGCAAAGTATACCCGAACGAGGCGACCGGTTACGCTTGCGTATCTCAAACGCTGCGATTCCAAAAGCCGGGCGCTACGGCAGGAGTATGCGATCAAAAAGTTGTCCCGAAAGCAGAAAGAGGAGCTTTGTAACCGTTAAAGTGAAACCGCTGTGACAATGTCGCCAAATTATGGTATGATATAAGCAATTGTTATAAAAGACAAAGGAGCGTTTCCGTGAAAAGGTTTTTACTGCTTTTGCTGCTGCCGCTTTTTCTGTATGGCCTGGAAGGAAGTGCGGTCAAGATCAAGATCGGTGTCCTTGCCAAACGCGGGGATGTACTGGCACTGAAAAAATGGCAGCCTACGGCAACCTACCTTAACGAAAAGATTCCCGGTGCCAATTTTACGATCGTTCCCCTCTCCTTTGAAGCGATCGACCTGGCCGTACGGCGGGAGGAGGTGGATTTTATCATCACCAACTCCGCGTTTTACGTACAGCTAGAAACCAAATACCAGATCAATCGCATCGCTACGCTGATCAACCAAAGTCTCGAACACGTGCAGACCACCCGTTTTGGAGGGGTCGTTTTTACCCGATCCGATAGTGCGGATATCAACCATCTTCGGGATTTGAAAAACAAACGTTTTGCCGCCGTGGATGAGGAGTCTTTCGGCGGTTGGCATATGGCGTACCGCCTCTTTCAAAAAAACGGCATCGATCCCTACGGCGATTTTGCCAAACTCTCCTTTTTGGGCACCCACGACAACGTCGTATATGCGGTACTGGATAAGAAGGTGGATGCGGGAACGGTCCGTACCGATACCCTTGAGCGTATGGCTGCGGAGGGGAAGATAGAGATCAACAAACTTTTCGTGCTTAACCGTTACAACGATAAAAATTTCCCCTTTTTGCGCAGTACGCGGCTTTACCCCGAGTGGCCAATCGCCAAGCTGCGCCATACCGATACAAAGATAGCCAAAAAGGTGGCACTGGCGCTGATGTCGATGCAAGCAAGCGATGAAGCGGCAAAAGCCGCCAAAGCTGCGGGGTGGACGATTCCGGCAAATTACAATCTCGTTCACGAAACTCTTCAAGCCTTGGGGGTAGGGATTTACAAAGACAGTTTACAAACCTATATCGGGAAACTGCTGCAGCGCTATTGGCTAGCGATTACGGTAGGGGTCGTGGCATTGATCGCGATCATTGCGCTTACTTTCTACGTACTGCGCCTGCACCTTTCGCTCAAGCGTTCCCATGAGGAGCTGATCTTGACCAACAGCGAATTGGAAAAGCGTATTCATCAAAGAACGATCAGCGTCGAGCAGCTGCTGGGCAAGGAGCGCTACCTGCGCTCGGTAATGTCCACCGTTTCCGATATCAACCGCTATCTGATCACCTACAAGAGGGTTCCCGAGCTACTGCAAAAAAGTTGCCAGCGCTTGATCAAGCCCAACCGCTACAAGCTCAGCTTCGTTTATCTGCGTGAGTGTGAAAAGCAAAACCGCTGGTACAGCGCTTCAAAACTGCAGCAGCACACGGAGCTCGGGGAGTATCTGCATCATGATTTTGAAAGCGGCGAAGGGTTGGCCCGACACTTCCTGGAAAAAAAGAGCTTTGAAATCATTAACGATGTGCAAACCTATGACGTGGATGAAGGCTTTCGAAAGCTCTGCACCGATGCGGGGGTGCGGTCGGTCGCACTGTTTGCGCTGCGTTCGGATGTGGATGAGAATAAAAACAGCGGCGTGATCGGGATTTTGAGTTCGGCGAAAAAGGGGTTTGAACTCGAAGAGATAAAGATGCTTGAAGAGCTCAGCGGCGACCTGGGATTTGCGGTGGAGGCGGCGCTGCACGCCCAGGAGCACGAACGGCTGAAAAATGAGCAGATCGAAAATTACGAAGAGACGATTATCTCCTTTGTCAAAATGATCGAACAGCGCGACACTTATACGGCGGGGCATACCGCGCGGGTAGCGCAGTACAGCGAAATGATCGCCAAAAAGATGGGGATCGCCAAAGAGCAGATCGAAAAGTTGACAAAAGCCGCTATTTTGCACGATATCGGCAAGATATCCACCCCCGATGCGGTTTTACTCAAACCGGGAAAACTCAACGATCTGGAGTACCAGATGATTAAAGAACACGTCGTCGTAGGCTATGAAATGCTCAAGGGGATCAAGCTCTACCGCGACCTTGCCGACATTATGCTCCACCATCATGAGCGTTACGACGGGACCGGGTACCCCGACGGTTTAAAAGGCGATGAGATTCCGCTGCTTCCGGCGATCATGAGTGTCGCGGACGCCTTTGACGCCATGACCAGTACCCGCATATACAAGCGCAACAAAAGCACCGAAGAAGCGCTGGAGGAGTTGCAGGCGCTTCGGGGCGCGCAGTTTCACCCCCGGGTGGTGGATGCGGCCGTGGAAGCGCTGAAGGATGTGGAGGTCTCCACCTCCATCAGCCAGTCGCCGAAAAATGAGATTGAGCGGGAGCGGTTGGCGTACTTTTATAAAAACCCCGTCACGGGTTTTTACAATGAAAACTACCTCAAGCTGATGCTGCACCAAAAAGAGTTTTTGCAAAGGCATGAAACGGTATACCAGCTCCAGGCGGACCGGATTATGGAACTGGAGATGCAAGAGGGCGTTCAGGAGGTGGAAAAACGTTTGGAAGAAGCGGCGCATATCATCTACGGCGTATGCAGCATGATGAACTTTTACGTCAAACCCGGCAATTTTTACCTTTTCTGCGAAGATACGAAACCCGCCCAGCTCGAACCCGCTATTGCAAAGATTGCGCAGCAGACGGGCTTGGAGTTTACCCTGCAGACACGCAAAACGCAGGAGTTAAAAGGGGAGTTTAATTAGCCAGGATATCCTGCAGACTCTGTTTCGGATCTTTGCCCTGCAAAATCTTATACACTTCCGTTGCGATGGGGACGTAGATGTCGCGTTTTCGCGAAATGGCATAGATCGCTTCGGTGGTGTATACCCCTTCCGCAACCTCTCCCAGATCTTTCAGGATCCGATCGAGCTTCTGCCCCTGTGCCAGATAGTACCCCACCCGGTAATTTCTGGAAAGTTCGCTGCTGGCGGTCAAAAAAAGATCTCCCGCGCCGCTTAGACCCAGAAAGGTATCCTCTTGGGCCCCGAAGACTTTGCCAAAGCGCGTCATCTCCACCAGCCCCCGCGACGTCAGTGCCGCACGGGCGTTATTGCCCAGTTGCAAACCGTCGCTGATCCCGCCGGCGATGGCGATGACGTTTTTATACGCCCCCGCCACTTCCGCACCCGTGACGTCTTCGCTGACGTAGGTTTTGATAAAGTTGGGAAAAAAGGACGCGAGTTTCGAAGCCAGGGCCCGGTTACGCGAATTGATCACGATGGCGGTGGGGAGTTCCCGGCTGACCTCCTTGGCAAAGGAGGGACCGGAGATAAAAGCCAGGCGGTTTTCATCCACGTACTCCGCGTAAATTTCATTTAAGAAGGCTTGATTTTCAATCTCGATCCCCTTTGCGGCGACTAAAACGTTTTGCTCCCTGCCGATGGGGTTTTTGCGCAGCCAGGAGCGTACCGACTGGGCGGGGATGGCGACGACAAGCGTCTGTGCTTGCATCGCTTCTTCCAGGGATACGAAGTTTTCAAGATCGCGCTTGGTCCGTGACGTGATCACCACTTCGTTACTCTTGCCTAAGGCAAAGGCCAGGGCTTGCCCCCACTTTCCGGCACCTATCACTGCTATCATTCTTTCTCCTTACCGTTGTGTTCGATCCGCCGTGCAAAGCGTTCAAGATCGGCGTCTTTGCCCATGCACACGAGGATATCTTTATAATCGAGTTTATGATCAAAGCCGTGGGTGGCAAAGGTGAAGTGTTCGCCGTACTCCAGATCCACGATCCCTACCAGGATCAGATGGTGGGCGCGAAAATCCACTTCACTGACCGTTTTGCCGACTAAAAAACTGTTTTCGGGGATGGGAAACTCATTGAAACTGATCTTGCTGTCGGGGTGAAAAAGTATATCGAAAACCTTCAAAACGTAAGGTTTTTCCAGGATGTTAAAGATGCGCGTCGATCCCGGATCGTAAATATCGATCACCTTGTTGGCACCGGCCATAAGCAGCTTTTGGTTGGTTTCGACCGAATCGCTGATGGAGATGATGATCACCTCTTCAAAAAGCGCGCGCAAAGAGATAACCAAAAAGATGTTCATACTCTCATCATCCATCGCGCAGATCAAAGTCTTTGCCCGCTGGACGATCCCCAGCTTGGAAATTTCACTATCTTCGGTCAAATCGATGCAGTGGGTGTGTTCAAACCCGTCGTTGTACGCTTTTTTTATAGCCTGTTCCTCACTGTCGACGATAACGACGTTGTGGTGCATGGAGAGGGTTTTCGCGATTTGGCGACCGTTTTTGCCGTAGCCGAAGATAAAGATTTTGTTACCGTTCATGGGTTATCCTTGAACGCTGGATCAATTTTTTGAACCAGTCGATACTGATAATATAGCCCATAATGATCAGCACGTCATCGGCGCGCAATTCAAAATAGGGCGTGGGGTTAAAGATAAATTCATCATCGCGGAATACGCCGATAAGGATGATTTTGTACTTGGCAAAATCGATATCCTTGATCCGTTTACCCTGCAAAAAGAGATCTTTTTGCACCGTTACCTGCTCAAAGTGGGCGTTTTTCTTGGCCGTCAAGATCGCATTGATCGCTTCAAAGGCTACGGGCTGGTCGATATAAACCGCCGCCATCATGCCCGCTACATCGTAGGGTTTGACCACGTCGGTCGCCCCGGCGAGGAAGAGTTTTTGCGTCATCTTTTCATGGTTGGCACGGGAGATGATGGGCACGCTTTTGGAGATGCTGCGCACGTTGAGGGTGATGTAGATATTTGCCACGTCGCTGCTGGTGGTGGCCAGAACCGCTTTGACGCTGTCCAGGTCGAATCGGTTCAGGGTTTTGTGCTGCGTGGCGTCTTCGTTGATGATATTAAGGCCCTTTTTCGAAGCGATCGCCGTTTTATCGTAATCCTTTTCGATAATGATAAAGGTGATGCCGTTGCGTTTGAAGTTGTCGATGAGCATATTGCACATTTGACCGTAGCCGCAGATGATGATAAAGTCATCTTTCTTGGTCGTATCCATCACAGCCCGGCTCTCCCGGATCTCGTCCATCTTTTCGCTAAAGGCGGAGACGACGATGGAGGTGGCGAAACTGATCATCCCGATGCCGCTTAAAATCACCACCATCGATACCACTTTGCCGCCGGTGGTGACGGGGGTGATATCGCCAAAGCCCACCGTCGAGATGGTTACCAGTGCCCAGTAAAGACCGTCAAAGAGGGAGTTGATACTGTCGTTGACCCCGCTTTCAAACACATAGATCGTCACGCCCGCGGTAAAAACTACGAAAAAAAGCAGCATCCCCAGCGTCAGGATTTCAAACTTCTTACTGTGGATAACGTCTAAAAACTGGTTGACGCTTTTGGTATAACGCAAAATTTTGAAGATGCGAAAGAGGATAAAGATCCGCAAAATCCGCAGAGGGCGGTAGGTGGGCAAAATCGCCAGCAGGTCGATGATAGCGATGGGGGAGCTGACGTATTCCCACTTGTTTCTGGCGATTTTGAGCAGGGCGACGCTGCTGAAAAAGCGCTTTTCCAGAAACTGCACCTCCTCATAGTAGCGGATGATAATTTTGTGGATATCGCTAAAGACCCACATCCGCAGCAGATACTCGATCAAAAAAAGCGAAGAGACGATATAGATATCGTAAAACAGCAGCCAGGGGGGCAGATCGTATTTGACGCTTTGGATCAGGATCACTACCGAGGAGATGATCAAAAAGATCATCGTGTAGTCGAAATATTTTTTCAGGGGGTAGTCGGGGTCGTTGAGCAGCCGGTTGAAAAACTCCTTTATCTGCGCATAACGATCCGACGCTTCAAGAAAATAGGCAACCCGAACCAGCAGTTTCATCGCGTCGCTTTCCGGTTCTTTGCCCGGGCAAGCCGCTTACCCCAGCTTTTCACGGAGCAGCTCGTTGACTTTTGCGGGGTTGGCGCTGCCGCGGCTGGCTTTCATCACCTGTCCGACGAAAAAGCCGAAGAGTTTTTCCTTGCCGCCTTTGTACTCCTCAACCTTGTCTTCGTTGTTACTCAGTACTTCGTCGATGATGGCTAAAATGGCGCCGTCGTCGCTGACCTGTTTCAAGCCCAGCTTTTCAATGGCCGCGTCTACTTCCGTCTGTTCGCCCATCAAAAACTCCAGCAGCTTCTTCGCGCCCTTGCCGTTGATGGTGTCATCTTCTAAATTTTTGATGATAGCCCCGAGCTTTTGCGCGTCGATGGGCGATTCGTGGATGGTTAATCCCTCCTTGTTGAGCAAGCCGTTGAGTTCGTTTGTCAGGTAGTTCACGGCGTTTTTGGCACTGACGCCGCACTCAAGGACTTCGTCGAAGTAGTTCGCGACCGCTTTGTCCGCGCAGATGACCGTGGCGTCGTAGGCTCTGATGCCCAGTTCGTCGATGTAGCGCTGCTTCTTCTCATCGGGAAGTTCGGGGATGTTACCCGCTTTTTCGATATCGGCTTTGGTGACGATCAGCGGCAGCAGGTCGGGGTCGGGGAAGTAGCGGTAATCCGCGCTTTCCTCTTTACCCCTCATACTTCTGGTTTCACCGGTATCGGTATTGAACAGTCGGGTTTCTTGTACCACCTCCTGCTCATACACGCCGTCTTCGTACGCTTCGATCTGGCGGTTGACTTCGTAGTTGATCGCCTGGTTGATGAATTTGAAACTGTTCATATTTTTTACTTCCACGCGCGTTCCAAACTCCTCTTGCCCCTCGGGACGGATGGAGATGTTGACGTCACAACGGAAAGACCCCTCCTGCATATTCGCGTCGCTGATATCGAGGTATCGGACGATGGAGTGCAGTTTTTTAAGATAGAGTACCGCCTCTTCGGCGCTGCGCATATCCGGTTCGCTGACGATCTCCAGCAGCGGGGTACCGCAGCGGTTGAGGTCCACTTTGGAGTGGTTGGCTTCATGGGTGTTTTTGCCCGCATCCTCCTCCAGGTGGGCGCGGGTAATGCCCACGCGCTTGCTGCTTCCGTCTTCAAAGTCGATCATCAACTCCCCGTCTTCGACGATGGCGACGTCAAACTGGGAGATTTGATACGCTTTGGGGTTGTCGGGGTAAAAGTAGTTTTTGCGGTTAAAGATCGATTTCTCATTGATAGTGGCGTTGACCGCGTGGCCGAACATCATCGCCTTGTTGACCGCTTCTTTGTTCAAAACGGGCAGGGCACCGGGCAGGGCCAGGCAGGTGGGGCAAGTGTTGGAGTTTTGGTGTTCGTTGAAACTGGTGGGACAGGAGCAAAATATCTTTGTTTTCGTATTGAGCTGTGCGTGGACTTCCAAACCGATTACGATTTCAAACATCTATATAACCTTTGCAATATGTATTTTTCTATGCTAAATGAGTAATTGCTTTATTATATCGTTTCTATCATTTGATTTTGGTTATAGCGGTCAAAAGCTGTATAATACGCGCTTAAAAAAGGAAACGGTATGAAACTGTTTGTAACGATTCTTCTTTCATTTCTCACGGCCCACGCCCTGAGCTGGTCGCAGATTATGTCCTGGAAGGATGAAAAGATCGACCCCGACGCCCAGTACAGCATCGAAACCAGCGGCTACAACATAAGAGTGTATGAATTTACGCCCCTGACCGATCCCGAGCGCACCTGCGTGATCGCCACGACCAACGAAAAGATGCAGATGCAGTGCTTTGACAAATCAAGCAAAGCGCTGCGCAAGGAGCGCTAAGCCAAAAGGGTGTGCGAAAGTAAAATTTTAACGCCGATGGCGATGAGTACCGCACCCCCGAGCATTTCCGCCTTGGCTTCCAGGAATCCGCCCCCTTTGGTCCCGATCAAGACTCCAAGGAAACTGAAAACAAAGGTTACCAGCGCAATGAGCCCCATGGAAAGAGCGGGGGGAAGGGTCAGCAAATTCAGCGTAAACCCCGCGGCCATGGCGTCGATGCTGGTGGCGATAGCAAGGATGAGCAGCACCTTGTTCGTTATCTGCGAAATCTCCTCTTCGGTATTTTCCCCGTACCCCTCATACAGCATCTTCGCCCCGATCAGTAAAAGCAGCCCAAAGGCGATCCAGTGATCTAGCGAGCGGATCATACTGCCGATCCCCACGCTTGCCAAAAAGCCAAACAGCGGCATTAAGCCTTGAAAGATTCCGAAAAACAGCGCTATTTTCAGCGCGGTTTTTGTATCAAACGTTTTGGTTTTGACCCCCAAACCCACGGAAACGGCAAACGCGTCCATGGAGAGGGCAAACGCCAGAAGCAATACTTCTATCATCTGCGACCTTGATTAAAAGATATTGAAAAATTATAGCATAGGGGAAAAAAGCGGCGGCACGAAGCCGCCTTGGAGTGCGATTAGAGCGCTTTGCCGACGAACTTGTTGACTTTGTCGATGAAGGAGCTGACGTCGTTGACTTTAAGCCCTTCGTTGAGTTTTGCCTGCGTCAGGATGATATCGGCGATATCTTTTTGGGTCTCTTTGTCGCTGTCTTTGAGCTTTTTGATCATTTCGTGATCGGGGTTGATCTCCAAAATCGGTTTGACGTTGGCCATGTCCCCCTGACCCATCTGCGCCATCATCTGCTGCATCGCAAAATCGGGGTCCTCTTTGTCGTATACGACGCAGGAGGGGGATTTGGTGAGTCTTGTGGTGAGTTTGACATCCTTAACCTCTTCGCCCAGAAGCTCTTTGAGGCTTGCTACCAACCCTTTGTACTCCTCTTCGGTCTTTTCCTCGACCTTGTCGTCGCTTGCGGAGGAGTTGATCGCTTCAAGCTTGGTACCGTCGTACTCGCCTACCATCGGCATCACCACGCTGTCCACTTCGTCGCTGAGCAGCAGCACTTCGATGTCGTCCTGGATATACTTTTCAAGAAGCGGTGAATTTTTCACCATCGACTCGTTTTCGCCGGTGAGGAAATAGATCGTCTCCTGATCCGGTTTCATCTGCTCTTTGTACTCTTTGAGCGTGATATATCCCTCTCTTTTGGAGGATTTAAACAGCATCAGATCAAGCAGTTTGTCTTTGTTTTCATAATCGGTATAAAGTCCCTCTTTGAGCGCTTTGCCCATCTGTTCGAAGAAAGCTTCATATCCCTCTCTGTCTTTATCAAGCTTCTTTTTCATTTCGCCCAGGATCTTTTTGACCGCGGCTTTTTTGATCTTTTCAAGGACGATGTTTTGCTGCAGGATTTCCCGGCTGACGTTCAGCGGCAGATCTTCGGCATCGATGATCCCTCTGACAAATCGCAGGTAGGGCGGCAGCAACTCCTTCTCATCGTCGGTGATGAAAACGCGCTTGACGTAGAGTTTGACGCCGGGCTGGTAATCGACACGGAACAGATCAAAGGGCGCCGTTTTCGGGATGTAGAAAAGGTTGTGGTATTCCAGTGTCCCCTCGGCGTGGGTGTGGATCCAGAAGTAGGGGTCCTGGCTGTCGTGGGAGATCTGTTTGTAAAAGTCTTGATACTCCTCTTTGCTCAGATCGGTTTTTGCCATGCGCCAGATCGCGTCGGCTTTATTGATCTGCTCCTCCACCTTTTCTGTCTTTTTCTCTTCGCCTTCGCCGACCTCTTTTTCCTTGGTAGTGTAGATGGGGAAGGGAACGTGGTTGGAGTATTTGGAGATGATACTTTCGATTCTAAACGTGTCGGCGTACTCGCTGGCGTCCTCCTTAAGATGCAGCGTGATCGCCGTCCCGCTGTGCTCTTTGGTCGTTTCGGTGATCTCATACTCGCCGCTGCCGTCGCTTTCCCATTTGTAAGCTTTCTCTTCTCCCGCTTTTTTGGTAACGACCTCCACTTTATCCGCTACCATGAAGGAGGAGTAAAAGCCCACTCCGAATTGGCCGATGAGGTTGGAGTCTTTTTTTGCGTCGCCGCTGAGGTTTTCGATGAAAGATTTTGTCCCGCTTTTGGCGATGGTACCGAGGTTTTGGATCAACTCCTGCTCATCCATCCCGATCCCGTTGTCGGCTACGGTAAGCAGATTGTTTTCCTTGTCGATGTCGATATCGACGCGGGGGCTGTAATCAAAGTCTTTAAATTCATCTTCGGTTAAAGTTTTTAATTTCAATTTATCCAGGGCGTCGCTGGAGTTGGAGATAAGTTCTCTCAAAAAGATCTCTTTGTTGGAGTACAAAGAGTGGATCATCAATTGCAACAGTTGATTGACTTCCGTTTCAAAGCTATGTTTCGCCATTCTTACCTATCCTTTTATTGTGATTTTCGTGGGTTTTTAGCAAATACACTTTAAAAGTGCTAATGAAATTATACATATTGAGTGAAACTTTGTCAAGGTGGCGGCGAACGCCGCCGCAGCTTTAAAAGGATTTGCTTTTAAGATCTTCCAAAATCATCTTCGCCATGGAGTCGACGCTGCTTGCTACCTGGCTGATCTCTTCGGTGGCTTTTGCGTTGGATTGGGTGCTTGAGTCGATCTCGGACATGCTTTGGCTGACCACCGAGATCCTCTTTGCCTGATTGCCGATCGTTTCGCCGATGCCGTTGATCGATTGGACCAAAACGCTGATATTGGCATCGATTTCGCTCAAGCTTTTTTGCGTTCGCTCGGCCAACTTGCGCACCTCGTCGGCGACGACGGCGAAGCCTCTGCCGTGTTCTCCGGCGCGGGCGGCTTCGATGGCGGCGTTGAGGGCGAGCAGGTTGGTTTGATCGGCGATTTCGCTGATAATGCTGATTACCGATTTGATCTCGTCGGATTGGGCGGCGACCTCTTCGGTTTGCAAAGAGGTGGAACCGATAGCTTGATCGAGCTCTTCGATGGTGATCGTGATCTCTTTGAGGCTCCCCGCCTGCTGCTGCGTGGCACTGCTGAGTTCATGCATTTTTGCCTTGAGCGTGTTGGAACTGCCCAGCAGCTGCTCCCCGCTGTTGCGGTTGTCTTTGAGCATTTTGATAATGGAGCTTCTGAGGGTGTTGATATCCGTGACCAACTCTTCAAAAGCGCCTCCTTTTTCTATCTCCTGCAGGTTGAGTACCTGGCGGTAATCATGACTTGCATATTTTTCAAGGATCGTGTTCATCACGGAAAAGTGATCTCTCGTCGCCGAAATCATCTCATTGACACCGTTTTTGAGTTCCTCAAGTGCTCTATTGCCGCTTTTCCCCTGAATAGTGTCTCCATACCAGCCGTGTTTTACTTTATCGATGACGAGGGAAGCTTCCTCTACGAGCTTTCTGTCTTTTGCAAGGGTATCATCAATCGTTTTGATATTGCTATTGACCATTTTTGCCATCTGGGCAAACTCATTGCTGCCTTGAAGGGGAATGGGGTTGCTCCTGTCGCTTTTGCCCTCAAGATAGTTGAAAAATGAGAGTAACCCTTTTTGAAACACCGATAACGGTTTAGTGATACTTCGTGCCAGCAGAAATAGAGATACGATGACCAGCAGAAGCATAATGAGTGACTGCAGCAAAATCTCATTTTGCAAATCGGCTATCTTTTTCTGAAAAAGGGCGGTTCGTATTTGTACCCCTTTATCTTTTGTTTGTTTGATCTTTTTGAAATAGTTCCTGCTTCTATTTGCCAATGGGGTGGCATCCTGTTTATAGCGCAGAAACATCTTTTCCATCACATCTTTACCCATACTCGTTTTCGCTAGGGAGCGCATCTTGTTATATCCGTCACCGACAAAATCCAATGTAGCTTGTTGCGCTTTTGCGATAAGCGCGAGCTTTTGCTTTTGTTTGGGCGTCCCTTTGACGGAGTCTTTGAGCAGTTCGTAGTTGGCATCAATACTCTCGATTCGGGTTTTAATCTTTTGTAAATCCTTTTCATAGGGGCCACCGAGCATAATATCCCGGGTCGTTCGGCTGATATAGTTCAGATCAGCCTGGATCTCTAAAGCGGCGATCTTTCCTTTATACGCTTTTTGCGTCACCAGGTGAAATTCACGATTGAGGTTTTGGATATGGGAACCGGTCAGGGCGATATTGATGCCAAGTAGCACCAGTATGATTGCGCCGAGTCCCAAAAGCTTCTGTTTGATACTGACGTTGTGCAGCATAGAGTTCTCCTTTGAAATATCTTAATGACAAAATGAAATTTTTTCGATTCAAACAGTAGCAAATAAAAGTGTGCGCTTGATGTAAAATCGCATCAACGTAGCAAAAATTTGAAAATTTACTATGGCTTAAAAGTTATTTGTATAAATTAAATTCTATTAAGAAATGAAAGAAAGTGTAGAAAAGCTGTAGCCGGCGTGCGAAAGGGGACTACGCAGTAATCTTTCGCACGATAAAGGAGCAGATCGCCAATCCAAATGAGCCGGTGACGCCCATGAAACTGCCCGGGTTTTTACTGGCTTGTTCGGTGGAGTATACGGTGGGGAAATCCCCGCTGAACCCACTGCGCTTGAGTTCGTAGCGGAACTTTCTGGCCAGCGGATCCACGGAGGTTTGCCAAATGCTTGCGACTTCGATCTTGGTGGGGTCGGTTTTGCGCGCACTGCCCGTGGAGCTGATGAGCTTGTCGCTGCACCTGTGCGCCACGGCGACTTTGGCGCGCATGTCGTCGATGGCGTCGATGACGAAATCATAGGGGGTGAAATCAAACTCTTCGACCCATCGGGGCGTGATCGTCTCATGCAGGGGCGTAATACCGTGGGTTTTGGCGAAGCGTTCGACTTTGATCTCTCCTGTCGCTTCGCTGCCCAGCTGCCGGTTTTGATTGCTTAGATCAAAGCGGTCGCAATCGACGGCTGTGATGTCGGTGATACCGCTTCTGTGCAGACAATCCAGGCACAACCCGCCCACGCCGCCTACGCCCAGCAATAGAATTTTGGTGTTTTGCAGCTTTTCGAAATCCTCGGGAAAAAGCTGTTTTATCTTTTCGTATCGATCCATGATTCCAATTTTTTCAAAGCCTCGTCGCAGGTGAGGTTCATCTGTACGGGGGTGACGGAAACGTAGCCCGCTTCCACCGCTTCAAAATCGCAGTCTCGCTTCTCTCCCGCTTCCCACTCCAGCGGATGCAGCCCGATCCAGTGGTACTCCAGTCCCCGGGGGTTTCTGTGGGTGCTCAGGTCGTTGCCGTAGATACGGTACCCCGCGCGGGTGAGTTTGATCCCCTGGGCCTCTTCGGGTTTGAGCGGCGGGACGTTGATATTTAAAAAGCGGCGGTGGGGCAGTTCGATATCGTTGTTAAGCAGATCTTTGGCTACGTCGTATACCACTTTCTTTGCCAATTCGTAACCGTGGATGCTGATATTTTCGCAGCGGCTTTTGCACACCTGGGAAACGGCCACGGAGGGGACGCCGTGCAGCGTGCCTTCCATCGCCGCGGCGGCGGTCCCGGAGTAGGTGATATCCTCACCCATGTTTGCCCCTTTATTGATGCCGCTGACGATGAGGTCGGGTTTGCGTTCGAGCAGGGAGTGCAGCGAAAGGTAGACGCAATCGGAGGGCGTGCCGTCGTCAAGTTTGAAAAAGTCGTCGTCAAGTTCCACAAAACGCAGGGGTTTATCCAGCGTCAAGCTGTGACCGCAGGCGGATTTATTGACCGTGGGGGCGACGACGATGACGCGTCCGAGGGGGCTGAGTGCTTCTACGAGCGATTTGAGTCCCCAGGATTCAAAACCGTCGTCGTTGGTTACTAAAATGGTTTTCATTGTATGGTACTCCTTGATAAATCATCATACAAAGGGAGTTTAAAATCCCCGATATTTTCGTTATAATACTACCAAAAAACCAGTTACAACAAGGATAAAAGAGTGGATTTTCCCATTACGCCCAAAGGTTTGGAAAAAGTAACGAAAGAGTTGGAATATCTGAAAACAAAAAAACGCGCCAAGATCGCCGAAGAGATCGACGAGGCGAGAAGCCACGGCGATTTGAAAGAGAACGCCGAGTACCACGCGGCCAAAGAGAAGCAGGCGCATATGGAAGCGCGTATCGCAGAACTTAGCGATATTATCGGCAGGGCCAAAGTGATCGATCCCTCAACACTTGCCCATGAAAGGGTGAGTTTCGGATCTACCGTGGAGTTGACCGATTTAGACAGTGAGGAAGAGGTCAAATACACCATCGTCGGCAGCGTTGAAGGGGATATCGACAAGGGATATATCTCCCTAAACTCCCCTTTGGCAAAGCAGCTGCTGGGTAAAGAGGAGGGCGATGAGATCGAAGCGACCCTGCCCAACGGGATAAAACATTACGAAATCGACAGTATCACCTATGAAGAGATAGAGGTAAAAACAGATGCATTTGAAGATTAAAAAACTTACCCCCGAAGCGGTGATTCCCGCGTATCAAAGCAGCGGTGCGGCGGGGTTTGACCTGCACGCTATCGAAGATACGATCCTCAGACCCGGCGAGCGGGTACTATTGGGTACCGGGCTGGCGATGGCCGTGGATGAGGGGTATGAGTTGCAGATCCGCCCCCGAAGCGGATTGGCATATAAACACGGGATTACGGTGCTCAACACTCCCGGGACGGTAGATAGCGATTACCGGGGGGAGATCAAAGTACTGCTGATCAACCACGGGGAAGAGGATTTTGCGATCACGCAGGGCGAGCGCATCGCCCAGGGCGTGATCAAAGAGGTGGTTCAAGCGGTGATGGTCGAAGTGGATGATCTGGATGAAACACAAAGAGGAGAAAAAGGTTTTGGGTCAACGGGACGATAAAAAAATAACGGTAGGGATTATAGGCGCAAGCGGTTACACGGGATTGGAGCTGATCAAGCTGCTTGATACGCATCCCCGGTTCAGTTTGGAATATGTGGCGACAAGCAGCGGCGAGGGCAGCGTGGAGAGTCTGCACCCGGCGCTAAAGGGGGTCAACAGCGTAGACGTAAGCAAAGCCGACGCGGCGGAAGCGAACAGGTTGGATCTGGTCTTTTTGGCGCTGCCGCACAAAACCGCTTTCGGTTTTGCCAAGGATTTAACTACCAAGGTGGTGGATCTTTCCGCGGATTACCGGTTGAAACTTGAAGCCTATGAGAAGCACTACTGCCCCCACGGCGACAAAGGGAATTTGCAAAACTATACCTACGGATTGATCGAACACTACCGCGAAGGGTTGCGAAATACCCGCAACGTCGCCGTTCCCGGCTGTTACCCCACGGCGGCGCTGCTGGCACTCCTGCCGTTTATGGATCATATCGATTTTGACGCGCCCGTTATTATCGACGCCAAAAGCGGCGTCAGCGGCGCGGGAAAAAAGTGCAGCGAAAAAACGCATTTTGTCAAAGCCAACGACAATATGTTCGCATACAACCCCCTCAAGCACCGCCACAGCTGCGAAATCGCCGAAAAGCTTTCCCTCGCGGAGGAGACGGTAAATTTCGTCCCCCAGATCATCCCCGCGACGCGCGGGATGATCGCCAACTGCTACGTGCAGCTTAAACATGATATCGATCCGGCGCAAGTGCTGGGTGAGCGCTACGGGCAGGAACCTTTTATCCGCCTGCGCGAAACTCCGGTCGAGATCAAAAACGTGGCGGGGACACACTACTGCGATCTCTACGCGGCGAAAAACGGAAAAACGCTTTTTATCGCTTCGGCGATAGACAATCTGCTGCGCGGAGCCAGCTCCCAGGCCCTTGCCGCGGCAAATATCATCTGCGGCCTGGAAGAAATGACGGGCTTGCCCCGCATAGCCTATGTCCCCTAGGGTCGCCGTCAAAGAGGGGGCGATCTTTTTAGGCGACGCACACTACTCCCCCTCCAGACCCGCTTTGGAAAACTTCCTGAGCGCTTTGGAAACGGGGCGGTTGCAACCCCCGCAAATCTTTTGGATGGGAGATATTTTCGATCTGCTTGTCGGCGGGGTGAAAGCGACGGCGGAGGAAAACGCAAAGATGGTAGCGCGTATCAACGCACTTGATATCGAATCCTACTATTTTGAGGGAAACCACGATTTCAACTTGAAAAAGGTGTTTCCAAAGATGCGGGTTTTCCCCCGGAAACAGCAACCCGTTTTTGCCGCAATCGGCAACAAAACAGCAGCGCTGAGTCACGGGGACCTTTATACGCCTTTAGGCTATGAACTCTATATCCGAACGATCACCAATCCGCTGCTTTTAAAAGTCTTGAATATGTGTAACTTCAAGGGGTGGATCACGGATAAAATAAATGCCTATAACAACTCCAAAGATTTATGCAAAAGTATAAAAAACTTTGGTACAATTACCGATATAAGGGTAGAAAACTACCTGCGTAGCGGGGTTGATTGCGTGGTCGAAGGCCACTTCCACCAAAATGAAATAGCG
This sequence comes from Epsilonproteobacteria bacterium tcs-49, assembly GCA_002049495.1. Taxonomy (GTDB): domain Bacteria; phylum Campylobacterota; class Campylobacteria; order Campylobacterales; family Sulfurovaceae; genus TCS-49. The sequence continues at coordinate 33,145 of LLYS01000005.1, read as the reverse complement.
ATGAAAGCGGCGGGCCGGTTGCGATATGTGAATTTGCCCGCATATGCATGTAATCAAAGTTATTTTATAGTAGAATTAAACAATAGTGAACTTTTTGTTGAGTGTAGAGTAGAGTTAAGGAGCAATGATGTCCAAAGAAGGTAACACCCTAAAAGTCGGCTCAAATGAGATGGAACTTGTTGATTTCCGAATCTTCAAGAAAGTTGGCGATAATATCTATGAGGGGATATACGGAGTAAACGTAGCGAAGGTAAAAGAGATAATCAAAATGCCCAAGCTGACCGAGCTTCCCGGGGTTCCCGATTTTATCGAAGGAATTTTCGATCTGCGCGGCGTCGTGATACCCGTGATCGATCTGGCAAAATGGATGGGCGTGGAAGTCCCGGAGGAAAAAGATAAAAACAAACGGGTGATCATTGCGGAATTTAACAACATCTACGTCAGCTTCGTCGTCCACGAAGCAAAGCGTATCCGCCGTATCAACTGGAACGATATCGAACCCGCGAGCTTCAGCAGCGGCGACGGTGCCTTTGACAAAAGCAAAATCACAGGCGTTACCAAGATCGAAAACGACGACGTACTGTTGATCTTGGATCTTGAGAGCGTGGTTGCCGAACTGGGACTGTACCACCAGGACGTGGACGATAACGTCGAAGTGGAAAAATTCGCCGGAACCGCCCTGGCCCTCGATGACAGTCCTATCGCCAGAAAGTACGTGCGAAACGCGTTGGAGAAGATGGGCTTTACCGTGATCGAAGCCAACGACGGGGTAGAGGGGTTAAACAAGCTTGAAGAGCTGTATAAAACCTACGGGGAAGCGATCAGCAAGAATGTGAAAATCATCGTCTCGGATGTGGAGATGCCCCAGATGGACGGGTTCCACTTCGCGGCAAACGTGAAAGATGATCCGCGCTTTAGCAAGATCCCCGTGGTATTTAACTCTTCGATCAGCGATCACTTCAGCGAAAGCCGAGGCGAGCAAGCGGGTGGAGAAGCATACCTTGTGAAATTTGAAGCCAATAAATTTTACGAAGAGATTTCAAGAATCGTAAAAGCCCACGTAAACGACTAAGTAAGGATTGATGATGGATGATATGCAAGAAATATTGGAAGACTTTTTAGTAGAAGCTTCGGAACTGACGGAACAGCTCGATGAAGACCTGGTAGATTTAGAATCCAATCCTGAAGATAAGGATCTGCTCAACAAGATCTTTAGAGTCGCACACACGATCAAGGGATCGGGTTCCTTTTTGAATCTTGACGTTTTGACGCACCTGACCCACCATATGGAGGATGTGCTTAACAAAGCGCGTCACGGGGAGCTGGTCATCGATGCGGACGTGATGGACGTGGTTTTTGAATCGATCGACTTGATGAAAGGCCTTTTGGAACAGATCCGAGATACCGGAAGCGACGAAGGCGGTATCGAAGTAGAAGATTGCGTTCTCAAGCTTGACAATATCCTTAAGGGCAAAGAGGTCGACGCCGATCCGGAAGAGGGTGCACAGGAAGCTAAGTCCGAGCCCGAGTCCGAATCCGAACCCGAGCCTCAGCCCGAATCCGAAGATGACGGCAAAGATCCCGAGGAGATGAGTGAAGAGGAGGTCGAAGCCGAGATCGAGCGTCTGCTGCAGCAGCGCCAGGAGGAAGATAGAAAGCGTCGGGAAGAGAAGAAGAAAAAGGAGCAGGCACAGGCTCCCAAAAAAGAAGCTCCCAAACCCGCAGCGGCAAAACCGGCGGCAAAAGAGGAGAGCAAAGGGGCTCCCGCGAAGAAAAAGCCCTCCGCACCCGAGCAGACGATCCGTGTGGACGTCAGCCGTCTGGATCACTTGATGAACCTGATCGGGGAGCTGGTACTTGGAAAGAACAGACTCTCCAAAATCTACAGCGACGTGGAGGAGCGTTACGAAGGGGAACAGTTCCTCGAAGAGCTCAGCAACGTCGTCGCAGGGGTATCGGTGGTCACTACCGATTTGCAGATCGCGGTGATGAAAACCCGTATGCTGCCCGTGGGGAAAGTGTTTAACAAATTCCCCAGAATGGTGCGCGATCTTTCCAGGGAGCTTAAAAAGGATATCGAACTGGTTATCAGCGGGGAGGAAACGGAGCTGGACAAATCGATCGTCGAAGAGATCGGTGATCCGCTCGTACACATCATCCGTAACTCCTGCGACCACGGGATAGAGACTCCCGAAGAGCGTGAAGCCGCGGGGAAATCCCCCAAAGGAACGGTATATCTTAAAGCCTACAACGAGGGCAACAATATCATCATCGAGATCGAAGATGACGGGAAGGGGCTTGATGCGGATATGTTGATCAACAAATCCCTTGAAAAGGGCGTGATCAACGAAAAAGAAGCGGATCGCCTCAGTGACAAAGACGCCTTTGCCCTGATCTTTAGACCCGGATTCTCCACCGCAGCGCAGGTAACCAACGTTTCGGGCCGCGGCGTGGGGATGGATGTTGTTAAAACCAATATCGAAAAACTCAACGGGATTATCGATATCGACAGTGAAAAGGGAAAAGGGACCGTCATCAAGCTCAAGATCCCTTTGACGCTTGCGATTATCCAGTCACTGCTTGTCAACGTCCAGGAGGAGTTGTTCGCTATCCCACTCTCCTCGGTTTTGGAGACGGTGCGCATCACCACCGACGAAGTGAAATACGTCGAGGGCAAAAGTGTGCTGAATCTGCGCAGCGAAGTACTGCCTTTGGTTCATATCGCCGATATCTACGACGTGGAGCGTACCTACGATACGGGTGATCACGCCTACGTCGTCATCATCGGTCTTGCCGAGAAGAAGCTGGGTGTTATCGTCGATGAGCTTATCGGTCAGGAAGAGATCGTTATCAAATCCCTCGGCGAGTATATCAAAGGGATCGAAGGGATCGCCGGGGCGACGATCAGAGGTGACGGCGGCGTGACGCTTATCGCCGATGTGGGCGCGCTTATGGATATGTCCAAGGAGGCTTCCGCCAGAGCAAAAGACGCCATGGAAACCGCGACGACAACCAAGGAGAAAAACGCTCCGGAGGATTATAAAGTGTTGATCGTCGATGACAGTAAAACCGATCGTAAGATTATGCAAAAATCGATGGAACCCCTCGGAGTCAGCACCGAAGAAGCCACCAACGGCGAGGAAGCACTGAGCAAGCTCAAAGACAACGACGCCGATTACGATGCGGTGTTGATCGATATCGAGATGCCTCGAATGGACGGATACACCCTCGCAGGCGAAATTCGAAAGTTCAACAGATATAAAAACCTGCCGCTTATCGCAGTAACGTCAAGAACGAGCAAGTCAGATCGGATGCGCGGGGTAGAAGTGGGTATGACCGAGTATATCACCAAGCCGTACTCGCCCGATTATTTAGCAAATGTTGTCAAGCGCAACATCAACCTTCCTTAGGAGTCGACCATGAATGAAAAGATGGAGCAGATATTAAAAAAACAGAAACAGCAGGTGGATGAACCTCAGGTCCAGGAGGAGGACGTTATCCAGCTGGTGGGATTTGTCGTAGGGGATGAAGAGTTTGCCGTTCCTATCCTCTCGATCAAGGAGATCATCAAACCCATCGAGTACACCAGAGTTCCCAAAACGCCCTCCTATATTTTAGGCGTCTTTAACATGCGCGGAAGCGTATTGCCGCTGGTGGATCTTAAGCACAAGTTCGGGATGCCCAAAACCAAATTTAACGACGAAACCAGAGTGATCGTTTTGAAAAACGAGAATGAGGAGCAGGTGGGCTTTGTTATCGAAGAGCTTTCCGAAGCGCTGCGCATCAAAGAAAGCGATATCGAACCCGCGCCCGAAACCTCCGGTAAAGACAATTTGATCTACGGCGTAGGGCGCATCGACGACCGCCTCGTTACCATTTTGCAGATTGAGACCCTGCTCAAAAGAGACTTTTAACAAATCGCTACATCCCGGGGGCACCCGCCCTCGAAATACCCTGCAATTTACCGCTCTTTTGGTATAATTTTGTCATTACTTACAAGCAGGGCTGAGAATTTATGAACTACGAAAAACAGGTTGCACTTTTAAAACGCTACGCGTACCATTACTACGTTTTGGACGATCCCATCGTCACCGACGAGGAGTATGACAAACTCTACCACGAGGTTTTGGAATATGAGGGGAGGTATCCGGAGGAGATTGATCCCGACTCTCCTACTCAGCGGGTCGGCGGGATGGTTCTGGACCGTTTTGAAAAGGCGGAACACCGAAGCCGGATGTGGTCCATGGAGGACGTGTTTAGCGATGAGGAGCTGCATGGCTGGATAAAGCGCAACTCCCTACAGAAGCAAAGCTTTTATATCGAACCCAAGTTTGACGGGGCGAGTTTGAACCTGATCTATGAAAACGGCGCCTTGGTGCAGGCGATCACCAGGGGCGACGGACAGATCGGCGAGGATGTGACGCAAAATATCAAAACCGTCCCCACAGTACCGCTGCAGATCGCGCATGAAAAGCCCATCGAGATCCGGGGTGAAATCGTGATCCCTTTGGAAATGTTTGAGCGCATCAACGCCCAGCGCAGCCGGGAGGGCGAATCGCTCTTTGCCAATCCCAGAAACGCCGCGGCGGGCAGCCTGCGCCAGCTTGACAGCGCCGTGACCGCAAAGCGCGGTTTGGTATTTTATCCCTGGGGGGTCGGGGAGAACAGTTTGACCCAGCCCACCATCGACAGGCGTTTGGAGTATATCTATTCGCTGGGTTTCAAACGCCCGCCCATGCGCGCGGTATGTAAAGCCGACGAGATCGCGGAACACTATGAGAAGATGGGGCAGAAGCGACTGGAGATGCCGGTGATGCTTGACGGGATGGTCGTCAAGGTCAATGACGCGGCACTGGCGAGCGACCTGGGACATACGGTGAAAAATCCCCGCTGGATGGTCGCATACAAGTTTCCCGCCGTGGAGAAAAGTACGAAACTGCTCGATGTTAAGCTGCAGGTGGGAAGAAGCGGGGTGATCACCCCCGTAGCCCGGCTTGAACCGGTCAATATCGAAGGGGTGGTCGTCGAAAAGGCCACGCTGCACAATTTTGACGAAATCGAGCGCAAGGATATCCGTATCGGCGATGAAGTGATCATCATCCGAAGCGGCGACGTGATCCCCAAAATCATCAAGGCGCTGGAAAAAAAGCGAGACGGCAGCGAGCAAAAGGTGCAGCGGCCGAGGGCCTGTCCCCGGTGCGGCGGGGAACTTTTGGACGAGGGGGCTTTGATCAAATGCCAAAACCTCTCCTGCCCCAGCCGGGTGGTCAACTCCATCGGTTACTACGCCAGCAAAGGGTGTATGAATATCGACGGACTGGGCGAAAAGATCGTCACGCAGCTTTACCGTGCGGGGCTTGTGAAAAGCGTGCTTGATATCTATACCCTGCGCATGGAGCAGCTGTTGGAGTTGGAAGGTTTCAAAGAGAAAAAGGCCGGCAATTTGCTGCAAGCGATCGAAAAGAGTAAAGATTGTGAATGCTGGCGTTTTTTAAACTCCCTGGCTATCGAGCATATCGGTGAAGTCGCCAGCAAAAAGATCTGCGCAGCCTATGGACTGGAGTTTGACGCGATCAGGGATTTGGAGGAGTTGGACGGTTTCGGCAAGGAGATGGCGGAATCTTTTTACGAATTTATGCGGGTTAACAAAGAAAAGGTGCGTCAACTCAAAGAGTATGTCCGGCCCCGCTACGTAAAGCGTGAAGCGGTCCGGAGCCCCCTGAGCGGCAAAACCTTCGTCATCACCGGAACGTTGAGCAAACCGCGCAACAGTTTCAAACAGCTTTTGGAAAACAGCGGAGCGAAGGTTACGGGAAGCGTGAGCAAAAATACCGATTACCTGCTGTGCGGCGAAGATGCGGGCTCGAAACTTACCAAAGCGCAGAAGCTGGGGGTGACGGTTTTGAACGAAAGCGAGTTTGAAGCGCTGCTTGATGGTTAGACTCGATCGGTATCTGCATGAGCGGGGGCTGGTACAAAGCCGCAATAAAGCCAGGGAGTTGATCAAAGCCGGGGAGGTGCAGGTTGGCGGAGAGGTCGTGACCAAACCCTCCTTCGGCGTAAAAGATGAAGAGGTCAAGATCACGGGCAAACGCTATATCAGCAGGGCAGGGCGCAAGCTTGAAGGGTTTTTAAACGGATCAAACTTCAGCGTGGATCAAAAAACCTGCTTAGACGTGGGTGCCAGTACGGGAGGTTTTGTGCAGATTCTGCTCGAACGCGGGGCCAAACGGGTCGTCGCGGTAGACGTGGGGAAAGACCAGCTTGATCCGGAGCTTAAAAACCACCCCCGCGTGGAATCGGTAGAGGGGTGTGATATCCGTGATTTTCACTCCGCTGAGCGTTTTGATCTGGTAACGTGCGATCTCTCCTTTATCGCTTTAAACCATGTGCTGGATGCTTTGCTGCACTTTGCAAAAAGCGATATTATCGTATTGTATAAGCCCCAGTTTGAAGTGGGGAAAGAGGCCAAACGCGACCGCAGGGGCGTCGTCGTGGATGAAAAGGCGATAAAAAGCGCCATCGAAAATTTTGAATCGACCGTTTGCCGGCAGTGCAGCATAAAAGAAAAAAGCCGGTCAAGCGTAGCGGGAAAAGAGGGAAACATTGAGTGGTTCTACCATCTTAGCAAGCATTGATACCATAGCCATCGGTAACTTTGACGGTATGCACCTGGGGCACAGGCAGCTTTTCAACCGTCTGGGCAGCCACGGCGCCGTCGTCGCGATCGAACGCAACAGCGGCTGTTTGACGCCGGGCTATCTGCGCAGTGTTTATAGCGATTTTCCCCTGTTTATCTACCACTTTGAAACGATCTCTACGCTCTCGCCCAGGGAGTTCGTACAGCGGATGCAGCGGGATTTTCCCTCTTTGAAAAAAATCGTGGTGGGGTATGATTTTCGCTTTGGCCACAAAAGATGCGGCAACGTCCAAACGCTTCAAAAGGAGTTTCCCGACGTAGAGGTTGTGGAGGAGTTTAAAAAGTGTGAAATAGCGGTACACTCCAGACAGATCCGCGAACTGCTGCCCAAAGATTACGATCTGGCCGTGCGGCTGCTTGGCAAACCCTACCGCATCTGGGGGGAACATATCAAAGGTCAGGGGGTCGGAGCCAAGGAGCTGGTGCCCACGATCAATATTCAAAGCTGCCAATGCCTGCCCAAAGAGGGGGTGTACGCGTCAAAAAGCGAAGTGGACGGCAAATGGTACGATTCGGTCAGCTTTGCCGGACACAGGAAAACCACCGACGGCAAGGTGGCTTTGGAGACGCACCTTTTAGATACAGCGATCACGCCGCAAAGGGAGCGCATCGCCGTGGATTTTTTGCACTACCTGCGCCCCAATAGGAAGTTTTCCTCCCTTGAGGCGTTGAAGCGCCAAATCCTGATCGATTGCGAAGCAGCAAGGAGATACCATGCAAAAGGATAATATCTTTTCCAAGGAGATCGAGAAAAAATTTGAATTTGATGAGCAGGTTGCCAGCGTCTTTGACGATATGCTCAGCCGCTCCATCCCCTTTTATAAAGAAAACCTGGAACTGATCTGCAACTATCTCGCCCACTCCATAAAGCCGGGGGATCGGGTACTGGATATCGGATGTTCTACGGGAACTTTTTTGCTGCAGCTACAGGCAAAAGTGCAGCAACCGCTGCAGCTAACGGGGATCGACAGTTCCGAAGCGATGATCAAGCGCGCAGGGAATAAAGCCAAGGCATACGACGTGGAGATGACGCTTGAAACGGCCGATGCTTTTGCGTATCCTTTTCATACCCGGGATTTTATCGTGTGCAACTATCTGCTGCAATTTATCCGCCCCATGATGCGCGCCCGGCTGGTTGAAAAGATTTACGATGCTCTGGAAGAGGGCGGGATATTCGTTTTCAGCGAAAAGGTGATCTTTAAAGATAAAAAATTCGATAAGCAGATTATCGATATCTACTATGAGTATAAGCAGGCACAGGGGTACAGCAAAACCGAGATTGCACAGAAGCGTGAAGCGCTGGAAAACGTTTTGATCCCCTATACGATCGAGGAAAACTTAAAAATGGTAAAAGAGGCAGGTTTTTTAAGTGTAGAAACGCTGTTTCAGTGGGGAAATTTCGTTACCTTCGTCGCCGTAAAATAAGCTGCTTTTCTCCATCGTCGGCATACACTTCCAAATTACACTCCCGGGCCATCGCCGCAAAGGTAGCGGGGGTGAAGAAGCCGATATGCGTTGCATCCTGCCGGTACCACCATTTGTCAAACAGGTTCGCGTTTTGCGGATGAAAATGGGTCATCAAAGCAAGGTATCCGCCCGGACGGAGCAGTGCGGAGAGCAGGGCGAGGTGCTTCAAAGGATCGGCAAGGTGTTCAAACACTTCCGTAGCGGTGATAAGGTCATACTCTTTGGTCAAAGCTTTCTTTTCGGGGTGGAAGTATTTGTCGTAGCAATTCACCCGATACTCCCTGCGCCGGAGCAGTTCCGCCAAAACGGGGCCGGGGCCGCAGCCAAACTCCAAAACGGTTTTTATCCCTTCGCAGCGGGGCAGAATAAAGGTTAAAAAATGTTCAAACATTTGGACGTAGCCTTCGTTTTCTATGCTGTTTTCATGGTTTTGGTAGTGGGCTTTTTCCTGTGTTTCACTCAGGCGTAAAGAGGGGTGTAAAAAGATATAATCGCAGTTTGGGCAGTGCCGGTATGTTTTTTCTTTGGAACAAATGAGGGGTTCGGTCCGGTTTTTACAGATGGGGCAGTGCATGCAAAATCCCCCCGCGAGGGGGAGCGGGATTAATCCCTTTGGTTTCTCATAAAGGGAGGGATGTCGAGGTAATCTTCGTTTTCACTCATTTCGTAGCCGCCGACGACCTTTCTTTGCTGCATCTTTTTCTCTTTGATCGCTTGATGCTGCTCTTCGGGCGTGACTTCTACCTTGTTGACGCTTTTTTGCTCATCTTTCTCAAACCCCGTAGCAACGATGGTGATTTTGACTTCATCGAGGGGGATGGAGTCATCAGTCGTCGTACCCCAGATAAATTCCACGTCGTCGTCGGCGTGGTCTTCGATCATCGTCATCGCTTCGCTGACTTCCAGGATCGGATAGTCGGGGTGCATATAGATATTGACCAAAATACCAAGCGCGCCGTTAATGGATACGTTATCAAGCAGCGGAGACTCGATAGCGTCCTTAACCGCTTCATAAGCCGCGTTGTCGCCCTGGAAGTGGCCGATACCCATCAGCGCAAGCCCCTTGTGGCTCATCACCGTCTGGACGTCGGCGAAGTCGACGTTGATATCGTTGTCGCCGTGGGAGAGGATCATGTCGCTTACGCCGCCGACCGCACGGGAGAGTACGTCGTCGACGATTTTGAAGCTGTCTTTGATCCCCAGGTTTTTATCCACGATCGCAAGGAGCTTGTCGTTGGGGATAACGATAAGGGAATCGCTCTCTTTTTTCAACTCATCCAATCCCTGATCGGCAAGCTTGGAGCGTTTGCGCCCCTCAAATTTAAACGGCTTGGTCACGACCGATACGGTAAGCGCGCCCACCTCCTTCGCCGCTTTGGCGATAATGGGTGCCGCACCGGTACCCGTTCCGCCGCCAAGACCCGCGGAAACGAAAACGATATCGGAACCTTCAAGCATCTTTTTAAGATCCTCGTAACTCTCCTCTGCCGATTCCTTGCCCTTTTCGGGTTTCATCCCCGCACCGAGACCTCTGGTGAGTTTTTCGCCCAGCTGGATCTTGATGGGAGCGTGTGAAGAGCTCAGTGCCTGCGCATCCGTATTGGCAACGATCAGGTCGATACTGTCCACACCGCTGTCAATCATGTGGTTGATCATGTTTCCGCCGCCGCCTCCGACGCCGATCGCTTTGATTTTCGCACCCATGATTCCCTCTTGGATCTCTATGTTAAAATCGCTCATTATACTCCCCCTTTAAAATAGCTTTGTCGCCCACTGCCAGAATTTTTTCAAACTTTTCTGAGTATCATTTTTAGCAAAATCGGCAATTTCCGATTTTGTTTTAGCCTCTTCATCCTCAATTTTGTAATTTTCTTCAGGCTTGGCAACTTCTTCATTCCTTTGAATGTTTTTTAAGTTTCGATCCGCCAACTCCTCTTTATTGGTCAGCAGATTGCGGTTGCTGTCGATCTCATACTCCGTGAAGCTTCCCAACTGATACAGCAGCATCCCGATAATCGCCGAACAGGAGGGATCTTTGAGTTCGTCAAACATCCCGTCGATCTCTTTGGGTTTGGCGATGCGGATCGCGTTGTCGTCAAAAAAGGGTGATACCGCCTCTTTGAGCCCGGGAAGCTTGGTCAACCCGCCGGTAAGAATAATACCCGCGCCGATATGGCCTTTAAGACCGCTTTTTTCGATGAGGCTTGAAAGGATCATAAAGGTTTCCTCGATCCGCGCCAGGATCACGTTGTGTACGATCTCTAGGGAAACTTCGTTCTTCTCTCCGCTGTCGTCCATCGTGGGGATTTCGATCAGATCGTTAGAAACCTCTTTGAGATTGCCGTAATCGACCTTGACCTTTTCCGCAACGCTCAAGGGCGTATGCAGCGCTATGGAGAGGTCGTTGGTGATATGGTGCGACCCCACGCCGAGAAAAGAGAGGTTACGGATGGAGTTGCCGCTGTGGATCACCATTTCGCTTGTTGAGGCGCCGATATCGATCACCGCCACGCCCAGCTCCCTTTCATCGTCACTGATGACCGAAAGGCAGGATGCGTAGCCTGAGAGAATAATCTTATTGATCTCTATCCCCGAGGATTTGACCGCCTTTTTGAGGTTGTTGAGGCTGGATTTTTGCGCGATGATGACGTTGCACTCAACCTCCATACGCGCGGCGTTCATGCCGAAGGGATCTTCGATAAACTCCTGATCATCGATTTTGAAATTATAGGGCAGGATATGGATCACTTCATATTCGTCGGGGATGTTGGCGTTATACAGGGCCGTCTGCATGGCGCGGTTGATCTCTTTGATCCCGATCTCTTGATGGGGGATGTTGACGATACCGGTGGATTTGATATTTTTCGTATAGGCGCCTGAGATGGAGATGACGGCTTTGTTGATATCGGTACCCGAAACCCGCTTGGCATCGCTGACGGCCTGTTTGATCGATTTGGAAGCCAGTTCGATATTGACGATCGCTCCCTTTTTGACCCCCTGCGTCTTGCAGATGCCGTGGCCCAGCAGTCGGGATTTCTCCCCCTCTTTTTGTGCGATGGCCGCGACGACCTTTGATGATCCGATGTCGATAGCTAATACAGAGTTATTCAACATATCCCCTTTACTTTATATACACTTGCGTCGGTTGCGCTTGTTTCAATCGATCCAGCAGGTTTGCTTCAAAGATCGTTTGCTTTGTCCCTGAAACACTTTGGTCATGGTTGATCAATTTTTGTTCGACGATGCGGTACAGCACCGCTTTATTGCCGCGCAGGAAAAGGTTTTGCTCCTTTTGAGCGTTGAAAAGTTCCTTGGCAAACTCGTTGGTTTCAAAGCGGTTCAGTCCCCGCAGTTCGGGAAAATCGGCCGGGGAAACAAAACCGGTGAGCGTTCCTTTAAAACTCTCAAGCTGTGCCTGTGCACGGGTACGCAACTTTTCTTGCAATTTCTGCGCTTTGAGCTCCTTGGCGACAAGCTCTTTGACCTCGGCGTAGGGTTTGACCTGCGGTTTGATGACCTCAAGCAGCTTTACGGTGGCATATCGGCCAAGATAGCGCTTTGGTTTAACCACGTCCCCCGCTTGGGCTTGGAGCAGCTCCTCCCACAGTGCCGGGGAGAACTTGGCGTTTTCCGCGACGCTCATCCGTTCGGTCTGCACCTCTTCGCCGTTTTTGAACTTGATATAATCACGCTGTGCCTGCTTCTTGGCCCGCTCGAGTTTGTAATCTTTAACCAGCTGCGCCCTGGCTTCTTCAAAGGGCAGGATCTTCCCCTCCTCGTCACGGTAGTCAAAGCGCTTGGTCTCATAATAGCTTTTCAGCTCGTTTTGGGGGGCTTCGATATCCTCCGTTGTCGTCCAGAGGACTTCGAGTTTGTAGTTGCGCTTTGTTTTATAGTTTTGTTTATTCTCTTCGTAATATTTTTTGATCTGCTTTTCATCCAGGGAAACGCTCACGTCATCGGTGGTGAGGACTTTATACTCGATCTTGTCGGCCACCATCGCACTGAGGGCATCTTTTTCCCTGTCCGTCACGGGCAGGTTGAAAAGGTTGAGCAGCTTCGTGATCTTGAGTTCGTTTCTCAGGATCGATTCGAACTCTTTGGGTTGCAGCCGCATCCCCTGCAGGGTACGCTTATACAGCTCCTTGCTAAAGGTGCCGTTTTGGCGGAAAGCCTGGATGGAGGCAAGTTCCCGTGCCAACTCTTCGTCGCTGACGACGACGCCGTACTCCTGGGCGAGGTTGAGAAAGTGGGTCTGGTTGATCAAATTGTTCAGCGCCGCATCCTTCAAACCCAGCTCCTTGGCGGTTTTTTCATCCATATTGCCCCCAAGCATCTGGTTATAGCGGTTATAGAGGTTTTGATAGGTCAGTTGGAAGGTGCTCATCTTGATCTCTTCGTCTCCGACCTTTGCCACGGCTCCGGCTTTGCTGCCGTATTCGTAACTGCCCCAGCCCACAAAGCCCGCTCCGACGAAGGCGATGGTACTGATCCAAATGGTGATAACTAAATATTTTCTCTGCTTTTGCATCCATGAAATCATATAAACAGTCCTGTCTTATCCGTAATAAATTTATTATATCTCTATCGAACCTAGTATTTTATAGTAAAAGCATTTAAAATCTGCTTTGCCCTGTCTAATCCCTGGCAAGACTGAGCAGACGGCAACTTTTTTCCAAAATAGCGATCTTTTTGACCAGTTCGTAAATGTCGCGGTCGTAGGCGTAGATACCGTAGCCTTTGATCACCATGATATTGGTATCGTTGATGGTAAAGTAGTTTGAAATCTCCGCCGGGGCCCGCTCATACCAATCCACAAACTGTTTGGGGTCATACACCTCAATATCGCCAAGTACCGTTTTGCCAAAATAATCCTTGGGCGTGATGAGTTCGTTATAGAGGCTGTAGGAGGTGGTGTATTGGGGCATGGTGTAGCAGATATATTTCGCGCTTAAAACGTTTTTGTATATCTCTTCGTGGATGTTGGCGTCGATACTGGCTTCGTTCCAGCGGTAATCCTTGCTGTCGGAGTGGATTTTGATCATGGAATCTTCGTTGAATTCATCGAAGATCGTTTCGTGCTTATTGATCAAAAAGCTGCCGCTGCTGATCTTGGAGGAGATAGAGCCGTGGTAGATGCCGAAAAAATCCTTCCTGAAAAGGGAAAGGGAGATATCTTGCAGGTGCTTTAATAGTATTTTATCCATAATGCCGATCCTTTGGATATAATTATACCAAACACGTAACGGCAAACAAAGGAGCTTTGTGAGTAAAAAGCGGGGCAAAATCAATAAACAGGTGAAAAAGGTTTTTAACGGCGAAGGGTTTGATCAGGGCGTCGCGACGCTCGATACGGACCTTTTGGTGGAGCTGAGTATGTTTTGCGAACTCCGGCCCGATTCTTTGGAGCGAGAGGATCTGCTTCGCGCTATCCGCAGCCACTGGTCCCAGACCAAGATGAACGTGCGAAAAGCGATGCTGAACTTTATCGTCAACAAGCGCCAGCCCACCTACAACGAGGAGGCGGGATACTCCGAGCGGATCGCCAAGATCAAGGAGTTGCTCCAGCCCTACGGCGCGACGCCGGAGGAGCGGTATGAAGTCACCGAGCGGCTCAAGGAGTTAAAATCCAAAAAGATCACCGAAAAAAAAGTCAAAAACACTCTGGAGTACCTGCGCTTTGCCAAAACCGCTACGAAGCTTGAAGAGCACACGGGCGTAGCCATCGACGAGGAGGGCGGGGGCGAATTTTTGCACGTGTACCTCTTTACCCCCTACGGCGAAGAGTTCCACAAGGAGCTTGTGACGCTGCTGCCGGCGCAAAAGGAGTTTGCACAGCTCAATTTCGAGCAAAAGGAGCAAAACCTTTTGCAGCGGCGGGAGCAAGCCGCGGCGGAGAAACAGCAAGAGATCGCGCAGCTGTGCCGCGAACTGCCCCGGACACACCGCTACCTCAGCCGCGAACAGCTCCTTGATACCCTCAAAGGCCTTGATCCCGTAGATGAGATTGAAGCGCCGCCCGTGGCGCTGCAAACGCTGCAAAGCATTTTAAAAGGTTATGAACTGCGTGCCGAGCGCGACGGTTTCCTCGCCACGAAATCGATGCACGTGACCCTTTATGGCAAGAAACTGCACTATCCCGAATCGATCCAGCTTGAGAAATCTACCCTCTACCGCCAAATCTTTTACGGCGAAGAGTTGGAACTGGAGGAGCAGTTTGAGCAAAAGGCGCAGCAGACCCAAAGCCGCTTTATGCTGCAGGTTGAAGCGCTTCATGACGAGCTTGTGTTGATGGCGCAGGGGTTGGAAGTGGACAGCGGGGTGATCGAAGATTTTATCCTGCGCTATTTTCAAAGCGATCTGCAAAAGCGGGGCAAACTCTTTTTGCGCGTGAAGGTGCAGCGTCGTATCCTGTACCATTTCCGGGAGTATCTCCAACCGATCAAAAACCGCTACCAGCGTCAGCAGCTGCTCAAAAAAACGGTGCGTGATTTTAAAAATCTCTTTCCCGTGGCCAGGGAGTTGGGCAGAAAGATCATCTTTCACGTCGGACCCACAAACAGCGGTAAAACCTACGCCGCGCTGCAAAAGCTGCAAAACGCCGATACGGGCTACTACCTCGCACCCCTTCGGCTTTTGGCTTTGGAGGGCTATGAGTCGATGAGAAGCAGCGGCATCGCCTGTTCGCTTATCACCGGTGAGGAGGAGATCATCGACGAGGAATCCACGCATATCAGCTCCACCATTGAGATGATGAATTACGCCTTTGACGTGGATTGCTGCGTCATCGACGAAGCGCAGATGCTCAGCGACCGGGACCGGGGGTGGGCGTGGGTCAACGCCATCATCGGCGCTCCGGCAAAGGAGCTCTATCTTACCGGTTCACAAAACGCCTTAGAAGCGGTCAAAGAGATTGCGGCGTGGCTGGGAGAGGAGCTTGAGATCGTGTGTTTTGAGCGCAAAAACGCTTTGGAAGTGCTGCCCCTGCCCATCGATCTGGACCGGGTGGAACCCCAGACGGCGCTGGTGGCATTTTCGCGCAAAGACGTGCTCGCGCTCAAGCAGCGCATGGCCAAAAACTACACCGTTTCGGTGGTTTACGGCAACCTCTCCCCCGAGGTGCGCCGCGAAGAGGCGAGGCGTTTTCGCGAAGGTGAAAGCCAGATCCTTATCGCCACCGACGCTATCGCCATGGGGTTGAATCTGCCCATAAAGACGCTGCTGTTTACCAAAGAGAGCAAATTCGACGGCGAAAGCGTACGGCAGCTTACCAGCGACGAAGTGCTCCAGATCGCCGGACGTGCCGGACGCTACGGTATGGAGGAAGTGGGCTACGTGGGCGGCGTGAACAGTGCCGTGCACAAGGTGATCCAAAAACGGATGCAAGGGGAGCTCAAACCGATCAAATCCCCCTTCACCGTCATGGCGAATCTGGAACATATCCGGCTGGTCGCGGAGATTTTACAAACCCGAAGTCTGTATGAGATACTGGACTTTTTTGCGAAAAATATGAAATTCGAGGGTCCCTTTGTGGCCAAAAAGCTTGATCAAATGATTGAGATCGCCAAGATTACGGATAGTTACGAATTGGAACTGGAGACCAAGTACCACCTCAGCTGCGCGCCGGTGAGTATCAACTCCCCCTATATCGAATCGATCTTTCACGAGTATATCCTGAGTCTGGAAAAGGGCAGCCCCGTACGCTACAAACCCATGCGCAGCCTGCCCGCATACGCCAAAACTTCGACGATGCTGCTCAATGCCGAAGATCGGGTCAAAGAGATTTCGCTCTATCTGTGGCTGTCGTTTAAATTTCCCGATATCTTTACGGATGTGGAGAGGGTAACGCAAGCGCGTAAAACGCTAAACGATTTTATTGAGAGTTCGCTGAAATTTTCGCAATTTATCAAGCGCTGCAAACGCTGCGGCAAGGTGCTGGATTTTAACTTCAAGTACAAGATTTGCGAAAGCTGTTTCAACCGCGGTAAGAAGCGCAGGCGATAAGTAGACCCCTGTAGTGTTGCAACTGCTTCTTAGATAGGCTCAGACCGAAGGGAGGATTTGTGTCCTATCCCAGAAGCGGGTGAAATACTTATGCCGTTGTATCTTTGGGTGGCAGCGGCAGCTCGTTTTCAAAGTAGATACTTTGTGAGGGAAAGGCAAACTCTGCGCCGTGTTTCTCTACGAGTCTGATAATTTCCAGATTTATTGCTTCTCGGATCTGCAGGTATTTTTGCCAATCGGCGGTGGCGGTAAAAAAGTAGCAAAAGATGCTCAGGCTGCTGGCGGCAAATTCGTCAAAATAGATAAAGATCGTCTCCTTGTCGATATCTTCGCGCGCGTGCAGCAGTTCACGAAGTTCGGTGACGATCGCTTCCATCTGCGCTGTCGTTGTGGAGTAGGTCAAGCCCAGGCGCATATTGATCCGTCGGATCCCCCGTCTGGAAAAGTTTTCCACCGGAGCGTTGGCCAAAGCGGCGTTGGGGACGGTGATGAGCGATTTTTCAAAGGTGCGGATCTTGGTGGTACGGATATTGATCTTTTCGACGATCCCCTCTACGCCGGCACCTTTGATCCAGTCGCCGATCTTGAAGGATTTGTCCAGAAAGATCATCACGCTGCCAAAGAAGTTTGCCACCGTATCCTTGGCCGCCAGGGCAAAGGCAAGGCCCCCGATCCCCAAAGAGGCCACGAAGGTGGAGACATCGATCTGCCACTCTTCCAAGATGGCGATCACGCCCACCGCGGCGATAAAAAACTTTGCGATTTTAAGCAGCAGATCGCTGATCTCCTGGGCCAACTCTTTGCTGGATTTTTTAACAAAGGCGTAGATGCTGTGTTCAAAAACCCCTACGGCGTTGTAAAAGCTCCAAAAGATGATAAAGATTACGAAACTTTTGAGCAGGCTGTCTAAAAATGCCGCGGAGATTCCGAGAATATCCACGGCGATATAGATTCCGGCCAAGATGATAGCTGCTTGGATGGGGGTCTCGATGGAGAGTAGGATGTTGTCGTCAAGTTTTGTTTTTGTCTTTTTCGTGGCGATTTGCAAAAAGTGCAGAATGGTTTTGGAAAATAGTTTTTTCAAGATAATGGAGAGCAGCACGACCCCGAGGGCGGCTGCGTATTGGAAGATACCGATTCCGGCTATCATGGCTTAGAGTCCCTTGGCCTCTTTATACTTTAAAATCAAAGCGTATGCTTCATCTTTGAGTTTGAGTTTCTCTTTTTTGAGTTTTTCAAGGTCAAGATCCTCCATGGGTTCTCTTCCCTCTTCAACGTCGGCTACCTTTTGGTCAAGTTCATTGTGTTTTTCGAAAATCTTGGCAAAGTGGGCATCCTCGGTTTTCATTTCACTGATAATATCTCTATATTCGTGAAGCATTTCTATCCTTTGTTATTGATTGTCTATAACTATTATTTTATCACAAATAGCTTTAATAAAGAGTATTTTTTACGTTCTGTAATCGGCGTTGATCTTGACATATTCATATCCCAGATCGCAGCCGTAGGCGGTAAACGCTCCCTCTCCCAGTCCCAGATCGCATTTGACGGCGAACTGTTCCTGGCGCATCACCTTTGCCGCTTTGGCTTCGGCTGCTTCGTCAAAGTACACCTGACCCCTGTCATATACAAGCAGGTTATCAAAGCGGATCTGCAGCGTTTCTTCGCTGCACTCTACGCCGCTAGAACCGATGGTCGAAGCGATGCGCCCCCAGTTGGGGTCTTCACCGAAAAGCGCGGTTTTGACCAGCAGGGAGTTGCTCAGTTTCTTTGCCGCCCGTTCGGCCTGGGCATCGTCTTTGGCGCCGCTGATTTCAAAAGCGACCATCTTTTTTGCCCCTTCGCCGTCTTGTACCATCTGCAGCGCCAAATGTTCCATCACCTTATGCAGGGCAAACTCGAAGGCTTCCTCGTCGTAGGCCGCCTTGGCGCTGCTGAGTAAAAACACCGAGTCGTTGGTGGAGCGGTCCCCGTCTACGCTGACGGCGTTGAAGGTGGTTTTTGCATTTTCCTGCAGTAAGGGGGTGAGTTTCTCAGCCGGTATCGCGGCGTCGGTGACGATAAAGCACAGCATGGTCGCCATCGACGGATCGATCATCCCCGCACCCTTTGCCATCGCCCCGATGCGGAAACGCTCACCGTTTTCCAGGGTGATCTCAAAAGCGATCTGCTTGGGGTAACTGTCGGTGGTCATGATCGCCTGTGCGGCCCCGTCGCCGTCTTTGGCCGTAAAATCCAGCCCGTCAAGTCCCGCTATGATCTGCTCTACGGGCAGGGGGACGCCGATAACTCCGGTGGAACTCATTATCGGGTTCGTCGCACCCGTTTTTGCTTGCAGCGCTTCCATCACGCTGCCCACATCTTTGACCCCCTCAGGGCCGGTCATGGCGTTGGCGTTTTTGGCGTTGATCAAGATGCAGTTAGTCTGTGTGATATTGCGCTCTTTGACGTAGCGCAAAGGCGCGGCCTGGAAGCGGTTGTCGGTAAAGATATACCCCATATCACACAAGGTATCGGCTTTGATAAAGGCCATATCCAGCGCACCGCCCGGTTTCAAGCCCGCAGCCGTAGCGCCGCAGTGAAAGCCTTCGACGGCTCCGACGCCGCCTTTGATAGAGATGCAGTTAAACATAGCTGAGTTCCTTGGGTTTTTTTGTTCTGTTGATAAGTTGTTTGGTCAAGGCGATCCCCTCGGCTTTGCCCACTACAAGCAGTTTGCAGTTGCTCGTGATCGTTTCGCTGCTGCCGGGCATGGAGGTGAAGATGCCGTCTTTTCTGCGGATCCCGACGATGGAGACGTTGGTGACGTCGCGGAAGTGGGTCTCTTTGATCTTTTTGAGTACCAGCCAGCTGGTTTTGGGTACCAGGATCTCCTCCATATCCAGCGCGCTGTCCTGGGAGTACATAAATTTTTCGATCAGGTTGATCATATCGGGACGGATCGCCATGGAGCTGACCCTTTGCGCCATGAGTTTCGTGGGGGTGACCACGCTGTTGGCTCCCAGTTTGATCAGTTTCTCCTCATCGGTTTGATCGTCGGCCTTGGCGATGATTTGATAGGGGATATGTTTACCGATCTCCTTTTCATAAAGCCGCACCGACGCGATGGTAGCGATATTGTCCGCGATATTATCCGAAAGCGTGATAAGCCCCTTGCCGCTTGAGATGTAGGATTTGAGCAGCGCTTCGTTGGTGTGGGGTTGCGCTTTGACGAAGTAGGGGTAGTTGTAGTGCTTGGCGATCTCTTCGAGATCCTCCCTTGGATCGATGATGACAAATGGGATTTGCGAACTTCGCAGCTGATCGGCCACTTGAATGGTAAATTCATTGTGGTAGCAGATAACAAAATGGCGCTTTAATCTGGCGATTTTGTAGAGCATGTCGCGCTCCTTTATAAGTTTGATAAGTTCACCCTTGTTGATCACTTCGGTGATAATACCGATGGACATGGTAAAGAGTAAAAACCCGATGATGATAAGGGTGATGGTAAATACGCGGCCGGGACCGCTGATCTCGTCAATCTCTCCAAAACCTACGGTGGTAAAGGTAATTCCCGTTTGAAAAATCGCATCCATCAAAGGGAAGTTGTCGATGAGGATATATCCCGTCGTTCCCAGCATCATGACGACGACGAGCATGATAAACGGAAGTCTAAAGGGTTTGAGCAGGCCGTAGATCTGGCCGTCTAAACTAACATGCGGTTTTGTTCGTGATTTCCAATGGAGTGTTGAGCGGAGTTTTGAGAATGGGTTCAAGGATATTCCCCCTGGGGGGAGGAAATTAAGAGTTTTTCTTCTTCATAGTTCTAAGCTCTGAAGCAGCAACCTTGATCTTTCTTGTCGTACCGTCTTCTAAGGTAACTCTTACGGTTCTTAGATTAGGCATCTGTCTTTTTTTGTTTTTGTTGTGCGCGTGGCTCACGTGGTTTGCAACGTTGGGGCCTTTGCCGCTGATCATACATCTTTTTGCCATAGTTCGACCTTTTATCTGTAACTGAAAATTTTCGCAATTTTAGCTGAATCTTTATTAGAGGCAGCTTAAAACCAAAGGGTAGACATCGCTACTTGGAAAGTGCAGATGCTTTTAATGGGTTTTTGGGTAAAATCACGACCATTATAGCATAGAAAAGATAAGGTAAGCAATGAAAAAAACGTTTTCGATCATTTTGGAGCGCTTTTGGCCCTATATGAAAGATTACAAACTGATGTTTGTATTGGCATTTATCGGGATGGGGCTCGCCGCAGCCGGTAGTGCGGGGGCAGCGTACGTGATCAAACCGGTACTGGATGAAATCTTTGTCGAAAAAAACGAAGAGTTGCTTTATCTTATGCCCTTTGCCGTAGTCGTGACCTATATGGGAAAAGGGGTCGGCGTGTATATGCAGGCGTATTTCATGGCGTTTATCGGCAACGATATCGTCCGCAGAATACGCAACAAAACCCTGGGGAACCTACTGGGGCTTGAGTTGGATTTTTTCAATAAATATAGAAAAGGAGAGCTGCTTAGCCGTATGTTCGGCGATATCGAGCGGATCAAGGAAGCCGTTTCGGTGATGATCCCGATGATGCTTCGCGAAACCCTGGCCGTCGTCGCCCTTGTGGGGGTCTTGATCGTCCAAAGCCCCAAGCTGGCTTTTATCGCTCTTATCGTACTCCCCTTGGCGGTACTACCCATCCGGATTTTGAATAAAAAGATGAAAACCATCACAAAAAGGATGCAGGAAAAAGCCGCCGATACCACCTCCGTTCTGGGAGAAATTTTTAATAATATCGAAATCATAAAAGTCAACACCAACGAAGAGTACGAAATCGAAAAGTATAAATACGACAATCAGAAGTTTTGCGATTATACGATGAAATCGGTCAAAGCCAACGAACTGGTCTCGCCGGTAATGGAAACGGTGGGAGCTTTAGGGGCGGCCGTGGTGATCATCATCGGGGGAAAAGAGGTGATCGAGGGGACGATGACCGTGGGGAGTTTCTTCTCCTTTTTAGCGGCGATGTTTATGCTTTATACGCCCGTCAAACGGGTGACGAAACAGTACAATACCCTCCAGGGGGTCGTCGCGGCCGTGGAGCGGATGTCGTTCCTGCTGGATCTGCGTCCCCAGATAAAAAACGGAGCAAAAAAGCTCGGTACGACGGTCGAGCGAATCCGGGGGAAAGATATCGTTTTGAATTACGGCCGGATCAGCGCTTTGCGGGGGGTGAGTTTTGAAGCCAAAAAGGGGGAAGTGATCGCTTTCGTCGGCGACAGCGGCGGCGGCAAAAGTTCGCTTGTGAACCTGCTGGTGCGCTTTTACGACTGCGAAGGCAGTTTGACCTTTGACGGTATAGAGATCAAAGAGCTCGATATCAAAAGCCTGCGCCGCTCCATAGCGATGGTGACGCAGCGGGTCTATATCTTCAACGATACGGTGGCGCAAAACGTCGCTTATGGCCAGGAGGTGGATGAGAAGCGGGTTGTCGAAGCGTTGAAAAACGCCGAGGCGTATGAATTCGTCTCCAACCTGGCCGAGGGGATCCATACGAAGCTGGACGAGTTCGGGACCAATCTCTCGGGGGGACAGCGCCAGCGTATCGCCATCGCGAGGGCATTTTACAAAGATCCTCAGATCCTTATCTTCGATGAAGCCACCAGTGCGCTGGATAACAAGAGTGAACGCGCCATCGCCAAAGCGATGCAGAAGCTGGAAAAGGATCGTATCACCTTTATCATCGCCCACAGATTAAGTACCATCGAACACGCCGATAAGATCTTTGTCTTTAAAGAGGGGCGGATCGTGTGTGAAGGCAGCGACGAGGTGTTGCTGCAAGAGTGTGAAGAGTACCAGCGCTTGAAAGGAAAGATCGGTGCGGAGTAAGCGCATCTTTGTCGAAATCCCCACCTGGTTGGGGGATGCGGTGATGACCACGCCGGCATTGCAAAATCTCTGTACTTGCTATCCGGAGTGCAGGCTCACGCTTTTTGGTTCCTTCGTCTCCACCGAGGCGCTCAAAGCCCATCCCAACGTAGCGGAAGTGGTCGTAGACAGAAGCAAGGGCGCAAGGTCGCGTCTGGGTTGGCTTTACCGCTACGCAAAGGGCGCGGGGTCCTTTGATCTGGCGCTGAGTTTTCGCCGTCCGTTGAGTTCGAAACTGCTCCTGCTGTTTCTCAAGGCGAAGGAAAAAGCCCGTTACAGAAGGCACTACCGCGGGGTACAGCATCAGGTGTATCACTATAACGATTTTATCAACCGGGTTTTACAAACGCAATACAAGCCGCATAAACTGCGCCTGTACTACCGCCCCAAACAATACGATAAACCGACCCTGGGGATAAACCCCGGAGCGACCTACGGAAGCGCCAAACGCTGGTATCCCGAGCGGTTTGCGCAGGTGGCGGCAAAACTGTGCGACAGGTACGATATCGTGATTTTCGGCGGTCCCTCGGAGGTGGAGATGGCCGGCGACGTGGAGAAAGCGCTGCGTGAAGCGGGGGTGCAAAACTACCGTAATCTAGCCGGCAAAACGTCGGTAACGGAGCTTATAGAACATATCGCGGGATTGGCGTGTTTCGTAACCAACGACAGCGGCCCCATGCACGTAGCCGCGGCGTACGACGTACCCACGGTGGCGGTATTTGGCCCCACGAAATATAAAGAGACCGCCCCTTACAGCCCGAAAGCTCTCATCGTGCGCAAAGAGTTAGAGTGCAGCCCCTGCATGAAGCGGGTGTGCCCCCTGGGAACCCATGAGTGTATGAAAAGCGTGGAAGCTGCGGATGTGTTGCAAAAAGTCGCGCAGTTAAAAGGGGTGGAGTAAAAACCGGGGATCGAAGCGTTCAAGCTGCGCACGCAACCGTGCGTTTGACGCCGCGGCCTGCTTTTGCGTTTGGATACGGTGGTTTTTGCTGCCGATTTGCCGCACCATCCAGGCGTTGACCCTGGCGTGGTAGTGGGTGCTGTCTTTATACAGCCGCAGATCATGCGTTATCTTCTCTACGCTTTGAAAATCGTACAGCTCCACATTCTCCAAAGGCTCCAGCCGGGAAAAGATATGGCGTTTAAAAGCCAGCAGCGCATCGAAGTAGTTTTTTTGCTCCATCATCGCGTAGCGGATGAGGGAGTAGGGGGGATAAAAAAAGTAAAAGCGTACCTGGGGATTGTTTTTGACAAGGGGCAGCAGCTGCGCATCAAAATTGGCCGCAAGGGTTGCGGGGGAAAACTGTTTATTGGCGCTTTGGGAAGCGGCGGGGTTTTTAAAAAAGCGGCGGTATATGCTTTTGTAAAAGCGTTTTTGCACCTTCGGTGCGAAAGCGTAGGCATACTCTTGCTGCCATGCGTAGAGGTGGCGCAACTGTGTGTGGATCTTTTCGGGATCGTAAGGATTGCGCACGTAATCCAAAGCGCGCCGGAAGCTTCGGCCGTTTAACAGGTAGTTGATATCGTTGAGCACCTTTCGGTCATAGAGGTAGAGGGGAAAACGGCTGTTTTGCGCCAGCGGACGGGCCGAAGCGCTAAAGGAGTAGATATCGAGCCCGAAGATGATATTTTTCACCCTGCCCGTGGCCAAAGCGGTTTTGATCGTTTGCGCTTCCTCGTAGATATCGCCCCCGCGGGTGGGGAGCTTGATCACTTTTTGTACCCCCGAAAGCCGTTCCACGTCACGCGTATCAAAATTCTCCACCATCGAGGAGCCGATAATGATCGTATCGTAGGGGTAGTTTTTTGCCAACCCCGCGTTTAAAATGCGCTGATCCCTGGGTTCAAAGGTGTAAAAGGCGGCTTTGCGGTACTGCTGGTAGGGGTCGACGATATACACCGTCGCCATCATGCCGCCTAGCAGCACTACGAGGGTGACGCTCAAGGTTTTGACATAACGTTTATAACTGTTCATCGTTTAAAAATCGTACCGCCGTATCCGCGATGGTTTGGAACCGCTTGCGATCATAGTTTGCGGCAAGGGTAAAGTTGTGCTGCTTTGCAGGGTCGCTGATCGTTGCCCAGCGTTTCGGGGACGCAAAGGGGGAGTCGCCGAAAAACGAGAGCGTGGGGGTGTTCACCGCCCCGGCCAGGTGCATGGGGCCGGTGGAGGTGCTGATAAAGAGCCGGCTTTGGGCCAGGTAGCGGCAAAACTCCATCAGCGACATGGTCGAATCCAGAAGCTGCGCGTCAAAATCCAGCCGGGTGCGTAGGTACTCTCTACTCTCTCCGTCGTCTGGCCCGAAGGTAAATACCACCGCCGAACCGGTCCGTTTTTTGATCTTTTGAGCCAGCAGCAGATAATCGTCAAGGCTCAGGTTCCCGTCGCTGCTGCCACCGAATCCCGGGTGTAAAACCACGCGGTCGTGCAGGTCCGTATCGTCAAATCGCAGGTAGGGGAAGTGGAGCCGACGGGAAATTTCCGAATCAAACGCCGCCGCCAGGTCGAGGTTGTACGCCCATTCGGTCTTTTCTACTTTGCTGCGCCGCTGTACCACTCTTTTGTTGAAAAAGATTTGCGCGATCTTCGTTGCCGGGGCGTAGCGCCGGGGGATACGGGCGAAAAACAGCGACACCGCCAGCTTTGTATCGATAAAAGCGCTGATGCTGGCGTCAAAGCGTTTCGCGCGGATCTTCTCGGCGTTGGCGATCCAGCTTTTTTCATACAGCAAAACATCGTCGACAAAGGGCAGTTCGCGGGCGAAGGGGAGGTTGACTTTCGAGACCAGCACCGTGACGCGGTGTCCGCGCTTTTTGAGCGCTTGGAGCATGGGAAAGGTCGTGACGAAATCTCCGATCTTGTCGTGTCTGGTTACCAGGATATGCATCTACAACCCTTTGTTGCGTTCATAGAGTTTGATATATTTGTAAAAGTTGGTGGCCATATGGGAAAATGCGATCACGAGTCCCGCGTATCCGTCGAGAAAACCGCGCTTGAGAACGTAGGTTTTAAAAAAGGAGAAGTTGGCGTTGAGGATCGCTTTTAAAGGGGAGGAACCTTTCTTCCCGGCGTTGTCGTTGGCAAAGATGGTCGAATAGCGGTCCAGTTTTACGATAAAGTCGCTGATATTGGAGTAGGGGTAGTGTTTGACCGTCCCTTGAAGCATCGCAACGTGCAAATCCTTTTGGATCACTTTTTCATGGACCTTTTTATCGGTAAAAGCGGTTTTGTCTTTATTGTAAAGCCGTACGATGATGTCCCGGCCCCAGCAGTGTTTGATTTCGCGGTTTTTATAGTGATTGGTGCGCAAGACGGTATAGAGATGATCGTTTTGCAGCTTGAGCGTGCGAAGGTGCGCGACAAACTCTTCGGAAAGCACTTCGTCGCTATCAAGGGAAAGGATCCAGCCGTTTGAGGCAAAATCCGCGGCGAGGTTTTTGGTGGGGCCAAAGCCGTAAAACTCTCCCTCGTGGAGCTTGACGTTTGCAAAGGAGGACGCGATCTTTTTACTTTCGTCTAAAGAGCCGTTGTCATAGACGATCACCTCCGCAAAAGATGACAAGCTTTGCAAAGATGCGCTCAGTGTTTTGGCGGCGTCTTTGACGATCAGTACCGGTGTGATATGGGTAATTTTGTTTTCAGTCGACAACCTTCTCCCCCTTGAGTCGTTTTTTTCTGTTTTTTCTATCTTTATGCGCCTGTGAATAGGCAAGTCCCTGCCGTATGACGTCGCCGGGTTTATATCCGCACAATCGGGCATACTCTTTGAGAATGAGGGTCAAATCCTCATCTTTTGCCCACAGTTTGGCGAAGTTCTTTATCCGCTCCCGGAAGGTCGGGGTTTTAAATACCATCCGATTGATATCGACGATTTTGAAAAGATACCCCGTTTCCTCCTCTTTGATCAAAATGTTGCCCGGGGAGTAATCCGCGTGCAAAATCCCCGCTTCGTGCAAAGTAAACGTAAAATGCGCAAAGGCGCGAAAGATCGCTTCCTTTTCCGGATAGTTTCGCTGCAGCAGGGGTTCTCTGATGGTAAGGTCATAATCAAAATACTCGCTGACAAAGTAGCTTTTTGCAAGCAGTCCCCGCTCAAACTCTTCGATATAACCGATCGCTTTGGGGACAAAGGGGGCAATTTTGAGGCTGTAGTCATAGGATTTTTTCGCTTTGGAATCGCGAAAAAAAGTATAGATAAAGCGGTTGAGCAGATGGGGAACTTTAAACGCTTTGACACTGTAAAACTCCCCCTCATAGTCAACGACCCGTATCTCGTTGCGCGCTTTATGGAGGGTTTGTCCGGAGTTTTCAAAATAGCGCTGCAGGTTTTCAAGCAGCGGCGTAAAAGCGCCGTCGCAGGCGATGATCTTTTTATGCACCCTTTTGCTCCTGTTTTAAACTGTAGTCGGATTTATCGCTTTGCAGGCAGAAAAGAAAAAGTTTTTTATAAAGGGGGTTTTTGGGGATTTTAAAAAGATATTTCAAACACAGGTGCAGTTTCAACAAGGCACTTGACAGGGTGTTGCAATGCTTGTCAAGCAGGTAAAAATAGGAGATGATAAACTCCCGTTCGATTTTGAAATTTTTCTTTGTACTTTGTCCGCCGATATGCACAAGATGGGCCCTGGGTTCCAGACAGACGCGGTATTTTGCATCCCAGACCCGCTTTGATAAATCCTCCTCTTCGCAGTAGAGGAAAAAGTTCGTATCAAAACCGCCGACCTGTTTAAAAACGTCTTCGGGCAGAAACATACATGCCCCGCTGACGATTCCCGCGTCGACGACATCCTCGTAAGCCTTTTTATTGTCGTGTATCTTTTTGAAAGAGAAGAAGCGCTTAAACCCCTTGCCGAAAAACTTTTCCCCCGGAGAGGGAAACTCCCTGAACGTCGTCGTACGCTTGTGGTCCGTATCGTAAAGCTGCGGCGCCAGCAGGCCGATATCGGGGTTTTTCAAAGCAGTCGCGTGTAAAATACCGATGACGTCGTTGAGCAAAAGGGTATCGTTGTTCAGAAAAAAGAGATATCTCCCCGTCGCTTTCGCCGCGGCGAGCATATTGCCCGTGGCGAAGCCGTCGTTGGTTTCATTGAAAATCAGCGTTACCGCCGGATCGTTTTGCAGGGCTTGAAGCTTCTGTTTCTCCCGCGGGGCGGAGTCGTTATCGAGGATGATGATTTCAAAATCCACGGAGGTGTGCTCTTTGATACTGGCAACCATCGCCAGCGTATCGTCAGAACCGTTGTAATTGACCGTGATTATTGAAACATCGCACATCCGAAACTCCCTTGATAAAGTAATATTTTAACTTAAAAATGCTAAAATATAGGTAAAAACAGTACACGTAGGGTTTCAATGAACGAGTATAGCCATATCAGTACTTCAGTGATCGTTTCGGTATATAAAGATACCCAGTCGCTGGAGTTGATCTTGAACAGTTTGCTGCATCAAAGTGTCGATGATTTTGAAATCATCGTTTCCGAGGATGGAGATTCCAAGCAGATGCGTGAGTTTATGCGACCCTACGCGGAAAATGAGCGGATAGTGCATCTGCAGCAATCCGATGAAGGGTGGAGAAAAAACGTCGCGCTCAATAACGCCGTACGAGCCAGCAAAGGGGAGTATCTGATCTTTATCGACGGCGATATCATCCCCTACGGCGATTTCGTCCAAAAGCATCGCGAAAGTATCACCCACAGCAGGATCCTGTGCGGCAAGCGGGTGGAACTGGGGCCGTTTTTCAGCTCCCTCATCCGAAAAAAGCGACTCAATGCGATCTGGATCGAAAAGCTTTTTGGGCTCTTTTTGCCTTTTTTGCTGCTGGACAAAGCACGCCATGCGGAGGAGGGGATCAAACTGCGCAAAGGTTCGTGGCTGGAGCGCAGGATGAATAGAAAGCGCCCCATGATCATCGGTTGCAACTTCTCCTGCTTTAAAAAGGATTTGGAATATATCAACGGTTTTGACGAGGATTACACCGCGCCCTCGGTGGGCGAAGATATCGATCTGACCTGGCGCTTCCAGCATTTTGGGATCGATTCCAAATCGGTGCGCTACCTGGCCAATACGTTCCACCTGTACCACCCCCGTACATGGAACAAAGAAACCGTGGACGCCAATAACGCGATCATGAAAAAAAAGTGGGATAACGGGGAGTTTATCTGCAAAAACGGACTTGTAAAAAACAGTGAAGAAAGGACAGTATGAAAGGAATCATTTTAGCCGGAGGCAGCGGAACGAGGCTCTATCCCATCACCAAGGGGGTCAGTAAACAGCTTGTTCCCATCTATGACAAACCGATGATCTACTATCCGCTTTCGGTTTTGATGCTTGCGGGGATCAGGGAGGTATTGATCATCTCAACGCCCAAGGATCTGCCCCGCTTTGAGGAGCTGCTCGGAGACGGCAGCGATCTGGGGATGCGTTTTGAGTATGTGGTACAACCCTCTCCGGACGGTTTGGCGCAGGCGTTTGTACTGGGGGAAGAGTTTATCGGAGATGATGACGTGTGTCTGGTTTTGGGCGACAACATCTTTTACGGCCACGGCTTGACCCAACTGCTGCAGCGCTCGGTGAAAAACGTCAAGGAGGAAAGTAAAGCGACGGTATTTGGCTACTACGTCAAAGATCCCGAACGCTACGGCGTCGCCGCCTTTGACGACAGCGGCAACGTAACCAGTATCGAAGAGAAACCGAGCGAGCCTAAAAGCAACTACGCGGTGGTGGGATTGTACTTTTACCCCAACAGCGTGGTCGAGATCGCTAAAAAAGTCAAACCCAGCGACCGGGGGGAGCTAGAGATCACTTCGGTCAATCAGGCGTATCTGGAGCAAAACAGTTTGAAAGTGGAATTGATGGGACGCGGCTACGCGTGGCTTGATACGGGAACCCACGAAAGCCTGCTCGAAGCCAGCCAGTTTATCCAAACCATAGAAAACAGACAGAGTTTGAAAGTGGCGTGCTTAGAAGAGATCGCTTACGAAATGGGCTATATCGATGAAAAGAAACTGCTGGAACTGGCCGAACCGCTGAAAAAGAACCAGTACGGCCAGTATCTGATTTCCCGGATCAAAAGGTAGGCTGCAGCGATGAAAAAATGTATAGTGGTTTTGGGGATGCACCGCAGCGGTACTTCCGCCGTTTCGGGAACGCTGAGCAAATTTGGCCTTGCTTTCGGCAACGCGATGATGCAGGCGAGCGAGGATAACCCCAAAGGCTACTATGAAAATGAGCGGATCGTGGAGTGCAATGAGCGGATACTGGAACTTTTGGAGAGTTCATGGATGGATGAGCGCCTCTTCCCCGAACACTATTTAAAAGAGGTTTGGGAGGAGCCGCACATTATCCAAGAAGCCAGGGCGATTATGGAGGAGGAGTTTGGAAAAGAGGATCGGATCGTTATCAAAGATCCCCGACTCTGCATCACTTTTCCCTTCTGGGAAAAACTGCTGCGCGAAAACGGTTACGGCATAACCATCGTACTGCCCTACAGAGACCCCTATGAAGTGGCGCTTTCGCTGCAAAAGCGCGACGGCTTTTCCCTGGAGAAATCGTTACTGCTGTGGATGAAATATATGCTGCTGGCATTGTACCACGCTTCCAACCATCCGAGGGTCTTTATCAACTACGCAACACTGCTGCACGATACCGAAGCTGCGGTTACCGCTATCGCGCAGAAGCTGGATTTGGCGTGTGACCAAAAGTGTGTGGAGGATATCAGGGAGTTCTTAGACGTGGGATTGAAACACAGTGACAGTGACATAACGTCTCAAATGGAGTTGCCGCGTTTTTTTAAAGAGCTTATCGTATGGATACGGGAACTCTCCCTGGGAGAAGCGGAGTTTAATCAAGAGCGTTTTGAAACGTACTTTCAGGAGTATCATCTTTACAACAAGCTCTTTTTACATGCGGCAAAGCTTGAGGTGCAACCTTCGGAACGGGAGATGGAGCCCGTGCAGAAGCAAAGCATTTTCAGCTTTTTTTGGAAAACAAAATAGAAATCGGGAGTAAGAATGAAATTTACGCGAACGGCAATTGAGGACGTGGTGGTGTGTGAACCGACGGTACACGGTGATGATCGGGGGTATTTCATGGAAACCTTCCGTCAAGACAAGCTTGAAGAGTTTCTGGGATTTCAACTGAACTTTTGTCAGGATAACGAATCCAAGAGCGATTTCGGCGTTTTGCGCGGTTTGCACTACCAGTTGCCGCCCCATGCGCAGACAAAGTTGGTACGGGTGATCGAGGGGGAAGTGCTAGACGTAGCGGTGGATATCCGAAAGGGCAGTCCGACGTTCGGCGAATATGTCGCGGTCAAACTCAGCGGCGAAAATAAAAAACAGCTTTTTGTCCCCAGAGGCTTTGCCCACGCCTTTGTCGTTTTAAGCGAAAAAGCGGTTTTCGCGTATAAAGTGGATAGTTACTATGCCCCCGAGTGTGACAGGGGGATCGCTTTCAATGATCCGAAAATAGCGGTACGGTGGCCGCTGGAGCTAGAACAGCTGCAGCTTTCGCCAAAAGATAAAGAGCAGCCCTCCCTGGAGGAAACGGAACTGTTTGATTATGCGCAAAGGCTGTATTGATGCTGTTTAATTCCCAAGAATTTATCTTCCTCTTTTTGCCCATCACTTTTTTCGTATACTTCTTTTTGCTGCAAAAGCGCCTTGTGGTCGGGGCAAAAGCGTATCTGGTATTTAGTTCGCTCTTTTTCTACAGCTGGTGGAACGTGAACTATCTGCCCATTATCCTCTCCTCGATGCTGTTTAACTACGTCGTTGGGAATTCGCTCAATGAAAATTACGAACGGGTCAAGGTGTCAAAAAAGATGCTTCTCGCCGTGGGAGTCGCGGCAAACCTGGGGTTGCTGGGTTATTTTAAATATGCCGATTTTTTCATCGCGAATTTCAACTTCGCTTTCGGGGCGGACGCGCAGCTGCTGCATCTGGCACTGCCGCTGGCGATCTCCTTTTTTACTTTCCAACAGATCGCGTATCTCGTGGACAGTTACCGCCGCGAGACCAAAGAGTACGATTTTTTAAACTACGCGCTTTTCGTTACCTTTTTCCCGCAGCTTATCGCCGGTCCCATCGTCCACCACAAAGAGATGATGCCCCAGTTCGCCTCAAAGTGGAATCTGGTCAAGAATTATAAACATATCGCGTTGGGGATGTTTATCTTCTCCATCGGCCTGTTTAAAAAGGTGATCATCGCCGACGAGTTCGCTATCTGGGCGACGGCGGGGTTTGACGATGCGGCGACGCTGACGCTTTTGGAAGCGTGGGCGACGAGTTTGAGCTACACCTTCCAAATCTATTTTGATTTTAGCGGATACACCGATATGGCGATCGGGGCGGCGCTGCTGTTTAATATCAAATTGCCCATCAACTTCAACTCCCCCTACAAAGCCAGAGATATCCAGGATTTCTGGCGCAGATGGCATATCACCCTTTCCCGCTTTCTGCGCGATTATATCTATATCCCTCTGGGGGGAAACAGGAAGGGGAACTTCCGCACCTATAACAATCTGATGATTACGTTCTTGCTGGGCGGTCTGTGGCACGGTGCCGGGTGGACTTTCGTCTTTTGGGGATTTTTACACGGGGCGGCTTTGGTTATCCACCGCATCTGGAAAGCCGCCGGGATGCGGCTCAATACCGTAGTCGCATGGTTCGTGACTTTTAACTTTATCAACATCGCCTGGGTTTTTTTCCGTGCCAAGGAGTGGGAGGATGCGATCAAGGTTTTAAAGGGGATGTTTGGTTTTACAGGAGTGGAACTTTCGGCCAAGTATGCCCAGAAGCTGGCGTTTTTAAGCGACTACGGGGTGACGTTTGGCCACTGGCTGCACAATATGAACGGCAATAAAAGCTATACGTGGATCTTTATCGCTTTTATCATCGTATTGGCGTTTAAAAACTCCATGCAGCTGCGTGAATCCTTCAAACCAAGCTGGAAAAACCTGCTCTTTAGCGTTATCTTATTTGTATATGCCGCATCGAACCTGAACAAACTTTCAGAGTTTTTATACTTTAACTTTTAGGATTGTTTTGCGACGATTTTATCGATTTGCGGGAATCTTTGCAGCTGCGGTACTGGTGACCGCGGCTTTTCACTTTTACGCCTGGAACAGTTACACCAAGTACGTTTTCCCCAAGGGATACGTGATCGGCGATCTGGGCAGAATGTCCTATCAACTCGACTCCCTGTTGCCGCGGAAGATACAAAATACGCTTCCCGTATCAAAGGTGGAGTTTCGTAAAAAAGAGGGGCAAAAAAGCGTAGATCTGCTGACTTTGGGGGATTCTTTTTCCGATGGGGGCGGTAGCGGCCGCAACAGTTACTACCAAGCCTATATCGCCCATAACAGCGGTCAAAACGTACTCGATATCAAAAACTTCATCGGTCCGGTTTCCTATATCGAATGCCTGGTTGCCCTCCATGACAGCGGGCTTTTGCAAAAGTGGGGAGTGAAGCATATTTTGCTTGAATCGGTGGAGCGCAAATCGGTGGAGCGCTTTGCCAGGGGGATAGATTGGCACCCCGGCAAACCGGTAAAATCCGAAATGTTTAAAAAGATGGACTTTTTTATCCAAGGGGGTGAGGTTCAACCTGAAAAGGGTTCTTTTTTAATCCAGGAGACACGGACCTCCTGGTTTGCCTTTGATAAGCACACGATCAATCTTTTTAATAATTTGAATATCAATGCGGTGAAATATAACCTGCTGTACCCCTACGATCACCGGGCATACTCCGCCGACGTTTACAAAGTGCCGCTGCGAAAAAAATTTTTTAGCTCGAAGGATCAGCAAAGCCTGCTTTTTTACAAAAACGATTTCAAGGGGATCCCCCACGCTACAAAGCGCAATATCGCTCGGATGAACAGCAACTTAAATACGTTGGCGCGCCTGCTCAAACGCTCCGGAATCAAGCTCTACTTCATGCCGGTGGTGGATAAATACAACCTCTACGCGAAATATATCGAGGATAATCCCTACCCAAAAAGCCGTTTTTTCGAGCTGCTGCGGCCTTTGAAAAAGGAGTATGTGTTGATCGATACGAAACGGATACTGCGCAG
>LLYS01000004.1 GCA_002049495.1 Epsilonproteobacteria bacterium tcs-49 | reverse complement strand
ACCCTTTCCTCTCTCGCGGTGTCTCTAGAGCGGAGGCCATACCCGGTCCCATCCCGAACCCGGTAGTCAAGCTCCCCATCGCCGATGATACTCACCCTCCTCAGGGTCGGAAAAGTAGGTCGACGCCGCGTTGAGATTTCCCACATTACCCACATCTCAATCCAATCATAAGCATTCCAGGTATTACGATATCGCATTTAAATAAACTTTTATTTAATTACATTTTAAACTTAAGCAGAAAATAATCTATTTTTCGATATAATCAGCCGACAATTCTAAAATTTCAAGAAAAGGAAGTAGTTTGCCAACTATAAATCAGCTAATTCGAAAAGAACGAAAAAAGGTGATTAAGAAGTCAAAATCACCGGCATTGGTAAAATGCCCACAAAGACGAGGTGTATGTACGAGAGTATATACCACGACGCCTAAGAAACCAAACTCCGCGTTGAGAAAGGTTGCGAAGGTTAGACTTACAAGCGGCTTTGAAGTGATCAGCTACATCGGCGGTGAGGGACACAACCTTCAAGAACACTCCATCGTACTTGTAAGAGGCGGTAGGGTAAAAGACTTACCGGGTGTGAAGTATCACGTTGTTCGTGGTGCGTTGGATACGGCAGGTGTTGCTAATAGAAAAGTTGCGCGTTCTAAATACGGTGCAAAGAAGCCAAAATAAGACGAAAATAGATACACAGTTGTTGCCGTAAAAACCTTCGGGGGTAACAGTTGAGTAAACAAATTATGTTGAAGGACAGAGATGAGAAGAAGAAGAGCACAAGTTAGAGAGATCCTACCGGATCCGGTATATAACAGCAAAGTTGTTACAAAGTTCGTAAACGCGATCATGCTTGACGGGAAAAAGAGTGTTGCACAAAAGATCATGTACGGTGCTATCGATATCTTGGATAAAAAATCGGGAGACAACGAAAAGGGGATCGATCTCTTTTTCAAAGCGTTGGAAAACGTAAAACCCGTAATGGAAGTAAAAAGTAGAAGAGTTGGCGGTGCTACTTACCAGGTACCCGTAGAAGTGCGACCCGTACGTCAGCAAGCGCTTGCGATCAGATGGATCATGACTTTCGCTCGAAAGAGAAACGAAAGAACGATGGTCGAGAGATTGGGTAACGAACTGTTTGAAGCTGCAAACAACAAAGGTGCCTCAATCAAGAAGAAAGAAGACACATACAAAATGGCTGAAGCAAACAAAGCATTTGCTCACTACAGATGGTAAAGGGAATTTAGATGGCTAGAAAAACTCCGTTAAACAGAGTAAGAAACATTGGTATCGCTGCGCACATCGACGCAGGTAAAACAACGACTACGGAAAGAATTCTTTTCTATACCGGTCTTTCTCACAAGATCGGGGAGGTCCACGACGGCGGCGCGACCATGGACTGGATGGAGCAGGAGCAAGAAAGAGGTATCACCATTACCTCCGCTGCGACGACGTGTAGTTGGAAAGATGCCAACAACCAGGATATCCAGATCAACATTATCGACACCCCCGGGCACGTTGACTTTACGATCGAAGTTGAAAGATCCATGAGAGTTCTTGACGGCGCGGTAGCGGTATTTTGTTCCGTAGGTGGGGTACAGCCACAATCCGAAACCGTTTGGAGACAGGCGAACAAGTACGGCGTTCCCAGAATGGTATTTGTCAACAAGATGGACAGAGTCGGTGCGGATTTCTACGCGGTAGAGCAGCAGATTAAAGACAGACTCAACGCAAACCCCGTTCCCATTCAGATTCCTATCGGCGCTGAGGACGAGTTCCAGGGTGTTGTTGACCTTGTGAATATGAACGCAATCGTTTGGGACGACGATCCAAAGCTTATGGGACAAAAGTTTGAAGTTACCGATATCCCCGCTGATCTTCAGGAAAAAGCTGAAGAGTACCGTGAAAAGATGATGGAAGCGGTTGCGGAAACCAGCGAAGATTTGATGGAAAAATACTTCGAAGAGGGAGAGCTTTCCACGGATGAAATTAAAGCCGGTTTGAAAGCTGCAACGCTTGATATGGAGATTATCCCCATGCTATGCGGTACGGCGTTTAAAAACAAGGGTGTCCAACCCCTTCTCGACGCTGTTGTTGATTATATGCCCGCTCCTACGGAAGTTGCCGATATCAGAGGCGAGTATGAAGACGGGACGGAAGTCAAAGTTGAATCCACCGACGACGGTGAATTCGCCGGACTTGCGTTTAAAATCATGACCGACCCCTTCGTCGGACAGCTTGCGTTTACCCGTGTGTATAGAGGCGTCGTTGAGAGCGGAAGCTATGTATACAACACCACAAAGGGTAAAAAAGAGCGTGTAGGACGATTGCTGAAGATGCACTCAAACAACCGTGAAGAGGTAAAAGCGCTCTACGCCGGTGAGATCGGCGCGGTTGTAGGCTTGAAAGATACGCTTACGGGTGATACTATCGCCAGTGAAA
Organism: Epsilonproteobacteria bacterium tcs-49; assembly: GCA_002049495.1. GTDB lineage: Bacteria > Campylobacterota > Campylobacteria > Campylobacterales > Sulfurovaceae > TCS-49. The sequence continues at coordinate 209,164 of LLYS01000004.1, read as the reverse complement.
AAGATAAGGTGATCCTTGAAAGAATGGAGTTCCCCGATCCGGTTATCTCCGTTGCCGTCGAGCCTAAAACAAAGGCTGACCAGGAAAAGATGGGTATCGCCCTTGGCAAACTTGCGCAGGAGGACCCCTCTTTCCGTGTTGAGACCGACGAGGAATCCGGTCAAACGATCATCTCCGGTATGGGTGAGCTGCACCTTGAGATTCTTGTTGATAGAATGCTCCGTGAGTTTAAAGTTGAAGCGGAAGTGGGACAGCCTCAGGTTGCATACCGTGAAACGATCCGTAAAGCGGTTGATCAGGAGTACAAATACGCGAAGCAATCCGGTGGTCGCGGGCAGTTCGGTCACGTATATATCAAGATCGAACCCCAAGAGCAGGGTGAAGGCTATGAATTTATCAACAACATTAAAGGCGGTGTAATTCCAAAAGAGTATATCCCTTCAGTTGATAAAGGTGTTCAAGAAGCGATGCAAGGCGGTGTTATCGCCGGCTATCCTTTGGAGGATTTGAAAGTAACGCTTTACGACGGAAGTTTCCACGACGTCGACTCTTCCGAGATGGCGTTTAAACTTGCCGGTTCAATGGCGTTCAAAGAGGGTGTGCGTAAAGCCGATCCCGCGATTCTTGAGCCTATGATGAAGGTTGAGGTTGAAGTTCCCGAAGAGTTTATGGGGGATGTTATCGGTGACGTGAACAAAAGACGCGGGCAGGTAAACTCCATGGATGACAAAGCCGGAAACAAAGAGGTAAAAGCGTTTGTTCCTCTATCGGAAATGTTTGGATACTCGACCGATCTAAGAAGTATGACCCAGGGTCGTGCGACGTATGCGATGGAGTTTGACCACTACGGTGAAGTTCCCAACAATATCGCTGAAGAGATTAAAGAAAAGAGAAACGGCTAAGTTCCGTTTCTTTGCGGTTGCGCTGTTTGCGCAACCGTTTTTTCGAAAGCGGGAGCTTTCGAAACTACTTACAGTGCGGGCAGAGGCCTACCAACTCTACCGAATTTGATTCTACGCTAAATCCGTTTTCTTTTTGAAACCGCTCGATGGCAGCATCGATATTGAGCTCCACATCATAAACATGGTGGCATTTGCTGCATACCATATGCGCATGGGCCTCTTTCGCAATTTCATATTTTGAATCCAGGTTGCTGAGTTTCACCTCTTTAAGCAGACGCTTTTCCAGCATGAAATTGATATTTTTATAGATGGTCGCCAACGAGATGGAGGGAAACTTCGATTGGATCTTGGAAAAGATCTCCTTGGTACTCATATGTCCGTAATGTTCTAAAAGTTCCAATATGCTTAAACGCTGCGGCGTAATTTTGATATTGTTTTCTTTTAAAATGGTTAAATGTTGCTGTGTCATGATAGTATTCCTTTCATCTTCTTACAATCAGTAACAAATTATAAAGTGATATATCGTAATTATAACAAAAATTTACACTTATTAATAATTTTTTTCTTTTAATAATTGAAAATTAAAGTTTCTTTTAATATAATGCCCTATCTTTTAACACTACAGGAGGAGATATTATGTTAGTAACAAATAAAGCGCCCGACTTTACGGCCACAACGGTTATGGGAAACAACGAGATCAAAGAAGATTTTAACCTTTATGAAAACTTCGGTGAAAACGGTACGGTACTGTTTTTCTATCCTTTGGATTTTACCTTTGTTTGCCCTTCGGAAATTATCGCGTTTGACAAAAGACTCGACGAGTTCACCTCTAGAGGTATCAACGTTATCGGTGTTTCCATCGATTCACAGTTTTCCCACTTCGCATGGAAGAACACGGCAGTTAACGAAGGCGGTATCGGACAGGTAAGATTCCCCCTCGTTGCGGATTTGACAAAGCAGATTTCCCGTGATTACGACGTTCTTTTCGACGAGTCCGTGGCACTAAGAGGCTCATTTTTGATCGACAAAGACGGTACGGTACGCCACGCGGTCATTAACGACCTTCCCCTTGGAAGAAATATCGACGAAATGATCAGAATGGTTGATACGATGCTTTACACAAACGAGCACGGTGAAGTGTGCCCCGCTGGCTGGAACCAGGGTGATGAGGGAATGAAGCCCACCACAGAGGGTGTTGCCGATTACCTTGATAAACACAACAAAGATCTCTAAGTATCTTTATGGAGGGGGCCTCCCCCTCTATACCACTATCCGCTCACACCCCTCTTTCATCGAAACCAAAATTTCGTAACTGATCGTATTGAAATGTTTTGCCAACACCGAGGCGTCGTCAAAGATGCAAAGCTCTTCGCTATTGCCGTAGGCGCTTAAACTGTCCATGGAGACTTTTCCCAAAACTTTTTCTCCGTTTGCCAGGGTGATAGGATCGCCGGGGTTGCTGCGAAAAACGCCGTCTGCGTACCCCGCGTCGTAAGTCGAGACGGTACACTCCCGGGGCGCGGCAAAGATGCCCCCGTAGCCTATACGCTGCCCCTTTTGCAAATTGCTCGTAGCGATCTTTTTGGCCCACAGCTGCATCACCGGTTGCAGCGGCGGTTTTTCCAAGCCCGGTTCATAATCGATATAGCCGTACGCCGCGATCCCTACGCGGGCGATATCCTCGTCAAAGTCGCCGTCTCTAAACAGCGCCGCGGAGTTGGCGCTGTGGAAGCGGACGCCTGTGCGGGCGTATTTGTTCTTGATCGCGGCGAAGTTTTGTTTTTGCCAAAAGTGTTCACTGGAGAGAATATCCGCGCTTCGGTAGTGGGTAAAGATCCCTTTTAGCCTTAACCCCTTTTGTTCTATCAGAGCAAGCGCTTCGTCGATCTGGGCGGGTTGTAAGCCGTTGCGGTGCATCCCCGTATCCACTTTGAGTTCCACGCTGCTGCCCTTTGGCAGGATTCGCAGCTGCTCCATAGAGTTGGCGCTTTGGTGCAGGTGCGGCGGCAGCAACCTGGCTGCGGGATTGAGCAGCAAGATGGTGGCAAACAGGTCCTTGATCTTTAGCGCCTCTTTTTCATTGCGCACCACGGCGTGTTTGATACCCGCATGCGCCGTCAAAGGAGCGATAAGTTCCAACCCGTGGCCGTAAGCGTTGTCTTTGAGCACGATCGCCACCTTTTCCATAGAGGCCGTTTTTGCCGCGGCCAGGGAAAGGTTGTGTAAAAAGTTGTCTTTGTATATTTTAAGATAAGCCATGCGTAATTTTAGCGTAAAGGCTTTAGGATATAGCTTTGCGAACCGTTGATCGCGTGGTATATCTCCACCCCGTGCAGGCGGACGTAATATGCCAGCAGCAGCTTTTGGAGTGCCGGTTCGCTGGAGTGGTCGAACCAGGCGTTGTTGCTAATAGCCAGGATCCGCCTGGCCCCGCTTGCGTAGAGGCGCCGATCGGTGGCTTCATAGCAGATGGCGTTGGTGTAGCCGTGCTCGCCGATGGTGACCGTCGTAAACTCTTCTGCCGCACTGTAATCCTCCGCCCCGTCGAAAAAGAGCGCATTGATTGCTTCACTGAGAAACCCGGGCAGCGGATTGGCTTCGCCAAAGGGCACGAGCACCACCTTGTGCGCCACCTGCATTGAACCCTTATGAAAAATATAGGTGGAGTTTTTCGGCCGTTTATCGTAATACAGCGCTCCGGTGACGATCGCAATACGTTCACTTTTTTCGCGCAGTTTGCGAAGCAGGCGGGGCTGTTTATTGAGATAGGTGGTTAAAAAGGATTCGGGGAAAACGACCGCCTCATATCCCGCTTTGATCGCGCGGTCTGTTTGGGTGAAAAGCTCTTTTTCATAGCGTTTTAGCTGCCCCTTTTGCCACTTTTGCTCCTGGGGGATCTGGGTGGAGACGAGCTTGATTTTTTCGCTTTGCGCCTCCTTGACCCCTCCAAAATCCAGTGCCAGCAAAGCCAGCAGGAAAAAGATCTTTTTCCCGCGTCCCAGGTACAGGGCGAGTAGAAGCAGGAGAAACTGCCACTTGTGCACGCCGAAGAGGGAGTGGGTTAAAACCAGTTCGGGTTTAAACCAGTCAAAGCCCAGAAGCGGCACAAAAGAAAGCAGGGCAAAGGCGGCGACGCGCAGCAGCGGCGGCACCCAGCCAAGCAGCCATAAAAGCAGTGCGTAGACAGCGCCGAGGCCGAAAATGATCAAAGGGATCAGATAGCCAAGATCGTAGTAGCGAAAGCTCATCGCTATCCACCAGAACCAGAAAACCCCCGTAAAAAAACCGAAAAAAAGCAGCTGTTTTCTATCGGCGTGAAGCAGCATATAAAGCCCGACAAGAGCGGTCAGGGTGTGCAGATAACGATTTGTAATCCCAAGCCACTCCAAATAGATAAAAGATGCGAAAAAAAGTGCTCCGATCAAGCCGTATATAAAATTTAAATAGGTAAAATATGTATTAAAAAAGGATTTCCATGGAACAGCAAGGCGGCAGTATTTTAGCGTCATTATTTCCTCTTATCGTATTATTCGCAATTTTTTACTTTTTGGTCATCAGACCGCAGCAAAAGCAGCAAAAAGAGCACAAGGAGATGATCGCCGGTCTTGAAAAAGGCGACACGATCATCACAAGCGGAGGTATTATAGCAGAAGTTGTTAAGCCCGAAGAGGATTTCATCAAGATCAAGCTCGATGAAAACACGGTCGTAAAACTGGAAAAAGACTTCGTAGCCAAAAAGAAAGATTAATGAATTACCGCATCATTCTTTTTGTTTTAGCTTTTGCGTTCGGGATCATCTTTTCGATCCCGAGCCTGACGCAAAGCGAAAGCGGCAAAAAGATCACCCTGGGGCTGGACCTGCAGGGTGGTTTGCACATGCTGCTTGGGGTTAAAACCGAAGTAGCCCTGCACTCCAAGATCAAATCCATCTCCACAGCCCTTCAATACGCTTTTGAAGATCAAGAGATCATCATCGATAAACTTACCGTTTCCAAAAGGGATATTACGTTTGAAATCCTCGATGAGGACGATGCGGCGGCCGTGGAGAAGATTTTGAGCGAGTATGAGGGCTTGAACCTGCAAAAACGGGATTTGACGTACAACCTCACCATGAGCCAAAAGCTCAAGACCGAAACCCGGAAAAACGCTATCAGTCAAGCGGTGGATACGATCCGAAACCGCCTGAACCAGTTCGGGCTTGCCGAACCCACCGTGGCCAAGCAGGGCGAGGAGAAGATCCTCGTAGAGCTTCCCGGGATCAAAACCCAGCAGGAGGAGCGCCGGGCCAGAGAGCTTATCAGCAAGGCTGCACACCTTGAGTTGATGGCCGTGGATGAGGAGCGCGCGGCACGGGTATATAATATGAGCGCCGCAGAAGCCAGAAGCTACGGCGATCTGATCTTGCCTGACGTGAAGAACGAGCAGCAAAAGTACCTGGTCAAAGAGGTACCCATTTTGGACGGATCTATGCTTACCGACGCCAAAGTGGGATTCGATCAGCAAAATCAGGCGGTGATCAACTTTTCGCTCAACAGCAAAGGCAGCGCGATCTTCGGTGATTTTACCGCCAAAAACGTGGGCAACCGCTTAGCGATCGTGATGGACGGCAAGGTGTATTCCGCCCCCAATATCCGGGAGCGTATCGGCGGCGGACACGGGCAGATCAGCGGCAACTTTACGCCCCAGGAAGCCCACGATATCGCCATCGCCCTGCGAAGCGGCGCGCTGCTGGCACCGGTGTATCTGATGGAAAAGCGCAGCGTGGGCCCCAGTCTGGGGGCTGACAGCATCAAAGCCAGCTCCATCGCTCTGGTCGTAGGCTTTTTAGCCGTCGTGGTCTTTATGGTTCTTTACTACAATCTCGCCGGCATTATCGCCAATCTGGCTCTTATCGCCAATCTGTTCATTATCATCGCCGTTATGGCGATGTTTGGCACGACCTTGACCCTGCCGGGGATGGCGGGGATCGTTCTGACGGTGGGGATGGCCGTGGATGCCAACGTGATCATCAGCGAACGTATCCGCGAGCTGCTCTATCAGGGCATGAGCGTTACCAAAGCGATCGAGCAGGGGTATAAAAACGCCCTTAGCACCATCTGGGATGCCAACATCACGACCCTGATCGCCGCGGTGATACTCTACGCATACGGTTCGGGCCCCATCAAAGGGTTTGCCATTACGATCACCATCGGTATTTTGGCATCGATGCTTACCGCTATCGTAGGGACGCACGGCATTTACCAAACCCTGCTGCCGCGTATCAGGAAGGAAAAGCTGGGCCTATGGTTTGGCGTAAGGAGTAAAAATGGAACTGTTTAGATACAAAAAGCCTTACGGCTTTATGGGCAAAAGCCGGGTTTTCGGTGCCCTTTCCATTCTTTTGATGGCCGCATCGGTCGCGCTTTTGTTGACCAGGGGGTTGAACTTCGGCATCGATTTTGCGGGGGGAACGCTTATTCAGGTGCAGTATCCCCAGAAAGCGCCCATTGAGAAGGTGCGCTCGCTGTTGGAAAACGATAAACAGTTTACAGGGGCCAGCGTCAACTACTTCGGCAATGAAAACGAAGTGGTGATCAAGGTTAAAACTAGCTCCAAATCCGTAGGCGAGGATATGGGAGACGTGACCGCGCAGCTGCTCAAACCCACCGGGGAGTTTACCATCCGCCGTGTGGATATGGTGGGCCCCAAGGTGGGAGATGAACTGCGTGAAAAGGGGATTTCGGCGATGGCTTTTGCCATCTTTGCGATCTTGGTCTATGTTTCCTACCGCTTTGAGTACCGCTTTGCACTGGCTTCGATCTTTGCGCTGGTACACGATATCACCATCGCTTTAGGGGCGATTTCGCTCTTTGCGGTGGAGGTCAATCTCGATATTTTAGCCGCGCTGCTGACCATTTTGGGCTATTCGCTTAACGATACGATCATCGTCTTCGACCGTATCCGCGAAGGGATCGAAAAGATCAAAAGCAGTAAGCTTGCCGAAGTGATCGATGAGTCGGTGACGCGTACCCTCTCAAGAACGACGCTGACGTCGCTGACCACTTTTTTCGTGGTTTTGACGCTCTATCTTTTCGGCGGCGAAATCATCAGCGGCTTTAGCTTCACCCTGCTTGTGGGGATCGTCGTCGGGACATACAGCTCCATCTTTGTCGCTTCGCCGGTACTGATGGCGCTGCGCTTTGATATCGCCAACTACCGCGCCAAACAGGCCCAAAAAGAGAAAAAGCGTAAGGAGAAGGAAAAACTCCGTGCCCAGTATGAGGGAGGAACGGTTTAATACCGTGACCCCGTAAAGGATCTTGTATTAAACTCCTGGCGATTATAGGGCCCACCGCATCGGGAAAGAGCGACCTCGCCGTCGCCGTGGCACAGCGCCTCGATGCGGTGATCCTGTCGTTGGATTCGCTCTCTATCTACAAAGAGATCGATATCGCTTCGGCCAAGCCGCCTTTAAGCGAGCGGGGCGGCATCAAACACTTCGGTATCGATGTTATTACCCCCGATCGGTCCTTTAGCGTTGCTACCTTTATCGAACTTTACCGCCAAGCCCGGGAGTACGCGCAAAAACAGGGAAAAAACCTTATCATCGTCGGAGGTACCGGGTTTTATCTCGATGCGCTGCTGCGCGGCATCTCCGAACTGCCCGAAATTGAGCCCAAAAACCGTGATCGCGCGGCAAAACTGCTGGAGGATAAACAGGTCGCTTATGAGCTGCTTTTGGATCTGGAACCGGATACGACGATTGAAAAGAACGATACCTACCGCATCCAAAAAGCACTGGAGCTGTATTTTCAAACGGGATTGACGCGCAAAGCCTATTTTTCCAAGCATCCTCCCCGTCCCGTCATCACAGAAAAGGTGCAAATTTTTGAAATCGACGTGGAGCGGAAGCTGCTGCACGAGCGTATCCAAAAGCGGACGCAAAAGATGTTTGCCGCAGGGATCGTCGAAGAGGTGCAGCGGCTATTAGAGCGCTACGGCAGATCGCCGCAGGCGTTTAAAGCGATCGGGATCAAAGAGGTTGTCGAATATCTTGACGGAAAGATCGATCGGGAGAAAGCGATGGAGTTGGTAACGATCCATACCCGTCAGCTGGCCAAACGCCAGCGTACCTTCAACCGCTCCAGGTTCAAAGAGCGTATTTCGCTTCCCCTTGAAAAGTTGGAGGAGACGATCATATCCCGGTGCGCGACGTAATCGCCCGCGAGAGAGAAAGAACGTCCACGTTTTCCAGACTCACCCCGGTGGGAACGCCCTGGGCGATTTTGGTAAAGCGCAGCCCCAGATCCTGGAGTTTGTCCTCGATATAAAGGATCATACTCTCATTGGCCACCGAGGGGGAGAAAGCAAAGATCACTTCGCTGTTTTCCTTTGCCACGTCGTAGAGGTGTTCCATATCCAAACGCTCAACGGAGTCGATGACGTAGTAGCGTCCCTTGAATTGGCCGCTTTGTTCGATCACTTCGATATCTTTCGGCGTTTGGACGATACAGAGGATATCGTCGCGGTATTCGTCGTCGCAGATTTTGCAAATTTCATCTTCACTGATATTGAAACACTTGCTGCAGCGCCGCAGTCCCTGGATCGCATCTTCGATATTGTGCGCCAGTTTCAAGGCGTTGAAGCTGTCGTTCATCACCATATGATAGGCAAGTTTGATAGCGGATTTTTTGCCGATTGTGGGCAGGTTCTCCAGCGATTCTACGAGTTTTTCAAATTTATCCAGTTTATAGTTCAAAAGCTCCCTTTGGTGCGCACATAAGATATACATTATCGTAGTTGAAATTATAACTCAATTTTGGTAAAATCAGGCAAAAAAATTTCGAGGAAAAAAATTGGTAGAATTAGATTATTATGAACTGTTAGAAGTGGATAGAGGTGCTGATCAACGGACGATTAAAAAGGCATACAGAAAATTGGCGATGCAGTACCACCCCGACCGAAACCCCGATAATAAAGAGGCGGAGGAGAAGTTTAAAGCTATCAATGAAGCATACGAAGTTTTAAGTGACGATGAGAAGCGGGCGCTTTATGACCAGTACGGCAAGGAGGGGCTCAAGCAAAGCGGTTACCAGGGCTTTAGCGGCGCGGAGGATATTATGGATATCTTCGAAGACCTCTTTGGCGGCCTCGGCGGATTCGGCGGGGGGCGCCGCCGCTCCAGACGCAACACCGACAGTTATCCGCTGGATATGGAGCTGCAGATGAATATCAGCTTCAAAGAAGCGGTATGCGGGACCAAAAAAGAGATGGAATACCGCTACAAGCGGCCCTGCAACGAGTGTAACTCCACCGGAGCAAAAGGCGGCGAACTCAAACCGTGTACCCAGTGTAAAGGGCAGGGGCAAGTGTTTATGAAGCAGGGCTTCATGACCTTTTCGCAAACCTGTCCCAAGTGTCACGGCAGCGGTCAGGAAGCGGCGCAAAAATGCGAAAGCTGCAAAGGCGACGGCTTCAAAGAGTCCAAAGAGAGTTTTGAAGTGGATATCCCAGAAGGGATCGATACGGGGAACCGGTTACGCGTCGCGGGCAAGGGCAACCTTTCTAAAAGCGGCCACCGCGGCGATCTGTATATCGTATTTCAAGTCGAAGAGGATGAACACTTTATCAGAAACGGGAACGATGTTTATCTGGAAGTGCCGGTATTTTTCACGCAGGCGGTGCTGGGAGAATCGATCAAGATTCCCTCGCTGCGCGGCGAATTGACTTTGGAACTGCCTGCAGGAGCGAAGGATAAGCAGCAGTTCCGCTTTGCGGAAGAGGGAATAAAAGATGTACAGTCCAGCGCAAAGGGCAGCTTGATCGCGCAGATTAAGATCGTGTACCCCGAAAAGCTCACCTCCGAACAGCGGGAACTGCTTGAAAAGCTCCATGAAAGTTTCGGATATGAGAGTACGCCCCATGAGAATGTTTTCGAAAGTGCGTTTGAACGGATCAAAAGCTGGTTTAAATAGGGGGCTTACGGGGGCGGGTTGCCGCCGCTACGGAAATTAAGTTATAATAACCAAACCAATTAAAGGCTCCCAACGTGATAACGTGTGACTTCGTCGAGGATATGGAACACAGCACCAAGCGTTACAGCGTCGTCGTCGCCGACGACGTGGATCGGGTGCGCACCTACTTTGCCAAGCAGTTTCGTATCGACGGCCACGACGTCACCGAAGCCGCGGGGATCGAACAGCTTCAGGGGATATTGGCCCAGCAGCACTGCGATCTTTTGGTGTTGAATCTCGAAATATGCGAGCAGTACCCTACGGAGTTGCTAGAGCGCATCAAAGCCTACACCGATGCGCATATTATCGTTTTAACTTCCCAAAGCAATAAAGAGAGCACCGACGAACTTTTTGAGTACGGGATCATCAACTACTACGTCACTACCTTGCCGCTGAAACAGATTTATCGTGATATTATCGATGAGATGTATAAACTCGAGCGCAACAAAAACTTCTCCGTTGCCATCGTGGAAAACTCCGCAAAAATCCAAAAACAGCTGCGTCAACTGCTTGAACCCCGGGGGTTGGAGCTTTTGATAGCTCCCGACGCAAAAAACTTTTTTGATGATTTAAAGGGTTTTCACCCCGACCTTATTTTGCTCGATACGGCGCTTCCGGATATGCAGCCCGGAAAGGTACTGGAGCGGGTTTATAGGGATTTGAAGCTTACCATTCCGACCCTGCTGATCTCCGATAGTGAGGATATGAACCTGCTAAGCCGTCTGTTTAAAGAGGGGGCCAGGGATTATGTGAAAAAACCCTTTATCCTCGAAGAGTTGCTGCTAAAGATCGATATGTGGGTGCAGATGACTTTCGGGTCTTACCAGCGTGAGTGTAAGGAGAAACTGCTTAATGAGTACAAAGACGCGATCGATGAGAGTACCATCGTTTCCAAAACCGACCGGCGCGGGGTTATAACCTACGTCAACCAGGCGTTTTGCGATATCAGCGGGTATACGCAGGAGGAGCTTTTGGGTAAACCCCACAACATCGTCCGCCACAAGGATATGCCAAAATCCGCTTTCAAAGATATGTGGGAAACCATCAAAGGGAAAAAAACGTGGCGCGGGATCGTGAAAAACAGAAGAAAGGACGGCGGCTTTTATTTTGTCGATACTATCATCAAGCCCATCATCGACAGCGGCGGAAAGATAACGGAGTATATAGGGATCCGAACCGATATCACGGAGATTCAAAAGATCAAGGAGCGCCTGGAAAAGGACCTTAATATCACCAGCAAAAACTTCAAAGAGGCGATGGCGCTGTCTAAGGAGTATGAGAAGGCGCTGGATGAGAGTACCATCGTTTCGCGGACCAACCTCGACGGGGAGATCGTATACGCTAACGAACGTTTCTACGAAACGACCGGCTTCCCTCCCCAAGAGGTCTTGGGGAAAACCCACCGTATCGTCCGCCACCCCGATAACAGCGAAGCCTTTTACGAGCAGATGTGGGATACCATCACCTCCGGCCGCATCTGGAAAGGCGTGATTAAAAACCTGCGCAAAGATAAAACCGAATACGTGGTCAACTCCATGATCTACCCCATCAAAGACAGCAGCGGCAAAACCATCGAGTATATGGCGATCCGCAACGATATCACCGATATCATCACCCTGCACAGAGAGATCGAAGACACCCAGCGCGAAGTGATCTTTAAGATGGGTGCCGTGGGAGAGAGCCGGAGCAAGGAAACGGGCGATCACGTAAGACGCGTGGCCGATTACTCCCAGCTTTTGGCACGCAAAGCGGGGCTGGAGGAAGAGGAGGCGCAGCTGCTTAAAGACGCTTCTCCCATGCACGATATCGGAAAAGTAGGTATTCCCGATTCGATTTTGCTCAAACCGGGTAAATTGACGGCCCAGGAGTATGAGCAGATGAAAACCCACACCGAAATCGGTTACAATATTTTAAAAGAGTCCAAACGCGAACTGCTCCAAACCGCGGCAATCGTCGCTTATGAACACCATGAAAAGTGGGACGGCAGCGGTTATCCCAGAGGATTAAGCGGGGATGATATCCATATCTACGGCCGCATTACGGCTATCGCCGATGTTTTTGACGCGCTGGGACACGACCGGGTGTATAAAAAAGCGTGGGAATTGGATAGGATCTTGGAACTGTTTAAAGCGGAGCGGGGGAAGCACTTCGATCCTGTATTGGTGGATCTGTTTTTTGAAAATCTCGAAGAGTTTTTAGCGATTAAGCGGCGCTACGACGACAGTTGTTAGGTTCAGTTGACCATCTGCGCCGCGCTGGCGACTTTGACTTCGGTGATATAATCGCCGTCTTCGAGGATGTCGATATGTTTCGGCGTCGCTTTTGAAGCGATGATCTGCTTGATCTGCGTCTTATACTCCTGCAGTACCGTTTTAAACTTCTGCTTCTCTTTGCCTTTGAGTTTTGTCCGCGCCACTTTGACCACGTGCAGGGGGTTGATGGGAGCGCCGCGTTTGTAAAGGCCGAAGTGCAGGTGCGGTCCGGTGCTTAGTCCCGTGGAACCGACGTAACCGATGATTTGGCCCCGTTTGACATATTTGCCTCGGTAGATACCGCGCTTATATCCCTTCATATGCGCATACAGCGTACGGAAGCCCGAACGGTGGGAGATAATGATAGTGTTGCCGTATCCCCCTTTGCGCCCCTTGTGGATCACTTTGCCGCTGGCGGCGGCTCGGATCGGTGTCCCGCGGTTTGCAGCGTAGTCCACGCCCAGGTGGGCGCGGTAGCGTTTCAGGATCGGGTGCCAGCGCTTTTTGGTAAAGCGGGAACTGATCCAGGAGTTGCGCACCGGGCGCAGCATGGTAAAGCCCTCGATCTCCTTGCCGTCTTCGTTGAAGTAGCGGCTTTTGTAGTTAAAAAGATAGTGGGGACGCTTATTGGTCTCAATCATCGCCGTTTCGATTTTGGGGTTGCCGTGGGGTTTGCCCAGGCGCATATTCTGGCTGTAGCTGATCACCAGTTTGTCGCCCCTGCGGATACTTCTGGAAAAATCGATACTGTTTTTATAGATAGCGACAAATTCGTCGGCAAGATCTTTTAGTCCCGTATGCTTGACGATGTCGTAGTAGGGCGAGTTTTGCAATTCGATAACGAAAGAGTCGTGTACGGTGGTATAGGAGATGGGGATCGTCGTAAATCGGAACTCTCCCTTTTCACGGTAAATCTTGATCTGCATATCTTCGCTGATGGGGATGAGTACTTCGGTGAGTCTGTCCTTCTCATAGGACATGAAGTAGCGGGCTCCCGCATAGATCTCCGCACAGAGTTCTTGATCCAGTTTTTTTAAATTGTAATAAAGTTTTTGGGGGATCTTGTGCTTTTCAAAAAAGGTTAGCAGGGTTTCCCCGCTTTTCCAGTAACCGCTTTTTACCTCCAAAGCGCTGAGCGTCGATAGAAAAAGTAGTATTGTCAATAGAAAACGCACACGTATCCTTCACTTTTTATTTGTCATTATACCAATTGTGATATAATTATCTCATTAATCGAAAATATCGACACTTTCAAAGAAAATTAAAGATACCCTAAAGGTAAAAATGTATGAAAATAATTTTTGTTTTGCTTTTTTCGCTGAGTAGCCTCTTTGCCATCGCGCAAAGCAGAGCCGAAATCCTCGCCGTTTCGGGGGATACGATCCAGGTGAGTAAAAAGTATGTCAAAGGCGTCAGCGGCGTTGTACTGCACAAGTTCGACAAAACCCATGAAGCGATTTTGACCACGGTTGTGGCTTTGGGCGGCGACAGGTTGAAAATAACCAATGAGCGCTATATCCACAATGAGCGCCTTCCCGCCATCGCCACAAAACCTTCCGTCGGCGATGAGGTGATAATGGGATATCTCTATAACAGAAGTTTGCTGATCGCCCCCAACGGAGGGACCTATAAAGAGGTGCAAAGCCGTTACGAACAGTTGGAGTTTATCAACTCCGATTTGCTGGCTTTTCAACTGATGGTTGACGGGGACAAGATGCCCTCAAAGGAAAGTATCCAAAACTATTGCCACCAACATGCCGTGGGATTGGTATATATCGTTGCGGCGGATATGGGTTACGTGGTGGATGTAAACAGTTTCCAAGTCCTTTCGGTCGAAGAGATCGATAGTTACGGTCCCAGACAGCTGCCCTTTTTCATGCGCTTTGAAAAGATCGAGACCAACGGAGCGGTGGATCTGCTCGAAACGGTGTATGCCGTGGTCAAAGCGGAGATTTTGGATGAGGAGCTGGATTTTGAGATCAATTACGACAGATATTACCTAGAGATGCTTGGAGAGTAAGATGCAACTGCAGCAAGAGGATTTAAACCGGTTTGAAAAACTGATCGGGAAGGAGAACGTTGCCAGCGACAAAGCGCATTTGATCGCCTACTGCTACGACGCGACACGCCAGCGTTATGAACCCGAAGCGGTACTGTTTCCCCGAAACGAGGAGGATGTGCAAAATATCCTCCGCTACTGCAACGAAAAGGGGATCGCCGTTACGACCAGGGGTGCGGGAAGCGGCTTTACCGGCGGATCCCTGCCCGCAAGCGGCGGAATCGTGCTGGCGATGCAGCGGCATATGAATCAAATTTTAGAGATCGATATGCAAAATATGGTCGCGCGGGTCCAGCCCGGGGTGCTGAATATGGAGCTGCAAAAAGCGGTGGAGGAGGTGGGGCTTTTTTATCCGCCGGATCCGGCTAGTCAGGAGTACTCCACCATCGGCGGCAACGTCAGCGAAAACGCCGGCGGGATGCGCGCGGCAAAATACGGGATCACCAAAGATTACGTCATGGCTCTGCGGGCGGTACTGCCAAACGGAGAAGTGATCCGCGCGGGGAAAAAGACGATCAAGGACGTGGCGGGCTTTAACGTCGCGGGGATACTCACCGCAAGCGAGGGCAGCCTTGCGGTGATGACCGAGATCACGCTCAAACTTATCGCCAAGCCCAAGATGAAAAAGACGGCTATGGGGATCTTCCCTACGGTCACGGAAGCGATGGATGCGGTGTATAAAACCATGGCCGGCGGGGTTACACCCGTGGCGATGGAGTTTTTGGACAAGCTCACCATCCAGGCGGTGGAGCAAAAGTTCGCCAAAGGGTTGCCAAAGGACGCGGGGGCGATCCTCATTACCGATGTGGACGGCAACAGCGAGCAGGAACTTGACGCGCAGCTCGATATCATCAAAGCCTCCTTCGACGCCAACGGCTGCGGCGAATTCAAAATCGCCGCGGATGAAAACGAAGCGGCGGATCTGTGGTTTGCCAGACGAAACGCCAGCCCCTCTTTGGCGGTGTATGGCAATAAAAAGCTCAATGAAGATATCACCGTACCGCGCAGTAAACTGCCCCAACTGCTCACAAAGATTTACGAGATCGCGGGCAAATATGACGTCAACGTTCCCTGCTTCGGCCACACCGGTGACGGCAACGTTCACACCAACGTCATGGTCAAAGACGGAAACGACCCGCAGCAGCTCGAACGCGGTCATAAAGCGATCGAGGAGATTTTTCAAGCTACCGTGGATCTGGAGGGCACGCTCAGCGGAGAACACGGTATCGGTTTGGCAAAAGCGGAGTTTATGCCCATGGCTTTCAGCGAAGCGGAGTTGGAGCTGTTTAGGCGCATCAAACACGCCTTTGACCCCAAGGGAATACTCAATCCCGGGAAGATGGGAATTTAGTTTTGTTTCAAAAGGCTTGGCGCTTTTTGGAAAAACTCTTTGAGGATGAGTTGACCTATTTTGCGTCGAGCCTGAGCTTTTACACCATCTTTTCACTTATCCCGCTGATGATGATTGGGATGTCGATCATCACCAGTCTTCCCAGCTTTAAAAGCAACTACGAACAGATCAAAACCTTTTTGCTCAACAACGTTATCCCCGTCAGGGGTGAACAGCTTTCGGGGTATATCGATATGTTTTTGCAAAACTCTTCGACCATGGGCGTGTTTGGGATCGTATACGCCCTCTTTGCCAGCGCCATGTTTTTTGACAATTACGAATATGTGGTGGCCAAGATTTTCAAGGTGCGCAAAAAAAGTATCTGGAGTATGCTCTCAACCTACTGGACCTTTATCACGCTGATGCCCATCGCGCTGGGGATCGCTATCTATATCTCCACCTATTTGCAAACCTTTACGGGGTTTGATCTGTTTCAAATCTTTCCCTATCTGATCGTGTGGGCAACCTTTTTCGTAGGCTACAAGATCTCTACGACGGAGGTGATTTTATACAAAGCGGTTTTTATCAGCTCCTTTATCAGCTCGGGTATCTGGTATATTACCAAGCTGCTGTTTGTGTATTACGTCATGTACAACAAAGCCTATACCTCCCTGTACGGTTCTTTCAGCGTATTGCTCTTTTTCTTTTTGTGGCTTTACGTTTCCTGGATCATCTATCTGTACGGGTTGAAGATGTGTGCTATTTTACAAGATCGATACAAGGGGGACGATGATGTCACGCAGGAGGGCTGAGCGGCGTTTTTACTCCACGACGGAGGATTTTAGGGATCCCTATTCAAGAGACCGCGACCGGGTGATCCACTGCAGCAGTTTCCGCCGCCTGGAGTATAAAACGCAAGTGTTTATCAACCACCACGGCGATTACTTCCGCACCCGCCTGACCCACTCGCTGGAAGTGAGCCAGATCGCCAGAACCCTGTGCAAAGAGCTTGGCTACAACGATACACTGGCCGAAACCATCGCCCTGGCACACGATCTTGGGCATACGCCCTTTGGCCACGTAGGCGGCGATACCCTGGATCGCTGTATGAAAAATGCGGGGTGTGCAAACGGGTTTGAACACAATTTCCAATCCTTCCGCGTCGTCACGGCACTGGAGAAGCGCTACCCCAACTTCGACGGATTGGATTTGACCTTTGCGACCTTGGAGGGGATTTTGAAACACTCCCAACCCTATAGAAAGTCCTTTATCCCCGCACTTTTGGATGAGCGCTTCGATCTGGACAAACACCCCAGCATCGAAGCGGTGATCGTCGATCATGCCGACGAGATCGCGTATATAAGCCACGATATCGACGACGGCGTCAAATACGGATTGATCACTTTTGAGCAGCTTTTTGAAAGCGAACTGGCGCGGGAGGTGCATAAAAAGGTCAGTGCAGAGGGCTTGGACGTGGGGGATGAGTTGTACCGCTACCGCTTTGTCAGTACGCTGATACGGGTATTGGTCACGGCGTTTTTGAACCACTCTGCTCCCAATACGCAAGAGGGGGTCCAATGCGCGACGATAGATGCGAAGGAGGCGTTGCCCGTGGGGTTTGAACCGGAGCTTGCCACGAAGATAAAAAAGTTGAAAAAGTTGATGTTTCACAAACTCTACCGCCATGAACATATCAGCTCAAAAATGTTCGGGGGCAAGCAGTGCATCGAAAAGCTTTTTGACGCTTTCAGCCAGGATGCTACCTTGTTGCCCGAAAAGTTTTTCCTCCGACAGCAAAGCCACCGCAATCCAAAGCGCGTGATCGCCGATTATATCGCGGGGATGAGCGACCGCTACGCCCTGAAGCGCTACCGTGAACTCTACGGATTTGAATAAAAGCGAAAAAACCGCTGCAAACTATGCTAAAATTGCATACAATAAAACAATCCAGAACGATAAAGAAAGATGAGAGTGAGACTAACCCAGGAACAGATCGAATTTTTTGATGAAAACGGCTTTTTACTTTTAAGAGATTTTGCCAAAGCGCAGTTGTGTGATGCTATTAAAGCAAAGGCAAAAGAGCATATTGCTGCTATGCAAGAACCCGTGGAAACGGAGCAGCAGTACTTGCGTTTTCACAGCAAAGAACCCACGCTGCGCCGTTTACGGCAAGTGTATGACCGGGACAAGGTTTTTGCCACGTGGATGCGTGAAAAAAAGATCCGTCCCGTTTTAAAGCAGCTGCTTGGCCACACCCCCGTACTGACGCTGGCACATCACAACTCCATCATGACCAAAATGCCCACCGAAACATCGCGGACCGAGTGGCATCAGGATATGCGCTATTGGGATTTCCAAACCGATGAATTGATCAGCGTATGGCTCGCCCTTGACAGTGAAACCCTGGACAACGGCGTGTTGGAGTTTATCCCCGGGTCGCATAAAATGAGTTTTGCCCCCGAACAGTTTGATGAAAAGATCCGCTTCCGTGAAGATCTGCCCCAAAACAGAGAGCTCATCGCAAAAAAGGTACATTATGAGCTCAACAAGGGGGACGTGGTGCTTTTTCACTGCAAAACCCTGCACGCCGCGGGCAAAAACAGCACCTTCGAACCCAAAATCTCCTTTGTCTACACCGTGCGCGCCATGGGCAACAAGCCGCTGAAAAACACCAGAAGCGCCAAATATAAAGAGATCATTTTAGAATAAACAGATAGCTTCCAAAGCCAAGAGCCGCCAACAGCAGCAGCGGCTTGAAGCGATCCTTGATCGCAAGCAAGGATAGCAGCAGATAGGCGTAAAAAAACCACTGCGGGGTATAGACCTGCGTTTGCGTCGGGTTCTGTGGCAGGGTAAACTCCATCCCCGATCCCAAGCCAAGCAGATGCAGCGCAAGCGCCAGGGGGTAAAAGATCGTAAACAGCAGCGTCAGCAGCGGCGAGAGCAGCTGCCAGGGCGAGGTGGCGCCAAAGAAGTAGTGTGCTACGGGCAGCATCGCCAAAAAGGTCCAAAAGGTGATCGCGAGGGTGAGTAGCCACCTGTTTCTCTCTTTGAGCCAATCCAGTAAAAGATAGATATAAAACACCCCCGAGACGCTGAAGAAAAACCCTAAAGAAAAGGCAAGGCGCACGTCGATAGCAAGCAGTGCCAAAACCACGAAAGCCAAAAACCCGTAGCTTAGGATCGAAACCCCGCTGATTACGCAAAGCCACCCCGTGAGAAACATCGCGTAGGAGCGCACCAAAGAGGGGGGAAAGTCGGTCAGGTAGAGATAGCCGCCCAGCAAAAGGGCGGCCACCAGTCCCAAATCTTTGAGCGCTTGCCGGTGGGGGAAGTAGTTTTGCTGCAGCGGTCGGTAAAGCGGCTTTAAAAGAAAATACAAAATCGCCGAAAGCAGGCTGAGGTGAAAGCCGCTGAGGGCGATGAGGTGGCTGATGCCAAAGGTCGCTACCAGTTCGCGCAGCTCCTTTGAAACGGGAGTAGCCAGAAACAGGGCGCCGTAAAGTTCTTGGAAAAGCGGGTTGTCGGCGTGCTGGGAGGTGAAAAACTCTTTGATCGGATCGTTTTGCGGGTAGCTTTGGAGGATATAGGAGGGGGTGTAAAAGCTGTCCAGGTAATCGTCAAAACCGATATCGGCGTTTTTGGGAAAAAGCAGCAGCGCGATGCGGTCGCCGCTAAGATCGCCGAAGTTTTGTCTCGTGGTGGTATAAAAGCGCAGCTTGCCGCTTTGCAGTTTCAGCACCTGGTAATCTTTTTTCTCATAGTGGTTCAAAACGGTGGCGTAGCGTTTGTGGCGCTCCTTGCTTATGAACTCTTTGTAATCCTGGTAGTAAAAAAGCAGCTGGATCGAAGCTGCGAAGAGAGTAAAAACTATAAACCCGCCCCACTGCTTTTTACTCTGGATCAGTGCGGCGGGTTGCAGGGTCATGGCTTAGATGGGAGGAACCTCGATCGAGCCCTCTTTGGTATCGATATTTTCATACTCGATCTCGATATCGGGACCGTTGGCATTTTCCTCATCCACAAAGCGCGTGAACTTCTTTTGAAAGACCAGATTCACCGTCCCCGTAGGACCGTTTCTTTGCTTGCCGACGATGATCTCCGCATCCTCTTCGGCTTTTTTCTTGAAATCGCTGTTGTACTCCTTGCCCTCGGCTTTGGCTTTCATCTCCTTCTCTTTCTCCTTGGCTTCGCGGTAGACGTCGTCGCGGTAGACAAAGAGGATGATATCCGCGTCCTGCTCAATCGCCCCCGATTCCCGCAAGTCGCTGAGCATAGGGCGCTTATTCTCCCTGGCTTCCAACCCGCGGTTGAGCTGTGAAAGGGCGATGATGGGGATCTCCAGCTCCCTGGCCAGCAGCTTCAGTCCCCGGGAGACTTCACTGATCTCTTGCTGGCGGCTTTCACTGCCCTCGCCGGTCATCAGCTGCAGGTAATCGATCACCGCTACGGAGATTTCGGGGTGTTTGGATTTGAGTTTTCGCAATTTGGTACGTACGTGGTGGATCGTGGCGAAACCGTCGTCGTCGACAAAAAGTTTGCTTTTGCTCATCTCGTCGCTGGCGCTGCTTAGGCGCGTCCACTGCTCATCGGTGAGGTTGCCCACCCGCAGATCCTGCAAAGGGATGGAGGTGTGGATACTCAGCATACGCAGCATCAACTGCTCCGCGGGCATCTCCAGAGAAAAGACCGCGGCCCCTTCGCCCCGCATGATCGCTTTGAGCGCCATATTGAGCACAAGCGCCGTCTTCCCCATCGCCGGACGCGCGGCAAGGATGACCAGATCCCCCGCCCCGAAGCCCGAGGTTTTATCATTGAGCGCGCGAAAGCCCGTATCCACGCCGATAAGTTTGGAGTTGCCCCTGGCTTTCATCTCCTGGATAAAATCCAGCGTATCCTTGACCATGAGATCGGAATCTTTAAAATCCTCGGTGATATTGTCCTGGGTGATCTTATACAGCTTTTGCTCAATCTCATCCATCAAGTCGCTGCTGGGGTGCTCCTCTTCGACGGTGAGCTTTTTGATATCGGTGGAGAGGCGGATCAGTTCGCGCTTGATCGAAAGCTCTTTGATCTGGGCAATATACGCTTTGGTATTGATCACGGCGTTGGTTGATAAAAGTTCTAAAAAATCGGCTTCGTCAAACTGCTTTTGCCCCTCCAGATACTCTTTTAAAAAGAATTCGTCGATGGGTTTGTCCTGTTTGAAAAGGTGCTCCATCGCTTTGAAAAGATTGACGTGAAAGGGGTGGTAAAAATCTTTGGGTTTGAGTATGCTCGCGATCTCTTCATAGATGGAAGAGTCGTAGATGATACTGCTTAGTACCGCCTTTTCAATATCGAGATTTGAGAGTGTTTCCATATTACGTTGTTTCCTTTGCCGCTTTTTCCACTTCACGGATAAAGCGTGTGACTAAATTTTTCTCATCGAGTTTGGCGACCACTTCGCCTTTGACCATAACCAGCCCCTTGCCTTTGCCGTACGCGATCGCCACGTCGGCGTGCTTGGCTTCGCCGATGGCGTTGACCGCGCAGCCCATCACCGATACGTCCAAAGGCGCGGTGATGTGGGCCAGCTTTTCCTCCACTTCGCCCACGGCTTTGACCAGATCCGCTTCCAGGCGGCCGCAGGTGGGGCAGGAGATGATATTGACCCCCTCTTTGCTCACACCGCTGTCTTTGAGGATCGCTTTGGCGACTTTGATCTCCTCTTCCAACTCTCCGGTGATGGAGACGCGCATGGTATCGCCGATCCCCTCAAGCAAAAGCGCGCCCAGCCCCATGGCGGATTTGACCGTGGCGTGAAAGGTGGTCCCCGCTTCGGTCACGCCCAGGTGAAAAGGATACTCTACCTGTGGACGCAGTATGCGGTACGCATCTACGGTGCGCTTGACGTCACTTGCTTTCATGGAGACCTTGATCTGGTCAAAATCGCAATCTTCAAGCAGCTTGATATTATACAGCGCCGAAGCCACCATCGCTTCGGCGGTGGGGCCGTAGCGGTTTTCAAACTGCTTTTCTAGGCTACCGCTGTTGACGCCGATGCGGATGGGAATGCCGCGCTGTTTGCACGCTGCTACCACCTCCTTGATGCGCTCCTTGTTGCCGATATTACCCGGGTTGATACGGATACAATCCACGCTTTCGCTGGCTATCAGCGCATAGCGGTGGTTGAAGTGGATATCCGCTACCAGCGGCAGGGCGATGCGCTCTTTGATCGCTTTGAGCGCCCGCGCGGCTTCCAGATCGGGGACGGCAACGCGGACGATGTCGCAGCCTGCGAAGTGCAGTCGGTTGATCTGTTCGACCGTGGCGTCGACGTCGCGGGTATCGCTGAAGGTCATGGACTGGGTACTGATAGGTGCGTCTCCGCCTACGGTCACGTCGCCCACATGGATCTGTTTTGTTTTGTAGCGCTTGATCTCACTCATATAACACTTTCCTGTTTCCTCTTTAAAAGGGCTTTTACACTCCCCTCAGGGTTTTGTGGAGAAGGGTCCCTTTAATCAAAATGGATACAATCCATATCCACCTCAAAGCTGCCGTCATATACCGCGCTGATCGCTTTGAGCATCTGGGTTTTTTTCTCTGAACGTAGTAGGATATTATATCGAAATTTCCCCGCGATCCGCTCAATGGCGTTGGGTCCCGCACCTACCACTTCCACCAGGCCGTGTTCGTGGAGTTTTTGCTCTACGGCTTGCATCTGCGCCGTCACCTTATTTTGGTTTTTGTGGCTGAAAAGCAGCTTTGCCAGGGTGGTAAAGGGGGGATACAACTCCTTGCGAAAGGGGATCTCTTCGCGCAGGAACTTTTCATAATCATTCAAATAACTTTGAAAAAACTCCGCGTTTGCCGTTTGGGTAATGACGGTGGCGTGCTCTTTGCGTCCGCTGCGCCCCGCAATCTGGGTAAAGAGGCTCAGCGCTTTTTCCCGGGCTCTGAAATCGGCCATTGAAAGCAGATAATCCAGCCCCATGATTACCGAGAGGGTGATGTTGGGATAATCGTGCCCCTTTGAAAGCATCTGCGTCCCTACCAGCACGTTGGTTTCGCCTTTTTCAAAGGCGGCGAGCGCTTTTTTAAGCTTGGCTCCGGTGGTGATAGTGTCGGTATCAAACTGCTGCAGGCGCAGACCTTCTGTGTCTTTTAAGATATTCATAATCTCCGCGGTGCCCATGCGCTGGGATGAAAGGGTAACGTCGTGGCAGCTGGGGCAGGTTTGGGGGATCGCCTGGGTAAAGGAGCAGTAGTGGCACTTAAGCATCTTTTTTCCGCTGTGCATACTCATCCCCACCGAACAGAAGGGGCATTTGACAAAATCCCCGCAGCTTTTGCAGTGCAGGTATTTAAAATTGGCCCGGGTGGGGATAAAGATCAGCGACTGTTTCTGCGCGTTTTGTTTGATGGTTTCTTGCAGGTAGTGGTCAAACTCGTCGCCGCTGATAAAACGGTACTCCTTGTTTGTCTGCACGAAGGGTTTTGGCAGGCGCACTACGGGGAATTTGACGTAACTACCAAGCGAAGGGGTAGCACTTCCCAAAACGATGGGGATATCCAGCCTGTTTGCATAAAGCAGGGCGATATCTTTGGCATGATAGCGGGGTTTGTTGGCGGCTTTGTAACTGTCGTCATGCTCCTCGTCCACAATGATCAGTCCCGGGTTTTGCAGCGGCAGAAAAAGCGCGGAGCGTGCGCCGATGACGATGCCGATCTCGCCGTCGTACAGCCTTTGCAGCAAGGTGGTGCGCTGTTTTTTTGTCAATTTTGAGTGCCACAATCCCACCGTTTTGCCAAAGTATCGCTCCAGGCGTTTTTGGATCTGTGGCGTCAGGCTGATTTCGGGCATGAGTAAAAGAACCGTTTGGTTTTTTTGCAAGATTTCATAAATGTAGGAGATATAAACTTCCGTTTTCCCGCTGCCCGTGACCCCGAAAAGCAGGGAGGTTCTGTTTGTTTTCAGCGTTTCAAAGGCGCTTTGCTGATCAGGGCTCAGCGTCGGTTTTTCGATGGGACTTTGCAGGGTAAAGGGGGTGTATTCCCTGTGCAGCGGCGTAAAGATATTGAGTGCTACGGCAAGGTCGCAAAAGTAGTAGCGCGCGATAAAGCGTGCGATCTCGAGCTGGGTTTGGGTGAAAAAAAGCGGTTTGATCTCCAGGATCGATTTGGCTTCATATTTTACGGGTTGTTCCGTTTGTTCCAGAACCACGCCCTCTTTGACGGTGCTTTTTAGAGGTACGGTCACGAGCGTTCCCTCGGAAAGCTTCTCTTGGCAGCTGTAGGTAAAAACGGTTTGATTGAGTAGTGCGACTTTGTAAAAATACATGCCGCAATTATAGCTTAAAATTCGAAATTGCTAGAACATTCCGGTTTGTCGTGGTCACAGTCAAAGGTGCCTTCATCCGAATCATAGGTGAAAATAGTGTTAGTGGTATTAAAACGATAAGTGTCATCCCCTGTTTTTATCCAGTGCCCGCTGTCTCCACTTGAGCGAACAGGGTAGTCCAGTACATTGTCAAAAAGCTCTTCCCCTGCAGCTGTTCCTCCGTCGTCTAAATGTTCCGGAAAGGGGTCGAGTCCTCTCATAATGCGATTGGTACGTTGTGTTGCCAGGCCGCTGCGGATACTTGCTACCGTACTTCTTGCTTTTGCAACATGTGCATCATCCCGAGTAGCGGCAAATTTGGGAATAGCTATGGCTGAGAGGATACCGATAACGACTATTACAAAGATCATTTCCAGCATGGTGAAAGCGTTTTTCATAATATAGATGTAGGCCTTTAGTAGTTTTATATAGCAATCAATCAAACCCGTGAAGCAGGATTTGATCAGATACGACAGTTGTTCACTGCCGTATCAGGAGAACTTAGTAGTTAACGCCTTGTCCGCCGAACTCATGCGTTGTTAAGAGGTCGGTAGCGCGTCCGACGACACCCCTACATACGGCTGAAGTGCCACCGGCATCAGATACCGTTAAGTTTCCGTCTGCAGCTGTTGTAAACGTGATACAATCTTCGGCATTCCCCACTTCATAGTTGATCCCGTTTGAGGGATTGGCGCCGTCAAATGGTACATTGGTCATATCGGTAATAGCATTTGACCATGTTCCCTGTGCTGTATAAAATGCCCCCAAGTCTTGAACGGCGGTAGCTACGTCACTCGCCCCTCTTGAAATTTGCGCGTCATCTCTCGTTGCTGAGAGTCTTGGAATGGCAACTGCTGCTAAAATCCCTAAAATTACGATTACGAAGATCAATTCGATCATTGTAAAACCTTTTCGCATAACGACTCCTTTAAAAAAATATCCACATGTACACCGTACATTTTCTGTACATGCTTAAACAAATTATGGACTCTTTTAGCTTAAAAACAGATAAAATAAAAAACAAATGTTAAAAAAATCAAGATTCTATTTTTAAGAGATTTTTCAGACCCAGAGGTTATCGATCAACCTTGTATTTCCGACAAAGCCCGCCAGGGTAATGAGGGATTGGCCTTTTTCAAGCCGGTGCAGCGGTTGCAGATCATAGTCGGTACACGCAACATACTGTAATTTATCCAGTTGTAACATCTGCTCCATCACCGCTTGCACGGTGCTCCACTCCCGCTCACCGTTTTCGATAAGCTCTTTTGCTTTTTGCAGCGCTTTGGAGATGGAAAGGGCCCGGGCCCTTTCGCTGTCGCTTAAGTAGACGTTGCGGCTGCTTTTGGCCAATCCGTCGGCGTCGCGCAACGTAGGGCAGCCTACGATCTCCACGTTTAAAAACAGATCGCGCACCATCTTTTGTATCAGCAGGTACTGCTGCGCATCCTTTTTGCCAAAATACGCTTTGGCGGGGCGGGTGAGATTAAGCAGTTTCAATACTACCTGCAGCATTCCGTCAAAGTGCCCGGGGCGAAAAGCTCCCTCAAGCACGTAGCCGCCGATGCGCGGGGCGGTGATGGCAAGCTCATCCTCATTATAGAGGGTATCGGGCAAAAAGATCGCATCCACGCCCGCTTTTTCACACGCCTTGATATCTTTTTGCTGCTGTCTGGGGTATCTGTCCAGATCTTCACCCGGGAGAAACTGGGTGGGGTTGACATAGACCGAGACGATGACGTGGTCGTTTTCACGGGCTGCTTTTATGAGGCTCAGGTGTCCCTCGTGCAAAGCGCCCATAGTCGGTACAAACCCCACGCTTCCGTCTAATCCGTTTCTATATTTTTGTAACTCTTGGATCGATTTTACTATCTTCATAGTGACATTATAGTATAATTTAGTAAAAATTATGTGATCACAAAAGTGAAAGGATCGATATGTTGTGTGCAGAAAGAGTTCAAAGAATTTTGATGGCGATCATGCTTGGCTTGGTACTGGGTCTTGCGGGATCGGGGATGATGAAAGCGGCGTTTATTTTGCAAGTGTTTATCATGGTGATGCTGCTGGTTTGGGCGTTTACCAACTTTTGCCCCTCCACGTGGGTATTGGAGAGATTGATCGGCAAATGCGATTTTGACAAGGACGGGAGCGAGAATGGGTAATATCAGTTACAAAGACGCCGGTGTCGACATCGATGCGGGCAACGATTTTATCGATGCGATTAAAAGTGACGTCAAATCCACCTTCACGCCAAACGTTTTAGGCGGGATCGGTAGTTTTGCCGGGGCGTTTTCCCTGCCTGCGGGGTACAAGCAGCCCACGCTTTTGGCCGCCACCGACGGGGTGGGGACCAAACTCAAACTTGCCATCGACAGCAAGCGTTACGATACGGTGGGGATCGACCTGGTCGCCATGTGCGTCAACGATCTGATCTGCAACTTCGCCGAACCGATGTTTTTTCTGGATTACTACGCGACGGCGAAGCTGGAAGTCAACGTGGCAAAGGATGTGGTCAGCGGGATCGCAAAGGGGTGTAAGATGAGCGAGTGCGCCCTGATCGGCGGCGAAACGGCGGAGATGCCCGGGATGTACAGCGGCGATGACTTTGACCTGGCCGGCTTTTCGGTGGGGATCGCCGAACAAAGCGAGATCGATCGCAGTTCCAAACTCGCGGCGGGGCAGGTGCTCATAGCGCTTCCCAGCAGCGGGGTGCACTCCAACGGCTACTCTTTGGTGCGCAAACTCTTCTTTGAGAGATTGGGGATGGATTATGAGGAGGAGTTTGAGGGCAAACCGCTTATCGAAACGCTGCTAACGCCCACAAACATCTATGTCAAAACGTTCAAAAAGCTCAAGCACAAGATCAAAGCGCTGGCACATATCACCGGCGGCGGGATTGTGGAAAACCTGCCCAGAGTCTTGACTAAAGACTTAAGCGCCAAAGTGGACGCAAGTAAGATCCAAACTTTGCCGATCTTTGATTTTATGGCAAAACACGTGGATAAAGAGGAGATGTATCGCACCTTCAATATGGGGGTCGGGATGGTTCTCGTGGTCGACAGTGCGGATGCTGACTTTGTCTGCCGTGAAAGCGGCGGTTACGTCATCGGCGAATTGACAGCGGGCAGCGGCAGCGTGGAAATGGTATAGTCAAAAGATAAGCAGCGGCGAGTGCCGCTGTTTTGACTCGACTGTTTTTATAAGTGCTGTTAGAGAGACTCAGACCGTAGGGAGGATTTGACCTCTCTAACGGTACTTATAAAAATAACTTTGACTATAAAGGATACCCCGTGCAAAAGCTTTTCTTCGACTGCTACGCGATGGATAAAACCTGCTACGAGCGCTACGGTTTGAGTGAAGATATCCTCATGGAAAACGCGGCGGCGGGGATCAGCGACCATATCAAAGAGCATTTTCCCAAAAACAGCAAGGTAGCGATCATCGCCGGCCCGGGCAACAACGGGGCCGACGGGATAACCGTGGCCAGACAGCTTGCGCGCAGCTACGAGGTCGCTTTGGTTCTGCCTTTGGGAGTCAAATCCGATATGGCGCAGCTGCAACTGCACCGGGCCCAAAAGCTGGGCATCGAAACGGTAGAGGATTACAGCGGGGCGGACGTGATCGTCGACGCGCTGTTTGGCGCGGGGCTGGATCGGGAGTTGAGCCCGCCGCTGCAAGAACTCATAGAGCAATTAAATAAAACTGCCGCATACAGGATCGCCTGTGACGTCCCTACGGGGCTCAGTGCCACAGGAGCGCTGCTGCCCCTGGCGTTTGAAGCCGATATCACCTTTACCATGGGCGCGCTTAAAGAGGCGCTTTACAGCGACAATGCCGTGGGGTGCGCGGGGGAGATCCGCTGCGTGGATCTTGGGGTAAGCCGTGAAGCCTATGAGGGGCAAAGCGCTTGCCGCCTGCTGGAAAAAAGCGACTTCAAGCCGCCGCTGCGGGGAAAAGCCAACACCCATAAGGGGCGGTACGGGCACCTTAACGTTTTGTGCGGAGAGAAGGAGGGCGCGGCACTGATCTGCGCGCAGGCGGGTCTTCGCTACGGGGCGGGGCTGGTGAGTCTGGTGACGCGGGAAAAGCTGCAGCAGATTCCGCCGAGCTTGATGCACAGCCACGACGTTGCGCCAAATTGCAGCGCTCTTTGCGTAGGAATGGGTCTTGGCAACTACTTTCTGGATGAGTTTTTACAACACTCCATCGTCGAAAACAATTTCCCCCTTGTCCTTGACGCCGACGGGCTGGAAAACGAAACCCTGCTGCAAACGCTCAAACAGCAAAGGCAGGTGGTGATCACGCCCCATCCCAAAGAGTTTAGCCGTCTGCTAAAGCGCTACGGCATCGAAAAAAGCGTAGAACAGATCCAAAACGACCGCTTCGGCGCGGCGCGGGAATTTGGCAAACTTTTTCCCGGCGTGACGCTGGTGCTCAAAGGCGCGTGTAGCGTCATCGCCCGGGGGCAGGAGCTGTATGTGAACCCCTTTTGCGCAAGTTCGCTCAGCCAGGGCGGCAGCGGCGATATGCTTTCGGGTCTCATCGGCGCGCTTTTAGCCCAGGGGTACGACGCAAAAGAAGCCGCCCTGCAGGGTTCGCTGGCGCTGAGTTTTGCCGCGCGAAGTTACGGCGGAGCCGATTTCAGCGCGACGCCCGAAACCTTGATAGAGCAGCTTGCCCACCTTGGATAAACTGCAAGAAGCGCTGCTTGCGTGGTACGCCAAGCAGGGGCGCCACGATCTGCCCTGGCGCCATACGAACGATCCCTACAAAGTGTACGTCAGCGAAATTATGCTGCAGCAAACCCAGGTGCAGCGGGTGCTGGAGCACTACTACTTTCAATTTTTGGAAACTTTTCCCGATCTTCAAAGCTTAGCAGAAGCCAGCGAGGAGCAGGTGCTGCGCCGCTGGCAGGGACTGGGGTACTACTCCCGGGCGCGAAATATGAAAAAAACGGCGGAGTTGACTGCAAAAAGCGGTCTACCCGGAAGTTTTGAGCAGCTTGTCAAACTGCCCGGCATCGGGGAGTATACGGCAAAGGCGATTTTGTGCTTTGGCTTTAAGCAGCCCGCCGCGCCGGTGGATGCCAATATCAAACGGGTGATGCTGCGGCTGTTTGGGGAAACGGAACAAAGCAGAGCAAAAGCGCTGGCGCAGGAGTTTCTCAATACCCAAAACCCCTTTGAACACAATCAGGCGCTTTTGGATCTGGGGGCCACGGTCTGCATGGCAAAGTCGCCGAGTTGCCTGTTGTGTCCCATGCATAGCCGGTGCCGGGGAAAAAGCGAACCTTTGCGCTACGGGGAGCGGAAAAAGGTGAATTATGAAACAAAAACCCTCCATCTGCTCGTAGCGCAAAAGGGTGAGCGCTACGCCATGAAAAAAAGCGCCGATACCCTGTATAAAAACCTGTGGGGCTTTCCCGAAAGAAAAAAGCCACCCGCCAAAGCGCAGAAACTCGGGAGTTTCAAACACAGCTACACCAAATACCGATTGAGCGTGAATCTATACCTGGCTTCGGAAAAAACGCTGCCTCGAGGGTGTGAATGGGTGGGGCCCCAAACCTTACCGACGCTGCCTATTTCGAACTTGACGCGGAAAGCCTTTGCGCTGCTAGAGCGATAAAGTTAGTAAAGATGCGCCGCTGGGAACTTTTCCAGATGAGGTATTCCGGGTGCCATTGTACGCCGTAGAGAGGGTGGTGTTTATGTTCGATCGCCTGGATCATCCCCTTTTCATCGGTTGCTGCGACGAAAAACTGCGACGCGGCTTTATCCACCGCCTGGTGGTGCAGGGTGTTAATGTGGATCTTTTTGCGCGCGAAGGTGCGGTGCAAAAAGGAGTCTTTTTTTAAACCGATCTTCTTCCAGGGCAAAAGGGAGTAGCGGATGCGGCCGTACTGGGTGGAGATATCCTTATCCAGCGTTCCGCCGAAGTAGACGTTGATCAACTGGTACCCCCGGCAGATACCGAAAACCGGTTTTTTATCCCGAAAAGCCAGGTGCAGCAGGTGGTACTCCAGCGCATCGCGTTTTGACGTGATCACATCCTCCAGATCGCAAAACTCCTTTTCGTAAAGCGCATGGTTCAAATCGTCGCCGCCGCTGATGATAAGGGCGTCGAAGTTTTTGTTGCGGCGTTCGCGCTCCGACAAAAAAAGTTTCGGAACGCCGCCGCCCAGCCATACCGCCAAAGCGATAAAAAAGCGTGCGATTCCCCCGCGCCGGGGACCCGTTATTGCGACAACAGGTCGAGGACGCATCGGTGCGTTCTTTCCACCCACGCATCTTTTTTCTGAAAGATATCGTGAAGATAATCGTTAAACTCGTTTTGCAGTTGAGAAAAGCGCTTCTCGTCGTTGGCCAGTTTTTCCACGATTTGCCACAGCAGCCACTCGTCGCTGATACGCCAGTGAAACAGATCGATTTTGGAGTTGGGTAAACGGTAGTGAAAGGTCGGGCGCGCTTTGATCTTTTCCTTTGGCAAGTGTTTGCGCACAAGCTCCTCATCCCAGTAGCTAAACAGCGGCAGCATATCCAAAATACGGTTTCTCGTGGGGTTGTGGGCCAAATAGTCTTTGATAAACTCATGTTTTTTGGGACGGTAGGTAGGCGCCATGACCAGTTTGAGGTAATCTTTATGAAAGGATTCGATAAAGGGGGAGAATTTACGGGTGATATCCACCTCCGTTTGCCGCTCCAGCCACAGCTGCAGCATCAAAAAGCTTTGAAAGTGGCGCAGAACCGTTTTTACCTCCGTATTGGGCGGTTCGATATTCAGATGCACGCCAAAGGCATACTGAAAAGCGTGGGTCGTTCCCAGCGCACCGGCCAGGCGCAGCCGGTATACCAGCGTATCGATCTTGTGCAGATGCGTGATGGGGATCGCCGGAGCGGCGATTTCGTAGGGGACCAGTTTGGAAGCGGTTTTTTCCAAAAGGTCGTTGAGCTCTTCGCCGCCGCCAAACATCTGCGTGAATTTGGCAAAGGTTTCGTCAGCGACGAGCTTTTTGAGCAAGATCGCATCCAGTTCCAGCCCGAAATCCCCGATCTCGCTTTTGCGTACCTTGTAGTCGTAGCGGGAATTTTTCTCGATCTGCCCGCCGAACAGATCGGTGATCACCTGCGCGCTTTTTTCCAGCGGCAGATTGGAAAACTCGATCTCTACACCGATATGGCGTTTATCCAAACCCTTCATCGTTACTCCTTGAAACTTTTTTATTTCTGATTGGCGATAAGCACCCCTT
Organism: Epsilonproteobacteria bacterium tcs-49; assembly: GCA_002049495.1. Taxonomy (GTDB): domain Bacteria; phylum Campylobacterota; class Campylobacteria; order Campylobacterales; family Sulfurovaceae; genus TCS-49. The sequence goes on along the minus strand of LLYS01000004.1, from coordinate 178,020 downwards.
CGATCACTTCGTCCAGATCCCCGTCCAGGATCGCTTCGACCTGTGAGTAGGCGATATTGCTGCGCGTATCTTTTATCTGCTGGTAGGGGGCTAAAACGTAGCTTCGGATCTGGTGCCCCCAGCCGATTTCGCTTTTTTCCACGCCGTCGGCTTCGGCCTGTTTCTTTTCCAGTTCCAGTTCATAAAGGCGGCTTTTGAGCATCTTCATCGCCGTGGCTTTGTTTTTGTGCTGGCTTCTGTCGTTTTGGCACTGTACGACGATCCCCGTTTCCAGGTGGGTGATGCGGATCGCGCTTTCGGTTTTATTGACGTGCTGCCCGCCCGCGCCGCTGGCGCGGTAGGTATCGATGCGGATATCTTTATCCTCAATTTCGATATCGATATCATCGTCGATCTCGGGACTGACCATCACCGAGGAAAAGGAGGTATGGCGCCTTGCGTTGGAATCAAAGGGGCTGATACGCACCAGCCGGTGCACGCCGTTTTCGGCTTTGAGGTAGCCGTAAGCGTTTTCGCCCTTGATGATGAAACTCACATCTTTCAAACCCGCTTCCTCGCCCGCTTGCTTATCCAGAATCTCAACGCTAAAGCCCCGGCGTTCGGCCCAGCGCAGATACATGCGAAAGAGCATATCCGCCCAATCCTGACTCTCGGTACCGCCGGCACCGGGGTGGATGGAGACGATGGCGTTGGCGCCGTCATGTTCATTGTTGAGCATCACCGCGATCTCCAGGGCTTTGATATCGCTTTGGAGCTGGGGGACCTCTTCAAAAAGCATCTGCAGCGTTTCTTCATCCTCTTCGGCTTTGCCGATCTCAAAAAGCTCCTTGGCATCGTCAAGGGCGTTTGCCAAGGATTCGTAATCGCTTAAAATCTTTTCGATCTTGGTTTTTTCCTGCCCGATCTTGGCGGCGTTTTTCGCATCATCCCAGAAGCTTGGATCGTTTTGCAGGTTCTCTATTTCACTGTTTCTGGCTTTGAGCTTTTCGGGATCGATGATATCTTTAATATTGTTGAGTTTTTCCTCTAAAGTTTTTAAAATTTCGGAGTATTCGTAATTATCCAATGTCGTGATCCTTCATGATATAGTAGGGTTATTGTAGCAAAATTTTGCGTGGGGCGGGAATTGTGATAGGATAAGAAGAGTAAAATATGCGCAATACGCTTCAGATGCGTTTTTCTGTCCTAAAAGGCGTAGGAAAGAGATGAAAGTGAGAATAAAGAATCTCGATAGGGAGCAATACCTTCGATCTATTATGCAGATGGAGCATTATGAAAGTATCAAGTTTTCCAAAGAGAGCATGACCTGGTGGGATGATTTTTACAGTTGGGACAGGTTTCCCTGTCTTTGCTTAGAGGATCGGGGGGAGGAGCTTTGCTACCTCTTTTATCATATCGATACGGCACATAAATATCTGCGCATTCATAGCTTGTTGACCCCTTATAAGCACCGTAGTACCGGGGTAGCAACGAAACTGCTTGACCATCTTCTCTATCATATCGGCAGAAAAAATCGGATAAAACGGGTTAAAATATTTTGTCTTCCCGGGTCGCTGGGCTTTTATGCAAAGTTGGGGATCGACTTTTGGGGAGTCAACAGGTATGGCCAGTTTTATACCAACTTCCCTATGCCGTTAAAAGGGGTGAAGAGTATTCCCGCCGCGATGAAAAAACACGGGATGGAGCATTTGAAGCTCAAAGAGTTGACGGGGATATATACCCAGCTTAAAAGCAACGGAAAGGATCTGCCTCCAAAGGAGAAAGAAGCGGTGAAAAAAGCCCGAAGGATGCTAGGCAGCGGGTATCGTTACGAAGAGTTTTGCGGGATTGTCCGAAAGGCGACCTGATCAATTTTTCATCGCATCGAAAGAGACCAGTTCCCCGCTGCGCAGCCGGGGCAGCACCTCCGTTTTAATTTTTCGCATCAGGCGGCTTTTGCGCTCAAACTCCATCTCCATTCTGGGCAGTTTTGCCAGCAAAGAGTTGTAATAGCGCAGCAAAATCACTTTGGCAAGGGTGCTTTTCAACTCCTCATACTCCATCACCGCCACCGTTTCGTTAAGCGCGATCCCCATCAAAAGCGGGCTGTCGAAGTTTTCGGCGTAGAGCTCCTTGAGCGCGTCTTTGTGGGTGGAAAACATCGCCGGGGAGCAGACGTCGGCGACCATATCCAGGTAGTTTTTATTTTCCAAAATCGTTTTGATAATGCTCTGTTCGGCGATATCGCTTTTGCTGTGGGGCGAACGCACCGCTTCGGGAGCGGCGGAGCGTCCCTTTTTAAACAGCGACGCCGAGATGCCCAGCGCGTTGGCGGCGTAGGGTAAAAAGCTGTCGCGGACGATTTCGCCCAGGGTGTTGAGGTAGCTTTGTACCGCAAAAAAAGCATCCTCTTTGGCTTTTGGATGGCTAAGATCATAAGCGCCGACGGTAGTGTCGATCACAAATTCATACAGCGGCGCGGCCTTGTGCAGCATATCGCTGACTTCGCCGCTTTGTCCCTGGGCGATCATATCGGCGGGATCCTTGCCCTCGGGGAAAAGCACCACGCCCCCGTAAAAGCCCGAAGCGCTGAGCAGTTTCGCCGCTTTGAGCGCGGCTTCGACTCCCGCGCTGTCGCCGTCGTAGGCAAGGATGATTTCGGGTTCGCCCTTTTTAAGCAGCGGCAGGTGCTCCTTGGTCAGCGCCGTTCCCAGCGTCGCTACGGCAGTGTTAAACCCCGCCTGGTGCAGCATGATCACGTCGATATAGCCTTCGGTGACGATAAGCTGCTTTTTTTGATACACGTTGTGTTTGGCGATGTTGTAGCCGTACAGAACCCGCGATTTGTTAAACAGTTTGGTTTGGGGGGAGTTGATATATTTGGCGGGGTGGTTGGTGATGGTGCGCCCCCCAAAGCCCACGAGCAGGTCGTTGGCGCTGTAGATGGGGAAAGTGATGCGCTCGATAAAGCGCGCGTAAAAGCCGCCGCTTTCATTGGTGGCGACCACGCCCACCTCTTTTGCCGCGGGCAGGGGCAGGAAGTTTTGGTTCAAAAAGTTCAGCACCTGCTGGTTTGAAGGCGCGTACCCGATGCCGAATTTTTCGATGGAGGCTTCGCTGATCCCGCGCTTTTTCAAATACTCCACATGCTCGCCGCTTAAGTTTTTGTAAAACCACTTTTGCAGCAGTTCCAGGATGCGCTTATCCTTTTGCGACGTGGTGTTGGAGCCTTTGGTGTAGCGCAGGGTGAAGTTGTACTCCCTGGCGAGTTTTTCGATCGCTTCGGGGTAGCTGAGCTTTTCATACTCCATCACAAATTTGATCGCGTCTCCCCCCGCGCCGCAGCCAAAACAGTGGTAAATCTGCTTGGAACTGCTGACGACGAAGCTGGGGGTTTTCTCATCGTGAAAAGGGCAGACCGCTTTGTAGTTGCCGCCCGTTCTTTTCAGCTCGATATAGTTGCCCACCACATCCACGACGTCAAGCTGATTTTTGAGATTTTCGATGGAGGCGGGATCGATCATATATGCGGAATCCTTGATGAAAAATGGTACCGATCGTATCCCGATTTGTAAATGAACCGGGATTTTTGCGGTGTCCTAATTGTCTTTATGGTATTATATCACATTATATAAAAGGGTGTTTATTCCCTTGAAAAAACTGTGAAAGGAGACGGGGTGGAAAACTTTTTTATCGATACCGAAGATCCGCTTTTTAGCATCTTTTTGTTTATCGCTATTTTACTTTTTGCCGCCGTCGCCAACTACAGTTACGAGCTTTACAAGCAGCGGATGCAAAGACGCTCCCTGTTTAAATTTTTGAAAAATTTCGATGCGAACAAATGCAACCTCGATATGCAGAATATGGAGTATCACGATTCGCTGCTCAAGCCCCTCTCCCTGCTGGCGAAATCCTTTGAAAACAGCGGCGAATACGGCAAAGCGATCGAGATATACCTGTTTTTTCTCAAGCACCTTGACGACGTGGGGCAAAAGATCATCTTCATGGAGCTGCTTGGCAAAACCTACCTGCACGCTGGGTTTTTGGAAAAATCCAAAGATATTTTTCTGCAGATTCTCAAGCAGCGGCCGCGTAACAAGGTGGTGCTGAACTATCTGCTTATCGTTTACGATCAACTCAAAAATTACAAAAAAGCAAAAGAGGTGATCGAACCGCTGAAGATTCTGGGTGAGGACGTGGAGCATATAGAAAACTATCTGGAGTTTAAAAGCGGCGGGGACGTGGAAGCGATTTTGGAAAAGGATAGCAATCTGACCAGGCTGTGTATGAATGCGCTTTTTCAAAAGGATTGGGAGCGGGCATGGGGCGTGTATAAGCCGGAGATGTTTGACGATATCGTCGATATCTTGTGGTACCTGAGCCGCTCACATATCGATTTTGCCGTGGTGCAAAGGGATAAAAACCTCAAGGCGCTGTACTATGCCAAGGGGTATAGCAAGGAGGAGGTCAAATCCAAAAATTTTCATATCAACCTGCTCACAAGCGCCAAGAAAAACGGATTGAACGCGACGCTGACCTTTTCCTATATCTGTAAAAGTTGCAAATCCAGCTTTCCGCTGAGTTTTGAGCGCTGTCCCAACTGTTTGCAGATCAACAGCGCCAAAGTCAAGATCGGCGTGACCCAGGCGAGCGAAGTGAAAAAAGACAGTTTCAGTTAAGGGTAACATGAGAAAAAAAATAGAGCTTTTCAGTGACGGATCAAGTTTGGGCAACCCGGGGCCGGGGGGGTACGGCGGTATTTTGCGCTACCGCGGCACGGAAAAAGAGTACAGCGGCGGCGCGGCGGATACGACGAATAACCGCATGGAGCTGCAAGGGGTCATCGAGGGGCTCAAGCTGCTCAAAGAACCCTGCGACGTAGAGGTGATCAGCGACAGCAGCTACGTGGTCAACGCAATCAACAAATGGCTTGAGGGCTGGATCGCAAAGGATTTTAAAAAAGTGAAAAATGTCGATTTATGGAGGGAGTATTTGGAAGTTGCGAAGCCCCACAGGGTGCACGGTACATGGGTACGAGGGCATGACGGTCATGCGGAGAATGAGCGTTGTGACGAGTTGGCAAGAGAAGAAGCTACGAGGATAAAAAATGGTTGAACAATTTGAAAAACGATTGGGATATAGTTTTAAAAATAAGCAGTTGATTATTGAGGCTTTGACCCATAAAAGTTACAAAAAGCCTTACAATAATGAGCGGCTGGAGTTTTTGGGTGATGCGGTGATCGATCTGGTGGTTGCGGAGTTTTTGTATAAAAAGTTCCCCGAATCGGACGAGGGGGTTTTGTCCAAAACCAGAGCTTCTATCGTCAACGAACAGGGGCTTTCAAAGCTGGCGAAGATGATCGATCTGGGGGAGAGCCTGTTTATCTCCAACGCGGAGGAGAACAATCGGGGGCGGGAGAAGAGTTCGCTGACCTCCAACGCTTTTGAAGCGGTGATGGGAGCGATCTATCTGGAAAGCGGTTTAAAAACCGTCGAAAAGATCGTCGTGGATATTTTAAACCGTGCCTATCCCAAGATCGATCTGAAAACCCTCTCCAAGGATTACAAAACCGCCCTGCAGGAGATTACGCAATCGATTGAGGGGGTTACGCCCGAGTATGAGCTTGTGGGCAGCAGGGGACCCGATCACCAAAAGGAGTTTGAAGTGCGCGTCAGCCTGAGGGGCAAAGAGCTTGCGGTGGCCGTGGGAAAAAGTAAAAAGGATGCCCAGCAAAAAGCGGCGAAGATCGCCATGGATAAGCTGGAAACAGGAGAATAGATTAAGCGGTAGCGCGAAGCGAAGAGAACGCTTTGCTTACTTGAAGCGGAGCCGAGTCAAAGACGAGGCTTCAGTGAAAGGAATTTTTATCGGGCCATGCCCGAAAAAAAGGAGAATAGATAATGAGCAGCAATACCTTCGGCGAAAAGTTTTGCTACACCACCTTCGGCGAATCCCACGGGAAAGCTTTGGGGTGCATCGTCGACGGCGTGCCCGCCGGACTGGAGATCGATGAAGCCTTTATCCAAAGTGAGATGGATCGCAGAAAACCGGGAAAAAACAGATTTGAAACGGCGCGCAAAGAGGGCGATGAGGTGCAGATTCTAAGCGGCGTATTCGAGGGAAAAAGTACCGGAACCCCCATAGCGATGGTGATCTTTAACACCAATCAAAAAAGCAGGGACTACGGCAGCATCAAAGACCTGTTTCGCCCGGGGCATGCGGATTTTACCTACTTTCAAAAATACGGTATCCGCGACTACAGAGGCGGCGGACGCAGCAGCGCCCGAGAGAGCGCGGCGCGCGTGGCCGCGGGGGCGATCGCGAAGCTGATGATAAAGCAGTTGGGTATCGAACTGTTTTCCGGCGTCCACGCCGTTGCTGACGTGGAAGCGAAACAGAGCGATTTCGCCTATGCCAAAAACAGTGAAATCTGCGCCCTCGATCCGGCGATGGAGCAGCAGCAAAAGGATCGCATTATGCAGGCAAAGGAGGCGCACGACTCCGTCGGCGGCGTGGTCAAGGTCAAGGCTGCGGGGATGAAAGCGGGGCTGGGTGAGCCCATGTACCGCAAACTCGACGGCGCCATCGGCGAAGCGATGATGGGGCTTAACGCCGTCAAAGCCGTAGAGATCGGCGAGGGGATGCACGCCGCGCGGCTTCAGGGGTCGCAAAACAACGACGCGATGGATAAAAAAGGGTTTAAAAGTAACCACAGCGGCGGTATTTTAGGCGGGATCAGTACCGGGGAGGATTTGGAAATCACCGTCTATTTCAAACCCACGCCTTCCATCTTTCAAGAACAAGAAACCCTCGATACCCATGGACAGGAGCAACTCTGCGAACTCAAAGGGCGCCACGACCCCTGCGTCGCTATCCGCGGCAGCGTCGTGTGCGAATCGATGCTCGCGGCTATTTTGGCGGATATGGTGCTGCTCAATGCCACGGCAAAGATGGAGAGCTTGCAAAAGATCTACTCCTAAAGCGCCGTTTTATTGGCGCGCAAGCTAAAAGATACTACAATGAAGCCTTTAGAGAATAGATAAAGGCTTTATCCATGCAAGAGTTTATTACATATCATCAATCCCAGGAGATTATCAACACCCTTTCCCTTCCCGCCCCCGCCACGAGGCGGCTGTTTCTCAGCGACGCGCTGGGCTTCATTTTGGCCGAAGATATCATCGCGCGGCAAAGTTCACCCGCACATCCCACCTCAGCCATGGACGGTTATGCGATCCGCTATGAGGATATGGGAGCTAAAGCGCTGGAGGTCCTGCATGATAACCCCGCCGGCGAAATGATCGAAACGCAGGTGCAAAAGGGCAGCTGCATCAAAACCTTTACGGGGTCGTTGATGCCAAAGGGCAGCGATACGCTCGTCCCCATCGAAAACGTCGAGCTTCAAGGGGAAAGCATACAGATCGTAAAACCCGTGGAAAAGGGCTTTGCCGTGCGCAACGTGGGGGAGAATTACGAAAAGGGCGAAGTCCTGATCAAAAAGGGCAGCAGGATCGGTTACGCGGAAATCGGCGTGATGGCAAGCCTCAATATCGCCCAGGTAGCCGTATACAAGCGCCCCATTGTCGCGGTACTAAGCAGCGGCAGTGAAATCCTCGATCTGGCCCAGCCCCAGACAAACGATGCCCAGATCCGCAGCTCCAACCATATCACCCTCGAAGCGTTGGCGAAAAGCTACGGTGCGGAGGTGGTGCAGCTGGGTGTGGTCGAAGATGATAAAGAAAGCATCAGCCGCGCGATCCAAAACGGTTTGAAACAAGCCGACATCGTAGTCACCACCGGCGGCGTGAGCGTAGGGGATTATGATTTCGTCAAAGACGTGGTACGCGACGAGATTGGAGCCCGGCCGCTGTTTAAAGGCGTCAAGCTCAAACCCGGGCAGCATCTGATGTTTGCCAGAAAAGAGGATCAGTTTATCATCTCCCTGCCGGGATTTGCGTTCTCTTCGACGGTGACTTTTTTGCTCTACGCCGTGCCTATGATCGTCAAGATGCAAGGGGGCAGCTATGAACCCGCCATCGTCGACGCGGTACTGGAGGAGGATTTTGCCAAACCTGCGGGCAAGACGTCTTATCATGCGGTGAACGTGCGCTACGAAAATGAGAGTTTTCGGGTTAATTTCCAAGGGAAAAAAAGCGGCAGTAGCGCCATTTTGACCAATATGCTAGACAGTGCGGGGCTGCTCATGCTTCAGCCCGAGACCACACGGGTCCAAGCGGGAGAGCGGGTGTCGGTACTACTTATAAACTAGCATCTCCAGAAAGTGGAACGCTTTTGCCAACTCCTGTTGGAAAACGACCATCATCGATCCCAGCGTGGTGATCAGGATGATCAAGGAGACGGTAATTTTGATGGGAAAACCCACAACCAGCAGGTTAAATTGCGGCATCGTCTTCATCAGCATTCCAAAGATCGCATCGGAGATAAATGCCAAAGCGATCAGCGGAAAGGCGATGGTAAAGCCCATAACGAAAAAGTTTGCCATCGCTTTGACGAAGTATTGGATCATATTGTCCGTAACCACAAAGCCGCCCAGGGGAACGGAGTTGATGGAGTGGGCGATAAAGGTGAGCATATGGTGGTGGCCGTTGGTTTCAAGCAGGATCAAAAGCGCTACCATGGAGATAAAGATCCCGATAATGGGCGAGTTCATCCCCGTAACGGGGTCCATGGCACTGGCCATGGAAAACCCCATGATAAAGGACATAATCTCCGCGGCATACATCAGCATCATAAATACGATATTCAGCGCCAACCCCGCAATAACGGCAAAGACCAGTTCGTAAAACATCGCTAAAACGATGGAGCTGATTTCGATATTGACGGGCGTAGTGTCGACCAGGGGAAAAAGAATCACCGCCAAATAAAAGGCAAAGGCCGCTTTGACCTGCATGGAGATCGCCATGTGGGAGAAAAAGGGCATCGTCGCAAACATGGCGGTGATACGGATAAAAAGCAGAAAGAAGGAAAAGATATACTCTTCGCTAACGAGTTGTAACCAGGTCATTACTGCAGTTGGGTGATCGTTTTATCTTCAAGTCGGTAAATTTTATTGCACATCTTCGCCAACTCCTCGTCATGGGTCACCACAAACAGACCCGCATCGTTTTCATGGGTATATTGTATCAAAGTTTTCATTACCAGCGAGGCGGTGGCTTTGTCAAGGTTGCCCGTGGGTTCATCGGCAAAGATCAGCTTCGGTCGTTTACTCAGCACTCTGGCGATGGAGACGCGCTGCTGCTGTCCCCCGGAGAGTTCGGTGACGTGCTGGTCGATGACGTTTTGGATCTGCAGGGTTTGTAAAAGCCGCTCATCAACGCTAGTATCGGAAAGCAAAGTGGTGACGTTGAGATTCTCTCTGGCACTCATCGATTTAAAAAGGTAGTGGAATTGAAAAATGATTCCTACAAAGCTGCGCCGCAAGGCGGTGACGTCGCTGTTGTAGATATCTTGGCCGTCGATGGTGACCTTTCCGCCGTTTGGGGGAAGGAAGGTGGATAAATTGTGTAAAAGGCTCGATTTGCCGCTGCCGCTTACACCAAGTATCGCAATGCTCTCTTTTGGGAAAAGTTCTAAGTTTACGTCGTTGAAGAGTTCATATTCGAAACCGAAGGAAAGGCCTTCGGCTCGTAAAAGGGGGGAGGACAAAGCAGACCTACTTTTGTCCAAGCTCCGCGGCAACTTCCGCAGCGAAGTCGTCCTCTTTTTTCTCTACGTTTTCACCAAGCTCGTAGCGTACGAAGTCTACCAGCTTCGCCGTACCGTTGGTTTCTTTCGCGGCGTTGGCAAGGAATTGCCCAACGCTTTGTTTGTCGTCTTTCACAAAGGGTTGATCCTCAAGGGTGTTGTCCTTCATATACTTTTTGATTTTTCCCGGAAGAATCTTGTCCCAAATCTTTTCGGGTTTTCCCTCTTTTTTAAGCTGCTCTTTCGCGATCTCTTCCTCTTTTGCGATCGTTTCGGCCGGAACCGCAGCTTCGTTAAGATACATTGGGTTCATCGCCGCAGCGTGCATTGCGATATCTTTCAGCGCTGCCGCTACCGCGTCGGCGGTTTCGGGGCTGTCGCACTCCGCTGCTACAAGCGTCCCCACTCTGCCGTTGGCGTGCAGGTAACCGGCTACGGCGCCGTTGGCACCGGTTTCAAGGGTTCTGAAACGCTGTACAACGATGTTTTCACCGATCTTTGCGATCTGCGTGCTGAGGTAATCGGAGAACTTTTCACCGTTGATCGTTGTTTCGTGCAGTTCCGCCACGGTTGTCGCACTCTCGCCGTGGATATGCGCGGAAGCGTCTTTCGCAAACTCTTTGAAGTTGTCGTTTTTCGCCACGAAATCCGTTTCGGCGTTGATCTCCGTTAGCGTCGCTTTTTTGTTGTCGTCGCTGATTTCAAGGGTGATAGAACCTTCGGCGGCAACTCTGTCCGCTTTTTTCGCAGCGGCGCTGAGACCTTTTTTTCTCAGCCCCTCTACCGCTTTGTCCATATCACCTTCAGCTTCGGTGAGGGCTTTTTTACAATCCATCATCCCCGCACCGGTCATCTCTCTTAGTTTTTTAACGTCACTTGCTTTGATCGCCATCTTACTCTCCTTTTTCTTCGGTTGCCGCTTCTTCTTCCGTCGCTTCCGCAGCTACTTCCTCACCTTGAGCTTCAGCTTCAGCCTCTTCACCTTCGGGTGCAGCTTCCTCTTCGCTCTCTTCACGTGCCGCTTTGCCTTCCAAGATAGCGTCCGCCATCTCTTTGCAGTAGAGGTTGATCGATCTGATCGCGTCGTCGTTTCCGGGGATCGGATAATCGATAAGATCGGGATCGCAGTTGGTATCAAGGGGAGCTACGATCTTCATGCCGAGTTTTTTGGCTTCAAGCACGGCGATGTGCTCTTTTACCGCGTCTACGACAAATAGAAATTCGGGGATCTGTTTCATGTCACGGATACCGCCGAGATAATCGATAAGTTTCTCTTTCTTTCTAGTCAGCATCAACGCTTCTTTTTTGGTAAGAAGGTCCATTTGACCCTTCTCTTCCATCTGCTCGATCACTTCAAGTTTTTTGATCGATTTTTTCATTGTTTCGAAGTTTGTAAGCATACCGCCGAGCCATCTTGTGGAAACGTAGGGCATACCGCACCGTGATGCGTGCTCTTTGACCGCTTCGCTCGCTTGCTTTTTCGTACCCACAAAAAGCATGCTTTGGCCCTCTGCCGCAGCGTCTCTTACAACATTATATGTATATCTGAAGTATCGAAGCGTTTTTTGCAAATCGATAATATAAATGTTTTTTCTCACACCAAAGATATACTTTTTCATCTTTGGATTCCATCTTCTTGTTTGGTGCCCGAAGTGCACACCGCACTCTAGCAAGTCTTTCATTGTTACCATGAACTATCCTTCATTTGAAATTGGGTTTAGCCTCTGCGATCCTTAATGACAATCGTCACAACCGTAAAAGGATTACCGCATGAGAATTTGCTCTCTAATTTTTTTAGAAAACGCGTGATTATACCAAGATATATTTAAAATAAGTTGAAATAAAACCTCGGTTCCCGGCCGCAAAGGGGGTTAAAGCGGCCGTAGCGGGGTGGTGTCGGTATTGCACAGAAATTTTGGCCGCAGCTTCTTCGCGCCGAAGGGGGGATTGACCGGGGCGTTGTCGCAACTGTTGTACACAAAAAAGCAGTTGGTCCGTGGCCATGGGGAGATGTTGTCGGGGCTGCCGTGCATAATATTGCATTCGTGAAATACCACCGTCCCGGGTTTGCCGTATACGCCGATTACCTCTTCGCCGTCTTTGGTAAACTCCTCAAGGGCATACAGACTCGGCGTCCCCAGCTTCTGGTTCTTCAGTGATTGTTTATGGTTGTTTTCAGGTGTCGTTCCCGGGCAGCTGACATACTTTTTGTGGCTTTTGGGGATGACAAAAAGCGGTCCGTTGTAGGGGGTGTTTTCCGTCAGCATAATCCAGCCAGTGACCACCTTTGGCGAGCTTAGCCCGTCTTCGGTGTGCCATGTTTCAAAATCCGAGTGCCAGGGGAAGGATTTGCCATCCAGGGCGGGTTTGATATTGATGCGTGATTGGTGCAGGTAAACCTGCTCACCGATGAGTTGGCGCGCCACGGTCAAAAAGCGTCTGTCACGGGAGAGTTTATCAAAAACGCCGCTGAATTTGGGCAGGTCGAAGATGGAGCGCACGATTTTGCTGTGCTCCTCGGTAACGAACTCTTCGTTTTCGTGCAGCGTCTCATCGGCGACCAGTCTGTCGCATTCGCTTTTAAGTTTTTCCACCTCTTCGGGGCTGAAAAGATCTTGCAAAACGATAAATCCCTCCCGCTCAAAGTGCTGCAGCTGCTGCGGGGAAAGGGCGTAGGGATCACCGTGATCGCTTTTGCCGAAAATGACGGGGTCAACGCGGGGGATGATCTGTTCTTGCTGTGATTTTCGTGATGGGTATTTGTCGATGATGTTATGCATGTAGCGCTCCTTTTTGTAGATTTAATCTTTGAGAAAAGATTACACCGATGGGATCGGCTTTTAACAAAACGATTCACTAACCGCTAATGAAAGTATACCATAGAATAGATAGTTATAGCAAAGTTGCTAAAACTGCTGTAAAAGTTGAAGATTTCACAAATAGTTGGAAAAGTTACATTTAGCAACCGGTATTGACAAGTGCTAATAAATCGGATATAATTACACCGAAATCTTGCTTCTAGGAACTTTTCTCATATGAAAAGGAGGTAAGATGAAAGAGGAAAAAACAACTATACAGACACTCAAAGAACATAAACGAGATTTAGCGGTAGTAGCCTTGATCGAAATGACCGTGATCTTCGGTATCGTCGCCAACTACTACCTCAACAATTAAGGATGGAAGATGAAAATCGTTTGTCCCCACTGTTTTCAGATAAACAATATCCCCAAAAAGGAAAGCTACGCCAAAGCCAACTGCGGCAAGTGTAAAAACTCGCTGCTTCAAAAGAATCTGATAAATCTTGGCGAAGCAAATTTGGACGAAGTGCTCGTCAATAGTGAAATCCCCGTAATCGTGGATTTCTGGGCACCGTGGTGCGGCCCGTGCAAAATGATGGGTCCGGTTTTTGAAAAGGTTTCAAAAAATTTCGCGCTCAAAGCGCTCTTTGCCAAAGTCAACACCGAAAACGAACAGAACCTAGGAGCAAGATTCGGTATCAGAAGCATCCCCACTTTGGCCGTATTTAAAAACGGTAAAGAGGTTGATCGTCTCAGCGGCGCTCTGGATGAAAACGGTTTGAAGCAGTTGGTGCAAAAGCACCTCTGATCACGGCGTAATCGTAATTCACGTACGGCTGCGCAGTCGCTTTTGCCGCTACCTCTCCCCTTCTAGCAAATCGCTTTTGCCCCTGTTTGGATTGCTTTTCCTGCGCTAAGATACGTAACTACGCGAAAGGGCGTTTTTTGTTTGTGGTACAATTTCACCACTATTTTACCAAGGAAGACTATGCAGTTTGAAACCTATCCTTTCGAAAAATTGCAAAACCTCTTAGCGGACATTACGCCAAACGGCGAGTACGCACCGCTGACGCTTACCATCGGCGAGCCGCAGTTTGAAACGCCGGAGTTTATCCAGGCGGCACTTAAAAACAGTACGGATGAGCTTAAAAAATACCCCAAAACGGGAGGCTTGCCCGAACTCAAAGCCGCGCAGCAAAATTTCGTGCAAAAGCGCTTCGGTATCGCTTTGGATGAGGCGCAGATCATCCCCACTTTCGGTACCAGAGAGGTGCTGTTTAACTTCCCGCAGTATCTGCTTTTTGACAAAAAAGACCCGGTCATGGCTTTTACCAACCCTTTTTATCAGATTTACGAGGGCGCGGCGATCGCCAGCCGGGCAAAAAGCGTGTATATCGGCATCGGCGACTACCTCAGCCCCGAGCAGATGAAAGCGGTGGATCTTGTCATCATCAACTACCCCAACAACCCCACGGCGGTGACGCTTGGTATGGCCGAGTTGGAAAAGTGGGCCCGTTACGCCACGGAGTATGATTTCGTACTGCTTAATGACGAGTGCTACAGTGAAATCTACACCGATACGCCCCCACCTTCACTGCTGCAAGCCGCGCGCAACGTGGGCAACGGCGGTTATGAAAACATTTTGGTGATCAACTCCGTCTCCAAGCGCTCCAGCGCGCCGGGACTGCGCAGCGGATTTATCGCCGGGGACGCGAAATTGCTCGAAGGCTATATGCGCTACCGCACCTACGTGGGCGCGGCTTCCCCGCAGCCCCTGCAGCGCGCCGCGATCGCAGCGTGGAACGATGAGGCCCACGTACAAGTCTTTCGCGAAGCGTACCGGCAAAACTTTGCCATCGCCAAAGAGGTTTTGGATGTGGACACCCCCGAAGCGACCTTTTATGTCTGGCTGCAAGTGGGAGATGAACTGGCGTTTGCAAAAAAGCTTTATAAAGAGTATAATTTGAAAGTCATTCCGGGAAGCTTTCTCGGGCGAGAAGGTGCCGGACAGGGCTATATCCGCATCGCGCTGGTGCTCAGTCCCGAAGATACGAAAGAAGCTTTGCGAAGAATCGCAAAAGCTTTGGAGAATTAGGCCGATATAGTTGATAGAGGAGAAAAAACCTCTATAAAAATCGAGAAAACCAAACTTGGAAGGGTTTATGCTTACTTCCAAAATGTGTAGGCGTTATGCCAAAAGGAGTGAACATGCAAATTAATGCAGCTTCCATGATGTCGCACCAGACGTTGATGAATAACAACGCTAACAATGTGGCAAATGTCAATACGCAGGATTATACGGCAAAAGACGCCAATATAGGAAATGAACTCAAAGTCAGCGTAAGTGACACGAAAATGCCCACAAATCTCTCAAAGGAGATGCCTGAACAGATCCCCATTACGGCGGGATTTGACGCACAGGCCAAGGCGATTCACAGCCAGGATAACATGCTTGGCACCCTGTTAAATATCAAGGCGTAGGGAGATCCCCGCCTTGAGAGGGAAGATGAAACGAACTTTTCTGCCAAAGGAGAAGTTTCGTGAAATATTACAACAAAGAGGATAGATGCAAGAAGAACAAGCCAATATAGAAGAGTTGAAGCACAATGAGGAGTTTCGAAAGAACCTTGAGCGGTTAGCCCTCGAAGCCAAAGAGACGCAAAGCGTAGCCAAGATGTACCAGGTTCTTGACGCAAGCCTGCTTTTGGATGAGGAGAATGAAAAGATCGACGAACTTTTCAGCGAGATTTTGCAAACCTCCTTTGACGCGCTGGCGCAGAGGTTGACCGATAACGGCAAGTTTGACTACGAGGACGACGAGGAGCTTTCCAAACTCCGTGCCATCTATGAACACGGCATCGAAAAATACAGTTCGGGCGATTTCAAAGGCGCAAAAGAGATCTTTTTGATCCTGCACCACGTATTTGATTTCGAACCGCTGAAAAAACCCCTTTACGTGCATATTATCGCTTCGGCAAAGGAGATCGATTTTGATACCTTTTTTGAGGAGTATGTGGATATGCAAAATATCGACCAGGAATCCAGATACGCCTATTTCGTGCAGGATTTTCGCGTGGATATGGATGAGTTTATCAACGAACACCGCCCGCTGCTTGAAGACGCGCTGGCGGAACTTGAGAGTTTAAAGGCGTAGCTTGAGAGTACATTTTATCGGGATCGGGGGCATCGGACTTTCGGGACTGGCGAAGTTTTTGCAAAACGACGGTTACAGCATCAGCGGATCGGATATGCGCGCTACGCCCATCACCGACGAACTGATCCAAGCCGGAGCGAAACTGACCATCCCCCACAACCGTGAAGCGATCGCCGATCAGGAGTTGGTGATCCACTCCGCCGCGATCAAACCCAACAATATCGAACTGCGCCGCGCCAGGGAAGCGGGTATCCGCTCCATCTCCCGAAAGGAGGCGCTGCGCTTTATCCTCAAAGACAAAAAGGTTTTCTCCGTCGCAGGAGCGCACGGCAAAAGCACCACCTCGGCGATCCTCTCCTCCATCATGGCTACCAGCAGTGCCATCATCGGGGCGATCAGCAAGGATTTTAGCTCCAACGTCCGCATCAAATCCAAAGATACGGTGGTTTTTGAAGCCGACGAGAGCGACGCGAGTTTTCTGAATTCCAACCCCTACTGCGCGGTGGTGACCAATGCCGAGCCCGAGCATATGGAGTATTACCGCTACGACGAGCAGGCGTTTTACCAAGCCTACAGCGATTTTATCAATCAGGCAAAGGTGCGGGTGCTTTACAGAGAAGACCCCTTTTTAGCCAGGTTGGACGTGGATGCCAAGTGGCTCAGCCGCAGCGACATCTCCAACATCGAATACACCTTGAAAAGTGGGTTGCCCTATACGCGCTTTAGCCTTAAAGGGTGCGGCGAGTTTGAAGTGTACGGCTTTGGCGAGCATATCGCCGTGGATGCTTCGCTGGCGATTTTGGCGGCGTCGTATGAGATGGATATGGAAACGATCCGCCGCAATATCAAAAACTACACCGGAATAAAAAAACGCTTTGATATCATCAAAAACGGCAAAAACCTCTGCGTCATCGACGATTACGCCCACCATCCCACGGAGATCAAAGCCACCATGCAATCGGCTCTGGAATACGCCAAACTCAGCGGCAAACAAAAGATCACGGCGCTGTGGCAGCCGCACAAGTACAGCCGTACGCTGGATAATCTGGAGGGGTTTAAAGCCTGCTTTGAAGGGTGTGACGAGTTGATTGTCCTGCCGGTGTGGGCCGCGGGTGAAGAGGAGAAAACGATCGATTTTGAAAAGGAGTTTGGCCGCTATAACCTGACCATGGCCGATTCCATCTTTGAAAACCGCATCTTTAAAAACGGCAAAGAGCTTAAAAGCATCGATGAAGGCGTCTTGCTGGGACTTGGCGCGGGCGATATCACGTACCAGCTTAGGGGGCAGGCGTGAAACTTGTTATCACCGTCGTCGCCTTGCTGCTGTTTGTCATTATCGCTATCGCGCTTATCAAAGGCGAGCACCAAAAAAAGGTGATCGGCGGTTCGATCATCGTTTTTATTTTGCTGGCGGTTGCGTATGAAACCTTCAAAGGTTCCCACGAGCAGCGCCTTTCGCAAATGATCTATGCGTATGAGCACAACCAAAGCCTGCAATGTGGCGACATCACGGTCAATCAAGAAAATTTCAAATATGAATACGCTACCCAAAGCTTTCTGGGCAAGGGTAGATACAAGGGGAAAATCATCCCCCTTAAAGGGTGCAAGCAGCAATGACCATCGCCAATAAGTTAGATCTTGGCGAGTATCTGAACGAATTTTCCTCGCTGCTTGCCAGAGAGAAGGAGTTTATCCTCCAGGGGGATATCAATACCCACTACAAATATATCAAAGCCCTTGAAGAGGTGGAGTTCACCCCGCCAAAACCGGTCAAAAACCTCGATACGCCGCTGAACCACTTGACCAAGCAGGGGGTTTTGGCACTGGAAGATATCTACGAATTTATCAAAATCATCGATTATTTCGCCTATTTGAAAAAGCTGCCCTTTGAAGGGGTGATGCGCAAATGGCTTGACGAGATCACGCTTGAAGAGGAGATTTTGGAGTGCAGCGCCTATTTTAATAAAAAGGGTGAGTTCGATATCGAACGGGACGAAACGCTTTTTGGTCTGCACCAGGCACTTAAACGCAATAAAGAAGAGATCAAGCAAAAGCTCTACGGCATCACCAACAGCAGCAACCTGCAAAACTTCCTCGTTGACCGCCAGGTGCACTATATCAACCGCGAGGAGACGATTTTGGTGCGGGGCGGGTTTAACAACGTGCTCAAAGCCACCGTCGTGGGGCGAAGCAGCGGCGGGTTTTTCTACGTTATCCCCCAAAGCGTCGCAAAGCTCAAAGACAACGAAAGCGGCATCGTCAGCAAGATCGAAGAGATCAAATACCGCTACTGTAAAGAGATTTCTCAAATCTTTGCGCGCTACCGCCGCTTTTTAGGTTTTGTCAACAACGCCTTTGACCGCTTCGACCACTACCAGGCACGGATGCAGTTGGCAAAAAGCAGGGATCTGCACTTCGTACTGCCGCAAAAAAAGCAGCAGGTGCATTTAAGCGAATTTCTCCACCCCGCGCTCAAAGAGGGCGTAAGTACCGAAGTGGCGCTGGATAAACGGGTGATGATCGTCACGGGCGTCAACGCCGGGGGGAAAACGATGCTGTTAAAATCGATCCTTTCGGCGGTATTTTTGTCAAAATACCTGCTGCCCATGAACTGCAACGCCCAAAAGACGAAGATCGGGCATTTTAAAAATATCGAAGCGATCATCGACGATCCCCAAAGCGTGAAAAACGATATCTCCACCTTTGCCGGGCGGATGGTGGAATTTAGCAAAATTTTCCAAAAAAGCAGTGCCATCGTGGGCGTGGATGAGATCGAACTGGGTACCGACAGCGACGAAGCGGCGTCGCTGTTTCGCGTGATTTTGGCCGAGCTGGTCAAAAAAGAGATCACCCTGATCGTGACGACCCACCACAAGCGGCTGGCTTCGCTCATGGCGGGTGATGAGCAGACCGAGCTGGTCGCCGCGCTTTATGACCAGAAGCGCCAAAGCCCCACCTACACCTTTTTGCAAGGCGCCATCGGCAAAAGTTACGCCTTTGAAACGGCGCAGCGCTACGGCATCCCCAAGCAGGTGGTGGATCAAGCCAAGGAGGTCTTTGGCGAAGATAAGCAGCGCTTGAACGAATTGATCGAAAAATCCACCCTGCTTGAGGGCGAGTTGCGCCAAAAGATCGCCAAGGTGGACAGAAAGCTTGAAAACCTTGCTGTGCAAGAGCGCGAACTCAAGGAGCAAAAGCGCACCATGGAGCACGAAATCGAGCAAAAGATCGCGCAGATGGAGCGTGAATACAGCGAAGCGGCCAAGCTGCTCAAAGGCGCGGTGAACAAGGACCAGAAGCAAAAGCACCGTGCGCTCAACGAAGCCCACGACAAAAAGCAAAAAGCCAGACGCCACAAGCAAAAGGCGGTACCCAAGCAGGAGGAAGCGGAGCTTAAAATCGGAGATTGGGTACAATATAACAATTCAAAAGGTCAAATCCTGCGCCTGGACAGGAAAAAAGCGACCCTGGAAGTCAACGGCATGACGCTGACGGTGAAAAAAAGCGCGCTCAAACCCGTGGGCAAACCAAAACCCAAACAAGATATCAACGTCAGCGTAGAAAAGGGGGGCGGGTTTGTCAAGCTGGATCTGCACGGGATGCGCTACGAAGAGGCCAGAGAGGAGCTCGACGCCTTTGTCTCCAACGCGCTGCTGCACAGCTTTGATGAAGTGTTTGTCTACCACGGCGTGGGCAGCGGCGCGCTGGCGAAGATGGTCAAAGAGTTTTGCAAAGCCCATCCGCGCATCAAAAAGTGTGAAGATGCAGCGCCCAACCAAGGGGGCGTAGGAGCGACCGTGATCAAGTTTTAAGGAGCCCGTGATGAAAATGAAGCTGCGCCGTCTGCAACAGCATTACGATTACCTGGAGTCAAAAAAAGAGGATGTGATCAGCAGGTGGGTACAGCTGGGTTCGGTGGAAAAACACCTGCATAAACTGGAGGTGAGCCAGCTGCAGTTCAAAGAGCGTTTCGGGGTCAAAATTTACGAATACTTTCTGGGGGTGATCAAAGGGGATAAAACCCTGGGCGATTGTCCGGCCATGCGGGAATTTGTCAAGCTGATGGTGCAAAAGGAGATCCAGCCCCGCGACGTCTTCATGATCTGTCTGGGGCTTAAAACGGTACTTGTCAATACGATCAGACATGATATCAGCGAAGATCAAACCCAGCTCGTCGTGGAGGTATACCAGCTTCTCGATGCAAACTTTTCGGGTGTACTTGAACTGTTTTCCCAGATGCGGCTGCAAAAGCGGGAAAGGGAGCAGTTTGAAGAGCTTTCCGCCCGGCACGGCGAAGAGTTGCAAAATATCCTCGATTTCCAAAACGCTTATATTCTTCTGATCAACCACAACACCGTTACCATGGCAAATAAAAACTTCCTTCGTCTCTTTGGCTTGAGTGAAGTGGGCGAATTGAACCGTTTATACGACAACTTTTCCTTCATCGACGCGATCTATGTGGACAGTCGGGCTTTCAATTACGGGGAGTTTGCCCAGGCGCTGCTTTATGCCAGGCGCGGCTCCATCGTCAAGGTCAAGCTCCAGCTCAGCGACGCGGTTTTTATGTTGAAGGTGGGCGAGATCCCTCAAAGCGAGGAGTTTATCGTTTCCCTCATCGAAATCAGCCGATATGAATCCGAGGTAAAGCAGCTGCGCCAGCAGGCGTACACGGATCCGCTGAGCTCACTGTATAACAAGGTGAAATTCGAGCAGGTTTTGCAGCAGCATCTGCAAAAGCCGCCCCAGGAGCGTGAAAAGAGTATGATGGTAATCATCCACCTCGACGGTTTTTTTCAGCATCCGCAGCTACAGCGTGAAAGCGCTAAAGAGCAGGCGGTTTTGGAAACGGCGCGCTTTTTAAACGATTCGACGCGGGGGATGGACTTTTTGGCGCGCATAGGCGAGGGAAAGTTTGCCCTGCTGCTGGAACGGATCGATTTTGACGATGCGTACACCCTGTGCCGCAAACTGCAGGAGCGCTACGCGCACTTATCGTTTCAAACCTCCAGGGAGTTGACTCTGAGCTTTGCTTTGCTTGCTATCCGAGGCGACGATGAAAGGGAAGCGCTTAACGACAGGACCTACAAACTCCTCGATGCGCTGGAGGATGAGGGCGGCAACACGATCAAAGACGATCGCTACCTGTATGCGCAGCAAAAGGAGTATGAAAAGGAAAATATCCAAATCGTAGAAGCGTTGACAAAAGCGGATAAAACGCAAGTCATAACGCTGGTTTCGCTCTATGAGGATATTTTGGTACATATTCAAGCGACCCCTCTTTACGCCAAGGGCAGGGGGTACGTTTTTAAGCTGGCCCACAAGGAACAAAACATCCTCACCGGAGAAATCTACATCAAATCAACCCTTTTTGGCAGACACGTGCAGGCGTCGCTTAAAGAGACCAACCGCTTTGAAAAGACCGTGACGCTGGAGAGGTTCCACTATGTGGAACACAGCCCCGTCGAGCGCAAAAAGGTACGGGTGAAGCCGGCAAAACCCATCGATGCGGTGCTGATGTCGCAAAATACCTATACGGTGGGGATACTCAGCTCCCTCTCGGAAAATATGCTCTCGATCTACGTGGAGCAGCTGCGTTCGCTCAAACGGCTTAAAAAGGTCAAAGTCGCCTTTGAGATAGCGACCGAGGAGGAGAGCGGCAAACCCGTGGAATTGGTGGGCGTAGTCCAAAAAGTCAAACGGGTACAAAACAGTTACAAACTCATTATCGCCCTGGCAAACAACCGCGCGGCGATGCAGGATCTGCGCTCCTTTATCTCCAAACGGCAGCTTGAGATCATCAGGGAGTACCGCTCTTTGGCGGAGATGGCTTTATAAAACCCGGAAATTTTGTTATTATTGCTATAAGAGATTATTATAAGGCGGTATACAATGGGTTTAAAACGGGATCTACTGGAAGATGAATTTGATCACATAAAAGATGTCAAAGCGCAGGTGGAGGAAAATATCCACGAAGACCGGCGCAAGGATACCAATCTGACCGAGGATTACGAAAAGCGGGTAAAAAAGGGGAAGAAACTGCCCGTTTGGATCAAGAAATCCACGATCAAGTATGAGGAGGAGCTTAAAAAGCTCCAGATCGAACTTTTGAAGATGCAAAACCATATTAAAGATGAGGATAAAAAGATCCTTATCCTTTTTGAAGGCCGCGACGCCGCTGGCAAGGGAGGGACGATCAAGCGTATTACCGAACACCTCAACCCCCGGGGCGCGCGGGTCGTAGCCCTTGGCAAACCCTCCGATACGGAGCAGACCCAGTGGTATTTTCAACGCTACGTAGCACACCTGCCCAGCGCGGGAGAGATCGTAATGTTTGACAGAAGTTGGTACAACCGCGCGGGCGTCGAACCGGTGATGGGGTTTTGTACGCCCAAACAGCACAGCGAATTTTTGCGTACCGTGCCGCAGTTTGAGCGTATGCTCGTGGATTCGGGGATCAAACTGTTGAAGTTTTACTTCTCCGTTTCCAAAGAGGAGCAGAAAAAACGTTTTGACAAGCGCCGGGAAGATCCCCTGAAACAGTACAAACTCTCCCCCGTCGACGAAAAATCCCAGGAGCTGTGGGATGAGTATACCGCGGCAAAGTACTCGATGCTGCTCTCTTCGCATACCGACGTGGCACCCTGGAACATTATCCGCTCCGACAATAAGAAAAAAGCGCGCATCGAGTGCATCAAACATATTCTGCGAAGCGTGGATTATCCCAACAAGATAGGCAAAAAGCATTTAGAACCCAAAGAGGATCTTTTTATCAGCGGTCTTGAGGAGATTGAGAATATGGAGGGACAGATCGTGGTACGCAAAGATGTACACAGTGAGGAGAAAAAAGATGATTAAACTTGAATATGTAGGCAACCGTCCCGTCATCACCCCCAACGGCATCTCCTTTAAAGCGGCCAAGCAGGATAAGTTCGAATTTGTCGAACCCGCCACCCATCTGGTAGAGGAGTTGCAAGCCGCACCGGAACAAAGCGATGTGGTCGTGCGGCCAAAGGAGGTGTACTCCCAATCAAAGATCATGGATCAGGTTTATAAGATCAAGCCCGATTTTGAAGCGATACACGAGGAACGGATCGCCAGTTACAAGCAGCACCTTGAAGAGGAGATCATGGAGGTGGATAATTATAAAACCATGAAAGAGATCGAGCGCGAAACGCTGAAAAACAACTACAGGTTTATGCGCAATTACCGCATCCAGCGCGCGACAAACAAGATCGTGTATGAAACGCTGATCAACGAAGCGGTCAAGATCATTCACGATAAAAAGATCCACTCCATCGAAACGCCTTTTTCCATGACCTTCCTGCATCTGCTTAACTCCGTCAAAAGTACGCTGCCCATCGAGTATAAAAATATCATCGCCGATATCAAAACGATGCTGGATAAGGAGCACCCCTACGCAAAGGTTTTTATCAAATATGTTTAAACGTTTGCCCATTCTGTTCATCTTTGCCCTAGCGGCGTACGTGACGCTAAGCGACAGTCTGTTCAAACTGGTCGCCTTTGGTATCGCGATGTTTTTGGTGGGGATGATCTTCATGGAAGACGGCTTTAAGCAGTTTGCCGGAGGTGCCCTGCAGCGCGTACTCAAGCGCACCACCTCTACCATGCCCAAAGCGCTTTTTAGCGGTTTTGCCGCAACGGCGATCGTGCAGAGTTCATCGCTTGTAAGCGTAATCGCCATCAGTTTCCTCTCTTCGAAGCTGATGACGCTTGCAAGCGCTATGGGCGTGATCTTCGGTGCCAATCTGGGGACGACGGCGACGACGTGGATCGTTTCGCTTTTCGGGGTCAAGATCAAAATCGCCACCTACGCCATGCCTATGGTGATCTTCGGGGTGATTTTCAAATTCTTCAAAGAAGCCAAATACCAGGGAGTCGGCAACGTCCTGATCGGTCTGGGGTTCATCTTTTTGGGAATTGATTATATGAAAGAGGGCTTTGATACGATCAAAGATACCATCGATCTGACCCAGTTTTCCGGAGAGGGTTTGCTGGGCTTGCTGCTGTATATCGCCATCGGGATCGCGGTGACGGTGATCGTGCAATCAAGCAGCGCGACTATGGCGCTGGTGGTCACCGCCCTGGCGACGGGCCAGATCGTGTACTACGACGCCCTGGCGATCTCCATCGGCGCAAACGTGGGGACGACGGTAA
The DNA here is from genome assembly GCA_002049495.1 of Epsilonproteobacteria bacterium tcs-49. Classification (GTDB taxonomy): domain Bacteria; phylum Campylobacterota; class Campylobacteria; order Campylobacterales; family Sulfurovaceae; genus TCS-49. Next base: position 154,211 of record LLYS01000004.1, on the reverse strand, counting down.
CGGCGATCGTGGGATCGCTCGCGGCAAGCAGTGACGGGAAGCGATTGGCGGTGGCGCACCTGGTTTTCAACCTCGCTACCGCACTGTTGGCGGTGGTTTTCCTGCCCCTGCTCGCCGCAAGCGTGGATTTTATCTCTGCGCAGGCGGGGATCGAGGAGCTGGTGTTGAAACTGGCGATTTTTCATACGATTTTCAATCTGCTGGGAATCGCGGTGGTTACACCCTTTTATAAGGTGCTCGCGAACTATTTGCAAAGGCTGTTTATCCCCAAAGGGGTCAAGGTCAAATACCTGGATGAAAATATCCTCGAAGTGGCCGAAGCGTCGCTGGAAGCGATCCGCAACGAAACACAGCGGCTTTACAAACTTTCGAAAAAAGAGATGCTGAAGGTATTGAACAATATCGATATCAGCCTCGATGAACGCTACCGCTCCAAGATCAAGGAGCTGCACGCCAACATCGTCCTGTTTTCACTCAAGGCGCAAAAAAATATGGATGAGACGCAGGCACGGGAATTGAACGCTTATAAAATGGCCTCGATTCATATCATCGAAGCGCTGAAGAGTTTGAAGCATATGCAGAAAAACTTCAAAAAATACCTCCATGACGATAATGTTTACGTATCCCGGGAGTACCAAAAGATTCGGGAAAGTTTGATGGAACTCTTTGACGAAATCAAAAAGATCCGCAAAAGCGACAGCGAAGTGGAAAAGCTGGTACACCTGGAGGTGGTGAAGGAAAAAGCAAAGGAGTTTGACCTCTCCTCCAATCGTGAATTTGAAGAGTTGGTACAAGATCGCAGGATCGATCCCATGATCGCCACTTCAATTATCAACGACAACGCGTACGCGCACCGCTTTATCAACCGTTTGGCCAACATGGCCGAAGCGCTGTTTATAAGCGATCAGGCGTTAAAAGAGTTACACGAGGATGAAGATAATGAAACTGGATAAAATTTTTGATAAAATCACGGCTTTGTTCGGCAGTAGCGGCAACGGAGAAAAGAGAGAGCTCAAGGCGTATAAAAAGGAGCTGCTCGCCCTGCGAAAAAAGTTGAAAAAGAAGCAGAAAAAAACCGACAACGGGGAAAAGAAAAAGATGCTCAAAGAGGAGAGAAAGGTGATAAAGCGAATGATTAAAAAGATAGAGAAAGAGCTTGAATGAGAGCTATCTCCCTTTTTAGCGGCGGGCTTGACAGTACCATCGCGGCGAAGCTGATCGCCGATCAGGGAATCGACGTCATCGCGCTGCACGTCGATATCGGCTTTGGCGGGATCGGCGATAAGAAAGCGCACCTGCAAAAGATGGCAGATTACGCCAAAGCGACGCTAAAGATCGTCGATGACAGGGAACAGTTTATCCGCGACGTTCTTTTTGATCCCAAATACGGGTACGGGAAAAACTTCAACCCCTGTATCGATTGCCACGGCAATATGTTCGCTATCGCCAAGGCGATGATGAAAGAGTTGGACGCCTCCTTTCTCGTCAGCGGCGAAGTGCTGGGGCAGCGCCCCATGAGCCAGCGCAAAGACGCGCTGCAAAGCGTGCAGAACCTCTCGGAGACCAAAGATATCCTGCTGCGTCCCATTAGTGCCAAGCTGCTTGAACCCACTCTCCCCGAGAGAGAAGGCTGGGTCGATCGCGAAAAACTGCTGGGAATCTCGGGCAGGGGGCGCACGCAGCAGCTGGAGTTGGCAAAAAAGTGGGGTTTTGAGGATTTTGAAAGCCCCGCGGGAGGCTGTTTGCTTACCGATGTGGGCTTTAGTAACCGGCTGAAAGAGTTTATCAAATACGACAAACTCACCCCCGCCGATATCGAAACGCTCAAATATGGCAGACAGCTTCGCCTTCCCGAAGGGGCAAAGCTGGTCGTGGGACGCCACAAAGAGGACAACGAAGCGCTGGAAAAGATCGAAAACGATAAATATGAAAAGATGCGCCTGAGTATAGCCGGTCCGCTGTCGCTGCTGGAGAAAAAGGCTTCCCGAAGCGACAGGGCACTTGCCGCAACCATCGCCGCCACCTACGGAAAACCCACAGAGGATGAGGTGGAGGTGAAAATCGGCGAAGAGCGCATACGCGTGCGGCAGATGGATTCCAAGGAGCCGATCAGAGCCTATATGATACAGTAGCGCTCAACCCGTCGCCGGACTTCCCGGCCGCGGCCGGTATTAAAACCCGTTTAAGGTAAATATGATAGAATTTCAACCTGGTTTTGAAAGAGGCATTGAGAGCAGCCGGGCTGCTTTGACTGCCTCTTTCCAGACCTGTGCAATGGTTTGTAAAGGCATCGTGTCAGGATCGGAAGATAGCAGCACACCTTTACTCTTCATGTGCCGCAGGTATCTGGGGAGGGGTGATAAAAACCACTTCAAACTCCAAATAATCTTTTTCATAATCATCCAGCAAACATTTGACCGAGCTATAGGAAAGCTGTTTTTTCCCGCCGCTGACCCCGGAGCGTTTTATGTAGCGCAGCATCTCCAGCGTGGATGCAAACCCCAGGCGATACTGTTTCACCTCTGTCTCATATTCGGGAAAATAGCGTTTAGCAAACTCCACGATCTGCTCTTTTGCGTAGATGGGCGAAGCTGAGCCCGCACACGCGTGCAGGCTTTGAAAGGTTCCCGAAGTAAAAAGGCTCAGCGCACAGTGCATCGAAGAGAGTTTTGCAAAAACCGCTTCAAGATCCCGACTCCACTGCAGCGCCGAAGAGGAGAGGCAGAAGTGGTCTTTGTAAGGGCTCAGATTCAGCGAATCGAAGCTTGCACACAGGGGTTTGACTTTTTTCTCCGGATGCAGCGCCAGCATCGCTTCGGAGCTGTCGCAGGCGATATACTCCTCAATTTCCCAGGTGATATTGTTATACACCGCACCGTCGCCGCAGCCAAGGTCGAGAATCTTTTTGGGGCGAAACGGAAGCTTTTGTACCAGCTCCTTCGCCACCTGTTTTTGGATAATGTTATAGCGGCCGTATTGTGCGGCGAAGCGTTGAAATTGTTGCAAATGTTCCATAAACCTCTTTTCTCGGCGGAAAAATTTGCCGTATTATAACAAAGTTCCCCGCCTTGGGGAGAGCTTAATCGTGATTAAAACTTATTTCGATATAATATATGATTAAATCAAATATCCATAACCAAAACTGCTTGGTTCAAGCAAAAAAGAAGGAAAAAAATTGGCTAGTACGCTTTTAGTTATACAGATCATCCTGGCACTTATGATCGTTGTGGTCGTTTTGCTGCAAAAAAGCAGCAGCATCGGTCTTGGCGCATACAGCGGCAGTAACGAATCGGTGTTCGGGCAAAAGGGTGCGGGCGGCTTTTTAACAAAGGTTACCTTTACCCTGGCCCTGGCCTTTGTGATCAACACCTTGGCACTGGGATATGCCTACAACAGCGAAAAGAAAGGCTCCGTCGTTGACAGCGTCAACGTAGAACAGAACGCTCCGGCGGCACCCGCCGTTCCGCAAGGCAATGAAAACAGCATCCCCCAAGCACCCGCGGAGTAGCTTGTAATCCATGAAAAAGGTACTGCTGACACTCTGCTTTGGCATCTACCTTTTCGCCGACGCGACGATCTTTGTGTATCACCGCTTCGGCGACGGGCGCTACCCCTCCACCAATACGCCCATTCAGGAGCTCAAAGAGGAGTTTGCCTACTTCCAAAAAAAGGGGTATGAGGTGATCCCTTTAAAGCGCCTGGTCAAAGCGCTCAAAACGGGAGAAGATATCAACCCCAAATGGGTGGTGCTTACCATCGACGACAGTTACGAAAGCTTTTATGAAAACGGGTTGCCCCTGTTTAAACAGTACGGTTATCCCTTTACCCTTTTCGTACAGTCAAAAACCACGCAGTATAAAAGCAGCGATTATATGAGCGTAGAACAGGTCAAAGACGCGGCCCGTTACGGCGAGATCGGCTGTCATTCGCACAACCACTACCATCTGCCCACCAAAACCCCCGAAACGGTGCGCGAGGATACGCAAAAATGCGTGGATATCCTGAGCCAAATCCTCGGGGAAAAACCCAAATATTACGCCTATCCGTACGGAGAGTATAACGACGAGATCAAAAAGATCGTCAAGGAGCAGGGCTTTGAAGCGATCATGAATCAAAGTAACGGTTCCGTCAGCGAAGAGAGCGACCGTTTTGACCTGTACCGGGTAGCGCTTGTGGGGAACGTGGAGCATTTTGATAGAAAGTTCAACTACAAATTTTTACGGGCGTCGTGGCAAAGCCCGCGCTACTATCCCAAAGACGGGGTACTGGAAAAGATAGAGGTTGAGCTTGATCCGTCGATAAAACAGGTACAGGTGTATGTCAGCGGCCACGGCTGGACGCCCTGGATCAAAGCAAAAAATGGTAAAATTACGAAACGCTTAATGTATGAGTTGGACAAAGACCGGGTGCGGGTCTTTATCAAAGATGAGCACAACAGATACAGTTCAAAAATATTAACTAAAGGGGACAGATATGTTAAATGACATATATACAGAAACAAGCGAGCATATGGATAAAAGTATCGAAGCGATGAAACGGGATTTTAAGACCCTGCGGACGGGAAAAGTTTCCACCACGATTCTTGATAATATCAAAGTGGATTACTACGGCAACCCTACGCCTTTGAACCAGGCGGCAAACGTCGTCGCAAGCGATGCGACCACCATCTCCATCACGCCCTGGGAAAAAACGATGGTACCCGAGATCGAAAAGGCGATCAACGAAGCCAATATCGGGGTGCACCCCAACAACGACGGCGACAGCGTCAAACTTTTCTTCCCTCCCATGACGACCGAACAAAGAGAAGAGATCGCCAAGCAGGCCAAAGCGATGGCGGAAAAGGCGAAAGTCGCGATCAGAAATATCCGTAAAGATTCCAACAACACCGTAAAAGATTTGGAAAAGGAAAAAGAGATCACCCAGGACGAATCCAAACAGGCACAGGATAAGATCCAAAAGCTTACCGACGAGCATATCGCCAAGGTTGAGGATACGCTCAAAACAAAAACCGATGAAATCATGAAAGTGTAAGATGGATATCGAACAAATCTATAAAGACGCGGATGCCCTTTTGGAGGGGCACTTTATCCTCAGCAGCGGCAACCACTCCAACCGCTATCTGCAATCGGCAAAGGTATTGGAAGATCCCAAGCGCGCCCAGCTGCTTGCGACGGAGTTGGCAAATATCATCAAACAAAGCGGCCTTAAAATCGATACCGTCTGCGCTCCCGCACTGGGCGGCTTGCTCGCGGGGTATGAATTGGCCCGCGCGCTGGACGTGCGTTTTATCTTCGTCGAGCGCAAAGAGGGGCAGATGCAGCTGCGCAGGGGCTTTAGCGTCGAAAAGGATGAAAAGGTACTTATCTGCGAAGATATCATTACCACCGGCGGATCGGCCATGGAAGCAGCGGCGATCATGGAACAAAACGGGGCAAACGTGACGGCTTTCGCCGCGCTCGCAAACCGCGGTTTTTGTCAAAGACGCGGCAGCGACACCCCGCGTAAACCCGAGTGCAAACTCCCCGGCGACGTGCCTTTTTTTGCGCTGGAGGATTTTGAATTTGCCATGTATGAACCCGCTGATTGCCCCCTGTGTAAAGCGGGCGGCGAAGCGATAAAACCGGGAAGCCGTAGCAAGTAACCCGAACCGGCGGCCTTTGGCTAAACAAAGACCGCCCCTTTAGAAGATATATACACAACTCCCTCAGCCTCAAAGATTTTTAATCTTTTTTGGGTACTATTTGTCCAATAGAACGTCATAAAGGTATAAAATAATGATAGAAAATCAAACAATTTATAACGAAATGCTCGCGCACGTACCGGTGTGTACCCACCGAAGACCCGAAAACGTCCTCGTCCTGGGTGACGTCCGCGGTGACGTGACGATGGAGCTGACCCGCCACGTGGATATCGAAAACGTGGTCGTAGTGCAATCGCAAGTGTGTGAAATCGATCTGAGCGGGCACAGTCACTGCAGCGTCGTCACCCAAGAAAGCGTCGCCTTTCTCAGCGAAGCGCAGGAAGCAAGCTTTGACGTGGTGATTATCACCGCCGATATCAACGATCCTTTGAACGATCAAGTGTTTTACGGCCTTATCAACCGGGTGCTTAAAAGCGACGGCGTCGTGGCGGTACATGCGCCAAGTTCTATCCGTGATGCGGGCAGTTTTGAAGATATGGCCTTGAAACTCGGTGAGTATTTCAAGATCGTGATGCCCAGCTTCTATCCCGCGGAAGCGGGGTTGGACAACCTGCTGCTTGCCAGCAAAAAGTACCACCCCACCGCAGATATCATTTTACAGCGCGGCGATCTGATCGAGAATCTGCAGTATTATAACTGCGATATCCAGCTGGCGTCTTTTGTCCTTCCCAACTACATCAAGGCGCGCTTTGGCAAGGTACTCAAAGTTTAATGGCTTTTGCGTACGCGGTCGCGCTTACGGGCAGTATCGGTACGGGCAAAAGTACGGCTTGTACGATGCTCAAACTGTTGGGGTTTCGCATCATCGACGCCGATGCCGTAACCCATAAACTTTTGGATGAAAAGGTTGACCGCTTGGTCGCAATGTTCGGCGAGGGGGCAAAAAAGGAGGGTAAAGCCGACCGGAGGCATATCGGCGGTATCGTCTTTGCCGACGAAAAGAAGCGCAAAGAGTTGGAGGGTTTTATCCACCCGCTGATTTTTGAAGAGATCAAACGGCAAAGCGAAGCCCAGGATCGCTTTAAAAAGCCCTACCTGATCGATATTCCGCTCTTTTTTGAAAAGCAAAGCTACCCCATAGAGCGCTCCATCGTCGTTTATGCCCCGCAAGAGGTGCAGCTGCAGCGGTTGATGAAGCGCGACGGCTTGAGTGAAGAGCAGGCGCGCAAACGCATAAACGTGCAGCTTGATATCGAAAAGAAAAAGCGTATGGCGACCTATGTGATCGACAATAGCAAAGATATCGTCCATCTGCAGCATGAGTGCGAGCGGATCAAACAGCAGCTTGCGCATGACTTCAACTAAAGGAAGAGAATGCAACTGAGTAAATACAACGCCAGCGGCAACGATTTTATTATCTGCCACACCTTTGTCAAAAGAGATCGCTCGAAACTTGCCGTAAAACTGTGTGATCGCCATTCTGGCATCGGTGCCGACGGCCTCGTGGTGCTTGTTCCCCATGATAAGTATGATTTTGAGTGGGAGTTTTACAACAGCGACGGTACCGCGGCGGAGATGTGCGGCAACGCCAGCCGCGCGACCGCCCACTATGCGTACCGTAACGGCTTGGCCGGGGAAAAGATGGCCTTTTTGACCGTAGCGGGCGTGATCGAAGCCCGGGTGGAGGATAATTTTGTCCTTTCCGATCTGACCCCGCCGCAATATATGCGGGACAAGATCGTCGAAGGGGGCAAAGAGTGGGTGCTGCTTGATACGGGGGTACCCCATCTGGTCTCTTTTAGAGACGGCATCGAAACCTTTGATCTGGAGGAAGCGAGACGGCTGCGCCGCAAATACAACGCCAACGTCAATATCTGCACCGTCAAAGGGGGACAGCTTCACGTGCGTACCTATGAACGCGGAGTCGAGGATGAGACACAAGCGTGCGGAACCGGAATGGCGGCGTGTTTCGTAGAGGGGCTAAAGCAAAAACTGTTGGCCGAAAAGATCACCGCCGTTCCCAAAAGCAAAGAGCGGCTGCTTTTGCAAAAGTGCGGCGAGACGATCCGTTTCGGCGGCGAGGTGTGCCACTGCTTCAACACAAACTACGAGGATTTTCGCTAAAATAGCGTAACTATTTTGACAAACGGGATAACGCGATGCAACGATGGATAGCAGGATTGATACTTTGTGTAACCGTAGCAGCGGCGGATCATTTCAAGGGTCATACGGCCGCAGACAACAATAGCACCCAAACGCCCGGCTTGAAGGTGGAGATGACTCCCGAGGAGCGGGCGGCCTGTATGGAGAAGTTTGAAAAGCGGAAAAAACACAAGAGTGAAAACGGCGGCAAAGATCAGCCGGTCTCGTGGTAAAGGGGAAAAGATATGCGCCATTTGTTAGATACGACCGATTTGACCGTAAGCGAGATCGAGGGGCTCTTTGAAGACGCGAGGGAGTTTCTGGATACGAAGCAGCACCGATTGCTGCACAACAAGCTGATCCTGACGCTTTTTTTCGAAAACTCCACCAGAACGCGCAGCAGTTTTGAAGTGGCGGCAAAACGGTTGGGGGCGGAAGTGGTGCACCTGGACGTGGCGCAAAGCTCTACCAAAAAGGGCGAAACCCTCAACGATACGGCCAAGAACCTTGCGATTATGGGACCCGACGCGATCATCGTGCGCCATCAGCATTCGGGGACTCCGGAGCTGCTGGCAAATATGATCGATACCCCCATTCTCAATGCCGGCGACGGGGCACACGCCCATCCTACACAGGCGCTTTTGGACCTGTTTACCATCAAGCAGCACTTTCGCCGGCTCGAGGGCAGAAAGATCGCTATCGTAGGGGATATCAAAAACTCCCGCGTGGCAAACAGCAACATCAAGCTCCTGCGGCGCTTCGGGTTGGAGGTGATCCTCGTAGCCCCGCCGCATTTTTTGCCCCATACCCGACTGCGCACCAGCTACAGCTTGCAGGAGGTGATCGATGAAGTGGATATCGTGATGAGCCTGCGGACCCAGACCGAGCGCCACGATCATCCCATCTACGGCAGTTTGAAAGATTATGCCAGCGATTACTGCATCACGAAAGAGTTATTTGGCGATCGCGATATTTTGCTTTTGCATCCGGGACCGGTGCATAGAAACGTGGATATCGACGATGCGATGATGGATGATCCGCGCTGTAAAGTCCTGGATCAGGTCAAAAACGGCGTGGCCGTACGCATGGCGGTGCTGAAAAAAACCGTTTTGGGATAATGCAGCGGCTGAGCTACTACGCAAAAGCGGGCATCCCCTTTGCTTTTGTGATCAGTTACGACAAATCCGAAGTGATCGTCGAACCCCTGGACGCCCTGGATAAAATCGCTTTTGAACGCTCCAGCCTTTCCTCCACAAAGTCGCAGCCTTTGGATTTTACCCCCGTTTCCTACACCCGCTATGAAAAAGCTTTTAACGAAGTGATCGAGCAGATCAAAGGGGGCAATACCTATCTGATGAATTTGACTTTCCCCTCGCAACTGCACACCGAGGTGTCGCTTGCGGAGATCTTCGGGCTTGCGAAAGCGCGCTACAAGGTGTGGCTGCGCGACCGTTTTGTCAGTTTCTCTCCCGAAAGTTTTATCCGTATAGACAAAGACACGATCGCCACCTACCCCATGAAAGGTACGATCAAAGCTGCGCAAAGGGATGCCAGGCGCAAGCTGCTGGATGATCCCAAGGAGCTCGCCGAACATACGATGATCGTCGATCTTTTGCGAAACGACCTGGGGATCAGGGCGCACAAGGTGCGGGTCAAGCGCTTTCGCTACCTTGAACAGGTAGGCGATCTGCTGCAGGCAAGCAGCGAAATCAAAGCGCAGATGCCCGATTGGAAAGAAAACCTGGGGGAGATATTCGATGCGATGCTGCCCGCGGGCAGTATTACCGGAACGCCCAAGAAAAGCTGCTGCGATATTATCAAACGGGTAGAGGGGTACGACCGGGGGTTTTTTACGGGAGTTTTCGGTGTCTACGACGGCAAAAGCCTTGACAGCTGTGTTTTGATCCGCTATATTGAACGGCAAAAGCGGGGTCTGGTATACAAAAGCGGGGGCGGGATAACCCTGGATTCGCAGTGCGCGAAGGAGTACGCCGAGATGTGTGACAAGGTTTATCTTCCGCTTTAAATGCCGATCTTTTATAGATGATAGATGCAGCTTACAGGAGGTACAGTATGTGTATGCCCCAAAATGCCTTTGGATCAACGGACGGAAAAAAGATCAAAGAGCGAAAAAAGCGCCACGTGGAGTTTGACGAAAACCGTTACAAACCGGATAAAGATTTTGTGGATGAACGTACCAAACCCCATGAAGAGAAAAAGAAGAAAAAAAGTTTTTTGGACAGATTACTGGGCGAATAGTTTTGCCCGAAAAAGGAGAGATATAACAGTATGATCATCGATACCCATTGCCACCTTGACAGCAGCAAGTTTGACGAAGATTTGGAGGAGGTTTTGCAGCGGGCGTACGACAGCGGCGTTCGCGGGTTTATTCTTCCCGGGGCCGATCCCAAGGATTTGCCCAAAGCGCAAAAGATCGCCCATGAACACGACAATATGTACTTTGCCGCGGGGGTACACCCCTACCACGCCAGGGAGTATGACGAAACCTATCTGAAAGAGTTTTTAAGCGATCCCAAATGCATCGCCGTAGGCGAATGCGGTATGGATTATTTCCGCTTGCCCGAAGATGAGGGGGAAAAAGCGGAGGAAAAGGCGGTGCAGCAGGAGGTGTTTGCCAAACATATCCGATTGGCCAACCGCCACGGGATGCCGCTGATTATCCACATTAGAGAAGCCAACGATATTTCGAAACAGATCATGCTTGAAAATGACGCCAAAGACGCCGTTTTGCACTGTTACAACGCCAGCCCCCACCTGCTGGATTTGAGTAAACGCAACTGCTATTTCGGTATCGGCGGGGTGGCGACGTTTAAAAACGCCAAAAAACTGGTGGAGATACTGCCGGAAATCCCCCTGGAGAAGCTGCTGCTTGAAACCGATGCTCCCTACCTGACGCCGCACCCCTACAGGGGCAAACGTAACGAACCCGCATACACTACCTATGTGCTTGAAAAGATCGCCCAAACCCGCCATATGGAAACCGAAGTTTTGGAAAAACAGATTCTGGATAATACAAAAACACTTTTTAAAGCGTTTGCGACCCTGGATTCGGTATAATAGAAGATTTGAAAAAACAGATCAACAAGTAGGAATGAACATTGAAACAGATAGTGATATTTTTAACCTGTATAACACTCTCCTTTGGGTTTATCGAAACCAGAGACCACCACGATAAAGCGGAGATTTTAACGACGCTGGATATCGATCCCTCCTTTATCAACAGTACCCTCTACGTCAATTTTGAAAACCCCTATAAAAACAGTGCCCAAAGGAACTATTTTCGGGCCATGAGCCGCGGATTTGCCTTCGTGCCCATGGTGCGGCAGATGATCAGGGAAGCGGATATCCCCGATCTGTTTTTGTATATGGCGATGGCGGAATCGGGCTTTAGCCTCAAAGCTTACTCCTCCAAGCGCGCTTCGGGCTTGTGGCAATTCATGCCCTATACCGCCAAACGTTTCGGGTTGCGGATCGACACCTACGTCGACGAGCGCCGTGATCCGGTGAAATCTACAAAAGCGGCGATCAACTACCTCAAGGATCTGCACGGGCGTTTCGGCAAATGGTATCTGGCCGCCTTGGCATATAACTGCGGAGAGGGGCGCGTTGCCTGGGCGATCAGAAAAGCGGGCAGCGACGATCTGCTGACGCTGATCGATCCGGTCAAAAAGTATCTGCCCAGGGAGACGCGCAACTATATCAAAAAGATCGTGCACCTGGCGATGATTTCGCAAAACGAGGAGCTGCTGCTCAATTCCGATTTTGATTACCTGATGAACAGGGGCGAAGCCTATTCGCTGGCAAAAGTAAGCGTACCCGGCGGGGAAAGCCTGGAGCGTATCTCCGAAATCATCAAAGTCAACAAAAGCGACCTGCAAACCTATAATCCGCACCTCCGATACGGTTTGACTCCGCCCGATGAGAAGCGCTACAGTATCTATATCCCCTATATGAATCTGGCCGATTTCAAAGCGTATTACAAAAGCAGCGATATGAAAAGCTTTTTTATGGTCCATACGGTCAAAAGCGGCGACACCCTCGGGGCGATCTCCAGGAAGTACGGGGTGAGTTACAAGATGGTCAAGGAGTTTAACAAGCTGCACAGCAGTATCATCTATCCCAAGCAGCGGTTGATCATCCCCGTTTCCAAGAAAAACTACAAGCGCCTCCACCCCGATTTTTACCGGGTGCAAAGCGGGGATACCCTCTCAACGATCGCGCGCAAGTTCAAAGTCAGCGTCTCCAAACTCAAAGAGATGAACAACATAAGCGGCAATACGATCTATCGGGGGGAAAAGTTAGTTGTATCCAACTAGGTGTGCGTGGCTGCTGCCCGTCATCGCCGCTTTTTTCCTCAGCGGCTGCGGCAGCGGCTCGATGGGCTCATACACGGGCGTAAGTTCCTACGGCGGGATCTTTTCCGGTTCGCAAAGCAGCGGTTCCGATTCCTACAAGTACCAAAGCGCCTCAAAACGTAAAGCGGTGCACAGGGCGACGCTGAGACCCTACAGCGTTTTCGGCGTGAAATACTACCCCCGCAAAGTGGAGGTGGGGGAGACGATGACCGGTGTCGCAAGCTGGTACGGGCCCAATTTTCACGGCAATAAAACCAGCTCGGGGGAAACGTACGATATGTATGATTTGACCGCGGCGCACAAAACGTGGCCCATGCACACAAAGGTCAAAGTGGACAATTTGGAAAACGGGCGGAGTATCATCGTGCGCATCAACGACAGAGGGCCCTTTGTCAAGCAGCGAATACTGGATCTTTCCTACCTTGCCGGAAGAAAACTGGGGGTACATAAAAAAGGTACGGCCAGGGTACGGCTGACGGTGGTAGGCGTCGACGACGCCCACTGGCCCAAGGGGCAGGGCGGAAGTGCTCCGCGTATCGTCAAAAAAGCGGAGCCGAAGCGGGCTCTGGAGCAGATACGGCCCCTCAAGCGCGACGATGCGCGGGAATCGAAAAAAACGGAACAACCTCTGCTTGTACAGGTGGGATCCTTTAGTACGCTGGAGCGTGCGCGGCTGTTTCAGCAGGAAAAGTTGGCTATTCCTTTGAAATACGCCTCAAAGATCGAAGAGCAAAACGGTTTGTTTAAAGTGATGGTAGGGGGCTTTAAAAGTGAAGCCGAAGCGAGGGAATTTATTCAAAAGGGCCGCCATGACGGCGCTTTTTTAGTAAAACAGTAAACTAGGAATTGACCATGATAACCATTGAGAGAAAAACAAAAGAGACCGACATTACGCTAGAGCTTGATCTCCGGGGAAGCGGCAGATCCAACATCGATACCAAGGTGGGCTTTTTCGATCATATGCTTGAAAGCTTTGCCAAACACGCCTTGATCGATCTCAACGTCACCTGCGACGGCGATATCGAAGTGGATGACCACCATAGCGTCGAGGATGTGGGTATCGTGCTGGGCCAAGCCCTGCATAAAGCGATCTATCCCGTTTCGGGGATGGAGCGTTTCGGCAACGGGACGGTGGTGATGGATGAGGCCAGCGTAACGTGCGATATGGATTTGAGCAACCGCGCGTATCTGCACTTTGAGATGGACCTTGAGGGGAGTATCGGCGGCTTTGAGACGGAGCTTGTGGAGGAGTTTTTTAAAGCGGTGGCGTTTAATATGCCGGTGACCATGCACCTGGTATGCAACCGCGGCAAAAACAAGCACCACATCGTCGAGGCGGGATTTAAAGCGTTTGCCCTGGCGCTTCGCAGAGCCACGGCGTCCAACGAGCGTATCAGTACGCCAAGCACCAAGGGTGTTCTGTGATCAAGCTGCTGGTTTTGGACGTGGATGGCTGCTTGACAAACGGGCAGATTATCTATACCAACTCGGGGGATGAGCTCAAAGCTTTTAACGTCAAGGACGGGTTGGCGATTAAAAGCGCGCAAAAATACGGAATCGAAACGGCGATCATCACCGGGCGCCAATCCAAAATCGTAGAGCGTCGGGCAAAGGAGCTGGGGATTACGCACCTGTTTCAGGGGCAGAAGAGGAAGCTGGAGTGTTTGTGGGCATTGACGGAAAAGCTGGGGATCACGCTGGAAGAAACCGCGGCGATCGGGGATGATTTGAACGACCTGCAGATGCTCGATGCCTGCGGCTTGAGCGCCATGCCCGCCGACGGCTCGGCACTGATCGAACCCTACGTCAAGGTGAGATTGACCAAAAACGGGGGCGAGGGAGCCGTACGGGAATTTATCGAAGAGATTTTCCGGCGGGAGGAATTGACCGACCGGTTTGTAAATGATTGGCTATGCGACTAGAGTTTTTCTTCTCTTTTGCCTTTGTATTCGCTTTGGGGGTAGCGTATCTGCTCAAACCCCAAGATTATGCGAAAAGCTCACAGGAGCAGAGGGTAGAGGTGGAGTTTAGCGCCTTTATCCTGACCCAGTGGGACAAGGAGGGCTTTAAAAGCAAAGTTGCGGGCAGCAGTGGGGAGAAATACCCCGAGGTACTGCTCATCGACGCCCTTGAAGCCCGGGATCGGGAAGGGAACAAAGTCACCTCCAAACGGGGCAAAATGTTCGACAACGCCATCTATCTGGATGAAGATGTTATAATTACGACCGACAGGGGCGGGGTATTGACGACGCAGAGCGCGAAGTACGATATGGAAAAGGAGCAGTTTCGCTCCCTGCGCCCTTTTAAAGCGACCTACGGGGAGCATGTTTTTTACGGCGATAATTTAGTATATGAACAAAATACGATCCGCTCTACGGATGTGCGGGCGATCTTGAAAGAAAAAGAGTGATAATGCGATACTTAACCATTTTATGTGTGTTTTTGGGGCTTTTACAAGCGGAAAACATCGAGATAACGGCGCAGAATTTTCAAGCCGACGAACAAAAGGGCTATACGGAGTTTACCGGAAAGGTCAACATCCTCAAACAAGCCAGCGAACTCAACGCGTCGCGGGTGATCGTTTTTTTCGACGAAAACAGGACGGCAAAACGCTATGAAGCCTACGGGGACGTGTCTTTTTTTATCAAGGAAAACAACAGTACCTACCGCGGACAGAGCCAGGAGCTGGTGTTTTACCCCAACGAGAACAAGTACCACTTTGCCAAAGACGTCAAGCTTTATGACGTGATCAACGACCGTACCATTATCGGCGAACAGGTGGATGTGGATACCAAACAGGGAAAAGCGGACGTCAAAGGCTCCGAGCAAAAACCCGTAAAGTTTATTTTTGAGGTCAATGATGGACAAAAAACCGACAATCAATAAAGCGGAGTTTGTCAAATCCGCCCCCACCATCGACGATGCCGTTGCCGAAGGGGTAGCCGAAGTGGTTTTTATGGGGCGCAGCAACGTGGGTAAAAGTTCTACGCTCAACCGCCTTTGCAACCGTAAGAATTTAGCCAAAAGTTCCTCCACTCCGGGCAAAACCCAACTGATCAACTTTTTTAACATCGGGTATAGATACGATGATCAAGACTTTACCGCCCGTTTTGTGGATCTTCCCGGTTTCGGTTACGCCAAAGTATCCAAAGCGCAGCACAGGGATTGGGAAAAGAATTTGACCGATTTTATCACCGATCGCATCTCCATACGCCTGTTTATCCATCTCGTCGATGCCCGGCACAACAACCTCGAACTGGATCAAAATGTGGAGCACTTTATCAAAAGTATCCTGCGTCCGGACCAAAAGTATCTCAAAGTCTACACCAAGATCGACAAGCTCAAGCAAAACGAACTTGCCAAGCTCAAGCGCCGGGAGGATACGATCCAGGTTTCGAACTTGAAAAACCGCGGAATCGAACAGTTAAACGAAGCCATCTTTCATACCCTTTTTGCCGTCGGGGAGCGGGAATGATACGCTATACAAAACCCACGCTGTTGGATATCGAAGCGATGCAGGAGATGGTGGCGGAGTATGTCGCCGACGGAACGATTCTAAAGCGCGAAGACGACGAGGTCGCGACCAATATCAGAAGCTATATTGTCGCTAAAGAGGGGGAGAAGCTTATCGGTTATCTGGCACTGCATATCCATACCAAAGACCTTGCCGAGATCCGCAGCTTTATCGTCGATAAAGATTACCGCAACAAGGGGATCGGCACGGTGCTGGTGCATGAAGCCAAGGCCGAAGCCAAAGCCCTCGGAGTGCGGCGTATCCTGACGCTGACCTATGAAAACCTCAAAGGGTTTTTCCACAAAGAGGCGTTCCACGAGGTCAATAAAGCCGAGATTCCCCAGCAAAAGATTTGGGCCGATTGCATCAAGTGTATCCACTTCCCCACCTCCTGCAGTGAGTTTGCTTTGATCTATGAATAAGTTTCTAGCGGTTCTGACGGTTTTTCTCTATCCTATCTTTTCGACTATCTACTATTATCTGCCCCCCTTTACCTCCATCGCCGCGATTTTGGCGATCCGGGGGCATGAGAAGAAAAACCGTTTTATGCTCTATATGGCGCTTGCCTACATGCTTAATATCGAGATCAACTACTCCCTGCCCATGTTTTCCACGCTTGTGACGTTGGCGCTGTATTACTGGGTGATTCTGCCCAGGATGCGTTTTTATACGGTGTGCCGCAACTGTCTGCGCTTTTTGACGGTAATCATTTACAACCTGATGCTGATCGGGGTCCTGTTTGCCTATGATTACCTTTTCTTTACCGACAGTGCGCATCTGGATCTCAAAATCATTTACAATATCGTATTTGAACTGATGGCGGTGCTGTTCCTATGACACGTTACAAAATCGTCTTAACGGTCTTTTTCATCGTATGGCTGGTACTGCTGGTGCGGGTGTTTCAAATTTCCGTGGGCCACGGGAAGTATTATGAAACTTTGGCTAATAAAAATATGGTCAAAAAGGAGTGGATTCTGCCCATCCGCGGAGAGATCCTGGATCGCAACGAGGAGCCGCTGGCGATCAACAAGATCGGGTTCAGTATCAATATCGCACCCCACCTTGACGACAAACGGTTGCAAAAGGTGATCGAAAAGATCACTTCGCGGTTTGCCCTTGAAGCAAAAAAGATCGCCAAGAGATACAAGCAGAAAAACTCCTATTACAACCACGACTTTATCGAAGTGAAATCCTTTATCTCCTATGATGCGATGCTGCCCCACATCTCCGTTTTGGAGCGGGAGGAGAATATCAAGATCAACCCCTCGACGCTGCGCTACTACCCCCACGGGGACGCGACGGCGCACATTTTGGGCTATGTGGGGAAATACGGCGGCAAGGTTGATGATGAAGTCGCAAAGATAACGCAGATCATCGGTAAAAACGGGCTGGAAAAGCAGTACAACGATTACCTGCAGGGCGAACTTGGCTACAAGTTGATCAAAGTCACCGCCTCAAATGAGCAGATCGAAACCCTGGAGTACCAAAAACCGGTGGAAAACAGAAGTTTGCAAATCACCGTCGACAGCCGTTTGCAAGAATATATTCATGAACTGTTCAAAGATAAGGCGGGCGCGGCGGTCGTGATGAAAACCAACGGCGAACTCTTGGCGTCGGTAAGCTATCCCAGTTATGATCCCAACATGTTTGTTACCGGGATCAGCCAAAAGCAGTGGGATGAGATCCGTTTTGATTTTGATCACCCCTTTACCAACAAGTTCATCAACGGGATGTATCCCCCCGGTTCGGTGATCAAGATGGGGGTAGGGCTGGCGATGTTTGACGCGGGCGATATCAATGAACACACCACCACCTACTGTACCTCCAACTTTAAAATCAACGATTATCCCTTCCGCTGCTGGAAGGAGGAGGGGCACGGCAAAACCGATTTTAACAAAGCGATCAGGGAAAGCTGCGACGACTACTTTTATAAAAACAGTATCAAAACGGGGATCAACAAGATCGCGCAGGTGCTTCGAAGCGTGGGACTGGGGGAGAAAACGGGTGTGGATCTACCCAACGAATCCTACGGAACCATCCCCGATATCCCCTGGAAGCACCGCCGCTACAATCAGCGCTGGTATATGGGCGATACGGTCAACTCCTCCATCGGTCAGGGGTATATGCTCGTCACGCCGTTGCAGATTGCCAAGCATACGGCGTTTTTAGCCACCGACGCTTTGCCCAAGCCAAGTTATGTGATCAACAAAGAAAACAATACGACGGTCGTCCAATCGGAAATGGCCGAGCGCAATCCCCGGGCGATGGAGGCTATCCGAAAAGCGATGCGCGAAGTCGCCGCGCACCACAAGGGGACGGCGTATTGGTACACCCGCCGCTCCAAGGTTGATATCGCCGCGAAAACGGGAACGGCGCAGGTGGTAAGCATCCCGCAGGATGAAAAGGAGCGGATGAAAGAGAGCGAATTGGAGTATTATCACCGCTCCCACGCCTGGTTGACATCCTACGGACCCTACGACGATCCGCAGGTGGTCGTTACCGTCATGGTCGAACACGGCGGTCACGGCGGGCAAGCTGCCGGTCCCATGGTCAGCAAGATTTATAACTGGCTGTTAAAGCAGGGGTATATTACGCAGTAGCTATTTCAGCAGCCCGGCACCCTCCATGGGGGTGGAACGATCGGCGGCGTAGATGCGCTGGCCGTTTTTCAAATCATATTTCCAGATAGGGGCGTTGGCTTTGAAATCCTCCACGAACGCATCGAGCATCTCCAACCCTACGCGTCTTTTGGGCGAAAAGATTCCCGCGACGTAGGAGGATTCGTGCAGCAGTACGTCGCCTTTGGAGTGGGCCATATAAAAGATCGCGTTATCTTTTCGGGCCTTTTCCTGCCATGACTCAAACCAGCTGCGCAGCACCGGTTCATAGATATCAAAACTGAGCCCCTCGATGCCCTCTTCATCCCTGATCGTGCCCACAAAGGAGACAAAGGCACCGTAGTTGCGCTCCTTGTTGGCTTGGTACCATTTTTCCAGGGTCTTTTCGACGGGAACCCTTCCCTCAAACAGTTCCAGCATTGCTAACCTCCACACACCGGCGGCAGCAAAACCACTTTGTCGCCGTCGTTTAACAGGGTGTTCATATCATTGACCAACTCATCGTTGATCGCGACCGAGGAGTTGGCCAGCCACTGGGTAAGCGCGGGATCCTTGTGCAGCTGTTCTTTAAGTTCCTGCAGGCTTCTGACGTCAAGGTTCATCGGTTCCTTGCCGATGGGACCTAAAAATTCTACCGTAACCATAGCTATCCTTTATAACGCATCCTAAACGTTGTTCTTACTATTATTTTAGTATAATTTTTGCAAAAACAGGTGAAAAAGTGCTATTTGGTTCCATTGAATATCTCAACCTTCTGCCCTTCCGGGTCTTTTTAAAAAAACATTACAAACGCAACTCCATCCTGCACTACCGCAAAGGGGTTCCCAGCGAACTCAACCGCGCCTTTGGGCAAAGACGGATCGACGCGGCGTTTATCTCCAGTATCCGTGCCAAACGCTGCCGCTGCGGAGAGCTCGGGATCGTAGCAAAGGGGGAAGTCATCAGCGTTTTCGCCCTGCCGGGAAAGTACCGAAAGGACAGGGAATCGGAAACCTCCAACGCTTTGGCCAGGGTGCTTGGTATCGAGGGGGAGGTGCTCATCGGTGATAAGGCGCTGCAGCGCTATTTGAACAAACCCGAAGAGAAGCGTATCGATCTGGCCCTGGCGTGGCAGGAGCAAACGGGATTGCCCTTTGTCTTTGCCAGGCTGTGTTATAACAGGGGGTATGATAAGCGCCTTGAGCGGACGTTTGCGCAGGCAAAGACGCGTATTCCCCGCTATATCCTCAAAAAAGAAGCCAAAAAGCGGGGAGTGCGCCCCAAAGATATCCTGTGGTATCTGGAACATATCTCCTATGGGATCGGTCCCATGGAAAAAAGGGCGCTGAAGAGGTTTTACAAATTAACTCCAAATCTTTTTTAACGTTTGCAAGCCTTTGAGTTTTTCCATAACCTCTTTGGTATGTTCTTTGACCTTGACGTTGCGGTAAACCTCTACGATATGCCCTTCGGGGTCGATGATTACCGTAGAGCGGATCACCCCTTCAACCTCTTTGCCGAAGCTTTTTTTCAATCCCCAGGCGCCGTACTCTTTGAGCACCTTTTTATCCGGATCGCTTAAAAGCGTGATATCGAGGTTTTGTTTGGCGATGAAGTTTTGGTGCCTTTTGGGGCTGTCAGGGCTGCATCCCAAAACCACGGCGCCGGCGTCTTCAAACGCTTTTTTATCGGCGGTAAAATCACACGCTTCGGTGGTGCATCCGGGGGTATTGTCTTTGGGGTAAAAGTACAGTACGACCCATTTTCCGGCAAGGTCGCGCAGACAGATTTCGGTCTCGTCTTCGTTTGGCAGGCAAAATTCGGGAGCCTTTGATCCGATTTCCAACATTTTTTATCCTTTGCGATAGTTTTTCCGTAATTATAGCATAGCAGGGTTTGTAGGGGTTGATAAAGAGGCTCAGACCACAGGGAGGATTTGCCCTCTTTATCAACCCCTACAAACCTATCCATTTCCATTACAACCGCATCAACTTGACAAAGGGATCCTCGTCGGTATAGATTTTGACAAAGCGGATGCGGTTTTGGCGGAAGTGCCGGTAGAGTTTGCGGTCGTTTTCCGCCAGGGCGGCTTTGTATTGGGTAATCAAATTCGCACTCAGGTCGATCTCCTGGGCTTTGTTTGTCACCGGATCGATGGTGGCAAGGTGTCCCAGCTCCTCCGGATCCTCCTCGAAGCGGTCACGGACGATCACGGCGACCACGTCATGCTTGTGCGCAAGCAAAGAGAGGTCGGCATCGCCGACGAAATCCCCCATGAGAAACAGCAGGGATTTTTTCTTGATCGAAAGGGTGTTGAGCTTTTCATAATCGATCGTATGGGAGAGGGGGTTGAAGTGCATAATCTCTTTGACGTCTTCTAGGATCTGGTGGTGCTTTTTGGTGGGCTTGGCTTTGCTCAGTATCCGATCGGTAAAAAGATACTTGGAGTAGATGTCGCCGTTTTTGATCGCCGAAAAGGAAAGAATGGCGTAGATATGGGCGATGAGGTCGGTTTTGAGCCGCTTGGTCCCAAAAAAGGTACTGCCGCTTAGCAGCGGTATGAGTACGACACCCAGCTGCTTCTCCTCGTGAAAGACTTTGACAAAGGGTTTGTGCTGCTTGGCGGTGATGACCCAGTCGATATGCTTGACGTCATCGCCTTCTTGGTACTCACGCAGCTCTACAAAGTCGTACCCCTGCCCCTTAAACAGCGAAGAGTTATTGCCCAGTACGCCGCTAAAGACCTGTTTTTTGGCTTTTAAAACAACCTTTTTGGCTTCCAGCTCCCGACTCATTTAGGGGATATCCACCTCTTGGATGATCTCTTCGATGATGCTGTCGGGGTTGATCTCCCTGGCCTGGGCGTCATAGTTGAGTACGATGCGGTGGCGCAGGACATCTTTGGCCACGGCGGCGATCTCGACGGGGGAGACGTGGTCTTTGCCTTTGATATAGGCGTAGGCTTTTGCCGCTTTGTACATATCGATGGTCGCTCTGGGACTGGCGCCGTACTGGAGGTATTTTTGCTGTTTCTCGTCGCGGGTGGCAAAGATCAAATCGACGATATATTTCTCCACCTCCTCATCCATATGGATCTGTTCCACCTCCTTTTTCATGCGCTCCAGCGCTTCAAGGTCCATCACCGCCTCTACGGGTTTGAAGCTGTGGTTAGCTACCGTCTGCGCGATGCGCAGCTCCTCCTCTTTTGTGTTATAACCGATGACGACTTTGAGCATGAAACGGTCCAGCTGCGCTTCGGGGAGTTCGTACGCGCCCTCTTGTTCGATGGGATTTTGCGTCGCGAGCACCAAAAAAGGCGGGGCTATGGCAAAGCTGGTGTCGCCGATGGTGACCTGCTTTTCCTGCATCACCTCCAAAAGGGCTGATTGTACTTTGGCGGGGGCGCGGTTGATCTCGTCGGCTAAAAGCAGGTTGGTAAAGATGGGGCCCTGTTTGATTTTGAAACTGTTGTTGGTCATATCGTATATCTCGGCGCCGATGATATCGCTTGGCAGCAGGTCGGGGGTGAACTGTACCCGTTTGAAATCCAGCTTGAGCGCCTGTGAAAGGGCTTTGACCGTGGTGGTCTTTGCCAATCCGGGGACGCCTTCTAGGAGGATGTGCCCGTCACACAGCAAACCGATCAGCAGGGCATCGACCATCTTTTCCTGGCCGATTACCGCCTTTGAAAGTTCCTTTTTTACCGTCTCAATCATTCCTATTCTCCCTTTTTAGTCCCGATTTTTCTCAATCGATAAAGCGGGGCTTGGCCTATATGCAGCCGCTTGTGTCTTTTGCCCAGTATATCATAGAGCTCGCCTTCGATCTCTTGCCGCGTCTGTGCCGTAGCCCAAAAAACCTCGATAAGATGCGTATCGCTTTCAAAGCGCATCTCGTAAGTTTCGTCAAAGCGGTAGCTGCGCAGACGCGCCTTTTGCAAAAAGGAGACCATCACCCGCATCGCTTCAAAGGCCTCACGCTTGCGCACGCCCTCTCGCAGATCGATCAACCCGTAGCCGCTGGCGGCAAGCTGGTGCCAATACATCGTCTCCACCATCCCCGTAGCCGCTGCGATGAGGTAGGTGCGTACCAGATAGTTGCGGTATACCTCTTCGCTGACGCACTCCTTTTCGCTGGTGGGGGCGTAGGGGGCGGTGTGGCTGATGGGCCAGTTCATCTCGCTGATGATCAAACGCTTGGGGGAAGAGCTGAGCGCGACGATGGCGTAGAGCAGTTTGATCTTTTTAAACAGATCAAAGCCCATCTGCCTGTTTTCCGGTGCGCCGCGGCGATCCACGTAAAGCAACGAAGCCACTTTGTCAAAGCGCTGTTTAAACCCGTTGAAAAGGGTACGTATGGTGTAGTGGTACTCAAAATCGATGGTCGAGGAGCCGATCAGCTCGATATGGGGGTAGTCTCGCTGTACCCTTCTGGCGACGGCAAAGAAGCGCATATACTCCCCCATGGTAAAAAACGCCCACTTTTTGCGGTTGATCGCGTTGCCGATCTGCATCGCCTCTATATGGGGGGCAAAAGTTTCAAAGATCGTGCGCAGGTCCCTTTCAAGCAGGGCGGGATCGGTGATATGTTCACGGTCTTGCAAAATATTGAGCGTAACCTTTGCCCCTTTAAAGCTTTGGACAAACTCCAGATAGCGCGGCAGGTTTGCCATGTCGTTTAGGCTGAGGCGGATAAGCAGGTGAGAGATCCCCAGCTCCTTGATCAGCGCGGGGGAATCCTCGGGGAGTTGGTCCAGGTTGACTCCCATACCAAAAAGCGTGCCCATATCGGGTTTTTTGCCGCCAATAAAGAGGTACTTCAGGGCGATAGCCGGAGCCAGTGCCAAACTCGTGGCGAACATTTTGAGCATATCGGGTAGCGCTTTTTTATAGATATGCTTTTTGTACGCGCGGTCGGCGATGGGGTAGGGCTGGTCGGAGTGGTGGTCCCACACAAAGATCTTATCGCTCATAGATCTCCGGGGTAGGGCCGTGGAAACGTTTGTGGCACCAGAACCAGTGGTCGGGGCGTTTGAGGATCTCTTCGCTCATGATATCGGCCTGCTTTTGGGTGGCGTCGAAGATATCTTGCTCTTCGTTGTCGGTTTTTTCCACGTAGAAAGGCTCTTTGAAAGTGATACGATAGTGCGTATCGTCATCGTAGCTCATAAATACGGGGACGATCGCCGCGTCGAATTTGCGCGCCAAAAACGCGGGAGAGTTGGTCTGGTACGCATCTTCTCCCAGAAATTTGATGCGGCTGCCCACATCGTGCCATACGTTTTGATCGGCTACCAGCGAGATAGGGATCTTCTTTTTCAAAGCGCGCATCAGGTGGCGTACGGCTCCCTTTTTTTCTACGATATCCAGACCGTATCCTTGACGCTGCGCTTTCATAAAGGCGGTGAGTTTTTCATCTTTGACCCGTCTTTGTACCTGTACCATGTGCATGAGAAACTGGCCGATGGCGTAGCCCAGGATTTCGATATTGCCAAAGTGTGCCGTGACGATGACGATGGGTTTGTTCTGCGCTAGCAGCGTGTCGATATACTCCCTGTTTTCAAAGGTGATGCGGCTTCGCATCCGCTCCTTGTCGAAACTGCCCGCTTCGATCATGGTGAGGATATTTAAAAAGAGGTATTTAAAGCACCCCTTTTGGATCGTTTTGAGCAGCTCGGGGGTGAGCTTGTCTTTGTAGACGTGTCTGGCGTTGATCTCGATGACACGTTTGTGCTTGGCATCGAGAAGGTAGACGAGATATCCCAGAAACTTAAACAGTGCCAATCGTAACTTAGCGGGTAAAAGCATTACCGCTTTGATAAAAAATATGACGAGTTTGTATTGCACTATAACCCTTTATTCTCTTGGTATTGGAGCAGTTCGTTCGCCGCTTCGATGACGGTGCGGGGCGCGATCTTTTGGATCGAAAAATCCCCCTTGTCCAGCTTGAGCGGATCGACTTTGGAGGGGGATTTGAGCAATCTGCACCGGGGTGTTTCATACACCCGTACCGCCGGGGTGGGACCAAAAAGGATCACCGTCGGGATGTTGTTGGCCCAGCCCAGATAGGTCGGTCCCGTATCGTTGCCGATGACCAGATCGGCTTTGGCGATGACCGAGCGCAGACGGCACAGATCCAGCCGCGGCAGTACCGTGACGTTGTCGGCGTGCTCTTCAAGGTATTTGGCGAAGTTGTACTCCATGTCGTTGCCAAAGGGGATGAAGATATCGCCCTCAAGCCCCTTGGCCACTTCCAAAAACTGCTTTTTGGGGTAGCAGCGGCTCTCCCACGTCGAGCCTACGATAAACACGAACCGTTTTTTATCGCTTTTGAAGGTATCGACGATCTTGTTGCCCGTCATGTAGGGTTTTTTCTCCACCACTTCGGCTTTGGTGATGGAGATATCCAAAGCGTTGGCCGCAAGCAATCGGTAGCGATCACCCGTGTGCATCGCGTAGGGAAGGAAAAAGCGCTTTTTGTAAAACAGCGCCGCCAACTTTTCCCGGGCACTCTCTTTGTCAAAGCCCGCCACGTTTTTGCCCGCACATCGGGCGACGATAGCGGATTTGAGCAAGCCCTGCATATCGATCACGAGATCGTACTCTCCGAAACTTTTGATCTTTTTGATCTCTTTGAAAATGTTGCGAAAGCGCTTTTTGACGCTTGTGAGGTTGACCGTCTTGACTTCATCTACGTCGTCGACGTCTTTTAAGATATCGGCAAACTTCTCCTCGACGATCCAGTGGACGGTGGCTTCGGGCAGTTTAGCTTTGATAAACTGCAGTACGAACGCCGATTGGATAATATCCCCGAGAGCGGAGAGTTTGACTATGGCTATCTTCACTAAGCAAGCTCCTCGTGCAAAGCGCTTTGCACCCTTTTATTTTGATACAATTATAGCAAAAAGGCTCTTTATGTTATGCGTGTTTGATTGTGAAACGATCCCCGATACGGAGTTGATCAAAAAAACCTTTGATCTGGAGGAGGGGCTTGGCGAGTATGAACTCAGCGTCAAAGCGTGCGAAGCGCAGGAGGAAAAAAGCGGCAGCTCCTTTTTGCCGCTGCCCTATCACCGTGTGGTGGCGCTAAGTGCTGTGATCGCCGATGATTTCGGGCGCTTTTTGAAAGTGGGGGATTTTGGCAGAGACAGTGAAAAAGAGGAAGATATCATCGCGCACTTTTTTGAATTTATCGAAAGTGACAACCCGCGGCTGGTGAGCTTCAACGGGCGGGGCTTTGATATGCCGATGCTGCTGATCCGCGCGATGAAATACAACCTCTCCCTGCACGCTTTTTTTGACAATAACAACCCAAGCCTTGGCAAGAACAAGTGGGAAAACTACCGCCAGCGCTACAGCGAGGGGTTCCACACCGATCTGCTCGATTCGCTGGGGCAGTTTGGCGCCGTGCGGGGGCTGAAGCTCGATACGCTGTGTACGATGATGGGGATTCCGGGCAAATACGACGTCAGCGGCGACCAGGTGATGGAGCTGTTTCACAGGGGCGAACTGGACAAGATACGCGAATACTGTCAAAGCGACGTGCTCAATACCTACTGGCTCTATCTGAAGTACCAGCTGCTGCGGGGTGATTTGACGATGGATGAGTACAAAGATTGTCTGGCAAGCATCAAACTGGATGAAAAGATGGGATATTTTGACGTATTTTCCAAAGAAATTCAAAATGTTATTGACAATTGAGAGAAAAGAAGCTATAATTTCGCTCGTTTTAACTACGTACGTGTCAAGGTAGCTCAGCTGGTTAGAGCGCTGGTCTCATAAGCCGGAGGTCGGGAGTTCAAGTCTCCCTCTTGACACCAGTGATACAGGGCTTTAGTGCATCCTGCTACGCACTAAGTTTTGAAGTGTCGCTTAGACCAAGCAAATCTACATTTTATTTGCATTCAACGCTTTATTTTTCAACCATTTTGCATAGTGATTTATCAGCAGTTGAAAACTGCCGTGACCTAGTAAATTTGCAATTTCTTGCATGGAAAATATCTCTGATAGTACAATTCCATTGAAAATAAAGCAAAGTATAAAGAGCTTAAACTTTTTAACCTTTAAACAAAAAAATCGTTTTTAAATTATAATAATACAGAAACGATTAAAGGCTTCAAATGTTTGCAAACAGAAAAAAAGAGTCACAACTTTTAAATGATGAGTACAGCAGCAATAAATTTTCTTTTACAGTACTATTTTGCAGTACTATTTTGACAAAAAACCTGTTACATTATCGATGAGTTTCAGTATCTCTCAAAGATAGACAGCTCTATCCCCTCACAGTTTCAGTACATTGTAGATGAACTGCTGAAAAACAAAAACATCCACCTTATCCTTTGCGGTTCCATTTGCTTCGATGCGGTAGATGGTGGAATAAAACCGATGAGATAGATGCAGTAGGGATAGGTGAAGATTTTTCAATAGTAGCAGAGTGTAAATACTCAAATAAAAAAGTGGGTATAGATATATTGAAAACCTTGCAAGAAAATGCAAAAAAGATCGATAGTGACCTTCCGGTAAAACACTATGTACTTTTTAGCAAAAGCGGTTTTACGGACGAACTAAAAAAGCTTCAAAGCAAAGAGATCGTTTTAGTTGAGGGGCTATAGAAAAAGATAGATTCAATGCCCGTGATCCAGCTCCCCGCTTTGCAAGTGCTGTTTGTAATGCTTTTGGAACCATTGCGGTTTTGGATGGTCGTTTTCGATGAGAAACTCTGCTAAAAGTGCACACTCCTTTGCACTCAAAGAGACTTTTGGCATCACCCCGAACTTTTGTACGGCCGGTTGCATGATGGGGTCCTCCCCCGTTTTTAAAAAGTTTTCTATCTTCGTTTTTGCCGCCGTTTTATTCCCGTAGCGGTCCATATGCACTTTTTTGACGGCAAAAAGCGGCGGTGCGTACTTTTGCGTATCGAGCCGGTGGCAGGCAAAGCACTTTTGATTGAACAGTTCGCTTCCGTGGGTATGTGCCGCCGCATCTTCGTGGGCATACAGCGCCGTAGAAAGAAGCAGGAAAACAAGGTATCGCATGGCAAGCCTTTTGTTTTTTTGTGTTATTATAAAATCAAGAGGTAAAATGTTCGTAAAAGCGTAGCACTCTTCGACGTTTTTGGGACAGAGATTGAAAAGGGAGCGTATATGAGTCGACTGGTTCTTATCATCTTAGCACTGCTGCTGCCCCCGCTGGCGGTTTTTTTCAAGCGGGGGATCATGCCCGTTTTCTGGCTGAATCTGCTTTTGACGCTGATCTTTTTCATCCCCGGGATGGTCCATGCCCTGTGGGTGGTGACCAAATACAAAGGGTGATCAGCGCAGTTTCGTCGCCGTCAGGAAGAGGTAATCTTTGCCCGTCAGGGTCACGCGAAACCTGTGCTGCTGCAAGTAGCGCTTGCAAAAGGTAATATCTTTATGCAGTAAGGAGAGTTCGCTAAAGGCGTAGTTGGGCGCCTTCGCTCCGTAGATCATCTCCCCGTCGATCCATCGGCAGTTGGGAAAGCCCAGGATGATCGCCCCGTGGGGTGTTAGCAGGTTTTTGACGACGTAGGTCAGGGTCTTTTGCAGATCGATTCCCGGACTTTGCAGCGTGCCGATGCTGACGCACAGCTGCACGGGGTTGAGGGGCAGGGCCGGCAAGTCGTTGATATCGGCGACGAAAAAGCGGCGTCGGGGGTGGTTTGCAAAGCGCTTTTGGGCGATCTCCACGGCGCTTTGGCTGTAATCTATCCCGCAAAGCTCCAGCGTTTCAAAGCGGGGCTTGCCCAGCAGCTTTTGGATCATCGCAAACTCCGAGCCGTCGTTGACGCCGAGGTTAAGAATCGAGCGGCAGCGCTCTATACCGACGTTTTTGAGCGCTTGCAGATAGTAGTAGGCAAAAGCGCTTTCTTCGTTTTTATCGATCCTGGCAAAGAGTGAACCGCTGCCGTATTTTTCCCGTGAGCGTTCGCTTTGGCGGTGGAAGGAATTGTCTTGCCGCAGCTTCGTAAAGCGCAGGGTTACCAGCGGGGCCTCGGCGCAAAGGGGCGTACCAAAGCGACAAAAGAGCTGCTGCGCCAGATCGATCCAGCTTTTATAGCCCCGGTAGAGATAGTGCCGGTTATCTACCTCTATGACTTCCCCCGCGTAGCTGCCCGGAGCAACGTCGGGATCAAGGACGCGGAAGGAGAGAGACTCTCCCTCTTTGAGTTGTTGCAGGGCATCTTGCAGGGATCGGATAATCTCCAGCATCGATTCGCCGGTGAAAGTCAGCATCTACGCTCCTTGGATAAATTTTCCCATTGTACCCAAAGAGCGGATAAAGTTACGCATACAAAAAGCTGTGCTTTGGCGGCGGTTCGCAAAGGTCGCGGTAGAAGCATTCGGCTTTGTTGAAATGCTCTATGGCAAAAAACAGCTCCTTTTTACGCAGGGGCTTGAGGATACGCACTTTGCGGTAGTGGCGCATACAGTGGTCGCAGCCTCTGGGGTCGCTGCAGTAGATGGAACTCGTCAGCGTGATATAGTTGGCTTTGGGGGCTATAGCCAGCATCTTTTCAAAGATATCGATGCCGTGGCGGGTGTTGTGGTCGAAGATGACGATATCGTGGCGGTGTACCTGCGCCTCAAAAAGCGGCAGGATCACCTTTTGGTTATCTTTTAAAATGGTCGTGACGTCGTAGCGCTTTTCAAGCATCCGCAACACGAGGCTGCTGTCCTCACTGAGCCGCTTGGGACTGGAATTGATAAAAAGAATATTTTTTCGTTTCATTCCGCTCCGTTACCGATCTATTTGATAACAAATAGTAGCCAAGTAATGTGATTTTACTGTGATAAGTTGATCCGATACCCCTGAGAGGGGACGTTGATCACCGTTTCCTTTCCCACGATCTTGCGCAGCCGCTTGATCAAAGCGCGCAGGGAGTCGTTGGACATGAATTGATCCTGGTAAACGAAATTCCTGATCAGTTCGGGGCTGACCACGTCCTCCTTGTTCGAAATCAGCAGATAGAGCAGATCCCCCTCCTTTTTGGTCAGGTATACCTCCCGGTCGTTTTCGTAAAGCTTTCGCGAGCGTACGTCGTATTGCAGCGTTGGCCCCAGGGGCAAGATATCCATCACGTCCACGTACTGCTTGACTTTAAAAAGCAGCTCCTCCACGTGAAAGGGTTTTTTCAAAAAGTCGTTACATCCCATTTTGTATGCTTTTGACAGGGTGTCGATCTGAGTATCGGAGCTGATGATGATCACCGGCGAGTGCAGGCCGCTGTTTTTGATAAACTGCAGCAGCTCCATGCCGTTGATATTGGGGATATTGATATCGATAATATACAGATCGTACATATCGTTAATGTGATCGCTTGCGGTTGACCCGTCGTAAAAGCTGTCTACTTCACAATGCTGCAGGGTTTGCAAAATATCACGGATGGTATGATTGAGGGAAACATCATCTTCTAAAAGCATAATCTTCATCTATGATCCTTCTTCCTTTTGCGAAGTATAGCTATAATGTGTAGCAATAAAATACATAGGTAAACCGCGTTTCTTCATTGCTTGATTGCACATCGATAGAGATATCGTATTTTTCTGCGATCTTTTTGACGATGCTCAGCCCCAGTCCGTGTCCCCCTTTGACGTTGTTCTCCCGCTGATACCGTTCAAAGATCACATCCGTATCGGAGATCTTGGGGCTATGGCTGATAAAGCTGATGGCGATGCAGTCGTTCCCCGAGCGTTTGGTCAACTCTATCTTTATCGTCGTATCGGGATAAGCGTACTTTATTGCATTGGAGAGATTGTTGTCAATCAATCGCGCGATCTCTTTGCGGCTCATATGGACGATACAGCTGTGATTCATCGTCAGCAGCAGCCGCTTTTTGTTCACCTCCGCGATCGCTTTAAAGTAGTGTACCCGCTCCTCCAGGATGATCCCCAGATCCAGCTCCTCTCTGACAAAGCCGTCGCGTTCTTGTTCGATACTGAAGTTGAGGTCCTCATAGGCGACGTTGAGCGACTTGACCGCCGCGGCGATCTGCTTGGAGTATTTGTCGGTACCGTATTTTTTGTTGCGCAGTTCGTTGTTGAGCGTGATGATACTCAGGGGCGTACGGATCTCGTGGATGGAATCTTTGACGAAGATATCCTGCTGTTTGATCAGATCGTCCTTCTTCTCCAGCTGGCGGTGGATCGCCTCATACATATCATTGTAGTTGCGAGCCAAAACCCCCAGTTCGTCCCGGCGTTTCAGAGCGTTCCTGTCGGCCAGGGGAAGCTGCTTGGTGATGGCGTCTTGCATCGCCAGAATCGGGCGTAAAAAGATGTTTTTGATAAACAGATACGCCGCAAAGATGAGAAAGACGCTCAGCAGCGCAGCGATGATAAAAAGATAATCCAGCCGCTTATTTTGCGCGATCGCATCGCTTTGATCCAAGACGATGCGGTATGCCGCGGAGATGGAGTGATCAAACTTCGTGTTATCCTCTTGGAAAAAGATATGCTTTTGCCGCTTTTTGGTTTCGATATAGACGGGATCTTTTTGCAACTTCTCAAAGATCTTTTGCACCTTTGCGCTTTTGGCGATGTGGGAGCTGCCGTCCCCGTCGATGTGCAGTTTGTAGGTGTAGCCGTTTTGGCAAATGATATACGCTTGGACGCTGAGGATAGCGGGATTGGCGTGCATATACTCCTTGATGGGACGGAGAAACTTTTTATAATCGCCGTTGGAGTAGGCCAGCTGCAGGATATATTCGCTGCCGCCGACCCTTACCAAGCCGTTGGCATAGGAGTAAAACGCTTCTGCATGGGGTTCGTAGATCGGCTTTGAGACGAAGGGCCCCAATTGGAGCTTATCCATATGAAAAAAATGCTTACCGTGGATCAACTCTTTATCCGTGCTCGCCGCGACCACCTTCCCCGAGCGGCTCATCACAAAGAGGGCGTCGGGGGTTTTTCCAAAACGCGGTGAAAGGTCTGCTATCAGCGCCGCGAGGTCGTGTAAAGCGTCGGGATTGCCGTGCAGCTTCGAGGCGATCGCACCATGCTGTTTCAGGATATCGTTGCGGGTGATCAAAAAGTCCGTGATCATCTCATCAAGGAGCTTTGCGCTTTGGTTTTTGATCTTCGCAAAGATCAGTTTATCCTTTTGTTGGTGGGTCAAATCCAGATTGTGTTTCAAGTTTTGATAGGCCGTGAAATTGATAAAAAAGAAGATCGCGATAATGATAGTGATAAATAATACAATCTTATGATTTAAACTTTTGAGCATAGAGCGATAGTCCTTTGATGGCCTAAATTTTGGTAATTATCATTATATTTTAACAGAATGATAAAGATGTGACATTGCACCTGGCACTCTGTGTTGACAAGTGCTAAAAATATATGATAAAATTATAAAGTTGATGTGGATAGTATCAACCTTGTGATAAAATATCAAAACTATAGATGAAAGGAGTTAAAATGTTACTCTCAAAATTTGATCCGTTCGGAGAGATGGAAAATATGCAAAGAGCATTTTCAACCCTTGCCAAAAGAGGAAACGGTGAAGATGAATCGATCAGCGCCTTTATTCCCAAGGTCAATACGCGAGAAGACGAACAAAACTACTATATCGACCTGGACCTTCCGGGGGTTAAAAAAGAAGATATCAATATCGACGTGGATGAGGGAACGCTGAGCATCTACGGAGAGCGTGATTTTAAAGAGGAGGTCAAGGAGGAGGATTACTACAAAGTCGAAACCAGCTTCGGCAAGTTCCAGCGTACCTTCTCCCTGCCCGACAACGTCGACGTGGACGCCATCTCCGCCGCGACGCAAGACGGCGTACTGGAAGTAACGATCCCGAAAAAAGAGCAAGACAGCAAAAAGAAGAAGATCGCCGTCAAATAACCCATCCCGCGCTATTCGTGGCGCAGGGCGTCTATGGGGTCGAGCTTGGCCGCTTTGCGCGCGGGGAAAAATCCGAAAACGACCCCGATAACCGTGGAAAACAGAAAGGCGATGGCGATGATGCCGGCGTTGAAGATAAACGGGATGTCAAAGATCTCGGTCCCGGCGTAAGCAAGCCCCAGTTCCAACACGATACCCAAAACTCCCCCGATAGAAGAAAGCACTACCGATTCGACGAGAAACTGCAGCAAGACGTCGCGCTCCAGCGCCCCCACGGCAAGCCTGATCCCGATCTCTCTGGTGCGTTCGGTGACGGAGACGAGCATAATGTTCATGATCCCGATACCCCCCACAAGCAGGCTGATCGCGGCTACGGCCCCCAGCAGCAGCGTCAGCATCTTGGTCGTGGAGGTGACGGTGTCGATCACCTCTTTCATATCCTGGACGTGAAAGTCCGCTTCCTCGTTCTTTTTGATGCGTCTGCGCTCTAAAAGCACCTGCTCAATTGCGGCTTTGACCTGTTTGATGCCGTACTGCTCCTTCACCGAGACCATAATGGAGGAGATATCGCTGTTGCCCGTCAAAC
This sequence comes from Epsilonproteobacteria bacterium tcs-49, assembly GCA_002049495.1. Classification (GTDB taxonomy): domain Bacteria; phylum Campylobacterota; class Campylobacteria; order Campylobacterales; family Sulfurovaceae; genus TCS-49. The sequence goes on along the minus strand of LLYS01000004.1, from coordinate 121,494 downwards.
GCCGCTGCATCATGCGCAGGGGGACGACGATGATATCGTCTTGATTGATGCCAAAGGACGCCGCACCTTTGGAGCGCAGAAGCCCCACCACCTGGCAGGAGAAGTTTTTGAGCCGCAGGTTGCTGCCCAAAGGGTCTTTGTCGCCGTAGAGTTCGTCGATGATCTTTTTACCGATCACGCATACCGAGACTCCCGAGTGCAGTTCGGTCTGGGTAAAGTAGCGCCCCCGCTCCAACTCCCAGTCGCGGACGGAGAAGTACTGGTTGGTCGAACCCGTCACCCCGGTGGAGTAGCTGTTGTTGCCGTAGATGGCGTTGATGGTCAAGGTGGTGTTGGGAGCGATGGCGTCGATGCCGGGCAGCTGGCGCTGCAGCGCCTGGATATCGCTCATCTCAAAGGGTTCGGCACTGTCGGAACTGCCCCCGTGGCCCTTGCGGATCTGGCCGGGGCGGATGATGAGCATATTGCTGCCCAGTTTCGTGATAGAGTTGGTGATATGCGCGGTGGTTCCATCTCCCAGGATCACCATAGCGATCACCGAAGCCACGCCGATGACGATCCCCAGTACGGTTAAAAAGGAGCGCAGCAGGTTGCGCTTTATGGCACGCAGGGCGAGGATAAAGGCGTTGAAAAGCATCAGCGGTTTCCCTTTTCAAAACGGCTCTGTACTTCGCCGTCTCTAAAGTAGATGCGGCGGTGGGTAAACGCCGCCATCTCCGCTTCGTGGGTGACCATGACGATGGTGATGCCGTTGTGCTCATTGATCCTTTTTAAAAGCTCCATGATCTCTTGGCTTTTGATACTGTCCAGATTGCCCGTGGGCTCATCGGCCAGTAGCAAAAGCGGGTTGGTAACGATCGCCCTGGCGATGGCGACGCGCTGCTGCTGGCCGCCCGAAAGCTGGGCTGGGGTGTGGTGCACCACCTGCTCCAGCCCCACCTTTTCCAGCGCTTCCAGGGCCATTTTACGCCGCTTTGTCGGGGGCAATTGGCGGTAGATCAAAGGCAGCTCCACGTTTTCCAGGGCGGAGGTGCGCCCCAGCAGGTTGAACCCCTGAAACACAAAACCGATGTAGTGGCGCCTTAGCAGCGCTTTTTGGTTGCGATCCAGCGCGTTGACGTCGACCCCTTCAAAGCGGTAGCTGCCGGAGGTGGGGGTGTCCAGGCAGCCGATGATGTTCATCGCCGTGGATTTGCCGCTGCCGCTGGAACCCATGATGGAGACAAACTCTCCCCTGTCGATGGAGAGATCAATCTCTCTAAGGGCGTAGGTCGTGGCTTCTTCGCGGCCGTATACCTTGCTGATCTCTTTCAGGTTGATCAAACTAGGCATCGGGGATCTTTTGCGCGATGATTATTTTTGCAAGCTCCTCCATCCCGGAGGCTTTGACCGCACTCTCCATCCCGTCGGTTCCCAGTACCGTCACCGGCTTGGCTTTGGGGGTTTGCCCCTCAAGATACCAGATCCGCTCTTCGTCTTCGGTGCCGGCTGCAGCGTCGGGGCGGTAGCGCAGGGCCGCGTTTGGCACGATCCAGACGTCGTTGAAGTTTTGGGTGATGATGCGCGCCGTAGCGGTCATGCCGGGTTTGAGCAGCAGCTGCTCGTTTTTGACGCTGACGACGGTATCGTAGGTGATGACGCCGCCCACTTCCACGGGGTTTAACCGGATTTGGCGTACGGTGCCTTTGAAGGTTTTATCCATATACGCATCCACGCCGAAGCGCACCTCCATCCCCTCTTTGATACGGCCGATATCGGCTTCATCGACGCTGATGATAAGTTCCATCTTTGAAAGATCCCTGGCAAGGGTGAAAAGCTTCGGCGTTTGCAGCGTCGCGGCGACGGTTTGTCCCACTTCCGTGAGTTTGTCCAGGACGATGCCGTCGATGGAGGAGCGCACCACCGCCTTTTGCAAATCCTCTTTGTTGCTGTCGACGCTGTATTGCGCCTGCTTGACCGAAGCCTGCGCCGAACGGTAGGTCGCCTGCGCTATCTTATAGGCGAATCTGGCGCTATCGAGCTCCTGCTGCGGAGGCTGGACACCCCCCGAAGTGTCAAAAAGCCTTTGCAGCCGTGTATACTCGTTGTGTTTTTGCTCCATGGACGCCTGAGCCTGCGCCGCTTGCGCCTGCGCCACCTCCAGTGCGGCCAGGGAACTGTTGAGCTGCGAGCGCAGTTTGGTGGTATCGAGCTTGGCCAGCAGGTCGCCCTTTTTGACCCGATCGTTGTAATCGACGTAGATCTCTTGTATGGTCCCCGAGACTTCGATCCCGATATCGACGCTGTTGGTGGGTTCCAGGTTGCCCGTGGCGGAGACGAAGATATCCAGATCGCCTTTGCGCGGGGCTTGCGTCACGTACGAAGGCGGTTTGGCGACGGCGAAGGTGAGATAGTAAAAGCGCCATGCTCCCGTTACCGCCGCAACAAGCAAAAGGGGGATAAAAAGTTTTTTCCACAGGGGTGTTTTTGCACCCTTCAGGGTTTGTTCGATCTCTTCGGTTGCACTCATCGGTGTCCTTTATACCGTGTAAAGAGTTTTGATTATTGTACCCAAATCAGAGGGTAAAATCGAAGCAGAGGATATAGTGTTTGCCTTCGTTTTCAAACTTCGTGGAAAAGGTGCGGCACATATTGCCCGTAGCCTGGGAGATATATTTGGGGCTGAGGTAGGAGCCGCGTTTGGATTCTTTGGTGATGTAGTAATACTCCTTTAAAAAGTGGCTCTCTCCATCTTTTGCGGGGGTGAAAAAGAGGTTTTTCGTCTTTTTGAGCAAGAGGGTATCACCCCGCTGCATGGCGTCGCAGGCGTTGATCAGGTAGATCGCTTCCAGGACGCTCTCTTTTTGCAGATAGCGCTTAAGCTCCGAAATATCCAGCGACCCGGTTTGCTGGAAATGTCTGATCGCCAGCTGGGCGTAATCTTCCGCTTTTTGGAGGATCCTCTCCTTTTTTTGGATACTTTTTTGGATACGGTCAAGGTGGTGTATCCCTATCTGCTGGATATGAGAGCGTATCTGTCCCACGTCGGGGATCTCGGGGGAGGGTTTGGCAAACAAAAACCCCTGGAAAAGATTGATATCGGTCCCCAGGCACTGAAACACTTCCGATTCCTGCTCCACCCCTTCGGCCAGGGGGAGAGCGCCGATGGTGTGGCACATATTTGACAGGGAGCGCAGCACTTCGCTGTTGACGAAGTTTTCCTGTACGTTTGAAATGATGGAGCGGTCGATCTTGACGATATCGGGTTTGGCCACAGAGAGACGGTCGAAGGTGGAGCTGCCCGTGCCGAAATCATCCAAAGCGATGGCAAAGCCCCGGGATTTGTAGTGTTCGCAAAAGCGCTGCAGCTGTCCATTGTCGCCGATAGCGTCCTCTTTGATCTCCAAAACGATATTTTTGGGAGCAATGCCGCTGTCTTCGCAATAGTTTTCAAAAAGAAACTCTTCGGCTTTGGCGACGGTATCGATGAGGTGGGATTCAAAGTTTAAAAAGAGCAGCACCCCGGAGTCCTGCCGGTAAAAGGGTACAAAGTTTTCGATCGCCTTTTTCCGTATATGGGTATCGAGCTCAAAGCTCAAATTCTCCTCCCTCGCCATAGCAAAAAGCCGCAGGGGGGAGATCCGGTCTCCACTGCCGTTGTGTGCGCGGCACAGGGCTTCGTAGCCTACGACCTTTTCCGCTTTAAAGGATAAAATAGGTTGATAGTGAATAGTAATGGTGAAATTTTCCATAAATTTAGTAAACATAAGGTTCCTCACTCTTGGTATAGGGTTATACGGTCCCTGCCGTTTTGTTTGGAATCATACAGTGCTTTGTCGGCTTTGTCGATAAACTGCGCGGGGGTATCAAACTTATCGTACTGGCTGATACCGATGCTCGCCGTTACCCTCCCGACCGTGTCAAAACGGTGTTCACGCAGCCGCTCCAGCAGCTTGGAAGCCAGGATATAGGCCAGGGATTTGTTGGTCTTTGGCAGCAGCAAAACAAACTCCTCCCCGCCCCAGCGTGCCAGGGTGTCGGTTTTGCGTACGCTGTTTTTCAAAAGGGCGGCAAACTCTTTTAAAACGCCGTCGCCGATATTGTGGCCGTAGCCGTCGTTGATCTTTTTGAAAAAATCTATATCGATCAGCAGCAGGGAGAGGTGGCTGAAGTAGCGGTTGGATATCTGGATTTCGCGGTGGAAGATATCGTTAAACTTCCTGCGGTTATACAGACCGGTCAAGTTGTCCATGCTCGCTTTTGTCTCCAGTTCGCGCTTATCGTTTTTGAGTTTTTGCAACCGGTCCTTCTCAACGGTGATATCACTGAAGATGGCGATGATATACTCAATCTCCCCCTCGACGTCGAACACGGCACTGATCTGAATCTTTTCGGGGTAGACGCTGCCGTCTTTTTTTCGGTTCCAAATTTCGCCTACGAAAAAGCCCTCCTGCTGGAGTTTGTTCCACATGGTGGTATAAAAGGCGTTGTCGTGGTAGCCCGATTTCAAAATACTGGGGTTTTGCCCGATCACTTCATGTTTGGAAAACCCCGTAATCTGTTCAAAGCAGGGGTTGACGTAGGTGATAGTCCCCGTAGAGTCGGTGATAGTTACGCCGTTTGGCAAGTTGTCGAAAATTTTTTTTTGCAATAAAGCGGTTAAACGTTTTTGGTATCCCCGCAGGGAACTGCCCAGGTGCAAAGCGATATATGCAAGGGTAAAAAGTAAAAAAAGAAACAGAAGGATCACGCCTTCAAAGGTGATAAAAGATTGGGCGAAAAGGATGATGCTAAAAATTAGGAGAAGGGCTGTTATGAAGAGTGCTAATTTGGATTTGGATATGGCTATGGTTTTGTCTAAGTCGCCCATCGTTTTTAGTGTCCCGCCTCAATCTTTTATATGTTTATTATACTTGCAATAGTGATCTAAATATACACCACACATGTATAAAAAAGATACAATTTGCCGTTTTATAGTACTTTTATCTTCTTTAGCCTACAATTTAGGTATCAAACACAGAAAAGGTGATGCCATGCCCCAGACCAAAGAGGAGATCATCGAGTACCTCAAAGCCCAGATCGAGGTGCTGCAGCAGCAAAAGAGGTATATCAAGCAGGAGATCAAAGAGATCGATGAGGAGATCGAAGAGATCGAGGATCGCATAAAGGTGACCAAAAAGGAGCTTAAGGAGGAGAAAAAAGCCCAAAAGGGCTAAGGCTTACTTTTTAAAGCAAACCTCCAGGTGTTCTTTCTCCATCTTTTTTGTCATAAGTGAAACTACGACGGCGGTCAACGCCGAAAGCGGCAGCGCGATAACGAGCGCGTCGACGAAGATGATCTTGCCGCTTAGCAGCGAATCGGTTCCAAAAAGCATCTTTGCCACACCCAGGGCTTTGGCCTCTTTGAAGTGCACAAACAGCAGCCAAAAGCTTGAAACCGCTAACCCTACCAGCATCGAAGCGATGGCGCCTTTGGTGGTCATGCGCTTCCAAAACAGCCCCCCGATGAAACTGGGCAGAAAGATCGCCGCGCACAGGGCGAAAAAGATCGCCGTACTGCGGGCGATGATGGCGGGCTGCTCGTCAAAGGCGTAGGCAAGCGTCACCGCAAAGGAGATCATCACGATGATACCGATACGCGTCACCAGCGTGGAGTTGAGCTCTTTTTTGCTGAGCTGTTCAACCAGGTCGCGCCCCACCGCCGTGCCCATGGTGTGAAACTGGCTGGAGAGGGTACTCATCGCGGCGCTGATCAGCGCAAAGAGAAAGATAAACGCAAACCACTTGGGCATGGAGGCGTTGATAAAGTGCGGGATCACTTTGCCGATGGTCCCCGCGCTTTGCAGCGCGTTTTTGCCGCCGTTGAATTCAAAGTACCAGGCGTTGGCCAAAGCGCCGACGATGAAGATAAAGCCGGTCATGGAGATGATAAAGATCCCCCCGATCAGCACGGCGCGGTTGAGCTCCTTTTTGCTGCGCACGGTCATGAAGCGCACGATCAGCTGCGGCTGTGCCAATACGCCTATCCCCACGCCCAGCGTGATGGTGGTGATCACAAACAGCCACCCCGGGCTGAGAAAAGCGGGCATGGCGTTCCACCCCTCAAAGCCCCACATCATGGAAAGCTTCATCATAAAATCCGCACCTCCGGGCTGCAGCTGCTTCATGGAAACATCGGCTAAAGGTGCGACGGTGGCTTGCCACGTCTGCTCCAGCTTGGCATACGCACTTGCCACGCCGCCTAAAGAATCAAAAGTAAAAAGCAGCAAAATCGTCATGGCGATAAACATGATCGATCCCTGCAGCGCATCGGTGAGCATGACCCCTTTAAGCCCCCCGGCGATGACATAAGCGGTGATGATGACTGAAAAGACCAGCAAAGCGGTGTGGTAATCGACGGTGAAATACAAAGAGATAAAGTGCGTCCCGCCGATCAGCACCGCCGTGGCGTACAGCGGCATAAAAAGCAAAATGATCACCGCCGCAAAGATTTGGATAAATTTGGAATCAAACCGTTTGCCCAGAAATTCGGGAAAGGTGTGGGCTTGCAGGTGGTAGCCCATCTTTCGCGTGGGGTTGCCCAGAAAGACAAAAGCGATAAAGATACCCACGAAGATATTGAAAAAGGTCAGCCACAACAGCGAGTTTCCCAGCCACGCGGCTACGCCGCCAAAGCCCACTATCGCGGCGGTGGAGATGAAGGTCGCCCCGTAGCTCAGCGCCATGATAAAGGGGTGTGTATCCCGCCCGGCGATGAGGTAATCGGTGGTGTTTTTGGTTCTTTTATAGCCCAAAAATCCCAGGCAACTGACCAGTGCGAGGTAGAGGATGATGACAATATTTTCAAATGCGCCCATCTACAGTCCCTCCTCGATCTTATCCTCGGTTTCCGCCCAGCGGCGAAGCTCCTCTTTGTCTTCGATGCCGTCGCTGTTCCAGTTGCGCGCTCCGTAGTAGATACACAGCGCAGCACTGAGCAGCGTCAGCCAGAGTGCGGCGTTGACCCCCGTGTCAAAATACTCCATAGCCTCTTCCTTTTATAGTTTGTAACCAATTGTAATACAAAAAGCGTAAAGCGGGGATGGAAAAGCGGAGAAACTGTATAAAAATTAAACGAAGTGTTTAGATTCTACAACATTTATAAAATATCTGCTGTATTTACGTAATTTTATCCAATATATGAGTATTTAGGGTTTTGAAAGTATGAATATAAAGAATTTTTATATTATTTGTAATATTGAGGTTAAAAAAAGGAACAGTTGTAAAAGCCTGCCCTAAGGAGCAGACTTTCGCAGCTATTTATGCTTGATTTCGACCTTTTTGACATTGTTCTTAGTAAGGGGTTTTCTTTTCATCGTAACGGTCAAAACCCCATCTTTGAATTCCGAGGCAACGCTCTCTTTGTCACAATCTTCGGGAAGGTTTAAAACCCGTTCAAAGGAGCCGTAGCTGCGCTCCATTTTGTAATAGCCCTTTTTCTTTTCTTCACTTTCTTGTTTTTTCTCCCCTTTAATGCGCAGCAGCTCATCTTCGATCTCCACGTCGATATCCTTTGAACTGACGCCGGGAAGTTCCACCTTGACCGTATAGTGCTCTCCGTCGGAAGCGATATCAAGCGAAGGTTTGAAAAAACCGCCGCCGGGCAGTTCCAAATCCCTGGAGAAACCGAAGTTGCGCTGCATGGAGTGAAAGAGCCGGTCAAACTCTTTGTGCAGCTCGCTCAAGCCGAAGGTGTCGTTCCCGCCTTTTACGGGAGTAGAACCCTGCTCCTTCTCCTCTTTTTCAAACCAGTTCCACGGTGCCAATTTTTCCAAATTCATGATATCTCCTTTCATAATGGAAGTTGATATCTATTTTATACCATGAAAACTTAGTTAATTATAAAATAAGACAAAACCGTTACAAATAGTTATAACTGATAATAAAAGATAAAGAAGTTCCCCAAAAAGGGGGAAGCGCTTAGAGGTGTTTGTTCACATCTCCCATATACAGCTGTCTGGGGCGGGTAATCTTCATATTTTCCTCGCTTCGCAGCTCAAACCACTGCGCTACCCAGCCTACGGAGCGGCCGATGACGAAGATGGGCGTAAACATATTCAAAGGGATCTTCAGCGCCGTCAGGATGATCCCCGAGTAAAAATCCACGTTGGGGTAGAGGTTTCTGGAGATAAAGTACTCATCGCTTAAAGCGATCTCTTCGATCTTGTAAGCGATCTCCAAAAGCTTGTTGTCGATCTCTATCTCGGTTTTGATCTCTTCGAGAATCTTTTTCAGAATTTTGGCGCGGGGGTCGTAGTTTTTATAAACCCGGTGCCCAAAGCCCATGAGGCGGAAGGGGTCGTTTTTATCCTTGGCTTTGCGGATATACTTCTCAACGTTATCAACACTGCCTATGGCTTTGAGCTGGTTGATCACCGCTTCATTCGCGCCCCCGTGTTTGGGGCCCCAAAGCGCCGAGATGCCTGCGGAGATCGCGGCATAGGGGTGCGCTCCCGTGGAACATACCACCCGTACGGCGGTGGTGGAAGCGTTTTGTCCGTGGTCGGCGTGCAGGGTAAAGATGGTATCTAAGGCTTTGATTTCGATATCTTTTATTTCGGGTTCGTTGTTGGGATAGGCGCGCAGCATATACAGAAAGTTTTCGGTAAAGTAGCGGTCCATATCGGGATAGATCGAGGGCAGTCCCACGCTTTGGCGGTACGCTTGCGCGGCGATCGTGGGAATCTTGCCGATGATACGCTGCGCCATGACGTAGTATTCGTTGACGTCAAAGTCGGTAGAACCGTGGATTTCGATGAAGTTGTGGTAAAACGAAGTCAGTGCCGCCACCGCCGAAGAGAGCGTGGACATGGGGTGGGAATCGTCGGGAAAAGCGCTAAAGAGGCGATTGAGCTTTTCGTGCAGAAAGTAGCGTTTTCGAATCAAATCGTCAAATTCGCCGTATTGCTGCGTATCGGGCAGTTCGCCGGTGAGCAGCAGGTAGCACACCTCCAGGTAGTTTTTCTCCTGCGCCAACTCTTCGATGGGGTAGCCTCGGTGGTAGAGTTTACCCTCTTTGGCGTTAAGATGGGTGACTTTGGATTCACAACTGACCGTATTGCCCAGGCTGGGGTCAAAGGAGTAGAGCTCAAACTCTTTGTGCAAGTCGGCGATATCCATCGCCGGAGTGCCGCCTTTGGGGTACTTGATCGCGGCGTCAAAACTCTTGCCGCTTCGGTTGTCCGTGAGTGTTACCGTATCCATATACAGATCCTTCCAAATCAATAATCCAAGCATTTTAAAAGAAGTTGGTAGCACAAAAATAGCAATTATTCCAAAATGTTACGAAATTGTATAATGTAAAATTTGTATTAAAATAGTGCAAAACTTTTTAAAAATACAAATAGTTAGGATGCGTATGAAAAAGACACTGATGGGAAATGAAGCGATCGCTTTGGGGCTTGTCCACGCGGACGTGGATATGGTTTCCGGTTACCCGGGAACCCCTTCAAGCGAAATTTTAACGACGGTGCAGAAGCTGCAAAAGCAGCAGGATCTTGAGCTGTACGCCCAGTGGGCGACCAATGAGAAGGTGGGTTTTGAAGTGGCGTACGCCGGGGCGATAGCGGGGAAGCGAACCGCGGCGACCATGAAGCAGGTGGGGCTCAACGTCGCCAGCGACGCGCTGATGAGTGCCAGCTATATCGGCAATCTGGGCGGGATGCTGCTCGTCAGCGCCGATGATCCGGGGTTCCACTCTTCGCAAACGGAGCAGGACAGCCGGGTTTTTGCCAAGTTTGCCAAGATCCCCGTACTCGATCCCGCCACGCCGCAGGATGCGTATGATTTGACTCGATACGGGGTGGATCTTTCCCAGGAGTTTGAGATTCCGGTGATGCTGCGCCCGGTGATGCGCGTTTGCCACGCCAGACAGATCGTCGAGGTAAAATCCGAACACGACTTTTCTCCGCAAAAGGGGGAATTTCAACGCGACATTCCCCGCTGGGCGGGCGTGCCCAGAGCGGGACGCTTTAAACAGGGAGAGCAGCTTTTAGAGCGCGTGGAGAAGCTTGAACGGTACAACTGGGAGCACCTGCTCAAACCCGAATTCGACAAGTGCAAAGGGGGCAGGGTGCTGATCCTCGCAGGCGGTACGGGATACGGCTTTGCCAAGGAAGCGCTGGAGGATATGGGGATCGAAGCCGACGTGGTCAAAGTATTGATGCCCTATCCGCTGCCCGTAGAAAAGATCAAAGAGCAGTTTGCCGACTATGAGAAGGTGCTTGTCGTCGAAGAGCCCATGCCCTGTATCGAGGAGCAGGTGATGGATCCCAAAGTCCACGGCAGATTGGATAAAACGATGCATCAAATCGATGAGATGAGCAAGGTCTATATCCAGGAAGCGATGCGCAAGCTCGGACTGTATGAAGGAAAAGACCTTTATCCGGCCAACCCCTTCAAAGAGCAGATCCCCGCGCGGCCGCCCAACCTCTGTCCGGGCTGTCCCCACAGGGATGTGTACTACTCCATCATGAAAGTGTTTAAAAAGAAAAAATCGATCTACCCCTCCGATATCGGCTGCTACACGCTGGGGATCAATCAAGGCGCCATCGATACGGTGCTGTGCATGGGCGGATCGGTTTCCATGGCAAGCGGCTTTGCCCTGGCCGACCCGGACAAGTACGTGGTCGCCACTATCGGTGACAGTACCTTCTTCCACGGGGGGATTCCCCCGCTGATCAACGCCGTGTACCAAAAGCACAAGTTTTTGCTGGTGGTGCTGGATAACTCCGTCGTCGCCATGACCGGACGGCAGGAACCGCCCCAGCGGCAAAACAAAGAGGTCGACATCGTCAAAGTGGCCGAGGGCTGCGGGGCGAGCACCTTTGAGTACGTCTATGATAACGATATGAATAAAACGGTGGATTTTTTCAAACGGATGAAAGAGGAGTATGATAAAGCCGACGGCCCCGTCGTGGCGGTGGTACGCGAATTCTGCGTCCTGGACAAAGAAAAAGCGAGCGAGCAGCTGCCCGGGGAGTTTGTCACCGTCAACGAGGATGACTGCGTGGCGTGTGACCAGTGTACGACGGTGTTTAACTGCCCTCCCATGTCCTACAATGAAAAGGATAAGATCGAGATCGATCCGTTTCTGTGCGTGGGTTGCGGGGCGTGTCTGAACGTGGTGTGCCCCACCGATGCGTTTGTTTTGGATGAAAAGAGGGGGAAATAATGAGATATCAAGTGGTCATAGCCGGCTTCGGCGGACAGGGAGCGGTCTTTTTGGTCAAGGTGCTGGCCCTGTGCGCGGGCAATAAAAACATAGAGTGTCTGGGGACGGAAAACCACGGAATGAGCCAGCGCGGCGGCGCGGTGAGCTGCTTTATCAAGCTGGGGGATTTTTCAAACCCCGTGATCGACACCTATCAAGCCGATCTGTTGATCGGATTGGAAGCGGATGAGGCGCTGCGCAATATGCAGTACCTCAAAAGCGGCGGGATCATGGCGGTTAACGCCGAGGATGACTTCCCCGCGGCGGATGTTTACACCGACGTAGCCAGAGTGGACGCCTTTGCCAAAGCCAAAGCGGGGGATTTTCCCATTCAGGGGCTAAATGTGTATATGCTCGGCGTCGCCGCACGCAACGATAAAAACTTCCCGTTTACGCTGGAGGATCTCAAAGAGGCGATTACGCAGATGAACGCCAAGGTCGCCGCGCAAAATATCGAAATCTTGGAAAAGGGGTATGCCAATGTTATGGAATAGGATCGAAAGCGCCAGAAGAGAGGATTTGCAAACACTGCAGCTTGAAAGGCTTAAAGATACGGTAGAGCGGGTGTATACCCTCACCCCCTTTTACAGGGAAAAATTCGACGAAGCGGGGATAAAGCCTTGCGATATCACCCGCTTGGAGGATCTGCAAAAGCTGCCCTTTACGCGTAAAAAGGATCTTCGCGATCACTACCCGTTTGGGCTGTTTACCGTCCCCATGAGTGAAGTGGTGCGTGTGCACAGCAGCAGCGGGACCACGGGAAAACCCACGGTTGTGGGCTATACCCAGGCGGATATGGATATCTGGGATGAGGTGATGGCGCGGGTTTTTACCATGAGCGGTGCAAGCAGCGAAGACGTGGTGCACAACGGCTACGGCTACGGGCTTTTTACCGGAGGGCTTGGCTTTCACAACGGCGCGGAAACGGTGGGGGCGACCATCGTCCCCGCCAGCGGCGGTTTTACCGAGCGCCAATTGATGCTTATGCGTGATTTTCAAGCGACCGTACTGGCGTGTACGCCCTCGTTTGCCCTGCATATGGCCGAAGTGGCGTCCAAAGCGGGCAGCGACTACCTCAAGCACTACAAACTCAAAGCCGGTATCTTCGGTGCCGAACCCACAAGCAAGGGGCTCAAAGAGGAGGTTTCCAAAGCGTGGGGGATCGATTACCACGAAGTGTACGGTTTGAGCGAAATCATCGGGCCGGGGGTAAGCTGCAGCTGCAAGGAATCGGAGCTGCTGCATATCTTTGAAGATCACTTTTACGCCGAAATTATAGATCCCAAAACGGGGGAAGTGCTTCCAGAAGGCGAGCGCGGCGAATTGGTGATCACGCCTTTGACCAAGCAGGCCCTGCCCATCATCCGCTACCGCACAGGGGATATCACCTCCATCACCACCGAACCGTGCAAATGCGGCAGAACGCTGCAGCGTATGGAGTCGATCGTGGGCAGAGCCGATGATATGCTCATCGTCAACGGGGTCAACGTCTACCCCTCCCAGATCGAACACGTCATCGCCAACGCCGAGGGTGTGACGCTCAATTATCAAATTATCGCCGATAAGAAGGGGCACCTGGATAAGCTTGAGATCCAGATCGAAGTAAGTGATGAGGTGATGAGCGACAACGTCTCGGAGGTGGAGAAGATCAAAAAAGATATCCAGAGTTCGCTGCTGAACAATCTCTATATCAACGCGGCGGTCAAGCTGGTCGAACCGCGCAGCATCGAGCGGAGCATGGGCAAAGCGGTACGCATCGTCGATAAGCGGACCTGACTTTACAGGCGGTTTTCCGCCTGTTCGAAGCAAGCTTTTGACACCTTCGCAGACTTATCTACAGGGCAAAGCCTTCTTATGGTCTGAGCCTTTCGATAAGCTTAGGGAGGAGGTCTTGAATCTCACATAAACAAAAGGATAGATATGGCAATAGCGGGAAAGATCAAGCAGGTTTCCATCTTTATGGAAAACAAGATGGGCGAACTCACCGACGTGACGACGCTGCTGAGTAAAAACAACCTTTCGATCAAATCGATCAACCTGGCCGAAGCAAGTGATTTCGGACTTTTGCGTGTCATCGTCGATGACGCGGCCTTTGCCAAGGAGATTCTCGATGCCGCGGGCTTCTCGGTCAAGATTACCGAAATCTTCGCCGTGGCGATCGAGGACCACGTGGGCAGCTTCAACGAAGTGGTGCGGCTGCTCTCAGAAAACGGGATCAATATCGAATACACCTATACACTTAGCAACAAAGAGGAGGGGGCGTTTGTTTTCAAAGTCAATCCCGCTATGATTTCAAATACATTACAACTGTTACGAAACAGCGGCGTCAAAGTATTGGATAGGGTATAATAATTGTATGCATAGAGATGAACTTGACCGTGAGGATATCGGCTTTTTAGAATATATCGGTGCCCAGATGACCGATTTTGACAGCGGGTACGCGCAGTTGGCTTTTGAGATCCGCCCCCACCACAAGCAGCACCTGGGCGTTGTTCACGGCGGCGCGATCGCTACGCTTGCCGACCATACGGGGTGGTATGCCGTGATTTCGGAGTTAGAGAAGGGCTACACCAGCGTAACCATCGAGATCAAGATCAACTACCTCAAACCCGCAAAAGGGGACCTGCTGCGCGCCGAAGCCAGGGTGATCAATCGCACCAAGCGCACCGCCTTTGCCACGGTCGAACTGTTTGCCAAAGATACGCTTGTGGCCTACGCCACGGGGACATACGCCATCATCAACGAAGCGGCGATGATCAAGCGCAGCCAAGATGAGAAATAAATAACGAGAAACGGAGAGAACCTTGTTAAGCAATAAAGAGATCAGTCAACGATTCGAGGTACAGGTCAGCACCCTGTATAATTGGAAAAAAACCAAGCCCAAACTCTATAAATATTTACAAAACGCCGATTACAACAGCGACCGCAACGAAGAGATCAACGTACTGCTTGAGCAGTACCTGCACAGCATAGACCGCCACTTTACGAAAGAAGAGATCGAGTATATCGCCCGTTCGAGCATGGAGTTGACCAGTATCGAAGAGGTGAAGCATTTTCACAAAGAGTTTATGAAGGTGGAGTATAAAAATATCCCCTCCAACGGGGAGCTTATCCTTTCGGTTTACGACAAGCTTGCGCAGATGAACATTATCGAAAAGTATATCCTGTATAAAAAAGTGTACAAATACCGCAAAGCCGACGGAGATTTGGCGCTGGAGGAGTTGTTTGCCCACTATCTGGCCGACTGATCCTCCGTCTCAACCCGGTTTCTCCCCGCCTCTTTCGCCCGGTAAAGGGCGTCGTCGGCCTTTTTGATCAAAGTATCCGCGGTATCTTCGGGGTGCAGTTGGGCAACGCCGAAGCTGGCCGTCACTTTTCCGACGCTGCTAAAATCCTTTGCGGCGATGCGCTCTTGCAGGCGCCGGGCGATCTGTGCGGCGTGGGAGAGTTCGGCGGCTTTGCAGATGATCAAAAACTCTTCTCCGCCCCAGCGTCCCACCAGGTCGTCGCGATCGACATTGTCTTTTAAAACGGTACTTACCTCCACAAGGACGCTATCGCCCACGAGGTGGCCGTAGGTGTCGTTGACCGCTTTGAAGTGGTCGATATCGACCAGGATGACGCTCAGGGGTTTATCGGCGCTTTGGTATTTCTCATATTCGCGCTCCAGGGTCAAATCCAGTTTGGTGCGGTTGTATGTTTTGGTCAGTTTGTCTTCCTGGGAAAGCTTTTCTATCAGTTTCTTATCGGTAATATCGGTGGCGATTCCCGTATAGCCCTCTATCCTGTCCTGAGCGTTTCTCAGCGGCAAAATAGTCAGATCGATCCAGAAATATTCGCCGTTTTTGGCGCGATTTTGCATCTCGCCGCGCCAAACGTTGCCGCTGCCGATCGTTTTCCACAGCTGAGCGTACTCTTCGCTGGAGAACTTATCGCTTTTAAAAAAGGAGTGCTTCCGGCCCGTAAGTTCGCTTCTGTCGTAACCGCTCAGGCGGCAGTAGGCGCTGCTGATATCGACGATATAGCCTTTGGGGTCGGTGGTCGATGTCAGGACGTAGCGGTCGATAATATCCAGTGAACGCTTATTGAGTTTATTGAGTTCGTCCAGGCGCTGCTGGGTTTTTGCGGGGCGGATCGCCAGTAAAAAGCCCAAAGGGATGGAGATGGCGACGATCAGGGCGGCGATGATAAGCGCAAGCTTGTAATTATCCTGCTCCATTCTTTGAAGGTAGTTCTGTTTCGTCTGCAAAATCAGCTGCAACCCCTCCCTGTTTTGAAAGAGGTGTTCTAAGGTGACTGCGCTGAAGGTGGTAGAGAAATACTCCTGCGAATCAAGCAGTTTTGCGCTTTTGCGTCCGGCGAGGCTCTCAAGGAGCGTATCGCCTTCGAGGTAGCGGCCCCAGGCGGCGTCTTTGTCCGGATGCAGGAGGAAATACCCCTCCTTGTCGACGATATAAACGTTGAAAATGCTTGATTGCGCCAGCAGGTTTAAAAGGTGGCGCATTGAAACGTTGATGATTACGATGCCACGGAAACGTTCGTCGCTATAGATCGGTTTCGCGATACGCAGGGTGGGACGTATCGGTTTTTCGATCTTCCCGTTTTCTACGTTGAGATCAAGATTGGAGGTGTAGTATAGCTGCGAGGAGAGCAGTTTGGTCTCTTGAAAGTAGTATCGGTTGGATTTATTCTGCAGGTTCTGCTCCTTGACAAGCTGCATTCCGCGGCCAAAGCGCAGCCGCTCTGCGCGGATCTGCTCTTTTCCCGAGGCGTCCAGGTAGCGTACCTGAAAAAAGTTTTTATTTCCCGCCAGCATCGCGTAGAGGAGGTTTTGCACCGCTTTTTTATTTGCCGGATCGTCCAGATAGCTTTGAAACAGGGGGTTGTTTTCCACGGCGCGCAGTTTGCGGCGAATATCTTCCATGAAGTTTTCGATCTGCATCTGTTTGGTCCGGGCAACCAGTTGGGCATCGGTCTTGACCTGTTTTTCTATATTTTTATAACTGAGTTTATAATTGATCGTTGACGTAGCGACGGCGATGATCATGCCAAAAAGAATAAAATATAAAATGAATTTCGCGTAAAATGTTCCTCGTTGAAAAAGATCCATCACCTACCTTTGGGATAAAGTTCGTGTACTATAACACAGAGTTTCTTAATGGAACTTCTTTTGCTTAAAAGGATTTAAGAAAAATATAACGGAAAATAGCATATGAAAAAAGATCGAATTATCAGCGCGATCCGCTCCTACAAGGTGGAGGAGAAGCCGCTGTTTTATTTTATCATTGAACAACTTCACGGCACGCAGGAGTTTTTGCAAAGCGAGTATCTTGACAGCGACTATAGCCGAAACGCCCTGTTTTGCCCCAAAGCGCTCCTGCACGAGCTTAATCGCCGCACAATTGAAGAGCCCGCTTTTATCGAACAGTTGCGTCTGGAGTTCCATCCGGGACTTTTGGATACGCAGCGCTCAAATCTGCTGCCCGTGGCTTTCCCCGAGCGGCTGCTTAAGGCGGCTGTTGCAAGAAAAGATATACCTCTCAAAAAGCAAGGAGGGTATCTTGCTGCTGTATACGCCCGCGGATGAAGTGTTTGCGACGCAATTTTACCGTGAAGAGAGCAGGGAGTTCCGCTACTTTGAACACGGCGGCGACATCTACGCGCTCTCCATGCGTCTGGGGCCCAAGCAGATGCTGCTGATCGATGAGTGTTTTGAAAGCGGGTTTATGCGGAAGCTGGGATGGGAAGACCCCGCCCCGCAGCGAAAGCGACGGTGCGTCAAAACCTATGTGGCGGCATTTTTGAAAATGCTGTTTGGCCCCCGCCCCTCCGTCGGGGTGTGAATTTTCTTGATACGCGTCAATGCAAAGGAGATGAAAAGCCAATACCATACTCCCTGAAATAAAAAATCAGGAGACAATTATGAGTATGTTTTGTTACCAATGCGAAATGAGTGCCCCGGGCGGATGCGGCAGCAACGGCGCCGAGGTAGGGACCTGCGGGAAAGATGAGAATTTAACCAGATTGCAAGATACGATGATTTTCGGTCTCAAAGGGTTGTCGGCGTACCGTGAACACCTCAACGAGCTGCAGCCCGCGCAGACCAAAAGCGTCGATGACGTGATGAGCGAGACGCTGTACTTTACGCTTACAAACGTCAATTTCAATTTCCAAGACCACATCGCCCAGCTGATGAAAGTGGGCAGCGCGGGCGTGGAGGTGATGGATAAGCTTTCAAACGCCCATACGGGCAAGTTCGGCGTCCCCACGCCCGTAACCGTATCGCAAAACCGGGTCGAGGGCAAAGCGATTCTGGTCAGCGGCCACAACCTGGAGATGCTTGAAAAGCTGCTGGAAGCGACCAAAGACAGGGGGATCAATATCTACACCCACTCCGAGATGCTGCCCGCGCACGGCTATCCCGAGCTGCGAAAGTATGAACACCTCAAAGGCAACGTGGGCAAAGCGTGGTTCGATCAGGCCAAACTGATGGAGCACTTTCCCGGAACCTTCGTAGTCAACACCAACTGCATCGTACCTCCTAAAAAAGATTGCGGCTATCTGGACCGGCTTTTTACCTACAAGATCGTGGGTGTGGAGGGAGCCACACAGATCGAAAACGACGATTTCAGCGAGTTGATCGAGCGTACGCTGCAGTGTGAAGACGCCGACGGCTGGGACGCGGATACCACACTCAACACCGGACACCACTACAAAACCGTGCTTACTTTGGCGCCGCAAATTCTGCAAGCGCTGCAAGAGGGCAAAATCCGCAAGTTTTTCGTCATCGCCGGTTGCGATGCTCCCGGAAAAGCGGGCAACTACTACCGTGAAATGGCGCAAAACCTGCCAAAAGACTGCGTCATCATCACCTCAAGCTGCGGGAAGTTCCGCTTTAACGATATCGATTTTGGCAATATCGAAGGGACCGATATCCCCCGCTATATCGACCTTGGGCAGTGCAACGACAGCAACGGCGCCGTCGAGATCGCCAAAGCGCTGAGCGAAGCGCTGGATACGCCTATCAACGACCTGCCCGTCTCCATCGTGCTTTCCTGGATGGAGCAAAAAGCGGTGATCATTCTGCTGGCGCTGTTTAGTCTGGGTGTTCAAGATATCTATCTGGGGCCGAAGCCGCCGCAGTTTGTCAACGAGGATATCTTCAACTTCCTTGCGCAGCACTTCAATCTGCACCTCACCGGCGACGCCGAAGAGGATTTGAAAAAACTTCTTCAAGCCGCCTAAAACCCTCCCCGCATCTTCTGCGGGGATTTTGATACGGATCAAACCCTTTCTTTTTATAATTTGCTACGATCTTGCCGTGAAAAGGAGAATATCCGATGGCAATCAATGTAGCGCAGCTACTGTCGATACAGACTGGAAAAGTACAGACCATAGAGCAAAAACACAGTTGCGTCACTCCCAAATGGACCACCGCTTTTTTTAAAGAGAGCGTTGATGGCATGTTAAACGTGGGGTTTGACGGGCTTGAGGGAGATGAGGTCGCCGATACGGCGCATCACGGCGGAGTGGATAAAGCGATCTTTGTCAACTCCGTACTGCATTACGAATCCTGGTGCCGCTTTTTACAGCGATCCCATCTGCCCTTCGGCGCGTTGGGGGAAAACTTTACCGTCAGTACGCTGAGCGAAGAGCAGGTGTGTATCGGGGATATCTACCGTATCGGAACCGCGCTTTTTGAAGTAACGCAACCCCGAAAACCCTGCTGGAAAATTTCCAAACGCTGGGAGGAGAGCGGCTTTACAAGATATATTTACGATAGCGGGAAAACCGGGTGGTATATGCGGGTTTTGCAAGAGGGAGTGGTCTGCCGCGCGGACGGGTTGTATCTGGTGCAGCGTCCTCCTATCGCCGTCACCGTTATGGAAGCGACCCGGGCGTTTCAAAATCCGAGCGATAATGAAAAAACAGTTAAAAACCTGCTCTTCTCCAACGCGGCGGCACCCTCCTTTAAAGAGAGTCTGCGTAAGCGGATACAGAAAAGAACACCGCTGTCGTTTATGGATCCTCCGGAAGGATGATCGTAAAGGTGGTATAACCGTTTGCCACGCTAAATACCAGATCACCGCCGAAACGGTCGGTGATGATCTTTTTGCACATATACAGCCCCACGCCCGTGCCTTCACTCTCTTTTGTGCTAAAGTAGGGTTCAAAGATTTTTGAACCGATCCCCTTGGGGATACCCCCTCCGTCATCGGTCAGGGAGAGGCTGGTTCCTGCGGTGTCTTTTTGCAGGCTAAACAGCAGCGTCCCGCCTTTGTGTTTTGAGTTTTTTCTTCGGGAAAGGATGGCGTCTTTGGCGTTGTTGATCAGGACCATAAGGCATTGTTCCAGCTCCCCGCGGCGGCCGAATGCGCTAAAATCCCCTTCGTTGAAGTCGTAACACACATCGATATCAAGGTAGCTTAAATGGTGGTGCATCAACCTTTCAACACGGAGGATGGAGTCTTTCAGGTTGAATCGCTCCCGTGTTTTTGCGGGGAGAAAAAAGCTGCGGAACTCATCGATGGTTTCGGACATGTGCCCCATGGTCTCCTTGGCACTTTGCAGCATCTGCAGCAACTCTTTTTTATCAAAAGAGCCCTCTTTCAAATCCTCGGCTACGGAATCGAGGTAGAGATTGACGATGGTGATGGGTTGGCGCCACTGGTGGGCGATATTGTTGATCAGTTCTCCCATTTCGGCGGCTTTGGTCTTTTGCATCAGCAGCAGCTCCTGCTCCCTTTTTTGCGCGACCGCTTGTTCCACCCGTTTGTGCAGCTGCCCGTTGAGCGTGTGCAGCTGTTGGGTGCGTTTAAGTATCTCGAAGATAGCGGGGCGAAAGATCAGCAGTGTCTCCGCGACGACGGTCAGCAGCAAGACGGTGGCGGTAAGAAGGAGCACTTTGTGCAGCAGTTCGATCTTTTGGCCCAGGGCGCGCTCTTTTGTCTCCGTGCTTCGGTCAAAGAGGTTTTGCAGCTCCAGCGCCGTCCGTTCAAACCGCGCGAGAATTTTCAGGGAGGGAGCGGAGGTTTGCAGCATCTCCTTATAGCGGATGAGGGTTTGTATCTTTTGATCGATCTTTCCATGCAGCGGGCTTTGTTGCAGGTTTGCCCTCTTTCTGAGGACGGTTTCGTTTTGATGGATACGGTGCAGCAGCCGCTGCAGGGTTTCCATATCGTCGGGATTTTTAACATAGGTGTATTTGGTCGCAAGCAGGATCGTTTTTTGCGTCAGCATCCGCTGCTTGCCGCTGAGATTGATAACGTGCGCATCCTGTTTTTGCAAACCGCTTAAGTAATACAGCGCCAAAAAGGAGCTGATGATTGCCGAGGTCGTTATCACAAACGCCAGCAGGTGCATCCGCACCAACTTTCGGCTTGCCTTTTCACCGCTGCAAAGGGAGTCACGGAGTTGGCGGATCAGTTGCAGCGGCGGTGTAAAAAACTGCACAGTTTTCCCTCTCTGATCTGCTGTTTGAACTCTAAAATCTCATCGATATGATCAAAAAACAGATCGTGTATCTGCGGATCAAAGTGGGATCCCCGCTCTTTTTTTATGATGTGCAGCGATTGGTCAATATCCCACTCCTTCTTATAAGCGCGTTTGGAAGTCAGGGCGTCAAATACGTCCGCTATAGCCACGAGGCGCCCCATGAAGCTGATCTCGGTGCCCTTGAGTCCCAGCGGGTAACCGCTGCCGTCATATTTTTCATGGTGGCTTAAAGCGATATCGGCCGCCGCGGTAAAGATATCATTGTCTACGCTGCACAGGATATTGTGGCCTATCGTGGTGTGTTCCTTGACCTGCTCAAACTCTTCGTCGTCTAAGGGGCCCCGTTTTTGCAAGATGCGGTTTGGTACGGCGATCTTGCCGATATCGTGCAGCGGTACGGCACGTTTAAAAATTTCCCGCTCCTCTTTGCTCATATCGGTGTATTTTGCCAAAATTGAGCAGTAGCCCGTGACTCTGTGCAGATGGGAAGCCGTCTCGATAGAGCGGCTTTCGGCAACGGACCCCAACAGGTAGATCACTTCATCGTTGAGTTTCTCCATACGGCGGTTGAGCGAATAGATCCTGCTGACGTCGTAGCCGATTTCGAGAAACTCTTTGATGCCGCCGCTTTGATCCTTGATAGGGGCTATAAAGCTGTCAAGGTACAACGGGGAATCCCCCTCGCGGGAGTGGGCGATGATAGATTGAAACCGGGGGCTTTGTTTGAGGATGCTGCGCACTTTTTCAAAAGAGAGGGGGCGCTGCTTCCGTGCGGCGTCTTTATATGCGGGGGTACCGTACATCTGTTCCGGCTTCCGCCGCATTTTTCGCGCGAGCTTTGTATTGGCGTAGGTGACCTTTCCCTTTGTGTCGAACCTTCTGATACAGGTGGAGTTCATCAGCAGCTGCTGGTACTGCTCAAACTCATGCAGCTGCTCTTTGGAGTTTTGCAGCTGCATATCCCACTGGCGCTGCATCATCTTTTGGTACTGCGCATTTTCTTTCTGCGCCGAAAGTTTTTTGGCGATGTTTTCCAACCCCGAGCGGAGTTTGTCAAAATCCAGCGGTTTGTTGAAAAACCTGTCCGCTCCCAGATTGATCGCCTCTATTAAAAAGTCGTAATCGTTGGAGCCGGAAAAAAGAATCACCGTTTGTTCGGGATCGGATGCTTTGATCGCCTTGAGCAGTTCGATCCCGTTCATAGCCGGCATCCGGATATCGGTAATGACGATATCGACGGGGCGGCGTTCAAAAAGTTCCAGCGCCTCTTTGCCGTTTTTTGCGCTTAAGACTTCGCCGCACAGCTTTTTTAAAAAGCGCGAAAGCAGGCGGCGAATCTGCATCTCGTCATCAACCAGTAAAATAGAAAGGTTTTGCAGTGCCATAGCATGCTCCTTTTGAGGTTACGCTACGGCATTGTCGCCAATTATTAGATCAGATTTATTGACCTGTATCAAAATTTGGCGAAAGGTTAGGTGCAAGCCTTTTGTATCGAATCCTCCATGCGAATATCGTGAAAGATCCCCCGGGGTTTCAAATTGCGCAGTTTTTGTCTGTGTGCGGGGGTAACAAGCAGTACCGTTTCGATGCCGCGGTTTTGCAGGTGTTCTAAGAGTTCCTGCAGGGTAAAGATGGCGGTGATATCGATAAAGGGGACTTTCAAGCAGTCGATGATTACTGTTTTGGTATCTAAAATGGAGTGGATCTCCCGCTCGAAAGCGGTACTGGACCCAAAGAAGAAGGCCCCGTCGATGGTGACGATGTGGGTGTTTGGATCGTTGATGTGGGGGTGGTCGCCGTTGTCCGTGTTGGCGGTGGTAATCTTCGTCTCCTTTGTGATGCGGTATACGATCAGCAAAGACGCCAGCACGATCCCCAGCCCCACGGCGGTGATCAGATCGATAAAAACCGTGACGAAAAAGACGCTAAGCATCACTAAAAGATCGTTTCTCGGGGCGGTGTTAAACACTTTCAGAAACTTGTAATCCAAAATATCCAAGCCCACCTTGATCAAAATCCCCGCTAAAACCGCCATGGGGATCTGGGAAGCCAGAGGCGCGAAAAACAAAACGATGAGCAAAAGCGTCAGGGCGTGCAGCATCCCCGAGCGTTTCGTGGTGCCACCGCTTTTGATGTTGATCACCGTACGCATGGTTGCTCCCGCCCCGGGGATCGCACCGACAAAGGAGCACAGGGCGTTGCCTACCCCCTGTCCAAACAGCTCCCTGTCGGGATGATGCTTTGTTGCCGTCATGGAATCGGCGACCAAAGAGGTCAGCAGGGTATCGATGGAACCAAGCAGTGCGAGCGTGACGGCAAGGGTGAGCACCGTTTTGTACACTTCGAAGCTCAAAGCGGGCATCACAAACTCGGGCAAGCCCGTGGGGATGGTACCGATGGTTTCTATATCCAGGTTCAAGCCTGCGGAAAGGGGCGTTAAAACCAGCAGCGCGATCAGCGGCGTGGGCAGCAATTTGGCTACCTTGGCGGGGGTGAAAAACATGATCGCCAGCGTCGCCAGCCCCAAAGCGGCCGCGTCAAGGTGCGCATTTTGCAGCGTTTGGGGCAGGGTTTGGAGGATATGGACCGTATCGGCGTCTGCGCTTTGTCCCAAAAAGGGGTTGAGCTGCAGCAAGATGATGATCACGCCGATCCCGCTCATAAACCCCGAAATGACGGGGTAGGGGATGTAGCGTACATATTTGCCGATGCGCGCAAGGGAGAAAGCGATCTGAAACACGCCCGAGAGCAGCACCACCGCAGCGATCAGCGCCGGATCGCCCTCCAGCGCCACGACGGCGGAAGCCATAACCACGGTCATGGGACCCGTAGGACCCGAGATCTGGGTTTTCGTACCCCCTAGCAAGGATGCGAAAAACCCCAGGATGATCGCCCCGTACACCCCCGCAGCGGCCCCCAGACCGCTGGCTACGCCAAAGGCCAGTCCCAGCGGCAGAGCCACTACGGCGGCGGTGATCCCTCCGAAAAGATCTCCCCGGATAGTGTATGGTTGTTGCAAGAAAAGTTCCTTCCCAAACTGCTTATACAACCATAAGCGCTTATAGTTATGTAAGCTGTTTTTGCCAATTTTGCAAGATAATACAGTAAAATCGATTAAATTTCGTCATTTGTTCCAAAATCCTTGTGTTTTGCGCTCGATTCAGTTATACTGGCTGCCAATGAAAGATGATACGAATTACATCTTTAGACTGTATTTATATTGACGACAAAAAATCTCCAGTAAAAATCCACCTAAAAGACAACTTCAAACATTACCTTTCACAAAACATACATAAAAGGTACTACAATGGCAACATTAGTAAACGGAACAGTAAAATGGTTCAACAGCGATAAAGGGTTCGGTTTTATCGAACAGGAAGACGGCGGAAAAGACGTATTTGTACACTTTTCACAGATCAACAAAAGCGGTAACGCCTTTGAAAGAGTTTCTCTTAACGACGGTCAAAAGGTCACCTTTGAGATCGGTGAGGGACAAAAAGGCCCGCAAGCCGAAAACGTTACGGCGGTATAATCGCTTTGCAGGTGCTTTAGCACCTGCGTTTTTCTACACACATCTACAAAATTTTCCCCAAACACCCATCTTTTTAAACTTGACCTGCGTCAATGCGGGTACTATATAAATAGTATATGATATCTTTTAAAAAAGGATAGATTATGAATATTCACACATTTATGAGCGCAGATCACAAGGAGTGCGACGGCGAGTTCGCGCAGCTTGAAAGCAGTGTCGATGCCCAGCAATGGGATGAAGCGCTGGAGCAGTTTGCCGCCTTTGAGGGCCATATGCTCAAGCATTTTGCCATGGAGGAGGAGGTGATGTTTCCCGCCTTCAACGAAAGCGGCGGCGAGGGGTGCAACCCCACGGGCGTTATGATCATGGAGCATGAGCAGATGCGCACAATTATGCGCCAGATGGCTGAGGCGATCGAAAACAGAGACAAAGAGAAGTTTTTGGGCAATTCGGAAAATCTGCTTTTTGTCATGGGGCAGCACAATATGAAAGAGGAACAGATCATGTACTCCCTTGCCGATAACGCACTGGATTCCGAAGCGATCATCGAAAAGATGAAAGCGCTGTAGATGCAAAACTTTCGCCAAATCGAGCTGGACGTATCCGAGCTTGAAGCCCCCGAACCGCTCATGCGCATCGCACGGGAACTGCCGCGGGTAGGAGATCGCACCTATCTGCGCATCACCCACCGGATGCGGCCGTGTAAGCTGTACGATATTTTAAAGCAAAAGGGGCTTTGCAGCAAGACGATCGAACCCGGTGAGGGGGTTATCGTCTACGTCTGGGAAGATGACGGCGGAGAGTTGACCCTAGCCCTGGAGGCAAAAAAGGAGTAGCAGATGTTTAGCGGATTGAGTCTGGATCAAGCCCCTCCCTATGAAAGTACGATCAAGTTTTTCCTGACCGCTCCCTTTTACGCGGTTTTGGCGGGGGTGGTGATGGCGCTGGAAGCGGGGGTGCTGCATACCCCTTCGCATCTGCCCGGACAGATTGCGCTGGTTCATCTGTTTACTCTCGGGTTTATGATGATGGTGATGATCGGCGCGGTGTTTCAATTTTTGCCCGTTGTCGGCGGCGTGACGTTTACGCATATCAAACGTGTGACCAATATGGTTTATGGGGGGTTGAACCTCGGGACGCTGCTCTTTGCGGCGGGGTTTTTACTCTATAACAAACCTTTGCTGTGGGGCGCCGCGGCTTTACTCGGGGCGACGCTGCTGTTTTTTGCCCTGCTGGTAGCGTGGCGGCTGTTTCGGGAAAACCGCGACAACCTCTCTTTGCGCGCCATCTTCTACGCGACGCTTTTTCTCGCTTTCTCCGTTTTGATAGGGATGATGCTGCTAAGCTTCCACGCTTTGGGTGAGTTTTCCGGTACTTATACCGACTTCGTGCGGCTGCATCTGGTAACGATGTTTTTTGGATGGGTGGGACTTTTGATCATGGGCGTCAGCTTTCAAGTGATCCCCATGTTCTGGGTTACCAAGGATTTTTCCCCGCGCTTTAAAAGCGATATGGTTACGGTAAGCGCCGCGCTTTTGGTGCTGTTTATTCTCGCGGTATTGATGCAGGTCTCTTTTGCCGCGCTTTTTACGGTGCTGTTAAGCGCCCTGTTTTGTTTCTACGCCGCGGCCGTTATTTTGCGCCTTGCAAAAAGAAAACGCAAACTCAAAGATTTCTCGGTGCGCTATTTCTTCGTCGCCATGGGATCATTGATCGCGGGGTCGGCACTGTGGGGGCTGAGCGTATGGTTTGGCACGGACAATAGCTACGCGCTTGTGCTGCTGGGCTTTGGCTTTATCTACGGCACCATCAGCGCCATGCTGTACAAAATCGTCCCCTTTATCACCTGGTTCCACCTCAGCGCTCGCGGCTTTTTCGACGTGCCCACCATGCGTGAAATGATCCCGCAAAAAAGAGTCGCCGCGGGATTTTACCTCTACTGCGGGTGGCTGGGGTTGTTTTTGCTAACCCTTTGGTTGGGTGCAGAGCCGTTTTTTTACCTGCTTGCTTTGCTGTTTATCCTGCTTAATCTTCTCCACGGCGGCAATCTCTTGCTGGCACTGCGCGTCTACAAAGAAAACAGCGCTAAAGCACAGAGTAATTAAGACTTTCTTACTCTTAAATAAAGCTGATCATAAAATTTTATATTTGACATAGGTCAAGGAATCGTCTTTGTAATACTGTTACAATTTTCTCTGATATGCTAAAAAAAGGAGAGAACATGTCAGTATCACGAAGAGATTTTCTCAAGAGTTCTGCGGCGGCTTCAGCGGCGGCAGCTGTTGGGATGTCCGTTCCAAGTGAGCTTCAAGCGCGCTCAGAGCAGGCGCAAAGCGGTTGGAGATGGGACAAAGCTGCGTGCCGTTTCTGCGGTACGGGGTGCGGGATTATGATGGCGACTAAAAATGGACGAATCGTTGCCGTCAAGGGTGACCCCGCAGCTCCCGTAAACAGAGGGCTCAATTGTATCAAAGGTTACTTTAATGCAAAGATTATGTATGGTGCCGACAGGCTGAAAACTCCGCTTTTGCGTGTGGATGACAACGGCAACTTCAGCAAAAAGGGACAATTTAAGCCCGTAAGCTGGAAGCGTGCCTTTGACGAGATGGAGGTCCACATCAAAAAAGCGCTCAAAGCAAGCGGACCCGAGGGTGTGGGTGTCTTCGCATCGGGGCAGTATACCGTGATGGAGGGTTACGCCGCGCAAAAGATGATGAAAGGCGGCTTTCGCTCCAACGCCATCGACCCCAACGCCAGACACTGCATGGCCAGTGCGGTCGTGGGCTTTTACCAAACCTTCGGTATCGATGAACCCGCCGGGTGTTACGATGATATCGAATTGACCGATACGGTGGTTTCCTGGGGGTCCAATATGGCGGAGATGCACCCCATTTTGTGGTCGCGTGTAACCGATAGAAAACTTTCCGATCCCGATCGCGTGAAGGTGATCAATATGTCTACCTATACGCACAGAACCTCCGATCTGGCCGATATCGAAATCATCTTTACGCCAAATACCGATATGGCGATGTGGAACTATATCGCAAGAGAGATCGTATACAATCACCCCGAAGCGATCGATTGGGATTTTGTCAAAAAGTATATCGTTTTCGCTTCCCAACCGGTGAATATGGGGTACGGTATGCGCCGTTCCGACGAAAAATCGGTACAGCAGGGCAAATATGACGGTAAAGAGATGGAGACGCTGAGAAAGGAGATGCGAAAAGAGGTTTCAGATACGGAAGCGCCGGCATTGAGCGTCTTTGGCTACAAAGAGGGCGACATGATGGAAAACAAGCCCGCGGGCTTGAAGCACTGGGAGATCTCTTTTGAAGAGTATAAAAGGTTCCTTGAACCCTATACCCTTGATTATGTAGCAAGAATCTCCAAAGGTGATCCCGACGAGCCTTTGGATCAGTTTAAGCAAAAGCTGCAGACATTGGCGAACCTCTATATCGAAAAGGGGCGAAAAGTGGTCAGCTTCTGGACGATGGGGATGAACCAGCACACCAGAGGAAGCTGGACAAACACCCTTTCATACAATGTACACTTTATGCTCAACAAGCAAGCCCGCCCCGGCAGCGGCGCCTTTTCCCTCACGGGTCAGCCCAGCGCGTGCGGTACGGCAAGAGAGGTCGGGACCTTTGCCCACAGGCTGCCTGCGGATATGATGGTCAAAAACCCCAAGCACAGAAAGATCACCGAAGATCGCTGGAAGATCCCCAACGGTACGCTCAACCCCGTAGGCAACCAGCACATTATGAAGATCCACAGAGATATCGAAGACGGTGTGGTGAAGTTTGCGTGGGTGAATGTATGTAACGCCTATCAAGACAGCGCCAACGCGCACCACTGGATCAAAGCCGCGCGGGAGATGGACAACTTCATCGTTACCTCCGACGGCTACCCCGGCATCTCGGCAAAAGTCAGCGACCTGGTACTGCCCAGTGCGATGATCTATGAAAAATGGGGCGCGTACGGCAACGCCGAAAGACGTACCCAGCACTGGAGACAGCAGGTTGTCCCGGTAGGGGATGCGATGAGTGATACCTGGCAGTGGGTAGAACTTTCAAAGCGCTTTACGGTCAAAGATCTCTGGGGCGGATATACGCTGCGAAACGGCGTGAAACTCCCCGACGTGGTCGGCGAAGCCAAAAAGATGGGCTACAGCGAAGATACGACGATGTTTGACATCCTCTTTGCCAACGAGGAAGCCAGAAGTTACAAGCTTGATCAAAACGATCCGATCCAAAGAGGGTACGACAACTCTGAGGGCTACGGTGATTTTAGAAACGTGGTCGGCAGCGACGGAAAAGTGTTTGAGGGGTATGGCTTCTTTATCCACAAGTACCTGTTTGAGGAGTATGCGTGGTTTGGCAGAGGCCACGGGCACGACCTGGCGGATTTTGATACCTACCACAGAGTGCGTGGGCTGAAGTGGCCCGTTGTAGACGGCAAGGAAACGCAGTGGAGATTCAACTCCAAATACGACCCCTACGCGAAAAAGGAAAACTACGGGGATTTCGCCTTCTACGGAACGCTGGCCAAAGCGTTATCGCAGGGTAATTTGACCGGAATTACCGATAAAACCAAGAAGAGTTTGAAAAACAAAGCGAAAATCTTTGCCAGACCCTATATGGATCCGCCGGAAAAACCGGATGCGGAGTATGATACATGGTTGTGTACCGGGCGTGTGCTTGAACACTGGCACAGCGGTACCATGACCATGAGAGTACCCGAACTCTACCGCGCCGTTCCCGAAGCGCTGTGCTATATGCACCCCCGTGATGCGCAGGACAAAGGCTTGAAACAGGGCGGTCTGTGCTGGGTTGAATCCAGACGGGGCAAAGTCAAAGCAAGAGTGGAAACCAGAGGAAGAAACAGACCCCCGAGAGGTCTTGTGTTCGTGCCGTGGTTCGATGAGAAAGTATTTATCAACAAAGTGTGTCTTGATGCGACGTGTCCCATGTCCAAACAGACGGATTTTAAAAAGTGTGCGGTGAAAATTTACCAAGCGTAAAGTTTTAAAACGAGTGCAGAAACAAAAGGTGTATTGTCTTGAGCAATAACAATCTTGAAAGTGAGAAAAAGATGTCAAAGAAGCAGGGTGAGCAAAACAGTGCAAGACGGACTTTTCTTCTCAATACGGCGCGGGGCTTAGGCCTTGCCGCGTTGGGAGGTTTGGTTTGGAGTGCATATGTTGATGAAGTGACCGCATCACAGCTTTTGCTGCGACCTCCCGGCGCAATCGAGGAGGAGGAGTTTTTAAAAACCTGCATCAAATGCGGGCTCTGTGTGGAACACTGCCCCTTTGACACTTTGGAACTGGCCAAGCCCGGCGATAACAAGCCCCTTGGAACGCCGTACTTTATCCCGCGGGAGGTACCGTGCTATATGTGCACCGATATTCCCTGCGTGCCCGTTTGCCCCACGAACGCTTTGGAGGAAAAGCTTGTCAGTAACGATGAGGGCGAGCTTGATATCACCAAAGCCCAGATGGGACTTGCCGTAGTGGATGTGGAGAACTGTATCGCCTTTTGGGGGATACAGTGCGATGCGTGCTACAGGGCCTGCCCGCTTCTGGATGAAGCGATCACGCTGGAGTATTCGAAAAATGAGCGGACGGGCAAACACGCCTTTTTAAAACCGGTGGTCCACAGCGACGCCTGTACCGGCTGCGGTCTGTGCGAGCGTGCCTGTGTGACCGAAAAAGCCGCGATCTTTGTCTTGCCAAAAGAGGTAGCCCAGGGGAAAGTGGGAGACCACTATATCAAAGGCTGGGACGCCGAAGATGAGAAGCGTTTGGAAAACGCCTTCGGGGAAGAGACCAAAACGGAGCTGAGTGAACGGTCTCCGATGGATTCGCTGAACGATATGGGAGGATTGCTTGATGAGTAGAATTTACGATAAGTACCGCTTCCTTATCCTCAGACGGATCGTTCAGATCTCACTGATGGGGCTGTATATCGGCGCCAACGTATGGGGTTGGAAGATTTTACAGGGGAATTTGAGCAGTTCGCTGCTTTTTGAGACGGTCCCCCTAAGCGATCCTTACGCCGTGTTGCAAATGTTTGCTGCGGGCTCTTTGCTCGCAACCAATGTTTTGGTGGGAGCGGCGGTCATTTTGCTTTTTTACGCGCTCCTTGGCGGCAGAATGTTTTGCAGCTGGGTATGTCCGGTGAATATGATCACCGATCTGGCCAACTTTTTAAGACGAAAGCTGGGGTTCAACGCTATCCAGAAACGGCAGCCCGCGACGCGCAATATGCGCTACTGGGTGATCGGCATCAGTCTTGTGATCTCCTTTGCCTTCGGAATTACGGCCTTTGAGTTTGTCTCGCCCATTTCGATGGTGCACAGGGGGTTGATCTTCGGCCTTGGCTTTGGCTGGGCGGCGATGTTGGTGCTCTTTTTATTTGACCTTTTTGTTTTGAAAAACGGTTGGTGCGGCCATATCTGTCCTTTGGGCGGGTTTTACTCGCTGGTAGGGCGGTTCAGCTTTATCCGGGTCCACCACAACGAAGCAAAGTGTACGCTTTGTATGAAGTGCAAAGAGGTGTGTCCGGAGAAGCAGGTGCTGCATATGGTCGGCAAACACTCCGAACCGGTTCTATCGGGGGAGTGTACCAACTGTGGCCGCTGTGTGGAAGTATGCGACGACGACGCTTTGGGTTTTGCCATTAAAAACCTGAGTGCCCAAAAGAAGTAGAAAAACACGTATAAGTTAAAGATGTGCTTTTATCGCATCGGTAATTTTTGAGTAGGAGAGAATGATGAAACTAGGAAAACGATTTGGATTGACCGTGATCGGTTTAGCAGCTGCCGCGGCAGTGATGACGGGTTGTACCGAAACGAATGCGGCAAAACCTGCGGCAGGTGAACCTGACGCAGTAAAAACCGCGGTAACGGAAGAGAGTCTGGGGTTGCGGAAAACGACTCTATACAGCGAGCAGGGGGTTGCTCCGGAAAAAACGGAGTATATTAACACCCCGGCGGGAAGCGGACAAACCTTCAACAGGGCGTTTCAGGACGCGCCGCCCATGATCCCCCACGGGGTAGAAGGGATGCTGCCCGTAACCAAAGCAAACAATGCGTGTAAAGGGTGCCACATGCCAAATATCGCCCCGGCGGTTCAGGCGACGGCGATCCCCTCTTCACACTTTTTGGATATGCGTCCCAAACACAAGTTTGACGGAAAAGAGTTTAAAAAGAGTATCGACAATATGAAAAACGAAACGTCGGTCAAAAAGATCAACAAGCTCGCCGGAGCGAGATTCAACTGTACGCAGTGCCACGCACCGCAGTCGCAGACGGATCTTGCCGTGGATAACACGTTCCGGCCCGAGTACACCGACCCGGAGGGAAAACACAAATCCACATGGGAAGGTACGAAACTCTATGAGGGCTTGGATACGGTCCAGGAGTAAACAGCGTTTCAGGCGGCTTTCCGCCTGAAACGTTAAAGATGCACAAGGAGCGGTTATGGATATAGGCAGACGAAAGCTTTTTACCTCTTTTAAAAAGCAGCAGGAGCAATACCCCGTTATCAGACCCCCCTATGCAAAGGATGAAAGTGTTTTTGCCAAAGAGTGCGCCAGTTGTGATGGAAAATGCGCGACTCTTTGCCAAGAACAGATCATCGTCATCGCAGAGGATAAAACCCCGGTGCTGGATTTTACCAAAGGAGGGTGCACCTACTGTGACGAGTGTGCCAAAGCGTGCGAACCGGGGGTGTTGCAAGTGGAGCACAAACAGCGTATCAAAGCGGAGTTTGCCATCGATATGCTCAAATGTCTCAGCTGGAATCACACCATGTGCTTTTCGTGTAAGGACCCCTGTTTGGACAAAGCGATCGATTTTCTGGGGATGTTTCGTCCCGAGATCGATGCGCAAAAGTGCACGGCGTGCGGCTTTTGCGTCGGGGTATGCCCCGCAGGTGCCATCGGTATAAAGGGGGTCCATGAAAAATAAATATGAATCAAAAAAAGAGGACAATAAACAGATAAAAGGAGGAAAAAATGGCAAAGGTGGAGTTTCAGGCAAATATCGAAGAAAACGGCCGGGGGGGATGGCAGATACGCTTAACCGACGGCTTTGACGGCAAAGAGGCGGTATGCGAAAACATGGAGGTTTTCGCACACAAGATTGAGGAGATGGGTTCTGAATACGGCGGCGAGATCGAGGTGAAATGGAGTAAGAACGATAACGTCACCCAGGATCACTTCTTTCAAGTCCAGGCGGAGATTCAAAAGATCGAACTTGAGATGGAGGAGCAAAGAAAGGCGCAGGCATGATGCGTTTTGCCCTTTTGGTGCTGCTCTTTTGCGGACAGCTGTTAGCACTTGAGCGTATCGACCCCGCCTATTCGCTGCAAGCCAGCGGTTTGGTACAAAGCATCTACTATGAACCAAACCGTCTCTATGCGGGCACGAGCAGCGGAACGGTGGATATTTTCGATCTTTCAAGCAAGGAGCGCATAAAGCAGGTGGTGCTGCCAAAGATTAAAGATTTTATGGGCGATGAGGTACCCGCGAAGATCTACTCCATCGATAAGTTCGCAGATCGGCTGCTGATCGTGTCACAGGGGATGAAGGGGTACCGTAACCTGTGGATCTATGAAGATGGCAAGCTGGAAAAAAAGATCGATATCTCCCGCCACTGGTTTATGGTCAAAGCGGCTTTTGTGGATGGTGAGCATCTGCTTATCGGGCTTTTGAGCAATCAGTTGGTGCTCTATGATCTGGCGGAGCAAAAGCCGCTGTATATCAAGCAGATGAGTTACTCCTCCTTTAGCGATTTTGCCTTGGCTAAGGATGGGGATACCTACGCTTCCACCGATGAAAGCGGGGTGGTGCATCTGGTACAAACCGATACCGGAGCGATCCAAAAGGAGCTAAAGGGGCAAAATGTGGACCGGGCGTATCAGGTGGATTATAAAAACGGCGTTGTGCTTACCGCCGGACAGGATAGGCGTGCGGCGGTATATAAACGCTACGGTGCGTACTATCTGCAGTTTGATTTTTTGCTTTACGCTTGCGCGCTGAGTCCCAAGGCGCAGCTGGCGGCGGTGGCGTACAATGAGCAAAACAATATTTTGATCTTTGATGTCGGCAGCAAAGAGAAGCTGTATGATCTCAAGGGGCAAAATGCGACGATGACGCAGATTCTGTTTACAAAGGAGCGCAGCCTCTTTAGCGCCAGCGACGACAGGGTGATCAACTTTTGGCGATTGCCGTGAACTTCTCGCAACAAGAGGATAAATGGATCAAAACGGAACGGAGAGTGAGCTTTGCTTACTCGCAGTGGAGCCGAGCCAAGGGCGAGGCTTTAGAGGTTTTAGCGGACTTTGTTCGCGAAAAACAGGAGAAGGATAGAAGCGGAGAGTGAGCTTTGCTTACTCGCAGTGGAGCCGAGCCAAGGGCGAGGCTTAAGTGAGAGGAATTTTTGACGGGCTTTGCCCGGCAAAAAGGAGAGATAGATCAAATACTAAAGGAGACAAGATGAACATTTCAAGCATAGTAGTACAAACAAGACCGGAGCATTTAGAACAGGTGGTGCAGGATCTGCAAAACTGCGACGTGTGTGATTACCATCTTCACGACGAGAAGGGACGGGTGATCGTTACCATCGAGGGCGAGGGGGTCAAAGAGGAGCTTGAAAAGCTTCGCGTGATCGAAGAGATCGATAACGTCATGGCGGCGGATATGCAGATGGCGTACAGCGAAGATGAGCTTAACAGCAATATGGAGGTGATGAACAACAACGACGCGGTTCCCGAAATTCTGGCCCGTGAGGATGTGGACCCCACGACGATCGTTTACAACGGGGATTTGAAAAAGAAGCAAAACCTCGGAGAGTTTGCCGATCAGTTGGATAAAGGACAGTAAGATGGAGTTTAACCGATCGGAGTTTCTGTTTGAAACGGAGGTGCCCGAGGGGGAGCTGATCATCTCCCGCACCGATCTCAAAGGTCGCATCACCTACGCCAACGACCTGTTTGCCCAGATCAGCGGCTACAGCGTGGCGGAGCTTGTGGGCAAACCCCACAGCATCGTCCGCCATCCCGATATGCCCAAAAGAGTGTTCAAGCAGATGTGGGAAAAGCTCAAAAACGGTCAAAAGTGGGAGGGCGTGATCAAAAATATGCGCAAAGATACGGGGTATTACTGGGTACACGCTATCGTCAGCGGCATGTACAAGGATGATAAGCTGGTCGAATACAAATCCATAAGAACACCTATTACAAAAGCGCAAAAGATCGAATTTCAAAAAAAATATGATCAAATGCGCAATATCGACAAGGAAAATATCCGTACCGTTTTATACTCGAATTGACGGGGGTTTTGCCCACGCAAACCCGTCGATTTTCAAGTTTTTTTAAAAAAACTTTTATGGTGGATTTATCTTCAAAAGAGTATGCTAAAAAGAGTGAAGACAAAGGGAAAACGATGTTAAATATTATTTTTAAGCGCGACGGTTCCAAGGAGGAGTTTGCCGCCTACAAGATCGAAGATGCCATAAAAAAAGCTTTCAAAAGCAGAAGTATAGCATACGACAAGGGCGTGTATTACGCCGTTTTACAGCGGATTGAGACCGAGGGGATCAACTCCGTTGAAGAGATCCAGGATATGATTGAAAAGGCTTTGTATGAAGCGGGATATTTTGAGGTGATGAAATCTTTTATCACCTACCGTTTTATGCATAAGATGCAGCGGGAACATATCCTGGGATTGAACAAAGATACCACTTTTATCGACTCCACCGCCAGCGTGGAGGAGTATATCTTCAAGCAGGATTGGCGCATCAACGCCAACGCCAATACGGGGTACTCCAACTCGGGGCTGGTAAATAACCTCGCGGGCAAAGTGATCGCCAACTACTGGCTGGATAAGATTTATTCCAAAGATGAGGGGTACGCCCACAGAAACGGCGATCTGCATATCCACGATCTGGATTGTCTGACGGGTTACTGCGCGGGGTGGAGTCTGCGCCAACTGCTGAACGAGGGCTTCAACGGCGTACGCGGCAGGGTTGAGTCAAAAGCGCCCAAGCACTTAAGGGAAGCCCTGGGACAGATGGCGAATTTTCTGGGGATTTTGCAAAGCGAGTGGGCGGGGGCGCAGGCGTTTTCCTCCTTTGATACCTACCTCAGCCCCTATCTGTTTGCCGACGACCTAAGCTACACCGACGTGAAAAAAGCGGTCAAGAGTTTTGTGTACAACCTCAACGTCCCCTCACGCTGGGGGCAATCGCCCTTTACAAACATCACCATCGATTGGACGGTTCCGGAGGATCTCAAAGACCAGATCCCCACCAGAGAGGATGTGCATCTGCTTCGCTCTTTCAAAAACGACGCAAAGATTATGCAAAAGGCAAAAGAGCGCGGCTTTGAGGATGTGGAGCAGATGACGTTTAAGGATTTTCAACCCGAGATGGATATGATAAACCGCGCCTTTTACGAAGTGATGACCGAAGGGGACCGCACGGGACAGCCCTTTACTTTTCCCATCCCCACGGTCAACATCACCGAAGAGTTTGACTGGTACGGCAAAAACGTGGACGTGTTGCTGGAAAACAGCGCAAAGATCGGCTCAAGTTATTTTCAAAACTTCATGGGCAGCCAGTATATCGTGGATGAAAACGGCGAAAGAAAAGAAAACCCCGACGCGTACAAACCCGGAGCCGTACGCAGTATGTGCTGCCGCTTGCAGCTGGACCTGCGCGAACTGCTCAAGCGCGGCAACGGGCTTTTCGGCAGCGCGGAGATGACGGGCAGCATCGGGGTAGTGACGGTGAATATGGCGCGCCTTGGCTACCTGTATAAAGGGGATAAACAAAAGCTTTTTGCCGAGCTGGACCGTTTGCTGGAGATGGCAAAATCAACGCTGGAGAAAAAGCGCAGGGTGATCCATGAACTGTTTTTAAAAGGACTCTACCCCTTTACCCACCGCTATCTCAAAGGCTTTGACAACCACTTCTCCACTATCGGGGTCAACGGGATCAATGAGATGGTGCGCAACTTCACCGGTGATCGCGAGGATATCTCCGGCAGTTTCGGAGAGGTGTTTGCCGTGGAGATTTTGGATCATATCAGAGAGCGGATGAAGGAGTTTCAGGAGGAGACGGGTAATCTGTACAACCTTGAAGCCACCCCCGCAGAAGGCACGACCTACCGTTTTGCCAAGGAGGATAAAAAGCGCTACCCCGATATTTTGCAAGCGGGGGAGGGCAAGCATATCTACTATACCAACAGTTCCCAACTGCCCGTGGATTTTACCGCCGATCCTTTTGAGGCGCTGCAAAAGCAGGATGCGCTGCAGACCAAATATACCGGCGGGACGGTGCTGCACCTGTATATGAACGAGCGTGTGGAGGGGATCGATGCGACCAGGGAGTTTTTAAAATCGGTGATGGAAAACTTCCGATTGCCCTACGTGACGTTGACGCCGCTGTTTTCCGTGTGCCCCAAGCACGGCTATCTCAGCGGAGAGCATGAGTACTGCCCCAAGTGCGACGCGGAGATCCTCGAAGCGGAACAAACGGGGTAGGTTTTATACCGCTTGCTCACAGCGGAGCCGAGACGATTGTCGAGGCTTTAGTGAGAGAAATTTAATACAAAGGAGAGAGCCATGAAAACAAAAGATCAAGTCCTCAAAGCAAACGAAGATAAAAGAACAAAATGCGTGGTCTACACAAGAGTGATGGGCTATCACAGACCCGTGGAAAGTTTCAATATCGGCAAACAGAGTGAACACGCCCAGCGCCGCTACTTTAAACGCAACGCCGGATAGATGTTATGCCCCCGACCAGACGCAAGCCCGTAGAGAGCATTACGCCCTTTACGCTTTTGGATTTTCCCAAATACCCTTCGGCGATCGTTTGGTTCCGCGGGTGCAATATGCGCTGCAGCTACTGCTACAACCCCCACATCGTCTACTCCAACGGCAGATTGCATACCGAGGAGGTACTAACCTTTTTGCAAAGCCGCAAAGGGCTGCTCAAAGGGGTGGTGCTCTCGGGCGGGGAAGCTACGCTTTACAGCAAACTGCCCCGCTTTGCCGCTACGCTGAAGCAGATGGGCTATGCGATCAAACTTGATACCAACGGTACCCAGCCCAGGATGATCCAAACCCTGCTGGAACAAAAGCTGCTGGATTACGTAGCCATAGATTTCAAAGCCACGAAGCGCCACTTCCATAAAATCACCAGAGTCAAAAAGGAGTATTACGACAGATTGCTGCAAAGTCTTGATCTGCTGGGGCAAAGCGGGGTGGAGTTTGAGGTGCGTACCACGGTGCACAAGGAGTTGCTGCAGGAAACGGATCTGTGCGAAATCATGGAAACGCTGAGAAAGAAAAGTTACCGGGGGACTTACCATTTGCAAAACTTTCGGGAAGCGGAAAATATAGGCGAGTTGAGTCCCTGTGCACAAAGCTATGATATGCAACTGCTGCAAGAAGCGGCAACACGACGGAAAATCGACTTAAACTTGCGAAATTTTGACTAAGGTCAAACCTCTTAGGAGAAAAAAACTTTATAATTGTTCCTGTAAAACCCGAAGTTCGCGGAAAGAACTTTTCATTTATCCTCCTTATAATATACAACGAAACATAACCCCACCGACAATACAACTACGATCGATGAAACTTTCCGCGGGCGGGTTTTAAAGGATAGATAATGAAAACGGTACTGCTAAAATTTATGATCTTTTTCCCCCTGTGTGCACAAACATCAACCCAGTATGCGAAGCTTCTTTTTAACGGCAACTGCGTTACCTGCCACGAGATCGGCAGATCCCTCTCCGCGCCCTCTATCAACAGCGTACAAAGCCGCTACAAAGCGATCTTTCCGGCCAAGAGGGAGTTTGTCTCCTATATGACCCGCTGGGTAGCAAATCCGGATGCTCGGACGGCGGTGATGGAAAAAGCGGTGAAGAGGTACGGGGTGATGCCCCAGCTGGGCTATGACAAAGATACCCTGCGCCAAATTGCGGCTTATATATATGAAGCGGAGTTTTCTCAAAATAATAGAAAAATGGTACAATGATGAAAAACGGAGCCCCTGTGCTGTGGCAAGGAGTATTGATGCTCAAAGCGATGACGCTGAAGCAATCCTATGCACTCATCTTTGCACTGCTGATCTTCTGGGCTTCCTTTGCCTACTACACCATGCACTCGCTGATCCAGTCGCAAAGTTACTACGCAAAGCTGATCAATCTCAGCGGCAAGCAGCGGATGCTTTCGCAAAAAACCGCTTTTTACGTCCACCTGCACGCCAAGGAGGGCAAGCAGCGCTACCTTAGCGAACTGCGAAAGCTTATGGAGACGCTGCAAACCGATTACGGCTATATCGTTTCCAACCTCAAAACGAAACAATCAAAAGAGCTCTATTTTAAAAAGGGCGGGATCAATGAACGGATAGAACGCTACATGGAGTTGCTGCGCCGTTACGTGCAAACCCGTGATGCGGCGTTGCTGCCCGAGGTTTTGAACTATTCAAAAAAGATTTTGCCCGACCTGGACCGTGCCGTCAGCCTTTTCCAAAAGGAGAGTGAAGCCAAAACGCGGGAGTTGCAAAACAGGGAGCTGTTTATCTACGTGGCGACGGTGCTGACGATTTTGCTCGAAGCGCATTTTTTCGCCCGTCCCATCATCGATCGTATCCGCATGAAGTTTGAAGTGTTCCGCAAGCGCCTGGATCGCCAGTACCGCAAGATCCTTTTGCAGGCGAAGGTGTATAACCACACCAAAGACGGGATCATCATCACCGACAGGGAGAACAGGATCGTCGATTGCAATCCCTCTTTTAGCAAGATCACGGGCTACACGCGAAATGAGGTTCTCGGGCAGGATCCCTCCTTTTTAAAATCGGGCAAACATGACCAGCTGTTTTATCAAAAGATGTGGGCAGATATCAAGGAGCGGGGACGCTTCAGCGGGGAGGTGATCAACAAAGCCAAAGATGGGTCGGAATATATCCAGGAGGTGGATATCTTTACCATCTACGACAATGGCGGGGCGGTAAACAACTATGTGGGTATCATCTCCGATATCACCCAAAAGTATGAAACCCAGAAGCAGCTCAACTTTTTAGCCAATTACGACGCACTGACAAAGATCCCCAATCGTAATTTGATGTATGAGATTTTAAACAAGGCGATGGTCGCCGCCAGACGAACGGGCAAATCGATCGCGATCTTGTATCTGGATCTGGATGATTTTAAATTGGTGAACGATTCGCTGGGGCATAGTTACGGCGATCGGCTGCTGGTGGATGTGGTGAAGCTTTTGCAAAAACTGCTGCGAAAAAGCGATACCATCTGCCGCGTGGGCGGGGACGAGTTTATCTTCATCATCGAAGGAGTGGAGCGAAAAAGCGATATGGATGTACTGGCGCAAAAGATTCTGGATATTTTGGCCAAACCCTTTGAACTGGAGAGGATGCACTACACTATCTCCGGCAGTATCGGGATCAGTTTCTACCCCGACGATACCGATGACGTGGACGAGTTGATCAAGTTTGCGGATATGGCGATGTATAAAGCCAAAAACAGCGGCAAGAACAAGTTCCACTACTACGATAAAAGGATCCAGCAAAAACTGCTTGAGAAGCTGCGGTTTCAAACAAGCATGGAGAAGGCGCTGGAAAGGGATGAGTTTATTATCCACCTGCAACCCAAGATCGATCCCCACGCGAACCGCGTTTACAGTCTTGAGGCGCTGGTGCGGTGGCGGCAGGGGGATCATCTGGTGGCCCCGGGCATGTTTATCCCCATCGCGGAGGAGTCGGATCTGATCTTAAAAATCGGTGATCGCGTGCTGCAACAGGTGATTGCACTGCTGCACAGGTGGCAGCATAACCCCGTATACAAAAAGATCCCCGTCTCGGTCAACATTTCGCCAAAGCAAGTGTTCTATTCCGATATTGTGGGGATTATCAACGACTTGGAACCGGAGGTTTGTAACAATCTGATCTTTGAAATCACCGAGCACTCTTTGGTGGACAGTTTTGAAAAGATGCGCGAATTTATCGGGGAGTGCAGCAGGCTCGGCGTCCAAACGGCGATAGACGATTTCGGGACGGGGTATTCGTCGCTGATGTATTTGAAAAAGATGCCCATCGACTATATCAAGATCGATAAAGTGTTTGTGGATAATATCCTCACCGACCGCGAGGATGAGGTGATCGTTAAAACGATTTTGGATATGGCTCGGAATATGTCGCTACAAACCATCGTAGAGGGGGTGGAAACGCAACCCCAGGCAAACTATCTCACCGCGTTGCGCGCCGATATTTTGCAAGGGTTTCTCTACTCCAAACCGCTGGGTATCAAAGAGTGTGAGCGCTTTATCGACACCTATCCCCCCGTGTAGTAAAAGGCTCGCGCGGAGAGCTGTTTTTGCTCCTCCTGGTAACTCCAGCGATTCTTTTCGGGTTTGTTTGCTACCACGTCGTGCAATACGGAGTGCAGCTGCTTCTCGCCGCCACCCAGTGCGGGTTTGATACTCTGCGCATCCTCGTAATAGAGACAGGGGATCAGATCCCCCTCCGCACTGAGGCGGATGCGGTTGCAGGTTTTGCAGAAACTGTCGTCGTAAGGTTCGATGATGCCGAAGGTGTAGCCGTCTTCATCCATATAGGGTTTTGCCGCGCTGTGGGTTTTATTTTGTAAAGGGGCCACGGCGTATTTTCCGGTGATCGCTTCGATGATAGCGGCGGAGGAGACGGTTCGCAAGGAGCGATCCGCACTTTCATTTTCCATAAATTCGATAAAGCGGATCTCCATATCGCGGGACTTGGCATACTCGTATAGGGGCAGAATTTCACGCTCGTTGATACCTTTGATGATAACGCTGTTAAGTTTGACCTTGAGTCCCGCTTGTAAAGCGGCATCGATCCCTTTCAATACAGATTCCAGCGCATCTTTTTTGCTCAGGTGGTGAAAGGTGGTTCTCTCCAGGGAATCCAGGGAGATGTTGAGCCTTTTTAAGCCCGCATTTGCCAACGCTTTGGCGTAGCGCTCAAGCAGTACGCCGTTGGTGGTGATAGCCACATCGATCTTTGGAGCGTAATTGCAGATCATTTTGACAAAGCTGTCCAGATCATCTCTGACCAGGGGTTCGCCGCCGGTGATGCGGATCTTGCTTACCCCTTCGTCGATGGCGACTTTGATAAAAGCAAACAGCTCCTCGTAGGAGAGGATATTCTCTTTGGGCGTCCACTCGAAGGGTTTTTCGGGCATACAGTAGCGGCAGCGGAAGTTGCACCGCTGGGTGACGGAGACGCGCAGGTAGTTTACCCGCCGCTCGAAGGAATCTATCAACATCATATATCCTTATGCGGGGTCCGGGCCCCGAAGATTATACAATGATAACAGCTTTGATAACGGGAGGGGTTGACCTGCGTCAAGGGCTTTTACAACTTTTTAAAAGGGCATCGAGTTCGCTTTTGAGATTTTCAAGCTTTTGGGTGGAGCGCAGCAGATCCTCCGAGGATTGGATCATGATATCTTCGCTTTTATCGATCTGGGTGGAAACTCCTTTGCAATCGTGCAGATCGTCGATAATCGTGCTGAACTCCTCGGTGAGCTCCTCAAGCTTGTGCGATGCCTGCTTGGATTGCTCCATGGCGGATTTGGAAAAACTCATGGCGGAGTTGACCTTACCGATAAAGCAGTTGAGCGAATTGGCTACCTCTTCGATCTCGTTTTCCCCGTCGATATCCATGGGTTCGATGGGGGCGTTTAAATCCCGCTGCATGATCTCTTTGGATTTGTTGAGAAACTCCTTGGCGTGGCTTTCGATGCGTTTGAGTTTGAGGATCGAAAAGGCCACGAGTAAAAACAGCACCGTAAAACCGCCGTACTGGAAGTTTTTGATAAAGTCGGTTTTTTCCCGGGTGTAGTTGGTATAGAGGGTGACGATATTGTCGATTTCGTTGAGCAGGGTATTGTTCGATCGGGAAATTTCCATAAAGGTTTGGTTAATCACCTCTTCGTTGCCGTTTATCAACGCTTTTTTAAAGGTTTCGACATTGTCGTGAAACGGTTTCCACAGTTTGAGCACTTTGTCGATCTGGTCGCGTATCTGCTGCGTGGGGGCGGGGGTGATGTTTAAATTTTCCCGGCCGTTTTTAAGGGTGTTGATCCCCCACAAAAAATCCTCGATCGCCCCGTCGAGTTCGCGAAAATCCGTTTTTCCCGTATTTTTGAGAAAGTATACGCTTTTGGTGATCTTTTGCGAAAGCATCCGCTCTTTCCCTGCGATATTGATAATAAGCGCGTCGCTGACGTTTTTTTGATTGAGCATGATCGAAACCACGATAACGGTAAAGGTGGAGACGATAAGCAGCGCTCCGAGCAGTTTGATCTTGGTACTGATTTTATTGGTTGTCATAATCTATCCTACATCCATAAAGATTGCCTGCAGCCGCTCTTTTTCAATAATAGCGACCGTTCCCTTTTCAATTTCTATAATTTCGTTTCTCACCAGACGCTTCAACACCCGAGAAAGGGTCTCGGGCTGGATATGCAGCAAAAAGGCCGCTTCGGTGCGCTTGAGCTGGTTAAACATCTCCAGATCGTTAAAAAGCATAAACGCCACTTTGGAGGTAGCGTCAAAAACCAGTTCGCGGTTGACGATACACTGCAGTTGATGGTTTTTCGCGATCAACTCCTTTGAAAACGCGTAGGAAAGCTGCGGCGAGTGCATGAAGATCTCTTTGAACTGTTCAAAACCGATGGAGAGGATCTTGCTGTCCTGTGCGAATTCCGCGTTGGAAAAGCAGTGTATCTCATTGTTTTCCAAACTGGAAAGTTCG
Source organism: Epsilonproteobacteria bacterium tcs-49 (assembly GCA_002049495.1). Classification (GTDB taxonomy): domain Bacteria; phylum Campylobacterota; class Campylobacteria; order Campylobacterales; family Sulfurovaceae; genus TCS-49. The sequence goes on along the minus strand of LLYS01000004.1, from coordinate 78,418 downwards.
GAGATCATCGTATTTTTATACACATAATACAGAAATATCTCATTGTCATATTTATCTATTTTGTATACTTTTAATAAGCCTTCCGTTAAAAACAGCAGGCGGTTGGTACTTTCAGCCTCATAGTATAGCACACTGTCTTTATCGTAGCTTGAGATGGTGCTGCAATCGGCGATTTGCTCCAGCTCCTCCTCGTTCACGCTTTGAAATAGATCGATCTTTTTTAATATATCCACTATCATCGGCAGATCCTAAGGCGGGGGGATAACAGATTGTATCCACCCGCGGCTTTAGGGGGAGTAAATCTATTTGACGATGAAATCGGCGATCGCTTGCATATCCGCTTCACTGAGTCCCGCAGCTTGACCGGTCATAACTCCCTTCATCGCTCCTCCGTAGGTACCGTTTTTGTAGCCCTTAAGCGCATTGACAAAATCGGCTTTACTCATATCTTTGATAATCTTACTGTTACCAAGGGCCACTTTCCCGCCTTTTGGCCCGTGACAGCCCGCACATTTGGCATAAAGCGCCTGACCGTTTGCCGCACACGCGGCCGTTGCCATCAGTGCCGCCGCTGCCGCACTTATCAATACCTTTTTCATAATCATCCTTTTTTATGGTTATTATAATACAATTATATACTCTTTTTCCCATAATTTTTTTTGATGTAGGTCAAGGGAGGAAAAGTTTTTGAATATGGTATAATGCTTTGGCAGACAATGCGAATAAAGGAGTCTCAAATGAAAAGGTTTATCGTAGTAGCTCTTTTAGCGATGGCCGCCGTCGGTACGTTTACCGGCTGTGAAAAAAAAGAGTACAGACACCCCCTCCATAGAAATTAAGATCAATTTTCCGGCGGCTTCTGCCGCCGATTAACTTACGGGTAGTTTTTCCGCAAACACTCCTCCACCGTTTTATAATCAAACTCAAACCCGCTTTCAAGCAGATTTTTCGGATACACCTGTTTTGATCCCGTCAGTACGATCGCCCCTTCGGAAAATATAAGGCGCAGGACAAACTTCGGTACGGGGATGAAGGCCGGCCGGTGCAGGACTTTGCCAAAGATTTTGGTAAAGTCCTTGTTTTTGACCGGATGGGGAGCGGTGGCGTTGAACGTCCCCGTGAGTCGGTTATCGGCGATATGGTGGATCGATTTGATCAAATCCTGCAGGTCGATCCAGGAAAACCACGCTTCACCGTCGGCTATGGGCCCGCCGATCCCTAGGCTAAAGGGTAGATGCATGTGCTCCAGCGCACCGCCGTTTCTGTCCAGGATGATCCCAAAACGCACGATCGCCGTATCCACCGGAGCTTTGAGCGCTTCCTTTTCCCAATCGACGCAGATTTTTGCTAAAAAATCTTCGGCGGGGTCGGGGCACTTTTGCTCATCGCACGCTTTATCTTCGGGGTAAAAGCCCACGGCGGAAGCGGAGATGAAGTGTTTGACCTGCGAGCCCTCCATCGCTTCGACGAGGGCCTTTGTCGTGTCGATACGGCTGTTATAAAGCTCCCTTTTATAACTTTCGCTCCAGCGCTTGATGATCGGCGCACCCGCAAGGTTGATCACCAGGTCGCAATCTTTGATTTTTTCTTTGATTCTATTTCGGGAAAAATCTTCCCTTGAAAGGGACACGACGTTTTCAAACGTGTCGCGCAGCGCCGTTCCCACAAAGCCCGAAGCACCGCTGATAGCTATCTTCATAAACGATCCTTTTAAGAGAAGAGATACTCTATTTATCGATTATAGTCAAATATAGATTTATGCAAGCTTGTCTTGCAGCCGCTTTATAAAGGTGTCGAAATCGGGAAGGTTCAGATCGGTTTCGGGGCGCTGCGCTTTGCCCCACATGGGTTCGGGGAAAAAAGCGTCGTTTTCAAAGCGGGCCATGATGTGGAAATGTACATGGGGCAGGTAGTTGCCGAAGGAAGCGATGTTGATCTTTGCGGGGGTATAATATGCCAGCATCGTTTTTTCGATTATCTCCAAAGCTTCCCAGATCGCGGTTTTCGTTTCCGGGTCGCATTGGCTGAACTCTTTGTAGGGGTGATGGCTGAAAATTTTAAGCCAGGGAATGCGTGAGGGTTCTACCTCGATATAGATGTGGCCGTTTTCAAAGATCCGCATAGTTTGTGCCGCTAAAGGGAAGCAGGCAGCTGCCCCAGGTCAACCCGCCTCCGAAGGTATCAAGCAGCATCAGCTCGCCCTTTTGCAAGCGGCCGCTTTCATAGATATCGTTCATCGCCATAGGCACCGAAGCCGAGGAGGTGTTGCCGTATTTGCCCACGGTGAGCACCACCTGTTCGGGGGTGAGGTTCAAAGCTTTACCCACGGCGTTGATGATGCGGTAGTTGGCTTGGTGGGGGACGAAGTGCTTGATGTCGGCACTTTTGATCCCGTTTTTATCCAGGATATCGATCACGTCCTTGGTCAGGGTTTTTACCGCCAGCTTAAAAGTTTCGTTGCCGCGCATCTTCATAAACTGCATATTGTTTTCGATCACTTCGTTGGAACAGGGGTTTTTAGACCCGCATCCGGGCGTGATGAGAAAGTCGCCGTATCTGCCGTCTGCGGAGGTGTGGATATCGACGATCGCTTCGCTTTTATCCTCCGTGGCACTGATCACCGCAGCACCCGCGCCGTCACCGAAAAGGACACAGGTGGTGCGGTCGCTGTAATCGACGATACTGCTGAGCTTCTCCGCGCCGACGATGAGGACGTTTTTTTTCATACCCGATTCAATAAACGCTTTGGCCACGCTGAGCAGGTACACAAAGCCGCTGCACGCCGCGCTGATATCAAACGCCGCGACGTTGTTGATGCCCAGCTTTTCCCCGATCATACACGCGGTGGAGGGCATACACAGATAATCGGGACTGATCGTCGCACAGATGATCAGGTCGATTTCGCTTTCCTCGACGGGGGCACGATCCAGTGCGATCTGCGCGGCTTTATAGCCCAGGTCGCTGGTCGCTTCATCCTCTGCGGCGATGTGGCGGGTGCTGATGCCGGTACGCTTTAAGATCCATTCATCGGTAGTGTCCACCATCTTTTCAAAATCTTTGTTGGAAAGAATTGTTTCGGGGACGTATGAACCGATGGATTTTAAAGCTGCGTACATTAACCTGCCTTTACCTGTTTACTGTTTTAAACTGTTTTCGATATGTTTATTGACGCCGGATTCCACGTAATCTACCGCCTGGAAGATCGCGTTTTTGATCGCCTTGGAGTTACTCTTGCCGTGGCTGATGATAGTGCAGCCTTTGATCCCCAGCAGGGGCGCACCGCCGTATTCGGCGTAATCAATATGTTTTTTGAGGCTTTTAAACACCTTTTTCATAATCAGTGCGGCAAAGATGGTGATGGGGGATTTTTTGATCTCGGTCTTCATATACTGATAGATCGCGTCGGCGACCCCTTCTCCCGTTTTAAGCAAAACGTTGCCTACGAAGCCGTCGCATACCACGACGTCGACGCTGCCGTCAAAGATGTTATTGCCCTCGACGTTGCCCGCGAAAGAGTCCAGCGCTTTGAGCTTTTCGTGGGCCTGTTTGACCGCTTCATTGCCTTTGCTCTTCTCTTCGCCGTTGGCCAGCAGCCCCACTTTGGGATTTTCGATGCCGAACATATCCTTGACGTACGCTTCACCCATAACGGCAAATTGAAAGAGGTGTTCGCTTTTGCAATCCACGTTTGCGCCCACGTCAAGAACGAGGGTTTTTTTCTCCGTATGCGTGGGCATCAGCGTCGCGATCGCCGGGCGCGCGACACCGTCGAGACGGCCGATACGCACCGTAGAGAGACTCATGCTCGCTCCGCTGTGTCCCGCGGAGACGACGGCGTCCGCTTCCCCTTCGCGCACAAGGTTAACAGCTTTAAAGATAGATGAATCCTTACGTTTCATCGCATCGGTTGCAGCTTCTGCCATACCGATGACGTCGCTGCTCTCAACTATCTTTGAAACCGATAATAACTCTTTGGGAGCCATCTGTTTGATCTGCTCGGGATCACCTACCAACAACGGTTCGAACTTTTTATATTTTAAAGCCCGCAGGGTTCCTATAAGAATGGGCTCAGGACCGAAGTCCCCGCCCATCACATCAATTGCGACCTTTACCATCTTATGACTTGTACTCACCTGTAGTCATGTTCATGTGGTGTGGCATTCTCCACGTACCGTCTTTGTCTTTTACGGGTCTGGGGATGTTTACCTTGTAGTGTGTTCTTCTTTTTCTTCCTCGTGTTTTACTCACTCTGGTCTTTGGTACTGCCATGTTATTCTCCTGTATTTAAAATATTTTTTGATCCGCTCGGGATTACAACTCTACTTCAAACTCTTCATCATTTTGACACTCGGGACAGTAGTTATAGTCACTGTTTAGCGCTTCGACTTCACTGTGAAGGATCGCGCCTATATCTATCGTACCCTCTAAACACTCTATTGTATCTAAATCATCTACAGATACAGGTTTGTCGGTCAGGTTCAGACGGATCTTCTCTTCAAAATCAACTTCATACCCGGCACCGCAGCGGTTGCAAAGCAGGGCGGGTTTGGCACGAAGCGTTCCTTCGAGATTCACCTCGTGGGTGTCCGTTTTTTCGATACTCCCTTTAAAAGAGAGGGTTTCGTCATCGTAATCGATGTCGTTTTTATAGGTTAAAACTTTCCGAAACGGGATCTGCATAGATCAGAAATTATACAATTTCTCTTTGCGCGAAGAAAAAGTTGATTTCGATCTGAGCATTTTCTAGACTGTCGCTACCGTGAACGGCGTTTGCGTCGATGCTTTCGGCAAAGTCCGCTCTGATTGTTCCGGCTTCCGCTTCTTTGGGGTTTGTGGCGCCCATAAGCTCTCTGTTTTTCGCTACCGCGTCTTCCCCTTCAAGGACCATGACCACGACGGGTCCGCTTGTCATGAACTCTACAAGTTCCCCGAAAAAGGGTCTTTCTTTGTGTACCGCATAAAATTCGCCCGCGTCGGCATCGCTGAGTTGCAGCTTCTTCATAGCCGCCACGCGCAATCCGTTACTTTCGAATCTGCTGACAATTTGACCGATCACACCTTTTTTCACTGCGTCGGGTTTAATAATAGATAGTGTTTGCTCCATAAATACTTCTCCAGATTAAAAAATGAAGCGAATTATACCATAAAAAAGTTATAAATTGAATAAAATTTCTTATTTTTCATAAGAAAGGGGATAGAGGTCGGCAGCGGAGCGGAAGGGATCCGCCCCGAAAAGGATTATTCTACGACAGGCTCGCCTGCGTCACCTCTGTTTTCAGCAAGGGTCAAACCGTCTTTTGCTTCACCCCAAACGATACAGCCCTCCGTAGGGCATGCTTCCGCACATGCAGGCTCATCGTGGTGTCCCACGCACTCTACACATTTATCTTCGTAAACATAGTAAATTTCTTCACCCGTTGGGTTATCATCCTCATCAACGATCGCTTCTACAGGACATTCGTCAATGCAAGCACCACAGTTGATACAGGTATCATTAATAACTACAGCCATAGTTTCTCCTTTTGGTAAATTAACAAGAAACTATAGCCTATTTTATCTTTAAATACTCTTTAATTTCTTCCGCTTTATCGGTTTTTTCCCAGCTGAATTCCGGCTCCTTGCGCCCAAAATGCCCGTATGCGGCGGTTCGTTTATAGATGGGGCGCAGCAGATCGAGTGTTTCGATTATACCCTTTGGGGTCAAATCAAACAGCTCCCTGACGCACGAAACCAACCGGTCGTATGCAACGCTGGCGCTGCCGTGGGTATCGATATGGATCGAAACCGGTTCTACCACTCCGATAGCATAGGACAGCTGTACCGTCGCCCGTTCGCAGGCTCCGGAGGCGACCAGGTTTTTGGCTACGTAGCGCGCCGCGTACGCGCCGCTTCGATCTACTTTGCTGGGGTCTTTACCGCTAAAGGCGCCGCCGCCGTGGGGACAGCTGCCCCCGTAGGTGTCGACGATGATTTTGCGCCCCGTCAACCCCGCATCTCCCTGCGGACCTCCGATGACGAAGCGCCCCGTGGGATTGATATGGTAAGTGATATCGTCAGCCAGGAGAGTGCGGTCAATCTGTTTATAGATGATCTCCTCGATCACCGCGTCTTTGATGCGATCTTGCGTGACGTCGGGATCGTGCTGCGTGGAGACGACGATGGTATCGATCTTGGCGGGTTTTCCCCCTTCGTAGCGTACGCTTACCTGTGCCTTGCCGTCGGGGCGCAGAAAGGGAAGGTTGCCGTTTTTGCGGTTGGTGCTGAGCCCTTTTGTGAGCGTATGTGCCAGGCTGATGGGCAGGGGCATGAGCTCCTCGGTCTCCTTGCACGCATAACCGAACATCAGCCCCTGATCCCCGGCACCCATTTCGCCGCCTTGGCGGTCCACGCCCTGGTTGATATCGGGGCTTTGCTCGCCGATGCCGTTGAGTACGCCCGCGCTTCGGTAGTCAAAGCCGAAACTGGCGTCGGTGTAGCCGATCTGGCGGATCACCTCCCTGGCGATCTCTTGCATGGGAGCGTAGGTGCTGGTTTTGAGTTCGCCGGCGATAATGCAGTAGCCGTTGGAAAGGAGAGTTTCACACGCGACCCTGGCCTGGGGGTCCTTGGCGATAATATAATCCAAAATAGCGTCGCTTATCTGATCCGCCATCTTGTCCGGATGCCCCTCGGTGACCGATTCGGAGGTAAATATATAGTTCTCGTTACTCATAAAACGCCTTTAATTGTTGAATTGTCGTGTATGGTATAATACCCAAAAACCGATAAGATTTACGCTAAAAGAAAGAAGCGCAATGAGAGATATCAAACCCCCCGTCGCCGTACCCGATTACTCCCTTTTTCTCTTTATAGCCCTTGTCGTGCTGGCGCTGCTGCTGGCGGGGGTGATCGGGTATTTTATCTATAAAACGCTGCAAAAAGATCCCAAACGCGAAGTTTTGGAAAAGCTGGAAGCCCTTGATCTTTCCGACCCTAAACGCGATGCCTACGCCGTAACGCCTCTGGGGCGGCAGCTGCTGGTCGATGAGCAGCTGCGCGAAAAGTTTGCGGTGCTCAACGCCCGGCTGGAGCGCTACAAATATAAAAAGGAAGTTGCGGCGGTTGACGGGGAAACAAAAAAGCAGCTGGCGCTGTTTATAGAGTTGGTTCATGGACGCATTTAGTTTCCAATATCCCAAAGTGTTTCTGGTACTGTTTTTCTTTTTGCTGTGCGCGGAGTTTTGTCCCGCCCGTTCCAAAGCGATCTATTTTCCCCATCTGGGCACGCTGCTGCATAAAAAGGCGCTGCCCGATCGTTTGAGCATCGTTTTGAAATGGATCGCCATCGTTTCCTTGGTGACCGCTTCGGCCAGCCCCGTCTTGGAAAAGCGCTATAAAAAGGGGTTTGAGGAGGTGCATGATATCGTTTTGGTGCTTGATGCCAGCGGTTCCATGCGCTACGGGCTCAATGAGAGCGAGAGCAAGTTTGAAGCGGTCCAAAAGGCGGTGGGCGAGTTTATCGACGCCAGAGAAGGAGACCGCATCGCGGTGGTGACTTTTGGCAGTTACAGTGCGGTAAGTTCGCCTTTGAGCTTTGACCGCGAATATGTTTCGCAGATCCTTTCGATGCAGCAGGTGGGGATTTTAGGGGAAAAAACCGCTATCTACGACGCCTTGTTTCAAACCTACGAACTGCTCAAACCTTCCCGGGTGGAGTCCAAAACGATCATTTTGCTCACCGACGGGATCAACTCCGCGGGTAAAATCCCCCTTGACGTGATCAAAAAACGTATTAAGGAAAGCCCGGTAAAACTCTATACCATCAGTTTCGGCAATACCAACGAGAAGCTGCTAAAGGAGCTTGCCGAATTGGGGCAGGGCAGTTTTTTCCGTGCCCGTGACAAACAGAAGCTGCGCAGCATCTATGAACAGATCGACCGGAGGGAGCGTACAAAGGTCGAGGCCCGCAGCTACGTCAACTACGATTACCTCTATATCTATCCGCTTTTTACCGCCTTGATCAGTTTGCTGCTGTATCTGTATCTGCGCAACCAAAGGGGGCTGTAGATGATCTCTTTTGTCAATCCTGAGGTGCTTTGGTTTGTCCTGTTGCCGCTTTTGGGGCTTTTGGGACTGATTTTTACCAACAAGGATAAAATTTCGCGCGTGTTTGAGAAGGAGGTGTTTGCCAAACTTACCGCACAGACCCCGGGGGTAGGGAAGGCGATGCGCAATACGCTGATGAGCATCGCCTTGCTTTGTATGGTACTTGCCCTGGCGCGTCCGGTGATCGAGAAGGAGCCCAAGAAGGTGGAGGTGGCGCAGACAAAGATCCTTTTGGCGCTGGATATCAGCGGTTCGATGCGCTCACGGGATCTTTATCCAAACCGCCTGGAGTTTGCCAAGCAGAAACTGGGAGATTTCATAGCCGCGGGCGAGCGGGCCTCCTTTGCGCTTATGGCCTTTTCCTCCCACGGGTTTTTGGTATCGCCTTCGACGGATAATAAGCAGGTTCTGCTTGAGAAGCTTAAGCATTTGCGTCCCGACCGTATCACTTCCGGCGCGACCGATATCGCAGTAGTGATAAACAGCGCGGCGAAACTGCTCGAGGGTGAAAGGGAGAAACCGGTGGTGGTTTTCACCGACGGCGGCGATAAACGCGACTGGCACAAAGAGATCGCCGCGGCAAAGGAGAAGGGGATAAGCCTCTATACCGTTTTGGTCGCTACGCAGCAGGGCGCTCCGGTGCTGGATGCCAACCAAAAGCCCATCGGTGATGCGTGGAGCAACCGCAACGATACGATCGGACAGCTCTCCCGTGCAACCGGAGCCTACTCCGTAGCGGCGGATTTTGACTCGACCAGGATGCAAAAGCTCTTTGCGCGCATCATGCAAAAGCATCGCCCCAATTCCAAAGCGGTGGTAACAATCGATCAAAATATCGAACTTTTCCCCTTCTTGCTATGGGGTGCGACGGGGGTATTGCTGCTGGGGTTTGCTTCGCTGCCCAAACTGCATCTGCTGCTATTGCCTCTTTTGCTGCAGCCCGTAAGTTCCCGGGCGGGATTGTTTGATTTCGTCACGCTGCAAAAAGCGCAGGAAGCTTATGCCAAACATGAATATGAAAACGCGGCCAAACACTACCGGAAGGTGCTGGGATCGCCGCAAAGCTATTTTAACCTGGCCGATAGTTACTATAAAGCGGGGCGCTACAAAGAAGCGATCGAGAACTACAAGCGCGTAGAAACCAAAGATAGCGAATTAAAAGCCAAGGCGGAGTATAATTTGGCAAACGCCTATGTGAAGACAAAACAGTATGACAAGGCTTTGCAGCGATATGAGCGTTCGCTGCAGCTGCAAGAGGATGCCGACGCGCGCTACAACTATGAGTGGCTCAAAAAGCTGCTGGAACGCTCCAAGCAGAAAAACGGGGAGAAGAAAAAGCAAAAAGGCGATGCGGCGGCTTCGCAAAAAAATCCCAAAGCGGATCCGCAAAAGGGAAAAAAGGCCCCAAAATCCCAAAAGCCGCAACCCCAAAAGGCTGAGGGTAAGAATCGGCAAAGCGGCGAGCGGGTCAGCGCCCCCGCGGCCGGAGGAAAAAGTGCCCGAAGCGGGGGGCAAAACAGGGAATATGAAAAATATAAAAAACAGTTGCCGGCGCCGCCTACGCAGCTGTTTGTGATAGAAAGAGGAGCAGATGATACGAATAATCCTTGGTAGTATGTTCGGCGTGACGCTGCTGTTGGCGCTGGAGTTGCGCCTCTCGGAACAAAACGCCACCGCCGGCGAAAAGTTCGTCATCCATCTGATCGCCCAGGGCAAACAGATCGAGTTTGAGCTGCCCGAAAAGATCGCGGAGTACGAGGTGCTTTCGGTAAAGCGTGCGAACAATACCGTCATCGTCAACAACGACGTCAGTTACGAAAAGCGGGTGAGTTTAACGATCCAACCCGAAGCAAACTTTATCATCCCCTCCATCAGCGCTATCGTCGACGGGGAGCTCCAGCGCAGCAAGCCCCGCCCCGTCGCGGTGGTCAAACCCGCGCAAAACCTGGATGAGGCGTATTATATCTCCATGAGTGCCGATAAAACGGAGGCTTATCTCAACGAAGCGGTAACGGTAACGATCCGTCTCAAAGAGCGCGCGGACAAGCGGTTGCTGGACGTGGTGTATACGCCTCCGTCCAAGGAGGGGTTTTGGGTCAAGCAGATTCAGGAGGATAAACCCAGACAGGCGGGGGAGTTTATTTTGCATGAGATGCGCTACCGCTACTATCCGCAACGGGAGGGGAATCTGACGATCGAACCGCCCAAAGCAAAGATCGGCGTTCCAAAGAAAACGACGGATATCTTCGGGACCACCTATGTCCCCGAGTATAGAACCATCGCGGCAAAACCGCTGCAAATTGCGGTCAAAGCTCCGCCCGAAGCGATCAAAATGGTCGGGGAGTTTACGCTCGAAAGCCGCGTCAGCAGCGTTGAGACCAAAGCCAATAAACCCGTCCACCTTTTTATCACCCTCAAAGGCAGCGGCAATTTTGACGACTTTGAAGGCTTTGCCTTGGAGCTGCCCTCCGTGGTAACCTATGAGAGTGAACCCAAGATCGAAAAGGGGGTTTACACTAAAAAGTTTTCCCTGGTATCGGATCAGAACTTCACCGTTCCGGCGCTGCATTTTCACTATTTCGATACGAAGGAGCAGCGTATCCGCACCTTGAAAACCCCGCGCTACAAGATCAAGGTGGATTCCTCCATCAACCGTACCGATCCTCTCCCCGCCGCTGCCCCGACCGCTTCAGGGAGCGTGGAGCAAAAAAGCGGCAGTTATCTTGATCTTGGGTACGCGCTGCTTATCTTTGCCGCTGGGATCGCGGTGGGTTATCTTGCGGCAAAGGCGAGAAAGGGGACGGCTTATAAAAAGGAGCGCAGCGCCCACACTGAACTGCAGCGCCTGCTGCCCCATGCCGACGATCCCGAAGTGCTGGAGCTGCTATATGAGCTGTATAAAAAGGAGCGCGGTGAAAAGGGGATTAAGATCGATAAAAAACGGTTGCGGGAGATGCTTAAGCGCTACGACGTTTAAAAGTCGGGAGGATAAAAACTTAACAATTTGTAACGGATTTCACGGGAAAATTCTGATACAATAAAAAAATAAAAAAACTTAAGTTGAGGATAAGTCATGAACCGTCCCGAACCGGTAGAGGAAGAGTTTTTTTTCAATGAGGGAGTGATCATCAGTGAAACGGATCTGGAGGGGGTGATCACCTACGCCAACCGTAAGTTTGCCCAGATATCGGGCTACTCCCAGGCCGAGCTCAAGGGGCAGCCCCACAGCATCCTGCGCCACCCGGATATGCCCGCCGAAGCGTTTAAGGATATGTGGAAAACCATCGAAAGGGACGAGGAGTGGTCCGGCTTGGTCAAAAACCTGCGTAAAGACGGCAAATACTACTGGGTTATGAGTTATATCAAACCCGTATACGACAAACAAAACCGCAAAAAAGGCTACATCGCCGCTCGCAAAATTCCCCACAGGGCAGAAGTGATCCGTGCCATTCACCAGTATAATAAACTCAAAGAATTGGAAGGTTAAAGCCGCACTACGAAATATGATCTAATCAATATTATCATTTAAACTTATGATGTAAAATTAATTTTCTAAAATCAGTATCTTACATTTTTCCTACACTTGCATTTGTTTATAATAGTCATATATGTATAAACGGAGGTAAAGATGAGGATGATATATCTGCTATTGGCGGGGTTGTTGCTGCCTTTGTCCACATGGGCGAAGGTTTCGGCCGAAACGATCCCCGGCAGTACGAAAGTCACGGCAAAAGAGGTCGCCGAGCTGATGCGGCGCTATAGTGAACAAAACGGCCAACGGATGCGTGAAGTGCTGTTTATCGACACGCGCAAGATCAAAGATCTCAAACAGGGCGGCAGCATCCCCGGAGCGGTGCATCTCAATGTCAAAAAACCCGAAAAGTTCAATCTGGAAAATATCGTTTCCCACCCCCGCTTCATCGCAGACGTCCTGGTCTTTTGCAACGGGCACAGCTGTACCCGCGCCCAAAAGGCGACGCAAAAGCTCCTTGCGTGGAAAACCGACGAGCCGGAGGGGCAAAAGCTGGGAACGATCTACTATTTCCGCGACGGTTTTCCCTCCTACCGCGATTACGTGTATGACGACGGGGCGAAAAACCCCGTGGTCAAACCCTACTAAGGAGAGATGATGCAAATTTCCAAACTCTCTTTGAAACTGCAGATTATTATGGTGCTGATCACTGCGATTTTACTCTCGTCGATCACGCAGTTCGTGTTTAAAAAGATCAGCGACAACGGTTATAAGTCCAAGGTCGAGCGGGGGAATTTCTCCTATATTCCCAAGATCTTTAAAGCGGAGCAAAAGTCCCTGATCAAACCTTTGGTCGCGGCGTATAACGAGTTTAACTACAAAGACGCCGGTTTGGGACTGCACCGCAAAGACGCGCAGCTTCTCGAATCGTTTGCCCAGACCCCCTTTAACACCATCACCGGAGGTACCAAAGAGCTGCTGCTTCTGTTTCTGGATAAAAGCGGGAACGTCGTTTACAAAAGAAGCTCCTCGAAGAAGCTCGATATCTCGGTGACAAAGATCAAAAGCAAACTGTTGCGGGCCGTGCTGCAAAAGCACCGGGTGTATCGGGGGTTGGCCAATATCGACGGCACGATCGTCGCTGCGGTATCTTCGCCGGTATACCATAAGGATTTGATGGTCGGCAGCGTCGTGCTGGCAAAACGCCTTTCCAATACGCTGCAAAACCTTGACCGGATCGAAAACGCTTCATACTATATCACCAATCTGCAGGGGCAGGTGGAAGCCAGCGGTTTGAAAAAACTGCCTTTTACCGCAGACGTTTTGCCGGGGGCCGGACAGAAACGCCGCGTGGCGCTTTACGACAGCGGATCGCGCAAAATCAAGAGTTACGCCATGCCTTTGCAAAACTCCCTGGGAAGCAAACTGGGCTATCTGGTCCGTCTGCAAGACGCCACGGCCGAAGCCAACGCGCAGCTGCGCAACGAGATCGTTTCCTCCGTGATCATCGCTTTTATCGTCGTGCTTGGGATAGTGGTCGCTTACTATATCGTGCAGCGGGGCTTTAAGCCGCTGGAGTCCGTCATCGGCAAGATCGATCAGCTCAGCAGCGGCGATTGGACGGTGAACTTTTCCGAAACCCGCTTTAAAAAGATTCCCGAAGAGGTGTATGATCTTATCGAGAGTATGCAGCGGATGGAGTCGGTGCGCAGCATCCTCAAGCAAACCCGCGATGCGTCCCACGAAAACGTCGATTACGCTTCGAGTCTGGATAAAACCGCCCACGCGATCCAGAACCGAAGCGCCCAGCATATCGGTGTGGTCGAAGAGGTCAACACCCATACCAAAAAAGCCTCCTCAGATGTGCAGCTTTCCATCGAAGGTGCCCAGGGGGTCAGCGACGAACTTGAAAGTGCGGGGGCGAAGATGGAGGAGTCCGCGACGCAGATGCAGGAGTTCTCCCGCGAAATCGACCAGTCGCTGCAAAGCGAACAAAGCGTCAATGAGAAACTCAACCAGCTCAACAGTGAAGTGGATCAGATCAAAAACGTGCTGGGGATGATAAGTGATATCGCCGAACAGACCAATCTGCTTGCGCTCAACGCCGCTATCGAAGCGGCGCGTGCGGGGGAGCACGGCAGAGGTTTCGCCGTCGTGGCCGACGAGGTGCGCAAATTGGCGGAGCGGACGAAAAAGAGTCTGGTGGAGATCGAGACCACCGTCAGCGTCGTGATCCAGTCCAGTGTGGATTCTTCGGGGATGATGGATGCGAATTTCAAGCGCTTTGAACATATCCACCAGATGGTAGAGGATATCAACGCCAGTATTCTCGATTCCGAACAGGTGCTGCTCAAAGCCAAAGAGGTTTCAAGGGATTCGGTGACGCGTTCTAAAGAGGTGGGCAGTGCTATCGAACAGATCACCCGGCGGATGGATGCGATCGAGGATTTGACCAAAAAAGACTCCACCAGCACCGAGGAGATCACCAAAACCGCCGACTTGCTCAACCAGATGGTCAGCAAGCTCGATAAGCAGCTTTCGCAGTTTAAGCTCTAAGAAATTTTCGTGGTACAATATGGCATAAAGGAGAGTTTATGTCATATTCCATGGTGATTACAACCGTAGAAAACAGATCCCAGGCCCAAAAGCTCGCGCAGAAAGTGCTGCAGGCCAAGCTGGCGGCCTGCGTGCAGCTTGAAGATATAGAGAGTCTGTATATGTGGGACGGCAGATTGCAAAACGACGGGGAGGTCCGTATCGTTTTCAAAACAAAAGCCACGCTTTATACGAAGCTGCAAAATCTTATCAAGCAGCACCACCCCTACGACGTGCCCCAGATCGTTGAGGTAGCGATTGAGAAGGGGTCCCAGGAGTATCTGGACTGGATCGGGGAAGAGACCGCGCAGGGTTAATCGCGCCCTTCATCTTTGAGTATCATCGTCAAGGGATACTCGAAATATTTCTGCGCCGCCTCCTTGAGCTCTTTTTTCGTAATGTTTTGCACATCCTCTTCGTAGCTAAGCAGCGGATCGATATTGCCTCTGACGTAGTAGCTGCCAAAGACGTCGGCGACGCTGCTGGAATCTTCCAGGTTAAAAATAAAATCCGCTTTGGTGGCGATCTTGACCTTTTCGATCTCCTCGTCGGTGACGTCGCCGCTTTTTAGCTTCTCGATCTCTTCGTGGATCACCTCTTCCACCTGCTCGGCTTTGACGCCGGGGTTGCACATCGCCATAAATAAAAATACCCCCGGGTCTTTAAGCTCCATATTGTACGCGTACACTTGATTGGCCAGTTTTTCCTCATCCACCAACCGTTTGTACAATCGGCTGCTTTTGCCGCTGGTAAGCAGCTCGCTCAGGATCGAAAGGGCGACCTGATCCTCATGCTCGAAGTTGGGGATGTGGTACGCCAGCGCGATCACTTCCGCCTGGGTGGGTTTATAAAGCGTAACGCGCTTATGCTCCTTGTGTTCGGGTTCTTGGGGGATGCGGTTTTGGATGGCAGTCGTGTTCTCAATGTCGCCGAAGTGCTCCTTGGCCCGGGCAAAAACCGTCTCCTTGTCGATATCGCCCGCGACGATGATGACGGCGTTTTGGGGTTGGTAGTAGGTTTGGTGAAACTGTCTGATATCGTCGATGGTCCAGCTTTGGATATCATCCATAAACCCGATCGGCGTCCAGTGGTAGGGGTGCAGGCTGTACATATTGTTAAACAGGCGGAAATACATATACCCGATGGGGTTGTTATCCGTGCGCCAGCGCCGCTCCTCGGCCACGACGTCGCGCTCGGGCTGGAACTCCTCATCTTTGAGATTGAGATTTTGCATCAGCTCCGCGAACAGCTCCAGGGACTTGTCCAGATTTTGCGACGCGCTTTTGATGAAGTAGTGGGTATAGTCAAAGCTTGTCGCGGCGTTGTTGACACCCCCAAAGCCCTTGACGATTTCGTCAAACTCCCCGGCGTGGAGGTTTTTAGTGGATTTGAAGTTGAGGTGTTCAAGCATGTGCGCGATGCCGCTTTTGCCCATCACCTCGTTGCGGCTGCCCACCTTGTAAAAGATATCGGTGGTGATGACGCCGCTGCCGTTTCGCATGGGGATGACGACGATTTCCAAGCCGTTGTCCAACGTGGTTTTATGATGCTTTGGTAAGCTGTTTGCCATTACTGCTCCTGTAAAAAGAAAAATTGTTAAAAGTACCCGCAGTATTTGCATGAAATACTCCTTTAGTTGCTCCAGTCGCTGCCGATCGCTTGTTCAAGGCTTTCAAAGCCGTCGCGCTCAAGCAGCTGCACAAGCCCTTCGTTGATCTGCTTGATCAAAGAGGGGCCTTTATAAACCAGCGCGGAGTACACCTGTACCAGCGAAGCGCCCGCTTTGATGCGACGGTACGCTTCCTCGGCGCTGTCGATGCCCCCGACGCTGATCAGCGTCGTTTTGCCATACATCTGCTCGGCGATCGCTTTGAACAGTTCAAAGCTTTTCTCTTTGAGCAGCGCGCCGCTGATGCCGCCGAAATCCCTGGCGTTTGGCGTGAGGGAGTAATCGACGGTGGTGTTGGTGGCGATGATGCCGTCCGCGCCCGCATCCACCGCCGTTTGGCACAGCGCGATCGCCTGCTTTGGCTCCATATCCGGGGCGATCTTGAGCAAAATGGGCGTATCGGTGATCTCTTTGCCCTTTGCAAAGAGCGCTTTGATAAAGTTTTCATTCTGCAGATCCCGTAAGCCCGGGGTGTTGGGGCTGGAGATGTTGATCACCAGATAATCACCGCGATCTTTAAACGCTTTAAACAGCGTTTCGTAATCCTCCAGCGCTTTCTCTTCGGGGGTGGTTTTGTTTTTGCCGATGTTGACCCCCACGGGCGTGGCGAAGGGGAAGTGCTTTTGCAAATTTTTGATCAGGTGGAAGCTGCCGCGGTTGTTAAAGCCCATGGCGTTTTGCAGCGACTCCTCCTCGACAAGGCGAAAAAGCCGCGGCTTGTCGTTGCCCGGCTGGGGGCGGGGCGTGACCGTACCCACTTCGGTGTAGCCAAAGCCAAGGGCGAGCATGGAGGTGATGTAATCGCCGTCTTTGTCAAAGCCCGCACCCAGCCCCACGGGGTTGTAAAAGGTTTTGCCAAACAGGTTTTGCTCCAGCCGTTTGTCGGCGACGAAGTTGCGTTTGATAAAGGGGTTCAGCGCCATGGGAACGTAGGCGCCGTATTTGAGAAAAAATCCGATCACGCCGTGGGCGGTTTCGGGGTCGAGTTTAAACAGCAGTTTTTTTAAATTTTTGTACTCAAACAAGGGGGTCCTTTTTGCTTTTCTAAATCTATTATGATAAGAGGTATTATATCAAAATCACCCGTGTATGTCAGTTGGAGTTGCGGGGGGCTTTGCCAAAGCCCTTTGGTAATAGAAAAAAGTTGTAAATTTAGGTAGTATTATCCCATGAAAAAAATTATTCTTTTACTCTGTATCATGACTTTACAGATAGCAAACGCCAAAGAGGGCACGATTTTGTTTTTGGGAGATTCCTTGACCGAGGGATACGGGGTGGCTAAGCAGCAGGCGTACCCCGCTCTTGTGGAAAAGATGATAAAAACAAAGCTCAACAAGGATATCACCGTCATCAACGGCGGGGTCAGCGGCTCGACCACAAGCGACGGACTGGACCGCCTGCGCTGGTACCTCAAAAGAGACCCCTCCATCATCTTTGTGGCCCTTGGGGCAAATGACGGCTTGCGGGGGCTGGATCTTGAAAAGAGCCAGCGCAACCTCGAGCGGATCGTAGAACACGCCAAAGCTTCCGGCGCGAAGGTTTTGCTGGCAGGAATGCTCATCCCGCCAAATTACGGACCCGAGTACACAGAGCGCTTTAAGAGGATGTATAGGGAGGTTCAGAAAAAGTTTGATCTTAAAACGATGCCCTTTTTACTGGAGGGCATCGCGGGCAAAGCACGGCTTAATCAGCGTGATGGCATCCACCCCAACGCCAAAGGCCACAAGCTGCTGGCACAAAAAGTTTTCGCGTTTATAAAGGATGAGTTGTGATGTTAAAGATAGAATCGCTGAAAAAATCCTACCGTCAGGGGTCGCAGACCATCGAAATCTTTCAAAATCTTGATTTTGAGCTGCAAGAGGGGCAGCAAGTGGCCGTAATGGGCCGATCGGGAAGCGGTAAATCAACGCTGCTGTCGCTCATCTCGGGTATCATTAAGCCAGATAGCGGGGATATCGTCCTCAACGGCGTTTCATACAAAACGCTGCAAGAGAGTGAACTGAACGATTTTCGGGCAAACAATATCGGCTTTATCTTTCAAAATTTTCATCTGGTTTCCTACCTCAACGCACTGGAAAACGTGATGCTTCCGGCTAAAGTTTGCGGTATCGCCGATCCAAAAGAGAAGGCGACAAAGCTTTTAGAAAGTGTGGGACTTTCCCACCGCCTTGATCACCTGCCTTCCCAACTCAGCGGTGGGGAGAAGCAGCGCGTTGCCATCGCGCGGGCGCTGATACACAATCCAAAGATCATACTGGCCGATGAACCAAGCGGCAATCTGGATGACGAAACGGGAAAAGCGGTGATGGATATCCTTTTTGAACTGATCCGAAAAAACGGCACCACGCTTGTGCTGGTCACCCACGCCAGGGACGTGGCAAATCGCTGCGAAAAGATATATACGCTCAGCGCAGGGCAATTGGGATAATGCTGATCGTCGAACTGGTCTACAAAGCGCTGGCCCGCTCAAAATCTTTCAGTTTCATCTTTATACTCAATTTCGCTTTGGCAATCGCGTCTCTTTCCTATCTGCAGTTTTTCAAAGGCAGCATCGACAGCTCCCTGGACAGCAAAGCCAAGGTGCTGCTTGGGGCCGACCTGGTGGTCTCTTCGCGCTTTGGTATCACCGATGAGCAGATTGCGCAGATCAAAAGCAAACTCCCCGATATAAAAAGCTATACCCGGGGAGTATCCACCGTGAGCATGATCTCTTCGGAAGACAGGGGCCGGCTTATGGAAGTTGTCAAACTCAATAAAGGCTACCCCTACTACGGGGGCTTGAGCTTTCAAGACGGCAACACCTACCCCGGCAAAACGCCCCTGCCCAAAGCCGGCGAAGCCTGGGTATATCAGGAGGTTTTGGACCTGCTTGGGTTAAAACGCGGCGATAGCGTCAAGATTGGAAAAGAGCGCTTTGTCATAGCAAAGGTGATCGCCCAGGACAGCTTAAAAACGGTAAGTTTCAGCGGTTTTTTGCCAAAGATCTATATCACGCCCGAGGGGTTGGAAAAAACGGAACTTCTACAATTTGGCTCCACGGCAAGGTATAAACTCAACTTCAAATTTATGCGGGATTTTGACAACGACCGGTTAGAACAGATCGAAAACGGGCTTGAGAAAACCATCGATCAAAACCTGCGTGTGCTGTCGCCAAATGACGGCAGAGACCGTCTGCTTCGCGTGCTGAAATTTGTCACGAACTTTTTATCGCTGGTATCGCTTATCTCTTTCTTTCTGGGGCTTGTGGGGCTGATCTACCTCTATTCGGGGTTTTTACGCAAACACCAAAACGATATCACCGTTTTACGCGATCTGGGCTTAAGCAGGAGAAATCTCGCCCTGACATACCTTTTGCATCTGTTTGTGCTTATCGCCATCGCGACGGTTTTTATATTTTCGCTTATGGCGGTTTCGGGACAGTTTATCGCCCCGGTGCTGGAGAAACTTGTGGATTTTGACTTTGACCTTTCTCTGGATTACCGCTTCTATCTGCAATCGGCGCTGGTCTTGCTGCTGCTGAGCCTCAGCATCGGCCTTCCTCTTATCCTGCCGCTGCTGCAGCGACAGCGGCGCTCCCTGGTCAAGACGCTGCTTGGGTTTGTCCCTTTTACTCTTCTTTTGCTGCTGCTGGCACACTTTGTGACCCCCGCAAAAAGCGTGGGGCTCTTTTTCGCCCTGGCGATGCTTGCGCTCATCGCCGTATTGTTTGGCGTGGGCAGTTTTGTGTTAAGCAGGTTTGATTTTTCGGGGCATTTGAAAAACCTTTCGCTCTCCCTTGCGTTGAAAAATATCGCGCGGCAGAAAAACACTTCCCTGACCCTTTTTAGTGCGATCTTTCTGTGTACGGCGTTTTTCAGTCTGATCCCGCAAACGGGAGCTTCTTTGTCCAACGCCTTGACCCACAGCGTCGGGGAAAAACCGCGCTTTTTCGTCATTGACGCCAAAGAGGAGCAGCTTGACAATATTGAATCCCATGTCAATAAGATGGGGGCGCGATTGGAAAACGTCGCGCCCATGGTGCGGGGGCGTATCGTCAAAGTCAACGGCGTGGATTTTGCGAAACACTCCCGAAACAATGCGGACAAGCAGCTGCAGCAAGAGCAGCGCGAATTGAAAAACCGGGCGGTCAACCTCTCCTATAGAACCAAACTCAAAGAAAGCGAAGAACTCATCGAGGGGCGTGCATTTAGCGGCACCTACAGCGCAGAGGATTTTTCAAAGCCCGTGGAGGTGAGTGTGGAGCAGCGCTACGCCGACAGGAGGGGCATTGAGGTGGGTGACAGATTGGTTTTTGATGTTTTGGGCTTGCAGATAGAAGGGATCGTCGTCAATATCCGAAGCGTCCGGTGGACGGAGTTTGTGCCAAATTTCTTCTTTATTTTGCAAGACGGGGCTATAAACGACGCTCCAAAAACGATGCTCGCAACCATTTCGGCGGGGGATTACGACGCGTCAAAGATGGTGCTAACGCTCTCCGAGGCTTTTCCGACGCTGACGGTGATCGATGTGAAAAGCCTCTTTGAAACCTTCGCGAATTTGGTTGCAAGCGTGACGAAAATCACCGATTCGATGAGTCTGTACTCTATCTTCATCGGACTTGTTATGAGCTTTATCATCATCCAGTATCAAATGAATCTGCAAAAAAACAATATTTTGCGTTTAAAAATGATCGGGGTTGATAACAAAACGATAAAGCACTCCTTTTTACTGGAGTTTGGTCTGCTTTCACTGATAGCAAGTACGCTGGGCATCATCGCAGGAAGTATCGGATCATACACGATCAGCACCATCCTTTTTGAATCCTACTGGGATTTCAGACCCGATCTTTTAGTGCTTTACTTTTTCTTTATTCCGGTGTTGACGCTTTTGATTGTGGGTTTTTTTACTTCAAGAATGATGGGGCAAAAGGAGAATGTTTTGTTTGGGGAGTAGGTAGAAGGTGAGGGGGGAAAGATTTCGCCCCTCGTTATATTTACGCTCTTTGGCGCCGTCTGTTTGCTCCTGAGGAGTTTGAACTTCTGGAGTTGGCGTTTCGTCTTCTGTTGCCTCTGCCCCTTTGGTTTTGCTTGGGCGGCTTTTTATGGGCCTGTTTAGAGGTAAAGCCTTTGATCTGGACTTGCGTGATCTGCTGTTTGATCAATCTTTCGATCGATTGAAGATAATCCATCTCCTCGCCGCAAACCAGTGAGATCGCTTCGCCCTCGTTGCCCGCACGTCCGGTCCGTCCGATACGGTGGACGTAATCCTCGCTGACGTTTGGCAACTCATAATTGACCACGTGGGGCAGCTGGTCGATATCGATCCCCCTCGCGGCGATATCGGTCGCTACAAGAACGCGTACACGGCCGGTTTTGAGTGCTTGGAGCGATTTGGTCCGCGCCGATTGGGATTTGTTGCCGTGGATCGCCGCGGAGGTGATTCCCGCTTTACTAAGCGCTTCGCTGAGCCTGTTGGCCCCGTGTTTGGTTTTGGTAAAGACCAGGACCTGCTCCCACTTCTGTTCGGTGATGAGGTGGACCAAAAGATCTTTTTTGCGGTCTTTGTTCAGCGTATAAACGCTTTGTTTGACCTGCTTGGACGCTTCGTTGGAACGCGCCACCTCGATGAGTTCGGGTTTGTGCAAAAAGGTGTCGGCGAGCTTTTTGATCTCTTTGGAAAAGGTCGCGGAAAAGAGCATACTTTGACGCTTCTTGGGCATCATCGAGAGGATACGTTTGATATCGTGGATAAAGCCCATATCCAGCATACGGTCCGCTTCATCGAGGATCAGATACTCCACTTTGGAAAGATCGATGGTTTTTTGCTGCGCATGATCCAGCAGCCGTCCCGGGGTCGCCGTGACGATATCCACGCCCTTTCTCAAAGCGTTTTTCTGCGGCACGAAGCCCACGCCGCCGAAGATAACGGTGGAGCGCAGGGGCAGGTGTCTGCCGTAGGTTTTGACGCTGTCGGAGACTTGCATCGCAAGCTCTCTGGTGGGAGTCAGGATCAAAGCTCTGACGGGTCTGCCCTTTTCGGGCTTGTTTTGGTAAAGCATCTCCAGCAAAGGCAGGGTAAAGCCCGCGGTTTTTCCGGTTCCGGTCTGGGCTCCGGCCAAGATATCTTTTTTTTGCAAGATCACGGGGATCGCTTGCTTTTGGATAGGCGTGGGGCTGTCGTAGCCTTGCTCTTGAAGTGATTGCAAGACAGGCTCACTCAGCCCCAGTGTTGTAAATGACATGTAGTCCCTTGTTTGTGTGCAAACCTACGATAAAAGCCTGTGCTTTTCTACGATCTAGGTTTTGTGTAATGTTAAGATGAATCGGTAGACTGTGAAGAATACAAATACGAAGTCAGTTGTAGATCGATGTACTTCTGAAATTACAACAGTATAGCATAGTTTCGCAAAAAAAGATAGGTCGAGGGAAAATTATCCGCTTTTTTCCCACACCGTGCCGTTTGGCGTATCCATCAGCGTGATTCCCATCGCCGCGATCTCGTCTCTGATGGCGTCGGCGGCGGCGAAATCCTTGGCCTTTTTCGCTTCGGCGCGTTTGGCGATGAGCGCTTCGATCTGCTCGATGAAGCGGGGGTCGAGGCCGAATTGAAAATAGCGAAAGGGATCTTCCAGGCCCACGCCCAGCAGTTTGCCCACAAAATCCAGATTTGCAGCAAAAAGCTTTTTACTTCCCTTGTCTTTGGGGTCAAGATCCAGTGCCTCATTGCCCTGTGCGACCATCTCATCCAGCAGTGCCAGCGCTTTGGAAGTGTTGAGATCGTCATTCATCGCTTCAAGCATCCCTTTGGCAAACTGCGCTTCGGGCTTTTTCGCCGCTGCCGTTTCCCCCAGCCGCTTTTTGAGGCGGTACAGCTTGTCCAGCCGCTTTTTGCTCGCAAGCAGATCCTCTTCGCTGAAGTTGAAATCCTGCCGGTAGTGGGAGCTAAGCAGATAAAAGCGCAGCACTTCGCCGTGGTAGTTTTGCAGCGCGTCTTTGATAAAGAAGCTGTTGCCCAGACTTTTGCTCATCTTTTCGCCGTTGATGCGTACAAAGCCGTTGTGCATCCAGTAGTTGGCGATTTTGTGCCCCGTCGCGCAGCGCGTCTGCGCCGCTTCGTTTTCATGGTGGGGAAAGAGCAGATCCGCCCCGCCGCCGTGGATATCGATGGTGCCTTGAAAATGCTTCTCGATCATCGCCGAACACTCCAGGTGCCATCCCGGCCGCCCGGTGCCAAAGGGGGAGCTTAGGCTAAACTCCCCTTGCGAAGCCTTCCACAGGGCAAAATCCTTGACGTTTCTCTTTTCGTCGCTTGATTCCACCCGCTGCTTTGTCTGGGTTTCATCTTCGTTTCTCTGGGCGATGCAGCCGTAGTCATCGTCTTTGGACGTATCGAAGTAGATGTCGCCGTTTGGCGTTTGGTATGCGCACTCTTTGTCCAGAAGCGTTTGGATCATCTGCGTCATCGCTTCCAGGCTTTGGGTGGCTTTGGGGCTGATATCGGCGCTTTTGACATTCAGCGCGGCCATATCCCTTTCGTAACTTTGCAGATACTCCCCGGCGACGTCGGAGATGGAGCGCTTTTGTTCGATCGCTTTGTTGATAATCTTGTCGTCGATATCGGTGACGTTTTTGGCAAAGGTGACGTTGTAGTGCTGCATCTCAAAGGTGCGGCGCAGGATATCAAAGGCCACCGCGCTTCGGGCGTGGCCCAGGTGCGCATCGTCATAAACCGTCGGACCGCAGACGTAGATGGTCACGTCGCGGCCGTGCAGGGGGGTAAAGGGGAGTTTGCGCTTTGCCACCGAATCATAGATATGCATCAAGAAGCTCCTTTGCTGCCAGTAAAATCACCGCAAAAACAGCGCTGCTTATGCAAAACAGGACCGCTTTTTTGAAAGTGATTATATCCAAAAGTTTGTAAAATCCCACCGCCTTGATGGTCAAAAACAGCAGCAGCGCCCCCGAAAGCGAGCTTGCCAGCGCCAGTCCCGTCGCACCCATGGGCAGGATCAAAAGCAAAGAAAACCCCACGTTGGCAAGCAAAGAGATCGAAGCGATCTTCGCCGCTTCGCCCTGGCGTTTTGTAGCGTACAGCAGCGTTGAAAACAGTTTTCCCATGCCGAAAAACAGAAGCCCCAGCATATACATTTGTAAAACCGCCGCGGTACGGGTCGTATCAAGCGCGTTAAAGGCGCCCCTTTCAAACAAAAGCCATACGATGGGTTCGCTTAAGATAAAGCCCCCCAGCGTGGAAAAGCCCAGCAGGTAGAGCAAAATCCAAAAGGTTTTGTTCAGGGAGTTTTGCGCCTGCGTCTCCTTGCCGTTTTTGAGCGCTTTGGTGATCCCGGGAAAGAGCGCGACGCTCGCTGCGATGGCAAAAAGCGCCAGGGGCAGCTGGAAAACCCGGTTGGCGTAGTAGAGGTAGCTGATCGTCCCCGATGCCAGGAATGATGCCAGCCACGTGTCGATAAACGCCGCGATCTGCGCGGTGGAGTTGCCCCACATGGCGGGCAGGAACTGTTTGTTGAATGTTTTGAGCTCACTGCCGATACGGCGGGATTTGCGGCCCAGATACTTGAAGCCCCCAAGTAGTACCGGGCACAGTTTTTGCACTTTGATCGCTATGAGATGGGCAAGCAGCTGCAAAGCGCCCCCGATAAGCACGGCGTAACTCATGGCGTATGCGATGGTGAGTTTGTCTTCGTGTTGAAACAGCAGCAGCGCACAGATAAGCGCGATATTTAAAAGGGCGGTGGCAAAGGCGGTGGTGGCAAAGTGTTCTTTATACTGCAAAAGCGCGGAGAGAAAGGTGACTAAAAAGATCAGATCCAGATAGTAGAAGTTGATCGCCACCAGGGGCCCGGCAAGCTCGATCGTCGCCGCGTCAAAGCCAAAGGCCAGCAGCTTGGCCGCTTCATTTTGAAACAGCGTCACAAGCAGCGACAGGGCAAAGATCAGCCCCAGAAAACGAAGCGCCGTACGGATACTGAAAACCGAGCGGCTTTTGGAGTGGATAAACGCCGGCAGAAAGGTTTGTAAAAAAGCGCCTTCGGCGAAGATGCGCCGAAAGAGGTTGGGCAGCTTAAACGCCACAAAGAAGATATCGCTGTAGATATTGGCCCCCAGAATCGAAGCCGTAAGGAGATCTCGAATGAAACCCAGCACCCGCGAAAACAGGATACCCGCACTGTTGGTGAAGATGGAACGAAGCTGCATATGTCACTTTTATGTTGGTTTTTGCTATAATTATATCAAACTTGACGATGATAGGCTGTTTGAATGAGCATTTCTCCCATAATCCTAAAAACCGATGATGTTGCCAAAACCCTGAAAGAAACAGCATACAAATACAAAGTTCCCACGGCAAAACTGGATTTTAAACTTTTGGATTTTCAAACGATGGTTCAAACCCCCGAAAACAGGGATTGGCTTGAGCTCAACGAGGAAACGGAAAAATATGTCAGCGAAGAGGTGCGGATCAAGCAGATGTATGAGATCGAGGTTTTTTCGGCAAAACCCAGTGCCCTGTTTAAAAACGTCAAATTCTCTATCGGCGCGAATAAAGAGCGCAGCAAGGTGGTCGTGCTTTTTCAAAAGGGCAGCAAGTTCAAATACAGCCAGAAAGCGGAGGATTTGATCCGCGAGGAGATCGAAAAGCGGATGCTTAAAAGCGGCTACCTGATCCGTTTGTGGGATAAAAAGGAAAACCTGGACCGCCTTTTTGCCAAGATCAAGGTCAGCGGCGCGTTTATTTTCAAGCAGAAGATGCAGCTGGTTTTGAGCGAATGCGTCGCTTCCGAACCCAGCGTGGATGACGCGCTGGATATGTGCTATGAGAAAAAAGTCAACAACATCGACAGGTTTGACCGGATGGATTACTCCAAGCGGGGATACGCTTTGGGGGTAGCCGAAGGGGAAGTGATCATCGAATACACCAAGCCGAAGCAGGGTATAAACGGTAGAAACTGCAAAGGGGAATTGATCAAAGCCCACGAACCGACCGAAAACCACAAGCCCGAATTCGGTATCACGGATCGCATCAAAACCGAAGAGGATGAGGATAAGATCCAGTATATCGCCGCAGAGAGCGGTTATGTAATCTTCCAAGACGGCAAGTTTGATATCAGCGATGAACTGGAGGTCGAAGAGATCAATTTCAAAAAAACGGGAAGCATCGAAACGGGGATCGACAAGGACGTCAAGCTCAACGTCAAGGAAAAGAATGAATTTGCCGATGCGATCGGAACGGGGATGACCGTCGAAGCCCAGGAAGTCCGCGTAGAGGGCAGCGTCGCATCCTCTGCCATCGTCCGCGGGCAAACGGTAAAAATCGGCGGACAGACCCACCAAACCAGTAAAGTTTACGGTTCGGACGTCGATATCAACGTCCACAAAGGCTACGTCAAAGGCGAAAAAGTTCACGTCACCCGTTTGGAACGGGGTATCATCGAGGGGGACGAAGTCAGCGTCGGTCAGGTTATCGGCGGGGAGATCCGTGCCAAAAAAGTCAATGTGGAGATTGTCAACTCCAACACGAAAATCTACGCGGCGGATATGATCCACCTGGAACATATCAAAGGGGAAGATAATATCTTTACCATCGATCCTATGGTGATCGAAGCATTTAGGGAGGAGGTGGAAAAGATCACCGAAACCATCGAACGTTTAGAAGATGAAAAAGAGCGGATCGAAGAAACCTATGAAAAGAAAAGAAAGTTTTACGAGCGCAGCCGAACCTCGGCAAATCAGATCAAACAGCACTTAGCCGATTATAAAAAACGCGGCGTCAAGCCTCCCGCGACCTTCGTACACAAGCTCAAACAGTACCAGGCGCTCAATGACGAGATCAACTCTTTAAACGCCGATATCACCCTTTATGCCAATGATATCGCCGATAAGTACACCGAGCTTGACACCAGGCAGGCGACGGTTTTTAACGCCCGCATCGTCAACGAGGGCTCCTGGGTGGGACATAACGAGATCGTATTCAAACTGATCTCTCCGCCGCTGGAGTACCGGGAGT
This sequence comes from Epsilonproteobacteria bacterium tcs-49, assembly GCA_002049495.1. Classification (GTDB taxonomy): domain Bacteria; phylum Campylobacterota; class Campylobacteria; order Campylobacterales; family Sulfurovaceae; genus TCS-49. The sequence goes on along the minus strand of LLYS01000004.1, from coordinate 51,596 downwards.
TGCCCAAAGGCAGCGGCAAAAAGCACCGCATCGTCGAAATAGACGAGGAGGAGTACAAAATTATCGACGAAGATATTTCAGAAAGCGTATAAAGGATTGAATAAGTGATAGTAGGATTAGAGGGTAAGGTTGTCGCGAAACAGCCTTCATATGTGCATATAAACGTCAACGGGGTTATTTACGAAGTACTGGTTTCGATCAACTGCTCCTCCCGGATAGGGGAGGGGGAAGTCTCGCTGCATACGGTGCAGATTATCCGTGAAGATGCCCATCTGCTTTTTGGCTTTTTAGACAGCGACGAAAAGTATATGTTTGAAACACTGATCAAGATCAACGGCGTGGGCCCCAAGGTAGCACTGGCGATCTGTTCCACCTTTACCCCCGGCACGTTTGCGCAGATCGTGCAAAGCAGCGACGTTAGCGGCTTGAAAAAGGTTCCGGGAATCGGACCCAAAAGCGCGAAGCGTATCTTGGTGGAGTTGGCGGAGTTTGAACCAAGTTCCGGTGCGGCCGCCGCAAATCCCGCGGTGAGTGAAGCGGCCACGGCACTGGAGAGTCTGGGCTTTAAAGCCGATCAGGTGCACAAAGTGCTGCAAAAGTGCAGCGCTACGGAGACGTCGGCACTGGTAAAAGAAGCGCTTAAAAAGATGCAGGGATAAAGGAGCAGGGAAGGTATGAAAGAGTTAACGATACTATTTGGGGGCTCAAGTTTTGAACACGAGATCAGCATCGTCAGCGCCGTCTCGGTCGGGAAATTGCTTGATTGCGACAGTTATCTGTTTTTGGATGCGAAGCGGGAGTTTTATCTCATCGAAAAGGAGCAGATGAAATCAAGCTATTTCAGCTCCGGCGAGTATAAAAAAGCCAAAAAGGTGTATTTCCGGCAAGGCGGGGCTTTTATCAAAACCCTCTTTGGCACCAAAGCGATCCCTCTGCAAACGGTTTTAAACCTGATCCACGGCAGAGACGGTGAGGATGGTAAGATCGCTTCGCTGCTGCAGCTGCACGGGATCGATTTTATCGGGCCGCGTATTGAAGCGTCGGTGCTGAGTTACAATAAACTCTTGACCAAACAGTACGCTAGGCAAACGGGCGTTAAAACGCTGCCCTATGAAGTGGTAGATATGCAAAACAGGGCGGTGGATATGGAGTTTCCCCTCATCGTAAAGCCCCTGCGTCTTGGCAGCAGTATCGGCATCAGCGTCGTTCATGACAAGGAGCAGCTGGACTTTGCCCTGGACGTGGCTTTTGAATATGACGAGCAAGCTCTGGTCGAACCCTTTATCGAGGGGATAAAGGAGTATAACGTCGCCGGAGCATTGACGCCTGAGGGGATAGCGCTCTCGACGGTGGAGGAGCCTAAAAAGCAGCAGATCCTGGATTTTGAAAAAAAATATATGGATTTTTCAAGGGATGACAAGGTGCAAGAAGCCCAAATCGCCGAGGGTTTGAAACAGGAGCTTTATGATGCTTTTACAAAGGTATACGGGAGCCTGTTTGCGGGCAGTTTGATCCGGTGCGACTTCTTCGTCCACGGGGATGAGGTGTATCTCAATGAGATCAACCCCATTCCCGGATCGATGGCAAATTACCTGTTTGACGATTTCGCCGGAGTCGTGGCGGGGGTGGGGGCGTCCCTGCCCAAGGAACACGGCATAACGGTGGATTATAAGTATATCAACAATATCCAGGCTGCGAAGGGCAAAGCCCGTTAAAGGAGCGACGTAATGAATATAAAAACAATCGGATTGATATATACGCTTGTGGGGGCGATGGTAGCGGCTTTTATCGGATATGCCGTTGCGATCTTGACCCCTTCTCTGAACTTTTTGACCATTTTCGCGACGATCTTTATCGCTATTATCATTATGAAATTGGTGGTTTTACTGATAATCAAGCAGTATATCATCGACCGCATTATTTGGCTGAAGGACGAAGTGAAGCGTTTTAACGCCAGCAAGATGGAAAAGATCCCCGAAAAGCTCGACGGAGATTGCCATCTGGGGGCTTTGGCCGAAGCGATCTTTACCTGCCAAAATAAAAACCTGCACCATATCGCCCGTCTGGAAAAGCAACTGGAGGAAAAAAACGATCTATTGCGGGAAAATCAGTACTATATCGAACATTTAGAAAGTGCGATTTTGAAAAACAAAAAGGATTGGGAAGCGCAGGAGAAGCAGGAGAGAAGCGAAGGGACGCAGCAGTAGCGCTCTACTCCGTCTCCAGCGCTTCGGCGATGAGTTCGATGGGGTTTTTAAACTCCACGTCCACCTTCTCCTGGTGCATGGAGTTAGAAAGCTGCATGCGGCATGCGCTGCACTCTGCGCTGACAACCTGCGCTTTGGATTGTTCGATCATCTGCGCCTTTGGCTTGCCAGCCGCTTCGGCGAGGTGGTACTTTTCCGTTTGAAAGGTCACGCCCCCGAAACCGCAGCAGCGGTTGGGATCGCTCATCTCCTGCATAGGATAACTCTGCGCGATCAACTCCCTGGGTTCCTTATACACCCCCTGTACCTTTTTGGCGTGGCAGGGGTCGTGGTACGTTACCAGCGTGTCAAGCTTCTTTTTGCCAAGCAGCTGTTTTAACTCCTCCTGCGTCGCCAGCCACTTCGTGGCGATGTGGATCTTGTTTTTCATCTTGCCCACGCGTTTAGCCAACTCATGCTCACCGCGGTTTATCAAAAAAACTTCCCAGTCGTGGGTGATCATGGCGCTGCAGGTGGCTTCGGGGATGATCACCGCTTCGACGTCGTCGATGAAGGTTTCAAAATACTCCACGTTTTGTTTAATCAGATACAGCACCGTATCGAAATCCCCGGTAAAGTACGCCGGTGCGCCGCAGCATTTTTGCTTTTTGGGGATAAAAATTTCACGATCGAGCGCTTTGAGGATCGTGACCAGGGCATCACCGGTTTTGGTGTAGTTGTAATTGGCCAGGCAGCCGATGAAGATAGCGACTCTCTTTTTTTGGCCCTTGATCTTTTCGGGGTAGGAGTTTAGAAAGCTTTTGCTCATCATCGAAGGCAGCAAACGCCCCTTTTTGATAATGGGCAGTTTAAAGCGCGTGCTTAAACCGTTTTTCTGCTCCTGCAGCACGCAGCTTTTGAAAACGTAGCCCAGCTTGCTGGCGATATCCATAAGCGTGCGGTGGCGCAGCAAAAAGAAAAACAGCCTTTTATACCACGCGATTCCGTATTTCTCGGCGATATCGGCACGCACCTCCTCGATCACCATATCCGTAGGCAGCGAGTTGGGGCATACGTCGGTACAGTGGGTGCACAAAAAGCAGCTTTCAAAGATATTTTTGGCGTTTTTGTCCAGTTCCAGTTCGCCCCTTTTGTAGGCGCCCAAAAGGTCTAAAAAGCCCCTGGGGCTTGTGACTTCGTCATTATTGACCAGGTTGATGGTGCATCCGGGGGTACACTTGCCGCACTTGATACACTCGTCGGTGGTTTCGGTAAAGTTGAAAATCTCTCTGGCTTTACTCATGATCGCTTACACCGTTTTGCTGAAAGTTTTTTTGCTGCCCGCGTGCTTTTTCATATAGGCGTCAAAGGGCATGGCGATATTGCGCACGAGCATCGTACCGGTTTTGCTGACTTTGATAAAGCGTTCGTCGATGCTGACGAGCTCCTCGTCGATAAATTCGCGCAACTTGGGAAGCGCATCGGCAAAGTAGGCGTCAAAATCGATGCCGAATCTTTGTTCCACGCGCCGTTTGTCGATTTGAAAGTTTGCCATCAGTTCCATGATTACCGATTTTCTGATCACGTCGTCGTCACTGAGCTCCACCCCGCGCCAAAAGGGAAGTCTGCCCGCATCGATCGCTTCTTCGTAGGGTGCCATATCCTTGAAGTTCTGCGCGTAGTAGCGCTCCCCCTCACCGATACTGGTCAAGCCGATACCGACTAAGTCGGTGCCGCCTTTTGTGGTATAGCCCTGGAAGTTGCGGTGCAGCTCCCCCTTGTCCAGGCTCAAAAAGAGTTCGTCATCCTTTTTGGCAAAGTGGTCCATCCCGATCATCTGGTAATCGCTGTTTTCAAAAAACTCGATGGTGTATTTCAGGATTTGCAGCTTCTCATCCGCCGGGGGAAGCGTCGTCTCATCGATTTTGCGCATGGTTTTTTTCATCCACGGCACATGGGCGTAGTTAAATACCGCCAACCGGTCGGGGTCCAGGGATTTGGTCAACTCCAGGGTGTGCTTAAAGCCTTCGAACGTTTGGTAGGGGAGCCCGTAGATCAGATCGATATTGATACTTTCGATTCCGTGTCTTCTGGCAAGATCCACCGCCTCTTTGGTCTGTTCAAAGCTTTGGACGCGGTGAACCGCTTCCTGGACTTTGGGATTGAAATCCTGCACGCCGAAACTGATGCGGTTGAAGCCGTGCTTTTGAAAGATGCGCATCTGCTCTTCGTTGAAAAAGCGCGGATCGATTTCGCAGCTGATTTCAGCGTCGGCTTTGAACGTGAAACGGGCTTTGACCTTTTCCATAATTGTATCCAGCGACGCCGCGTCGTAAAAGGTCGGAGTACCGCCGCCGAAGTGAAACTGCGCGACCTTTTTACTATCGGTGATCTGCTTGCTTAAGAGCTCGATCTCTTTATACAGGTACTCCAGATAGCGGTCCATCTTGGATTGTTTGGAGGTATAGACCACGTTGCAGCCGCAAAAGTAGCACGCGCTTCTGCAAAAGGGCAGGTGGATATACAGCGACAGGTCGCGATCGGGGGTCATGCCGTTTAGATAGGTGATATAACTTTCATATTTGAAATCTTCGCTAAATTCAACGGCGGTGGGATAGCTGGTATAGCGCGGTCCCGCCTTTGAAAATTTCGAAAACTTTTTAAAATCTACCATTTATTGCCTTTAAAATTTTACGTATTTCTCTTGTATCGTATATGTTTTCAGATATTCGGGATCTTTGAGCCCGAGCTCTTTCACCCACTTTTTGCCGATGAGGCGGTACAGTACCCGAATGGTCGCTTTTTGCGTATCCTTGGGGATCGTGAAGGAGACGGTTTTGCTTTCTCCCGCTTGTAAGCGGCTGTCTGAAAGCGTCTGCCGGGCCACTTGGGCCAGGGTCTCTTTGCCCTCTTTGTCGCCAAAAAGCGCTTCGAGGCGGTACTGCTTCGTTTCCGTTATCTTCCCCGCATCGTCCAAGAAGTCGACGCTGACGATCATCACACGGTTGCCGTAGCCCGTGGGCAGGCGGTGGGCGGTTTTATTGTGCAACGTCAACTTGAGTTTTTGGCCGGCTCGTTTCGTATCGATATCCAGGGAGTGTTCAAGGATTTTGCTGTTGCGTACGCCCGCAAAAAGGTGATCTTTGACTTTTCGCTTTTTCCTGCTTAAACCGTTATCCACCGAGTAGCGGTATTTGTCGTTGCCCATATGGCAATCGATACAGGTTTGCTCGCTTTTTGAACGCTTATACTCCACCCCCGTTTCACAGGTTTTGACACCGTAGTAACTTTCGCTGCTAAAGTGGCATACGTTGCACAGTTTGTTGGGGGTTTTTTTGAAAAATTCCCGGTATTCGGTTTTATGGTAGGGGGATTCGGCGTCTTTAAAGGGCCCCGTCATGACGCCGCTTTTTGTCCATTCGACGATCTTTTTGCCCCGTTTTTGCACATCTTCGCTGGAGTGGATTGTATCGACGTTGTGGCAGGTGATGCAGTTTACCCCGTCTTTGGCGTAGCGGGAGTTGAGCATTTTATCCGTTTCTCCGCTGCCCTGACCGTAGGCCTGGGAGTACATCTCCTCCAAAGAAAGCTTCTCCTTTTCGACCCTGGGGTTGTGGCACTTGGAACAGTTGAGCACGATCTGGTCTTTAAGCAGGGTGGTTTTGATACTCATATACTCAATGGTTTTATCGATGAGTTCATTTTTGCTAAAGTGGGATTTGGCGTGCAAAGAAGTTTCCCAATCTTCGGTGATGGTTTGGTGGCACGCTTTACAGTTGTCGCTTGATGCGTACTTGGGGTCGATATTTTGGGCGCTGAGCGCTTGTGCCACCAGAAAACAGGTTGCAACAAGGATGATCCGTTTCAAACTAACTCCTTTGTTTATCCAGCCATACCATGACCGCCTTTTGCGCATGCAGGCGGTTTTCCGCTTCGTCAAAAACGACGCTTTGCTCTCCTTCAAAAACCTCTTCGCTGACTTCATAGCCCCGGTACGCAGGGAGGCAGTGCAGGAAGATCGCATCCTCTTTGGCCAGCTTCATGAGATCGCTATCGACCATATATCCCGCGAAATCCTTGATGCGCTTCTCCTTTTCATCCTCCTGCCCCATCGATATCCATGTATCTGTAGTAACCACGTCGGCACCCTCCACCGCCGCTTTGGGGTCGTTGCCCAGGATAATTTTTGCGCCGCTTTGTTTGGCAAGTGCCATCGCGTCGGCGACGACGGCGGCGTCGGGTTCGTACCCTTTTGGGGTGGCGACGCGCAGTTCAAAGCCCAGCTTTGCCGCCAGCAGCAGCCAACTATGGGTCATATTGTTGCCGTCTCCCACATATGCGACCACGGGATCGTCGGCTTTGCCGTGTTCCTCCATCGTCAGATAATCGGCCATCAACTGGACGGGGTGGTACAGATCGGTTAATCCGTTGATGACGGGGACGTTGGAATACTTTGCAAACTCCTCCAGACCCTGTTGGGAAAAGGTGCGGATCATCACCATATCCACCATGCGCGTAATCACCCGCGCGGTGTCTTTCATGGGTTCGCCGCGGCCGAGCTGGATATCTTTGCTGGAGAGAAAAAGACCGCTGCCGCCGAGTTCGTGGATACCCACTTCAAAACTGACCCTGGTGCGGGTACTGCTTTTTTCAAAGATCATCCCCAGGGTTTGCATATGCAGGTAGGGGACTTTGTCGCCGTTTTTAGTCTGCTTTTTGATCGTGACGGCCAGGTCGATAATCTCCAAAAGCTCCTCTTTTGAAAAATCCTTGAGGGTTAAAAAGTGTCTCATAGCTATGCGTTTCCTTTTAAAAGCCGTGCCGCCTCTTTGGCGTGGTAGGAGATGATGATATCAGCCCCGGCGCGTTTGAAGCCAAGCATCGTCTCCATCATCACCTGCTCATAATCGATCACCCCCGCGTTTTTCGCCGCGTGGAGCATGGCGTATTCGCCGCTGACGTTGTATACCGCCAGGGGAAGGTCGGTGTTGCCTTTGATCTCTTTGACTACGTCCAGGTACGCCAGGGCGGGTTTGACCATCAGGATATCCGCACCCTGCGCCTGATCCTCCAGACTTTCAAGCAGCGCTTCTTTCGCGTTTGCCGGATCCATCTGGTAACTTTTGCGGTCCCCGTAGCTTGGCGCCGATTCGGCGACGTCGCGAAAAGGGCCGTAGTAGCTGCTGGCAAACTTGGTGGAGTACGCCATCAGCGGCAGGTGGGAGTACCCCGCGCCGTCCAGGCCCGCGCGCAGCGTTGCGATGGTGTTGTCCATCATGCCGCTTGGCGCGATCATATCCACCCCCGCTTTGGCGTGGATCAAAGCCTGTTTTGTCAAGTTCTCCAGGGTGATGTCGTTATCCACCGTTTCGAGTTTGGGGTCCATCACGCCGCAGTGGCCGTGATCGGTGTATTCGCAAAAGCACAGATCGGTGATGACGAACATATCGGGAAAATGCTCCTTGATCGTTTGGACCGAGCGGGCCATCAAACCGTGCTCACACAGTGCGTCGCTGCCCACGCTGTCTTTGGTGTCGGGGATGCCAAAGAGGATGATAGCGTTGAGCCCCAGCCCCTGCAACTCTTTGCACTCTTTAAGGACGTTGTCGATGCTGAGTTGGTAAACGCCGGGCAAAGAGGGAACCTCGTTGGCGATATTTTCCCCCTCTTTGATGAAAAGCGGGTAGATAAAATCCTCCGTACGCACATGGTTTTCCCGTACCAGATCACGTAAAACGGGATTGAGTCTTTTGCGTCGCAACGTGTAGGCCATAAAAATCCTTGTATATTTTATTGATTAAGATATCATAGTATTATATAGTAAATGACGATTTGAATTATATCGGGTAATAAACAGCGATATGCTATAATTACGGTTTTTACTATTTACCATTTTAACATAAGAAAGTTTAGAGAATGATAGAAGTATCCAACGAGGCAAACCTTCCCAGCAAGTTCGGCGATTTTACGATAAAAGCGTATAAAGAGAACAATCAGGAACATTTAGCCATCATGAGCAAAAACCTTAAATCCCTTAAAACGCCGCTTTTGCGTATCCACTCGGAGTGTCTGACCGGCGATACCCTGGGCAGTTTGAAGTGCGACTGCGCCAACCAGCTGCATCTGGCGATGGAGTTGATCGCGAAGGAGGGCGGTTTGGTGATATACCACCGTCAGGAGGGGCGCAATATCGGCCTTTTGAACAAGATCAACGCCTACGCTTTGCAAGATCGCGGCTGCAATACGATCGAAGCCAACGAGAAGCTCGGTTTTGCCGCCGATGAGCGAACGTACGACGTGGTACCTTTTATCTTGAAGGATCTGGGCATCAAGGAGGTCAAACTGATCACCAACAACCCAAAAAAGATCGAAGTTTTGGAAAAAAACGGGATCAAGATTGCCGAGCGCATTCCCGCCATTACCGCGGTAAACGAGCACAACAAGTGCTATCTCGATACCAAGAAAACCAAGATGGGGCATATGCTGTGAACGGTTTTGAAACCTACACAAAGCTGCTTTTGAAATGGAACCGGGTGCACAATCTCACCGGGGCAAAGAGCGCGGCGCAGATTCGGGAGAATATCGAAGACTCCATCTATCCCAAAGCGCTGCTTGAAAAGGCGCACCGGGTGCTTGATATCGGCAGCGGCGCCGGCTTTCCCGGACTTTTGCTGGCAATGGAGTTCCCGCAAAAGGAGTTTGTCCTTGCCGAACCGATCAAAAAAAAAGCGGGGTTTTTAAAAACGGCGGTTCGGGAGCTGGGGCTGGAAAACACCCGGGTTTTTGCCGGCAGGGCCGAGGAGTTGGAATGCTGTTTCGATTTTGTCGTTTCACGGGCGGTGGCTCCCACAAAGGAGTTGCTTGCAATCGCCGCTCCCGCGACCGACGAACAAACGAAATATCTTTTTTATAAGGGGGAAGAGGTGTATAATGAGATACAATCTCTGCCCATAGAATATGAGATAATTCGTAACGGCAAACGCAATTATCTGTACATAAAGGAGCGCAATGCTTAAACTTGTTTTTACAGTTGCCGTTTTGGTAGTGATCTACTTTATCTTTTTCAAGAAGAAAAAGCCGAAAGTGGGCAAAAACGAGCAATCCACGGAGGATATGGTCGAGTGTTCCAAATGCGGTGTCTACACCAGTATTGAGGAAGCGTATATCAGTTCCGGAAAATATTACTGTTCAAAAGAGTGTTTAAGGTTAAAGTAGCTATAATCTTTGTCATGAAGCAATTTTAATTTACTACATATTTTTCATATTTTTTCCCTGTACTATTCCAGTATACAGAGCGTGTAAAATATGATGGAGGAAAACATGGCACATGTAACACCCACGGGAAATGAAAAAAAGCTCGCCCCGGGCGATTTTATCATTTCCAAAACCGATACCACAGGAAAAATCACTTACTGCAACCGCATCTTTATCGAGCTGTCGGGTTACAGGGAGCAAGAGCTTTTGAAAAAGCCCCACAGCATCGTCCGCCATCCCGATATGCCAAGAACCATTTTCAAACTTTTATGGGACCGCGTCAAAGCGAAAAAGGAGATCTTTGCGTACGTTAAAAACCTCTGCAAAGACGGCGGATACTACTGGGTTTATGCCAACGTTACCGCTTCAACGGACGCAAACGGCAAAGTCGTAGGGTACTACTCCGTGCGCCGCAAACCCAATGAAAACGCGCTTAAGCAGATTGAGACGCTTTATTCCCAGCTGCTTTCCCAGGAGCGCTCGGGGGGGATGGAAGCTGCGAAACACTATCTGGATAAACTATTAGATGAAAAAGGGACCACATATGACGAATTTATTGTCAACTTACAAAAATCTGCTTAATACGCAGATCCTCGTTTCCGCGTTGCTGATCGCTGCGGCATTGGTGTATACGCTGTTCTTCTCGGGAGATCTCTTTACCGGAGGGGCTTTGGCGTTTGGCGCGGTATTCGGCGCGATGTTCGGGGCCAAATCGGGGACGGTGATGGTCAGCCAAAGACTCCAGCGGGATTTGGAAAGCGTTACCGCGCAGGCGGCACAGGGGGAGCTGGAGTCGCGGGTGACCAATATCGACATGAACGATCCTTTGGGGGCGACGGTTTGGAATATCAACGATCTGCTTGATCAGATCGAGGCGTTTATGCGCGATACGGAAACTTCCGTATATGAAGCCAGCCACGGCAACACGTTCCGCAATATCGATCCCGCGGGCATGAAAGGGAAATTCAATACCAGTGCAAGCTACGTGGCGCAGGGGGTCGAAGGGGTGATAGCCGGGCAAAAAGCCAGCATCAAATCCCAAATGTCCCACGAGTTCCAAAAAACCGGCGGCGGTATCCAGGGGAACCTGGCTAAGGTGCAGCAGGCGGTTATGGGCAGTTTGGAAGATATCAAACAGATTACGGCGATGAGCGAGCGTACCGCTTCTAAGTCCAACGAAAGTATCGATATAACCAGATCCCTTGCGCAGCGTATCAACGAGTTGGCGGAATTGATCGCGGGCAGTACCGAAGCGATCGGCTCCCTCTCCCAAAGAACGGAGGAGGTGACGTCGGTGGTGAATCTGATCAAGGATATCGCCGATCAAACCAACCTGCTTGCCCTCAACGCCGCCATTGAAGCCGCGCGTGCGGGCGAGCACGGCAGAGGTTTCGCCGTCGTGGCCGATGAGGTGCGCAAACTTGCCGAACGGACGCAAAAAGCCACCAGCGAGATCGCCATTACGATGCAGACCCTGCAGCAAGAGTCCAACTCCATCGCCCAGACCAGCGAAGAGATCAACACCATCGCGGAGGATTCGAGTAAAGATATCAACGAATTTGAGCAAACCCTGCAAACGTTCAGCGAAGATGCCAACAAAAGCGCCAAGATCGCCGAACACTTCGAGGATTTCAACTTTACGACCCTGGTCAAGATCGATCACATCATTTACAAATCCAACGCCTACTCTTCGGTGCTTAACGAAGAGGTGAAGATGGATTTCAAAGACCATACCAAATGCCGTCTCGGCCAGTGGTACCTCGGCGACGGTAAGGAGCGATTCGGCAATACAAACGCGTACAAAAAGCTCGATGCGCCGCATAAGACGCTCCATGAAAACGCGATGAAAAACGTGGAACTGATCGACGAGAAAAATACGGTGATCAAGCAGCGCGACCGGGTTTTGGAAAACTTTACGAAGATGGAGAACGCCAGCGCGGTTTTATTTGAACTGCTTGATGAGATGCTGACGGAAAAAGCGCGCATAAACGATCTGGAGATAGGAGGATAGAGTGGAGTATTACAGCTGGATACTGGCATTTCACGTACTGAGTTTCATAAGTTGGATGGCGATGCTGTTTTATCTGCCCCGCCTTTTTGTCTACCACAGCGAACACGCGGAAAAAAAGGAGTTTGCGGAGGTCGTTAAGATCCAGGAGTTCAAACTCTACCGCTATATCGGCAACCCCGCGATGATCGCCACCGTCGCCAGCGGATTGGTGATGCTGTTTATGAACCTGGACCTGCTCAAAAGCGGCGGTTGGATGCACGCAAAGATCACGGTGGTCGTGTTGCTTTTGGCGTATCACTTCAGCTTGAACGTTTTGCGGAAAAAGCTTGCCGAGGGAAGTTGTGAAAAAAGCGGGAAATTCTTTCGCTTTTACAACGAAGTGCCCACAATTTTAGCGATCTTTATCGTTATCTTCGTCGTCGTCAAACCCTTTTAGCCATGGAGATCATCGGATACGACCTGCTGCCTTTTAAACCCCACTACGCGGTGGAGTCAAAGGAGGAGTTAGGGGCTACGCCCGCAAACGCCACGGTGCATCTGAAGCGTTTTGACGGGGAGTTGATGCGCTACCTTGCGCAAAACGCCGTCTGCTACAGCGTCGCCGTAAAAAGCGTTCACGAACTGATCCTGGCAAACGCCCTGGGGGCAGCCTATATCCTTACTACGGACCCGTATAGGGATCAACCCATAGCGCAAAACTACCTTTTTGATGCGAAACTGCTTGTTTTGATTGAGGATATCGCCCAGATCGATACCCTGGCAAAGAGTAATATCGACGGCGTCATCTTTCCCGGCGCGATCCTCGAAAGCTATTAACCAACCATTTACCAAAGCGCTATATAATATCTATATATCAAAACAAATATAAGGATTATAGCGATGAATGAACGATTAAAAACGGTTTTTTTACTGACACTGCTTTCGGTGCTGCTGGTGTGGCTAGGCGGCATTTTCGGCGGCACTACTGGGATGGTGATCGCCCTTTTAATGGCGGGGGGAATGAACTTTTACGCCTATTACTACTCCGATAAGATGGTGTTGAAGCACTACAACGCCGTGGAGGTGGATCGCAACAGCGCCCCCGGACTTTACAAAATCGTGGAGGAGTTAAGCGCAAAAGCGGCCATCCCCATGCCCAAAGTCTATATCATTCCCGAGAGCGTTCCCAACGCTTTCGCAACGGGGAGAAATCCGGAAAATGCCGCCGTTGCGGTAACGGAAGGACTTTTGAACCTGCTTGACGAAGAGGAGATCGAGGGGGTGATCGCCCACGAACTCAGCCACGTCAAACACTACGATATCTTGGTGGGAACCGTAGCGGCGACTATCGCCGGAGCGATCGCGCTGATAGCCAATATTATGCAGTTTGCTTCGATCTTTGGCGGAGGTCGCGACGAAAACGCGCCAAACCCCATCGTGATGCTTGCGCTGTCTTTGATCCTGCCGATTGCGGCCACGGTGATACAGATGAGTGTCAGCAGAAGCCGAGAGTATATGGCCGATGCCGGTGCGGCCGCGATCACGGGGCGTCCGGAAGCGCTGCAAAGCGCTTTGCAAAAGTTGGAAAATTACGCCAAGGGCGGAATGATGCGTCAAGCGCAGCCGGAAAATGCGCATATGTTTATCATCAACCCCTTTAGCGGTAAAAATATAAACTTTACCTCTCTGTTCCAAACCCACCCCAGCACGGCCGATCGCATCGCCCGTTTGGAGCAGGCCAAAGCGACGCGTACAACCAAAACGGCGGGATCGAACTACTTCCGCAAATAGCTCCCCGAGCGCGCTGCCCCGCATAGGGGCAGTTTCTTAAACATTTTTCCTCTTTTAAAAAAATTAAAGGAAATCAAACTCTTTTCGTTATACAATAAGAGTATTAAAACCCAAAAAGGCGCCAACTAGCCTGCATATGGAGTAAATCATGAAGTTTCTTCTCATCAATAATAACCACGTGGTCTCTAAATTAGCGTCTTTGAGTGCGGATAAAACTTCGGCCGAACTGTTTGAATACGACAATATCGATCTGATCGCTGACAGCAGGTATGACGTCTTGATCATGGATTCGGATATCTATACCGAAGAGTTGTATGAGCAGGTACGCCAAAAGGTGACCTTTGAGCACTCCATCTTTATCCACGGGGCCAAAAGCGAACCCGCAGAGGGATTTGACAAATATTTGAAAAAGCCCTTTCTCCCTACGGAGCTGGTGGATTTGATGAGTGAATTGAAAACCGAGATCGCAGGCGAAGAGAACGATGAACAGCCTCCCCTGGAGGACCTTGATGAGGGGCTCGAGGCGGAGGATTCGGATGAGTTGGAAGATCTGGACGACCTGGATGCGCAAGATGGCGACCAAAGCGGTAGCGAGGAGGATCCTTTTGCCGAAGAGGAACCCGAATCTGAGGCAGACGGGGAGAAAAGCGACGAGCCGGCGGCACAGGAAGAGGAGACCGAAGCTGAAAGCGAAGAGGAACAGGCGCGGAAAAACAGCGATGACGTCGATAACGCCGATTTGGAAGAGTTGGCGCAAAGCGAAGAGGATTTCGGCGATCTGGACTTTGACGACGATGAGTTAGAATTTGACGATGAGGACGCTTTTGATCTTGAGGAGGACGAGGAGCCGCAGGAAAAGAGTGCGGAGGAGTCCGGCGAAGAAGAGGAGCAACCGCAGGAGCCGGAAGAATCGGAAGAATCGGCGGACGCGGAGGAGGAGACCGCTCCGGATGAAGAGCTTTCCGAGCCGGAGGATCCCGAACCGGAAGGGGAGGAATCCGAGTCGGAAGAGGCCGCGCAAAGCTCTGAAGAGGGGGAACCCGAACCTGACGAGGAGGTTTTGGAAGAGCAGACCGAACCGGAGGAGACGGAAGAGAGTCCGCAGGAGCAAACCCAAGCCGTTGAAGACGATATCGATGACGAGGAGTTCGGGGATCTTGACCAGGAGCTGTTTGAAGAGGAGGATGATGCCTCTGAAACAAAATCGCAGGAGGATGAGGAGCAACCGGATTTCGATGAGGATACGGAGGAAGACGCGTTTGATTTCGACGAGGAGGACGAGCCGGCGCAGGAGAGTGCCCGGAGCGAAGAAAGCGAAGAGGATTTCGGCGACTTGGACAGCGATCTTTTAGACGATGAAGAGAGTGAAAGCCAAAGTGCCGACGCCGATTTTGAAGCGACGGAAAGCCTCGGTATCGACGATGAGGAACTCGATGAAGTCAAAGGTTTGCTCAGTGACGAAGAGCAGCAGGAGAAAGAAGAAAATGAAGGAGAAAAGATGAGTGACGACGTACAGGTGAAAAACGACGAGTTCGCATCCTTGACCGAGGAAGCGTTGAGCGAAGCGGTGGGAGAGGATCTGAATCTTGATGAAAGCGATGATCTGGATTTTGAAAATGACGATACGGAGTTTGAAAATGAGGAACCCGCCTTCGACGAGGAGGAAAGTTCCGAGGAGCCCCCACGGGAGTCCGCAGCGGCCGATACGGGTTCCACCGATCTTTCCCAATTGGGACAGGTTGCCGGAGGACTCGGAATAGACAGTATCAAACAGATTTTAAACGGTATGCAGGTCACGGTCAATATCAGCTATCCCGACAAAGAGAAGTAGCCTATGGGGATTCTTGTTATCTCAGGACCCAGCGGCGCGGGTAAAAGCAGTATTATCGAAAGGGCGACACCCCGTCTTGGCGATATCTATTTTTCGATCTCGACCACGACCCGTCCCCAAAGGGAGGGGGAGATCGATGGGGTGCATTACAACTTTGTCGATAAAAAAAGCTTTGAACACGATATCAAAGAGGGGAATTTCCTGGAATACGCCAGGGTACACGACAACTACTACGGCACCTCCATCAAGCCGGTAAAAGAGGCGCTTGCCCAGGGGAAATTGGTGATTTTCGATATCGATGTGCAGGGGCACGGTTTCGTGCGGAACCGCCTGGGGGATCTGACTACTTCGGTGTTTATCACGCCCCCTACGCTTGCGGAGCTCAAGGACCGACTGCAAAGCCGCTCCACAGATTCATCCGCGGTGGTGAGCAAGCGTATAGAGAATGCGATTTTTGAGATCGAAGCGCTGAATGAATATGATTTTTTGATCATTAATGATGATCTGGACAAAGCGGTCGAGCAGTTTGTTACCATCGGACAGGCGGCGAAGCTGAAGTATTCAAACGATGAAATTTCCGCCTTTTTAAAGCAGTGGAATAATCTATAAAAATATGTTATAATCGAGGTTTCAATTTAAAAGGCGACGCTGGATCAAGCGGAGCCTTAAATCAATAGTAAGGACGTAAAATGGGTATGCCCGGAATGACTGAATGGTTAATTATTTTAGCAATTGTATTGGTACTGTTTGGTGCCAAAAAGATACCTGAATTGGCAAAAGGTTTGGGTACGGGAATCAAGGATTTCAAAAAAGCGATGAGTGAAGAGGAAGAGGAAGCGCAAAAGCAGGAGGAAGCAAAAAAAGTCAGTGGTGAATCTCAAACGGAGCAAAAGCCTGAGGAGAAACAAACGACGTAATGAAAAAACGAGTTCTGGAAACCTTAGGTCAATATATCGATGAAGAGATAGTTCTGGAAAAGCCCAAGGATAAAAACTTTGGGCACTTCGCTACACCGATCGCTTTTGCGATGGCTAAAAAACTCCGCAAAAACCCCATGATTATAGCCCAGGAATTGGCAGAGGATGTGGCCAAACACGACCTGTTTGAAAAGGTCGAAGCGGTGAAGGGGTATGTCAATCTCAAACTCAGCAAAAACTTTTTGAACGAATACGCGACGTGGGTTTTGCAAAATCCTGAGGCGTTTGGAAAAGAGAGCGGCAAGGAATCCGTATTGCTGGAATTCGTCAGCGCAAATCCTACGGGACCCCTGCATATCGGACACGCAAGAGGCGCGGTCTGGGGGGACGCTTTTGCACGGATCGGACGCCACCTGGGGTATGACGTAACCAAAGAGTACTACGTCAACGACGCGGGTAACCAGGTTTATCTGCTGGGGCTTTCGATCTTTCACTCCGCCCAGGAGATGCTTGGTCGGGAAGTCAACTGGCCCGAAGAGTACTACCGCGGCGAGTATATCAAGGAGGCGGCAAAGGAGGCGGTGGAGTACTACCATGCTCCCTTTTTCGAAGATATGAGCAACGTGGCGAAACTGAGCGAGTGGGGCGTAGAAAAGATGCTGGAACTGATCGAGCAAAACCTTGCCGACGCCGGCATAGCGTTTGATACCTTCGTCAGTGAAAAAGAGCTTTTTAAAAAGTGGCACGCGGTGTTTCAAACGCTTGTGGAAAAAGACGCTATTTACGAAAAAGAGGATAAAAAGTGGTTGCGCTCCAGCGACAAGGGCGACGAGCTCGACCGCGTCGTTGTCCGCGACGACGACCGGCCCACCTACCTGGCCGGAGATATCGTCTACCACAATGAAAAATTCCTCCGCGGATATGATCACTACATCAATATCTGGGGAGCGGATCACCACGGCTATATTGCCCGGGTTAAAGCCGCCGTGGAGTATCTGGGGCATGATCCCGCGAAGTTGGAAATTATTCTGTCGCAGATGGTGTCCCTGCTCAAAGGGGGCGAACCCTACAAGATGAGTAAACGTTCGGGGAACTTTATCCTAATGAGTGACGTGGTCGAAGAGGTGGGCAGTGATGCGCTGCGTTTTATGTTTTTGAGCAAAAAATGCGATACGCATCTGGAGTTTGACGTGGATTCCATCGCAAAGCAGGATGCGTCCAACCCTATCTATTATATCAATTATGCCCACGCTCGGGTGCATTCGCTTTTCAAAAAGGCGCAAAAAAGCTTTTCGGAAGTAGAGAGTGCGGATCTTGCGCAGCTGGATCAAAAAGCGATGGATCTGCTTTTTATGTCGCTGCTGCTGCCCGAAGTACTCAAAGACGCCTTTGCGCACAGACAGTTGCAAAAGGTAACCGATTACCTTTACGAATTGGCGGCGCAGACGCATAAGTATTACAATGAGACGAAAGTGATGGGTTCAAAGCAGGAGGAGGCGCTGTTGAAGCTTTTTTCAACGGCAGCTACGACGATCAAAATCGGTTTGAACCTTTTGGGGATCGAAGCGAAGGAAAAGATGTAAACCTTCCTCGCATCCTTTTAGGTTTAAATAAATTTTGTTATAATTTAGAAAATTTTTTTAGGAGAAATCAATGGCAATTCTTGACGAAGTAAAAGAGGTAGTAGTTGAGCAACTGAGCGTAGACGCAGGCGAAGTAAAAGAGGAATCAAAGTTTGTAGAGGATCTCGGGGCGGACAGTCTTGACGTGGTTGAGCTGGTAATGGCTTTGGAAGAGAAGTTCGGCATCGAAATTCCCGATGAGGAAGCTGAAAAGATCGCAACGGTAGCTGACGCGGTTAAGTTCATCGAAGAAAACAAATAGATAAGCCCGCAGCGCTTATCTGCATACAGAGGCTTTTTTCTGCCCGAAGCAAGTGGGCAGGAGAAAATCTTGCGCCGACCGGATCGGGCAAAAGAAGATTGAGAGACGAAAAAGGATAGATATTGAGAAGAGTCGTAGTAACGGGTTTGGGAATGATAAATGCTCTGGGATTGGATAAAGAGAGTTCTTTTAAGGCTATAGTCGACGGCGAATGTGGTATTAAAAGAATTGAATCATTTGACGTGGAGAAACACTCGGTAAAGATCGCTGCCGAGATCACCGATTTTGACCCGACGACCGTTATGAATCCCAAGGAGGTGAAAAAAGCCGACCGCTTTATCCAGCTGGGAATCAAAGCGGCCAAAGAAGCGATGGACGATGCGGGCTTCTCAACCGAAGACGAGAGTATCGATTACACCCGTTTCGGTATCTCCTCGGCGTCGGGTATCGGCGGTTTGACCAATATCGAGAAAAACGCGATCATCTGCGAAAACAGAGGACCGAGACGGATCTCTCCCTTTTTCATCCCCTCCGCACTTGTTAATATGCTCGGCGGTTTCATCTCCATCGAGCATAAACTTCAAGGGCCCAACCTCTCCTCCGTAACCGCATGTGCGGCGGGTACGCACGGTATTACCGAAGCGGTGAAGACGATCATGCTCGGCGGGGCGGACAGAATGCTGTGCGTAGGTGCCGAATCGGCGATCTGCGCCGCGGGTATCGGCGGCTTTGCTTCCATGAAAGCGCTTTCAACGAGAAACGAGGAGCC
Organism: Epsilonproteobacteria bacterium tcs-49; assembly: GCA_002049495.1. GTDB lineage: Bacteria > Campylobacterota > Campylobacteria > Campylobacterales > Sulfurovaceae > TCS-49. Next base: position 32,974 of record LLYS01000004.1, on the reverse strand, counting down.
CGAACTCGCTTCAAGGCCTTTCGACAAGGATAGAAACGGGTTTGTTATGGGCGAGGGTGCCGGGGCGCTTGTGGTCGAGGATCTTGAATCGGCAAAAGCCAGAGGCGCGACGATCTATGCGGAGATCATCGGCTTCGGTGAAAGCGGCGATGCCAACCATATCACCTCTCCGGTCGTCGACGGTCCCTATAGAGCGATGAAGGCGGCGGTGGAGATGGCAAAAGCCAAGGAAAACGGTTTAAACGTGGATTATATCAATGCCCACGGCACATCCACTCCGGCAAACGACAAGAATGAAACCGCCGCGATCAAGGAACTGTTCGGCGGCAAGGAGGGGTGCCCTCCGGTAAGCTCCACCAAGGGGCAGACGGGACACTGCCTCGGTGCCGCGGGATCGATCGAGTCGGTCGTTTCCATCATGGCGCTGAATGCGGGAGTGATCCCCCCGACTATCAACTACACCACCGCCGATGAGGATTGTGATCTCGATTACGTTCCAAACAGTGCTCGAGAGTGTGAACTCGACGTGGTGATGAGCAACTCCTTTGGCTTTGGCGGAACCAACGGGGCGCTTATCTTTAAAAAATACAAGGGATAATTTTGGCTACCTATCTACCGTTTGAGGAATCGATCAAAACCATTGAGGAGTCCATCGATTCGGCAAAGCTGCGGGGGGATGAAGATTCTATCGCGGGTTTGACCAAGCAACTTGAAGAGGAAGTGAAAAAAAGTTACGGTTCGCTGAGCGATTACCAAAAGCTCCAGCTTGCGCGCCATCCGGACCGTCCCTACGCGCTTGATTACGTCAAGTTGATCATGCGCGACTACTACGAAATTCACGGCGACAGAGCCTTCAGCGACGATTCTCCCATCATCTGTTACCTTGGCTACATCGGAGATAAAAAGTGCGTCGTTATCGGGGAGCAAAAGGGCCGAGGCGTACAAAACAAGATCAAGCGGAATTTCGGGATGCCCAACCCCGAAGGCTACAGAAAAGCCCTGCGCGTCGTGAAACTTGCGGAAAAGTTCAATCTTCCCGTTTTGATGCTGATCGACACCCCGGGGGCTTATCCCGGTATCGGTGCCGAAGAGCGCGGCCAAAGCGAAGCGATCGCGCGAAACCTGTTTGAATTTTCCGACGTGAAAGTCCCCATGGTCTCCGTTGTCATCGGTGAAGGGGGCAGCGGCGGCGCCCTGGCCATCGGCGTAGCGGATCGGGTGGCGATGATGCGCTACTCCGTTTTCAGCGTTATCTCCCCGGAAGGGTGCGCATCGATTCTGTGGAACGACCAATCCAAAGTGGAGCAGGCGACGGGAGCGCTTAAGATCACGGCCGAGGAGCTCAAAAAGCACGGTTTGGTCGACGAGATTCTCGATGAACCGCTGATCGGTGCACACAGAGACAAAGAGAGCGCGGCCAACGCCTTGAAAACCTATTTTCTCCAAACCATCGACGAGTGCAACGCCATGAGCATGGAGAAGATGCTCAAAGATCGCTATGAAAAGCTTACGAAAGTAGGAGCTTTCAGCGAGTAAAGGACAATCGTGTCTATTTTGGATTTTGCCAAGGGCAATCAAAAGTTTCAAAACGTCAAATTTAAAGAAAATGAGCAAAAATACCTGCGTTTGGTCAAAGAGGGGCAGCATCCCAAAGCCCTTTTTATAGGCTGTAGCGATTCGCGGGTTTTGCCCGAGAGTATCGTAGCCGCAAAACCGGGCGACCTGTTTATCGTCCGCAACATCGGCAACTTCGTTCCCCCCTATAAACCCGACAACGATTTCCACTCCACCGCTTCGGCTATCGAATACGCCGTTTCCGTTTTAAACGTGGAGCATATCATTGTTTGCGGACACTCCCACTGCGGCGCGTGCGCGGCGCTTTATCAAGACCTTGAGGATAAACCCGAGTTGATCCACACGAAAAAGTGGCTCGAATTGGGACAAAAGGCCAAAGAGGTGGCGCTTGTCGCCGACGGGGGGACTCCCCAGACCACGGAGAAGGTGTCGATCCTTTTTCAACTGGAGAATCTGATGACCTATCCCGAGGTGAAGCGGCGCGTTGAAAGTAATAATCTGTTAATACACGGCTGGTATTATACGTTAGAATCGGGTAAAATCGAGTATTACGATGATGAAAAGTCTCGTTTTATGCCCTTGAATGAGGAGGACGTATGCAAATAGCCAACAATATCAGTGAATTGATCGGTAAAACGCCGATAGTCCACATCGAAGATAATATCTACGCAAAGTGCGAATTTTTCAATCCCTTCGGTTCGGTCAAGGATCGGATCGGGCTCAATATGATTGAAGCGGCGATGCGGCGCGGTGAAATCAACGGGGAAACGACCCTGATCGAACCCACTAGCGGAAATACCGGGATCGCACTTGCGGGGATCTGTGCGCAAAAGGGGATAAAATTGATCCTCACGATGCCCGAATCGATGAGTATGGAGCGCAGAATGCTGCTTTCGGCACTGGGGGCGCAACTGGAACTGACCCCGGCCAAGCAGGGGATGAACGGTGCCGTGGCAAAGGCCAGGGAACTGCATGAACAGTTGGAAAACTCCATGATGCTCAATCAGTTTGAAAACGGGGATAATCCCGCGGCCCACGCGCAAACTACGGCCAATGAAATTATCGACGCCATGGGCAGCGAGCTCGATATCTTTGTAGCGGGCGTCGGCACGGGCGGAACGATCAGCGGCAGCGGACGGGTTTTGAAAGAGTATAACGCGGCGATCGCTCTTTATGCGGTTGAACCCACCGCTTCACCCGTACTTTCCGGTGGCCAGGGCGGGCCCCACAAGATCCAGGGGATCGGAGCGGGGTTTGTACCCAAAAACCTTGACCAATCCATCGTAGACCGTGTGCTGCAAATCGATAACGATACCGCCATCGCAACGGCCAAGGAGATGATAAAAACAAAGGCGCTGCTGGTGGGTATCTCCAGCGGAGCCAACGTCGCCGCGGCCAGAAAAGTCGCGGCGGAAAATCCGGGAAAAACAGTGCTGACCGTACTGTGTGATACGGCGGAGAGGTATCTAAGCACCGATCTGTTTAAATAATGCGGCTTTTTGAAACGATCCGTATAGAAAACGGCAAGGTGCTGCATCTTGATTATCATCAGAAGCGTTTTGAAAGAAGCAGAAGGGAGGTTTTTGCCCGGCAAGAGCCCCTTTTGCTCAAAGATTATATCACCATAGAAGACAGAAAAGCTACCCTGCGCTGCAAACTGATCTATGACGAGCGGGGGGTGTGTAGCGTGCAATACTTCCCCTATGCCCCTAAAAAGATCGCTTCGTTGCGGCTCATACGCAAAGATATCGAATACGGATACAAATATATGGACAGGTCGGTACTGCAAGCCGATGCCAGAGGGTGTGACGAACCGCTTTTTGTTTCGTCTGAAGGATTGATCACCGACACCTCCATCGCCAACGTCGCATTTTTTGACGGTACAAAATGGCTGACGCCCGCGGTACCTTTACTGCAAGGCACGACCCGGGAGCGCTACCTGGATAACAAGCAGCTGCAATTAGCCGATATAGAGGTAGGGATGCTGCACAAGTTTCAAAAGATCGCTTTTCTCAATGCAATGATCGGTTTCAGTGTGAAAAGCGGGGTGAAGATACAAGATAAAGGAGAGCAATGTTTTTTAATTTAGTCGACAGCGAAGATTTCAAAAATATTATGCGCGTCAATATCGCCAACGTCGTCAGCTATCTGATCGATACGCAAAGCGAATTCGGTCTGTTAGTGGATATGAAAGCGGTAGATTTTACGCCGCCGCTGCCCGAGGAGTTGCAGCTTCGCGACCCCTCCTACTTTGTCCTTGCGGGGTATACTCTGCAGACTGCGGAAATTGAGGATGATGTTTTGATCTTTGAAGCGGGATTTGGCGAGGAGAATTTCGGTTCCACCGTAGAGGTACCGCTAGGGTCCGTTTTGCAGGTATCTTTGGATGATAAAGCGGTTTTGATCAATCTCTCAACGCCGCCGGTACAAAAACCGAAGCAGGTTGTTGAGCAAAAGGAGGATGGGGTCAATCAATCGATGAACGCTTTTGCCAGCAACCCCGAAAACGCAAAGTTTTTCAATAAGTAGGAAAGGGACGGCTCCGCCTGCGCGGAACCGGCTTGTTAAACGGTAACTTTTCCCGAAAGCAGGTAGTTGGCGATATTGTTGATATAGGGGTTGTGTTTTCTGTCTTTTCGGTAGACGATATACATTTTCCGTTTGATATCATACCCTCTGATTTTGGATTCAAACAGCTTTTTATACATCAACTCTTCCAAAATCGCAAAGCGGGAAATGACCGAAATGGTTTGATTGTCCCCGCTTTTATCCGCAAGCAGCACCGATTGTTTCACCGCAGTAGCGTTGCCCACTTCCGAGAGAATATTGAAGTTCGAGCAATCCACCCCGATATCCTCAAAGATTTCGGTCAAAAGCTTTTTGGTATGGCTGTTCTCTTCACGGCAGATCCAGCCGTACTTGTAGAAATCCTCTTTTTGTAAAAAGCGCGGCAACTCTTTGTTGCTAAAGATGACGAGTTCGTCGTCAAGCCACTCTTTATAGATGAGTTCGTCATCATAGATGACGTTTTCGATCAAGCCGATATCGATCTTTTTATCCTTCAAATCATCGATCACCTGCTGCGAGTAGTTGACCTTGATCATAACGTCGTTGTTAATCACCTCTTTAATGTTGTTCAGTACTTTCCCGGGGATGACGAAGTTCCCGATGGTAAAGGAAGCCCCGATTTTGAACGTAAGCTCTTTATTGATGATTTTAACGATATCTTTTTGGGATTCGGTCAGGCACTTTTCCAGTTTTTGTGCGATCTTATAAAACTCTTCCCCTTCACTGGTGAGCAGAATTCCGTTTTTCTTTCGTTTAACGATAGCAGCGTTGAGATATTTTTCCAAAGCTTTGATCTGCTGCGTTACCGCCGGCTGCGAGACCCCCAGTTTGGCGGAAGCTTTGGAGAAACTCCGCTCTCTGACAACCGTTAAAAACGTTTCAATTTTAGCAAAATCTTTTAACACATATAACCTTTTATTATGTAATAGATAACTATTATATCGGGTTATAGTTTAAAAGTAAATAAGGATTCTTTATAAAAACGGGATATAAGTTACGCCAGAGAGAAAAGGGTGCTGCCGCTGCCGCTGAAAAAATGTCTGGGAGCTCTATGCTCGCTAAGCTGCGGGTGCAGCTTCAGTGCGGGGGCAAACAGGTCATTGAGCTCTTCGGGGGTGTAGTTTTGCAGAAGGGTTAAAGAATCCAGGTTTTTAAAACTATTTGCAGCCGTTATATCTATAGTGTCTAAATGGTTTTTTCGAAACTGTTTATATATCTGCGGCGTCGAACACGCGATTTTGGGCGTTAGCAGCTGCAGGTCAAGTTCACAGTCTTCAAAGGGTTCGATAACTTCTCCGATACCCGAAACGTTTGCGCTTTTGTATTCGGTGACGAAAAAGGCGACGTCGGCGCCCACCTCCATGGCGATCTCGATGAGGCGCTGCTTTGAAAGGCGCAGATCCAGCACGTCGTTGCACAGCAGCATAAACGCAGCAGCGTCGCTGCTGCCTCCGCCCAGCCCCGCCTGTTCGGGGATGTTTTTTTCTATCCTGACGCTGTGGGTTTCAAAAAACTGGATAATTTCGGGATTGTTTGTCGCGTGGTTCAGGGCGCAAAAGGCTTTATAGAGGGTATTGTTTTCCCGTGTTATGTGATCGCAACCCAGGATTTCAAAACGTCCTGCGTCGGTTTGAACGAAACTGACGATGTCGTAGAGTGAGTCGATGCGGTAAAAGCGGGAGATCAGTTCGTGGTAATCGCCGCGGGTACCGACGATCTTTAAAAAGATATTGACCTTGGCGTAGGCTTTTTTCTGCATTTAGCGTTTTTTGATATCGATTTTGGCAAGACTCGCGGCATCAAGATTTTGGGAACCGGCTTCGATGTTGCTGTCTTTGACCGCCGTGTAGAGTTCGTTTCTGATGATATCCACGTCCTTTGGCGCATCGATGCCCAGTTTGACGTTTGATCCGTCGATGGAGATCACCTTTACTTCGACATCCTTGCCTATCATGATCGATTCATCGACCTTTCTTGAGAGTATTAGCATAAAGGAACCTTGTTGAGTAAATATTGTATTTTATTTTTATCTACCTGAATTATAGCAAACTCACTTGATGATTGGATAAAGTATCTTCCCTCTTTTTGATTTTTTAAAAGGGTCGGATCGAGTTTCTTCCCCAGCCGCAGTGCTTCGGGGTCTTCGTAACTATTTTCCTCCATCTCCAAAACCTCCAGCGGGTTGATCGCTTTTTCGCCCTCAAAGGCAAAGGCCCCTTCGCGCAGGCGGCGCAGATAACTCAGCGTCGCTTTGACTTCCAGTTTGTTCGCCACCGCTTCGCAGAGACTGCGGATATAGGTCCCTTCGCTGACGGTAGCTTCAAAGGTGACAAAGGGGTGGACATAGTGCAGCATCTTTATCTCATGTATCGTTGAAGTAAGCGTCGGCGGCGTAAAGTCCAGATCCTCCCTGGCCAGTTTGTACGCCCGCTGGCCGTTGATACGCTTGGCGGAGTATTTGGGGGCGATATACTCAAACTCTCCCTGCAACCCTTCGATCGCTGCACGCAGTTTTGTTTCCGCAACGGGGGGAAGCGTTTCGATGCCGATCATATTTTCCAAATCCCAAGACGCCGACTCCGCCCCCAACCAGATGGTGGCGCGGTAGGTTTTGGGAGTTTTTTTGATATGGTTGAAAAGCTTGGTATAGCGGCCGAAAGCGACGATGAGGCAGCCGCAGGCAAAGGGGTCCAGCGTTCCCGAAAATCCCGCTTTTTTGACGCCGTATTTTCGTTTGAGTCTGCCTAAAAAATGGTTGGAACTCAGATGCGGCGGCTTGTCGGCCACAAAAAGCCTGTCCATCGGTTAAACCGCCTCCACGAAGCTGCTGAGAATCTCTTTTTTGTTGCCCCCGAAGTTGATCTTGAGCTTTCTGTCCTTGCCCGCTTTGGTCACTTCCTGCACCCGGCCGATGCCGAAGATTTTGTGTTTGACCAGATCGCCCTTTTTAAATTCGCTGCTCTCTTCCAGGGTGAAACTGCCCTCGATCAAACCGGCCTCTTTTAAAAAGCGGCTTTTTTTGAGGTGTTTTCTGCGTCCCCGGTGAAAGCGGCTGTCTACGCAGCTAAGCGTCAAGTTGCGCATGGCCCGTGTCATCGCCACGTACGCCAGCCGCCGCTCCTCTTCGATGTTGCAATCCTCTCCCAGCAGCGGGAAAAACTCCTCTTCGCAGCCGATGATAAAGAGGTGCTTAAACTCCAGTCCCTTGGAGGCGTGGATCGTCATAATCGAAATCTGCTCGCCGCTGATCTGGTCCTGGTCGCTTTGCAGGGAGATATCGTTTAAAAACTCCTCTAACGTAATAGAGGGGTTTTTTGTGATGCTATCGCGCAGCAAACCGTAAAACTCGTCGATATTGAGGATGCGGTCGCGGCCGTCGGGAAGGGTGGCGTAGTACTCTTTGAGCTTGATGTTGCTTTCAAAAACGTCAAGGAGGTTATAGATCGCTTTATTTGCCTCCTCTTTGCACAGTTCAAGTGCGTCGATGAGCTGTTTCATGCTCGATGCGGCTTTTTTGGAGGTGAGTTTTTCAAGGGATTTTTTACTGCTTTGCTTTAAAAAGTCGTAGAGGGAACTCTCCCCCTTTGCCCCTTCGATCTTTTCGATGGTTTTGGCTCCGATGGAGCGCTTGGGCTTGTTGATGATGCGCTTGAAGGAGAAATCGTCGCTGCTGTTGGCGATAACGCGCAGGTAGCTGATGATATCTTTGATCTCGGCCCTTTCATAAAAGCGTACGCCGCCGATGAGCTGGTAGTTTACCCCCTCTTTGTTCAAGCCCTCCTCAAGACTTCTTGAAAGGGCGTTGACGCGGTAGAGTACGGCGATATCGTCCGCGCTTTCACCCCTGGCGATGAGCGTTTTGATCTCCTTGGCGATCTTGCTGGCTTCACTGTTTTCATCCAGCGATTCCATCAATGCCACATCTTCCCCTTCGCCCACGTGGCTTTCCAGGGTTTTGCCCAAACGGTTGCGGTTGTGTTCGATCAGTTGGTTGGAGGTGTTGATAATCTGATTGGTCGAGCGGTAGTTTGTCTGGAGTTTGACCACTTTCGTACCTTCGAAGTTGTCGGCGAATTCGATGATATTTTTGACGTTGGCTCCCCGCCAGCCGTAGATACTTTGGTCATCATCGCCCACGACGCAGAGGTTGTCGTGGCTGTCACACAGCATCTGCAGCAGTTTAAACTGGATATCGTTGGTGTCCTGGTACTCATCGACCATAATATACTGGTAGCGTTCGCTGGTCTCCTTGCGCAACTCTTCGTGGTCGCGCAGAATCTTGTAAGGCAGGACCAAAAGATCGTCAAAATCCACCAGGTTGTTGCGCAGCAGCCAATCTTCGTACGCTTCATAGATCTTGGTAGCTTTTTTGTAGTTGGGCATCTCCGCTTTTTCCTGGGCCAGCTGCGGATCGATCAGGTGGTTTTTGTGGTTTGAAATGACCGTTGCCACAAAAGAAAGGGGCAGATCGATCTTGTGCTCTTTCATCAGGTTTTTGACGATGCGCTTTTTATCGTCGCTGTCGATGATGACGAAGCTGTTTTTGCGCCCGAGTTTTTGCATATGGAATTTCAAAAACATCAAACCGAATTTGTGGAAGGTGCACAGCAGCGGCGGATGGATCATCTCCTCTTCGATCAGATCCAGCGCGCGCTGGCGCATTTCGCTGGCGGCTTTGTTGGTAAAGGTAAGAGTAAGCGTGGAAGAGGGCGGGATTCCCAGTGAAAGCAGATACGCCAAGCGGGCGGTGATCGTCTTGGTCTTGCCGCTGCCCGCTCCGGCGAGGATCAGCATCGGCCCGTCGATATGTTGCGAGGCTTCCAGTTGTGCTTCGTTTAACATGCTCTTACCTTTTATCGTATTAAAGTTCTTGCAAAACTCCGCCCTCAGGCTCAGAACAAAGTGAGGGTCTCTTCTTTAAAATAGAGTTTTGCAAGAGGTTCGTTAACGCATAGTTTACTTATTATATCAAATAATTACAAAAGCAAAGGAAATAGGGAGCTGATCCCGCGGCGAAAAGCCGCAAGGGATCAGTCGATGGGGATGACGGGATTAAGCCCCGCGGAGTTGTGCAGGAAGTGCCGGTGCTTTTCAAACTGATCGATAATATCGTTGGCGATCACGTCATGGTCGTAGCCGAAGATATCGTACGCCTTGTTGCCGTCATGCAGATACACCTCCGCTCGGCCGTACTTTTTCTGGTGGTGTTCGGGGTTGACCGAATCGGGGAAAGCGAAGGTGGGCGAATCGTAGCTGCGTACCCGCACCTCGTAGGTAAAGTCCATATCTCCCGAATGCTCGGCGTTGAAGCTCAGGACGCCCTTTTTCGCGTCGTGGGTAATATCGACGTTCCAATAGTGGGTATTGAGCTCTTTTTTCACGCTTTCCATCGCCGCGACCACTTCGGTATTGACAAACTCTTTGGTCTGTTCGACGGTGGGGAATTCGATGATGCGGCTGAGTCTTGCCTGCCACGTACCGCTGATCTTGCCGTGGCGCCCCGCGTTCATATGGTGCTGCAGGCTCTCATAGCGTGTCGCTTCCAGATGCAGCGCGCGGTAGAGCCCCCAGGCGGCGATGAGCATGATCGCCGCAAAGGGCAGGGCGATGGTGATCGAGGCCGATTGCAGCGCGCCCAGACCCCCGGCGATGAGCAGTGTTGCCGCGACCACACCTTCCAGTACCGCCCAAAAGATTCTTTGCCATACGGGAGCGTCGGTGTTGCCTCCCGTCGCCAGCGTATCGATAACCAGCGAGCCCGAATCCGAAGAGGTGACGAAAAAGGTGATCACCAGGATTACGGCGACCGTGGAGATAACGCCGCTGAAGGGGAAGTGCTCCAGGAATTTAAACAGTGCGGTGGAAACGTCGGCTGAAACCGCTTCGGAGAGGCTTGCAAAGCCCTGGTTCATGATCGCGTCGATGGCGGTGTTGCCAAAGACGGTCATCCAGATAAAGGTAAAGCCTACGGGGACGAAAAGCACACCGAAGACAAATTCGCGCACGGTTCGGCCACGGGAAACCCTGGCGATAAACATCCCCACAAAAGGTGCCCAGGCGATCCACCACGCCCAGTAAAAGAGTGTCCACCAGCCCATCCAGGGGGTATCTTCGTACATATACTGGTTAAAGGTCATATGCACCACGTCGCTTAAGTAGCTGCCCAGATTTTGTACCAAAGCGGTCAAAAGCAAAAAGGTCGGTCCCGCAAGCAGAACAAAGCCAAGCAGCACCGCCGCAAGGACGAGGTTGAGTTCGGAAAGCTTCTTGATCCCGCCTTCAAGACCGAGTACGACCGAAACGGTCGCCATAGCGGTGATTGCGGCGATGAGGCTGACCTGTACGCCGATACCCACGGGCAGGTCAAAGAGGTAGTTCAGTCCCGAATTGACCTGTAAAACCCCGAGTCCCAGGGAGGTGGCTACGCCAAAAAGCGTCCCCAGAATTGCCACCGTATCCACGGTGTGCCCGATGGGGCCGTAGATGCGTTCGCCGATAAGCGGATAGAGCGCGGAGCGGATAGTCAGGGGCAATCCGTGACGGAAGGAGAAATACGCCAGTACCAGTCCCACTACCGCGTAGATGGACCAGGCGTGCAGCCCCCAGTGAAAAAAGGTGGTGTTCATGGCAAGCTTTGCCGCTTCTACGGTTTCCCCGTCACCGACGGGAGGGGAGGTGTAGTGCATCACCGGTTCGGCGACGCCGAAAAACATCAGTCCGATCCCCATGCCCGCGGAAAAGAGCATGGCAAACCAGGAAACGTAGGAGTAGGAGGGTTTGGAGTGGTCGGGTCCGAGTTTGAAACGGCCGTAGGGGGAGATGGCTAAAAAGAGCACAAACCCCGTAAAGATAGCCACACTGAGCATATAAAACCAGCCGAACTTATCGGCGATGAAACCTTTGACGCCGTTGAAAACTTCTCCCGCGGTTTCGGGAGCAACGATCGTGTACAGAACTAAAACAGCGATGAAAGCCACGGAGGGAATAAATACAGGCTTAAGCATCGATGAGTGTGTATTGTCTTTCATAGACTCTCCTCATCAGTTTGGATTGTAGTTATTCATTATACCATAGCAAAATCACATCCTGTTATCAACCTGTCACGGATATTGATTAATTCGATCAAATACACTACAATTAAGAGAAAAAAGGGGGGCACGTGGGGCAGCATTCCTTATATATCGCCTCGGTTGAATCGGGATCGGGAAGCTTTTCCATCGCGTTGGGTCTGATGGAGCTTTTGCAGCGAAACTACGGCCGGGTGGCGTTTTTTAAACCGTTGATCAAACAAAACGACAGCGATATCGTCACCATGATCGAGCACTACGGGTTGTCCCAGAAATTTCCCCAAAGCTACGGGTATGATATCGATACCTTTTTACAGTTGGCGGCTAAGGATATCAACAGGGTTTACGAAGGGTTGATCGAAAAGTATAACACCCTGGCGAAGGAGTACGATTTTGTGCTGATTCAGGGGGTGAGCAAGGATTTTATCTCCAAGATCGTCGATTTTGATATCAACTTTGCCCTGGCCAAACATTTAGCAAGCGCGTTTATCCCCGTTTTGAACGCCGAAAACAAAACCCCGACGCACATTATAGAAGATATCCGTATCGAAGCCGATCACATACGCCGGCACCGCTGCAGTCATTTTGCCACCTTCGTCAACAAGGTCGCTCCCGCACGGCTGCCCGCACTACAAAAAGAGATCGGCAAGATTGCGCGGGAGTATGAGCTGTATCTGCTGCCTGAAAACGAGCAGCTGGGGGCGCTGTCTATCTCCGAGGTGGTGGATGCGCTGCAATGTAGACGCATACACGGGCGCAAACGGGGGTTGAAGCGTCTTATCCACGGGATCGCGCTGGTTTCTGAGCGGGTGGAGCATTTTATCGCCGAGGTAAAGGCGCAGAGTCTGATCGTGACCTCTTCGGATCGCAGTGATATCGTTTTGGCCGCGCTGAATATGGCTTACGCTAAAGGGATGCCCACGGTAGCGGGGATTTTGCTTACGGGGAAGCAGCCGCTGCCCGAAGCGGTTGCAAGGCTTATAAACGGGTATGAGGATCTTCCCATCCCCGTTTTGCAGATGCCGGGCGACGCTTTTACCGCGGCGCAAAAAATCGTCAGACTCAAGCCCAAAATCGGTTTGCACAATAAAAACAAGATCGCCTTGTCCAACGGTATCTTTTTCAATGCGGTCGATACCGGGGTATTGGAACAAAAGCTCAGGGAGGGGCGTGATGAAAGCGTGACGCCGCTGATGTTTCAATACGGTCTTTTCGAACGGGCCAAGGCAAAGAAAAAAACGATCATCCTGCCCGAAAGCGAAGATGAGCGCATCTTAAAAGCGTGTGAAATTTTGCTGCACAGGGGGATCGTTTCGATCATACTCGTCGGGCAGCGCCGGCGTATCGAACATGATTGCGCACTCCACGGAGTCGATATAGGGGGCGCGCGCATCATCGACCCCGCAGAGTTTGAACAGGTGGAACTTTTAGCGGACAACCTGTATGAAAAACGCAAGCACAAGGGGCTGCACAAGCAGCAGGCGCTGGAGATTATGAAAACCGATCCCACCTATTTCGCTACGGCGATGGTGGATGCGGGGTTTGCCGACGGGATGGTCAGCGGAGCGATCCATACCACCGCCGATACGGTGCGCCCGGCTTTGCAGCTGATCAAAACACAACCGGGGGTGGAGGTGGTTTCAAGCGTGTTTTTTATGTGCCTTGAAACCCGCGTGCTGGTGTACGGCGATTGCGCTATCAATAAAGACCCCGATGCCGGGGAACTTGCCGCCATCGCGGTCAGCTCCGCCCACAGCGCGCGACGGTTCGGGATCGAGCCCAGGGTCGCGATGCTTTCGTACTCCACCGGTGATTCGGGCAGCGGAGAGATGATCGAAAAGGTCAAGCGCGCAACGGCACTGGCAAAGCAAAGGGCACCGGAGTTCCCGATCGAAGGGCCGCTGCAATACGACGCGGCGATCGATCAAAGCGTCGGGGAGCAAAAGATGCCCGGAAGCGCCGTGGCGGGAAAAGCGACGGTGTTTATTTTTCCCGATCTCAATACGGGCAACAACACCTACAAAGCGGTCCAAAGAAGCAGCGGGGCCGTGGCGATCGGCCCGGTGTTGCAGGGGTTGAACAAGCCGGTGAACGATCTCAGCCGCGGCTGCCGGGTCGAAGATATCGTCAATACCGTCGCGATTACCGCGATCCAGGCGCAGGGGGAATAGATGAAACGCATCTTGGTTTTGAATTCGGGAAGTTCCAGTATCAAATACAAACTCTTTGAACTGCAAAGCGGCGGGCTGCGGGCGGTGGCGGGAGAAACCATCGCCGAGGTGCACGATTACGCCGCGGCGTTTAATACGATATACGAGGAGTTGATCGCAAAGCAGTTGATCGCTTCTGCAGAGGATATCGATGCCTACGGGCACCGGGTCGTTCACGGGGGAGAAGCGTTTAGCGATGCGGTGCTGGTGGATGAACAGGTGCTTCGGACCATTGAGGAGTTGATACCCCTGGCACCGCTGCACAACCCCTCCAACCTCGAAGGGATCAAAAAAGCGATGGAGAAAAGCGGTGGGAAACCGCAGGTAGCGGTCTTTGATACGGCATTTCACCAAACGATGCCAAAAAAAAGTTACCTCTACCCCATCCCCAAAGAGTTTTACGAACGTGACCGGGTGCGGCGGTACGGATTTCACGGGACTTCACACAAATATGTCGCTGCCAAAGCGGCGGAGTACCTGAACAAACCCCTGGAAACGCTGAATATCATCTCGCTGCACCTTGGCAACGGGGCGAGCGTATGTGCAATGAAAGAGGGAAAAAGTATCGATACCTCCATGGGCTTTACTCCCCTGGAAGGGTTGATGATGGGGTCGCGCTCCGGGGATATCGATCCCTCCATTATCTTTTTTATGTACAAGCAGGGGCGCAGTATCCACGAGTTGGAAAAAAAGTTCAATCTGGGCAGCGGATTGAAAGGAGTTTGCGGCAAAAGCAACGTTAAGGAGATTTTAAAAGATCTCGAAGCGGGCAGCGAGGATGCCAAGCTTGCGCTGGATATGTTTTGCTACCGCGTCAAAAAATACGTGGGGGCGTACCGGGAAGTACTGGGAGAGGTTGATGCGATCATCTGTACCGGCGGGATCGGCGAAAACAGCGCTTTTATCCGCCAACACGCCCTCAACGGCGTCGATATCGATAAAAATTTCGTCCAGCAGCGCGATACGAGGGAGATCCAGCAAAGCAGCAGGAAGGAAAAGATCCTTGTAATCCCCACCGACGAAGAGTTTGAGATCGCAAAAGAGGTGTGGCAGCTGCTGCAAAAGGCCCGTTAGTGTTTCAAATCGTATAGCGAAGGGGGTAAAAAAGCTTTCCTCACGCTATTTTACTGCTATTGTAGAAGAATTTGATAAAATGGGGCTACAAAAATTGGAAAAGAAGGTAAAAGAAGTATGGATAACTGTTCAAAAATCAAAGCACACGTAAGAATGGAGGAGCGATACGCGGGATTAGCTCTGGTTTGCGGCTGTGAAAAGGAGCTGCAGGAGGAGATTTTGCAAGTGATCGAGGAAGTGAAAAAGGAGATGGATCTGCATCCGACGGTTTTTGACAACCCCGATAAACAAAACCCTGAAAAAGAGGGATTTTACATTGAGTTTGACGATGATTACGACAGGGAAGCGGGACAGTTTTTTGAAAAAGTCTTAAAAAAGTTGAAAATAGATAAGTGCGAGCAATAAATTAACCTAACTTAAATCCTAAATGTGCTATAAAAACCTTTTAGAAAATTCAGAAGGTTTAATTATGAAGATGACCGGTGCAAAAATGGTATGTGAAGCCTTGAAATGCGAGGGTGTAAAAACCGTATTCGGTTACCCCGGCGGGGCGATCATGAATGTTTATGACGAGATTTATAAGCAGGATTATTTTGAACATATTTTAAATAGACACGAACAGGCATCCGTCCACGCAGCGGACGGGTATGCCCGAGCCACGGGTAAAACGGGGGTCGCTATCGTCACCAGCGGTCCCGGTTTTACCAACGCCGTGACCGGACTCGCGACGGCGTATATGGATTCGATCCCTATGGTCGTGATCAGCGGACAGGTACCCCTGAGCCTTATCGGGACCGACGGTTTCCAGGAGATCGACGCGGTGGGGATCTCCAGACCCTGTACGAAACACAACTTTTTAGTCAAAACCATCGAAGAGTTGCCGCGCATCATCAAAGAGGCGTTTTATATCGCAAGCAGTGGCCGCCCGGGACCGGTACATATCGATATCCCTAAATGCATCACCGCCCAGGAGGGAAGTTTTGACTATCCCACAAGCGTGAATATGCCCACCTATAAACCCCATACAAAAGGCAACGTCCGCCAGATCAAAAAAGCGGTACAGACGATTAAGAAAGCGCAGAAACCGCTGCTTTATATCGGCGGGGGCGTAACGCTTTCTAATTCCTACGAGATGGTGCGGGACCTGGCCGCATTCAGCGGTATCCCCGCTGTGGAGACGCTGATGGCACGGGGCACGCTGCGAAGCGATGACGAGCTGCTATTGGGGATGGTAGGGATGCACGGAACCTACGCGGCCAATATGGCGATGAGCGAATGCGACGTTTTGATTTCGCTGGGGGCGCGTTTTGATGATCGGGTAACGGGTAAGCTCGAAGAGTTTGCCGTGGACGCGGAGATCATCCACGTAGACGTAGACCCCACCAGTATCGGTAAGCTTGTGGATGTGGATTATCCTATCGTCGGCGACATTTACAAAGTTTTGCAGGATATGCTGCCCATCGTCAAAGAAAACCTTGAACACGGGCGCTATGAAAAGTGGAGAAAGCTGCTTGAGAAGTATAAAAATCTCCATCCGCTTAAGTATGAAGACAGCGATGAGGTGATCAAACCCCAGTGGGCGATCGAGCGTATCGGTGAACTCATCGGCGATGACGCGATCATCACCTCCGATGTGGGGCAGCACCAGATGTGGGCTGCGATGCACTATCCCTTTAACAACGCCAGACAGTGGATCAACAGCGGCGGACTGGGGACTATGGGATACGGTTTCCCCGCGGCACTGGGGGCAAAAAAGGGGCAGCCCGAAAAGGTGGTCGTCAATATCACGGGTGACGGTTCGATCCTGATGAATATGCAAGAACTCATCACCGCCGCCGAGTACAATATCCCCGTTATCAACGTGATTTTAAATAACAACTATCTGGGAATGGTACGCCAGTGGCAAACCTTCTTTTACGATAAACGCCACTCCGAGACCGATCTGAGTTTCGGGCCCGATTTTGTAAAATTGGCGCAAAGCTGCGGCGGGGTCGGATACAACGTGGAGACCAAAGCGGAGTTTGACAAAGCGATCGAAGATGCGATCAAAGTAAATAAAGTAACTTTTATCAACGTAGCCGTTGACAGGCTGGAGAACGTATTGCCGATGGTACCTGCGGGCGGATCGCTGTATAATATGATGTTAGAGTATAAGGATTAACGATGAATGAAAGACGAATTATCTCGGTGATTGTTTCCAATGAACACGGTGTGCTTTCCCGTATCTCCGGCTTGTTCGCCGGACGGGGGTACAACATAGAAACCTTGACCGTCGCGCCCATACCCAATACCAATTTTTCCCGCTTTACCATCTCCACAAAAGGCAGCGTGCAGGTGATCGAACAGATCACCAAGCAGCTGCACAAGCTGATCCCCACTTTGAAAGTGATGGAGCATAAAGAGCACGATGTGGACAATATCCAAAAGGAGATGGCCCTGCTGAAATTTCCCGACAGCGAAAGCGTCGCCGATATCGACGCGTTGAGCAAAGCGTATAACGGCGGCGTGGTGAACGTGGGCGACAACGTGATTGTCGTCATGGTCGCCGATGAACCTTTCCGCATCAAACAGTTTATCAAAGCGACCGAAAAGTACAATCCCGTCGAGATCGTCCGCGGCGGCGTCGTCGCCATCGAGAGATAGAGCGTGCGTTTAGCCAAGATCGTAGAAGCGCTGGGACTGCCAAGCGTTTCGGACGATAAGGAGATTGTTGGGATCAATACCCTTGAAAAAGCAGCGTCCGATCAGCTGAGCTTTTTTAACAACGCAAAACATTTGGCCCAGCTGCAAAGCACAAAGGCCGCGGCGGTATTCGTACAGGAAAAATTTGCCGGGGAGTTGCCCCGGGGGACAAAAGCTCTTATCTGCGAGGATCCCTATCTGCAGCTTGCGTATGCCACCGCTTTCTTCGCCCACGAAATAACGGCGCAAACGGGACGTCCCGATATCGGCAGCAAAACAGAGATAGCCGATAATGTGCAGTTTGGTAACAATGTTACCGTCGGGGAAGGGGTGCGTATCCTGCCCGGCTGCTATATCGGGGATAACGTGACCATCGGCGATCATACGCTTTTGCATCCAAATGTTACCGTTTATCACAATTGCGAAGTGGGCAGCAACGTTATTTTGCATTCCGGCGTTGTCGTGGGCAGCGACGGATACGGGTTCGCTTCAAAACCGGACGGAACCCATGTGAAAATTTATCAAAACGGGAACGCCGTTATCGAAGATGACGTGGAACTTGGGGCAAATACCGTCGTAGACAGAGCGGTGTTTAATTCGACGGTAGTGAAACAGGGATCCAAGCTGGATAACCTGATCCATATCGCCCATAACTGCGTCGTAGGGGAGAACAACTTTTTTGCCGCGCAGGTGGGATTGTCGGGATCGACCGAAACCGGCAGAAACGTCATGATGGGCGGACAGGGCGGTACCGCCGGACACCTCAGGATTGCCGATCACACCGTTATCGCCGCCAGGGGCGGAGTGACAAAGGATGTGAAAAAAGCGGGATACTACGCCGGTTTTCCTTTGATGGACGGTAAACTGTGGCTGAAACTGCAGGCAAAACTGGCAAGGCTTTTAAAAAGTTGAGTTACCAAAGCTGGTTTGAAGAGCATGGGAAAAAGCACCGGGAACTGATTGCCAAACTCCAAAAGAGGGGTTTGCGTAAAGAAGGGATTATCGCATACTTCCGCTATGACAACCTTTCACGGGCGGAACCGGATTTCTGCCCGCTTTTTGCCAAAGGCCAAAAGTGCCACGATATGGAGATGCTTAACTGCTATTTTTGCGCCTGTCCGCATTTTCGCTTTTACGGGTCCCAACACAATCCCCAAAGCTGCTGCTCCATCGAATCCCCCTACGGAAAGCAGAAGTGTTACAATAATAAACTCCACCAGGACTGTTCCAACTGCTTTACTCCCCATAAAGAGAAGTTTATCCATAATAATTACACTCTCGACTGGTTTGAAGCGATGAAAATGTGTAGAAAAGAAACATAGAGTTGAGTTTGCTTTACAAAAAGTAACAAAACCTCCATCTCCTTATAAAAAATTGTTACAATAGTAAATCGAAAAAGGGTATAACAACAAATTAGGAGAAAGATTATGTCAAAAATTTTATGGACCAAAATCGACGAAGCGCCCGCGTTGGCTACCTACTCATTTTTGCCTATCGTGCAAAAATTTTGTAAGTCCGGCGGTGTAGACGTTGAACTTCGTGATATCTCCCTCGCGGGACGCGTTATCTCTCAATTCCCCGAAAAATTGAGAGATGACCAAAAGATGGATGACGAGTTGGCAAAGCTTGGAAAAGTGGTAAAAGAACCTGAGGGAAACATTATCAAGCTTCCCAACATCTCCGCATCCGTTACGCAGCTGGTTGAGTGTATCGAAGAGTTGCAGTCTCAGGGGTACGATCTTCCGGACTATCCCGAAAATCCTCAAACAAAAGAGGAGGAGGAGATCAAGGAGAGATACAGCGTTTGCCTGGGTAGTGCGGTAAACCCCGTACTTAGAGAAGGAAACTCCGACAGACGTGCCGCCGAAGCGGTTAAGAACTATGCGCAAAACAACCCCCATAAGCTCAAGCCTTTTGAGGATCCTTCCAAAGCGTATGTTACGCATATGGACGGGGACGGCGACTTTTACGCAAACGAAAAATCCGTAGTGGTCGAGGGGGATCAGAAAGTTACGATCAACCTCAACGGAAAATGCCTGAAAGCGATCGATGCCCTTGATAAAGAGGTTCTTGACGGTACTTTCATGAGCGCGAAAAAGCTTCAGGGGTTTTACCAAAAAACATTGGATGAAGCGAAAGAGAAGGGCGTACTGTGGTCCCTGCACCTGAAAGCGACCATGATGAAAGTCAGCGATCCTATTATGTTCGGTCACGCGATCAAAGTGTATTTCAGCGACGTGTTCGACAAGTACGGCGACGAGCTTGAAAAGATGGGCGTAAACCCCAACTACGGGCTTGGCGATCTGTATAAAAAGATTGAAAAATCCGACAAGAAAGCGGAGATCGAAGCCGCGATCGAAGCGTGCTACGAGAAAAACCCCGATATGGCGATGGTGGATTCGCACAACGGAATTACCAACCTGCACGCAAACAACGACATCATTATCGATGCGTCCATGCCGGTAGTGGTTCGTGACGGCGGTAAGATGTGGAACAAAAACGATGCGCTTCAAGAGTGTGCGGCGGTTATTCCCGACAGCTCCTACGCAAGATTCCACCAGGGGATGGTTGATGACTGCGTGAAAAACGGGCAGTATGACGTCAGCACTATGGGTAACGTCGCAAACGTCGGTCTGATGGCGCAAAAGGCGGAGGAGTACGGTTCTCACCCCACAACGTTTGAGATCGAAGAGGACGGGGTCGTTGAAGTCAAAGACGCAAACGGCAACGTGCTTATGAGCCACAACGTTGAAAAGGGCGATATCTGGAGAATGAGCAGAACCAAAGATATCCCGATCAAAGACTGGGTAAGACTCGCCGTAGAGCGTGGGCGATTGACGGGTGATCCCGTAGTGTTCTGGCTGGATGAGAACAGAGCGCACGATGCGAACCTGATCAAAAAAGTCAACGCCTATATCGGTGAGTTTGATACAAACGGCGTAGAGTGGAGCATCAAAAACGTTCAGGATGCGACGGCGTACACCAACGCAAGGGTGCGTGAAGGTAAAAACACTATCGCGGCGACGGGGAACGTACTAAGAGACCACTTGACCGATATGTATCCGATCCTAGAGCTTGGGACAAGTGCGAAGATGCTTTCAATCGTCCCTCTTATCGCGGGAGGCGGCTTGTTTGAAACCGGTGCGGGCGGATCTGCGCCTAAACACGTGGACCAGTTCCTTAAAGAGGGGCACCTGCGATGGGACAGCCTCGGAGAGTTTCTCGCCCTTGCCGAGTCACTGCGCTACATCGAGCAAAAGCACCCGAGCGAAAACCTCAAAGCTCTTGCCCAAGCGCTTGATAAGGCAAACCAGGGGTACCTTGATAACAAAAAAGCACCCAGTAGAAAATGCGGGGAACCTGATAACAAAGCCAGCCACTACTTTGTGGCTAAGTACTGGGCAGAAGCGCTTGCTAGCAGCGGCATAGCCGAGCTTGAGAGTAAGTTTGCTCCCGTAGCCAAAGCGCTTAAAGAGAGTGAGGACAAGATCCTTGAAGAGCTTGCGGCTTCTGAGGGAAGCCCTAAAGATATCGGTGGATATTACCACCCCGATGACGCGAAAGCGGAAGCGGCGATGAGACCGTCGGCGACGCTTAATGCGATCATCGACTCTATCTAGTCACGAACAGATATTGCTACCAAACACTACACGGTGTTTGGTAGCGCAAAAGATATAAAACGTTACATCTTAAAAAGCGTCTATCTTTTCCGTGTAATTACTACACAATGTAAACAAGTAACGAGAACAAGCATGTTACCATTCAAAGCATATTCAACTGTTTCTTAGTATAATATTTGATTATGTTTTGTACGTTTGAAATAAGTACGTTGAAAATTGATATTAAAGGATTGATATGGGACGAGGGAGCAGAGTAGGAATAGTTGGAGCCGGAAATGTCGGTTCAACGGTTGCATACAGCCTCGCGATGAGAGGGGTTTGCCACGAAATTATTTTGCGTGATAACAAGGTGGATCGGGCAAAAGGGATGGCTTTGGATATGAGCCAGTCCTCCCAGGCGGCACGGATGCACACCGTTGTCTCCGTCGCGGAGGAAGCAAGACAGTTAAAAGATTGCGACGTCGTGGTGATTACGGCCGGGAGCCCGAGACTGCCGGGGATGAGCAGGGATGATCTGCTGCTGACCAATGCGCAGGTGATCAGGGAAGTGGTTAACGATATCAGAACCTATTCCCCCAACGCCGTTATCATTCCCGTTTCCAACCCGCTGGATGCCATGGTCTATACTGCGATCAAAGAAACCGGTTGGGACCGCAGCCGCGTTGTCGGGATGGCCGGTATCTTAGACAGTGCGAGAATGGCGCACTTTATCTATGAAAAACTGGGGTACGGCGCGGGACAGATCCGTGCCAGCGTTATGGGCGGTCACGGAGACGATATGGTGCCGCTGCCGAGATTCTCGACCGTTGCGGGGGTCCCCCTTGCGGATCTTATGACCCCCGATGAGTTGAACGAAGTGGTGGAAAAAACGAAAAACGGCGGTGCGGAGATCGTAAGCTATCTCAAAAGCGGTTCGGCGTATTACGCTCCGGCAAAAGCGACCGCTTTGATGGTTGAAGCGGTACTGAAAGATACGAAACAGATCTATCCCTGTGCGGTGCTTCTTGACGGGGAATACGGATATAAAGACGTGGTCAGCGGCGTTCCCGTAATGCTCGGTGCCAACGGCGCGGAAAAAGTGATCATCGCCAACCTCAACGAGGATCAAGCTTCGCGGTTTGCCAAATCGGTAGCATCGGTACAATCTTTGATCGATACGCTGCATAAACACAACTTTTTCGGAGAGCAGTAGTGAGAGAGATAGCATTTGACACCGTCGTGAAGGCGGTAAGGGATATTATTATGCACAGCGGCACCGATCTGCCCAAAGATGCATATGAAGCGTTGCAAAAAGCGTATGAACAGGAGAAATCACCGGTGAGCAAAGAGGTGCTCAAGCAGCTTTTGGATAACGCCGATATCGCTAAAGACGAGCAGCGTCCGCTTTGCCAGGATACGGGTTTGGCGGTCTTTTTCGTCAAAGTGGGCGAAGAGGTGAAAGTCACCGGCGGATTGCTCAAGGACGCGATCAATAAGGGAACGGAGCTGGGATACCAGGACGGTTACTTAAGAGCCTCGACCTGTGAACCTTTCAGCCGGGCAAACCTGAAGGATACGGTGGGGTATAACCTGCCCGCGATTATCCACTTCGACCTGGTTGCCGGCGACAAGATCGAGATCGAGTACGCGGCAAAAGGCGGCGGCAGCGAAAACGTCAGCCGTGCGAGGGTCTTTCCCCCGGCAGCGGGCAAAGAGGGTGTAATCGAGTATGTTAAAGAGGTGATCAGCGACGCCGGCCCCAACCCCTGCCCCCCGCTTACCGTAGGCGTAGGGATCGGCGGTACCTTTGAAAAAGCGGCGATCTCGAGCAAGCACGCGCTTTTCAGAGAGATAGGATCGGTCAATGAAGATGCCGAGATGGCGGAGCTTGAAACGACGATCAAGGATGAACTCAACAAACTGGGTATCGGCGCTATGGGGATGGGCGGAACCCAGACGGTGTTGGCCGTCCACATCGAAGCCAACCCCTGCCATATCGCGAGCCTGCCCGTTTCGGTCAATGTCCAGTGCCACTCTTCGCGGCATACGCATATCACACTGTAAAGGAATATAATGAGTAAAACGTACTATTTAACAACCCCTTTGAGTGATGAAGATGTAAAGCAGCTGCGAAGCGGTGATATCGTTTACCTAAGCGGCGTGTTGTATACGGCGCGCGATGCGGCGCACAAGCGCTTGGTAGAATTGATCGAAAAGGGAGAAAAACTTCCCTTTGATCTTGAGGGAAGCGTGATCTACTTTGTGGGGCCCACCCCTCCCAAACCCGGCGATCCCATCGGCAGTGCGGGCCCGACGACCAGCTACCGGATGGACAGCTATTCCCCCACGATGCTACAGCACGGCTCCAAAGCGATGATCGGCAAAGGCAAGCGTAACCAGGAGGTGAAGGAGGCGTGTAAAAAGTTCGGCGGCGTCTACTTCGGTGCCACAGGCGGAGCGGGGGCTTTGCTTGGAAAAAAGATCGTCAGTTCCAAGGTGGTCGCATATCCCGAGCTGGGACCCGAAGCGGTGCGAAAAATTGAAGTCAAAGACTTTCCCGTAACGGTGATTAACGATACCGAGGGTAATGACCTTTACCAAATGGGCAGAGCCCAGTACGAACAGTAAAGCCTTCCCGGGGCCATTTTCCACAAGGCCCCGAAACCAGCACTTCTCAAGCAATTTTTCGCTATAATTGCGCATGAAAATTTTCAACTCCCACCGAGTAAAAGCCCACCTTACAACCGCAAAAGAGGGGTCCATGGCACCGACGCCGCAAGTCGGTTCCGGGCAAGCTGCCCGCAATAGGGCTGCTCTTGCCCAGCGATTCGGGGTTCAAAGCGGCTCTTTGACGATGATGCACCAGATCCACGGCAACGGGGTGGTCCGGGTGACGCGAAAGTACGGTACGGCACGCTGTGACGCACTTGTCACAAACCTCTCCGGTGTCGCGCTGACCGTACTCGTAGCCGATTGCGTTCCGATGCTCTTTTTCGATCCCGGAGCCGGAGCGATCGCCGCGGTTCATGCGGGAAGAAACGGAACATTTTTAAATATCGGGGCCCAAACGGTTGCGGCGATGCAAAGGGAGTTCGGGACAAATCCGAAAGATCTGCAGGTTTTTATGGGTGCTTCTATCCACCGGTGCTGTTACGAAGTTTCACAACAGATGGCGGATATCGTTACAAAAAGTTATTCGGAAAAGTTCGTAGAGGGGAGAAATATCGACCTTCAAGGCATAAACCGCCAACAACTGCTGCAAAGCGGCGTTTTAAAAGAGCAGATAACGGTTCAGCCCCACTGTACAAAGTGTGGCGAAAATACCTATTTCTCCTACAGAAAAGAGAAGGAAAAGGCCGGAAGGTTTGCGGGAGTGATAATGTTGGCGCCTTAGGTGTCTCAAAATGTAACATAAAATAAACGGTATTAACCATAAATGTGTAAAATATACACATAAAGCAAGAAAAAAACTCAAAATGTAACCTTGCGTACACGGATTGTGCGGAGAAGTTGCTATAATTTATCTAATGTTAATCGTGAGGAGCTAGATTTGAATATACATGAGTATCAAGCGAAAGAGATTTTTAAAAAATACGGTGTTCCCACTCCCAAGGGAAAGGTAGCGTTCAGCGTCGATGAAGCCGTCGCAAACGCAGAGGAGCTCGGCGGACCCATCTGGGTCGTCAAAGCGCAGATCCACGCCGGAGGCCGCGGTCTCGGCGGCGGGGTAAAGCTTGCCAAAAGCATGGATGAAGTCAAGCAGTACGCAGACGAAATTCTGGGGATGCAGCTGGTAACGCACCAAACCGGGCCCGAGGGAAAACTGGTTCAAAAGATTTATATCGAAGACGGTGCGGATATCAAAGATGAACTTTATCTCGGGATGGTTCTTGACCGTGCCAAAGAGATGCCCGTGATGATGGCTTCTACGGAGGGCGGTATGGAGATCGAGGAGGTCGCCGCAAAGACCCCCGAAAAGATCATCAAAGTCGCTATCGATCCCGCGATCGGGTTTCAAGCGTTTCACGCGAGAAAGCTGGCGTTTGGGTTGGAGCTGGACAAAACGGAGCAGAAACATTTCTTTAAATTCGCAAAAGCTTTATATGACGTGTATATGGATAACGACGCGGAACTTATCGAGATCAACCCTTTGGTCAAAACCGGTGAGGGGGCTTTTATCGCCCTTGACGCGAAAATGGGCTTTGACGATAACGCCCTGGGCAGACACCCCGAGATTGAAGCGATGCGCGACACCAGCGAAGAGGATCCCGACGAGATGGAAGCGGGAGAATACGGCTTGAGCTACGTCAACCTCGACGGTAACGTCGGCTGTATGGTAAACGGTGCCGGGTTGGCGATGGGTACCATGGATACGATCAACTACGTCGGCGGCGAGCCCGCAAACTTCCTTGACGTGGGCGGCGGAGCGAATCCCGAGACGGTTGCGAAAGGTTTTGAAATCATTTTAAAAGATGCAAACGTCAAATCGATCTTTGTCAACATCTTCGGCGGGATCGTACGGTGCGACAGAGTCGCAAACGGCATCCTTGAAGCGACGAAAATCACGAAAGTGGATGTCCCCGTCGTTGTACGCCTTGACGGAACCAACGCAAAAGAAGCCGCGGAAATTTTGAACAATTCCGGAATCGAGAATATCATCGCGGCGACCGACCTGGAAGACGGTGCGAAAAAAGCTGTAGAAGCAGCGAAATAAGAGGGAGTGTAGATGTCAATCTTAGTAAATAAAGATACGAAAGTAATTGTACAGGGTTTTACCGGTAAAGAGGGAACGTTCCATGCCGAGCAGTGTTTGGATTACGGAACGCAGATCGTCGGCGGCGTGACGCCCAACAAAGGCGGGCAGGAGCATCTGGGCAAGCCGGTTTTCAATACTGTAGAGGATGCGGTGAAGCAAACGGGCGCTACGGTGAGTATGATCTTCGTTCCGCCGGTATTTGTAGCTGACGCGGTTATGGAAGCGGCGGACGCTGGGATCGAACTGGCCGTTATCATTACCGAGGGTGCGCCGGTGAAGGATATGCAAGCGGCGAAAGCGTACGCGGTAAAACACGGTATGAAAACCATCGGCCCGAACTGCCCGGGGATCATCACTTCCGAGGAGTGCAAGATCGGGATCATGCCCGGATCGATCTTCAAAAAGGGGAACGTGGGCTTGATCTCCAAATCGGGAACGCTGACCTATGAAGCGTCCAACCAGGTCGTACAGGAGGGTTACGGCATCTCCACGGCCGTAGGTATCGGCGGTGATCCTATCATCGGACTTTCCTACAAGCAGCTGCTGCCTATGTTTGAAAACGACCCGGAAACCGAAGCGATCGTCATGATCGGCGAAATCGGCGGCGATCTTGAGATCCAGGCGGCGAAGTTTATCAAAGAAAATATCTCCAAACCCGTCGTCGCGTTTATCGCGGGGCAAACGGCGCCCAAGGGTAAACGTATGGGCCACGCCGGCGCGATCGTCAGCGGCAGTGCGGGAACGGCGAAAGAGAAGATGGATGCCCTCGAAGCAGCGGGTGTTACCGTCGTCGTCAGTCCCGCCGAGATCGGCAAAGCGGTGACAAAGGCCCTCGGCAAGTAGTTTTAAACGTAAAACATTATCTGTGAAAGGATGATGACGATTACGACGAGAATAAACGGAAACAGGTGGCTTTTAAACACAAGCGGATCGATCCCGAAAAACTTTTGGGCGATCCCGCGAAAGCCCAGCCACAACCCCAAAAACGCTTTTACGCAGAGCATGATTTGAAAATTGCTTAATCCCTCCTCGGTGATGACGCCGAAATTTTGCGCAAAGAGATACAAACCGCTTCCCACGGCGATCAGTAAACTCCACGGAACCACTTTGCGAACGTGGGACATGAACACTTCCCGAACCTTCATATATTCCGAACCGTTCATATTACGGCGCATCTTCGCAAAAAAAAGATTGTCGGTAAAAAGAAACCCGCCGTAGATAAAAACCGAGATGATATGGATAAGATGTATCGTAACGTATAGCATGAACAGACCTTTCTGGAAATATAACTGCATTGTAGGTGCTTTTTGTTATTTTTAACATGATATGGATCAAGTCAAGCATTCCGGGAAATTAAAGTGAAGATAGTTTTGTTATAATAATTGTAACAAACACAACCGCTGTGGCGGAGTGTGCGAAGGAATACAGAATTGATTTTAATGATTGACAACTATGACAGTTTTACCTATAACATCGTGCAGTACTGCCTGGAATTGGGAGCTGATTTGAAAGTGATCCGAAACGACGAGCTCACCGTCGAGCAGATCAAAGCGTTGGAACCTGAAAAGATTATCCTCTCCCCGGGACCGGCTACGCCCAATGAAGCGGGGGTTTGCCTGGAGGTGGTAGAAAAGCTCGAGACTCCAATTTTAGGTATCTGCCTGGGGCATCAAACCATCGCGCAGGCGTATGGAGCCAGGGTGGTCCGCGCAAAAAACATGATGCACGGTAAAACGTCCCGGATTCACCGCGATCGACCCACGGCGGTGTTTCAAGATCTCCCCGAGGAGTTTCGCGCCACCCGATACCACTCCCTTGTCGTGGAAAGAGAAGATTTGCCCAAAGAGGTGATCGTAACTTCACACAGTACGGATGATCACGAAATTATGTCTTTGGAGATTGAGGACAAACCCGTATACGGCATCCAGTTTCACCCCGAGTCGATCATGAGCGAACACGGTAAAAAGATCATCGACAACTTTTTGAAAAGCTAATGTATAGATATATCGCCCTTCTGACCTACCTTTGCATCGTGTATGTTTCCCAGACGATGCCGATCGGGCCCTCGGAAGTGGTGTATTATTATGAAAAAACCGATGCGGTGCACTACCTGATGCATCTTTTTGAAGGCAATGAGCGGTTGCCTTTTTTACTGCTAAGCACGGTCAATTTTATCCTTTTTTACAAACTCAGCAAGTTTTATCTTGAAAGCCACAGCGACCGCTATGTGGCGCTGTCGATGTTTATGCTGCTACCGGGCATCGTCAGCAGCGCGATCCTGGCCGATCAATCCTCTTTGGGGATCTTTGCGGTTTTGAGCTTCCTGCTTGCGTATAAACACGGGCACAAACCGCTGCAGATCGCTATGTTGCTGCTGCTTTTTTTCGTCCACCAAACCTCCGTTATCTTTTTCTTTTCCCTGTTTTTCTATGCGATCTACCGCCGCAAAGAGTATCTGATCGTTACCTCCTTGCTGCTTTTCAGCGTGGGGATGTATGTATACGGTTACGCCGTCGAGGGGCGACCCAGCGGGCATTTCGTCGAGCTTTTCGGGCTTTACGCCGTGGTTTTTTCCCCTTTGGTTTTTCTATACTTTCTGTACTCCCTCTACCGCAGTGCTTTGGATAGAAAAATCGATATCATGTGGTTTATAGCCGTAATCTCCCTGCTGCTTTCGATGCTTCTGTCTTTTAGGCAATATATCAGTATCGAACAGTTCGCTCCCTTTGTGGTGGTGGCGATCGTGATCACGGTACAGGTTTTTTCCCGCAGTTACCGGGTACGGCTGCGGGAGTTTCGCAAAAGATATAAGCGGATGTTTCTGTTTATCTTTGTTACCTTGGT
Source organism: Epsilonproteobacteria bacterium tcs-49 (assembly GCA_002049495.1). Taxonomy (GTDB): domain Bacteria; phylum Campylobacterota; class Campylobacteria; order Campylobacterales; family Sulfurovaceae; genus TCS-49. The sequence goes on along the minus strand of LLYS01000004.1, from coordinate 4,599 downwards.
GATCAATAGCGCCCTTTTGCTGCAGCATAAGGTGCTTTTTCATTTTATCGAGCCTAAAAACCATTTTGCTTTCCGCTTCTATCAACCCAAAGCGCTATCTGAAGCGTTGAAAGAGAACAGAATCCCCTGTGTACACACCTCTTCAAAAAAATTGCAGTACCAGTTGCGGTACTACGGCATCGAACGCTGCAGTGAGTATATATTACACAGTTACCCGTTGCAGGATACGAAAAAAATAGATGTATATTATGAAAATATGTATTTTGGTACAAAATATGTTTCTAAAATAAACACTTTTGCCTATTAGAGTAAAAAAACGTAGCAAAATAGTAACATTTGCACGATTTCTTCGATACAATAAATATGAAATAACACATTTAAAGAGTATATCTGTAACATATGTACTCTTTTCTTTGGCGTTACGACAATAGCGACTAAAATAAACGTGAAATTTATCAGTAGGAGAAACAATGGCACAAAAAGCGATTCGTGAATTTGATGCTAAAACGATTTTAGCGAAGCATTGGGACAAATACTTTCCCGACTTCACCTATGCGTATGAAACCGTAATGGTGCAAAACGGAAGTGAATTACGGGAGAAAGCAAAAGAGAACAAATGGCTCGGTGAGAAAGCACTGGTTGCAAAGCCCGATATGCTTTTCGGCAAACGGGGAAAGAACGGACTTGTTCTATTTAAAGATCAAAAGCCCGGAGACGTGAGCCTGGACAAAGCCGCTTCATGGATCGATGAAAAAGCCGACGGCAAGCAGAAAGTCTACTTCAGCTTTGACGGGGATACTCCGACCGGTGAACCCAAAGAGGATTACTTGACACACTTCGTCGTCGAACCCTTCACGCCGCATAGCCAGGAGGAGGAGTACTATATCTCCGCGACATGCGTGGGCGACGATGACGTACTTTACCTTTCTGCCGAAGGCGGTATGGAAGTTGAAGAGGGTTGGGATGAGAAAGTAACAGAGCTGGCTTTCCCGATCACCGCAACCGAAGAGGAGATCGCGGAAAAGATCAAAGCAAACGTTCCCGGCGACGTAGCTGCGGGCGATAAGGAAAACTTCGCGAAATTCGCGATCGGTTTTTTCAAAGCCTATAGGGAGTTAAACTTTGCTTACCTTGAGATCAACCCCTTTGTTATGCAGGGCAACAAGATCGAACTGCTCGATATGGTGGCAAAACTTGACGATACCGCGGGCTTCATGATGAGCGAGGAGTGGGGCGACGTGGATTATCCTACTGCCTTTGGTATGGAGAACAAATCCCCCGAAGAGATCGCGGTGGAGGAAGCGGACGCCAAAACGGGCGCGAGTTTGAAATTGACGGTACTCAAGCCCGATGCACGTATCTGGACCATGGTAGCCGGCGGCGGCGCATCGGTGGTCTATGCCGATACGATCGCGGATTTTGCGGGTATCGACGACCTTGCCAACTACGGAGAGTACAGCGGCGGTCCCACGACGGGAGAGACGAAGTTCTACGCGGAAACGCTGCTTGATCTGATGACGCGCAAAAAAGATGCGCAGGGGCGCGATAAGATCCTCATTATCGGGGGTGCGATCGCGAACTTTACCGACGTAGCGAAAACCTTTACCGGAATCATCCAGGCGTTTGAAGAGTATGCGGACAAGATGAAAGAGGTCGGTGTGAAAATCTACGTACGGCGTGGTGGACCAAACTATGAAAAAGGTTTGAAAGACATCAAAGAAGCTGCGGACAGATTGGGACTGGATATCGAAGTATACGGGCCCGAAACGCACGTAACCGATATCGTAAGAATGGCACTAGAGAAGTAAGGGGAAAAAATGGCACAACTATTCACAAGAGATACACAAGCAATTTTTTGGAACAACAATAAAACGGCTATCCAGCGTATGTTGGATTATGATTATACGATCAAAAGAGAAAAGCCCTCCGTGGCTGCTATCGTAGCTCCCACAAGCAACAACAAGTTTGAAAAGTTTTTCTACGGGGCCGACGAAATTATGATCCCTCTGTACAAAACCACGGAGGAAGCGGCAGCGGCGCAGCCGCAGGCGGACGTACTGCTGAACTTCGCGTCGTTCAGAACGGCGTACAGCGTAACAATGGATGCCCTTGCGATGGATCAGTTCAAAACGATCATGATCACCGCAGAGGGGATTCCCGAAAGATTGGCAAGAAAGATGAACCAGACGGCGCGCGATAAAAACGTGACCGTTATCGGGCCTGCTACCGTAGGCGGGATCGTTCCGGGGGCGTTTAAGATCGCCAACGTGGGCGGTACTATCGAAAATATCGTCAATTCCAAGCTGCACAGAGCCGGTAGCTGCGGACTCGTAACCCGTTCCGGAGGGCTTTTCAACGAGCTTTCCAACATCATCTCCATCAACGCCGACGGGATCGCCGAAGGCGTAGCGATCGGCGGTGACAGATTCGTAGGTTCGGTATTTATCGATAACCTGCTTCGTATGGAGGAAAACCCCAACGTAAAATATATGCTGCTTCTTGGTGAAGTAGGGGGTATCGAAGAGTACAAAGTGATCGAAGCGATCAAATCCGGCAAGATCACAAAACCCGTGATCGCATGGTGTATCGGTACGATCGCCAAGCACTACGATAGCGGCGTACAGTTCGGTCACGCAGGGGCAAGCGCAAATGCCGACAGAGAAACCGCCGAAGCGAAAAACAAAGCGATGGCCGAAGCGGGTATCTATGTACCCGAGAGTTTCAACGACCTGCCCAATAAGATCAAAGAGGTGTATGAGAAGCTCAAAGCCGAGGGAACGATCACGGAGATTGAGGAACCGGAACTCAATACCGTTCCAAAGGTCAGAAGAAGCAAAAACTTCATCTGTACCATTTCCGATGACAGAGGCGACGAAGCCACATATGCGGGTCATCCTATCAGCTCCGTGGCAACGCCCGATACGGGTAAAAGCATCGGAGACGTGGTATCGCTGCTGTGGTTTAAAAAAGAGTATCCAAAGTGGGCGACGGACTTTATCGAAACGGTGATGAAAACCGTTGCCGACCACGGTCCGGCGGTAAGTGGAGCACACAACGCAAAAGTAACGGCGCGAGCTGGAAAAAGCGTGGTGGAATCTTTGGTAACGGGTTTGCTTACTATCGGTCCGAGATTCGGCGGAGCGATCGACGGTGCGGCGCAGTACTTCAAGTACGCCGACGATAACGATATGAGCCCCAAAGAGTTCCTGGGCTATATGAAAAAGCAGGGGGTTCCCATTCCCGGTATCGGGCACAGAATCAAATCCTTGAAAAACCCCGACTTGAGAGTAACGGGCTTGATGGATTACGCAAAAGAGCACTTCCCGAGCACACCGCTGCTTGATTACGCAAGAACGGTTGAAGCGCTGACCACTTCGAAAAAAGAGAACCTGATCTTAAACGTTGACGGAACGATCGGGATCTTGATGGTGGATATGTGGAGAGCCCTTGGCTACAGTGAAGAGGAGATCGATGAGTTTATCGAAAGCGGTACGCTCAACGCCTTCTTTATCGTCGGCCGTTCTATCGGCTTTATCGGCCACATCCTCGATGAGAAGCGATTGGCGATGCCGATGTATCGACACCCCTTCGACGACATCCTTTACGATGTTGAAAAGGCGGAAAAATTATAATATAATTAGTATAGCTGAACCTTTTCAGCTATACTTTATCCGCTTGAGAGGATTATTATGGCCAAAAGAGCATTTACTTATATTGAGTTGGTATTTGTTATCGTGGTCATAGGTATCCTTTCAGTGCTTACGATGGAGCGACTCAATAGGGATCATCTCATAGAAGCAACCGATCAAGTACTCTCTCATATCCGTTACGCCCAACACTTGGCAATGATGGATGACCAATTCAACCCTACCGATCAAAACTACCGAAACAGATGGTACCGAATCCAGTTCCACAACGCCGCAAACAGTAACGCATACTCTATATATAGTGATACGAACGGCGATGCGCAGGTCGATGCCAACGATATGATCGTAAGGGATCCGCTGTCAAATAAGTTTATCTGCGGTTTGCCGGCCGTGGTTAGCGACAATGACCGGATGGAAGCCGTGGATCTGGAAACCCGATACGGCGTCAGCGTGAATTTTACAAACTCCAACGGAACGAGACAGGTGGTATTTGACCATTTGGGACGGCCGCACTATTCCAATAACCTCCAATTAGCCAGCGGAGATATCAACGTAACCCTGACCGCGAATGACGGAGAAACGATGAATATTATTATTACCCAGGAAACCGGGTACGCCTACGTACAGTAATCATCAAATTGCAACTGCCCTAAAACAGGGCTTCAGATAAGAAAAAAAGACAAATTTGCGATAAATTTCAGATTTTAGCGGAAAAGGTCTTGACAAGGGAGGGGAATTTGTCTATAATTTCGCCTACCAAATGACACGGACGGTTACGAGATGGTGACCGAGAGGTTGGGATTTTGGAGATCTTTGACAACTAAATAAGATATAAGTTAAGAAACACAACGTTTATAACTTTGAGAGATTGAACAATCTATTTTTTATGGAGAGTTTGATCCTGGCTCAGAGTGAACGCTGGCGGCGTGCTTAACACATGCAAGTCGAGGGA
>LLYS01000003.1 GCA_002049495.1 Epsilonproteobacteria bacterium tcs-49 | reverse complement strand
TCCCTCGACTTGCATGTGTTAAGCACGCCGCCAGCGTTCACTCTGAGCCAGGATCAAACTCTCCATAAAAAATAGATTGTTCAATCTCTCAAAGTTATAAACGTTGTGTTTCTTAACTTATATCTTATTTAGTTGTCAAAGATCTCCAAAATCCCAACCTCTCGGTCACCATCTCGTAACCGTCCGTGTCATTTGGTAGGCGAAATTATAGACAAATTCCCCTCCCTTGTCAAGACCTTTTCCGCTAAAATCTGAAATTTATCGCAAATTTGTCTTTTTTTTACAAAACCGTTATAATTTATAAAAAAAGAATATTAGATGAAAATATTAAAATCTGCCACAATAGACGGTAACAAAGTACTTGAAATAGGGATTGAGGGGAGTTTTACCCGGGGTCTGCCGGGCTTTTCGATCGTGGGTTTGGCTTCAAACTCGGTACAGGAAGCAAGAGAGCGTGTAAAATCAGCACTTTTGACAAACGGCTTCAAATTTCCCCCTTTGAAGATAACGATCAACCTCTCTCCCAGCGGTATAAAGAAAAACGGCACCCACCTTGACCTGGCCATCGCACTGCTTATCGCCACCAAAGATGAGATGCAAACTTCCGATTTTTACTTTTTCGGAGAGCTGGGACTGGGCGGGGAGGTAAAACACACCAACGATATCTTTCCTATTATCCTGGGATTGAAAGAAAAAGAGGAAATTGCAAAGGCGGTCGTACCCAAAGCAAGCCTCCCCTACCTTGCCATGATCCCCGAAATCGAACTCTATCCCGTCGAAACACTGCAGGATGCGATCGAACTACTTGAAAACAAACCCGAACCCCATACCCAAAAGCAGCAGATTTCCTCAAAGGTTCTGGATATAAATAATGTATCGTACTATTATGAATCGGATTTTGCCTTTGACTTTTACGACGTCAAGGGACAGGCTCGGGCAAAACGTGCGGCGTTGATCGCAGCAAGCGGGATGCACAACCTTCTGTTAGAAGGCAGTCCGGGCTGTGGAAAGAGTATGATCGCCAAGCGACTGGCTCATATCCTGCCTCCGCTGACGCAAAATGAACTCCTCTCTATCGCTAAAAACAGCTTCTTAGACGGAAAGGAACCGGACTTTCGGGCAAAAAGACCCATGGTATCTCCGCACAACAGCGCATCCAAAGCAAGTCTCTTTGGCGGCGGCAGCACAAACGCGCGTATCGGGGAGGTGGCAAACGCCCATTTGGGGATGCTCTTTTTCGACGAGCTGCCCCATTTTCAAAAGGCATCGCTCGAATCGCTCCGCGAACCCCTGCAAGATCGCACCATCCACATTTCACGTGTAAACAACAAGATCCGCTATGAAACGGACTTTCTCTTTTGTGCGGCGATGAACCCCTGCCCCTGCGGCAACCTCTTTTCCGCCCATAAGCAGTGCCGCTGCAGCGACCTGGAGGTCAAGCGCTACAAATCGCGCATCTCCCAACCCCTGCTTGATCGTATCGAACTCTATGTGGCGATGGAGGAGGTTTTACCCGGGGATAAAGCCGATATCTCTTCAGCCCAGATGCAGCAACAGATGCTGGATGCTTTTAAACGGCAGAAACAGCGGGGACAACGGCAACTAAACGGGAAATTGGAGGAGGCTCAGATTGAGCAGTTTTGTGAAATGGAGGATGATAGCGTGCTGCTTCAAGCGATCGAGCGCTTCGGCCTTTCGCACAGAAGCGTCAACAATATCAAAAAGGTAGCGCGTACGATCGCCGATCTGGAAGGCAGCGAAGCGATCGGCAAAAAGCACTTACTCGAAGCGCTGAGCTTCCGCAAGCGCTAACGCTTTTTCATAATCGCTTTTGTAATTGAGGTTTAAAAAAGCCTCCTCGTCGTCAAACTCCACAAAAACCGTATCACTGTTTCGCAGCAAAAAGTTAAGCTTGTGGTTCTCCTTTTCAAGCTGTTTCTCCAAAGCGGGCAGCAGCTTTTTGGTATAGACAGCGCACATGGGCTGCGTACCCCCCGCCGTTTTCGCCGCCGCCGCTTCATGATCGCCGAGCCTATTATATAATGTATCTATATGTGCTTTAGAAAGAAAGGGCACATCGACGCTGAGTACGAAAACCGCTTCGCTTTGAAGATGCGTTAAAACGCTATGCAGCGCAACGGCGGGAGAAAAGACCTCTCCCCGGTCAAAGATAAACTCCGCCTCAAAATCAAACTTGTCCTTTTTCGTTGAGATAAAGACATGTTCAAACCAGGAAGACAGCCTGTCGTACTGGTAGCGTACCAGCGTCGTGCCGCCAAAGGGCAGAAACGCTTTATCCTCCCCCATACGGCTGCTTTTCCCCCCGGCAAAGATTACGGCTTCTTTCATCATCGTTGTACTCCTTTTATCTTCACCCTATTATAGCAGACCGGTTCTGCCCGTTTTGCTATAATTGCAGATAAAAAGGGCTATTTTGATACTAAGCATCGAAAGCAGCTGCGACGACAGCTCCGTAGCGATCACCTCCACGGAAACGGGGGAGCTGCTGTTTCACAAAAAGATTTCCCAGGAGGCGCAGCACCGAGAATACGGCGGCGTCGTCCCCGAACTCGCCAGCCGCCTGCACGCGGTGCACCTGCCTCAGATACTGGAGCACGTCACCGAGTACCTGCCCCGTCTCAAAGCCGTAGCGGTAACGACCCACCCGGGCTTGAGCGTAACCCTCCTTGAGGGGATCGCCATGGCAAAAGCGGTAAGCATCGCCCTTGATCTGCCTCTAATCTCGATCAACCACCTCCAGGCGCATATCTTTTCGCTTTTTATCGACAAGCCCGTGATCGATCCGATGCTGGTACTGCTTATCTCCGGGGGGCATACGCAGATTATCGAGTTTAAAAAGCAGCGGATGAACCTCCTTGCCACGACCCTGGACGACAGTGTGGGCGAAAGTTTTGACAAGGTGGCGAAGATGCTGGATCTGGGCTACCCGGGCGGCCCCGTAGTGGAGCGCTACGCCAAAGAGGGCGACCCCCAAGCCTTTGCCTTCCCCGTCCCCCTTTCGGGTTCGCCCAAGCTGGCTTTCAGCCTCTCGGGCCTCAAAAACGCCGTACGGCTGCAGATTGAGCAAACCCCCGATGCCAAAGCCGACATCTGCGCAAGCTTTCAAGAAGCGGTCAAAAAGCATCTGCTGCAAAAAAGTAAAAAGATTTTTAAAACCAACCCTATCAATGATGTGGCGATCGTCGGCGGAGCCAGTGCCAACCAAACTATCAGAGAAGCTTATGAGCAGCTGTGCGCGCAGTTTGGCAAAACCCTGCATCTGGCGGATCTGCAGTACTGCTCCGACAACGCGGCGATGGTGGGGCGGCTTGCGGTGGAAAAATATAAAAGAGGCGAGTTCAGTAAATTAGAGGAGATTGACGCGAACGCCAAAGCGGGATGATCCCGCGAAGCGTTACACTAAAAAGAGATTTGGCACGATCAGCGGATAGCGCTTGTGCGACTTGACGATCTGTTTGCGCACCGCGGAGCGTACCGCGTCTTCGATCACTTTCTTGTTGGCGTTTTCTTTTGTTTTGAGCAGTACCTGCTCCACCGTTTTTTCAATCTCTTTGGCAAAGTTTCTCTGATGCTTTTTGCTCACGAGCCCGTAGGTTGATACGATCGGTTTTTGCACCATCTTTTTATCCTGTTCGGAGATTTGCAAAATGATGTTGACGATCCCCTCGTTTGCCAGCTTTTGCCGATCCACGACCACATCGCTTTCGATCTTTTGATTGACCTGGTTGTCGATATAACTCTTCCCGGTTTTGATCGTTTTGACCTTCTTGAGGTATTTGGGCGTGATCTCCATCTGATCGCCGTCTTGCATCAAAAAGACGTTGCGTTTATCTACGCCGCACTCCACGGCGGTCTGACCGTGCTTGTTGATATGGTTGTACTCCCCGTGCACCGGCAGGAAAAATTTGGGCTGACAAAGACGGAGCAGCAGCTTTTGCTCCTCCTGCGCGGCGTGTCCGCTGACGTGGATTTCGCTGAAATCCTGATACGCCACTTCCGCACCCGCTCTTTGGATATGGTTGATCACCCGCGATACGCTTCCCTCGTTCCCCGGGATCGCTTTTGCCGAAAGCACGACCGTATCGCTTGGCTTGAGCTTGATATGTCTGTGCTCGTCCGTTGCCATTCGAAACAGTGCACTCATGGGCTCGCCCTGGCTTCCGGTGGTGACGATCAACACTTCGTGATCGGCGTATTTGCCCACTTCGTGCGCATCGATAAAGGCGTCTTCGGGCAGTTTTATATAGCCAAGTTCCATCGCTACGCCGATATTTCTCTCCATGGATCGGCCGATGACGCTGACCTTTCTGCCGTGTTTGATACCTCGCTCGATCGCCTGATACACCCGGTGAACGTTGGAGGAGAAGGTGGACATGATCACCCGCCCCTTTGCCCGGTCAAACAGGCCGTCAAAGGTTTTTCCCACGACGCTTTCACTTTTGGTAACGCCCGGATTGTAGGAGTTTGTACTGTCGCTCATCATCAAAAGCACCCCTTTTTCCCCGTAGTAGGCGAAGCGGTGCAGGTCGGTAGTCAAGCCGTCGATGGGGCTGTGGTCGATCTTGAAATCCCCCGTGTGGATGATCGTCCCGGCCTCGGTTTGGATCGCCAGTGCCGAAGAATCGGGAATGGAGTGGGTGATATGCATAAACTCTACGGTAAAGTCTCCGATTCTGATCGGTTTTCTTTTCTCCACGTAGCGGAAATGCTTTTTATACTCACGCATTCTGTGCTCATCAAACTTGTTTGAAATCATCCCCAGCGGCAGCGGCGTCCCGAAGATGGGAAACTGCAACTGTTTAAACAGGTACGGCACCGCCCCGATGTGGTCCTCGTGGGCATGGGTGATCACGATCCCGGCGATCTTGTCTTTGATCGCGTGGATATAGCTGAAATCGGGAACAAGGATATCTACCCCGTGCATCTCCTCATCGGGAAAGCTCATTCCCACGTCGATAATGATTGCGCTTTTTTCCGTTTCCAGTACGGCGATGTTGCCGCCGATTTCGCCTAAACCGCCCAGGGGCGTAAAGCGGATCTTACCGTTGCTTTTGGCATTGATCTTGTGCTGGGTATTAAGGCGGCTTTCATGCATCCGTTCATTGGCTTTGAGCGCCCGTTTGGAATCTTTGTGCCAGCCGGAGAATTTGCGCTTATTGTTGCCGCCGTTTCTGCCGCCTCTGCTTTGCCCCTGCTTGGGATTGTTGTTATGTCTTTTTTGATTGTTATTAGCGTTTCCGCCGTTTTGCGGTTTCTGGTTTCCGCCTTGTTGCGGCTTACTCGCCTGATCGTTTTGTTTCGGTTGATTTTGGTTTTGGTTTTGTGAATCTTCCATTGTCTACACCCTTTAATCGTTCATATAGTCGATGATACTCAGGTGTCACCAGCTGATGGGGTCGTAACTTGGGATCGATCCGCGCAGCTTCAAACAGGGTTTGCAACTCCTGCTTGGGATAAAGCGCGCTGAGGTTTTTCATCAGTGTTTTGCGCGGCTGTTTAAACGCCACTTTCAAAAACCGCTGAAAATCCCGATCGGTCAAGTCGGTTTCTTTCTCTATCAAGAGTACGGAGGAGACAACTTTTGGGGGAGGTTCAAACGCTTCGGGTTCCACGTCAAAGCAGACCCGGGCATTTCCCACACTCTGCGTCAGCACCGAGAGAGCGGAAAACTCCTTCTCGCCCGCCTGTGCGGCGAACTTCAAAGCTACCTCTTTTTGCACCATCACGAGGATGGATTTACAGTTGCCATCTTCCAAGGCTCTTAATATAATATTCGTAGCGATGTAGTACGGCAGGTTTGCCACCAGATCGTACGTACATTCTACGAGACTCTCTTCCCAACATTTCAGTACATCCGCTTCCACAAGACGGAAGTCGTGATTCCCGTCCTCTTTTGCGAACATATCTTGTAAGTATCGGCAAGATCGTGTATCGACCTCAAATGCAGTGACATCTTTAACTTGAATAAGTTTTTTCGTCAGATCACCTAACCCAGGTCCGATCTCCACAACGTGGTCGGCTGTGTCGGGCATCGATTGGATGATCCTGTCTATATAGTATTCATCTTTTAAAAAGTTCTGGCCGAACTCTTTCTTTGCATATTCTTTTAGGTTTATCATTTTTTGATACAATTATAACCAAATATGCAATTAAAAACTATTAAAAAAACCAAAATATGGAAATTAATACCGATTCTTAAAGAAAACTACACACTCAAAGGCTTATCCATTGAATAATCAGACACAAAACCGGGAACTTTTCGCCAAACGCATCATCCCCTGCCTCGACGTCAAAGACGGCCGGGTGGTCAAGGGAGTGAACTTCGTGGGCCTGCAAGACGCCGGCGATCCCGTGGAGGTTGCGAAACGCTACAACGAGGAGGGAGCGGACGAGATCACCTTTTTAGACATCACCGCTACCCATGAAAAGCGTGACACCATCGTCCACGTGGTCGAAGAGGTGGCCAAGGAGGTGTTTATCCCCCTTACCGTCGGCGGCGGTATCCGGACGCTTGAGGATATCTACAAACTCTTAAACGTAGGCTGCGACAAAGTCAGCGTCAACTCCCACGCGGTAAAAAACCCCGGCTTTATCGACGAGGGGGCCAAACGTTTCGGCAGCCAGTGCATCGTCGTCGCCATCGACGTCAAGCGTACCGGTGAGGGGTGGAACGTTTACACTGCCGGCGGTCGTCACGATACGGGCATCGATGCGATCAAGTGGGCTAAAGAGGTGGTCGATCGCGGCGCGGGGGAGATTCTGCTGACAAGCATGGACGCCGACGGCACCAAAGCGGGCTTTGACAATGAGATCACCTCTCTCATCAGCGACCTGGTGGACGTCCCCGTCATCGCCAGCGGCGGCGCGGGAACCATGGATCATATCAAAGACACCTTCAACAGCGGTGCCGACGCGGCGCTGGCGGCTTCGATCTTTCACTTTAAAGAGATCGACATTATGGATCTCAAACGCTACCTCAAACACAACAACATTCCCGTAAGGATTTAACTATGCGACTATTTCTTTCTTTTTGTATCATAACGCTGACGGCACTGCACGCCATGGAGATCAACTTTACAAAAAAGTTTACGGCAGGTGTCATGCCCAGGACAGTTGTGACACATCTTGTCATCGAATCCAAGGCAGACAGCGAGGCGGAGGTTACTGAAACGTTAAGCAGGGTGTCAATCTTTGTCAACGGCTATCAACAGATCAGTAAGAAGGGCGGTCAATACAAGGTTTCGCCAAACTACCGCTACGAAGAGGGCAAGCGAACCCGGGAAGGCTTTATCGGCCGGCTGCGGTACGAAATCTCTTCACAAGATATGGACACGGTCAATATGTTTTTAGACGACCTGCTTGATCAAAAAGGCAAAGAGCAGATCACGATCAACAATCTGGGCTATACCGTCAGCAAAAAGCGCTACAACGAAACGCTGGAAAAGCTTCGTTTTCAGGGTATCATCTGGGGAATCAGCTACGCCAAGGAGCTCTCTTCAAAGATTTACAAAGAGTGCAGCGTCAAAGATATCTCCTTTACGCCCAAGGTGCCGCGACCGCGGATGGCGAGTTTACAGGTGGAAAACAAAGCCCTCTCAAAGGATTTCGCACCCAAACCGATCCAAAGCGAAGAGACGATCACCCTGACCCCGAGCTTTACGCTGGAGTGCAAATGATCCTCTGCGCGGGCAACAATGAAACCTTTCCCTTTGCCACCCCGGTGGGCGTGGGTTTGATCGAAAGTGCGATCAACGCCACCCGTATCGCCATGATGAACCGCCCCAAGGAGCTGGTGTTTATCGGCAGCGCGGGCAGCTACGGCAACCATGAACTGTTTGATATCGTCCATTCGGGCAAAGGGTGCAACATCGAAGGGGGGTTTTTTGAAAAAAAGTGCTACACTCCCATCGACAACGCCGTCGTCGCCTATGACGACCCCGGGGAACCGATGGTCAATTCCAGCAACTATATCACCGCTTCAAAAGAGATTTCACAGCACTTTCTCGCCCACGGTATCGAGTTGGAAAATATGGAGTTTTTTGCCCTTTTGCAGGTGGCCAAAGAGTTTGAACTGCCCATAAAAGGGATCTTTATCGTAACCAACTACTGTTTTGAAGAGGCGCACAAACAGTTTATCACCAACCACAAAGAGGCGATGGAGCGCTTGACGCGCTACCTGGCCGATTCCTGCCGCACATAGCTACAGGTCGCACGCCTGCGTCTTGGGCGGGAGTGCTATCTCCAGCGCATCGATCTGATCCAAAAGCTGTTTTTGATACGTTTCGGGGGCATCGATGGCATAGTACGCCCATCTGCCCTCACGCTGCACTTTGAGCAGTTCCGCCCGTACCAAAACTTTAAGCGCCGTGGAGAGTCTGGCCTGTTTGACCTCCAGGGCGTGCTGCATTTCGCATACGCAGGAGCGTCCATAGCGGCGCAAAAACGCTAAAATCCTCAAGCGAAACGGGTCATTGAGGGCGGCGAGAGTTTGCAGATACTGCTCCATTTGGTGCCTTTATCGAATTTTTTCATTATTATACCATTGCTGCGTTTTTACGTTATCATTTCAAAAAAAGTATAGGTTTTTATATGCAATCGATTATGGATTTTACCAAAAGCGAGCTGGAAGCACAGATCCAGCCCAAATTCCGGGTCAAGCAACTCTTTGGCTGGCTGTACAACAGATACGCGGAGAGTTTTGAACAGATGCAAAATCTGCCCAAAAAGATGCAGCAGCAGTTGGCTGAGGAGTTTATCATCAACCCGCTGCAGATCGCGGCCAAACAGCAAAGCAAAGACGGTTCTATCAAATATCTTTTCAAGCTCCGCGACGGGCATAGCATGGAAGCGGTACTGCTGAAGATGCGTGGTACCGAGTACCACGAAGACGGTTCTATCAAGCATCTACCCCGCTATACCGTCTGCGTCTCCACGCAGGTGGGGTGCAAAGTGGGCTGCGCGTTTTGCCTGACGGCCAAGGGCGGCTTCGTGCGCGACCTCACCCCCGGCGAAATCGTCGCGCAGGTGATTGCGATCAAAAAAGACAACGGTCTCGAAGCCAACCGCAAACTCAACATCGTTTATATGGGCATGGGGGAACCGCTGGACAATCTGGAAAACCTCATCAAAGCGATCGAAATCTTCAAAGATCCCGACGGACCCGCTATCGCCGCGGGGCGGCAAACGGTCTCAACCAGCGGTCTGGGTAAGCAGATCTATAAACTGGGCAGCAAAGATCTGGGCGTCAATCTCGCCATCAGCCTGCACGCGGTCGATGACGAACTGCGTACCAAACTGATGCCCATCAACAAAGCCTACAATATCGAAGCGGTGATGGAAGCGGTCAAAGCTTTTCCTATCAACGCCCGAAAGCGGGTGATGTTTGAGTATCTGGTGATCAAGGGGGTCAATGACGATTTAAAAGCGGCGAAAAAGCTGGTCAAACTGCTGCACGGGATCAAAGCCAAGGTCAATCTCATCTATTTCAACGCCTATGACGAAAGCGGCTTTCAACGCCCCGAAGAGAAAGATATGGTAAACTTCCAGGAGTTTTTACTCTCCAAAGGGATCACCTGTACCGTCAGGGAATCCAAGGGCTTGGATATCAGCGCGGCGTGCGGACAGCTGCGCGAACAGAAAGATGAGGAATCACAATGACATCGATGGATCTGGTACTGCTTGGCTTTTTGCTGGTGGTTTTTATCGTAGGCGTAGGCGGCTTTATCGTGGCAAACTGGAATAAAGAGGATTAAAAACAGCCTTTTGCCCATTTAGGCACGCTTTTTGCTTTTATGGAGGATATCACAGTCCACATAAAGGCGAAGCGATGTTAGAAACACTTTTATCAAAAGATGCCGGTCCCGTAAAGCAGGGCTTGACCACATCTCCCGAGGGCGAAAGTTCCAAAGGGGGAGAGGGCGGCAGCTTCAAAGATCTTTTTACCAAAATCATCACTTCCGCAAAAACGCAAGAGGGCTCCAAGGGTGCCGAACTTGAAAGTACCGCAAAATCGGAGACCGCTCTCAATACCCAGGATAAAACACTCAACTCCCTGCTCGATTCCATCCTCGAAGCTTCGCCCAAAAGCGAGACGGCGCTGAAAAATGAACCCCTGCAAGCCAAGCTGGCCCAGGCAAAAAGTATCCTCGAATCGGCACTGCAGGAAAAGATCGATATGAAAGATCTCAAAGATGCCAAAAGTTTAAAAGCACTCATCGCCAAAGCCAACGAGAAGGGGCTCAAGATCAAAAACTACTCCTTTGAAAAGATCTCCCCCGAAGGTGCGCTTGACAAGGAGCCCAAAGGGGAGAAGGAGCAAAAATCTGCTGCTGCCAAAACCTCTATTTTGGATGATATCGTGAAAAAAACGGTCAAGGAGAAGTTCGTCCAGACCCAAACGGGAGAGCGGGAGAGCGCAAAGCAGAAGGAGCACTCCCTAAGCGCCGCTTTAGCGCCGAAGGAGAAAAAAGTCCAAGAAGAGGAGAAAACAAAAGGTAAAGACCTGCTTTCCGAAATCCTCAGCGGCAAGAAGCAATCCAAGGAGGTGAAAAACAACTCCGCCTTGCAGGCACAGGTAGCCGACGCGGGTAAAAAAGACGGCGGCAAGGGAGCCGTGCTCGATACCCCGGAAACCCTAGCTAAAGAGGCGATCGCAAAAGAGAGTGAAAAGGAGCTGCTGGAAAAGAAACAAAACATCTCCGCCTCCGACAGGGAGCAGCTGCACGCGAAGCTCAACCGGGCTAAAAACGCGGAGGAGCTTGGGCAAAACGGTACGGAAAAACGGGGAGGCGAAGAGTTGAAAACCCCCGAACGCAGCGAAGTCAAGGTGCAAACACAGGAAACCCAGCAGCGCATCAGCGACGCTAAATCCGCGGTAAAGCACTTTGCCAACTCGCTAAAACAGCAGGTGGAAAACTACAAACCGCCCATCTCCCGCTTTACCCTCTCGATGAACCCCAAAAATCTGGGTGAAGTGGACGTCGTGATCAAAAGCCGCGGCGATACGCTCAGTATCCAGGTCAGTTCCGCCACCGCTCCGGCTTTGCAGGTTTTGGCGCAAAACAGTGTGGACCTGCGCCAAAACCTGATCAACCTGGGTTTTGACAACGTATCCATGAACTTCAGTTCAAACAAGGAGCAAAACGGCGGCCAGCAGCAGGGATCGCAACAGCAGCAAAACAGACAGGTTTTTGAATATGAAGAGATGGATGAGGAGTTGGCAGCTTCCGTCGATTCCATGGAGATATCCCTGCCAAAGTACGTATAAATAGAAGAAGGAGCTTATTATGAACATTTCAGATACGCTATCGACATCCAACGCAGGAGTCGCGTCGGAGGATATGAGCGTTTTGGGAAAAGACGACTTTATGAAACTGCTGCTGACCGAACTGCAGTACCAGGATCCCACCGATCCTATGGATTCGGACAAGATTTTGCAGCAGACATCCCAGCTGGCGACGCTGGAATCGGCGCAAAACACCCAAGACGCCCTGGAGGAACTCACCTCCTCCATGAAAAACAATAACGATTTCAGTACCATCTCCGCTATCGGCAAGATGGCTGATCTTGGAAGCGGCGAAATTGCACTGGGGGAAGGCGGTACCAGTAATTTCGAAATCTACTTCCCGGACGATATCAGCAGCGGCAACATCTATATCAAAGATGTTGACGACAATACGATCAAAACCGTGGGCCTTTCCGAGCAGGACGGCGGTACCCTCTCTTTTTCCTGGGACGGGACCGATGACAGCGGCAATCGCGTCGGATCGGGAAGCTACTACGTCGAATCGCAATACAGCAACAGCGCCGGAGAGACCAAATACACCCGTGTGGGGACCTACCCCATCTCCTCGGTCAAGTTCGACGAGGGGAAAACCTATCTACGCCTTGGCTCAAGCTACGTAGAGATGAGTAATATCAAAGAGGTATACTAATCATGTTAAGCTCCTTTTACAACAGTGTCTCCGGAGTCAAGGCACAGCAGTACGGGATGGACCTGACTGCAAACAATGTCTCCAACGTCAATACCAACGGTTACAAAGCCAGCTACGCCGAGTTCAAGGATTTTTTTCACAAAAGTATCGACGACGGCTTTATGGGTCCGACCAACGACCAGGTGGGACACGGGGCTACCGCAGCGGCTTCCGCGCTGGATATGCAACAGGGAGTTTTGCTCAATACCGACAACAACTTTGATCTCGCTATTGCCGGCGATGGATGGTTTAACGTGGCCAGTGCATCCAATGCCGAGCCTTTCTATAGCCGTGACGGCGCTTTTTACGTCAACGGCGAGGGACAGCTTGTCAACGGCTCGGGGCATTACCTGATGGGGATCAACGCCAATAACATCACCAACGAAGTGGTTAATCCCAACATCACACTCGACCCCACCTCCACACAGATGGGCCCCATCGATATTCCGACGCAGCTTACCTTTCCGGGAGAACCTACCACCGAAGTAAATATCCGTAAAAACCTGGAATTTGGATCCACCTACCAGAAGCAAAGTATCGGGATCGTCACCCCCGCCGGGGAAAAAACCGATCTGGTGATCGAATTTACGCCCTCCGCCACGCAACCCGCGGTAGGTTCGAGCTGGGATTACAGCGCCACTATCGACGGCAGCAGTGCGGCTGCACGAACGGGAACGCTTACCTTTGATTCCAGCGGCGCCATGACGCAAGATACGACGATTACGATGGATAACTTCGGCACCAACTTAAGCTTTGACCTGGGCGGAGGCTTTGACGGGATCATCTCCACAACCGGGGATGTAGATACCAGCACCATCGCCAACGGCAAACCCATAGGGGAACTGGACAACTACCGGGTTGACGGCAACGGCAACATCGTTGCTTCCTTTGACAACAGTGAAAGCGTCGCCATAGGCAAGATCCCCATCTACCATTTCAGAAACGATCAGGGATTGGAAAAGGTGGGCCAGAACCTCTTTAGAGAGAGCGAAAACAGCGGAGAAGCAAAACTGTTTGTGGATGAAAACGGAAAAGATACGATGGGTGCTTCGATCCTTTCGCACAAGCTCGAAGGCAGCAACGTCAACCTCTCCGATAGCTTGACCAATCTCATCGTTTACCAAAAAGCTTTCGACGCCAGTGCCAGGGGGATCACGACCAGCGATCAAATGATCCAGACGGCAATTAATTTAAAACGCTAGGCGAACATGCTAAAATAGCAGCTAAAAACGAGGTTGCTATGCGCTGGAGAGACGTCAAACAGGGTAAAGCGGCACCCGCGGAGCACACCAAGCCCCCGAAACTGCCGCCCTATGCCCCCTACCCCCAAAAGATCAAAGCTTTCATCACCGATCTGTTTATGATCTATACCCCCATTTTATATATCATTACCTATCTTATCATGGACGGCAAGGATGATTTTCAAGCTTCCCAGATCGCTCCCCTTGCCGCTGTTTCGATCTATGGAGTTATCTATTCGATCTTTCTGTCCAAAACGGGTCAAACCCCCGGGAAGAAAGCCTACAGCATCAAAGTAGTGGATAAACACGGCAAACCCCTCTCCTTTTTCAAAGCCCTGCTGCGCTATATCTTTTTTCTTTTCTCCGCCACCTCGCTTATAGGCATTTTACTGCCGCTGATGCGCAAAGACAAGCGTGCCCTACACGATATTTTACTCAATTGCGACGAAATTGAAATCGAAGAGTAATCCCCGGTTTCTGTCTATAGACTTTTTGCGAAACCATAGATTGAACATAGCTTTGAGCATTTGTTCATCTGCAAGGCTTTCTTTTGCAGGTGCAGCCATAGCTGCATCAAAAAAGAGTAACGACGCAGAGGGGCAAATGCTCAATGCCCTACGGGAGGGCAAGGAAAAGGCAATCTTTATAAAAGTATAACTTTTGAATTAGCTACGGCTAGTCCTTCAAGTTATATTTTTTAAATCTTACCTTTTCTTTGCCCTCTATGTCTAACCTATGGTTTTGCAAGAAGTCTTATATTTTGTTAATAAAAAAATGATACAATCAGTAATACTAAAGTGAAACAAAGGAGTAGCCTATGTGTCAAGACTGCGGATGCAGCATTACCGAAGAACATTCCCACGGACACGGGCATGATCATACGACGATCCATGACAACCCGCAACTCAACGATGCCAAAACGGTCGATGTCATTACGAAAATTTTAGATAAAAACAACCATGAAGCCGCCCACAACAGAGAGCATTTCAACAAACACGGCGTACTCTCAATCAACCTGATGAGCAGTCCGGGAAGCGGCAAGACCACCCTGCTCGAATCCCTGGCCAAAGCAAAGAAGCTCAACTTCAACGTTATCGAAGGGGATTTGGAGACCAACAACGACGCCGACAGACTCAAAGCCCACGGCGTGGAAGCGTACCAGATCCAGACCGGTTCGGCATGCCACCTGGATGCGTTTATGGTCCACAAGGGGCTGCACCACGTCAATATGGAAAACAGCGACGTCTGCTTCGTCGAAAACGTAGGCAACCTGGTCTGCCCCGCCAGCTACGACGTGGGTACGCACCTCAACGTCGTACTCATCTCCGTCCCCGAAGGTGCGGACAAGATCGAAAAATACCCCGTCATGTTCCGCTCGGCGGATCTGGTACTGATCACCAAAACCGACCTGCTTCCCCACTTTGATTTTGACGTGGAGTTTGTCAAACGCTCGGCCAAAAAGCTCAAACCCGGCGTGGATATTTTGGAGATCTCGTCAAAGGATGAGACAAGCATTGACAACTTTGTCAAGTGGATCGAGTATAAAAAAGCATTTCAATAAAGGATTCCCATGTGTTTATCAATCCCTTCAAAAGTTACCGAGATCGACGAGCATAACAACGCCGTCGTCGATACCATGGGAGTACAGCGAAGAGTCAGCCTGGACCTGATCAGCGAACCGGTCAAGGTAGGAGAATATGTCCTTATCCACGTGGGTTACGCCATGAGCAAGATCGATGAAGAGGATGCGATGGAAAGCCTGAAGGTGTACCGCGAACTGATCGAGAAGATGGAGGAGCTTGAGGTGCAGGAGCAAAGGGAGTGAAGATGGACCTGCAGCTCAAAGACCTCTTTGAGGGTTTCAGAGACCCCAGGGTAATCCGCTCGCTCAAAAGCCAAATTGAGCAAAAGGCGCAAAAGCTTGATAAAAAGCTCTACGTCATGGAGGTATGCGGCGGGCATACCCACTCGATCATGAAATACGGCCTGGGACAGATTCTGCCCGAAAATATCGAATTTGTCCACGGTCCGGGCTGTCCGGTTTGCGTCATGCCCAAAGAGCGCATCGACCAGGCGATCGATCTGGCGCGCATGGAGGATACGATCCTGGTGACCCTGGGCGATATGATCCGCGTTCCCGGTTCCAAGTACTCTTTGGCGCAGGTCCGTGCCCAGGGTGCGGATGTGCGGGCCCTTTATACGCCGCTGGACGCACTGAAGATCGCAAAGGAAAACCCGGAAAAAAACGTCGTCTTTTTTGCCATCGGCTTTGAAACCACCACGCCCATGAGTGCGGCGCTGATGGAGCAATTGACCCAAAGCGGGGTTCAAAACCTCTTTTTGCACATCAACCATGTCCTCGTTCCGCCGCCAATTGAAGCGATCATGGACAGCGGGGACGCGAAAGTCAACGCTTTTATCGCGCCTTCGCACGTCAGCGTCATCACCGGCGCCAAAATTTACAAACCCCTTTCCAAGCGTTACGGCACACCGATCGTCGTAGCCGGCTTTGAACCGGTGGATATTCTGGAAAGCATCTCGATGCTGGCGGATATGGCGTTGCAAAACAGCGATGACACGGCGATCCAATACAGCCGCTTCGTCAGCGACGAGGGAAATCTCAAAGCCCAAAAGATGATCGAAAAGTATATGCAAACCAGGGAACACTTCCGCTGGCGGGGACTGGGAGATATCCCCCAAAGTGCGCTGAAACTACGCCCCGAATACGCTAGATACGATGCGGAGGTGCGCTTTGCCGAACATTTGAGCGACACGCCCGTCGATGATCACAAGCAGTGCATCTGCGGCGATATCCTCAAAGCCAGGGCAAAACCCTTTGACTGCAAAGTATTTGGCAAAGCCTGTACGCCCGGCACGCCCCTTGGCAGCTGCATGGTCAGCAGCGAAGGGGCGTGCAACGCCTATTTTCGATTCGGCAACCTCACCACGGAAGGACAGCGATGACACGACAGGTTCAGCTCGCCCACGGCGGCGGCGGAGAAGAGATGGAGGGGCTGATCCGCTCCCTGTTTTTCAAATATTTCAACAACGATATCCTGCTTCAAGCCGAGGATGCGGCCACGCTGCATACAGGCGGCAAACTGGCTTTTAGTACCGACAGCTTCACCGTCAGTCCCATCTTTTTCAACGGCGGCGACATCGGCAAGATCGCCGTAGCCGGAAGCGTCAACGACGTGGCGATGATGGGAGCGAAACCGCTGTATATGAGCTGCGGCTTCATCATCGAAGAGGGGCTGGCGTATGAAAAGCTCGAACGCATCGTCGCCTCCATGGCAGAAGAGTTGGAAAAAAGCGGCTGCAGCGTGGTGTGCGGCGATACCAAGGTGGTGCCCAAGGGCGGTTGCGACGAAATCTTTATCAATACCGCCGTTATCGGCGAATTGGGGGACAGCGCACTGTCCGCTTCAAAAATCCGGGAGGATGACCTCATCATCGTTTCCCGCGATATCGGGCGCCACGGAGCGTGCATCATGGCGCAAAGGGAGGGGATCGAGATCGAAACCGACCTGCAAAGCGACTGCGCAACCCTCTCAAACGTCACCGAAGCCCTGCTGGAAAAAGATTTGGATATCAAAGCGTTCCGCGACGCTACAAGGGGCGGACTGGCCGCTGTGCTCAACGAGTGGGCGCAGCAAAGCGATATCTGTATAGAGTTGGAAGAACGGGATATTCCCGTTTGTGACGAAGTGCAGGGGATTTGCGAAATTTTAGGTTTTGAACCCACCGATTTTGCCAACGAGGGCACCTTTGTCATCGCCGTAGACGCTGCCGACGCGCAGGAGTGCCTGCAAACGCTGCAAAACTTTACCGAATGCCCCGATGCGGCGATTATCGGTAAGGCAACGACCAAGCATCCCCGAAAAGTGATTTTGCAAAACGCGTGGGGAAGCGGCAGATTTTTGGAGCAGCCCAAAGGGGAGCTGCTGCCCCGGATCTGTTAGCTATCCCTATTCCCGGTTTGACAGTAGTGCTTACCCTTCTCTAAGTACCCTGTCCCATTCCCAAACGTTGAAAAGGTTTTCTATGCACGAATACTCCATCGTCCAGTCCCTGCTTGATCTGTGCGAGGAAAACGCCAAAAACAATGATGCCCAAAAGATTACGAAGGTCGTCGTCAAGATCGGCAAACTCAGCGGCGTAGAGCCCCATCTGCTCGAGATCGCTTTTGAAACCTTCAAGGAGGGAACGATCTGTTCGCAAAGCGTATTTGAAATGATCCATCAAGACGTCGTGGTCCACTGCCAAAGCTGCAGCGCGGAATCGACCCTGAAGAAAAATGAGTTCCTCTGCCCCCGCTGTGAAAGTACTGCTCTTAACATCATCGACGGCGAAGAGATGTATCTGATGCGTCTGGAGATGGCTTAGAGGGGTTTGGTAAAGGTAAAGACCGCGCCTTTGCCGCTGTTACGCACACGCAGTTCGCCGCCCTGTTTTTTGGCGATCTTGTAACTCATATACATCCCCATGCCCGTGCCGCCGCTTTTGGTGGTCATATGGGGTTCAAAGATTTTTGGCAATACCTCTTCGGGAATACCCCCGGCATTATCGCTGATTTCGAGGAAAACCTCTTCGTTTTGCGCTCCCATACGGATATCGATGCGTTTTTGCTCCCGCATATCATCGCTAAAAGCGTCCTTGGCGTTTGCGAGGATATTTAAAACCACGTGCTCAAACTCATTTTCCACCCCCTCGATGATCACCTCGTTTTGCTCTTTAAGATCAACGGTAATATTGTGATGGGTCAACTCATCTTTCATCAAAAGCAATACCCGTTTACAGCAATGCAGCAGTGAAAAACGCTCATTTTTCTGATCGGGCCGCAGAAAATCCCTAAACGCGTCCAGGGTGTCTTGCATATGGTCAAACTGCATCAAGATGCTTTTTTGAAATCCCTCTACATAGGCTTTATCCACCTCTCCGTCCGCGAAATCGTACCCGAGCATATCCACCTTCATCCGTACGATGTTGATCGGCTGTTTCCACTGGTGTGCCGCCGAATCCACCATCTCTCCGATGGAAGCGAGCTTGGATTGGTGCATCAGCATCTTCTCCTGATTCTCCTTCGCCTTTTCCAAACGGGTGATATCGTGCCGGATCGCGATATATTCGGTTATCTCGCCCTTTCTGTCGAAGATGGGAAAGATATACGCCTGCACCACGTACTCACCGCCGTCTTTTTTACGGTTTTTGATCTTGCCCTTCCAGGGTTTACCCGCTTGCAGCTTTGTCCACATCTTTTTAAAAAACTCCTTTGACATGGAGGGGTGACGGATGATGCTGTGGGGCTGCCCCACCAACTCCTGCTTGCTGTAGCCCGAAAGCTTTTCAAAGGCATCGTTGGCATAGGTGATCACTCCCCGCTTATCGGTGCGCGAAACGATGGTGGAGCGGTCGATAAAGCTTTTAAACTGCTCCAGTGCCACCGTCGCGTTCTTTTGACGGATATAAGCGATATAGAGGATAAAAAAGATTACCGCGGCCAGCACGTATTTTAGCACCGTACCAAAAAAAATCTTTTCCAGCGTATCGTCGTCGGCTATGGTAAGAAAATACCCTACCTGATCTCCGTCGTAACCGTGCAGCGGGATCATGGTAAAGAGTTTGACGCGGTCGGCGGTAAGGGGCGCGGAGAGACTAAAGGAACCTCTGGTTTGCATCAGGCGCCCGATGCGGGGCTTTACGCTTCGCAAAGCTTCCCGCACCTGATCCTGACGGCAATATATCTTTTTATTCATGAGATACGCATCGTTAAAACAGGATTCTCTATACTCTTTTAAAAGCTGGCGGTGCCCCGTCTTTTTCTCCATGATCCCCTTTTCCAGCAGCATGGAGTAGCGGTTTTTTAAACGGGTGTTCATGACGTCGACAAAGGCGTTTGCCGCCAGGGAGATTTCAAAAGACCCCACGTAGCGCTGCTTGTAAAAAAGCGGGTACAAAAAGCGGTATCCCTCAAAAAAACGCCCTATCTCAAACCCGCTTAAAGGTGCTTGGCGCGCTATCATCCGGGTAACGGTGGGCCGGATCAAAGAAAGATCATCTCCGTACATTTCGGGTTTATGGGTTCGGATAAAACTGGTGGCGTCTTTGAGGTGAAAATGCAGCTGCCACCCCCGCTCCATCTCCTTTTGCAGTGAAAAAGCCCGCTGTAAAAGTTCACGGCGCAGTTTGCGGTTATCTTCCCCCTTCGAAGCTGAGAAAAGGGTTTTGGCGTAGAACGGATCGTTTTGAATACGCCGGGCAAGCAGATCGGCGATACTTTGCATCCCGGCCATGGTATCGCCGTATTCACTGTTGAGCGTATCGATAGCGTGCTGCTTATACGCCCGGGTCACCTGCGAATACTCCAGATACAGAAACAGTGAAACAATTGCAAAAATAGCCACGAACGCGACGGTGACGAAGTGGCGCTGCACTCTTTTCAAACAAACGTTCCTTCTTTATGAAATCTGTCTATAGTATAGCATAGTTCTTTCGCAAAGCATGATGCCTCAACCGCTGCCGTGCAAAGCGTACCATATCTGCCCCAGCGCGATCGCCTGGTCATTGAGCGGATAGCGTTTGGGGATGAAGCAGGGGATTTCGTGGGCGTCCAACTGTTTTTTTACCTGGGCAACGAGGGTTCTGTTTTGAAAAACCCCGCCGCTTAATCCCACCGGTCGCCCCTGCTGCTTCGCCACGCAGAGGATGATCTTTGAGAGGGTATTGATAAAACTGGAAGCGATCAACTTTTTTTCGCGCTGCGTAAAAAGCGTGGACCAGTCGATACGAATCTCACCCCGGCGGATTTGAAAGGGGTAGGACTCCGTGATCGCGGGGTCGTAGTATCTTTCTATCATCATCCCCGTTTGTCCTTCGTAAGCGCTCTCTTTGACGAAACCGCCAAGCAGGGCTACCGCATCGAAAAGGCGACCGACGGAGCTGCTTTTAGGCGTATTGATCCCCCTCTCCCACATCATATGTAACCGCCGCAACTCCACGGGTTCAAAACGGCTCGTCGCGTAGGGATGGGCAAGGGCTTTTTCACTCTCCATGTTTTGCAAAAGCAGTGCCAGTGCCAACCGTTTGGGCTCCGTAATGGCCTTCTCTCCCCCCAGCAGACCCAGCGGTTCAAAATGCAATAGGCGGCTGTAACCCTCTAAATCACACCGCAACACCTCTCCACCCCATAAGGCGCCGTCATCACCGTATCCCGTACCGTCAAAGCTAAAAGCGGTGATGGGTTCGGTCAATCCAAATTCGGCAAACAGCGCCAACTGATGGGCGTAGTGGTGCTGCACCCGTATATGACGGGCAGAGGGGAAGTTCTTTGCATATCTGCTTGATTCATATTCCGGATGCCGATCGCTGACCACGACCCGGGGTTCCACGTCGTAAAATTGACAAAACAGCTTGACAACTTTGTCAAAGTGTTCGATGGAACTTACCGTTTCCAGATCCGCGATATAGGGTGAGAGAACGATACGTTTGTCAAAAGCCAGGGCGACTGCGCTTTTTTGGTTTGCTCCCAATGCCAATACGGGTTCGGGGACAGCCTTTTTCAACGCTATAGAGCCGGGAGCGAACCCTCTGGAAAATCGCAGAAAAAGGCGCTGCTCCCCGCTAAAGTGCATGACGCTGTCATCACAACTGTTGACAATCTCCCTGTCAAAATCCAAAATCCCCCCGACGACACCGCCGAGTTTTTGCTCTATCTGCTCTTTTGAGGTAAGGATCGGCTCCTTTGAGATGTTGGCGCTGGTTGCCACAAGCGGTGTATCGATATAATCAAATAAACGAACATGAAGGGGGGAATAGGGTAAAAACACGCCGACGCGCCCCAGCCCGGGAGCGACGCTTTCACTGATACCCGCTTCGGATTTTTTATCGATAATAACGATGGGACGCTCTTTGGAAGTGATCGCCTCCTCCTCCGCACGGCTGGGCCGGGCAAAGGTATCTATCTGCTCCATATCCCTGCACAGCAGGGCAAAGGGTTTGCAGGGGCGCTGTTTTCGGCTGCGCAGGGCAGCCACGGCGCCGTCGTCGGTAGCGTCGCACACGAGGTGGAATCCGCCGACCCCCTTAACGGCGACGATTTCTCCTGCTTGCAAAAGCCGGGCGCAACGGCGCAGCGCTTCCTCTTTCTCAAAAACAGCGTTTTCTTGGTAAAAGCGCAGGGTGGGACCGCAGTCGTAGCAAGAGATCGGTTGGGCGTGGTAGCGCCTGTTGGAAGGGTCTTCATACTCTTTTTGGCATGCGGGACACATGGAAAAGTGCGCCATGGAGCTGTTCTTTCGATCGTAGGGGAGGTTTTTAATGATCGTATATCGGGGACCGCAGTCGGTACAGTTGATAAAAAAATAGCCGTACCGCCTGTTACCGGGATCGCGCATCTCCCGCAGGCAGTTATCGCACAGGGTGATATCGGGGGAGACAAAAGCGGATTTTACGCCTCCACGGGAGCTTTGGATCGTAAACTCTTCACACTTTTCAAACGCCGCCTCTTTGCGGGTAACGCTGTCAACCCGTGCCAGCGGAGGCAGCTCTTCGTAAAAGCGCTTTTCAAATGCCGCTATCCGCTCTTTCCCACCCTCAAGATGGAGCCCCACCCCTCCGGCGTGGTTGTAGATATAACCGCTGAGGCCCAAATCACGGCACAGGGCATGGACAAAGGGGCGAAAGCCGACCCCCTGGACGATCCCCTCTATCTCATAGCGGTAACTGTACATTACACGGTATCGACGGGAAACTGCTTGGTGATTTTGGGTTCAAAGTAGGTCAACTGCTGCTCGATACGGCTGAGGTATACCTGGTTTGAAAGCATATCGCCCAACAAAAAAGTCTCCGTTGTACCCAGGTTTTCCTTCGCATCGCTGAGGATCGAAGAGAGCAGATCCACAATCGATTCAAAGATGGAAAAGGCGATCAGGCCGTCTTCGACACCGGCGATTTTATAACTCATCGCCGAAGCAAAAAGCGACGCATAGTCAAAGGCGGTATTGCTTTGCAGATTCATATCCAGTTTCAAACCGCCATTGCCGATAAACCCCAGGGATCTGTTGCTTACCCCCTCAAAGCCGGATCCGGCTTCTAACAGGAGTGCGAGCACATCAAAGGGGTTTTCGCCGACCCTTACCCCCTTCATCTTTTTAAAAATCTCCGGAAATTTCGCTTCGAAGTTGGCGATCAAGCGCTTCCTGGCTTCACTTTGTTGCGCGATTTGGGCAAACAGATGCGCCGGATCAAAGGGTTGGGTATCGATAATGGGCGATATCCTGTTTTCTTCATAGCGGAACACTTTGATCCGCAAAGCGCTGTTGCAATAAGCCACGATCCCTTTCTTGCCGGTGGCATCAAACTCGTCGATAACGTTATACATCAGATTTGTCAGCGGCTCGGAGTGGCGGTGCAGTAAAGTCGCACCGTATTCCCCGCTTCGAAGCAGATAAAGGCGCTCCTTATTGATAAACGCCTCCGTCCCCTTTTTCTTCGCTCGTTTGAAAAGAAAGGGGAGCCGCTCCTTCACCGTATGGGCGAGGACCGCATCAAAGGCGTTGTCGTATACTTTGACCTTGATATATTTTCTTCCGACCCTTTCTTGCAGTACCTCATCCTTGATCGCCACTTTCAAAAGCGGTTTTTCAAAGGAAAACAGCGCTTTTTTCTCCTCCTCGGAAAGCAGAAACAGCTCCAGTGCCCGCAAGGGATCAAGCAGCAGCAAAAACGCATCGTCGAAATACTCCGTAGCATACTCTTCGCCCTCTATGATCTCGGGCTCCTCGCCCAAAGAAGTGGCAAGTTGCTCCATATCTTTTTCAAAACCTTTCTGCTTCAGGGGCTTTTGCAGATAGTGGTCGCACCGGTACGCCGCATTTTTATAATTTTGACTTTCGGGGTTGTAAAGCTCCTCGTGCAGACAGCGGGGGCAGAGACCGTGACCGAGCTCGTGGATGAAAAACTCCTCCTTGGGCTCGAGGGTTTCGGAGATATCGGTACGAAACGTGTCCAGAAAGATCGAATGGGGCAGCATCTTTTCAACGTTTTGCGAAAAGCGTTCCAAAGCCTCCTCGTCACTTTGTTCGATCACCATTTCGATCTTTTTGCCCCTGCGGGTCACGTACCCGGCAACGTCGGAGAGGTTCAGGATATTTTGCAAAAACCCCATATAGTAGTTTTTGTCGCTGTTAAAGGTGATGGTCTGTACAATCGCCATAATCTATTCTCTTTCCATAGTTGGGTTTGCGTATGCGTCGATAATCTGTTCGCAACTCAGGGTGCGGGCTTTGGGCGTCATGGGACAGCCGCTGTCTTCAAGCTCCTTGACGCATACGTTGATAAAGTTGTCAAACTGCCCCTTTATCTTGTCCGTGAGGTCGATATCCACGCTTTCGATATCTTCGGGGACGATACCGATTAGGCGCACCTCCGCCATCTTCTCCAGCAGCGAACAGATCTCAAGCATCTCTACCACCTCCACTTCGTGGGCGGTTTGGCGGTAACTGCCAAGCCCCAGCAACTCGTCGGAGGGGATGTTGTAAATGGATCCCGATTCATCTTTGATCGATACCGTATCTAAAATGATCACTTTATCGTAATCTTGATAATAGGTCATCAATTTAAACCCAAGCGTTCCGCCGTCGATCACTTCGAGGTGATCATCATACTCAAAGTTCTCCTGCAAATATTTCGACGCGTAGATACCGATCCCCTCATCTTTAAAAAGGATGTTGCCTACGCCCACAATTACTACTTTCATCTACTGCCTTCGCTTTCCATATTATGAGGTAAATGCTTACCAAGCACTTACGCCATAATATACCGCGGGGGAGGTTCCCCCCTGTGCGGTTACTTTTTCTCCTCTTTTTCCTCGTCGCAACGTCTGTACTTGCAGCCGCCGAAAACGATGGCGATATCGCCCTCTTGCCAAAAGATGGTTCTCCATACCTGATAGTAGATATGAAACATTACCCACATGATGATAAACCACATGGTCAGGTGGTGCGAAATACGCACATCCATCAGCGTTCCGCCCGTCACGGCGATCGTCCAGTCGGTGAGCAGGTGCAACATTGCGGGCCACCAGGAACCGATGGAACTCTCCCCGGAACCGAGCCCGTGAACATACAGCTGCAAGCCCGTAAGCAGCATCCACAGCAGCATCAGGTGAAACAGCGTAAAAAATACGATATTAAAGCTGTCGCTGTGGCGCGTATCGAACTTTTTCCGTCTATTGAGCGTGATCAGGTTTAAAAACACTTCCCAGAACTCTTTGATATTTTGGGCGGTGGGGAGCAGCTTCTTGTAGGGTTTTTCAAACCGGGAAAAGAAGTACAGATACGCCAGTACCACCGAACTTACGTCAAAGATGATCGCGGCGATGAAATGCACCCACCTGTTCCACGCCATCACATACTTATCCACCGCCGCGTCGGCGATATAGGTTTGATAGTATGGATGCCCGATATACAAACCGGTGATGATAGCCGCCGTCATACAGATAGCGACTACCCAGTGGTTAAACCGCATAAAAGCGGTCATCCGTCTAATTTTTTCATATGTTGCCATAACAGTAACTCCTTCTACCAATTACACGGCGCAGGATGTATCGACTTTAAAGGAGCCGAGCTCTTTTCCTTTACTATCAACGATGTGAACGGCACACGCGATACACGGATCAAAACTGTGCACGGTTCTTAGAATCTCCAAAGGCTGCTTGGGATCGGCGACCTTGGTCCCGACCAGGCTCGCCTCATATGCGCCCATTCGCCCCTTGTAATCTCTGGGAGCCGCGTTCCACGTTGAGGGTACGACCGCTTGATAATTCACGACCTGACCGTCTTCAACCTTCACCCAGTGGCCCAAACCGCCGCGGGGAGCTTCAGCCATGCCGTATCCCATCGCTTTTGTGCTGACCTTGTCAAAATCAAACTCGGTCCACGTCGAAAGGTCGCCGCCGGCAACGTTCGCCGCCAACTCATCGACCCATTCAAGCATCACGTCGGCCATAAGCTCGGTTTCGATGGCACGCGCCGCGGTACGGCCCACGGTGGAGAAAAGCACTTTTGCGGGCAGGTTGCCCTTTTTCAAGAAGCCGTTGACATATTTGGTGATTCTCTCATCACCTTTTGCGTAGCCCACGACCATACGTGCAAGGGGCCCGACCTCCATACGCTCATCGTCATACAGCGGCGATTTGATCCAACTGTATTTCTCATCGGTTTTGAGGTACGCGTACCCGTCGGACTTTTTCTCAAGCCCCGTATATTCGGGTTCCGTTTTCCCGTCAAAGGGGTGCAGATTGTCGCTGCCTTTGTACCACGCGTGGGTCACGTCTTCGGTGATCTTTTCCTGATCCACGTCGTAAACCTTGGACAGATCGCCGTTTTTGACGATCCCTTTGGGGAAGAGCAGTTCACTTTCGTAAAAGCCCGTATCGTCAAGTCTGAAATCCCCGTAGGACATGAAGTTCATCAAGCCCGCACCGGTTCCGTCGAGCGCTTCATCGGCATACTCCGTCCCAGCCATAAGGATATCGGGGATATAAGCGTCTTTGATAAAGGCTCTGAACTTTTTAAGCAGCGTTTTAAACAGCGAAATCCGCGAAGGATTCTGGATATCCTGCACACAGGTTACGCCGCCTACGACAAAACTCTGCGGGTGGGGCATCTTTCCGCCGAAAATCGCCATCATCTTTGCCGCGTCTCTTTGCAAGTCAAGCGCTTGCAGATAGTGTGCGGTAGCGATGAGGTTTTGCTCAGGAGTGAGTTTGTAACTTTTGTTCCCCCAGTAGCCTTTGGCAAAGGGCCCCAGGCGTCCCTGCTTGACGAACTTTGCCACTCTTTCTTTGACTTTAAGCAGCTCCCCCTCACTGGCTCCGTAGGGTGTTTTTGCCCATTTGAGAGCTTCCGCCGCCGCTTTTTTGGGATCGGCTTCCAGCGCTTTGGTGATATCAACCCAATCAAGACCGTGCAGGTGGTAAAAGTGTACCACGTGGTCATGCAGGTAAAGCGCACCCTGAACAAGGTTGCGCACCAATCTCGCATTTTTTGGAATGGTGATATCAAAGGCGTGTTCTACCGCTTCGATACTTCTTTGGTAGTGCGTACCGGTACACACCCCGCAGATTCTCATGGCCAGCAGACCGCAATCTCTGGGATCGCGTCCTTTCAAGATCTCCTCGATACCACGGAACATGGTCGATGAGGAGTACGCGTCGGTGATGACGTTATTGTCGTCAATCTTCGCTTCGATTCGTAAGTGACCCTCAATTCTCGTGACCGGATCGACTATAATGTGTTCACTCATAGTTATTCTCTCCTATTTTACTTTTTCTTATTATGTGCTTACGTTTCGTCCCTAAGGGGATTACTCTTCATCTTCATGGTGGTCTTTTTTACCCGCTACGGCACTGGCTGCGGCGTGGATACCGATACCGATACCCGCTGCGGTCAACATGCCAAGACCGAATTCGTCGACGGTTTTCTCTACGCCGCCGGTGGGGGCTTTGATCTTCGCCCCGGACATGGGGCGCTCATAAGCGTACTTATCCCAGAAATCGGGCTCACTACAACCGATACAGCCCCGTCCGACACCGATGGGCCAGTTGACGCTTTCGTTGTAGCGTACGATAGAACAGTTGTTAAAGGTCATGGGACCTTTACACCCGACTTTGTAAAGACAGAAGTTGTTTTTCGCACCCTCATCGCCCCACTCTTCTACATATTCGCCCGCATCAAAGTGCGCGCGTCTTTCGCAGTTGTCGTGGATTCTGTACCCAAAGGCGAACTTCGGCCGCGCGAGGGAGTCCAGCTCGGGAACTTTGCCCGTCAATACGTAGTGCAGGATCACGCCGACCATATTTGCCGGGTTCGCGGGACATGCGGGGATGTTGATGATCGGCTTTCTTTTAACGATATCGCGCACACCGACCGCTCCGGTGGGGTTCGGAGACGCCGCGGGGATACCGCCGAAAGTCGCACAGGTACCCACAGCGACAACCGCCGCACTGTCTTTGGCGATTCTTTTTAAATGCTCCTCAAAGGTTTCGCCCTTTGGTCCGATCGTCCCGTACTGGCCGTTCATCGCCTGGGGGATAGATCCCTCGACGAAACAGAGATATTTGCCTTTAAAGTGGTGGATCGCATCCTCCATCTGCTCTTCGGCCTGGTGACCCGCTGCGGCCATGATCGTCTCATGGAACTCCAAAGAGATGATATCTAAAATGATCTCATCGATCTTCGGACCGTCGGCACGCAGCAGTGCTTCGGAGTTCCCCGCGCAATCTTGCAGCTCCAGCCAGATAACGGGCACACGGTTCATCAACTCCGTCGCTTCCGCTACAAGGGGGGTAAAGCTCGCGGGCAGCATCAACGCGGCAGTGGTAGCGCTTGCCCACTTCATAAAATCCCGCCGCTCAATGCCCTCGTCGCTGAGTACATTGTTTATAGATACGTTGGAAACCTTCGGAGATGCTTTGAGCTCATCAAGTCTCTCCCGGCACTGATTCCACAACGCATCGTAATACGCGGCACCTTTATTGGTATCGATCTGTTCCCCTTCGGCGGTGAACATCTTCTTTAACGCCTCTGTTTTATCCATTGGATTACCTCCTTTTTTCTTTAGGGACTCACCCTTTGCAGCAAACTTAATTTCCATGGATTACAGTCACCTGTTTTGCATAGTAACCTGCATAAATGATACTCTCTTTTAACTTAATGAAAATTAAAAATTCTCTATAACAGAGAGTTATTTTTAAAATTTACAATTTTGTCTAAAGCCCTATTTTACGACTATAGCACCAAAGTAGCGCCCACTTGAGTACCCCCATATATTAAAAGATTACAGTTAGTAATTAACCTTATGTAGTGTTTATATTAATAATCCGTTTATAATTGTGAAAGATAAGAATCGCGAGGGCGTGCGGAGGCATCTTGTTGTATACGTTTTGTTCAAAAGCGGATGCAAAACCGCATCCGAAGAAGTGTTTGAAGAAGTATCGTGTGGTTTGCTATGGAGCTTTTACCCCTACCGCCAGCAAGATAGGATAGCTTTTATGCTCTTTATCCACGCTGTGGATATCTTCTAAAAAGCGCACCTCCAGCCCCGCGGCTTCGTAAAAACTGCGCAGCTGCGCTTTGGAAAAACCAAAATGCTCTACCCCCTCATTGCCGTGGGAGTGGAAACAGCCGTCCTCCTCGTCCAGATCGCTGATACACAGCGCACCGCCGGGGGTGAGCGCTTTGGCGCACTCTTTGATGAAGCTTGCGGGGTCTTTGATATGGTGCAGAGTCATACTTGAGACGATCACGTCGTAGCTATGCGCCTCCAGGGCGTGGTCGTTGGCGTCGTGGTACCGTGAGTGCACATTCTCAAAACCCATATCTTTAGCCTTTTGGTCAAACACTTCCAGCATCCCGCGGCTGGAATCCATGCCGATCACCTCCTTGGCGTCGTCACTGAGCCCGTATGCCAGCAATCCCGTCCCGCAACCGTAGTCCAGAATCACCTTATCCTTAAGATCCACCCGGGCTTTGATCGCTTCCACCGCGCTTTTCGCGATGTTGACCCGGTTGCTTTTGGCATCCCACTGCGCCGCGGCTTTGTCAAATCGATTCATCTCTTCTTCTCCTGATTTTTCAGTTTCTTTCATACGGCCACCTCTAAAAACCCTACCCTCGCCCTCTGATCTTTTGCAGCCACTCTTTGAGCGTCTTTTCAAACCCTACGGGGATAAATTCGAAAAATTTGCGCTTTTTCTTCATATAGCTTTGCTCCACGTACCCGCCGTAATCATGGGGATAGCGGTAACCGCTGTTGAAATTTTTGATATTGTCGGGGATGGTATCGATATCCCCGCTTCGTACCGCCTGCATCGCTTCGTTGATCCCTTTGTAGCTACTGTTGGATTTGGGACAGGAGCACAGATACACCACGCACTGCCCCAGCAAAATGCGCGCCTCGGGGTAGCCGATGGTGGCCACCGCCTGCATGGTGGAAACGGCGAGATTAAGTGCGTTTGGATTGGCGTTGCCGATATCCTCGCTTGCCAGGATCACCATCCGCCGGGCGATATACTCGGGGGGTTCACCCCCTTCGATGAGGATTGCCAGATAGTACAGCGCCGCGTCGATATCGCTGCCGCGTACGCTTTTGATCAGCGCGGAGATGGTATCGTAGTGCGCGTCGGCGCTGGCTGAGCCGATGATCGCCGCGTTGGGGCGGATGGAGCGCAAAAGCTCGGGCGTTACAGGGGCTTTGCTATCCAGCGCGGCTTGAAGCAGATTGAGCATGGTACGGATATCGCCGTTGGCACTGCTGGTCAGAAACGCCCTGCCGGCTCTATCGATATCAAGCCCCTCCTCGGCGATGACGCGCTCAAGCAGTGCTTGCAGATCGGCTTCGGTGATGGGGTGCAGCTCCACCAGCTGCGAGCGCGAGCGGATCGCCGGAGTGAGGCTAAAATAGGGATTCTCCGTCGATGCGCCCAAAACCAGCCCGTTGTAATTTTCCATAAAGGGCAGCAGTACCTCCTGCTGGGTTTTGGAAAGGCGGTGCACCTCATCGATAAACAGCAGCGGCTTTTGCAGCGCGTTGGCGTGCTTGGCGAAGATTTCTCGCAGTTCGCTGACCTTGACGGTAGTGGCGTTTTTCTCGTAAAAGGGCCGATCCAGCTCCGAAGCGATAACGCGGGCGATCGTCGTCTTGCCCACCCCCGCGGGTCCGTAGAAAAAGGTGTGCTGCAGCGCGTCGTTGGCGATGAGCCTGCGCAGTACCGAATCCTTGGCGGTGATATGGCTTTGACCGATGATTTGATCGAAGGTTTTGGGACGGTATTTCAGCGCAAGCATTTAACTCTTTTTCTGCTCTTTTTTATATTTTTTCATAAAGCGGTGCAGCTTGTTGTAATCGGTACGGCTGAGGTAGCGGGTTTTGTTCGTCGGCAGCGCATCGAGACTGATCCAGCCGTAGGAAAGACGCTTCAAATCCAGCACATCCAGCCCGAAACCGCCGAAGAAGCGGCGGATTTCGCGGTTTTGCCCCTCGGTGATAGCGACTTTGAGCGTGGAGTAGTTGGGGGCGTTTTTGATGATTTCAAACCAGGCGAAGGGTTTGAAGCTCATCTGCTTCTGTTCGCTGAGTTCATGCGCACCCTCCGTGGCGTCTTCCATCTCCACGCCGCCGTTCATCGCTTTGATCACCTCCTCGGTGACGGCTCCGCTGATTTTGATCTTATACACCCGCTCCAGGTCGCTGTGGGTCAAAGCGTTTGCCACCTCCACCGAATCGGTAAGCAGAAGCAGCCCCTCGCTGGCAAAATCCAGCCGGCCCACGTAGTTGAAGGTGCGGAACTTACCCGGAAGCTTATGGTATATGGTGGTGCGACCCTGGGGGTCTTTTTTGGAAACGATCTCCCCTTTGCCCTTGTTATACACCACCACCGTGTACTCGTCCGTTTGCTTGATGCGCTTACCCTTGACGCTGATCTCGTCACCGTCTTGGACCTGGTAGCCAAAATCCCTGACCGTTTCTTTGTTGATCCTGACCTCCCCCGCTTCGATAAGCGTATCGGCTTCGCGTCTGGAGTATTTGCTGTTGTGTGAAATAAATTTGTTTAATCGCATGGTTTTCCTGTTTCTTGCGCGGTTTTCTTCGGGTGATTATAGCACAAATTCAAAATCTGGAAATTTTCCCCTTTGTACCTACTCTTGACAGCGCACCTTTTCCAAAAACTCCGCTTCCTCTTTTTTCGCTTCGTCGCACTGCCCTTTTGTCAAAACGGCGTTTTTAAACTTCGTCTTCCATAAAACGGCTCCTGAAAGATCGCTGCTGCTCAGATCGGTATTGTAAAACCGCGCATCCCCCAGCTCACTGTTGGAAAAGTCCGTTTGCTCTATCAGCGCGTCGGTAAAATCCGCTTTCCAGGAAACGCTGCGGCGCAGATCACTGTTTTTAAGTACCGCACTTTGCAGGTTTGCGCCTTTGAAGTTGGCCCCTTTCCCCTGCACGCCGCCCAGGTCGCAAAAAAACAGATCCGCTTTCCAAAACACCGCTTTTTGCAGCTTTGCCCCCCTAAGATCGCTGCGTTTGAGATCGGCGTGAAAAAGGTTGGTTCCCTGCAGGTTTGCCCGGCGCAGATCGCTTCCTTGCATTGTCGCCCAGCTCAGATCCCGGCCGCTCAAATCCGCTTGGCGCAGGTCGCACCCGTTGCAGATCTGGGTTTGCAGCAATTTGTCCAGATCGGCCTGTTCATACCCTCACGCCAGTGATATAAACAGGGTAAAAAAAAGCAGTGTTCTCATTGTTTTTCTCCTTCAACCACCCCTTGCAGTTCCCGCAAAAAGGGCTTGGCCCGGGCCGAACCGGAGAATTTTTCTATCAGTTTTCCCCCTTTATCCACGAAAAAGATCGTAGGTACGCCGAAATATTCAAACTCCCGGGGCAGATCGTCGCGCTGGATATCCTTTTCCACCACGACAAAGTGTTTTTGCATAAAAGGCGCTACGGCCGGATCGGTAAAAACTTTCTGTTTCATATAGGCACACTGGGGACAGGAGCGCACCGTATAGATCATCAGCACGAGTTTGTCGCTGTTTTGCGGCTGCTTATACACTGCGGTGAAATCGGGGTCCTCTTTGACGCTCATAGCAAAAGAGAGATTGAGACACAGCAGTAGAAGCGGGAGTAAACGTAGCACCACACCCTCCTTGTATAACTTTTTTTAATAGGTTTCTATAAGTATAGCGAAGTTTTTAATCTAAGCGAAGGGGTGCTACTTGATCCCCGCCTCTACGAGATCATGCAGGTGCAGCGCGCCGATAATGCGGTTTTGTTTATCGGTGACGACCAGCAGCTGGATTTTGTAATCCTCGATCAGCTCCAGCGCTTCGCTGGCAAGCATATCCTGCTCATCGCACACTTTGGGATCGGGGGTGGCATACTCGATCGCCGGACTTTGCAGGGAGAACCCATCCCTGCCCAGCGCCCGGCGCAGATCCCCGTCGCTAAGAACGGCTTTGAGCTTGCCCTCTTGCGCGATGAGTACGTTGCCAAGCTTCCCCTCGCCCATCACGGCGATCGCTTCTTTCAGCGTCGTGTGCGTATCGATAATAGGCAGATCCTTTGTACGCATCAAATCTTTTATCTTGACAAAAAGCCGCTTGCCCAGGCTGCCGCCGGGATGAAAGGAGGCAAAATCCTTGTGCTCAAAGCCGCGCTTCTCCATCAAAGCTACCGCCAGCGCGTCGCCCATCGCCATGGTCAGCGTCGTCGAACTCGTCGGGGCGGCGCCCAGCGGGCACGCTTCCTTCTCCACGGCGATATTTAAAAACACGTCGCTGTAGTTTGCCAGCGTGGAGTTCGCATCCTTCGCCATGGCGATCAGAGGGATATCGAAGCGCTTGAGGTGGGGCAGGATATTGACCAGCTCCTCGCTTTCGCCGCTGTAGCTGATCGCCAAAACCGTATCGCGACTGTCGATCATCCCCAGATCCCCGTGCATCGCTTCGGTGGGGTGGAGGAAAAAGCTGCTCGTACCGGTACTGGCCAGCGTCGCTGCGATCTTTGCGCCCACGAGCCCCGACTTGCCCACGCCCACGACGATCAGTTTTCCCTGCGTTTGCAGTACCAGCTCCACCGCTTTTTCAAACTGTTCGTCCACCTGTGCGTCAAGCAGAGCCTGCGCTTCGATGCGAAGGGTCCGTTTTGCGCTTTCAATCACCATAGATCTCACCCGCTATGTAGAGTTTGCCCTTTTCCTTCTTGACCCGTTTGTCACCGTTTTTATACAACTTTTTAACCTTTTTTGTAAAGCTTTTGTCCGCTTTGATCCCCTTTGCTTTACAGTATTTTTTGATACTTTGCCACCGGGGTTGTTCCGCCTGGTGGGGGATCGCTTCCCTATAGATACCCTTCATCTCCGCAAAAGCCTGCTTAAGCAGCTCTATCTCGCTTTGCAGCGTATCGATTACCCCCTCGTTGGAAGTTTTAAGATCTTCGATACTTTTTTGTAAAATCGCGATGGTTTCATTTTTGGAGTCGATAATATCTTTGAGGTGTTCCACCTCCGAACTCTCCTGCGGCACGGAATCAGTCTCCTGTTCTACCACCACGAAAAGCTTTCCCTCCACCTTCTTTGAGGGCAGGGTTCCGTTTTTGATCTTGGCATAGATCGCCTGTCTGGAAAATCCGTTGTCGATGGCATAATCAGAGGGTTTTACTAACTTTGGCATGAAAGAGTTCCTTTACGCATTCATCTATCATCGCGTACACCTTGTCAAAGCCTTCAAAGCCCTCGAAAAAATAGGGATCGGGGACATCTCTCCCCCCGTGACCGTAATCCCCCAGCTTCTCTATAGGCCTTTGCGTCATCGCTTCCATGGTGTCAACATTGCTTTGGTCCAATCCCACAATTATATCAAATTCCGTAAAGTCCCCTTGACAGAGTTGTCGTGCACGCTGGCTTGAAATATCAAGGCCGTTGATCCTTGCCACTTTTTGCGAATTTTCACACGGGGGCTTTCCCACGTGCCAGTGCCCCGTCCCCCGCGATTCGATCCGCAGTTCAAGCCCGGCGCTTTTGGCATACCCCTTTGCGATCCCTTCTGCGAGGGGGGAGCGGCAGATATTGCCCAGGCAGACAAACAGGATGCTTTTAACTGATCCCATCTTTGACCTCGACAAATTCACAGCTTTCAATCGCTTCGCTGGTAATCTCCCCGTTTTTTTTGTAAAACCGGGTGATGATCTGCATCCCCCCTTCGGTGATGGGAGCGACGAGGATACCCCCCTCTTCGAGCTGATCAAAGATCGCTTCGGGGATTGCATCCGCCGAGGCGGAAAAGAGGATGCGCTCAAAGGGAGCGTATTTCTGCCACCCCCGCTGTCCGTCGTCGTGACGGGTAAAGATATTGGTCATCCCCTGGGCATTGAAACGCTCCTTAGCTTCCTTAAGCAGGGAATCGATCCGTTCAATGGTAAAAACGCGGCGTACGATCTTGCTCAGTACCGCCGCCTGGTAGCCGCTGCCGCAACCGATCTCCAATACTTTATCCACCCCCTGCAGCTCCAGATGCTGCGTCATCTTCGCCACCGTAAGCGGCGAACTGATCCACTGTTTGCCGCCCATGGGCAGGGCATCAAGCCTGTACGCCAAATGTTTGAACCCGGTCGTGACAAACGCTTCTCTATCAACCTTTTCAATAGCCTGCTTGACATAATCGTCCAAAGGGAAGCGTGCGTCGATCTCCTCGACCATACTGTGCACTTTGATACTATTCATAAACCTTCAAATACCTTCTTATCTTTTTTACTTCATTCAAATCGCACACTTTGGAGACGATCTTGGCTTCATCATCGGCAAAAACCTCTCCAAAGGGTGTGATTACGGCACTGGATTTCGCCATATCGCTATTGGCACTATCGGCAACTACCACAAAACATTGATTCATCACCGCAAGGGCGCGACTGAGAATCTCCAAATGGCTTTTGCGAAGTTTGCCCCACATCGCCGGAATCAAAACGACATCGGCACCCTCGCACCGCTTCCACAACTCTTTAAAACGCAGCTCAAAACAGACCAGTACCGCCATCTTGATACCGCCGGCATCAAAAACAGCGATATCCTCCGCTTTGCCCGGAGTGTAGTGTCGCATCTCTTCCCCGATGGTAAAGAGTTTATGTTTTTCCTGGGAGTGGATCAAGCTGCCGTCGTGAAAAACCACCGCTTTATTGTAAAATCTCTCCTCTATTTTGACGTTGTGCGTCAAGCAAAGGGTTTTCCCCTTTGAAAGCCGTTTTAAAACGGGATAGCTTTGCAGGGAAAATGCCGCCGATTGTTCAAACCGGTCATAGGAAAAGTTCGTCAAACACACTTCGGGTGCGACGATCAGATCGCTTTGGCTTTGCTCTACGAGGCCGCAAAGCGTATCCAGGTTGGTTTGAAAATCCTCCGTGGAGACAAACTGTAAAGCCGATGCCTTAAAAGTCGTCAAAATTGAGACTGCCTTTACTGTAGTTTGTCACGTTACCCTCAAAAAAGTTTGTCTTTTGGTCGTTGAACTTACTGAAACTGTCCACCCAGCTGATGGGGTGATCGACGTTATAAAGCTTCTCAAGCCCCACCGCAACAAGACGATCGTCGGCAAGGTATTTGATATACTGCTCGATAATCCCGTCGGTAAGTCCCAAAATCTGCCCCTGGGTGATATATTTGCCCCACTCCACTTCCAGATCAACCGCATCGCGGAACATTTGGTACACATCCTCGATAAACTCTTTGGTAAAGATTTCGGGGTGCTCTCTTCTCGTGGATTTGATCATATTTTGAAACAAAATCAGGTGCGTCACTTCATCGCGCTGGATAAAGCGGATCATCTGCGCGCTTCCGAGCATCTTTCCGCTTCGCGCAAGGGTGTAGATATAGGTAAAGCCGCTGTAAAAGTAGATCCCTTCAAGGATCTGGTTGGCAAACATCGCTTTGACGATATTCTCATCGGTGGGGTTCTTGGCCAACTCCTGGTACACTCTCGCGATGGAGTCGTTTTTGTTTTTCAGCATCATATCCCGGCGCCACAGATCGTAGATCTCTTCACTGTTTGTGGAGATACTGTCAACCATCACCGCGTAACTTTGCGAGTGCAGCGCCTCTTCGAAGGCTTGACGCACAAGTACGAGATTGATCTCGGGAGCGGTGATAAAGGGGTTGACGTTATCGATCAGGTTGTTTGTCTGCAAACTGTCCATAAAGATCAACTGCGACAACGCTTTGTCGTACGCCAGTTTTTCCGCGTCGGTGAGATTTCTGTAATCTCTGGCATCGGGGCTCATATCCACCTCTTTGGGAAACCATGTGTTGTTTAGCATCACTTCCCACAGGTTATACGCCCATTGGTATTTAATGTTGTTGAGTTCAAAGATTCCGGTGGGATTACCGCCAAAAATTTGTCTTTGGTTTACATCTTCGTTGGAATCGGGATTGTATATCTCTTTTCGTACCATCTATCCCTCCATATAATATTAAGTAAGGATAGATTATACCATTGTTTTGATAAGTTAATAGTAAATCCGTAGCAATTTATGAAAGAGTTTTGAGGGGGTAAAAACGAGGGTCCGAAAGACTTAAAAAAGTCTTTCGGATAGAGGGTTGTAAAGTCCGGCTTACGCTTTGCCTGACAACATTCCGTACTGTGTCATAGGCTTAAGCATATACACTTTAAGCAGCCACCAGATCCATCTCTCTTCCGTTGGGTCGAGTGGGAAAGAAGGTGTCGGCTTTTTAGACCAGTCAAACTCAGCTAGCATTACCGTTCCAAGACCCGTGATCAATGGACAAACGGTATAACCTCCGTATTTTGCGGTAAGCTCTCTGCCTTCCATGTGCGCGATAAGGTTCTCTACAAGAACAACATACTGTTTTCTAGCAGAACCGCCCGTTTTACCCATAGGTACCGCAGCGATATCCCCTAGAGAGAATACGTTGTCATATTTTTTGTGCTGCAAGGTTTCTTTATCTACGGGAACCCAACCTGCACCACTACCGACTGAAGAGTTTGCGATCTCGTTCGCAGCTTTCATAGGCGGTGTTACGTGCAAGAAATCGAAAGGCACTTCAACTTTTTTGGAAACTTTTTTCTCAACTTCCATCTCAAGCATATCGTCATATACTTTTTCCATGGACCAGTTGTCAAACGTCGCCACTTTTTTCTGTGTATCTACGGCGATAAGGTTGTGGTTGTAGTTCCACTTCATATCTCTTGCTTTAAATTGATCAACGATCGCGTCGTGGTACTCTTTTACACCGAACATCGCGCCGCCGTTGGGGTAGAAAGTAAGCTCGGCATTGCCTCTTGCTTTTGCTCCCGCTTCTTTCAATCTTGCTTCGGTAAGATACATGATCTTTTTAGGCGCACCGCCACACTTGATCGGCGTGTTGGGGTGTGTAAATACACCTTTTACCTGCTTGCCGCTTTTCGCGTCGTCAACAAGCTTTTGCATCGCTTTCCATGTATTGACCGCACCCTGGTCGAAGTAGATAGAGTTAACGCCGTTTGTTCCGCTAACGGTTTTTTCGATCTCTTTTCCGCTTCCCCAAGTGGTATCTTGACCGGTAAGACCTTCGATTCTTTCGAAATCAAGCGTGATACCCGCTGCTACAACAAGGTAATCGTATTTGATTTCACCGTTTTTCTCGGTAATAACCTTGTTCGCGTCCCCGTCGATATCCATCGCTTTGTCTTTTACCCATTTTACACCGCTTGGGATAAAATCTTTCGTTTCGTATTTAACGTCACCCGGCTCATAAACACCGCCTGCGATCAGTGTTTGTCCCGGTTGGTAAGATACGGATTTGGGGTTTGGCTCGATAATAGTGATATCGGGATTACTCAACTCATTGGTAAGTTTTGCGGCAGTCGCCACACCGGCTAGACCACCACCTACGATAACGATCTTGCCTTTAGCATCGCTAGCGTTGGCAGCTGTAGCAGCTTGCGCTTGTGTTCCGCCAAGCATCGCTGCACCTGCACCGATACCCATCATCTTCATTGCGTCTCTTCTGGAAATACCTTCACTCTTAAGGTATTCGGCAATCATTTCCTGATTATCTTTGATAAACTTTTTTTCCATGCTCTCTCCTAATTTTGATAACAAGTTTCTAAATTTTATCCATTTAAATTATAAATGAAACTTAATCTTTTCCCATTTTCAGTGAAAAATTTGCGAATTTTTAAACATGAAACACTCTGCTCAAAGAACTATTTTACGGGGCTATTTTAATTATAAATGAAACTTAACTTACTATATTCTTTAGCTGCAATTGTATATTGATCCGGTTTTGGAAACTGTTTTTTTCCAGGCTGTACTCCATCGTGATCCGGTCTCCCTTTTTTATCTCTCTTTCACATTTGAAGTAGATTCCTTTAAAGGTATAATACCCGCTTTGCAGCGTCAGTATCACATGCTCTTTCATCTGCCCTACCCGTCTTGCCTCCGCCACGTGGATATCCTCACTGATAAAAGTGGGTTTGGGGTTTTTCTCGCCGTAGGGTTCAAAGCGCTGCAAAATCTCCAGCAGCTCCC
This sequence comes from Epsilonproteobacteria bacterium tcs-49, assembly GCA_002049495.1. Classification (GTDB taxonomy): domain Bacteria; phylum Campylobacterota; class Campylobacteria; order Campylobacterales; family Sulfurovaceae; genus TCS-49. Next base: position 181,308 of record LLYS01000003.1, on the reverse strand, counting down.
AATCGATATGTTCAAAATCCAAGCGGCCCAGACAGAAACTCTCCACGGAGGGATCGGGGTAGGTTTGCGCCGCCATCGCTTTTGTGAACGCTTCGAGCTTACTGCTTTCCAAACTCAATCCCGCCGCTGCCCTGTGGCCGCCGAAACCTTTAAGCAGATCTTCCCTGCTTTTGATCAAAGAAAACAGATCGGTATCGCCGTAGCTTCTGCCGCTGCCTTTATAATACTCCCCGTTATACCCCAGTACGATGGCGGGTTTTTTAAACCGTTCGCTCAGACGGCTGGCGACGATCCCCACGACCCCCTCGTGCCAATCCTCTCCGGAGACGACGATCACGCCGGCGTCGGATCGCACCTGCTTTATCGCTTGGGCGGTGATATGTTCTTCGGTATCCTTGCGCAGGGCGTTCAAACTCTCCAAGCGCTCCAGATAGTGCGTTGCCGTATCAAGCTGTTTTGCACACAAAAACTCCAGCGCCTCTTTCGCATCCTCCATGCGGCCGGCGCTGTTGAGGCGCGGCGCAATATAAAACCCCACGTCTTCACTGCCGAACTCCTCCTTGCCCATGGCGTTTTTCAACGCCAGTACGCAGGGGCGTTTGGAGCGGGCGAGCATTTGCAATCCCGCTTTGACGAAGGTACGGTTGATATGCGTCAGGGGCATAACGTCGGCGATAACGGCGATACAAAGCAGATCAAGCAGATTTTTCATATCCAGCTTCAAACCCATCACCTTTTTCAAGTGCGCTATGAGATACCACGCCACCTGCGCCCCGCAGATTTCGCTGAAACTAAAATCGCAGCACTCCTGCTTGGGATTGACGATGGCGTAGGCTTCGGGCAGGGTTTCGGGGACGCTGTGGTGATCGGTAATGATCAGCTCCATACCCCGCTCTTTGCATTTTTGCGCGGCTTTTTGCGCGGAGATGCCGTTATCGACGGTGATGACGAGATCCGCGTCGATACGGTCGATAATCTTTTCGCTCAAACCGTACCCGTCGGTGAAACGGTTGGGGATGATAATCTGGACGGGATAATCGATATATTCGAAAAACTCCCGCATCAGTGCGGTAGAGACGACACCGTCCACGTCGTAATCCCCCACCAGGGCGATTTTTCTTTTTTCCCGCACGCAGGCAGCTATCTTTGCCGCCGCTTTGTCCAGATCTTTGAGGGTTTGGGGTTCGGGGAGGTCGCGCAGCGTCAAAAACCCGCCGTCAAAGCGGGCTTGGAGCAGCTGCTCTATTTTACTCTTCGTCAGCCGCACACGCCGCTTTTACAAAGGAGAGTATGGAGGGGTTGGGATTTTGCAGTTTTGAAGTGAATTCGGGGTGAAACTGCACGCCCAAAAACCAGGGGTGATCGGCGATCTCCACCGCTTCGATCAAGCCGTCGCTTTCGCCGCTGACGATCATACCGCCGCTTTCAAGCTGCTCTTTATACTTGGGGTTGGCTTCATATCTGTGCCGGTGGCGCTCATAGATCACCTTTTCCCCGTAGCTTTCAAACAGTTTCGTATCCTCTTTGATATTGCAGGGGTACTCGCCCAAACGCAGTGTTCCGCCCAGTGGACTTTTGTGCGTTCGTATCTCTACGCGTCCGTCGTGGGAAATAAATTGATCGATCAGATAAACGATGGGATTTTTACACCCGGTATCAAACTCTACGGAGTTGGCGTCTTCGATCCCGATAACGTTTCTGGCAAACTCGATCATCGCCAGCTGCATCCCCAGGCAAATTCCCAAAAAGGGTACCTTGTTTTCCCTGGCGTATTTGATCGAAGCGATCTTGCCCTCGACCCCTCTGGAGCCGAAGCCGCCCGCGACCAAAATACCGTCGACGTTTTCTAAATATTTCTGCGCCCCTTCATCCTCGACCTTTTCACTATCAACCCACTTGATCGTCACCTTGGAATCGATATTGGCCCCGGCGTGGATCAACGCTTCTGTGAGGGATTTATACGACTCTTTGAGATCGAGATATTTGCCCACGAAAGCGATCGTGGTATTGTGGGTGGGGGTTTTGATCCGATCGACCAGTTCCACCCATTTTTGCATCTTGGGTTCGTCGTCCTCAAGCTCCAACTGACGGCAAATGGGTTTAAGTACGTCCTGGGCGTGCATATTCAAAGGCACTTCGTAAATAGTCGGCGCATCCAGCGCGGCGATAACGCTGTCTTCGTTGACGTCGCAGCTGATGGCGATTTTGCGTTTGATATCGCTGGGGATGGGATATTCGCTTCGCAGGATGATCATCTGCGGAGAGATACCGATACGGCGCAACTCCTGTACGCTGTGCTGGGTCGGTTTTGTTTTGAGCTCCCCGGCGGTTTTGATATAGGGTAGCAACGTAACGTGCAGGTTCATCACGCGATTAAGACCATACTCATGCTTCATTTGGCGGATCGATTCCACAAAGGGCAAGCCTTCGATATCGCCGATGGTTCCGCCCAGTTCCACGATAAGGATATCTTTGTTTTCCCCCGCTTTGATGATGCGCTCTTTTATCTCATCGACGATATGGGGAACGACCTGGATCGTTTTGCCCAGATATTTTCCCTCCCGCTCGTTTTCGATCACCGTTTTATAGATTTGTCCGGTGGTGAAGTTGTTGTTCTTTGTCAAGTTCGTATCCAAGAAGCGCTCATAGTGTCCCAGATCCAGATCGGTTTCGGCGCCGTCTTTGGTGACGAACACTTCCCCGTGTTCAAGGGGACTCATGGTTCCGGGGTCGACGTTGATGTAGGGATCGAGTTTAAGAACACTGACGCGAAGGCCTTTGTGTTTCAAAAGCGTTCCGATACTTGCGGCGGTGATCCCTTTTCCCAAAGAGCTCAGTACGCCGCCTGTTACAAAGATATATTTAGTTTCTGTCATTGTATGTTTTACCTTGTGTTTGAAAAGTATTTTATAAAACGATCGGCATAACGACCGTAATGAAGTCTTCGTTTTTCAAGACGAAGGGAAGACTGGGTTCGTTAAGCTGCAATGTAAAAGTTTCGCTTCCCGACTGGTTGAGAAAATCCAGGATATATCTGCTGTTTACCGCCATGGTAAACTCCTGATCCAATCCTCCGTCGATATTGATGGAAGTTTTCGCTTCGATATTATCTTCGGCCAGACTTTCAAAAAGGATCGTCCCCGAAGCGATGGTGAGTTTGATCTCTTGGGAAATTGTCGTGATCATCTTGATCGCATCGACCATCTCCTTTTTATCCAGCGTCAACTCATGTTTCGCGCTTTTGGGAATGATACGCTCGTAATCGGGATATTTTCCGTTGACCAAACGGGTAAAGAAGTAGTAATTGTTGGATTTGATGATCAGATTGTTTTCATCGTAAAACATTTCGATCTCATCCAGGAAAAGTTTCTGGATCTCCATAATCGCTTTTTTCAGTACGATGATGGAAAGTTCCTGATCGTTGGCCCCTTCGATGGTTTTGATCGCCAAACGTCTGGTGTCGGTTCCTACGATAGAGGTTTTATCGGCTTTGATATCTACCAAAGCTCCGTTGAGTTCAAATTTGGGATTGTTGGTATCGATTGCGGGGGTGATCTTTTTAAACCCTTCAATCAGTTTCGACGAATCCAGACTAATGCTGGCTTTGTCTTCGATCTGGGGAAAGGGGGGAAAGGAATCGGCTTCAAAGGTGGGAAGTTTGAACCGGGAACTTTCTTGGGAGATGATGACTTGATCGTTTTCAAAATCCACATCCACAAAGCCCTCTTTTAAAATGCGGACGATATCAAGAATTTTTTTACCGTTGACGGTGAAGGTAAAATCATCCCCTACTTCCAAACCGACGTTTTGGATGCTTAAACCGATCTCGTTGTCGGTGGCTTCTAAAAAGAGGTGGTTGTTTTTGGAGGTTATCTTGATATGTGAAGTGATCTGGGTTTGATCTTTTTTTTCTAGAAAAGGCTGAATATTGGTAAGTACCGACTCAAAGATCTGCTTCTGGATTTTGAAGTTCATGTCAATTCCCTTTTATTCTTTTTAATATTTAGTACTCATAGTAAGCTGCGTGAAAAAGTGAATAACCCCTCCAAACATCATAAAACGGGGATGAAGTTTGGAATTGTATATCACGATTTATATCACATCTATTCACTTGCGAAATTATAACATTTTTTACTGCATTCTACGTTAGCTGTCTTAATTGGCCTTGATTTTATGCTCCAACTCTTTGATTTTGAGTCGAAAGGTTTCATCCTGTTCGATCAGGCTCATGGTCTTTTTGATATTTTTACTGATCGCCGAGTGGTCTTTCATGCCGAAATACTGCGCCAGTTTGGGCGTGGAGTTGGGCGTCAGGTTTCTTGCGATGTAGATAACGATACGGCGGGCGTTTGCGATATTTTTAGAGCGACTTTTGGATCTGATTTCGCTGGGTTTGATGTTGAGTTCGCTTGAAACCATCTTGACCACGTCGTCGATGCTGATATTTTCCTTTTGCTCGTTGATCTGGTCTTTGATGATATCTTTAACGAAATCCAGGTCGATATCTTTATTCATCATGGAGCTGTAGGCGTTGAGCTTAAGGATCGTTCCCTCGATTTCGCGGATGTTGTCTCCCATCTTCGTGGCGATGTAGTTGATGATATCGTTATCCAGGCGCACCCCGTCGAGTTCGCACTTTTTCTTGATAATGGCGATCTTTGTTTCCAGCTCCGGAGGTTGGATATCGGTGATCAGTCCCCACTCAAACCGGCTTTTGAGCCGCTCCTCTATACCTGCGATCTTGTTGGGGGATTTATCGGAGGTGATGACGATCTGTTTACCGCTGTTGTGCAGTTCGTTAAAGGTATGAAACAGCTCCTCTTGCAGTTTTTCCTTGTTGCTCAGAAACTGGATATCGTCGATGAGCAGGATATCGCACTTTCTAAACTTTTCTCTGAAGCGGTCCATGGTTTTGTTGCCGATGTGGCGCAGGTAATCGTTGAGAAACTGCTCCAGCGTCGTATAGAGAATGGACATGTTTTTCTGTTTGTTGAGGTTGCCGATGGCTTGGAGCAGGTGGGTTTTGCCCAGTCCCACGCCCCCGTATATATAGAGGGGATTATAGGTCGTCCCCGGATTGTTTGCCACGCTTAGCGCGGAGGTATAGGCAAACTGGTTGGAATCACCCACGATGAAACTATCGAAAGTCAGAGAGGGGTTGAGGAATTTGGCTTTCGATTTTTGGGACTTTTCCGTCTGTTTCGGTCTGGCTTTGGCTTTGCCCTTTTTGCCCAGTTTGATCACCACTTTGGTTTTGACTCCCGAGTGGATCTCAAAAAGGTGGGAAATTTTATCGGCGTATTTGGTCTTAATCCAGTTGGCGATGAGCTTATTGGGAGCAAAAAACACCGCTTCGTCGCTTCTGGAATCTTCCAGGCTATAGCTTAACTGTTTTATATAGCGGGAATACTCCACCGAACTGATCTCGTTTTTGAGTTCTTTGAGGATTTGGGCGCCAATATTCATATGTGAATAACCTTGTGAAAAACTTTGTATCAAAAAAAAATAAATTTTTCTTGAAATTTCGGAAAATTTTTAGAAAAGCCCTAAAATAGGGATGTTCGTATTTTATCAAAAGTTGGATAAAATACAAGTATCATAGGTGAAAAAAGTTTTTCACATCATGTGAATCGGTGTGAAAAACCCTATTTACGGGAGTTGGAGAATTTGTCCTTAATTTGATTTAAGATTGTGGGAAGATTTTCCCTGAAAATCCCGTTGGATTTTAGCTATTTTTAATAAAAAAAATGTATTTAAAGGCGTACGGATTTATGAACATTCTCGGAATCGACCCCGGAAGCAGAAATTGCGGCTATGCGATCTTGAATTTTGAAAATTCCAAGATGCAGCTTGTGGAAGCGGGGCTTATAAAGATAAAACAAAATGAACTGCAGTACCAACTGCCCGAACTGATCGAAGGGTTCGATCTGATCATCAAAAACCAAACCATCGACGAAGTGGCCATAGAGGATATCTTTTTTGCCCATAACCCCAAAACGGTGCTCAAGCTCGCCCAGTTTCGCGGCGCGCTGAGTTTGAAGGTGCTGCAGGAGTTTGGCAATTTCGCCGAGTATACGCCCCTGCAGGTCAAAAAGGCGCTTACGGGCAAAGCCAAAGCGGACAAGCAGCAGGTGGCGTTTATGGTCAAACGGCTTTTGGGGATCAAAAAGGAGATCAAACCTTTGGATATTACCGATGCGATCGCCATCGCCATGACCCATGCCCAGCGGGTAAAACTGCGCAAGTAAATTTGCAAATATGCAAACTTTTCGCAAAAACTATTGACACATAAGAGCAAAAAAGATATAATTTCATTCGATTTTGCGTCGGAGTGTAGCGCAGCCTGGTTAGCGCACCTGGTTTGGGACCAGGGGGTCGGAGGTTCGAATCCTCTCACTCCGACCACCGAAATTGATAAACTTTATGGTATAATTTGGTTTATATAGAAGACGGTGGGTGTAGCTCAGTTGGTTAGAGCATCAGGTTGTGGTTCTGAGGGCCGTGGGTTCGATTCCCATCATCCACCCCATTAGTGTCTTTGACAAGCAAAAGGGCGCTAGTAGCTCAGCTGGATAGAGCATCTGACTTCGGATCAGAGGGTCATGGGTTCGAATCCTATCTAGCGTACCACCTATGTAAACCGGGAGCGCTCTTAGCTCAGCTGGATAGAGCAACGCCCTTCTAAGGCGTAGGTCCCAGGTTCGAATCCTGGAGGGCGTACCACCTTTTTTTATACAAGTTGCGGATGTGGTGAAATTGGTAGACACGCCAGACTTAGGATCTGGTGCTTCACGGCGTGGAGGTTCGAGTCCTCTCATCCGCACCATCTACTTAATTTTCAAACAACGCAGAAACGAGACAGTTTCGAAATTCAACTTTGCAGCAACGCTGTTATTGATCGCGGGATAGAGCAGTTTGGTAGCTCGTCGGGCTCATAACCCGAAGGTCGGAGGTTCAAATCCTTCTCCCGCCACCAACGTTTTCCACATATCTTATATAATGCTACAATAACCAAAACAGATAATACGACTTTGATAATGCGGAGATTTACCATGAACAGTTACAAGTTTATCGTCAGCGGCAGGGTCCAGGGGGTGTTTTATCGCGCGAGCGTCGAGGAAAATGCTTCAAAAGAGGGATTTAACGGCTATGTAAAAAACCTGAATGATGGCCGTGTAGAAGCGTGTGTGACGTGCGAAGAGCAGGATCTGCAGCGCTTTGTGAAGATTTTGCAAAAGGGTTCGATGCTAAGCAGCGTCGAAAAGATTGAGCGGTTTTCCTGTGATGAAAGCTTTGAAAACGGCTTTGCTATCAGGTATTGAGTAAGTAGCCCCTTTGCAAAGGTTAAAGCAGTTTCAAAAGTCCCTCCAGCGAATCTATCCTGTGCGTCGCCTTTGAAAAATCCTGCGTTTTCGTAAACTCGTTATGCACCACCACGCAATCGATCCCCGCATCGTGTGCGGAGATAAGCCCCCGTTGGGAATCTTCCACGACGATAGCCTGGTGCCGCCGGGCGTTAAAGCGCCGCAAACCTTTGAGATAGGGGTCGGGGTGGGGTTTTGCCCTGGGATACTCCCCTTCGCACAACACAAACTCCATAAAATCAACGATCCCTCTGTTTTTGTGGATCAGTTCAAAATCCACCCGCCGCGAGGTGGTGATGATCGCCATCTTGTACTTTTTGGAAAGTTCGTTTAGTATCTCTTCCACCCCGTCGATGACGATATCTTTACTTTGCAGATACTCTCGGTAGTAAACGTTGCGCTTATTACGCGCCGTAACAATCGCTTCCTGATCTGCATCTTCAAGAACCGACCATACGCCGCCGCCACAGGTCATAATCCCCATATACTCCTCAAAGCCGATATCGTAATTGAAAAACTCTTTGAGTGCCCGTTTGCTCGCTTCGTAGTACCACATCTCCGTTTCGACCAAAACGCCGTCGTTATCAAATAAAATATACTCTTTTTTCACCTTCTAGCCTCTTTTGAAAAAATTTACCTAAATGTAGCAAAGATTTCATTGTATACAGATTGTACGGGAGAAATTTATATATTGTGTAGGAGTGTTACACCGTTTCGTGATAATTGTTTATAATAGTAATATATTAGCATAAATAATGATACTATTGAGAAGAGGAAACGATTTCTTTTGAATTTATCGGAAAAAGGGGGAGAGCATGGAGTATGGGAACTGTATGGTGATAGTGGCGGATATGGGACAGTTAAAAGCGTATGCGATAAAAACACTGGAGGGGATAAACCCCCAAAACAGGATGCAGGTAAGCAGCGCAAAAAGCTCCCCGGCTGGGCAGAACCGATACAGACTGGAACTGCTGGTCGATAAGGATTATATCGAGCCGCACAAACACACGTCCGAACAGATGAGCGATAAACTGGGCAACAGATCCGGCGCCAGCGGGGAACCGCATAATTCCCGTTTACAGCAGCAGCAATCGGGCTTGAAAAAGCTGGCGGGCGATATCGACGAGCTACTTGGCGAGTATATGCCCGAAAACTGGTTTTTGGCGTTTCCCAAACATCTTAACAATCAGTTGCTTGAGCGCCTTTCACGCCAAAGCAGAGAGAAACTCGATATCAATCTTCCCTCGGATTTGACGAAAACCGATCGATCGCAACTGCTTTCTTGTTTTTTGTAGCGGAGATTATAAAACTACGGCTCGGGCGCAGACGTAGCCGCTGCTTAGTGCCCACTGGATGTTGTAGCCACCCAGCTCTCCGGTGACGTCAAGTACCTCCCCGGTAAAGTACAGATCCTTTTGCAATTTGCTTTGCATCGATGCATCGATCTGCGCGGTATCTACGCCCCCTTTGGTCACCTCCGCCTTTGCGTAACCGAAGTTCCCCGCGGGAGCGAATTCGTAGCGGTGGATAGATTCCAGCAGTTTTTTTTCATCGCTATCGTAACCGTTGCAGGGTTTGTCCCGCAAACCGATCGCATCTAAAAAGGCTTGAATAAAGCGTTTTGGCAGGGGCAGGGCATTAGAGAGGTTTTGTCCCCTTTTGAAAAAGGAGCGGATCTTTTTTTGCGGCATGAAATCCACGGCGAGCAAACCCTTTTGCCAATACAGCGATGCGCTCAGTATCGCCGGGCCGCTGATACCTTTGTGGGTACACAGCAGTGCCCCTTGCAAGCGTTTCTTTCCGACGCTGACGGTGACGTCCAGACTCATTCCGCTGAGGGTTTTGAACCAAAACTGGGGCTTTTGGACGGTAAACCCCACCAGTGCGGGAACGGGAGCAGCGACGCGGTGTCCGAAGTGTTCGGCGATGCGGTAGCCTATATCGCCGGCGCCAAGCTGCGGATAGCTCGGGCCTCCGCTTGCGACCACCAGCCGTTTGGCGTAAAAGACCGAACTCTCCGTCAAGATGACAAAAACGCCCTTTTCATATTTGACCCCTGTTACCCTCTGTCCGAAAACTTTGGTGCATCTGTCCGTCATCGCGGCAAAAGCGCGTAAAAGATCTTTGGAACTTTTGCAAAAGTAGGTGCCTTTGACGATCTTTGGATCCAGTGAATAGGGAACCTTTTGCGCTTTTAAAAGCGACAGTACCCGTTTTTGGTCAAACGCTTCCAGCGTCTTTGCTATGAAGTCCGGATCTCCCAAAAAGTGCCCGGTATCCATATATTCGTTGGTAACGTTACATCTGCCCCCGCCGCTGACGGCGATCTTTTTGCCCGCGTTTGCGTTGCTTTCAAGCAGGAGGGTTTTGGGATCGTTGAGCTGCGATGCGCACATCAGCCCCGAAGTGCCCGCGCCGATGATCGCCGTTTCAAAGGTTTGTGCCAAAGGGATCCTTTTTTCCGCAATTATAACACAGGGTTAAAAGCGGTAGAGGGTTTCATAGTGCGCTCCCCTGGCATCCAAAGTGCTTTGGATCAGCTCCACCTGCAACTCTGTTACGGCGGTCACGGGGTTTTGCGGGGTTTCAAGCACAGAACGCAGGTCGCGGTCGTAAAGCTTTTTATACGCAGCAGGGAAACGTGGGGCAGGTAGCCTTCGCCGTTTTGGCCAAAAAGCCGCCGGCTTATCTTCCCGTGCAGTTCTCGAATCCCTTGGTCTCGGGTCGTTAAAGCCAGAATGTTTTTTTCTCTGCCCAGGAAAACGAAGCGATCGAAAATGATTGTTCTGCCTTTGGGGTAGGGCAGCTTTCCCAAGCGCTCGATCACCTCTTCAGGGCGGAACCGATCACCCAGAAACTGCAGCGTAACGTGGCGGTTTTGCTCTTTGACCCAGCGCCCCTGCATCTTGTTAGCAAGCAGCTTTTGCAAAGGGGTGAGGTTATAAACCGTAGCGAAGGAGCCTAAAAAAAGCCGCATCTATCTCTCTTTCATCCGGGGGTTTTAGAGCTGTCTGTATAGGGTATTGTTTCACATGGAACATAAGAAAAAGCTTTAGACCCTTTGAAAATGGCAAAATGCAACTTTTTCTTTTCGCTTCAGCATTTATAGCGTACAATAGTTTACTTTCGATAAAGGATTTGCGATGAGTTTGAAAAAAACCGTATCTTTGATCATGCTGCTGGCGATGATAGCTATGGTATATACGGGGTTGATGCTTTTTATCACCCCTCCGGGTCGGATCGCGCACTGGGCGCAGTGGACGATGCTGGGGATGACGAAGGAGCAGTTTGCCCAGGTGCATACCACCTTTATGGTGCTGTTTATCACCGCAAGCCTTTTGCACCTGTACTACAATTGGAAACCCATGACAAGTTATATGAAAAACCAAGCGCGGCAGTTGATCGTTTTTACCAAGGAGATGACGGCAGCTTCGGTGATTACCGTTTTATTTGCCGCGGGTACGCTTTATGAGATACCGCCTTTTTCCACTTTTGTGGCTTTCGGTGATGCCATAAAAGAGAGTTGGGAAAAGGATTACGGCGCGCCTCCATACTCCCACGCGGAGCTAAGTTCGCTTAAAACCTTTCTCAAAAAGATGGGATACGATGCCCAAAAGGCGCAATCGGTTTTAAAAGAAGCGGGGCTGCGCTTTGAACCGGGGCAGTCGCTCTCCGGTATCGCCGGGGAAAACGGCACCAGCCCCCAGGGAATCTATGAGCTGCTGCGCGCAAAGTTGGGTAGCGATGCGGCAAAGGGTACCCCCGTGATCAGCGGCTTGGGAAGAAAATCCATCGAAGCGGTGGCGCAAACACTTGGGATGGGTACGCGGCAGTTGCAAAATAGACTCAAAGCGATGGGGATCGACGCGGCTGCCGAAGATAAATTTAAAACCGTGGCCGAGGAGCATGACAGGAGTCCGGCCGATATCATCGAAGCGCTGGGATTTGCCCACGATTAGGGTTTGGTGCAATTTGTAAAATATTAAAGACAGAATATGAGTATAGAACAGAAACTTTTGGATCGGGGGCAGGGCAACGGCACGCAGATCGTGCTTTGGGCAAGTTTTTGAAAGCGTAGGCGGCGGGGTCAATACCCCATCTGTTCCAGTCGCTGATAAAATTTACACCCTACGGTATCGCCTCCCATGCAGGCTTTTCGGTACATCTTCTTCGCTTTTGTTCTGTTCTGGACCACGTTTTCTCCGTTATCGTACATCAAAGCCAGAATATTGCAGCTGCGGTATTCGCCCTCATCACAGGAGCGTTGCCACAGATCGATCGCCTTTGAAAACTCCTTCTTGTTATAAGCGTGGAACGCCTTGTCGAAATCCGAGGCTGCAGCGCAACCCAAAAAAATTGATAAAAGTATGACGGCAGTTCGGAGCATAGGGAACCTTTTTAAATATTTACATGAATTATTTAATTATATTTATGTTTTAATTAACTTTTAATTAAATTCCCTCTGAAATTGGAAATAAGGGTGATTATAAAATATACATTTGCGAAAAATCCGTTCCCGTAATGATACAAATCGTAATACGGATGTAACTTTCTCTTAAAAACGCTATGTTTTTTTAAGTTTTATGATACAATTAATACTGACTGTCTATAAAAAAATCTTATACAGTACAGTCAAGCAATAATAATACGAAGGAAGTAAGAATGTCAGGAGAACTCTCTGGTACAGTAAAATGGTTCAATAACGAAAAAGGTTATGGATTCATTCAAAAAGATGAAGGCGGCGATGATCTATTCGTCCACTTCAGTGCGATCAATGCAGAAGGACACAAGTCACTTACGGAAGGTCAAGCCGTAACGTTTGAAATCGGTGAAGGTAGAAAAGGTCCTCAGGCCCTAAATGTTACTGTAGTATCGTAAGTCGATGACATTGTGAAAAATTAACGTGTATTCTGTATCGGAGTAATTAACGGCATTTTTCATAATACAAATCATAAAACAAACGTTACTGCAACGTGCCGGGTTTTCGGACCCGGCGAACTCCAAACAACTATCAAAAATTGTGCTACAATGGCACCATGAAAACGATCATTTTATCCACCCTTAACGCACGCTATTCACACACCTCTTTAGCCCTGCGCTATCTCTATGCCAATTTGCACGAGTTCAAAGACAACGCTTTGATCAAAGAGTATGTTATCGGTAAAAACAACCAGGAGATCGCCGAAGATATGCTCGCGCACCAACCAAAAATCATCGCCTTGGGGGTTTATATCTGGAATGTCCGGGATATCGAGGAGTTGATAGCTATTATCAAATCCGTCGCTCCCGAGACGATCGTTATCCTCGGCGGACCGGAAGCGGGCCATACACCCCACCGGGTTGATCTGGATTTGGCCGATTACCGCATAAAGGGGGAGGGTGAAATTGAGCTATATAAGCTCATAAAAACAATAGAGCAAGGGGTAACCCCACTAAAGGTTTAATTTGCGCTCAAGCGCCAAATCTGGACGCTATCGAGCTTCCCTATGAATTTTACTCAGAACACGATCTTCAAAACCGCTATATCTACGTGGAAACCTCCCGGGGCTGTCCCTTTGAGTGTGAATTCTGTCTTTCCTCCATAGATGAGCGGGTGCGCTACTTTGATCAGCAAAAACTGCTCGACGCATTGCAAGAGCTTTGGGAACGCGGGGCGAGGAATTTCAAATTCGTCGATCGCACCTTCAATCTCAATATCAAAAAAGCGACGGCGCTGATGGATCTCTTTCTGGAGAAAAAGCAGGAGTATTTTCTGCACTTTGAATTTATCCCCGATACCTTCCCCGTTAAGCTGCGTGAAAAGCTTGCGCAGTTTCCCCCCGGCGCATTGCAGTTGGAGGTGGGGATCCAAACGCTTAATGAAGAGGTGGCAAAGCGCATCAACCGACCTCTGCGGATGGAGCGTATCAAGCAAAACCTGCGCTTTTTACATGAGCACACCCACGCCCATCTGCATCTGGATCTCATCGTCGGGCTGCCCGGGGAGAGTCTGAAGAGTTTCGGAGACAATCTGGACCTGCTTATGAGCCTAAGCCGCAGCGAAATCCAGATCGGTATTTTAAAAAAGCTTTCGGGTACCACCCTTGACAGACATGACAAAAAACACGGGATGCGCTATAGCGACAAGCCGCCTTATGATGTGTTGCAAACCGGCGCGATCGATTTTGCGACGATGCAGAAGATGAAGCGCTTCGCCCGCTATTTTGACATCGTTTACAACAGCGGCAACTTCAAAGGCAGTGCCGGGCTGCTGTGGCGTGAGGGGAAAGTGTTTGACAACTTTTACGCCTTTACGGAGTGGTTCTTTGACCATACCCGATCCACCTGGCAGATCGGGCTTAACCGTATGGCGGAGTATCTGTTTGATTATCTGGTAAGTGTCAAAGGCTTGGACAAAGAACAAACGGCAAAGGTGATGATAGCGGATCTGCAGCGGGTGAAGGGGAGAAAACTTCCCGCCTTTTTACGCCCCTTTGACACCGGTGTCAAAAAGCAAGCTTTTAAAATAGAAGCGAAAAACAAGCGGCAGATGAAGCACCTGTAATCCCTGTTTACATTACCCCTTGTGCCAACTGATCATAGCCCACCTGGTATGTTCGGGGATCGCTTTTTCTCCCCGCTGCAACTGTTCGTAAAGGCCGTAGAGGTTTTGCCGCTGGGAAGCGTTTACCTCCTCGCCCAGGCTCCAGCCCACACGCTTGACAAACTCTTCAAATCCGTTAAACCGGAAGTTGCTGTTTTCACTTTCGATATAGGTGATTTCGGGATCGATCCCCATACCGTAAAGGATATTGACGATATAGATGTAATCGGGTTTTTCAACGATCTGCAGATCCAGGACGTCCATGATCACTTTGGGCAGGAAGCTGCCGCCCACCTTGTAGGTCAAATAAACTGCCTTTTTCGCCTGCTTGTCAAGCTTTTGTAAAGCGGCTTTCATATCGGCTACCTCCATGGAGCGAGAAGCGACGACGACGTCACACTTGGGCAGATCGCTCCAGTCATCCTCCCACGCCACTTTCTGCACCTCTATATTATCGACGCCTTGACACTTGTGTCGCAGCTGCTCAAGCATCCCCTCGGAGTAATCTATCCCGTACACCTTGTCAAAACGGGGTGCGAATGCTTTACACAGGTTGCCCGCGCCGCAGCCCACGTCCAGGATCGAGCTACCGCTTTTAACCCGCATCTTTTGCAAAAACTGCTCGTTGTAGATACTTTTAAAAACCCGCTGCGCCATCCCGGAAGCTTTCTTATCCCAGTCGTCGCTGTTTTTGGGTTTGAAGGTAGTGGCTTGCTTCTGACTTTTGTAAAGATCGTTGAAGTCGATATTATTAATATTCATCATTTTCTATCTTTTTTTCTTTATTGTAGTACAAATGCAATTATAAGTAAAAATAGGGGACAATAAAATATGACCACACAGGGTTTTTAGAGGTGGCCATATATTTGAAAGGGGAGCGTACGATGTCAGATAGCAGATATTTTACGGAGACGGACGATGTGGCAAAGACGTTGAAGGAGTATGCTGCCAACCATAAAACCTCTTTGAACAGGATCGATTTCGATCTTGTGGAGTATGAGACCCAGTATAAAAACGCCGACGTTCAGGAGTGGGAGAGTGTGACGGGGGAGACGGAAAACCGCCTGCGCGATAGGGAGTTTTTGCTCGATCCCCAGCTGCAGCTGCGCCAAATGTATCAAATCGCCATCTACAAGCGCAGTAAACCCCGCAAACCGCTACCGGTCAAGATCGGGGCAAACAAAACAAAAACAAAAGTGGTCGCCGTCGTAGAGAAGAAGGTGAAGCTGCACTATTCCAAAAAGCTCCAAACGGCGATCGAGGAGAGTATCCAAAAGCAGATGCTGATCAACGGGTATCTTATCGGTATCTGGGAACTCAAATCCCATCTGCGTGAATTTTTCGACGTGCTGGAAGAAGCGGGGACGATGGCTTTTGCCCAGAGACAGTACCTCCCCGTCTCCAGCGCGATCCCTCCCGTAGAAACCGTCGACGGCAAATTGGAGTATCTGTACAGGGAGGATTTTAGCGACGAGGATATCTTCGGGCGCAAAGATTATAAAAAGCGTGGCTTTGCTTTCGGGGTGAAGGAGGGGGAACCCATTATCCGCTATATCAAACCCAAAGCGGGAAAAAACGGCAGGGATTGCAAGGGGACTTTTATCCAGGTGCCCGAACCCAAAGAGGGGGAGTTGCCCGATTTCAATATCTCCGATGATATTAAGCGGGAGGAGAGTGAGGAGGCGATAAGTTTTATCGCGAAAAAAAGCGGCTTTGTCGCCCTGGAGGAGAACAACACCTTTGACATAAAACGCTACATGGAGGTGGAGAGCATCGACTTTAAAGCCACCGGGGATATCAACGTAGGCATTGACAAAGATGTCCATCTTATTGTCAACGGCCTTGATGATATGAAAGATTCCGTAGGGCAGGGGATCGAAGTGGTAGCCAAGGAGATCAATATCAAGCAGGGGACGGTGGGTTCCGGAGCCGTTTTACATGCTGACAAGCTCAATATCGCGGGCATCACCCATCAAAACAGTAAAGTCTACGGCGATGACGTGACAATCAACGTCCACAACGGTTTCGCCGCAGGAAAGACTGTCTATGTCAAGCGTTTGGAAGGCGGCGTGATCGAGGGGGAAACGGTAGTGGTGGAACAGGCGGTCGGCGGCGAGATCAAAGGCCAAAAGATCAAGATCGAAGCTTTGACCTCAAACTCCCTGATCTATGCGTCAAACGTGATAGAGGTCACGGAGCTTAAAGGCGAAGATAATATCTTTACCATCGATCCCTTTTTGGTCAAAGGGTTGCGCGAACAGATCGAAGAGTTGACAAAAGAGAAAAACAGATATGAAATCGCCCGGGACGATATCCGCGAAGAGTTGCAAAAGAAGCGTAAGATCCTCAAGGGCAGTGAAGCGGTGGCAAAGCAGATTCGACAGCGCATCCAGGAGGATAAGGAGAAGGATGTAAAAACCCCCGCAAGCTACCTTGAAAAGATCCGTAAACTCAAAGCGCTGATCAAAAGCGTCCGTTTGCTTGACGAGGAGGTGATGCTGCTTAACGAGGAGATCGAACGCTGCCAAACGGAACTGGATATCAAACAATCCATCGTGTTCAATGCAAAGGTGATCAACAAAAAGGATTGGAAAGGCTACAACACCGTCGCCTTTTCCCTCATCACTCCCGAAGTGGTCAAGGAGACGACCACCGAGGGGAAAAAGAACGTGATCATGATCAAAGATACGGGGGATGGGGAGTACACTATCGAATCGAAAGATCTTGAGGAGTTGGAAAGGGAAACGGAAGCGTCGGAGAAAAAAGAGTAAAGGGGTTGTCCAGTCGAAACTCCAAAGCGTACGCATGCAGCATGAGGCGCTTGGCCCCGCATCTTTCCAAACGCTCCCGCCCACTGAGTTTACCGTCGAGATAGCGATCGGCCGTTGTAAAATCGGTACCGTAAAGCGGATCGCCCACGATGGGATGTTTCACGTGAAACAGATGGACCCGCAGTTGATGGGTCCTTCCCGTTTGGGGGTGCAGCAGCACAAGGGTTTGGTCCAGAACGGGATCGTAATGTAGCGGCTTTACGATCGTCACCGAGCTTTTCCCCCCGTCATCGACTACCGTTTTGTGTTTGGATTTGGCATAGCTGTCGCTGCTTCTTAAGGGCAGCTCGATACGCCGCTTTTCTTTAAACCTCCCCCGCACCAGAGCAAGGTATGTTTTTTTTACTTTTTGTGTTTCAAACAGTTGGGACAGTTCGCCGGTGCTTTTTCTGTCCCTTCCGGCAAGGAGCAATCCGCTGGTCTCCCTGTCGAGCCGGTGGGCCGGGTCGGCATGCCGGCCGCCGTGGTGGCGTATCTCATCCAGGAGCGTGTAGCCGTAGCCGTGTCGCTGCGGGTGGACATGCAGCCCGGCGGGTTTGTCGAAAAGTAAAAACCTGTCGGTCTGAAAGCAGGGGGAAAGTCCCCGGCTTTTGGCAAGGAAGTATTTGACCTCGACGGCCTCTTCGATAATCTCTTTTTTATCACGCAGTATTCTTTCTCCTTGACTCACCCGGCCGGTATCGACGAGCTTCTGTGCCTCCCTGTATCGGATTTGGAACAAATCGCGGAGAAAGAGGGTAAGGTTTTGCGGTTGTTTCACGTGAAACATCTGTTTTACAAAGGGCATATTCGTAAACTTTCATACGTTTTTTTATAGCGATTTAAGCTAAAAACGGGGGCTGGAAATATTTTAAAATTTCACCGCAAATAGCCATAACTCTTAGCTAATTTTAACATCATTTTCACTATTATTTTATTTAGAAAATATAGTACAAGGTAAAGTCGATGGTAGAACGATATGCACGAAAGCAGATGAGTGAAAAATGGACCATGCAGGCCAAATATGACGCGTGGCTGAAAGTAGAGATCGCAGCTACGAAAGCGTGGAACAAACTGGGACTGGTTCCCGATGAAGATTGCAAAAAGATCGCCGAGAACGCGACCTTTGATATAGATAGAATCGACGAGATAGAAAAAGAAACCAGACACGACGTGATCGCGTTTTTGACCTCCGTGGGAGAAAGCCTCGGCGATGAGAAGCGCTGGGTACACTACGGGATGACCAGCAGCGATTGTATCGATACGGCGGTTGCACTACAGATCAAAGACTCTTTGGAACTGATCATCGACGATGTCAAGATGGTGATGGACTCCGTCGAAAAAAGAGCCCGTGAACATAAGTATACATTGATGGTGGGAAGAAGCCACGGTATCCACGGCGAACCGATCACGTTCGGTCTGGCGCTGGCGATCTGGTATGAGGAGTTGCAAAGAAACCTCGACAACCTGGAGCAGGCGTTGGACGTGATCAGCGTCGGCCAGATCAGCGGCGCTATGGGCAACTTCGCCCATGCGCCTATGGAGGTGGAGGAGTTGACGTGTCAAGAGCTCGGCCTCAAGCCCGCCCCCGTTTCCAACCAGGTGATCCAAAGGGACCGCTACGCCAACGTGATGAACGCTTTGGCGCTTCTGGCTTCCTCGTGCGAAAAGTTTGCGGTACAGGTGCGGCACTGGCAGCGGACGGAGGTGTATGAAGCCGAAGAGTTTTTCGCCAAGGGCCAAAAGGGAAGTTCGGCGATGCCGCACAAAAGAAACCCTGTCCTGACCGAAAATATCACCGGTCTTTGCCGTATGATCCGAAGCTACTCCATGCCCGCCATGGAAAACGTAGCGCTGTGGCACGAGCGTGATATCTCCCACTCCTCGGTGGAGCGTTTTATCCTGCCGGATGGATTTATCACTACGGATTTTATGCTGCACAGGCTCAACAACGTGATCGCAAACTTGACCGTCTACCCCGAGAATATGATGAAAAATCTCAACCTCACGGGGGGACTTGTATTTTCCCAGCGCGTGCTTTTGGAGCTGCCGCTTAAGGGCTTGAGCAGAGAAACCTCCTACAAGATCGTACAGCGAAACGCTATGAAGGTTTGGGAGGATCTGCAGCAGGGGAAATCCGCACTGAATGAAAAGGGCGAGTCTTTGTATCTGCAGCATCTGCTTAGCGACGAAGAGCTTCGCCAAAGCCTCAGTGAAGAAGCGATCAGGGATTGCTTCGATTACGACTACTACACGAAAAACGTGGAGACCATATTTAGCAGAGTTTTTAAATAAAAGGGGAGCAGTCCAATGAATTCCGGATTGAAAGTCATCAAGCGAAACGGTCGGGTGGAAAACCTGGACATTTCAAAGATCCAAAAATACACTTCAGCTTCAACCGAAGGGCTGGACAATGTCAGCCAAAGTGAACTTGAAGTTGATGCTCATATTCAATTTAGAGACAATATCACCACAAAAGAGATCCAAAAGACGCTGATCGCCACGGCGGTGGATAAGATCGATGTGGATCGTCCCAACTGGACCTTTGTGGCGGCGCGCCTGTTTCTGTATGACCTGTACCATCAAGTCAACGGGTTCAACGGCTACGGTTCGCTGCGGGAGTATCTTGAGCGGGGCGAAGCGGAGGGCCGTATCGTCAAAGGGTTTAAAGACAAATACGACCTGGAGGATCTGGACGGCTATATCGATCCTGACAGAGATTTGCAATTTACCTATCTGGGAATCCGTACGCTGCACGATCGCTATCTGATCAAAGACCGGGAAAACAACCCCATCGAACTGCCCCAACATATGTTTATGGCGATCGCCATGTTCTTGGCGCAAAACGAGTTTGATTGTCAAAGCTGGGCGAAGAAGTTTTATGATCTATTATCCAAGTTTGAAGTGATGGCGGCGACACCGACGCTGAGCAACGCGCGGACCCCGCGTCACCAGCTGAGTTCCTGCTACATCGGCAGTACGCCTGACAATATCGAGGGGATCTTTGACAGTTACAAGGAGATGGCGCTGCTTTCCAAATATGGCGGCGGTATCGGTTGGGACTGGAGCAAAGTGCGCGGTATGGGCTCCTTTATCGACAACCACAAAAACGCCGCGGGCGGTACGGTACCCTTTTTAAAGATTACCAACGATATCGCCATCGCCGTAGACCAGCTGGGGACGAGAAAGGGTGCGATCGCGGTTTATCTGGAGCCGTGGCACCTGGATGTCAAAGAGTTTTTGGATTTGAAGAAAAACAGCGGTGAGGAGCGCCGGCGCGCCCACGATCTTTTTCCGGCCATGTGGCTGAATGATCTGTTTATGAAGCGGGTCAAGGATGATGACTTCTGGACGCTGTTTGATCCCTACGAAACGGGTGATCTGTGTGAATGTTTCGGCGAAGAGTTTGAAAAACGCTATATCGCTTACGAAAACGACGACAGCGTTATCAAAGAAAAGATCAAAGCCAAAGATCTGTGGAAGCAGATCCTGCGCAGCTACTTTGAAACGGGAAGCCCCTTTCTGTGTTACAAGGATAACGCAAACAAAGCCAATCCCAATAGCCATACCGGAACGATCAGAAGTTCAAACCTTTGTACCGAGATTTTTCAAAACACCAACCCCAACCACTACAAGATCCAGGTGGAGTATGACAACGGGGAGATTGAGCTGTTTGAAGAGGAAGAGGATATCAAAACCGATGCGGGTATCGAGAAAAAGGCTAAAAAACTTACCGCCCTTGATAGTATGAACGGTAAGCAGGTGTATATGGTCGAAAAGATCAGCGAACCCGGGGATACGGCGGTGTGCAACCTTGCCAGTATCAACCTCTCCAAGATCAACACCCCGGAAGATATCGAGCGGGTGGTACCCACGGCGGTACGGATGCTTGACAACGTGATCGATTTGAACTTTTATCCGCTTAAAAAGGTAAAACAGACCAACCACAAAAGCCGCGCGATCGGTCTGGGAGTGATGGGCGAAGCGCAGATGCTTGCCGAGAACCGTATCAAGTGGGGCAGCTACGAGCACCTGCACAAAGTGGACGAGATCATGGAAGCGGTGAGTTTCAACGCCATCAAAGCCAGCAGCGACTTGAGCCTGGAGAAGGGGCAGTACCCGGAGTTTGAGGGATCGCACTGGAGCAAGGGGATCTTCCCCATCGACGTGGCCAACGAAAACGCTAAAAAGCTCGTTGACCGGGGCGGATTGTTCGGTTACACGTATAACTGGGACGAGTTGCGTCAAAAGGTGCAAAGCGACGGGATGCGCAACGGATATCTCATGGCGATCGCGCCGACGAGTTCCATCTCCATCCTTACCGGAACGACCCAGGCGATCGAGCCGGTGTATAAGCGCAAATGGTTTGAAGAAAACCTCAGCGGGTTGATCCCCGTGGTCGTACCCAAACTCGGCCCCGATACGTGGGAGTACTATACCCCAAGCTACGATCTGGATCAGCGGGATCTGGTCAAAGCCGCGGCGATTCGCCAAAAGTGGATCGACCAGGGACAGAGTCTCAATATCTTCGTCTCACTGGATAAAGCCAGCGGGAAATACCTCAACGATATCTATCTAAGCGCGTGGGAACTGGGCGTGAAATCCTGCTATTATCTGCGAAGCCAATCGCCCGAATCGAGCAACGACGTAGAGGATAGAAGTATGGAGTGCGTGGGTTGTCAATAGCTTGACACTTTTTGTCAAGAGCTGTGAAGTTGCGGGCACCGGGTGTGCCCGTAGCGCTTGTTACGCTCTTTTATAATTTTCCAGCATTTTATCCATTCTTTCAAATAGCGTTTCGCTGGCTTTTTCCACCGCTTTGAAATTGTTTAAAATCTCCTCTTTTCCAAACACTCCATGCTTTCAAGGACGTTTTTATGCACCGTTTCATGGGGCGCGTCAAGGGCTTTGAACTCCTTCATATGCCCAAAGCGCTCCTTCCCGGCACCGTCGTACCACTGCCCCATGCGGCACTGGTGGTGGTTGCCGAATTTTGCCTGCTGCTCCCCTAGGAAGATAGAGGAGTAGGCGTTGGATTTAAAGACCACGTGATCGATCTTGACCAGGGTGATGAAGGTGGAGTTTTCCACGTTTTCGATGGAGTTGACCATCTCAGTAGCGTTGTCGTTTAAGCGGTGCATCGCATCGCTGAAGCGGGTCAAGCCCTGGTTGGATTCTTCGGCGCGGCTGGTCATATCCTGCGATTTAGCGTGGATATCGGTGGTCTCTTGGCGGAAGGTGTTGATGATCACGTCGATCTCTCCGGTGGCTTTCTGGGTGCGTTCGGCGAGCTTTCGTACCTCATCGGCCACGACGGCGAAGCCTCTGCCGTGTTCTCCGGCGCGGGCGGCTTCGATGGCGGCGTTGAGGGCGAGCAGATTGGTCTGTTCGGCGATATCTTTGATCATGGCGATGACGCTGGTGATCTCTTCGGTTTGATCGGAAAGGCGGTGGACCGATTCGTTGTTTTCAACGATCTGCTGGATCAGGTCGTTGATCTGTTCCATCACCGTATCCATCGCTTCGATATTTTCCTGGGAAATATCCGCCGTTTCGTAGGTTTTATCATGGATTATCTTCAGCGCTTCGACGTTTTTGGCCAGACTGTCCCGCACCACGTTCATCCCCCCGGCACTCTGGCTGAGGTTGCTCAAGTCGGAATTAAGCTCCGAGTGCTGCTTTTGGCGGTGGTCGGCTTTCATCATTTCGATGGTTTCATTGATCTCCTCCCCATACATTTTAAAGGTGGGATTGAGCCCCTCGAGGTGGATTTTGCGGTTGAATTTGGAGCGGCTGACGTAATCAAAGGTCGCCTTGACCTCCTTGTTAAAGGTTTCTACCTGGTTTAAAAAGCTGTTGATCTCTAAAAAGAGATTCTCCACGCGGCCGCCGCTTTTGCCGTTTTCCAGGCGCAGCTCCATATTGCCCGCGGCGACGTCGGTCATCACGTGTTCGGCGGTTGTCAAATCCTTCTGTACGGTGCGCACATGCACCACCTGGGCGATGGAAAGCCCGCCGAAAATCAGCGAGGGCAACAGCGTAAAGATGGAAAAATCGCAAGCCATGGAGAGGCCGATAAAGACGATAACGGCGGCGAAAACGGAAGCGTAGGAAAGAAACACCACCGCATTGAGTGACGATATGTTTTTCAAAAAAACTCCTTTAGATTGATCATTTATGGGTATCGTGAAGTGCTAATATAAAATCTTCGTAACTGCTGCCGAGCTCTTTGAGCAGCTCCCCTAAGCGCTTGACACCGGCATCTACGCCGCCGGCGGCTTCGGCGGAAAGCAGCTGCTTATAGATCCCTTCGATCGTTTCGATCGCTTTAGGATGGGGTTTGCGCCGGACCGAGTAGAAACCGACGATCTTGCCGTGGGCATCGTAGGAGGGGGTGACGTTGGCAAAAACCCAGTAAAAGCTGCCGTCTTTGGCGCGGTTTTTGACATAAGCGTGGATCTCCTTGCCGCTTTGGAGGGTTTGCCACAGCAGTTTAAAGACCGCTTTTGGCATATCGGGATGTCGGATAATGTTGTGGGGCTTGTGCATGTATTCCGCAGTCGAGTAGCCCGAAAGCTGGGTGAAGTAGCGGTTGCCGTAGGTGATTTTGCCCTTCGTGTCCGTTTTTGAGATTACGAGTTTGTCCGCTTGCAGTACTTTTTCTACGGTTTGTTGTGACACGAAAGACCCCTTTGCTTCAATTTTACGAATAGACCCCATCAACCCCTATTCATAGCAAAAGTATAGCAAATGCAAAAGCAAAGTAATATAGATCGATAAAATTACTTTATATCCTAAAGAGATTATAAGAATTATAAGCAATATATGTAATAGCGCAAAAATAGTGACAATAGCGTGACCGGCAAGTGAAGCTAAGGGAAAAATAGGTTATAATCAGGGCAATAACCAATTTCACAAGGAGCCATAATGTCAACAACAACGGAGCTGAAAAAGATAGATTTAGCGGGAACGAACAAGGGGGTGATCTCCATCGCCGACGTTACCGAACCCTACGGTCCCGGCAGCAACGACGTCGTCAGCGTGGGCATCGCGCTAAACGGGGAAGATGTGGAATGGAAAGCCCATATCCCCTATGAGAATATCGATGCGGTGATCGAAGCGCTGCAGGAAGCAAAAGCGAAAAAGTAGCCCTGCGCCGGCCGGGGAACCCCTCCGGCTGAAGGAGACCCATGAATCTTTCCAAAAAGCTTTTGTCGATTTTTTTATTCACCATAACCTTTGCGGTATTTGCCAACTGGTTTCTGATCGATCACTTCGTTATCGAAAAGACCCACCGGCTCAATACGAAAAAAGAGTTACTGCATATCGATTATATGATGCGCCAGGAGTTGGAAAGAATCGGCAAAAACTTACGACAGCAGGCTTACTTCGTCGGCAGTAACGAGATGGTGCTAAGCCGGCTGAACCTGATCAACAACTACGAAGATAAACAAAACTACCAACCCGCACTTTTTGACGAAGTCAAGGAGAAGCTGGGCCGCTACCTCGCCGCGACAAACCACACCGCTATCGATCACGGAGCGGTGTATGACAAATATGGCTACAAGGTCGCGTTTTTCGATAGCGAGACCAGCGGTTACGTGACTTACGAGCAGGGGGAACCCCGGCTGCAAAGCACTTTTTCCGAGCCTGAGCGGTTTCTCCCGCTACAGATCGAGCGCTCCAAAAGCAGGGCGTTTAAAGAGGTGAGAGAGGGCGAACTGTTTGTGGTGTATCACGCCAACATCATCGATAACCGGTCCGACCAGGAGCAGTTCGTGGGTACGCTCAAACTGTACCAGAAGGTGGGCAATGAGTTGATCACTTTGATGGCTGAACACGGAAATTTCGCGGCAAACATCTATATCGACGGCAAATTCTATGTCGGGTTGCTCCCCAAGCTGGATTTGGCGACGATGCTGCCCTGGGAGGAGCAGCCGGGCGAGCGCCGTATCTATGAAAACGACAAATACGTCGTGGAGGAGAAAAACGAGCAGCTGGCCGGGCATAAGGTCACGTACCGCTATATCATCGACAGGAAGCATCAGATGCAGCTGCTGCAAGAAGCCAAAACCTTTTCTCTGGCCAGTTCGCTGCTGATCGTGGTCATCATCCTGCCCGCGGCTTTTTGGTTTTTAAAGCATGAAGTGATGCGCCGGCTGGAGTATTTGATGCAAAAGGTCAAAAACGTCACTTCGGGCAGCTTTGAATTCAGCAGGAAAAAAAGCAAGATAGGACAAAACGACGATGAGATGACCCGGCTGGACAAAACCATCAATCTCATGTCCCTGGAGATCGTACGGCGCCAAAAAAAGCTCGAAACCGTTGCTTTTTACGACGACTTGACAAACTTTTACAATAGAAACAAGCTGATTCAGGATGCGAAGCAGGAGGATTGCTACGGGGTGTGTATCCTCAATATCGACGATTTTAAAGAGAAGAACGAACTCTACGGCTACGATATCGGCGATAAAATCCTCAAACACTTTGCCAAACTGATCAAACACTATTTCCCTCTGACCGAATACACCTACTACCGTACCTACGCCGACGAGTTTGCGGTGATTGTCAACAATGACGAGGAGGAGAAATATTTTGAAAAACGGGTCCGGGAGTTTACCCGCTACGTGGAGGAACAGCCCCTGCAGGTTCCTACGCTTGCCGATATCTTCATCCATATTACCGCCGGGATCGCCATGGATGGCGGGAACCGCGTCAGTCAAGCCAGTATCGCCCTCAAGCGGGCGAAAAGGGAGCGGTTGAACTATCTGGTCTATACCCAGGATCTGCAGATAGAGAAGGAGTATGAAAACAATATCTACTGGGCGGCGATGATCGAAAGCGCGATCAAGGAGGATCGCATAGAGGTGTTTTTCCAGCCGATCTACGACAACCGCGAGCAGCGTGTGAACAAATATGAATCTTTGATCCGTATGATCGATAAAGAGGGGGAAGTGATCTCCCCCTTTAAATTTCTCGATATCGCCAAAAAGACCAAGCAGTATCTTAAACTCACCCGGATAGTCGTGGATAAAAGTTTTGCCGCGTTCTCCCAAAATCCCGAGATCGAATTCTCCATCAACCTGACCGTAGAGGATGTGGTTTCACGGGAAACGTCGGCGCATATCCTGCAAAAACTTCAAAACTACCCCAATCCCGAGCGGGTTATTTTGGAACTGGTGGAATCCGAAGAGATCGATGCCTTTCACCGGGCCAAGATCGACGCGTTTATCGACGAGATCAAAAAGTTCGGGGCCAAGATCGCTATCGACGATTTCGGCAGCGGGTATTCCAATTTCAGTTATCTGATCTCAATCCGCACCAACTACCTCAAGATCGACGGTTCGCTGATCAAAGATATCGACAACGATCCCCATAAACGCTCGGTGGTGGAAACGATCGTCGCCTTCGCCAAGAAAAACGGCATCCAGTGTATCGCCGAATTTGTCTCCAGTGAAAGCGTGCAAAAGCAGATCGAGTTGTTAAGTATTGAGTACTCCCAGGGATTTTATCACGGCAAGCCTTCGAAAAATATCCGCTTTTAGCGCCGCGTGCTGTATAATAGCAGGAAAGTCTAATAAAGGAGAGTTATGGAAACAAACGAGATTACCCATTTAAAGGGAAACGAGATCGCATTGACGGGGGATTTGATCAGCGTGGGCGATAAAGCCCCGGAGGTAACGGTTATCAACAGCGATCTCGAAGATGTCAAAGTGGGCGGCAGCGCGAACAAGGTCCAACTGTTCGTGGTCGTTCCCTCGCTGGATACGGAGGTATGTGCCAAGGAAACCAGAGAGTTTAACCTGCGCATCACCGACCTTGATATCGTGGAGACGACGGTTATCTCCATGGACCTGCCCTTTGCTTCAAAGCGTTTCTGTTCGCTTGAGGGGATAGAAAACGTCACGGCGGCGTCGGATTACGTGGATAAGGAGTTTGGTAAAAGCTACGGCGTCTTGATGTCTGAAGGGCCCTTGAACGGAATGCTCGCGCGAAGCGTGTTCGTGATCAACGAAGAGGGGATCGTGACCTATAAGCAGATCGTTGATGAGGTGACCGAGGAACCCGATTACGACAAGGTACTCGAAGCGGTCAAGGACGCGAAGCTGGGCTAGGGGCTTAACGCTCTCCGCCGGCTTGATCCCTGCCGCTTTCCTTGGAGCGGTACAGGGCGTTGTCGGCGCGTTTGACCAGGTCGTCGGTACTGTGGTCGGAGGGTTTGATTTGAGAAAAACCGATACTGATGCTCATGTGCCCGATGTGCGAAAAGCTGTAATTGCGCACCTTTTGTAAAATATTTTTCGATACGGTCGCTAAATCTTTATAAAGGGTGTTTGGCAAGATCACCATGAACTCCTCCCCGCCCCATCTGCATACCAGGTCGCTATGGCGCGTAACGTCGCTGAGGACCTGTACCAACTCCTTAAGCACCACATCCCCCACCTGGTGGCCGAATTTGTCGTTGACGTCTTTGAAGTGGTCGATATCGAGCATCAGGATGGAGAAGGCTTCTTTGGTTTCACGGTAACTTTGCAGATGGCTTTGCAGCTGCCGCTGGCAACCCAGCCGGTTGTACGCTCCGGTCAGGTAATCGGTGTGGACCTGTTTCTGGATCTCTTTGTTGCGCTTGAGAACGTAGATAAGGCCGATCACCGCCAAAAGTACCGCGTAGATGGTCAGCAGTACGTAGAGTTTGATGCGGTACTGGGTCTCAAAGCGGTAAAGGGTATCGTCCCGGTCGATGGCGACCACGTAGGCCACGTGCCGGCCTTTGAGGTTGTGGATCGACAGAAAGGTCGCCGTATAGTAGTTGCCGTCGAGTTTGCACTGCTGCGAAAGGATAAAAGAGTCCATCTTTTCAAAATAGGGCGCTACACGCTGCTGCAAACTTTTTTGGAGGCATTTGATCTTTTTAGTCTCCAGCGCCGTATGCTCTTCGCGGTTGTAACGCTCTCCCATGTAGCCGCCGTAGTAGAGGCTGCCGGTGTAGTTGGAGCGTTTGGTTTGAAACACTTTATTTTGCACCACCCCCTGCTTGATAATGAAATCGTGGTAGGTGGAGAAGGTGGTGTTGAGCAGGTTCTTGATGGCGGTAAAGGAGATGCTCGTCTCCACGCTGCCGATATGTTTTTTCTTGTAAAACAGCGGATAGACGTAGCGGAAGCCGTTGAAGATACGCCCCTCCTCAAAGCCCTGAACAAAGCGTTTTTCACTGTTGGCCAACCGTACCGATTCGCGGATGGAGGTCAGGTCGTCGCCGTATTTTTCCGGACGGTGAAAACGCAAAAAGCTGCGATTGTCGGGCAGGTGAAAGTGCAGCTGGCGCAGGTTCATCGTCGCTTGCAGCTTTTTGTACTCATCTTTAAGCATGGTGTAGAGTTGCTTGCGTACGGCGTTTTGCTTCTGGTCGGAGGCGCCTTGCAGCGAAGCGTAGAGCGAAAGGATTTCGGGTCTGTTGATCAAGGTGGTATAAACCGTATCGGCGACTTTGATGTAAGAGGCGATTATCAGTCTGTATTTGGCTTCAAGATCCTCAAGGCGGTGCTGCTTATAGGTTTTTGTGGCGAGGCTGCGTTCGGTGTAGATGATATAGAAAGAAGCCGCGAACGTAACGGTAAAAAACACTGCGATAACGGTGACAACCAGGTTCCGGCGAAGCACGGGCTTATCCCTTTATCAGGAGCTGTTTTTCGATATCGTAGAGTTCGTAGCGGATCGATTTGAACCGTTCACTCTCCTGTGTATCGATCAGTTTGAAAGTCTCTTCTAAAACCCTGCCGCTTTCCTGGGCTCTTTTGATATTTGCCAAAACGACACCCTCAAGATCGCTGCGCGACTGTTCGCTTTTCGTTGAGCCTTTTAAAACATCGCCGTTTGCGTTGCGGTGTTGTAAAAAGTCAAGATAATCGGTTACGGTTGCTTTGTGGCGCAACGCTTTGAGCCGGTAAGCGGTTTCTTTGTCGTCATGCAGATAGCGGCAGATATCCTCAACGACCCGGATCCCCTCTTTGAGCCGGTTGATATTGGCATCGATCATACGAAAAACCTTTGGCGAAGCCGCCAAAGGTCGGGTACTACTCATCGTTGCCGAAAACTCCAAGAAGCTGCAGCAGCGTGACGAACATGTTGAAAAAGTCGATATACAGAACCAGCGCCGCTTCTACGGGGCTGTCAAACATGCCGTTGATGATGTTTTGCGTATCAAACAGTACCATCGCACTGATGACAAGCAAAAAGATCCCCTGGATCACGATGTGCATCATCGGGCTTTGCAGGACGAACGCGTTGATCAGTGAAAAGACCAACAAAACGATAAACGCGAAGAAAAGCGGTTTTCCCCAGCTGGAGAAATCCTTGGTGGTGTTGATGGCAAAGAAGCTAAGGCCGCCGAAAAGCACCGCCGTCATCAAAAACGCGTTGCCGATGAGCGCGCCGCCGCCTTCGGTTGCCAAAAACATACTCAGTAGCGGGGAGATGATCAAGCCGCCTACAAAAGTAAACGCAAAAAGTGCGATCAGGTTGATACCGGGCTTGTGGCGTACCATACGGATACCGAACATCCCGAAAAGCATCCAGGGGATGGCGATAAACCAGTAGATTCCCGCGATGGCGTTTGCCATGGGGATACCGACGTACGCACCCGCCGCACCTGCGAGCATTGAAGCGGCGAAAAGCTTGTAGGTCTGTTTCACAAAGGAAACGATGGAGCTTTCGCTGCGGCTGTCCGCACGTTCACCGCGCATCGTATGCGCGCTGTTTTTCATATAGTCTCTATCATAAAGAGCCATTCTTGTTATCCTTTTTATTGCTGTGTTGAAATTGCATCTGTCGCTACACGATACCTTCGTGTAGAGTAGTGATATTTTATCATAAATTTATATCGACTTGTCAAGATTTTTGTACAGTGCGGGGAAGAGGGTGCGCGTTAGCGCTTTTTGTGGGTTTTTTTCCAATCCTTTTCAAACTTTTTGCGCTTGATAAAGGAGAGTTTTTCCACGAAAACCCGTCCGTTGAGGTGGTCGATCTCATGCTGCAGGGCGATGGCCAGCATCCCCGAAGCTTCCATGGTGTGCTCTTTGCCGAAGCGGTCGCGGTAGTGGAGTTTGACCTCCCTGGAGCGCTTGACGTCCTCAAAAAACTCCGGAACGCTCAGGCAACCCTCGGTGAAGGTCTCCTCCTCTTCGCTAAGGTAGGAGAATTCGGGGTTGATGATTTCAAGCAGATCCTCTTTGTACTGCACCTCGTCCTCTCTGGGCAGGTTGATCACCAGCACCTGCTGTAAAACGCCGATCTGCACGGCGGCGAGGCCGATGCCGTTTTTCGCGATCATCGTTTCATACATATCATCAAGCAGCGTATGCAGTTTTTCGTCAAACTCCGTCACGGGTTTGGATTCCTCTTTCAAAACCGGATCGGGATAGATGCGGATTTCGCGTATCACTCTTGGTAATCCTTTTCACAAATCGCGGCGACGAGACTGGTGTCCTCTTTTGCCGCTTCCAGGGCTTCCAGGACGCATACGATCGTCTCCTCCGCGATTCTGTCTTTGACGATTTTGCCGATACCGATCTCGATATCGATACTGATCTCCTTTTCGCCGAAAAAGAAGTTGGTTGCCGTGACCATACTTTTAAGCCGATTGGCGTTGCGTTTGGCGTTTTCCAGATCGGTGTGTTTGAGGATGATCATAAAGGTGGCGTTTTCGTAGTGGGCGATGATATCGCTTCTACGGGAGGTTTTCAAAAGCAGGCGCGCCACGGTTCTGGTGATGGTGTTTTTGGCTTTTTCGCTTTTGACGTTGGCAAAGACTTCATCCTTGATCCGCACCGCAAGCAGCGTGGTATCGTGGTTGAACTTTTCCACCAGCGTGATCTCCTGGTTGATCTTTTGCAGCAGATAACTCTTTTTGTACACACCGTACTGGGGATCGTGGATTGATTGATCCTCGCTGTTTTTGATCACCATCGCCGTTTTTTGGTACAGATCCTTGATCTCGGTGATATCTTTTTTCACAAGGTTGTTGAGCTTGCCGATATCATCTTGCATCGAGTGCGAAAGCGAAGAGAGCTGGGACTTGTCGGTGCTGTTTTGCAGCATAGGCGTATACTTGTTCATAATCGTATCAAGGTGTTTCATACTCTTGTAGATATGTCCCACGCGCTGCATCGTTTTTCGGATGTGGGAAAAGCCCTCTTTGAAGGTTTTTTCAAACTCAGCGCTCTCCTCCTCGTCGTTTTGCTCTTCGATCTCGAGGATGTTTTGGATCTCCTCTTTCATCTCGCTCGGCTTGGATTCCAACACCTTTTCAAAATAGATATTGTAATTTGCCGGAGTGGGAGGAATATTGTCGGCGATAAGTGCCTTCAACACATCCTTGGAAAACTTTTCAAGATCGCTCGTCGCTTCGTCCAGCCCGTATGCTTTGCTCATAAATTACCGCCTATTTGAAACTTTTATCGATCACCTTGTCGATCAATCCGTACTCTACCGCATCGGCGGAACTCATAAAGAAATCTCTCTCGGTATCCCGTGCGATCGCCTCGATATCCTTTTCGCAGTTTTTTGCCAGGATCTCGTTGAGGTATTTTTTCAACCGCTGGATCTCGTCTGCCTGGATCTGGATATCGGTCGCCTGACCTCTGGCACCGCCTAAAGGCTGGTGGATCATGATGCGTGAACTGGGCAGTGCGTAACGTTTGCCTTTGGTGCCGCAGCTGAGCAAAAACGCACCCATGGACGCCGCTTGACCGATACAGATGGTGACGATGTCGGGCTTGATATAGTTGATCGTATCAAAGATGCTCAAACCGCTGGTAATCACGCCGCCGGGGCTGTTGATATAAAAATAGATATCCTTTTCGGGATCCTGCGCTTCGAGAAAGAGCAGCTGCGCCACGATCGAGGATGCCACGGCGTCGTTGACTTCGCCGCTGAGCATGACGATGCGGTCTTTAAGCAGTCTGGAATAGATGTCGTAACTTCGTTCACCCTTGCCTGTTTGTTCAATAACGTATGGAATATAACTCAAAATTGTTTCCTTTTCATGGGGTTATAGTTACCTTCTTAGCAGGAATCGTACCATCCATGATAGCACAACTCCTTAAAAAAAATTATTAATCGTTGAGTTTTAACAGCTTGGTAAAGAGTTTATCTTCGATCATCGCCATCTTTACGGCTGAAAGGTAACCGTTTTTCTCATACTGTTCCAAAACTTCCTGCGGGTTTTGCCCCTGCATCATCGCTTCGTAGTAGATCGCTTGCGTTACTTCCTGATCGCTGACGTCGACCTCTTCCTTTTTCGCCAGTGCGTCGACGATAAAGGTCGCTTTTACGCTTTCGGTCGCTTCGTCGCGAAGCTCCTCTCTCATCTGTTTGATCTTTTCCTCGTTCCCCTGGAGCTCCTGCAGCTCTTCGGGTTTCATGGAGCGCGCTTTGTTGTTCAGCTGCATATCCATCTCCTGCTCCACGATCTGTTCGGGAAGGTCAAACTCATATTTGGCCACGAGCGCTTCGACCATTTTGGGCTTAAGCTCATCCTGGTACTTTTTCCCGAGCTTTTCGTTGCGAAGCTGTTTTTTCACGTTTTCGCGCAGCTTTTCGACGGTTACGTCCTCCTCTTCGCCCGGAAGCAATTTTTTCGCCATCTCATCGTCGATCTTTACGGGTTCTTTTTCCTGAATCTCATTCAGCTTTACTTTAAACTCCGTCTCTTTGCCCGCGAGGTTGGGAGCCTGGTACTCTTCGGGGAAGGTAACTTTAATCGTTTTCTCCTCTCCCATCTTCATACCGATAAGCTGCTCTTCAAAGCCGGGGATGAATTGGCCGCTGCCAATTTTAAGGTTGAAGCTTTCCGCTTTACCGCCTTCGAAAGGTTCTCCGTCGAGGAAGCCCTCAAAGTCGATGACGGTCATATCGCCGTCTTCTACGCCTCTGTCCTCGTCGATCTTTTTAAAAGACGCCTGTCTCTCCGCCATCTCTTCGATGCGTTTATCGATCTCGGTCTCTTTTACCGCGGGGTTTCTGTAGCTTGGTACCGTCTCCTCATAACCCTCAAGCTCCAGTTCGGGCCGCAGGCCGATCGCCATCTCAAGCTCGATGCTGTCGTCGTTTCTGTCAAACTTTTTGAAAAACGGTTCTCCGATCAATCTCTCCGCCGCGATATCAAGCTCTTTGTACGCATCGCCGAGCATCCCTCGTACGATCTCCGCTTCCGCGTCTTGCTTGAGCTTGTCTCCATGTCTTTGCTTTACGATATGCGTCGGTACTTTACCCTTTCTGAAGCCCTGGACTTCCATCGTTTTTGCAGCTTCTTTGGCGATGCTGTCGATCTTTTTTTCGATATCGTCCAAAAGAATTTTCGCTTCCACCAAAGCGTTGGCATCATTGGTCATCTTTGCACTAAATTCCATTATATTCCTTGTTTGCATAATTATTTTAGACCAATATTATCTAAAATTTTCTTAAATTTGATATAATTAAACCATTAAGATAGAGTAAAGGCAGGCAGTGAAAAAACGCGAAGCAGCAGAGAAAAATATCAAAGAGATTTTGACTTTTTTAGGTGAAAACCCCGAAAGAGAGGGGTTGGTCGAAACCCCGAAACGGGTGGCCAAAGCGTATGAATTCATGTGTGAAGGTTACCATAAAGATCCCCAGAAAATTATGGGAAAAGCGATGTTTGAAAGCAGCAACAACGAGATGGTTTTGGTGCGCGATATCGAGTTTTACTCCCTGTGCGAGCACCACATGCTGCCCTTTTTCGGCAAAGCCCACGTGGCATACATTCCCGACGGAAAAGTGGTGGGGCTTTCCAAGATCCCCCGGGTGGTCAACGTATTTGCCAGACGCTTGCAGCTGCAAGAACAGCTCACCGAACAGATCGCCGATGCGATCATGGAAGCGATCAACCCCAAAGGCGTTGCCGTGGTGACCCAGGCCAGACATATGTGTATGGAGATGCGCGGCGTGGAAAAGGTCCACTCCTCCACCCTCTCTTCGGCCCTTCGCGGCGAGTTTTTGAAATCCTCCACCCGCGCGGAGTTTTTCAATCTTATCAACACCCCCTACCATAAAAATTAGCCATGTCTTTAAAAGCTATCCGTGACAAGGTTTGCCGCTCCAAGCTTTCCCAATCCTTTGGGTGTGTCACGCGGGTAAGCTCCACCAACGTCCAGGCCGACGGCATCAACGTCGGCATCGGCGATATCGTCATCATCAAAGGCGACCACCAGGATATTCTGGGCATGGTCACCGAAGCGACGAAGGCACAATTTAGCATCTCCCCCTTCGGCTTTACCGACGGGCTCAAAATCGGGGACCGGGTATATCAAAACTCCCACGGGTTGACCATCCCCGTAGGCGACGGACTGCTGGGGCGGGTGGTGGATCCGTTTATGAACCCCATCGACGGCAAAGGGCCCATCACCTTCAACTCCCAGGAGTTGATCATGAAACCCCCCATGAATGTTTTGGAACGCGGATTGATCGATGAAGTGTTCAGCGTCGGGGTCAAAAGTATCGACGGGTTGCTGACCTGCGGCAAGGGGCAGAAACTGGGGATATTTGCCGGAAGCGGCGTGGGCAAATCCACCCTGCTGAGCATGATCGTGCGCGGCTGCGTGGCGCCGATCAAGGTGATCGCGCTGATCGGCGAGCGGGGTCGGGAGGTGCCCGAATTTATCGAAAAGAACCTGGGCGGGGATTTGACCAATACCGTCATCGTCGTAGCGACCAGCGACGACAGTCCGCTTATGCGTAAATACGGTGCTTTCAGCGCCATGAGCGTGGCCGAGTATTTCAAAGCCCAGAGCAAAGATGTACTTTTTATGATGGATAGCGTCACCCGCTTTGCCATGGCCCAGCGCGAAATCGGTCTGGCTTTGGGCGAACCCCCGACCTCCAAGGGGTATCCGCCCTCGGTACTGACGCTTCTGCCCCAGCTTATGGAGCGCGCGGGCAAGGAGAAGGGCGGCGGTTCCATTACGGCGTTTTTTACCGTCTTGGTCGAAGGCGATGATATGAGCGATCCCATCGCCGATCAGAGCCGCTCCATCCTTGACGGACACATCGTGCTCAACCGCGAACTCACCGATTACGGCATCTACCCCCCGGTACAGATATTGCATAGTGCTTCGCGGGTCATGGGGGATATTATCACCCCCGAACACAGGGCGGCCGCGGCGAAGTTCAAACGGATGTACGCCACGCTCAAAGAAAACGAGATGCTGCTGCGTATCGGGGCGTATAAGCAGGGCAGCGATCCCGAGATCGACGAAGCGGTGTCCAAAAAGGCGCGGATCGAAAACTTTTTAAAACAGGATACCGCACAGCTGCTGCAATTTGATGACGTCATTAAGCAGTTGCAATCATTTTAAGAGATATTTAAGTAAAAACTCAATACCATTCGAGAAGGTAATAGGATAAAAATTGTCCTAAATCAAGAAAAACAATGCGATTTTTCTGTATTCTTACAAAAACCGAAAGAAAGTAGGATCGAAATATGAAAGTTTATTTGGATAATAACGCGACCACCAAAGTGGATGAGAGCGTTTTTGAAGCGATGAAACCGTTTTTCTGCGAAATCTACGGGAACCCCAACTCCCTGCACGATTTCGGCGCGGGAACGCACAAGAAGATGGCGCAGGCTTTGGATTATCTCTATGACGGGATCAGAGCCAACGACGAGGATGATATCGTCATCACCTCCGGAGCGACCGAGAGCAACAACTGGGTGCTCAAAGGCGTTTGGATCGATGAGATCATGCACGGGGAGAAAAAGCATATCGTTACCACCGAGGTGGAACACCCCGCTATCACCGCCACCTGTAAATTCCTGGAGCAGCAGGGCGTGGAGGTCACCTACCTGCCCGTAAACGAGCAGGGGACCATCGAAGCGCATACGGTCAGGGATTTTATCCGCGACGATACGGCGCTGGTTTCGATCATGTGGGCGAACAATGAAACGGGCAAGCTTTTCCCTATCGAAGAGATCGGCCAAATCTGTCGGGAAAAGGATGTCCTGTTCCACTCCGACGCCACGCAGGCGATCGGGAAACTTCCCGTAGACGTGGTGCGCTGCAACCTGGATTTTATCTCCTTCTCCGCGCACAAGTTCCACGGTCCCAAGGGCGTGGGCGGGCTCTATATCAAAGCCGGCCGCAAACTGACGCCGCTTTTCCACGGCGGGGAGCAGATGGGCGGACGCCGCGCGGGAACCGTAGACGTGGCCGGAATGATCGGCATGGGCGAAGCGATGAAGCTTGTGACCAGTCCCGGGGCGCTGGCGCATGAGGAGAATTACGTCAGAGCTTTGAGAGATAAGCTCGAAAACGCTATCTTGGAGATGGAAGATACCGTCGTGATCGGCGGTACGGAGAATAGAACGCCCAATACCACGCTGATCAGTATCAGAGGCGTCGAGGGCGAAGCGATGCTGTGGGATCTGAATCAAAACGGGATCGGGGCGAGTACGGGAAGTGCCTGTGCCAGCGAGGATCTGGAGGCCAACCCGGTAATGAACGCCTTCGGCAGCGACAGCGAGCTGGCGCACACGGGCGTTCGGTTTTCCCTAAGCCGCTATAATACGATGGAAGAGATTGAGTACGCGATTGAGAAGATCAAAGGCGCGATCAAACGGCTGCGGGGGATTTCAAGTTCCTACGCCTACGCGCCCGAAAGCCACAAAAGCGGCTTGTAAATAAAACAGGTTTTAAACTGCGAAACGAAGAAGCGGCTTTGCCGTTTTCGTAAGTGGAGCCGAGCCAAGGGCGAGGCTTTAGAAAAGGGAATTTTTGGCGGGCTAGGCCCGGCAAAAAGGTGATAAAGAGATAAAAACAGAATAAACAGGAGTAGATTATGGCAAAAGGCGATTTGATATCAGGATCCATCTGGGATGAGTACAGTGACGTAGTTGTGGATAGAATGAACAACCCGCGAAACCTCGGCGAGATCACCGAGGAGCAGGCCGAAGAGATGGGCGCGGAACTCATCGTGGCCGATTTCGGCGCGGAAAGCTGCGGGGACGCGGTGCGCCTGTACTGGGCGGTGGATAAAAAAACCGACAAGATTTTAGAAGCGAAGTTCAAATCCTTCGGCTGCGGGACGGCGATCGCCAGCAGCGACGTGATGACGGAGCTTTGCGTGGGTAAAACCGTCGACGAAGCGGTCAAGATTACCAATATCGACGTGGAAAAAGCGATGCGAGACAATCCCGACACTCCGGCCGTACCGCCGCAAAAGATGCACTGTTCGGTGATGGCCTACGACGTGATCAAAAAAGCCGCGGGGATCTACAAGGGCGTGGATGCGGAGAGTTTTGAAAACGAGTATATCGTGTGTGAATGTGCCAGAGTCAGTCTGGATACGATCAAAGAGGTGATCAAGCTTAATGACCTTAAAACCATCGAAGAGATCACGGACTATACCAAAGCGGGTGCGTTTTGTAAATCCTGTATCGAACCGGGCGGCCACGAGGATCGCGATATCTATCTCGTTGACATCCTGCGTGAAACCCGAGCGGAGATGGAAGCGGACAAGATCAAAAACGCCACCGACAGCAGCCATGAAGTGGCTTTTGCGCAGATGACGATCGTACAAAAGCTCAAAGAGGTGGAAAAAGTGATCGATGAGAATATCCGTGAAATGCTCGTCATGGACGGCGGGAACGTAGAGATTCTCGATATCAAGGAAAACGGCGGCCATATCGATATCTACATCAAATACCTCGGTGCGTGTGTGGGGTGCGCCAGCGCCAATACCGGCACCCTTTTTGCCATCGAAGATATTCTGAAGAAAAAACTGGATGAAAATATCCGGGTTTTACCCCTTTAAAAACCCTTTCCCCGGGAAACGCCGCGTGTTTTCCGGGCTCCCTCCCCAACAAATGTAGCAAAACCCGACAGCAGGGCCGAAATCTCCGAAATCTAAATGGAATTTTACAGCTGTGGGATAAGCTTTCGTTATAATTGATGAAAAAAGTCTCAGGAGCCCCTTTGCAATACCGTTATATGATTCCCCTGCTTTTTCTCCTCATCGCCGTGATCGTCAGCGTGGTCACGTACCGTTTCAACTCCGAACGCTCCCTTGAAAATATGAAAAAAAACGTTTTTGCCGTGGAGCGCGAAGGGATCGAGGAGCGGGTGGAGATCCTGCGTACGCTGATCACCGAGATGGGGCTGCAGGAGACGGCCCGGGTCTTTAGCCGGCTTAATCGGCAAAAGAACCTGGTGCACGCGTTTTTGAGCAACAGCGAGGTGGAAGTGATCTACTCCTCCGATCCGCAGCTGCTGGGGGAAAATATCAAAAACATCCTTTACGACGAAGAGTTCGCGCAGCATGCGAAAGTGACGCAGGCAAACGACGGACAGGTGACCTTTTTACGCTCTAAGAAAAGATTGAGCGCTTTTTACCCCCTGCACCTGCAAAACGGCGAGATCGCGGTATATCACGAAGATCACGATGCGCAAAGGATCATCGCACAGCTAAGCAGCGACGAAAAGCTGCAGGCGTTTATGCCCGCGCTGTTTTTTCTGGTCGCGCTGCTGGTAACCTATCTGATCATTTACCAGTTGATCGCCAAAAAGATGAAGCATATCTCCCTGACTCTGCAGCGCTTTATCAAAGGGAACGGGGATGAAAGGATCGCGCTGTCCGGCAACGACGAAGTCTCCTCTTTGGCCAGGGATATCGACGGGTTGCTCGATACCCTGCAAAAAAAGGACAGATCCCTGGAGGAGCAAAACGCCAGGTTGGAGCGCAGTCTGGCCAAGATACAGGAGTACAAGCGCGCCTTGGATGAAAGCAACATCGTTTCAAAAAGCGACCTCAACGGCAAGATCACCTACGTCAACGACCGCTTTTGCGAAGTGAGCGGGTTTACGCGCGAAGAGGTTTTGGGCAAACCCCACAGCATTATCAGACACGGCGATATGCCAAAGGCGGTCTTTGAAGAGTTGTGGGACCGGTTGGGGCATAAGAGGTTGTGGCGCGGGATCGTAAAAAACCGCAAAAAAGACGGCGGCTACTACTGGATCGACTCGGTGATTATGCCCCTGCTGGACGAGCGGGGCGAAGTGGAGGAGTATATCGCCATCCGTCACGACGTAACGGAGTTGATCGAGCAGCGTCAAAAGTTGGAAAAAGCGGTGGTGACCGATAGTTTGACCGGTCTGGGCAACCGCACGAAGCTGCTGGGCGATATCGCAAAGGAGCAAACCCCCTCCATGGCGCTGCTGAATCTGGATAACTTCAGAGAGATCAATGATTTTTACGGTCATGATACGGGGGATCGTATTATCCGGAAGTTTGGCAACTATCTGCAGGATTTTTTCGCGCAAAACAGTTGTGAAGTCTACCACCTCAACGGCGACGAATTTGCGCTGCTGAACAGATCGATGGCCAAAGATGATTTTATCAAAGCGGTACAAAAGATTATCGAAACGATGAAAAACGAAGCCCTGACGCTGAACGGCAATGCGCTGCATCTGCATACGACGGCGAGTTTTTCCTTTGAAAGCAACAAAACAGAGCTGTTTACGACCGCGGATATGGCTATGAAATTGGCGAAAAAGGACCGCAAGGATCTACTTGTCTATTCGCAAAAGCTTGTGATCAACGAGCAGTATGAGAAAAATATCCTCTGGCTGCAAAAACTCAAAAGCGCCATAGACGAGGATCGCATCGTAGCGTATTACCAACCCATTATCGACAATGCGACGGGCAGGATCGCCAAATATGAGTGCCTGATGCGCCTTATCGAACCCGATGGCAAAGTGGTGTCGCCCTTTTTCTTTCTCGATATCGCCAAGCGCTCCAAACTCTACGGCAGGTTGACGCGGATCATGGTGGAGAAAGCGTTTGCCGCGTTTGAGAAGAGGGGGGTACAGTTTTCACTCAACCTTACCGTCGAGGATATTCTCGATGAACAGATCGTACGCTTCATTGAAGAAAAGCTGCAAGAATACGACGTGGGGGAGCGCCTCGTCTTTGAAATCGTGGAATCGGAAAGTATCGACAACTATGAGGACGCGATCGGCTTCATCGAAAAAGCTAAATCGATGGGGTGTCAAATCGCTATCGACGACTTCGGTACGGGGTATTCCAACTTCGATTATCTGATGAAGCTTAAAGCCGACTACGTCAAGCTTGACGGTTCCCTGATCAAAAATATCGACCGCGACGAGCAGGCGCACGTCACGGTCGAGGTGATCCACGAGTTTGCCAAACGGATGGGGATGAAGACCGTCGCGGAGTTTGTCAAGGACGACGGCGTCTACCAAACGGTCAAATCGCTGGGGATTGATTACTCCCAAGGGTTTTATCTGGGGGAACCCGCTCCCAAACCGATGGAGTAAAAAATCCGATCTCTAAGCGGAAATTCATAAAAATGTGATAAGATTACATCCTTAGAAAACGACTACGATTATAGAGAGGTGTCCGAGCGGTCGAAGGAGCTCGCCTGGAACGCGAGTATGGCGCAAGCCATCGAGGGTTCGAATCCCTTCCTCTCTGCCAGCAGATTTTCCCCACATTCATATATATACAAAATGAGACAATCGCAAGACTTTTTTTGTTATACTTTTGCCAATTTTAGTGCAGGGATAAAGGTACAGCCGTGATGGAGTTTCCAAAAATCAAGGATATCGCTACAAAAAAGGTGGTCACCGTCAACGATACGGACAGCATAGGCTTGGCCGTTAAAAAGATGTATAGCAGCAACCACAGGGATGTGATTATCTGTTCTGAAACCAACCCCCGATTCGGTATCTTGAAGGTAAACGACCTGATCAAGATGAAGCTTGAGGATATCGATTTCTCCACCCCCATCGGCGAAATCAAATACGATACGGTTGCAAGTATCGGTGAAGAGGATTCGGTGGTGCGTTCCATGGAGTTGATCGATAAAAGAAGCAACTGCCTCTGTGTCGTGGATAAAGAGCGCAACCTCAAAGGCTATATCTCCTACTACGACGTGATCGCTACGATCGATCCCAAGATGCTGCTGCAAAAGCGGACCATCGGCGATTTGATGATCAAAACGATGCTTAAATACGCTTCCCAGGAGGAAAAGACCCTGTCCGTTATTTCGCTGATCGATGAGGGGATCGACGATTGCGTGATTCTGACGGACGAGCGGGGGGAAGCGACGGGGATTTTGACCACAAAGGACGTGGTAAAGCTTTTCGGAGAGGAGCGGGATTTGACCCTGCCGGTCAAAACCTACATGAGTACCCCCGTGCAGAGCGTGGGGGTGGATATCCCCATCTCGGAGGCGCTGGAGTTTATCCAGGAACGGCGGTTCAAGCGCTTGATCGTACGTGACAGCCGCGGTACTATCGCCGGGCAGATTACGCAGGAGGAGCTCATCGCCAAAGTATATTCCCGCTGGGCCGATATCCTCAAAGACAGTGCCAACGAATTAAGCGAAGTTAATCGGGTTTTGCATGAGCGGGCCAATAAGTACAAAGTGATGGCGGCAACGGACAGTTTAACCAACCTGCCCAACCGCAGCCGTTTTGAGGAGAGTCTGCATGCGGAGATGGACAAGGTTCGCCGCTACGGAATCGACAGCTTCTCTTTGATCCTTTTTGACGTGGATGATTTTAAACATATCAACGATACCAAAGGGCATTTGATAGGGGATCAGGTGTTGCGCGTCTTGGCGCGGTCGGTGGAACAAAACCTGCGGAGTTCGGATCTGATCGCGCGCTGGGGCGGAGAGGAGTTTGTGGTTTTGCTGCCCTGTACCTCCGCCGAAAATGCCCGCATCACCGCGGAAAATATACG
This sequence comes from Epsilonproteobacteria bacterium tcs-49, assembly GCA_002049495.1. Lineage (GTDB taxonomy): Bacteria > Campylobacterota > Campylobacteria > Campylobacterales > Sulfurovaceae > TCS-49. Next base: position 139,768 of record LLYS01000003.1, on the reverse strand, counting down.
CAGCCGGATCGAAGCGCTGGAGATTACGGCAGATCTTTCGGGGGTGACCTGCGGCTTTGGCGTAACCGGTTACCGTCCGGAGGAGGGGGTTCAGGAACTGTTGAAACGGGCAGATGAAGCGATGTATGAAGCGAAGTTCTCGGGCAAAAACCGGGTGGTGCTTACCTAGGTCCGGGAGGGAAAGCAAACGCTAAATACTGCGCCCTCGGCACCGTTGGATACCTCGATTGAGCCGTTCATATTGTCTTTGATGATCATCAAAGACATATACAGCCCCAGCCCCGTGCCTTTTCCCTGCTCCTTGGTGGTGAAGTAGGGTTCGAAGATGCGCTCTATCACCTCTTTGTCGATGCCCCCGCCGTTATCGCTGATTTCGATACAGGGTTCTTGAATAGTGATATAGGGGTTTTGTATCTGCCGCTCAATCAAAATGTCTTTGGCGTTATTGATCAGATTGAGCATAACCTGCTGAAATTCGCTTTTGTATCCCTTGACGGCAAAGTCCCTGCCGGTGATACGGAAGTCGATAAAGTGGTTTTGTAACTGCGCTTTTTGCAGGGAGTAGGTGTTTTCAACGGCGTCTTGAATACTAAAAATCTCCGTACGCTTTTCGATGCGGAAAAAGTTGCGGAAATCATCGATGGTTTTTGACATGAAGTTGATCGTTTTTTTATTCTTTTGGATGAACTGTTCAATAAAGGGGCGGTCGATAAGCCCCTCCTCGTAATCCTCTTCAAGGTTTTCGATGTTGATGCTGATCGCATTGAGCGGTTGCCGCCACTGGTGGGCGATCGCCCCGATCATCTCCCCCATAGCCGCAAGTTTGGATTGCTGCTGCAGCAGCTTGGTCTGTTTGATGTTTTCCTTTGTTTTTTGCGCCACCAGTTTCTCCAGATTGTTTTCATAGGCTTTTTTCTGGGTAATATCGGTGTGGAAACCGACAATTCTTTTGGGGCGACCCTGCGCATCAAACATCGCCTGGGCCCGGGTGAGTATCCATATCCAGTCACCGTTTTTGTGCCGCATGCGAAATTCGACGCTGTAGTGGTCCTTTTTGCGGGCAAGGTAATCATTCAGTGCCGCTAATGTCGCGCCCCTGTCTTGGGGGTGGATGCGCTTTTCCCACTCTTCGTATCGGTTGGGAATCTCCGCGTCCTCGTAGCCTAGCATCGCTTTCCACCTCGGAGAGAAGTAGACGCTGTTTGCTTCGATGTCCCAATCCCACAAGCCGTCGTTCGCTCCTTTGATCGCCAGTTCCAACCGCTCCTTGAGCTCCTGGATGATCTTTTTGTCCTCCGAGAGGGTCGCTACGGCGTCGGAAAGCTTTTTTTGGTTGTGTTCCAGTTTCCGCTCCCTGGCTTCGATGGTATCGGAGAGCTCCTTGAGCCCTTGGAAGATCACCTGCAGCTCATCTTTGCTTTCTACGGCCTCAAGGGCGTCATAGCGCTTTTGGCGTATCTTTTCGATATTGTACATCAGGGTAAGAAAGGGCTTTTTTACAAAGCGGCGGATGAGGTAAAACAGCAGCAAAACCGCAAACAGCAGCGAGGCCAGCGTAATCAGGGCAAGGGCGTCGCGGCTTTGCTCCAGGGTTTTGTAAAGGTCGGCTTTGGAGGTGGTCGCTTGCAGGATTACCCTGCTGTTCGCATCGATTCCGGGGATCATGGCGGTGGCAAAAAAGGAGTGGTCGTCGCTTTGGATTTGTAAATCTCCCGTTTCCTCCAGCAGCGGTGCGGGGTCGCCGGCTTCAAGCGTCGTATTGAAAAAACTCAGCGCCACGTTGTTCGCCGCGGAGAAACTTTGCAGCTTCGCGGGGGAGAAGCGTTTTTGAAAATCGATCGTACCGATGGGGTCGCCTTGGAAGGTAACGCCGTGGTGGGAGATGATACTAAGCGTCCCCCCGCTTACCCTGTAGCCGTAGCTTTGCCGGTGCGGATCGTGAATACCGATCAAGTCTACCTCCTTTGAGGAAACCCTTTCCCAGGGGGATTGCCCCGTTTTGGCATACAGCTGCTCCGCACTGCCGTCAAAGCTGCTAAACCCCTTGATATAGTGATCTTTCCCATCCTTGTAGATACTAAACGCCACCAGGGTTTCGCTTTTGTCGTATACCATGACCCTGTCCGCATCGGAGAGGCGCAAAAACCGCTCCAATACCGCCGCAAGATCCTTTTTGGGTTGATCGAAAAGCTCGGGATTGTAATCGTGCTTGTCTTCATAGAGGTTGATCAGTCGCAGAGTCGAAAGCAGCCTTTCATTTTCCGAAAGCACCGACGTATCGTTTTTCATCTGGTTTTCTATGCTGTTGAATCCGGCGGAGATGTTGTGGAAGCTTTGCAAGAACACCTCTTTGCTGTGCCGCAAAAAGGTATCTTTCATATAAAGATGAAAGGCGGACAAAATCAAAAGCAGCGGCAGTAAAACCGCACTGCCCACAAGCAGGGTCAGTTTACTGCCGATGGTGTGGAAAAACCGCATAGGACTCCCGGCTTAAAAGATCGGTGTTACGCTGTCGACGTTCTCTTTCGTTACCTGGGTGGATTGGATGATGATCTCTTTGGGCACCGATTTTCCCGCCAGGATCTTCATCGTGGCTTCTACGCCCTCTTTTCCGCCCGTAGGGTACACGTAGGACGCATCAAGTTCTCCGGCTTTGATCAACTCCCTGGCTTCGCTGATGTAGTCGATACCGGTAATGACGATATCTTTAGGGTCGATACCGTTTTGTTTGAGGGCCAAGATAGCGCCGATCGCCATGGAATCGCTCTGGGCGTAGATGGCGTCAAACTCCAACCCCTCCTTGATCGCTTTTTCCGTTTGGATGATCGCTTCGCTGCGCAGGGAGTTAGCCACCTTCATATCCACGACCTTGACGCCGGGATACTTTTTGATCTGTTCAAAAAAGCCTTCGGTACGGCGTATTCCCGGGGTGGATGTGGGGGTGTGCTGTAAAACGAACACCTTTCCTTTGCCGCCGAGCTTTTCGGCGATAAAATCGGCCGCCTGTTTGGCGATGAGCGTATTTTTGGGGTGGATGAAGGTGGTGTATTTGTCACTTTCGATGGTCCGCGAGAGTAAAACCACCGGAATCCCCTTGTCGTAAGCTTTTTCGATAACCGGCGTCATCACCTTCGCATCGCGCGGGGAGGAGATGATCACATCGACGTTGGCGCGGATCATATCCTCGATATTCATCACCTGCATCGCGGTGTTGGATTTGCCGTTGGTATAGAAAAAGCGGATGTTTTCTTTATCTTTAAAGCCCTCCTCTACTTCACGTACCTGGGCGACCCGCCAATCGTTGCCCATGGTATCCTGGGCGAATCCGACGGTATAGATATCCTGTGCTCCGGCATGGAAGGGAGCACTCAACAGTGCGGCAAACAGTGCCAAACGGTAATAGACGATTTTCATAATAACCCCTTGTTCAATAACGGTAATGTTCACTATGCGCGATAGGCGCGATCACATCAAGGGTTTAATTTTACTTGAATATCACACTTTTGACAAGGGGCGGGAGTAGACGGCGGGGCAAAGGTCCGTGAGACACCGCTGAGACTTTGTTTTGCTACCATCAAAAAAACTCAAACGGAGAGAAGCGGTGAAGAGATTTCTGCATGAAAACAACCTGTTGCACCTTATCGCCTTCGGCCCTTTGATCTTTATCCCCTCGGTGGTGCTGCTGATCTCTTTTTTAGTGGTTTCCTTGCAAAAAGAGAACTTTGAAAGAAATTTGGCGAATCTCAAAAAAAACCTGCTCAATGAGCGCAGGATCGCCGTTCGCACCAAGGTCCACAGCGCGGTGGACCTCATTACGTATCAAAAGTCGATTATCAAGCAGGATTTGATGAGCCGCGTAAAAACACGGGTAAAGGATGCCCACAAAATCGCAACGGCGATCTATGAAAAGTATAAAGACAGCAAGAGTAAAGCCCAGATCCAAGATATCATCGTCACTACGCTGCGCTCCTTGGAGTGGAACGGGGGGGAGAGCTTTATCTGGATTTTGGATTTTGAGGGGGTGTTTCACCTGGCACCGGAGTACCTGCGCCATCTTGAGGGGGGGGACGCTCCATCGTCAACTTTCAAGACGCTACGGGACGCTACGTGATTTTAGAAGAGATCGAAATTTGTCAAAGCCGGGGAGAGGGGTTTTGTGGGATACTTTTACCAAACCCGGGGCCGATCCGGACAAGCAGTTTGAACAGGTGGCCTTTGTGAAATCCTTCGGACATTACGATTGGTATTTCGGTTCCGCGGAGTATCTGGATACGGCGACGAAGAAAACCGACCGCCACGTACTGGATTCCATCGCCCAGATCGACCGCCACGGCAAAAACTACGTCTTTGTGGTGGATATGGACGGGAATGTGATCCTCCACCCCGATACCGGCGAGTACGGGACGAAGATCACCTATGTCCACCGCCTGCCCCACAGCGACTGGATCGTGGGAAGCGGCTTTTTTATGGAGGATCTGTATAAAGAGATCGATAAACAAAAGGTTGCCATGTATGAAAGCTATACCAAAGAGTATACCAGTTTGCTGGTACAGGTGCTGTTGATCACACTGCTGTCGCTGCTGATCTCCTTTTTTATCTCCAGGATGCTCAAGCGCAGCTTCAAAAAATACCGTATCGATATCGCCGATAAAACCCGTAAACTCGAAGTGCTCAACGAAACGCTCGAAGACAAGGTCCGCCAGCGGACGGGGGAGTTGGAAAAGTTGGCGACGACCGATGCGCTGACAAAGATCCACAACCGCTACTCGGTGATGCAGATTTTAGAACAGGAGGTGCGGCGGGCAAAACGCTACAAGCTCCCCCTCTCGGTGATGATGTACGATATCGATCATTTTAAAAAGATCAACGACCGTTACGGACACGACGTGGGCGATAGCGTCCTGACCGAGCTGACCCGGCTGGTCGAGCGGGTGCTCCGCGACGTTGATACCCTGGGGCGCTACGGCGGGGAGGAGTTTTTGATCATTATGCCCTCCACCTACAAAGAGGATGCGAAAACCCTTGCGGACAGATTGCTGGAGCTGGTGCGCGGCCATGAGTTTAAATATGTGGGAGAGTTGACCATCAGTCTGGGCTTGGCGCAGCTGGAGACCAAAGAGAGTAAAACACAGTTTTTCAAGCGGCTTGATCAGCTGCTCTACCGCTCCAAGAAAAGCGGCCGCGACCGTTTGAGTTATTGACCATACCCCCGATGCGATAAAAAATGAACAACTTTTCCAAAAGTGTTCATAATAGTTACATGTTTATCGCTTCCAACTTTTAAAAAACTACCTATCTGTATACTAACTATACCATAGAGCGCTTGCTTCGCTTTTTTGAAGGGCTATAATTCCTCCCATAGAAATTTGAGGAGCAATATATGAAATCTGTTTTATGGGCAGGCTTGGCCCTCTCGCCGCTTTTTGCGTCGGAGGAGGGTAAAACGCTGGATCTGATCTGGATCCTTGTGGCCATGGGGCTGGTGTTTTTCATGCAGGCGGGCTTTACCGCTTTGGAAACCGGGTTCGTACGGGCGAAAAACTCCATCAACGTCGCTATTAAAAATATTTCCGACCTGATGCTGGCGATCACCACATACTGGGTTGTGGGGTTCGGACTGATGTTTGGAGCGAGCTATTCGGGCTGGTTCGGTACCAGCGCGTTTATGCTCGAAGGGTTTGACGGGGCGTTTGATTACGCATTTTTCGCCTTTCAATCGGTATTTGCCGGCACGGCGGCGACCATTATCTCCGGAGCCGTGGCGGAGCGGATGAAGTTTTTTACCTATATTATCGTTTCCGTAGCCGTCACGGCGCTGATCTATCCGGTGTTTGGCCACTGGGCCTGGGGCGGCGCATTTATCGACCAGGGGAGCGGCTGGCTGGCGCAGATGGGCTTTATGGATTTTGCCGGTTCGACGGTGGTACACTCCATCGGGGCTTGGGTCGGGTTGGCCGGGGCGATATTGCTGGGAGCCCGTGAGGGTCGCTTTGACGAGCAAGGCGAGCCCGTGGAACTGCATGGACACAACGTAGCGATCTCTTCGATCGGGGTGTTTATCCTCTGGTTTGGCTGGTTCGGCTTCAACGGCGGCAGCACCCTCGAAGCCAGCGACACGGTGGCGCTGATTATTCTCAATACGCTGCTCTCGGGAGCCGTGGGCGGCGTGGTCGCTTTTATACTGGCGTATCTTTTTAGCGGGGAGTTTCAAGTGGAGAAGGGGCTCAACGGCGTCCTCGCCGGGCTTGTGGGGATCACCGCCGGATGTGACGCGGTGACGCCCGGTTCCGCCATCGCTATCGGTGCGATCGCAGCGGTGGTGATGTACGGGGCCGATTACGTCATGCTGTATAAATGCAAAATAGACGACCCCCTCTCGGCGGTAGCGGTGCACGGATTTGCCGGGGCGTGGGGAACGATGGCCGTGGCGCTTTTCGCCCCCGAACAGGCGCTGGCCGCGGGAAGCATGGGCGCGCAGCTGTGGGTACAGTTTCTCGGTGTCGCCGCAGCTTTTGCCTGGGCGTTTTTTTGGGGGTTGGTGATCTTTTTTATCCTTAAAAAAAGCGGGATGCTGCGGGTCAGCAAAGAGGATGAGCATCTGGGGCTCAATATCGTCGAACACGGTGCCAAGATGGGCTGGGTCGGTACCATCGATACCATCTCCGAGATCGTGGAAAAAGGCGATCTTTCCAAGCGTGTGGAGGTGCAGATCGGCGAAGAGATCGGAGAGGTTGCCCACGCGTTTAATATGCTTCTTGACGAGATAGAGCAGCGGGCCAGGGTGGTCGAAGAGATCTCCCGGGGTGATTTGAGTGCGGAGGTGATCCCCAAAAGTGACAAAGATATTTTGGGCAATGCCATCATGGCGATGAACGGCAACCTCAGAACCTCCCTCGGCAAGATCAAAGAAGCGGTAGGCGCACTGGAGGGTTCAAGCAAAGAGTTGGGCAGTTCCAGTGAATCTTTCAAAAACGTCAATGCCGAGATGGTGCGGAGTATGGAGGAGCTTAACTCCCATCTTCAGGGGGCGAAACTGGATCAAAACTCCAAGCAGATGTATGAGGAGGTGCTTGGCGGAAGCGAAGCGGTGAGCTCAAGTATCGAAAATATCCAGGGAGTGGCAAAATCGCTGCAGGAGCTCGAATCGATGATGCTGACGCTGCAGGAGAGTACCAACTCCATCGACGGGTTTTTGGACAAGATCGAAGAGGTTTCGGATCAAACCAACCTGCTTGCGCTTAATGCGGCCATAGAAGCGGCAAGGGCGGGGCAGCACGGGCGCAGCTTTGCCGTCGTAGCCGACGAGATCAGAAAGTTGGCCGATTCCACCCTCAAAGCCGCTACGGAGATTTCGGGGATCACCAAAGAGATCAAAACCCAAACGGCGGACGTGACCGATCAGGCGGCAAGCGAACGGAGCCGCACCGAAGAGATCTCCTCAACCTCCGCAGGGGCCAGTGAAGCGCTGGAGAAGATCCATATGATCATTAAAAGCGTCGTAAGCGTCATAGAGTATGTTATGGAGATGAGCGGCAAACAGAATAAAATGGTAGCGATCACGGACCGGAACTCTACGCAGCTGTATGAGGTTTCAAGCGGTATCCGGGAGCAGGTGCGGCAGCTTGATTCGGTGGTGACCTTTTTCAAAACGTGACAAAACGCCATAATCGCCCTATGAAAATTTTGCAAAAGAGTTTATAATGTGAAAAACTTTGCAAAGGGGGCAGCCGATGGATTTGGCCCATATGCGTAGGGAATATACCCAGAAAGGCTTGGATGTCGACGATCTGCGCGACGATCCGTTTGAGCAGTTTGATCTGTGGTTTAACCAGGCGTGCGACGCGGGAGTGCTGGAACCCAACGCCTTTTCCCTTGCCACGGCGGGGGAGGATATGCAGCCCAGCGTGCGTACGGTTTTGTTGAAATATTTTGATAAAGAGGGGTTGGTATTTTTTACCAATTACGAAAGCAAAAAAGCGGTCGATCTGGAGCAAAATCCCAAAGCGGGCGCGCTGTTTCCCTGGCTGGGGCTGGAGCGTCAAGTCAAGATCGAGGGCGGCGTGGAAAAGTTGGATAAAACCGCTTCTTTAAAATATTTTCTCAGCCGTCCCCGCGGCAGCCAGCTCGGTGCGTGGGTCTCAAAGCAAAGCTCGGTTATCTCCACGCGAAAGCTGTTGGAACAGAAGATGGAGGAGGTCAAGCGCCGTTTCAAAGAGGGGAAGGTGCCCATCCCCGACTTTTGGGGCGGATACCGTATCGTACCCCGCCGCTTCGAGTTTTGGCAGGGGCGGGAAAACCGCCTGCATGATCGGATGCAGTACGGCTTGGAACAGGACGGGAGTTGGAGTATCCGCAGGCTCTCCCCCTGAATTTTTGAAAACCACATCTTTACGGGTATAATTATACAATCTATTCGTTTCCCAAAGGATGATGATGTTTGACCTCTCTGTGCGCGGCAGCTCCGTCAAAACGGAGTTGACCGCCGGGTTTACTACCTTTTTGACCATGATCTATATCGTGCCCGTAAACGGGTTTATCCTCAGTGACGCGGGGCTGCCTATGCCCGCGGTGATCACGGCCACAGCGCTGATAACTATTATCGCCACGCTCTTTAGCGGCCTGTGGTCCAACACCCCCATCGCTATGAGCGTGGGCATGGGACTCAACGCCTACTTCTCCTACGGCCTGGTTCTGGGGATGGGGATCGCGTGGCAAACGGCGCTGGGGATCGTTTTTCTCTCCGGTCTTTTGTTCGTGGGGCTCTCCTTTACCGATTTTCGCGTCTGGATCATGACCTCCATCCCCATGGCGCTGCGACGGGCGATCAGTGCGGGGATCGGGGCGTTTATCGCTTTTATCGGTTTGAAACAGATGGGGATGATCGTCGCCAGCGACGCGACGCTGGTAACGCTGGGGGATTTCTCCTCGCCCGGTGTGCTTTTGGGGGTACTTGGCCTCTTTCTGGCGCTGGCGACGCATATGTTCAAACTCCGCGGCGCTTTCGTGCTTTCCATCGCCGTAACCTCCGTCGTGGGCTGGATACTGGGTATCGCCGACACTCCAAAAGGGATCGTAAGCATGCCCGCTTCCATCGCGCCTATCGCCTTTGAGCTGGATATCCTTTCGGCTTTGAGCCTCTCTTTGCTGCCGGTGATCATCACCTTTTTAGTCACCGACATGTTTGATACGCTGGGGACGCTGACGGGCGTGGGGACGCGCGCAAAGCTATTCCAAACCAGCGATAAAAACGACAAATCCCTGGAAAAGACCCTCGAAGCCGACGCGGTAGCGACGGTAGCGGGCAGCATGCTGGGGGTTTCAACCACCACGGCGTTTGTGGAATCCGCAAGCGGTGTGGAAGAGGGCGGCAGAACGGGCTTGACCGCCCTGTTTACCGCGGCATTTTTTATCCTGACGCTGTTTTTGCTGCCGCTGTTTGAAGCGATCCCCTCCAACGCGATCTATCCCATCCTGGTGGTTGTGGGGATCTTGATGTTTACCGAATTGGGCAAGGTCGACTTTGACAAAAGCGATCTGGCGACAAAAGCGGCGATCTTTTTGATCGTGGCCTTGATGCCTTTGAGCTTTTCCATCACCAACGGCATCGCCGCGGGGTTTTTGGTCTATACGGTTTTGAAGCTGCTGCAGCGTGACTTCAAGGCGCTTAACGCGGGATTGTTGACCATCGCCTTTATCAGTTTGCTGGTATTTGTATTATAAACAAGGAGAATAAACATATATGCAAAAATATTATTACGGATATGAGGAATTTGTGCACGATAGCCGGGCACTCGTAAAAAAAAGCGCCCCCTTTGAAGCCGATACGCTGCTCGCGGTGGCCAGGGGCGGTTTGACCCTGGGGCATTTTATGGCAAGTGCGCTGGATACCAGGCGGCTTTATGCGATCAACTCGATCCACTATGAGGGGACAAAGAAGCTTGATACCTTCGATATTTTCAACATTCCCGACCTGCATGACGCCAAGCGGGTACTGCTCATCGACGATATCGTCGACAGCGGCGAAACCATGCGTGAAATCATCAAATTGCTCAAAAAGCGCTATCCGCTCACCGAGTTTAAACTCGCGACGATCTTTTATAAAGAAACGGCGGTGGTTGTACCCGATTTTACCCTCAAAGAGGCCCATGAGTGGATCGACTTTTTCTGGGAAGTGGACCCGCTGCAATGAGTTGCAAAGAGTGGGAGCTGACCCGCATAAGCGATAAAATCTACGCCCCTATCAAGTGGCTTGATACACTGGTTCCCGTGGAGTTGAAGCTGCTGCCAAACCCCTATCACGAGTATCCGTACCGCTATTTCGATACGCAAGCGGATGTCAACGGGCTTTACGAATATGTCAAGCGCTACAAAGATGAAGCGGACAGGATCGGGGTGATCTCTACCGAGGAGGGGATCGTACAGCCCAAAACAAAAAGCGGCATTCGAAATACCTACAACCTGCTGCCCGATGAAAACTTTTTGGAAGAGTATACGGAGCTGTTTTTGCGCCACAAGGAGGATATGGAGCGCTTTTTCAACGTCAGCATCGTCCAGTCGGGCGATCCCCAGATTCTGATCTATACGCCCGGATGCTTCTATATCCGCCATAGCGACAACTGTACCGAACTACTCAGCGACGGGAAGCTTGCGGGCTTCAAACCCGTCGCCAGCCACCGGGTGGTCACTACGGTGCTGTTTTTAAGCGATTGCGTTGAAAAGGTGTGCGATGCGCAAAAGGAGTACAGCGGGGGAGAGTTGCGGTTTGATTTTCTGTGCGACGAGCACAGGCGCTGCGTTACCGTCGCACCGAAAAAGGGGTTTATGATCTCGTTTTTAAGCAACCCCTACTTTTCCCACAGCGTTTTAAAGGTTAAAGAGGGGTTGCGTATCAGCGTAGCCCAGTGGCACCGGGCTATCGCCCACTAGCGTCGCGCTCCTTATCGCGTTCGACGCGCTCTTTTACTTTTTTAAGTAGTTTCAAATCCTCTATATCGGTATTTTTAAGTCTGCACTTTTCAGAAAAATCCGTTGTTTCGCACAGGGTTTTGTTAAAGGAGCAGTACTCCTCGTGTCGGCAATCTTCCGGAATCTCTTTTTTACTCATGGATTCTCCTTTTTTGCGATTAAAATATCTTATATCATCTCATAATTTTTCTTTACCTGTACTGAAATGATAACTATTATCGGGAATAGAAATTGCTTTATTCCCATAAAAGCCAAAAAGCGGAGGAAAAGACCATGGTAACATCCGTCAATATAGATAAAAAGCTTTACGATCTGATCGCACCCGAGCGAAGCGAAGAGGTTACGGAGGGTTTTGAAGCGATCTATCGGCGCTTTCAAAGCCAAGGGAGCGAAGGGGCGAAATCCTTTTTACAAAGCCTCTCCCCGACGGAGTTGGAGCGGTTGCAGCAATTCCACTCGCTGGCCGAGAATATCGACGTGACATCGCTGGATGCGGAGGGGGCGCTAAACCTGCTGCAAAAGGGGTTTGAGAAAAAGGATCTCGACGGAGACGGTCTTTACAACGTGGGCGCCGCAACGACGATGGGTATGGTCCCCCGGGATGCGTCACCGGAGTTTAAACAGGCTCTTTTTGACGGTTTGAAGGCTTTGGAGCAAAAAGAGGGGAAGGGGGCGCTGTTTAAAACGATGATGACGCTCTCTTTTCAATTTAACAAAGGCGCCATGCTGCAAAAAGTTGCCGATGAAGCGGGGATGGATCTCACCGCGCAGGGTTTTGATTTTACCTTCGCGGGGATGAAAAGCTATATGGACGGCATCAACGACCCCAAGCGTCCCGGGTATATGGACCCGGAACTTAAAAACGATCTCAACAGTTTCTTTGAAGGTTTTAAAAAAAGTTACGAAACTTCCGGGGTCGCCTTGGAACAGGAAAGCAAAACGCAAGAAGATACGTTGAGTGCGGCGCAAAAGGCGATGCTGCAAAAGCTGCTGGATAAGGGAGCGTTGCAGTTTTATACCGATCTGAATATGGAAAAGATCGAAAAGCTCATCGAGGAGAAGCGCAAGGAGTTGGAAGCCAAATACGGTTTTGACCAGCAGACCGATCCCAAAAAGCTTGCGCAGATAACCGCGCAGATCGAGCAGGAGCTTGAGGCGTTTCGCAAAGAGTTGATGGAGAAGCTCGCGAAAAAGAGCGAAAGCGACGGGAAGGTGACGGCGTACGGGTTAAAGGATCTACTCGCCCTGGAGTTGACCGGGTCCAGGCAGGAGAGTGCTAACTCTCCTTTTCAAAGATCCGCTCGGTAAACTCGGCAAACATCCCCCGTACCGCTTTGTCCAGCTCGATGGCGAACATTTTGATCTCCTCGTGGGCAAACTGGGTTTGCTTTAGCAGGGTGGTCAAACCGTTGTTGTAGCGGTTGAGGTACATATTGTCAATCTGGCGGTTGGAGCCGATGACGATCGCTTTACAACTCTCATCCAGCCGTGAAAGCAGCAGCTGGGTGGTTTTTTCGGAACTGTTTTGCCACTCGTCCATAATCACGACCGCGCGGCTAAGCGTACGCCCCCTGGCTTCGCCGGGCCAGAGCATTTCGATGGAATATTTGTTGATCAATTCGTTGATCTTGCACTGGATCGACTCCTGGTTTTCCCGGCTTTCACTCTTTTTGAGCCGCTTTTTGGCCACAAACTCCAGCGTATCGTACAGCGCCATATTGTAGACGCGAAACTTCTCCTCGTTGCCCGCAAGGTAACCCACGTCCGCGCCTTTATCCAGCGATTCGATGGAGTTTCGCACATAGACCACCTTGTCATAACTGCCCTTGTCGATCAGCCGCATCGCCGCGGTGAGCGAAAGCAGGGTTTTGCCGCTGCCGGCCTTGGCGTCGACGACGAGCAGGTTGTACATATCGCTTAGCAGCGCTTTGAGCAGAAACTTTTGCTTCATATTCGCGGGTTTGACCAGCATCCCCTTAAAATCGCTCTCATCGACTATGTTGATCTTGCCGTTTTCGATGATCGCGTAGGTTTTGTTGCCGTCGGGGGAGTGGAATTCATAGCAAAAGTTTTCCATTTTGTAGTCGGGGTCGATATCCTCGATCGGTTGCATCTGCAGGGCGTTAAAACGTGAGGAATCCATCTCGAGGGCTTTGATAAACGCAAATTTGGGACGATCGGAGCGGTCGTCGTGCAGGGTCTGGGTTTTGAGGTTTTTAAACAGCCCAAAGATCCGCGCGTAGATATCGATGGAGAGAAAGATCACTTTCAACCCCTTGTAATACTCCCTGGCAAGTCCCGCCACTTCGATGATGCGTTTGTCGTTGCTTTCTGAGAGGTGGTGCTGTTCGATGGGGGTTTCATAAACATCTTTGGCGATAATATGCAGCTCCAGATCGTCGTTGAAAAGTTTGACGACTTTGTAGCCGGTTTTGTAATCCACCTCCTTGATCTTCATCTTCGCCAAAAAGCGAGCGAATTCACGGGAGTAGTACCCCAACTCGTCGAAGTTTTTCTTTTTATCTTCCAACTCCATCAGAACCGTTTCGGGGATGACGATGATATTGGTGCCGTTATCGGAGATTTTAAACAGGTTTTGCAGGTTTTGTAAAATAACATTGGTATCGACCACGTAGACTTTCTGACTCATGGAGGCCTTTCACAGTTGTATAACGTATAGTATAAGTAACGATTGTTACATCGCGGTTACGCAAAAAGCGATCGCTTTACTCAATGGTATGCTATAATCACGAAAAAGTCAAGGAGCGGCGGTGAGCAGACTGGTAATATTTGATATGGACGGGACGGTGGTCAATACGGGGGCGATGATCGCCAAGACCATCAACTACGTCCGTTCACAGCTGGGTTTAGAGCCTATGGAGCCCAAGCGGATGCTGCAAACACTCAACGACCCCGACATCAACTCCGCAAAATATTTCTACGGGACAAAGCACTTTACGGCGGAACAAAGCCGGCTCTTTGAAGAGTATTACCATGAAAACTGCATCGTCGGCGTGGAGCTGTATGAGGGGATGGGAAAACTTTTAAAAGAGTGCAGCCGCGAGTATACCCTCACCATCGCCACCAACGCCCACACCGACTTTGCCAAGCGCATACTGTCGCACCTTGAAGTGGACGCCCACTTTGATCTGATCATCGGGGCGGATATGGTACAAAACCCCAAACCCCACCCCGAAATGCTGGAAAAGACGCTGGGGCGCTACTCCTACGGCAAAGACCGCACGCTGCTTATCGGCGATTCGCACAAAGACAAGCGCGCCGCGCAGGCGGCGGGGATCGAGCACGTTCTGGTCAACTGGGGTTTTACCGACCACGGCGGGAGTGAAGGCTGCATGGAGAATATAGAGGAGTTACAGGGGTTTTTAACCAATCTGAAATCCTGAAACTTCCCCAAAGCAGCGCTCCCGCAAAAGCGGGAAGCCGCACGTTTAAGAGTTTTTCGCCGGGCCGAACAGATCGTTCATGATCGCATCAAACCACGGCTTGATACTCTCGCCGGTATTGGCGTCGGGGCGCTTGGTGGATTGGGCGCTGACGCTGTACGTCCCGCCCTTTACCTCTACTTCATGGTGCACCGAGATCCCCTCCAGCGGATTTTCGCCGACCATTGAGTAGCAGATGTTTGAGGGCATATCCGCGCGCTTGTCCACGGCTTTGCCTTGCATGGCGTAGGCGATATGCTTGGCGGCGATATAGCCGCAGGAGTTGGCCATATGTCCGCTTTTGGGAAAGGGGTGTCCCCCCGAATCGCCCACGACATATACCCTTGGGTCGCTTACGCTGGCAAAGCCCAGCTTCTCCAGCTGCGCCCAGCCGTGCGGGGTGCGCTTGATACCCGCTAACTCCACCAGCTTGGCCGCTTTCATGGGTGGGATGATATTGCCCTCGTCCATGGGAAGTTCGCGGGTTTCATAAAGGTAAGTTTCTTTATTGAAACGCTCGATCGTCAGACGCTTGTTCGCCGCGTCGATATCTTTGATCTCGCTCATGGGCATATACTCGATATAATCTGCGTAAAGGTGCTTAAAGACGTAGAGAAAGCCCTCGGGTTTCGCGCCGGGTTTTTCCCTGGGGTCAAGGAGCAGCACTTTGCCCTTGATCCCGTTTTTCTTAAAATAGTTGGCGATCATGCAGGCGCGCTCGTAGGGCGCGGGCGGGCAGCGGTAACCGCCTGCGGGGACGGTGACGATGAAGTTGCCCCCGGAAAAGTTTTCCACCTTGTTTTTCAAACTCAAGTGTTCGCTGCCGGGCTTCATCGCCGGGGGATAGTGCATATAGCACTCTTTGGCGATCTCTTTATCGGCAAAGAGTTTGTCGTAATCATACTCGATCCCTCCCGCAAGGACCAGCCGGTCATAGGCGTAGGTTTGACCGTCGGTGGTGACCGTCTGCGCCTTCTTGTCGATGGCGGTGACCGTTTCGTTGACAAAGCGGTAGCCGAAGTTGTTGGCCGCTTGCAGATAGCTGTAGGAGAGTTCTTGCAGCGACGTTCCCTCGATACCGCCGAGCCACAGGTTGCTGTAGGGGCAGGAGGTAAAGTGGGAGTTTTTCTCAATCAGCATCACCTCCGCCTCGGGGTAAAACTCTTTGATATATTTTGCCGTCGTCAATCCGCCAAAGCCGCCGCCGCAGACGATCACCCGCTGTTTGCTGCTTCTGTCGATATCTGCTGTTTTGCGCTTACCACTTTCGGAAGCGGCAAAGGAGAGCGTCGGTGCTACCGCGGCAGCGGCGGCGGAGAGCTTTAAAATATCTCTTCGTGTCATATTAAAACCTTTCTTTCGTATCGCATGGGGCCAGATAGCCGCTGTCTTGAGCGTAAAAGATGGTAAACGCTCTCAAATCCGGTGCGATCTGTTTGAATTTGTCACTTGCTAAAAACGCATCTAACTTAGGAGAAACATTAGAAAACTGTTTTTTAAAACCTTTTGCACCGTCATCAAAGAGCGCTTGCCACTCTTGAGTCGTATACTTTTTGGTAAAGACATCCCCGGGAATGCCCAATTCGGGTTTGATGATATATTTATAGTAGGTCAAGCCTTTGGAATGGCTTCCCAACCGATCCTGGGCGTATGCTCCCAGGGCCAGACAAAAGATAATCGCGATCACTGTTTTCAAGGTCGATCCTTTCAGTATAAACTCAAGATAGTGCCATTGTATATAAGTTTGACTGATGAATCTATTTAAGTTTTTTTTACAAGAAAGGCTTTAGTATAAGCAGA
This sequence comes from Epsilonproteobacteria bacterium tcs-49, assembly GCA_002049495.1. Classification (GTDB taxonomy): domain Bacteria; phylum Campylobacterota; class Campylobacteria; order Campylobacterales; family Sulfurovaceae; genus TCS-49. Next base: position 123,560 of record LLYS01000003.1, on the reverse strand, counting down.
AGTTGCGTTAATAAAAAGGGGGAAATATTAACGGGGCAGGGTGCCCCGCAAAGGGTTTACGCCTGTGTCGTTGGGTCGACGAAGGTACGCTGACCCAACTCTTTATCCAGGTTGTACAGCCCGTTACCGTTGTCGCCGATAAGCTTCATCTTATCGATAATATCGCTAAAAAGCGCTTCCTCTTCCACCTGCTCCATGACATACCACTGCAGCATGTTGTAGGTGGCGTGGTCCTTCTCCTTCATCGCCAGATCGCTGAGTTCGTTGAGCCAGCCCGTCATCTTCTGTTCGTGGGCAAAAGCTTCTTCGAAGGCTTCAAGCAGTGTCGTTCCCGCAAAATTGAACGCTTTGATATCTTTGAGTTCGATACTCGCACCCTGCTCGTCAAGGTAGTTAAACAGTTTCATCCCGTGGGCGACCTCCTCTTGATACTGCACCATAAACCAGCTGGCACAGCCGTTGTAGCCTTTTTCGCTCGCCCAGGCGCTCAGTCCCAGGTAGATATAGGCGGAGTGGTACTCTTTGTTCAATTGTCCGTTGAGTGCTTTTGTCATCTTTTTGCTAATCATAAACTATCCTTTTCATATATAAAGTTACATCCCCATAACATCTTTACTATTTTAAAGTAAAAGGGTTTCATACTCGCTTAATGCGTAATCATCGGTCATACCGCTGACGTAATCAAGAATCAGCCGGACCCGGTAGTACCACTCCAGCAGCTGCTTTTGCTCCCCGCTTTGGTCGCTTTGTTCGATTTCGTATACCGCGCTTTGGTACGCGACCTTTTGCTTCTTTGAGAGGCGCTGATAAAGCTTTGGCGCCAGCAGGTGCCCCACGCGCTCCCCCTCACGCAGTTTTCGCATCTGCCCCGCATCTACCTCCAGCAGAGGTTTGAAAAACTCCAGCAGCGAGTGGATGATGCGGTAGCTTTGCAGCTCCATATCCTCGATGGAGCGGTTGTTGTAGATATGTGCAACGGAGATCTCTTGTAAAATTTTCACCGCTACGCAGCGGGGGTCGTGGGGGTCGCTCTCAAGCAAAGCGCCGTCGAAACTGCCCGCAAAAACCGCTTCATGGTTGGCAAGATACGCGTCGCTGACAAAATCCACCAGCTTGCGGATCAGTTCGGCGCGGGTCAGCGTCAAAAAGAGGTTGAAGCGGTAGGGCTCCTCCTCGTTTTTGCTGGCCCGTTCATAATGTTTGTGGATCAACTCCTGTAAAAACCGCGTATCAAACCCCTCCTTGCGCTTTTGCTCGCAGTGAACATCTACCAGCGACACGATTCGCTCCATGGAAATGATCCCCTTATCCACCGCATCTTCCAGGTCGGCGGTGAGGTAGGAGATATCATCGGCGGCTTCCATGATATAGGTCAGGGGGAAGCGGTGTCCGGGTGCCGTATCCAGAGCTTTTATCACCTTTGCGACCACTTCCCGCTCGCTGTAGTAAAAACCGGGCTTTTTCCGCAGGTAGGATAAGGGCTCTGTTTCGTCCGGTCGGGGTTCATGGGCCGCGCGGGTATATTTGAGAATGGACGCGATCTGGGTATAGGAGAGATTGAGGCGCTGCAGTTTTGTAACGATGCGGATCGCCTGGGCGTTGCCGTCGAAGTTTCGCAAATCCTCGGTCAACTTCTCTTTGAGGGCTTTGGCGTCCTGGCTTAGATCGGGGTAGAGGGAGTCAAGCAGGGGCAGCGCGCGGGTTTTGATCCACTCCTCGATCACTCCTTCGGCAAAGTGTCCAAAGGGCGGATTGCCGATATCGTGGGCAAGGCTGGCCATCTCCGCGGTGGAGACAAAGGCGTTTTCCAAGCCCCGCAGTCCGCAGCGCTCATATTCCCCGCTTTGTCGCAACTTTTCCAACACCGATTTTGCGATAAAGCGGCTGGTTTGCGCCACCTACAGCGAATGGGTCAAGCGGCTGCGCACCGCGGCGTTGAGTTCCAGGGGAAACACCTGCGTGCGTTTTTGCAGCCTGCGAAAAGCGGGAGCGGAGATGATGCGCCCCCGGTCGCTTTCGACCGAGTCGTTGAGCTCTTTGATGGGGTAGTGTTGACGGTGGGTGGTGAGTTTGGTGCCGTAATCAATCATCGCATTCTCCTTTTTGCCGCTCCTCCCGCCACAGGAGATAGATCATCATCACCACGCCGATATCGATCAATACGTCGGCGAGGTTGAAAATGGCGAACTCAAAGCCGCAGTGCCAGTAGACGTAATCCACGACTCCTCCGTGCATGAAGCGGTCGTAAACGTTGCTTATACCCGAAGCCAGGATCAACGCCAGAGCCACGGGGTAGCGCTGCAGGTACCGCTGCCAAATGATGTAGATAAAGATTCCCAAAAGCAAAAAAGTTTGGATCCACTTGAGATAGGGGCCCAAAAAGGCGAACATGGAGAAGGCGACGCCCTTGTTCAGCGCGAGGGTAAAGGAGAGGCACTCCCCCTCGTAAAACAGCCCCTCCAAAAAGAGGCGCTTGATATTTTGATCGGTGATAAGTACCCCGAGAAAAAGCAGGGTAAAAACGAGCGTGCTACGACGAAAGTTTGGATTTGAAAAAGGCAACGGTCCGCTCCATATGCTTTTCGACGGTTTTGACATCTTTGCCCTCGATCAAAATCCGCATCTTGTTTTCCGTACCCGAGTAGCGTACCAGCTGGCGCATTCCCGCATCCTCTATCTTTTGCAGTACCTCCTGCGCCCCTTCGATTTTATCCAGGGGAGGCTTTTCCTCTACGTTGATATTGACCAGTTTGCTGGGATAGATTTCAAAAAGGTCAAAGGCTTCGCTGACGCGCTTGCCGCTGCGCACGATATACGCCAGGACCTGCAGGGCGCTGACCAGGCCGTCGCCGGTTTTGGCAAAATCGCTGAAGATGATGTGGCCGCTTTGTTCGCCGCCGAAGTTGTAACCGTCGCGCTTCATCACTTCCAAAACATATTTATCTCCCACTTTGGCGCGATCGAGAGTGAGGTTCTCCGCTTTCAAAAAGTCCTCTAAGCCCTGGTTGCTCATCACCGTAGCCACTACGCCGCCGTTTTGCAGTTTGCCCTCATCTTTGAGGTATTTTGCCAGTACGCCAAGCAGCAAATCACCCTCAAGCTGCCGGCCGTTCTCATCGATGACCACCAGCCGGTCCGCGTCGCCGTCCAGCGCCAAACCGATATCGGCACGGTATTCCCGCACCGCTTTCGCAGCGGTTTGCGGATGCATGGCGCCGCAGCCTTCGTTGATGTTGAAGCCGTCGGGATCGTTGCCCACGACAAACACTTCCGCGCCCAGTTCGCGCAGAACCGTCGGGGCGGTTTTGTATGCCGCGCCGTTGGCGGTGTCGACCACGATACGCAGGTTGCCCAAAGTCAAATCTTTGGGAAAAGAGTTTTTGATGTGTACGATGTAGCGTCCGATTACGTCGTCGATACGTTTGGAGGAACCTATCTTTTCATCGATCTCCTGGGCCTGTTCGATGAGGTCGCAATTATCGTAAATCGATTCGATGGCGCTTTCGTCGCACTCTTGGAGTTTGTCGCCGTTGGAGTCGAAAAACTTGATCCCGTTGTCGTAGTAGGGGTTGTGGCTGGCACTGATCATGATGCCGCCGTCACAGCGCATATCCTGGGTTAAAAATGCGATCGCGGGAGTGGGCATGGGGCCGATTTGAACGACGTTGTAGCCCACCGCGGTCAAACCGCTGACGATGGCGTTTTCGATCATATAGCCGCTTCTTCTGGTATCTTTGCCCACAAGGATTTTTTTAGTCTTTGAGTGCTTTTGAAAGTGTATTCCCGCGGCCATGGCCAGCTTCATCGCCACCTGCGCGGTGAGTTTGACGCCCGCTTTGCCCCGGACGCCGTCGGTACCGAAAAGTTTCCCCATAAATTCCTCCGTAAAATCAAAGTAGTGCAATTATAGCACACGCAAATAACTGAAATAATTTTTTACCAAAACATTTTAATAGTAATTTAAATAAATTCAGATATTATTTCACAACTATTTTAATCAAAGAATCATGAAAAGGAAGTAAAAGATGGCACACCACAAGTCAACGATCAAAAGAATCAGACAAACAAAAGTAAGAACGGAAAGAAACAGATTCTACAGAACAAGAATCAGCAACATCTCCAGAGCCGTAAAAGAAGCGGTAGCGGCAGGGAAGAAAGAAGATGCGCAAAAAGCGCTTGCGACGGCGGACAAAGAGTTCCAAAAATTCGTAAGCAAAAAGATCATCAAGAAAAATACCGCTGCGAGAAAAGTAAGCAGATTGGCAAAAATGGTAAATAGCTTGGAAAGCTAAATCCTCCTTTTCTATAAAAATAACAACTCCCTAGACAATCCCGCACCGCCGGTGCGGGGACTCATTTGACACAATCAGAAAATAAAAATCAAATCATAAAAATGCAAGTGTACAATTAGGGAAGCGGAAAACGAAGCGGAGAGTGAGCTTTGCTCGCTCGCAGCGGAGCCGAGCCAAGGGCGAGGCTTTAGAGGTTTTTAGCGGACTTTGTTCGCGAAAAACATGAGAGATCAAGTACGAAGCGTAGAAGCGGCTTTGCCGTCTTCGAAGTGAAGCTGAGGCAAGGCTGAAGCTTTAGTGAAAGGAGTTTTTGCCAGGCATTGCCCGGCAAAAAGGAGAGATATAGATGAAAACAAAATTACAACCCTTTATAGACCGCTACAATGAGATCAACGAACTGCTCAGCTCCCCGGAAATCACCGGAGACGTGAAGAAGATGACGGCGCTTTCCAAGGAGCAGTCCGATCTGCGCGAACTGGTGGAAAAGGCGCAGCGCTACATCTTCGTCAGCGACAGTATCAAAGAGAATCGCGAACTGCTTGAAGACAGGGAACTCGGCGGACTTGCCAAAGAGGAGCTGCGCGAGCTCGAACCGGAGCTGGAGGAGTTGCACGAGCAGATCAAGCTGCTTATGCTGCCCAAAGATCCCAACGACGATAAAAATATTTATCTGGAGATGCGGGCGGGAACCGGCGGCGACGAATCGGCGCTTTTCGTGGAAGACCTGTTTAAAGCCTATGCCAGATACGCCGAACAGCGCGGCTGGAAAGTCGAGATCGTCAGCAGCAACGACAGCAACGCCGGCGGTTACAAGGAGCTTATCGCCCTTGTCAAAGGTGAAGGCGCGTACTCCCGGCTGAAGTATGAAGCGGGTACGCACCGCGTGCAGCGGGTTCCCGAAACGGAATCACAGGGGCGCGTACACACCTCCGCGGTGACCGTGGCGGTGATGCCCGAGGTCGATGACGTGGAGGTGGAGCTCAACCCCAACGATATCAAGATGGACGTGTACCGCTCCAGCGGCTGCGGGGGGCAGTCGGTCAACACCACCGACAGTGCGGTGCGCCTGACCCACGTTCCCACGGGCGTGGTGGTGGCTATCCAGGATGAGAAATCCCAGCACAAAAACCGCGATAAAGCGATGAAGGTGCTTAAAGCGCGCATCTACGAACAGCAGATGAAAGAGCAGATGGACGCCAACGCCGCGGCAAGAAAATCGCAGGTGGGCAGCGGGGATCGGAGTGAGCGGATACGAACCTACAACTATCCGCAAAACCGGATCACCGACCACCGTATCAATTTGACGCTGTATAGTTTAACGGAGGTCGTACAAGACGGCAATCTTGACCTCCTGGTCGATCCGCTTATCGCCGATGAGCAGGCGATGGCGATCAAAGAGGCGGGACTTTAAGTCCCGCAACTACTTTTGCTTTCTCAAAAAAATACCGCGCTAGTTTCGATAGAATCTGACCTACTAATGAATAAGAGATCCATTTCGCAGTGAAGGTAAGTCCGGTTTCATGAAAACACTCAACAAGTTTTACAGTCACAAGAAAGACCTGTTTCAATTTATCCACTCCCACGCGCTGGAAAGTGAGCAAAACCTTCTTATCCAAATCTTTACCGGAAGCTGCGATAAAGATTTTATCCAGGGACTTATCAGCGATCTGAGCTTCAAACTCCCAAAAGCGCAGATCGTCGGGATGACGACCAAGGCGGGGTTGACCCGCCAGGGGGTCAGTGCGGGACAAACACTGATCAACTTCACCGCTTTTGAACACAGCCGGATCAAGGTGTATGCCGGAGGCGGGGATTTGAGCGCGACGAGTATCGGCCGTTTGATGGCCCGCTCCATCCTTTCCGATCAGCTCAAAGCCGTCGTTACCTTTGCGACGACGGGGGGCTTTGATGCGGAAAGTTATCTGGAGCAGTTGGAACAGGTCCACGGGGGCGTACCGCTGGCGGGGGGCTTGGCGGGTTCGGCCAAAAAGCCGGGGGAGGGATTTGTCTTTACCCATGAAAAAATCATCACCAACGGTGCGGTTGCGGTTTCTTTCCACGGAGAAAAGCTTCGGGTTCACAGCGATTACAGCTTCGGTTGGGAGAGTATCGGGATGCCGATGCGCATCACCAAAGCCGAGCAAAACCGTATCTGCTCCATCGACGATACCGATGCGCTGCAGGTTTACGCCACCTACCTCGGCGAAGATATCGCCCGGGAGTTTCCCGGGACGGGAACGGAATTTCCCCTCCTGACGGAGCGTGAGGGGATCACCGTCGCCAGAGCCGTTTTGAACCGCCGCGAAGACGGCTCCCTGGAAACGGCCGCAAAGGTATGTGAGGGGGAGCAGGTTTATTTCGGATTTGGCAACGTGGAATCGATACTGGAACAAAAGGACGCCTTGGCGCAGAGGCTTTGCACCTCCTCCCCGGAAGCGACTTTTATCTACGCCTGCAGCGCCAGGGAGCAGCTGCTGCACGATATGTTTCCTCTGGAACTTGAAGCGCTGAATCGGGTAAGCCCCCTCAGCGGCTGTCTGAGCAGCTCGGAGTTTTTCCGTGAACCCAAAAGCGGCAGGTACCACCTGCTGAACCACACCCTGACCCTGATCGCCTTTTCGGAAAACCCCAAAACCCCTCAAAACTTTTCTCCGAAGAGGTATGTACTTACGACCAGGCCGCAAAAAACGATCAAAGCGCTCAGTACCCTCATCGGACAGACGTCGCGTCAGTTGAACCGCCTCAACAAAGAGTTGGAACAAAGCGTTTACGATAAAACAACGCAGTTGCGCAAAAACAATAAAAAGCTGCTGCAGCGGGTCTATTACGACGATCTGACCATGCTGGGCAACCGGACGCTGCTGCTCAAATCGATCGAAAAAAAGCAAAAGAATTATGCGCTGGTTCTGATCGATGCCAACAATTTTAAAGATATCAACGATCTCTACGGCATCACCCGTGGGGATCTGGTGCTGCAAAAGCTTGCGCAGATTTTGCAAGAGACCGTCGCCGATACGGGATTGATGCTTTTTCGCGTCTCCGGGGACGAGTTTGCGATCTTAAATAAAAAACCCACCGACAAAAGCCACTGCGAAGCGATCATAGAAAAGATCGACGAAAAGATAAAAGCGACCACCTTTACCGTGGAGATGGACGGCGACGCGGTGGATATCTACCTCAGTGCCGCCATGGGCTTTGCGTATAAAACCAGCAGTTTGCTCGAACACGCCAGTATGGCGCTGGTCAAAGCCAAACAGGAGGGGGCGGTTTACCGCGAATACCGCAACGAACTGGAGTTGGAAAAGCGCATCGAGCAAAATATCCACTGGACCAAAGTGGTCAAAAAAGCGATAGAGCAGGATCGGGTCAAAACCTACTTCCAGCCGATCCTTACCAACGGCGAGGAGAAAAAGTATGAGACCCTGATGCGTATCGAAAGTGAAGAGGGGGAGGTCATCTCACCCTTTTTCTTTCTCGATATCGCTAAGAAAAACGGGGATTACCACAAGTTGACCAAGCTGGTGGTACAGCAGGCGTGCGAAACCTTCGCCTCCAAAAAAGAGAAGTTTTCGCTGAATCTGACCTATGAGGATATGGCTAACGCGGAGGTGAGCGAATTTATCAAAAAAACACTGCAAAGGTACCGCCTTGCCGACCGTGTCATCTTTGAAATCGTAGAGAGCGAGTATATTAAAAATTTTGAACGGGTCCATGAGTTTCTGGATGAGATGAAAGGGATGGGCGTAGAGATCGCCATCGATGATTTTGGCAGCGGGTATGCCAACTTCTCCTACCTTTTGGAACTCCAGCCCGAATATATCAAGATCGACGGTTCCATTATGAAAAATATCCACACCGATCCCAACTCCCTGATGATCGCCGAGACGATCACTATCTTTGCCAAAAAGCTGGGGGCGAAAACGATCGGGGAGTTTATCCACTCCCAGGAGGTACTGGAAAAGGCGGTGGATATCGGCGTGGACTCTTTCCAGGGATTTTTGCTTGGAAAGCCCGTGCCGCTGCCGGAGAAGTAGCTACTTCTCCTTGTCGCTTTTCGTCGTGCGGATAATGAGCCCCATAAATCCCCGCAGCCCCGCCAGCAGCAGGTAAACGACCGCGGTCCATAAAAAGGGGTGGGAGTAGTTGCCCATGGTGGCCATCGTTTCAAAGCGTGCGGCCGGATCGCTGGTGAGGTCGCTGTGCTGCATCACCGCCAGGATGACAAGCAGCACCGTAAAGATAATAATCTCTTTTAGTAGCCTTTTCCCCATCGTCTACTCCATGTCCGAACGCAGCATGGCGCCGTTGGAAGCGTTGGTGACCAGCGCTCTGTACTGTCCGAGCCAGCGTGAGCTCAGGGGCTTTTTCTTAGGCACAAACGCCGCTTTTCGCTTGGTGATCTCTTCGTCGCTGAGGTTGACCTCCAAGATGTAGTTGTCCACGTCGATATGGATCTCATCCCCGTCTTGCAGCAAGCCGATCATACCGCCCTCTGCGGCTTCGGGACTGACGTGGCCGATGCTGGCCCCTCTGGTGGCGCCGCTGAATCGTCCGTCGGTGATAAGTGCGACCTTGTCGCCAAGGCCCATCCCCATAATCAAACTGGTGGGGCTGAGCATCTCCTGCATCCCCGGTCCGCCTTTGGGACCTTCGTAGCGGATAACGACCACGTCACCGGCTTGGACCTTGCCGTCGATGATCCCCTCGATCGCCTCGGGCTGTCCGTCAAAGCAGACCGCTTTTCCGGTAAAGGCGCGCTCTCCGGTGATCCCGGCGGTTTTGATAACCGCGCCCTCACGGGCCAGGTTGCCGTACAGGATCGCCAGTCCGCCCACGGGGCTGTAGGGTTTATCGATGGGGTGGATGATCTGCTCATCCAAAATCTTCGCGTCTTTGATGCGGTCCCCCAGGGTTTCGCCCGTAACGGTAAGGTTGTCGGTAAAGAGCACGCCCTCGCCTCGCTTGTTCATCTCATGCATCACGGCGTTGACCCCGCCCGCGCGGTTGATATCTTCCATGTGTACGGTGCTGAGGCTGGGACTGATCTTGGCGATATGCGCCACGTTTTTACTGATCTCGTTGATCTTGGACAGGTCAAAATCCACCCCGGCTTCCTTGGCGATGGCGAGCATATGCAAAACCGTGTTGGAGCTGCCGCCCATGGCCATATCCACGGCAAAAGCGTTTTTGACCGCTTTTTCGTTGAGGATGTTGCGCAGTTTGAACTTTTCGCTTTGGAGCTCATCCTTGGCGATTTCGCAGATGCGGCGCGCGGCTTTTCTAAAGAGCTCTTCGCGCTGGGGTGTAAGCGCCAGGATCGTACCGTTGCCCGGCAGGGCGATCCCCATCGCTTCCATCAGCGTATTCATGGAATTGGCCGTAAACATCCCCGAACAGCTCCCGCCGCCGGGGCAGGCGTTGCACTCGATCTCGTGGAGTTTTTCATCGTCGATGTTGCCCTTTTCATACTGCCCCACCGCTTCAAAGGCTGAAGCCAGATCGATGGGGGTACCGTCTTTGAGGTGGCCCGCTTTCATGGGCCCGCCGCTGACAAACACGGTGGGTACGTCCACGCGAAGCGCGCCCATGATCATCCCGGGGACGATCTTGTCACAGTTGGGAACGGCGATCATGGCGTCAAACTTGTGGGCGTTCATCACCGTTTCGACGGAGTTGGCGATCAATTCGCGGCTGGGGAGGCTATAGAGCATTCCGTCGTGCCCCATAGCGATCCCGTCGTCGACGCCGATGGTGTTGAACTCAAAGGGCACGCAGTCGTTTTTTCTGATCTCGTCTTTGATAATTTTGGAAACTTCATCCAAAAAAAAGTGACCCGGGATCACTTCGATAAAGGAGTTGGCCACCCCGATAAAGGGTTTGTCAAAATCTTCGTCCTTTAAACCCGTCGCGCGAAAAAGCGAACGGTGGGGCGCTCGGTTGAACCCCTTTTTTACTTCATTGCTTCGCATAAGTTACTCCTGCAAAAATTACTAAATCTATATTTATTATACACTTCTTATCTTATAATCAGCATATTTAAAGTTTTTTACGCTATAATTTCAGAAAAATAACACAGCGATTATATCACTATTTTAACTTTAAATAAAGATTAAATGTGATATACTCTCCTCCATTTTGTTCTACAAACAGAATGACCGCATAGCTCAGCGGTAGAGCACTACCTTGACATGGTAGGGGTCACTGGTTCAAATCCAGTTGTGGTCACCATATTTTAACCATTTTTTACATTTAATAAAGCAATACAGCAATAAGGAAAAAGTTTGAGCGATATCATTGCATATATTCAAAACGGGGAACTTGTCGATACGCAAAGCGTGCAAAACCCCGAGGGGTTGGACCCGGTTTACTTTGACAACAGCGAAAAAGCCCTGGAGGTGATCCGCCACTCTACGGCGCACCTGATGGCACAAGCGATCAAGGATCTCTACCCCGAAGCGCAGTTTTTCGTCGGCCCCGTCGTGGAAGAGGGATTTTACTACGATTTTCGCGTCAAAGAGCCCATCAGCGACAAAGATATGAAAAATATCGAAAAGCGGATGAAAAAACTGCTGAATAAAAGCTATGATATCACCAAATACTCCATCTCTAAAAGCGAAGCGGAGCAAAAGTTTGCCGGAGACGATTTGAAGCGGGAAGTGCTTAAAAAGATCCCCGGCGATGAGGTCTCCATCTACGCCCAGGGGGAGTTTGAGGATCTGTGCCGCGGTCCCCACGTCCCCAATATCAAATATCTTAAAAATTTTAAATTGACAAAGATTGCCGGGGCGTATCTCGGCGGCGATGAAAATAATGAGATGCTTACCCGCATCTACGGGATCGCCTTTGCGGACAAGGAAGCGCTGCAGGCGCACCTGAGTATGATCGAGGAAGCCAAGAAGCGCGACCACCGCAAGCTTGGCAACGATATGGATCTGTTCATGTTCGACGAGCAAAGCGGGGCGGGGCTTCCCTTCTGGCTGCCCAAGGGGGCGAGACTGCGCAGCAAGCTTGAGGATATGCTCTTTAAAGCCCACAGAAAGCGCGGTTACGAACCGGTGCGCGGTCCCGAAATTCTGGATTCTGAGATGTGGCAAAAAAGCGGCCACTACGCCTGCTACGGGGAAAATATGTACCTGACCAACATCGATGAGCGCGAATACGGCATCAAGCCCATGAACTGTATCGGGCATATCAAGATGTTTAAACACGGCGTACACAGTTACCGCGATCTGCCCATGAAATTTTTTGAATACGGGGTGGTGCACCGCCATGAAAAAAGCGGCGTACTGCACGGCCTACTGCGCGTCCGGGAATTCACCCAGGATGACGCGCACATCTTCTGTACCCCTTCCCAGATCAAATCCAGCGTGCTGGAAGTGGTGGAGTTTGTGGATAGCGTGATGAAAAAGTTCGAGTTTGATTACACCATGGAAGTTTCCACCAAACCGGAAAAAGCGATCGGGGAGGACGCTATCTGGGAAAGCGCGACCCAGGGGCTCAAAGACGCCCTGGATGAAAACAATCTGCCCTACGGCATCGATGAGGGCGGCGGGGCGTTTTACGGACCCAAGATCGATATCAAAATCACCGACGCTTTGGGCAGAAAGTGGCAATGTGGTACAATACAGGTAGATTTTAACCTGCCCGAGCGCTTCGATCTGGATTTCGTGGACGAAGACGGGGAGCATAAACGCCCGGTGATGATCCACCGCGCGGTCCTTGGCTCCTTTGAGCGTTTCATCGCGATCCTGACCGAACACTACGCGGGGGAGTTTCCCTTCTTTATCGCGCCCACGCAGGTTATCTTCGTACCGATCTCCGCTGACCATAGCGAGTATGCGCATGCGCTCAAAGCCCGTCTGATCGAGATGGGTATCGACAGTGAAGTGTATGATCGCAACGACAGCTTGAACAAGCGGATTAGAAACGCAGAGAAGCAAAGGGTGCCTTATGTGGCGATCGTGGGGGATGAAGAGGTGAAAAACCAAACCCTGGCGATCCGCGACCGGCGCAGGAAAGAGAAATTCGATATCGGAAAAGAGGCATTTTTGCAAAAAATGAAGGAGAACTTAGATGAGGGTATACTTTGAGTAGAAATAAAAAAGACGATACGTTACTAAACGAGGACATCCGAGCCAGAGAGTTGCGGTGCATCGACGATGACGGAACCCAGTACGGGATCATCTCTCGAGAGGAAGCGCAAAATATAGCCGACGAAAAGGGTATGGATCTTGTGCTCATGTCCGCAAACGCCAAACCTCCCGTCGCCAAAGTGATGGATTACGGGAAGTTCAAGTACCAAAAAGAGAAAAAGCAGAAAGAAGCGAAGAAGAAGCAGAAAAAGATCGATGTCAAAGAGGTAAAACTCAGCGTCAAAATCGCCGACAACGATATCGCTTTTAAAGTGAAACAGGCGCGAGGCTTTTTGGAAAAGGGCAAACACGTGAAGTTCCGAGTCTTTCTCAAAGGCCGTGAAATGGGCAACCCGGAAGCGGGCGTAGAGGTCCTCAACAGAGTATGGCCCATGGTCGAGGATCTGGCCGATCTGGAGAAAAAACCCTTTCACGAGGGGCGGTATATCAACATGTATACCGTGCCCAAAAAGAAAAAGTAACGAAACCTTTTCACGTTCGCCGTAGCGAAGCTGCCTGAACCGCATCGGCGGTTGCAGGGATGAATCCCACGGCTAGTGCGTGAATTAAATCTATAAAGGAGGAAAATATGCCAAAGATGAAGAGCAACAAAAGTGCTACAAAGCGTTTTAAACTCAAAAAAGGCGGTAGCATTAAAAGAGGTTCAGCTTTTAGAAGCCACATCTTGACAAAGATGAGCAATAAAAGAAAAAGAGAGCTGAGAAACCCTCAAAGCATTCACGAAGCGGATGTCGCCAGAGTGAAAAAAATGATGGGTGCGTAGGCACAAAGCACGAGGAACCCCTAAACGGGCAAGTTTTATCCCTAGGATAAACACCTTTAAACAACTTGACAAGGTAAAGGAAAAACAATGAGAGTAAAAACAGGTACGATTAGAAAAGCACGACACAAGAAGGTCTTGAAGCAGGCCAAAGGTTACTACAGCGGTAGAAGAAAACACTTTAAAAAAGCCAAAGAGCAGGTAGAGGGCTCTTTACAGCACGCTTTTAGAGACAGAAAAAGAAAGAAAAGAGATTTTAGAAAACTTTGGATCACAAGAATCAATGCAGCTTGTAGACTCAACGATATCTCCTATTCAAGATTTATGCACGGGCTCAGCCTTGCCAACGTAGAACTTGACAGAAAAGTTCTTGCGGATATGGCGATGAACAGTCCGGAAAACTTCACTAACGTCGTAAATACGGCAAAAGAAGCACTCAACAAGTAAAACATCAACGCGGGAGCATCTCTCCCGCACGTACGATTAACCCTTTCTCCTTTATTCACTTGCTATAATAGACTAAATTTTACGCAAGGAACTACAATTATGAAAATCACTATACTGGATGCACAAACCCTCGGAGACGACGTCGATCTTTCCATCTTTGAAAAGCACGGGGAGGTAACATGTTATGCCAAAACCGCCCCCGGGGAAACGGTTGAGCGGATCGGATCGAGTGCGATCGTCATAACGAATAAGGTGGTCATCGACAAAGCGGTGATGGATGCGTGTGCAAACCTTAGATTGATCTGTATCGCCGCGACGGGGATGAATAACGTCGATTTGGAGTATGCGGAGAAAAAGGGTATCCGCGTTACCAACGTGGCGGGGTATTCCACCAAAAGCGTGGCGCAGCACACGTTTAGTATGCTCTTTTACCTGCTGGAGAAGATGGGGTACTACGACGGCTTTGTCAAAGAGGGGCACTGGGAGGAATCACGGCTTTTTACCAACGTGTCCAGACCCTTTTACGAGATTGCGGGTAAAAAGTGGGGGATCATCGGTATGGGTGCCATCGGCCGGGAAGTGGCCAAGATCGCCACGGCGTTTGGGGCGCACGTGCAGTATTATTCCACCAGCGGCCAAAACAGCGATCAACCCTATAACCGCGTGGAGCTGGAGCGGCTGATGGAAACCTCCTCGGTTGTCAGTGTGCACGCTCCGCTGAATGAGCAGACAAAAGACCTGCTGGGACAAAAGGAGCTGGAGCTGCTGCCAAAGGGAGCCGTAGTGCTCAACCTCGGCCGCGGAGGGATCATCAACGAGGAGGATTTGGCAAAAGTCGTGGACCAAAAAGAGATCTACGCGGGGCTGGACGTGACCACAAAGGAGCCCCTGCCAAACGACAGCGCCTTGATGCGGGTACAAAACAAGCAGCGCCTTTTAATCACGCCCCACATCGCCTGGACCAGCGTAGAGGCGAGGAATCTTCTTCTTGAGGGGATCGAGCAAAACATTATCGATTTCAAGCGCGATCATACCCTTTAACTTTCCATTAAGTTCATGCCAGTACAATGAATAACGGGCCGCACCCCGGTGCGGAACCTGTAAAAGTCTTTCCACAGTTGCCCTAAGCGGGCTCATGCGATAAGCAAAAAAAGGAAAGCGATTGGAACTCTCACAAGCATATAAAGAAAAAACCGAAGCACGCTTGGCTCAGATGCAAGCCGAGCTGGAAAAACTACAGGCAAAAGCCAAAGAGGCCGATGCGGATACAAAGATAAAACTCAATGAAGATGTGCAAAAACTCCAAAGCCAAAAGGAGCGGCTTGCCCGGCAGTACGAGGAGTTGAAAACCTCTACCAGCGGTGCCCTGGATAGTTTAAAACAGGGTTTTGAAAGCGCATGGGAAGATCTGAGCGCCTCCATAGAGGATGCGAAACGGCAATTTTCCCAAAAAAGGGAGCAGTAATGAGAATAGTATATATCGTTTCGGCAATGCTGCTGCTTGTCTCCCCGCTTGCGGCGTCGGATCACAAAGGCGGCGTCAAAGCGGATCTGCAGGAGGTTGAAAAGGAAGCCAGAGAGTTTGAGCAAACGCTCAAAGAGTACACGGTGAATAAAAGAAAACAGGCGGTCGGGGAGATGAAACCTTACCTTGAAAAAGCGGACCGCCGTATGGAGCGGTTGGAACAAAGGGTGGAGAAAAACTGGGACTCCATGTCCGAGGCGACAAAGCAGCGCTACCGTAAAACGATGAGGCAGCTGCGCCAACAGCGCAACGAACTCTCCCAAGCCTACGGAGAGATGAAGCAAAGCTCCAAAGCGGCGTGGAAAGATGTCAAGCGCGGCGCGCTGCAAAGTTACGAACGTTTTGAAAAGGGGTTGGAAAAAGCCCGTAAAGAGGTAGCGCAGTAGCCGCTAGTACCTTCTTCGGGTACTAGGCTTTCGTGGAGCCATCCTCTCGGAGTTTGCGCTTCAGGCGCATCTGCTGTTTTGCCAATTCGCGCATATCCTCCACGCTGTCGCTTTCATCCATAATCTCGACGCCAAGGAGCGTTTCGATACAATCTTCCAGCGTGACGATCCCTTCGGTCTGTTCATAATTATCCACCACCAAAAACATATGCTCTTTTCGCTTGATAAAAAGATTCAGCGCTTTGGAAACGGGGATATTTTTATTGATCGCAAAGAGTTCATCCTTGACCTCTCCCACGGTTTGACCCACGTCGTTAAAAGCTTCCTGGAAAAGTTTTTTTGTCAGCACAAGCCCCGTGATATTGTCGATGGTGTCTTTGTAAACGGGGATTCGTGAAAAGTTAAAAAGCGACTTTTGCTGCAGGCACTCTTTGATAGGCATATTCTCCTCCAGCGCAAACACGACGCTTCGGGGCGTTGCGATATCTTGAATCTTGATCTCATCCATCTGCAAAACGTTTTCGATAACGTCGCTTTCATGCTCATCGATCACCCCTTCGTTTTCACTGATGAGCGTGGTATGGATCAGTTCATCCTTGCTCAGCGCTTCGCCGCCGCCTTTGTTTTTGGAGATTTTATCGGTGATAAAGAGCGTGGTCAGGATGATGGGGTAGGTGATAAAGACGAAAAAGTTGATCAGATACGCCGAGGGGACGGCCAACTCTTTGTAATAGATCGCTCCGATGGTTTTTGGGATGATTTCGGAGATAAAAAGGATCGCGAAGGTCAAAACGATCGAAACCCAAAACATCACTTCGCTGCCAAAAACCGCTTCGGCCTGGGCACCGACTCCGGCGGCGCCGAGGGTGTGGGCGATGGTGTTGAGGATCAAAATCGAAGCGATAGATTTATTGATATTTTCTTTCAGATGTTTAAATATTTTTCCCGCTTTGGGGCTGTGCTCTTCCAAAACCGCCACATAGGACATGTTTATCGAAAGCAGTACCGATTCCAAAACGGAGCATAAAAAAGAGATGCCGATGGCTAAAAAAAAGTAGAGAAGCAACAGTTCCATTCGTGTTGTATTCCTTTAAAGTAATATATAATTTGCCAGCCCTAAAAAGCTGAAAAAACCGACGATGTCGGTAACGGTGGTCAACACCACGGTGCTGCCTACGGCGGGATCGACGCCTAAGCGTTTGAGTGCCAGCGGGACGACGGAGCCGAAAAACCCCGCGGCAAAAAGGTTGATCACCATCGACATGGCGATGACGATACCAAGCATCGATTCACCGAACCACGCAAAGGCGATAATCCCCATCACCAATGCAAAACCCATGCCGTTAAACAGCGCGATGATGAGCTCTTTTTTGATGGTGGAGTAGGCGTTTTTGGGGGAGATATCCCCAAGGGCGAGCTGCCGAACCACGACGGTAAGCGTCTGCGTACCCGCGTTGCCGCCCATGGACGCGACGATGGGCATGAGCACCGCCAGCGCCACGTAGCTTTGCAGGGTGCTTTCAAACAGTCCGATCACCAAAGAGGCGGCGATGGCGGTAAGCAGATTGATAAAGAGCCAAACACTGCGCTTGCGCCCCGCGTCAAAAATATCGTCATCCTCCTCCGCGTCGTCGTCCACCCCCGCCAGGTGGTACATCTGCTCCGTGGCCTGATCGGAGATGATGTCGTAGACATCATCGGAGGTGATCCGGCCGATCAGCGTGCCGCTGCTGTCAAGGACGGGGATGACGGGCAGGTCGTACTCTTCAAACTTTTTGATCACGTCGGCGATACGGTCGGTATCGATGGCGTATTGGTACGCAGGCGCGTTATAGGGGTCGATCAATTCGTCAAAACGCTTGTCAAAATCAAAGGTCAGCAGATCCTCAAGCGGGATCACGTGGATCAGCTTATTATAATGGGTGATAAACAGGTTGTGGACATTTTCAAGCTTCTGTTCGAGCTTGAGCGCTTTGAACCTGTCGATGGCGTCGCTGATCTTTTCTTCGATATTGGCGGTAAACATCTCCGTTTGCATATACGCCCCGGCGACCTCTTCGCCGTAATCTTTCAGTTTGGAGATATTGGCCTGTTCCGCCTTGTCCAGGTTGGCGAAGACTTGGCGCGCGATATCTTCGTCAACCTCTTCGATCTCTTGTAAAAAGTCGGTTTTGTCGTCACTTTCAAGCTCTTTGACCGCAACGGTCAAATCATCGACCGTGGTACCGTTGACGATATCGTCGAAATAGCGGTCGGGCAACTCCAAAGAGAGATCCCCCAAAATCTCCGAGGGCAGTTTTTTAATATAGCTGTTAAACTCTTCATCCCCAAGCTCTTTGAGGATGTTGGCAATTTCGGATATGTGGAGATAGTTGTTTTCGCTATCTTCGATATACCGGTCTAACTGCTCCAGTAAAAAGCTGTCCTTTTTGATTGGGCTCTCCTTGTTTTATCTGTTTAGAGTATTACGCTATTTTACCGAAACTTTATTACATTTCAGATTGTAACGGTGGCGCATTATAGATAAAGCACTATTTGGCTAAAATAACCTTAAAAAAATTATCTATATCGCGAAGGAGCTTTTTTGATCAAGAAGTGTTTATTTCCCGCCGCCGGATACGGGACGAGGTTTCTGCCCGCGACCAAAGCGATGCCTAAAGAGATGCTGCCGGTGGTTAATAAGCCGCTGATCCAGTACGGCGTCGAAGAGGCGGTGAGTGCCGGGATGGAAACCATGGCGATCGTCACCGGACGGGGAAAGAGGGCGATCGAGGATCATTTTGATATCAGCTACGAGTTGGAACACCAGATCAAAGGAACGAGCAAAGAGGGATACCTGACCAAAATCCGCGAATTGATCGAAAGCTGTACCTTCAGCTACACCAGACAAAAGCAGATGAAGGGGCTCGGACACGCGATCCTGACGGGGCGCACACTTATCGGCGAGGAAGCTTTCGGCGTCGTGCTGGCCGATGACCTGTGCGATAATAGGGGGGAAAGCGTATTGCGGCAGATGATGCGCGTGTATGAAAGGTACCGCTGCTCTATTGTCGCTATCGAAGAGGTGCCCAAAGATCAGACCAACAGATACGGCGTCATCGCGGGCAAAGAGATCGAAAAGGGGCTTTTTGAAATCGACGATATGGTCGAAAAACCCGAGCCCGAGGAGGCACCGTCGAATCTGGCGATCATCGGCCGCTACATCCTGACCCCCGATATTTTTGATATCCTTGAAAAAACGAAGCCGGGAAAGGGCGGGGAGATCCAGATCACCGACGCGCTTTTACAGCAGGCCAAAGGGGGAAAAGTGCTGGCGTACCGCTTTGAGGGCAAGCGCTTTGACTGCGGCAGTATAGAGGGCTTCGTGGAAGCGACGAACTATTTTTACGGAAAGGCAATCGATGGAGCATAGGCGGCATATTCAAGAAGATGAGGTCGATTTGAAAGCGGTGTTTGAAATGCTGTGGAGGCATAAAGTGTTTATTGTGCTTTTTACCGCGGCGGTGACTATCGCTGCCGCGCTTTATGCATGGAGCAAGAACCCTCCTCCCGTATATAAAGGTTCGGTACTTGTCGAAATCGGAGAGATATACGGAGAACAGTTCGGCGCGCGCGCTTTGGACAATGCCGACGATCTGGCTGTGATCGTGGAAAAGAAGTTTCCAATCAGCGCCGAAAGTCCAAAGGGCAGCCGCTCTTTGCTCACACTTAGCGCGATGGGACGGGAACCGGAACGGATCAAGTCAGTACTGCAAAGCGGTATGGATTTTATTTTGGAGCGCCACGAAGGGAAACTCCGGGGTTTTCAAATATTTTCCATGACCAAGCCCGTAACCGAAATCAGCGTCTCAGACAAGCCGATCAACACGCCAAAACGAAAGTTGATCGTTGAAGTGGCGTTTGCGGCGGCTCTCGCGGTAGCGATTTTTTTGGTTTTTTTGAAAGAGTTTGCTTTAAGTATGCGAAAGGAAAATTATGAAAATTAGCGTGATCGGTACGGGGTATGTGGGGCTTGTGACGGGCACCTGTTTTGCGGAGATGGGGAATGAGGTGACCTGTGTGGATATCGACGAGGCAAAGGTGGAAAATCTGCAAAAGGGAAATATCCCCATCTATGAACCGGGGCTGGAGCCGATGGTCGTGGAAAACCACCACGCCGGACGGCTGCATTTTACTACCGATATCAAGCAAGCCCTTGTCCGAAGCGAAATCTGCTTTATCGCCGTGGGAACGCCCATGGGCGAAGACGGCAGCGCGGATCTGCGCTATGTCCTGGCCGTGGCGAAAAGCATCGGGGAGCATATGGATAAACATACCTATATCATCGACAAGTCCACCGTTCCCGTCGGTACCGCTGAAAAGGTGCGTTATACCGTGCAGCAAGAGCTTGAAAAGCGTGGTTCCAGCCTGAGCTTTGACGTAATCAGCAACCCCGAGTTTTTAAAAGAGGGCGCGGCGGTGAGTGATTTTATGCGTCCCGATCGTATCGTGATCGGGGCGGACAATGAAGATGCCATAGAGGTGATGCGGGAACTGTACAGCCCCTTTTTGAAAAAGAACGACCGTTTTATCGAGATGGACGTTAAATCCGCAGAGATGACCAAATATACGGCAAACGCTATGCTGGCAACCAAGATCAGCTTTATGAACGAGATCAGCAACATCTGCGAGCGGGTCGGCGCGGATGTGAACAAGGTGCGCGTGGGGATCGGAAGCGACACCCGTATCGGTTTTAGTTTTATCTATCCCGGATGCGGGTACGGGGGCAGCTGTTTCCCCAAAGATGTGCAGGCTTTAGCCAAAACGTCCAAAGAGTACGGTTATACGCCAAAGATTCTCGATGCGGTAGAGGCGGTAAACTATGAACAGAAGAAAGTGCTTTCAAACAAAGTGATCAAACGCTTCGGCGAAGATCTCGGCGGTATGACTTTTGCGCTGTGGGGCTTGAGCTTCAAACCCGAAACCGACGATATGCGCGAGGCCAGCTCCATTACGATCATCGATGAATTGACAAGCCGCGGAGCAAAGATCAAAGCGTACGATCCCAAAGCGTTTAAAGAGGCGCGGGAATGTTACCTTAAAGATAATGAAAACGTTGAGTACGTCCAAAGCAAATACGATGCGTTAAACGGCAGCGAAGCGATGCTTTTGGTAACGGAGTGGAAGGAGTTCCGCAGTCCCGATTTTGAAGAGATGATCAAACGCTTAAAACACCCCGTTATCTTTGACGGAAGAAATCAATACGATATGCAAAAGCTCAGAAAGAGGGGATTTGAGTATTATCAAATCGGAGTACGCTCCTAAGTCGGCTATGGGGAACCGTTTGAGGACGGGCGTCTCAGGCGGTACCGGGTAAAAACAACTAAAGGAAGAGGATGGCAAATACAAAGTATATGAAATGGATACAGCAGCATAAAACGGTACTTGTGCTTCTGCTGCTGGCTTATCTTTTTTCCGTAGGGGTCCGACTGCTTTGGGTATACCAAAACGGTGATATGGAAAGTTACCGTCATAACGGCAGCTTTATGATCAATACCAACGACGGGTATTTCTGGGCGGAGGGAGCCAGAGATATTTTGCAGGGGGGGCATCAGGAGTATGACCGCTCTCCGGTGAGGCAGGCAGCTTCACAGCTGACGGCATTTGTTGCTCAGGTCTTGCCCTTTGACTTTGAAGCGATTATCTTTTATATGCCGGTTTTTCTCGGTTCTTTGATCGTTGTTCCCATTATCCTTTTGGCACGGGATATACAAGAGACGGCCAGCGGGTTTGTCGCCGCGCTGTTAGCCTCCATCGCGTGGAGTTATTATAACCGTACCATGGCGGGGTATTACGATACCGATATGCTCAATATCGTGCTGCCTACGGTTCTGCTGTGGTCTTTAGTGGGGGCGTATCAGACACGGCTTCGTATGTATCAACTTATCGCCGCACTGGATATTTTGGTTTATCGCTGGTGGTATCCCCAAAGCTATGCTTTGGAGTTTGCGTTTATCGTGTTCATTTTGCTGTATGCGGGGTTTAGAGTGTATAAAAAACACTCCATCAGGTATGAAATAGAACTTATAACGTTGATGCTGCTTGCTACGCTTATGACAGACGGGTTGATCCGCCTGGGTCTCGTTATCGTCCTCTATCTGCTGTTTACGAGAGAAAAAGCGGGAAAGTACCTTTATCTGTTTTTCGGCGTGTCGGTTGCGGCGTTTTTTATAACGGGAGGGTTCGATCCCATTTGGAACAAACTGCAAGGTTACGTGTTTCAAAATACGACCGTGACTTCACAGGAGGATTTGCGGCTGCACTTTTTTACCGTAATGCAAACGATCCGTGAAGCCGGAAATATCTCCTTTGAACTTTTTGCCAACCGTATCAGCGGGCATCAGATCACTTTTGTTCTTTCTCTTGCGGGGTATGTGTGGCTATGTTATAAACATCGCATTATGCTGCTGGCGCTGCCGATGGTCGGGCTTGGGTTTTTGGCCCTGAACAGCGGGTTGCGCTTTACCATCTACGCCGTACCGATCATGGCTTTGGGGATCGGTTTTTTGATTATGCAAACAACGTCGTATATGCGGCACCGCTCCTTGCGCTATATCGCGGCGGGGGGATTGAGTATTTTGATATTGCTGCCCAATCTTTTGCATGTGAAACGGTATAACAGCCACATCGGTCCGGTCTTTAACAAGCAGGAGGTACAGCTGCTTGAAAAGTTCGGCAACATGGCACAGCGGGAAGATTATGTCGTGACATGGTGGGATTACGGCTATCCCGTGCGCTACTACAGCGATGTGAAAACCCTGATCGACGGAGGAAAGCACAGGGGGAGCGCAAATTTTCCGGTCAGCTTTGTTTTAACGCAGTCGCAGCTCGCCGCGGCGCAGATGGCGCGTCTGGAGGTGGAATATACCGAAAGGGATTATGCCCGCAAGGAGAAAAACAGGGATCTGCCCGAAGAGCAAAGGGAACCCATCGCGCCCACGATAGAGCAGATGACGCTAAACCACGGGTTTAAAGATACCAACCTCTTTTTGCAAAGCCTGCAGCTGGAGCGTATCAAGCTCCCCGAGAAGACGCGCGATATCTACCTGTATCTGCCCTATCGGATGCTCAGTATCTACCCGACCGTCGGATTGTTCAGCAACCTGGACCTGATGACGGGTAAATCCTATGAACGGCCGTTCTTTTACATGACGCAGCAGGTCAAGCAGGATCGGCAGTTTTTATATTTTGCGAAAAATCTCAAGATGGATAAAAAAGAAGCGGTTTTGCAAATAGGCGATTCCAGCGTACCCGTAAAGCGGTTTGTGCAGACCCGGTATGAACAAAGCGGTCTGCAAACGAAGGTGCAGCGGTTCCATGCCCAGGGGTTGAACGTCCTATTCTTAAAAAGTTACAACACCTTCGTTATCGTGGATGAACAAACCTACAATTCGCTGTATTTCCAACTCTATATTTTGGAAAATTACGATAAAACGCTTTTCGAACCGATAATACTTTCACCGTGGGCAAAGATATATAAATTGAAAATATGATGAAAACTATCGTTTGGATAAAGGCGTAATATGGTAAATCTTATATTGTGCGGCGGCAGCGGTACGAGGCTGTGGCCCGTCAGCCGGGCTTTGCTGCCAAAGCAGTTTGTCAAGATCATGCATAATCGATCCCTGTTTCAAGATACCGTCGAGCGTAACGCATCGCTTTGCGAAGAACAGTTTATCGTTTCCAATACGGAACATTACTTTTTGGCGCTTGATCAGCTTGAGGAACTGGGAAAGACCCAAAACCGCTATCTGCTCGAACCCGTGGGCAAAAATACCGCCCCGGCGATCGCCATGGCGTGTATGGCGATGGAGGAGGAAACGGTCGTTCTCGTCACCCCGTCGGATCATCTGATCAAAGACGGCAGCCGGTATGAAGCCGCGGTGACGGAAGCCAGGAAACGGGCTCAGGAGGGCAGTTTAGTCACTTTCGGAATCACTCCGACAGAGCCGGAGACGGGTTATGGGTATATAGAGGCGCGTTCTGACGGAGAGGTGACGCGGTTTCACGAAAAGCCCGATCTCAAGCAGGCGCAAAAATATATAGGGGAGGGGAACTGTTACTGGAACAGCGGAATGTTCTGCTTTAAAGCGGGGGTTTTTTTAAAGGAGCTGCAAAGATACGCTCCGGAGATTTTCAGCGCCGCGCAGCAAGCGTTTGCCGGCAGGATATGTAACGGTCATATGAGGATACGTCTTGAGGATATGGAAAAGATCCCTTCCAAAAGTATCGACCATGCGGTGATGGAGCATTCAAAAAAAGTCAAAATGGTTGCGGGCGATTTCGGCTGGTCGGATATGGGAAGTTTCGATTCGTTATACGAGGAGCTTCCAAAAGATGAAAACGGCAATACGGAAAGTCCCCGGCACATAGCGGTAGATAGCAAAAATAACTTCATCTATGCCAAAGAACGCATCGTTGCGACCGTTGATATGGAGGATACGATCGTTGTTGATACGGGAGATGCCGTACTGGTCGGGAAAAAGGGAAGCGGACAAAAGGTAAAGAAGGTGGTCGAAAAGTTAAAAGAGCGCGACAGTCAGCTGCACAACGTGCACCGGACCGCGCATCGCCCCTGGGGGACGTTTACCGTTTTGGAAGATACCAGCGGGTATAAGATAAAAAGGATTGAAGTCAAACCCGGCAAGCGCTTAAGCCTGCAAAAGCATTTTCACAGAAACGAACACTGGATCGTCGTCAGCGGAACGGCGACGGTAACGATAGGCGAAGAGACCAAGCTTCTTCGGCCCAATGAAAGCACCTATATCAAAATGGGACAGCAGCACCGGTTGGCGAACTACGGCAAAATACCCGTGGTAATGATAGAAGCACAGGTAGGAGAGTATATTGCCGAAGACGATATCGAGCGGCTGCATGACGATTATGAAAGAAAAGAGAAGAGTCGGTGACAGAGGAGGAAACGGTATCGAAGCGTTGTATATCCTTGAAACCGCGTCCGTAAAAGGGCGATTTTAGCTAGGGTTTTGCGCGGCTTTACCAAAATACAAGTGCCGCTATAGTAAAATAAAGCAATTTTTCTCAAAGGATAGGAAACATATGTATCTATTTACCAGTGAAATCGTCAGTCCGGGACATCCGGACAAATGCGCGGATATCATCGCCGACACTATCGTCGACCGGCATATTATGGCCGATCCCGCCGCGCGTGTGGCCAGTGAAGTGTTCGTAGCGGGGAAAAACGTCGTCATCGGCGGCGAAATCAAATCGCAGCTGGAACTCAGCGATGCCGAGTATGAGCAGATCGTCAAAGAAGCGCTTGCGAAGATCGGGTATAACGGCAAAGGCAAGTTTACCCACGAGCAGTGTTTGCACCCCGAGGATGTGAAAGTCGAAGTGCTGCTCAACCAGCAATCCCCCGACATCAGTCAGGGGGTTGATCAAGAAAGCGGCGAGATCGGCGCTGGGGATCAGGGGATCATGTTCGGCTACGCATCAAGCGAAACGGCGGATCTGATGCCAAGCGCGATTACCTACGCCCGGATGCTCGCGGACAAGGTGTACCACTACGCGCTGAACCACCCCCACAAGCTGGGCGTGGATATCAAAACGCAGGTAACGGTGGATTACGGCACCAAGGAAAACTTTGAAGAGTGCAGACCGCAAAAGATCCACACCATCGTCGTCTCCGCCCCGTGTACGGAATCGATGAGTATCGAAGAGGTGCGAAAACTGATCCACGGTCTTATCGACGATACGGGACTGCCCACGAGCCTGTACGATCCCGAAGAAACGATCATCCACATTAACCCCACGGGACGTTACGTTTCCCACTCGCCGCTGCACGACAGCGGTTTGACCGGAAGAAAACTGATCGTGGACAGTTTCGGCGGCTACGCGCCTATCGGTGGAGGAGCGCAATCGAGCAAGGATTATACGAAGGTGGACCGAAGCGGACTCTACGCCGCGCGCTGGCTGGCCAAGCATATCGTCGCCGCGGGTCTGGCCAAAAAGTGTATCGTTCAGATCTCTTACGCTATCGGGTTGGCGAAACCCACCTCGGTAAGCGTGGATACCATGGGAACGTATATGAAAGTCAACGACGACGTGTTGTCCGAGTTTGTGATGGAGCACTTTCCCTTGACGCCCATGTGGATTACCAAGCAGTTTGATCTGGATAAGCCCAGCGAGGAAACCTTTACCTACGCCGACGTGGCAAGTCGGGGACAGGTGGGGCAAAGCGACTACCCGTGGGAACAGCTTGATCATTTGGAGCTTTTTGAAAAGCTCAAGGCGTAGACGCTCGTGAAGATCACGGAGTTTTATACGGACACGCTGCGCAATCCGCGCTTTATCAAACCCCTGTCTTTGCACTATAGGCAAGGGGGTGAAAAAAAGTCGTGGGAAGCGGTGCAAAGCCACGACAGCGTGGCCGTACTGCTGTATCACCGGCAGAAAGAGGCGTTTGTTCTGGTCAAGCAGTTCCGGCCTCCGGTGTATTTGACGCACAAAAAACATCTCTATACCTATGAACTGTGTGCCGGAATCATCGATAAGGAGTGCTCTTTGGTGCAGATTGCTCTGGAAGAGATCGATGAGGAGTGCGGCTACCGCGTGGAACCCGAGCGCATAGAAAAGATCACGTCGTTTTTTACCAACGTGGGCGTTTCGGGGGCGAAGCAGCACCTGTACTACTGCGAAGTGGATGCAAGCGACAAAGCGCATGAGGGCGGAGGGATCCACCAGGAGATGATCGAGTTGGAGTATCTGCCTTTGCGTGAAGCGAAAGGTTTTGTTTATGACGAAAGCAAAGCCAAAACGCCGGGTTTGATGTTCGCGTTTTACTGGTTTTTTGAAAAGAGGATGCATGAGTGATAATGTAGAAAAATCACTGTCGGTAATTCAGGAGTGGTATAAAAAATACAACAATCAAACGATAGCTACCACTTCCTGCGGGGCAACGGCATCGTTGCTGATCGACCTTATCCACCGATCCCGCTGCAATATTCCGGTGATTTTTGTAGACACGGGCTTTTTGTTTGAAGATACCGTGGAGTATTTTCAAAGATTGCGGCATATGTATAGAGATCTTTTTTTTCTCCGCTTGAAAAGCAACCTGGACAAAGCCGCCTATATGGACAAAGGGGGTGAAATTAAGGATGTGGAACGGTGTTGCCGGGATAACAAAGTCATCGTTTTGGACGAATTTCTGGAAAATAACAATATTAAATGCTGGTTCAGCGCCCTGCGTAAAGACCAAAGCAATGTCAGAGAAGGGATGAGTCCGATCCAAAGGGACAAAAGAGGGATTTACAAAGTGCTTCCCGTATTTGAGTGGAGTGCGCAAGAGGTGTTTACCTATATCCATGAGCGAAATCTTCCGCTGCACCCTTTGTTTAACCAGGGCTATGAAAGTATCGGCTGTGAACCCTGTACGAAAGCGGGAAGCGGCAGGGAAGGACGATGGTCGGATACGACAAAAACGGAGTGTGGATTGCACCTGTGAGTGTTTCGGTCGTTATCCCCGTGTACAATGAAAAAGGGAGATTGGAGAACGTATTGGGCAAGTTGGGCGGTTACCAGGATATTATCGTGATTGACGACGGAAGTGAAATTCCCGTTAACAGCTATCTTGATCCCGATGCTTACAAGGGCGTCCGCTTTTTACAAAACGGTACCAACCGGGGCTACCTCTATAGTGTAAAAAGAGGAATCGCCACGGCTCGGGGGGATATAATCGTAACTATGGATGCCGACGGAGAGCATAAACCCGAAGATATCGATAAACTGATCGCTCCGATCAAGGAGGGTACGTGCGATATCGTATATGGCAAAAGACCCAATATCGCAAGGTTCTCCGAGCGGATTTTGCTGAAAACGGCGAATGTTTTCACGGGGGAAAAATTACAGGATGCGGGAACGGGTTTTAGAGCTATTCGTGCAAGTTTTGCCAAACAGTTGTCCTTTTCGGGCAAGTGTACCTGCGGATTGCTGCACCTGGAGTGCTTTCAAAAGGGGATGCGAAGCTGCGAAATCGCCGTTGATCTTCCCGTGGTCGATAAACCCAGAAGAGTGGCGTGGGAGCATCTGCCGCAGTTTTTCATAGTGGTTAAAACATATATACAATACAGATTATTTGGAGTGAAGGCGTGAAAGATTTATACAATAATAAAAAGGTGTTGATCACCGGCGCGGCGGGAACGATCGGCAAAGAGTTGATAAAGCAGCTTCTTGAGTGTGGCGTCAAAGAGATCAAGGCGATTGACAATAACGAAGCCGCGCTGTTTTTCCTCAACGACGAGTACCGTGGAGAAAAAAGATACAACGGTTTTTTCTGTGACATTCGGGATTTGAATAGCTTGACCTATCTGTGCAAAGACGTGGATATTATTTTGCATACGGCGGCGATGAAACACGTCATTATCAGCGAAGTCAGCCCTCTGGATGCGGTAAAAACCAACGCGGACGGCACCTCAAACGTCATCCAGGCTGCGCTTGAATCACAGCGGTGCGAACGGGTGATCTATACCAGCAGCGACAAAGCGGTCAATCCCACGAATGTAATGGGGACGACCAAACTCTTGGGAGAGCGGCTGATGAGTTCGGCGCTGAATATCCGTTGCAATAGGGATATCGTTTTTAGCAGTACCCGCTTTGGAAACGTTATCGGTTCCAAAGGTTCCGTAGCTCCCATTTTTTACAAACAGATAAGAGACGGCAAAAAGATCACGATCACCGATGAACAGATGACCCGCTTTATCATGACCATAGAAGAAGCGGTTGCGCTGGTGCTTGAGGCATCAAAGCTGGCTATCGGCGGGGAGGTGTTCGTGACGAAGATGCCGGTGATGAGGATTACGGATCTGGCACAGGCGATGATCGAGATCGTCGCACCGCAGTTTGGCAGAAAACCCGAAGAGATCGAGATCGAAATTATCGGTTCCAAACCCGGGGAAAAGCTGTATGAAGAGTTGATGACCGTGCCGGAAACGGCAAAAGCGTATGAGCTGGACAATATGTTTGTGGTGAAACCGGCCATTCCACCGATGTATGAGGATATCGATTACGACAGTTATGAAAATATAACAAGCAAAAAGGTGACAAACCCCTATATCAGCGCAAACGAAAAGTGCATGAGCGTCGCTGAAATCAAACAGTACCTCATAGAGCATAAGGTAATTGAGAACCTGGAATTGTAAAAGGGATAGAGATGATACTGAAACATTTTGTAGATGAAGGCTTAGCCCACGTTTCCTATATCGTAGGGTGCGAGAAAAGCAAAGAGGTCTGTATAATCGACCCTAAGCGGGATATCGGTGATTATGTAGAGTATATCAACCAATACGGGTTAATTCCGAAATATATCCTCAATACCCACCCCCACGCCGATTTTGTAGGGGGACACGCGGCCCTTGCCGAAAGTACCGGGGCAAAAAACGTGTACGCGCACAATGTTTCAGCCGAGTTTGAAACCATCAAGGCCAAAGAGGGAGCGGAACTACCTGTGGGCAGCTTGAACTTTAAAGTGCTAGAAACCCCGGGACACACTCCCTTTTGTCTGAGCTTTCTGCTGCAAGAAGAGGGTGTGGAAAAGATCGTCTTTACCGGGGATTTTCTTTTCATAGGCGACATAGGGCGTCCCGATCTGCTTGGAGAGGAGTTGAAAGAACAGCTGCTGGAACAATCCTATCAAAGTGCGGTGAAGCTGCACGGGCTTTCCGACGACATTATCGTACTGCCTTCGCATATGGGCGGTACGTTCTGCGGCAAGGATCTCAAGTCGCATTTCATGAGTACCGTCGGGATCGAAAAAAAGACAAACCAAAGCTTCGCTTTAGCCGCACAAAATGAGCAGAAGTATAAAAACAACCTTGATGCGATGGTTATAGAAACGCCGGAACATTTCAAGAAGATGAGTCTTGTGAACCTGCAGGGGCCGGCCAAAATCCCCTCCGCCAACAGTATAAACCTGTTGGATCCCGCTTTGGTGGCAAAAGATCCGCAGAAGTACACGATTATCGACCTGCGTGATCCCTACTCCTTCGCGACGGCACATATCAAAGGTTCCATCAATATCTACTATAACGCCAACATTTCGCTGATAGCCGGATCGCTGCTGGATCAGGAGAAGGAGTATGTATTGCTGCTTCCCAGGGTGGAACATAAGAACCAGATGCTTAAAGAGGTGCAGATAAAGCTGGCAAGGGTCGGGATTGACAGGATTACCCATATCATCAATACCGATATCAATGCGTGGGTCAAGGCGGGCTTTCCCGTTGAAAGTTTGAATATTGTCAAAAAAGAGATGATAGATGATAATATGGTCTTCATCTCCTTTGCAAAAAATTGTCAAACCGAAGGAGAAAGGCATATACGATTGGGACTGAGCGCAATTAAAGACTACGCCTTTGACCGAACAAAACCGTATACTTTCGAGTGTGAATTCGGGTTTAAATCCATAGCGGCTATCTCATACCTCAATAGCGTGCAAAAGCAAGAAAATATATATTACACGATATAATAAAATAACGTAAAGAAGGGATAATAATGGCTCATATATTAGTACTTGGAGGAGACGGATACCTCGGCTGGCCTACGGCGATGAAGTTTTCAAATGAAGGTCACGAGGTAACGGTCGTGGACAACTATCTGCGCAGAAACGCATGTACGGAGCTTGACGTAGGGATGCTCTACGGCGTGCCCACGCTTATCGAGCGGGCGAAAATCTGGTATGAAAAAACCGGAAAAGAGATCAAGGTCGTTATCGGTGATCTGACCGATCCGGAGGTGATGCGGAGTCTTTTTGACGGGAGAGTGCAGTACCAGTGGTGCGTCGATAAAAAGTTCACGGGAGCACCCGAAACGGTAATCCACTATGCGGAGCAGCCCTCTGCGCCCTATTCGCTGCTCAATTACAAATACGCCAACAAAACCCTTTCGAACAATCTGCTTGTTACCAACAACCTCATGTTTGCGCTAAAAGATCTCAGCCCCGATACCCATATGATAAAGATAGGAACCATGGGCGAATACGGAACGCCCGAGATAGATATCGAAGAGGGGTGGCTTGAGATAGAACACAAGGGCAGAAAAGATAAATTTCTCTATCCCAGACAGGCGAGTTCGCTTTACCATACCACGAAAATCATGGATACCGACCTTTTCTGGTTCGGCGTGCGCATGTGGGATCTGAAGGCTACGGACTTGATGCAGGGTCCCGTTTACGGGATTGAAACGGAGGAATCTTTGATCGATGATCGGTTAAAAACCATTTTTAACTACGATGAAATCTTCGGTACCATCGTCAACAGATTCATCACCCAGGCGGTTGTCGGTTATCCTTTGACGGTATACGGTCAGGGCGGACAGACCAGAGGATACCTCAATATCAAAGATACGCTGCAGTGCGTGGGCGCCTCCGTGCGAACCCCAGCGAAAAAGGGTGAACTGCGGATTTTTAACCAGATCATGGAAACCTTCAGCGTCAATGAACTTGCCCAATTGACCAAAACAGTAGGCGACAAGCTTGGCTATGGAGTCGAGATCAAAAATATAGAAAACCCGCGAAAAGAAAAAGAGGAGCACTACTACAATCCCGTTTACCAGGGGTTGCAAGAGATCGGCGTGGAACCGCACTACCTGACTCCCGAAGTGATGGAGGGGATGTTTAAAACCGTGGCGAAATATAAAAGCAATATCCGTAAAGACGTGATTTTCCGCGGGGTCAAATGGTAAAAAAGAAACAAACGGCAGAAGGATGGTTGTAAACCGATGATTCAAACCTATAAAAAACTGTGGCAGCTGCTGTCCGCCCATGAGCGTAAAAGAGCGCTGCTGTTATCTCTGCTCATGATCGTCATGGCGTTTTTTGAAGTTTTGGGCGTGGGGTCGATCATGCCGTTTCTTTCCGTACTGGGCAAACCGGAAATGCTTGAGACAAACAGGTATTTATCCGCCGTGTACGGTTTCGGCGGTTTCAGCGATAAGAATTCATTTTTGATATTTTTAGGAGTATTCGCGTTAGTGACGCTGCTGGTCAGTGCCGCGGTTAAAAGTTTTACCTATTACGCACTTTTTAAATTTTCAAACATGCGGCGCCACAGCATCGGCAAAAAGCTGCTGCGTAAGTACCTTCACCAACCCTATGACTATTTTTTGGCGCGTAACAGTAGCGATATCTCAAAAACGATTCTTTCCGAAGTGGATTTGATGATCAATCAGGTTTTGCAGCCTGCACTGAGACTGGTAACGTACAGTACTCTCACATTGGCTCTGATCATCTTTTTAGTGGCGGTTGACCCTATGCTCGCCGCGATTCTGGCGGGAATCTTTGGAGGGTTCTATATTCTGATGTACACGACGGTGAGAAAATATGTTTCTCACATCGGAAAAGAGCGCGCCAAAGCCAATTCACAAAGGTTTAAGATCGTTTCAGAAACTATCGGAGGGATAAAGGATTTAAAAGTTTTAGGGCGTGAAGAAGTTTATCTGGATAGTTTCAAAACCCCTTCGGTTGATTTTTCACGGTATCAATCGATTAATCAAACCCTTTCACAAGTGCCGAAGTTTTTTGTAGAGGTGATAGCCTTTGGTTCCTTGCTCGCGATTGCCATGTATGCGCTGATGAGCGACGGGAGCGACCTGGGGAGACTGCTGCCGGTGCTGGGATTGTACGCGTTGGGGGCGCTAAAGCTTAAACCCGCAGTCAATACAATATACGCCTCGCTGTCCATGCTGCGCTTTGGTAACGCCGCACTTGATGCAGTGCTGCAGGACCTTGGAAAAGAAGAGAAGGCGGATATCAGAAACGATTTTACGCGATTGAGTTTAAAGCACAACTTAAAGCTGGAAAACATATCTTTTTATTATAAAAATACCCAAACCCCTGCCTTGACGGATGTGAGTTTGGCGATCGGAGCAAACAGCACGGTAGGGGTAATCGGGACGACGGGTGCCGGTAAAAGTACTTTCGTGGATGTGATACTCGGACTTCTTACCCCCTCTTCAGGAAAACTGATCGTTGACGCAACGGTGCTGGATGGTTCCAATATACGCCAGTGGCAAAACAGTATCGGGTATGTGCCTCAAAGTATTTTTCTTGCTGATGATACGATAGCGAGTAACATCGCTTTTGGTATCGACAAGGAGCAGATAGATAGTGCACAGGTGGAGAAGGTAGCTAAGATGGCGCAGGTGCACGAGTTTGTAAGCGGTTTGGAAAACGGTTATGAAACGATCATCGGAGAAAGGGGCGTGCGGCTCTCCGGAGGGCAAAGGCAGCGGCTTGGGATCGCAAGGGCGCTGTACCATGAGCCGGAAGTGCTGGTGCTGGATGAGGCGACCAGCGCGCTGGACAACAGCACGGAGGCCGAAGTGATGAAAGCGATAGACGCCATGAGCGGTAAAAGGACGATCATCATGATCGCACACCGATTAAGCACGGTGGAAAAATGCGATAAGATCATTAAGCTTGAAAACGGAAGAGTCGTAGAGTATGGGTAAAAACATTCTCATAACGGGTGCGGCGGGATTCATCGGTTCACATCTGGTCAAAGAGATGTTGCACTTTAGCGAAGATACCGTGTATGCCTTAGATGATATGTCCGGTGGATGTTTGGAGAATATCGAAGAGTTTTCGGAAACATTTTCCGATCGGTTTATCTTTCAAAAGATCGATATATGCGATTATGAGCGGCTTTATGCGTTTATCGCCGAAAACGCGATTACGCATATTTACCATTTGGCGGCTATAGTATCGGTACAGGAGTCCATGGCCGATCCGCTGCGTACGGGGAGGGTTAATCTTCAGGGAACGCTGAATCTTTTGGAAGCGGCGAGGCAAGCCGGAGCGAAAAGGGTTGTTTTCTCAAGCAGTGCGGCCATATACGGAGATGAAAAAAGTATGCCCAAAAATGAAAATTCCCCCGAAAAACCCGTCTCGCCGTATGGGTATGAGAAGATGATGGCGGAACGGTATCTGAAGCTTTATAGCTCGACTTACGGTGTTGAGACGGTTGCTTTGAGATACTTCAACGTTTACGGTCCGGGGCAGAGGGCAGACAGCGAATACAGCGGGGTAATCTCCATTTTCGATACCATGCTGCGGCAGGGAAAAACCCCTACGATATACGGAGACGGTACACAGTACAGGGACTTTGTCTATGTACAGGACGTGGTAAAAGCAAATATCGCCGCTATGAACACGGATGATATTTCGGGAGAGGTGATCTGCATAGGCACGGGCCGAAAAACGACGGTAAACGATATTTTTGCCACGATCGCAAAAAAATACGGGCATACGCAGCCGCCCAAGTATGAGCCTGCGAGAAAAGGGGACGTGTACGGTTCCCTGTGCGACAACGGCAAGATGCGAAAACTTTTGGGTTTGCAAGAACTCGTGAACTTTGAACAAGGGGTAATGAAGATATGAACAATTCAAAAAACGTACTACGCTATATGTTCGGCAAGGGCAGTATTGACGGGCTTGGTGAACTGTTAAATGAAATCGAAAGTACAAGTGACTACAGCGTGTATTTTATCGATGAATTTTTCAAAGACAGTGCTTTGATAGAGAGGCTGCCGCTTAAAAACGAAGATGTAGTGTTTTTCGTTCAAACCGAAGATGAGCCAAAGACAGAGTTTATAGACGCGTTTAAAAGCAGGTTGGAAGAGCAGGAAAAGACACTGCCCAAAGCGATCGTCGCCGTAGGGGGGGGAAGTACCCTGGATACGGGAAAAGCCGTGGCCAATCTCTTGACAAATCCGGGAAAAGCCGAGGATTATCAGGGGTGGGATCTGGTCAAGAATCCTGCCGTGTATAAAATAGGGATACCGACAATTTCGGGTACCGGTGCGGAAGCGAGCAGAACGTGCGTGATGACCAATTCAAAAACGGGCTTGAAACTGGGGATGAACAGCCACTACACCATCTATGACCAACTCATTCTCGATCCGGATTTGACGAAAACGGTCCCCAGGGATCAGTATTTCTATACGGGAATGGATACTTATATCCACTGTATCGAATCCCTGGGGGGACGCTACAGAAACGCCGTCGGGGACGCCTTCTCCCATCAAGCGATCACGCTTTGCAAAGAGGTGTTCGGCAGCGATGATATGATGAGTGATGAAAACCGTGAAAAACTCATGGTGGCTTCCTATCTGGGAGGGTGCGCAATAGCCAATAGCTTCGTGGGGGTCGTTCACCCTTTTTCCGCGGGTCTTAGCGTCGTTTTGGAAACCCACCACTGCATAGGAAACTGTATGACGATGAACGCTATGGAGGAGTTTTACCCCCGGGAATACGGGGAGTTTTTTGAACTGGCCGAGAAGCAGGGCATACGGATCCCCAAAGGCATCGCCGCAGATCTGAAGGAGGAGATGTACCGAAAGCTTTATGATTCGACCGTTATCCATGAAAAACCTTTGGCCAATGCGCTTGGGGAGGAGTTTAAAGAGGTGTTGAGTTATAATAAAGTCAAAGAAGTGTTCAAAAGGATGTAGAGTTTATGGATGTAAAGATCAATTTCAGCGGTAGAGGACATAAATATACCAAACAGGAGCAGGAGCTGGTTGCAGAGGTTATGAACAGTGACGAGAACCTGACGCAGGGCAGACATAAGGATGCGTTTGAGGATGCGTTTTGCCGGTATAACGGAAACCGTTTTGCCTTTTCCGTCTGCAACGCCACTGCCGCTTTAGAGATGGCGGCGCAGATGTGTCTGTTTGAAGAGGGTGATGAGGTGATCGCACCGTCGCACACTTTTACGTCAAGCGTTTACCCTTTTGTGAAAAAGGGAGCAAAACCCGTATGGGCGGATATCGATTTTCAAACACGCGTTGTAACGCTGGAGAGTATTAAAAAGTGCATGGGGCCGAAAACAAAGGCTATCATCGTGGTACACCTTTACGGGTATATGATTCCGGAGATTGAACAGATCGCCCAATTCGCCAAGGAAAACGGAGTGCTGCTTATAGAGGACGTAGCGCAGGCGATGGGAACGGAGATAGAGGGGAAAAAAGCCGGTACATTCGGTGATTTCGGGATTTTTTCCTTTCACTCCCACAAAAACATCACAACCCTCGGCGAGGGCGGCATGCTGACGGTCGGGGAGCAAAAGTACGCGGATATTATCCCGATGCTGCGCCACAACGGCCACTGTGGCTATGACTTTGAGCGGGAGCACTACTGGAAGCCGGCGATGGGCAATGTGGATCTGCCGATGCTTGATGGCAAGGTGCTGATGCCCAACAACTACTGCCTTGGAGAAGCGGAGTGTGCCCTGGGGACAAAGCTTCTTGGGAGACTGGATGAGATGAATGCTACAAAACGCAAGCGAGCTTTGCGTTTCATCGATGAGCTAAGCGAATTTGACGATCTGGAGTTTCACCGGGTGGAGAGCAAGCAGCACAATTATCACCTTTTAGCTGCGTATGTGAAAAACGGAAAAAGAGATGAGCTCATGTCCAAACTGGCGTTTGAAAAGGGCATCAAGTGCGTCGTGCAGTATTACCCGCTCAACCGCTATCCCCTTTACGAGAAACTGGGGTTTGGCCAGGCCGACTGTCCGAACACGGATGAGTTTTTTGATAATATGATCTCCTTCCCCTTTCACCTGTGGATGAGTGAGAATGATTTTGAGTATATGCTAAAAGCAACCAAGGAAGCGCTTTTGGAAATATAAAAAAGCTATAATATGAACATTTATAAGGACCTGTTTGCTTTTTAACTCTTATGAATTTATCTTTCTTTTTTTACCGATAACATTCTTTGTTTATTTTTATCTTAACAAGCAGCGCTTGACGGTAGCCGCCAAAGCGTGGCTTGTTTTTGCAAGTTTGTTTTTTTACAGTTGGTGGAATCTTATATATCTTCCTTTGATTCTTGGATCGATGCTTTTTAATTTTGCAATCGGAACCGCTCTTGGGAAGGGGTCGATATTTAAAAACAGAAGAAAGCTTCTTGGCGTGGGGATAACAAGTAACCTGCTTGCTCTGGGTTATTTTAAATATGCAGATTTTTTCATTAATAACATAAACTATTGGATGCCGGCAGGTGATATCCCGAGTTTAAACCTTGCGCTCCCCCTTGCCATTAGTTTCTTTACATTTCAGCAGATCGCTTATTTAGTAGATAGTTACAAGGGTGAGACAGGGGAATACGACTTTTTAAACTATGCTGTGTTTGTCAGTTTTTTCCCCCAACTGATAGCCGGTCCGATCGTACATCATAAAGAGATGATGCCGCAGTTTCACAATACAAAAAACAAGGTTGTCAAGTATCGGAATATAGCAGTCGGGCTTTTTATATTCTCCATCGGTCTTTTTAAAAAAGTAGCTATTGCGGACACCTTTGCAATTTGGGCAAACGCCGGATTTGACGGGCAAGAGGCATTGACGTTTTTTGAGGCATGGGCCACAAGTCTGTCCTATACGTTTCAGCTGTATTTTGATTTTAGCGGTTATATGGATATGGCAATGGGGTCCGCCCTTTTATTTAATATCCGTTTGCCGATCAATTTTAACTCTCCGTACAAAGCCCTTGATATACAAGATTTTTGGCGAAGATGGCACATTACGCTTTCGCGCTTTTTAAGGGATTACATATATATCCCGCTGGGGGGAAATAAAAAGGGAAGTGTGAGAACATATACGAATCTGTTTACGACATTTCTTATAGGGGGGCTGTGGCACGGTGCGGGGTGGACCTTTGTCGTTTGGGGAGGGTTGCACGGCATCGCGATGATCATTCACCGAATATGGAGTTCACTCGGATTAAAGCTGTGGGCATGGGTTGCCTGGCTGGTTACATTCAATTTTGTCAATATCACATGGGTGTTTTTTAGAGCGGAAAGTTTTGCCGACGCATGGAGAGTGATAAAAGCGATGTTCGGTATGTCCGCAAGCGGTATCGTTTTACCCGGTTTCTTGGTGCGTCACCTCTCCTTTTTGGAACAAAAAGGTATCGCTTTTGGGGAGATGATGCCCGTATTGGGGATGGGCAAAGCTGGGGAAATGATGATTGTGTTTGCGTTTGTGACGGTGCTGCTTTTTACAAATTCAAATGAAAAGATGAAAAAGTTCCAACCCTCCGCATGGAATGCGGTATATTTCAGTATTTTGTTTTTAGCCGGGTTTTTAATGTTGAGCGGAAAATCAGAATTTTTATATTTCAGGTTTTAAATATGCAGATGGGATATAAACATTGGCTTACAGTAAGCGGGATCATCTTTACGGTATTAGCCGGTTCCATAGCGGTGTTTAATTTTCAGTGCGATTCACTCGGTATTTTTTCTCAAAAATCGAGTAGCAGCATTGTCAAAAACCTGCTTGAGGGCAAATACGTTTCTCAAAACAAGATCGCGGTCAATAGAGTTGAGAAAATATATAAAGAATATATACGAAAACAGAAAATAGATGTTCTTGCGATCGGCTCTTCCAGGACGATGTTGTTGCGCAAAGAGTTTATAGATATTGGAGATGCCAATTATCTAAATGCAACGACGGGTACGGCAAAACTGGATCATTACGCTCGCGTGATAAGTTATTTCAATAAAGAGGACACCCCCTTTCCAAAAGCCGTGATTATAGGGATTGATCCGTGGGTGTTTGATGGGAAAATATCCATAGCGCGGTTTAAGCAGCTTCTTGACGATAGTTCGATCGAAACGGGTAAATTCAATGCACTATTTAATTATGAGATAACAAAGGAAAATGCAAAATCATGTATGAATAGGCACTTGAACAGTTCAGAACAGCTGATTACGGCTTCTGACCTGGAAAAACTTTATGCGCATAAAATCAAACATATGGCCGTAGGACCCAACGGGGAAGTGTATTATCCATATGCAAAGTTTCATCGCCGGGATGCAAAAAGTGTTGAGAGTAAAGTTAATCAAAGCATAGCCCAGTGCAAACAAAACAGTGAACAGAGTAAATGTTTGCACTACAAGGCGCTGCACAATTTTAAAACAATGAAATATTTTTTGGAATATTTAAAACAAAAAAATGTAAAGGTTATTGTGTTCTTTGCTCCCTTCCATCCGCTGTTTTACGACTATATAGTTGAAAGCGGCAACTTTAAACAGTATCAAAAGGAGATTTTACGTTTTTTCCGGAAAAACGGAGTGCAAACCTATGGCAGTTATGATCCGTATGAACTGGGGTTAAGAAGCGAGGATTTTTATGATAAAAATCATCCGAGAGAGCATGTATATAAAAAGATCTTTCGAAATATGCATATCTTGTGAGGGGTCGGTTAAAAACAGAACCTCCTGAGGTTACCGTTTGTCGAGGGGGTTTCAACCTTTGCTTATAGCAGTTTCGATATAATTATTTTATTTATGAGAAACTTTTTTATTACCAGTAAGTGTGCGCATAAAGGTTTAACGTTGGTGTATCTAGCAGAAAAAACGGCAGGGCCCTTGAGTAATCCGCGCATACTTTGGACGGAGGAAAATTAGTGGAAGATAATTCCCGGTTACTGATCATAATTACGGCGATTAAGAAAAATGCGGTAATACCCGATCAGCTTATTAAAAAGCTCAACGGTACCACGTTGATCCAGCGAGCGATAGATACTTCAAAACAGCTAGTGCGCAACGCAAATATTCTTGTTGTTACCGACTCGGAGGAGATAAGCCTTATATCAGAGCGCAACGGAGTCGCCCACTACAAAAGTACGACACTTTCCCTGACCTCCGAAAATATTATCGAAACCGTTATAAATATCGTAAAAGACAGGGACCAAGAGGACCTTTTGATCTACCGGGCGAATGCGACGCTTATCGGTATCGATATTTTGCAAAATGCGTATAACGCTTTCCGGGAGGATAGAGAACAGGTGCTGCTTTCGGTCAAAAAAGATACGAGCAATCTGCTCAAAAAAGAGGGCGGTGTGCTTGAAAAAGTCGGAGGAAGCGACTACTTTGAAGAGTTGAAAGCGTTCGTTTTCCTCAACAGGAAATACAAAAACATGCAAAAGATCACACCCTTTGTCATCGAAAGTGAAAAATCCATCGAGATCGAAAGTTATCAGGATTGGTGGGTGTGCGAAAAAGTGCTGCAAAGAAAGCGAATAGTCTTTCACGTCATAGGAAGTACGGAGATAGGGATGGGGCATATATACAGGTCCCTGGCACTGGCCCATGAGATCAGTGATCACGAAGTGATCTTTGTGTGCGACAGCGTGTATGAGATAGCCGTTGAGAGAATCGCGGCCAAAGACTACAAGGTGATCGCCACCCCGGATCCACTGCAAACGATAGTGGAGTTAAAACCCGATATGGTCGTCAATGACGTTTTAAATACGCAAAAAGCAGATGTAAAGGTGTTAAAAGAGCGAGGCGTACGGGTGGTTAACTTTGAGGACCTGGGCAGCGGTTCCGGGTATGCCGATATCGTATTTAACGAACTCTATGAAACCCCGCAGCTCGAGGGTGAACACTATATGTGGGGGCACAGGTTTACAACGCTCAGAGATGAGTTTGATGATGCCCAGCCCCATGAATTTATGGAAAATATAAGCTCGATTCTTTTGACGTTCGGGGGGACGGACCAAAACAACCTGACCATGGTGACGTTGCAATCGATCATCGAGATAGCGAAAAAAAGAGAGATAAAGATATATGTGGTATGCGGATCGGGTTACCTGTTTAAAAAGGAGCTGGAGCAGTATATTGACAAGCTTGAATATGACAAGATAGAGTTTACCTACGCAAGCGGGGTGATATCGAAAATCATGGAAAAAACACAGATCGCTTTGAGCGCAAACGGGCGAACGGTGTATGAATTGGCGGATATGAATATTCCCTCCATCGTCGTTTCGCATCACGACAGGGAGGGAACACACAGCTTCGCATCTTTGGAAAGGGGCTTTATCAATCTCGGCGTATATGACCCAAAGACAACGCCGGAAGCTATCACGAAAGCCTTTGAAAAGCTTTTAAACGATGCCGATTATCGCTATTTACTGTTTCTCAATATCAAAAAGTATGCTTTTCGGGAAAATAAAAAACGGGTGGTACAAAAAATTATGGAGCTTTTGGATTGAAAACGGTTATATTGATTCAAGCCAGAATGGGCTCGACCAGACTGCCCAATAAAATGATGCTTTCCCTGCACGGCAAACCTGTTATCGAATGGGTGCTTCAAAGGGCCGCAACCGCTAAGCTTGCAGATGAGGTTGTTTTGGCCACCTCCCGCGAGAGAGAAAACGATATTTTGGAAAAGTATGCCGCATCTTTGGGCTTTCCCGTATATCGCGGCGAGGAAAACAACGTACTCAAGCGGTTCTACGGGGCGGCTGTGCGTCACCGGGCGACACGTATCGTCAGGGTGTGCGCGGACAACCCCTTGGTAGATGGACATGAGATCGATAACCTGATAGAATTTTACGAACAAAACAGATGCGATTACGCATTTAATCATATCCCCAGAGGCAACCGGTATCCCG
The DNA here is from genome assembly GCA_002049495.1 of Epsilonproteobacteria bacterium tcs-49. Classification (GTDB taxonomy): domain Bacteria; phylum Campylobacterota; class Campylobacteria; order Campylobacterales; family Sulfurovaceae; genus TCS-49. Next base: position 82,547 of record LLYS01000003.1, on the reverse strand, counting down.
ACGGACTGGGAGCGGAGATCGTGAGCGTTGAAACGTTGCGCTACCTGTATGAAAATGTCCGTGAAGATGTGCATAAAGAGCACTGTTTTTCCTATATCTGGGATAATAGCCAAAGATTTGCGATAAAAACTTTTGATCCGCCGGAAAAAGAGCTGCACCATCCGGAGATGAGGTTTGACGTGGACACTTTTGAAGATTACTATAAATTGGCGATGCGCGATATAGCGATGGAGACGCCGTCAAAACAATTGATCAAAATATTTGGAGAGAACGATGAAGATTAAACAACTATTTGAAAACACGAATCCGTGTGAGGCAAAGCTGGTCCCTCCCTATATCATCGCTGAAGCGGGGGTTAATCACGAAGGTTGCATGGATACGGCAAAAAGACTTGTGGATGAAGCGAAAGAGGGGGGTGCGGATGCGATCAAGTTTCAAACCTACAAAGCCGATACTATCGCTTCGAAGGATTCTCCCGCGTACTGGGATACGTCCAAAGAACCCACAAAAACGCAGTATGAGCTTTTTACCAAGCATGATAAATTCTGGAAAGGCGAGATGGAGGAGTTGAAACGGTACTGCGACAGTATGGGGATTGAATTTATGAGTACGCCTTTTGACATAGAATCCGCCACCTTCCTCAACGAAATGATGGATGTGTTTAAAATCTCTTCAAGTGATTTGACCAATAAACCTTTTATCGAATATATCTGCGGTTTCGGCAAACCCATTATCCTCTCAACGGGGGCAAGTGAGCTGCATGAGATACAAGAAGCCGTCAGCTGGATAGAAAAAGCGGGGAATCCGCTGGCACTGCTGCACTGCGTACTGAACTATCCGACTCCGGATGAGAACGCGAACCTGGGGATGATCACGGGGTTGAAAAAAGCGTTTCCCGACAAGATTATCGGTTACAGCGATCATACGCTTCCGCAGGATATGAAGGTGTGTGAAATGGCGACTTTACTGGGCAGCGTCATCATAGAAAAACACTTTACCCACGATAAAACCCTGCCGGGTAATGATCACTACCATGCGATGGATAAAAACGATCTGCTGCTGTGGAGGGAAAATCTCCGACGCACCTTTGAAATCCTGGGAAGTTTCAAAGTAGAAGCGCTGGAGGATGAAAAGGTATCACGGGATAATGCAAGGCGCAGCCTGGTCGCGGCCAAAGGGATCCCCGCAGGCAAAGTGATTGAGCGGGAAGACTTGACGTTTAAAAGACCGGCGCATGGAGTCAGCCCGAAATTCATCGATGAGCTTTTGGGCAAAACCGCCGTACGTGATATCGAGGAAGACGACGTGATAAAGTGGAGTATGTTTGAATGGTAGATTGCCGTGCGGAGATAGATAAATATCTAAAACGACTCTTTCCCATAACCAGAAGCATAACGGGAGAGGGGAACCGCGAAACGCTGCGGATACTGCAAGAGATCGTCCCGCTTGATATCATAGAGTATCCTTCGGGACAGCAGGTGTATGACTGGCAGATACCGCAGGAGTGGCATATCGCCGATGCGTGGATCAAAAACTCCAAGGGTGAAAAGGTGGTCGATTTTCAAGAATCCAACCTGCACGTGGTCAGCTACTCCGCGCCCGTCCATGAAAAGATGAGGTTTTCCAAACTCAAAGAGCATCTGCACTATCTGCCTGACCTGCCTGAAGCGATCCCCTACCGAACAAGCTACTATGACCGTAACTGGGGGTTTTGCTTAAGTTACGATGATTATATGCGGTATTTTAACGACGAAGAGGAGTATGAAGTCTATATAGACGCTGCGTTTAGCGAGGGGGCTTTGAGCGTCGGGGAGTTGAAAATAGAGGGAAAAAGCAGTGAGGAGTATCTGCTTTCTTGCTATATCTGCCACCCCTCTATGGCCAACGACAGCTTAAGCGGAGTCGTAGCGACCGCGATAATTGCCAGGGAGCTTTTGCAAAAGCGTGAAAGTTTGGAACACAGCTACCGTATCATTTTCGTCCCGGAGACCATAGGGGCTATTTCATATTGTGCAAACAATGAGAAGGCGATGCAAAAGATCAAAGCCGGCTTGGTATTGACCACTTGCGGGGGACCGGGGAAATTCGGTTATAAGCAGACGTGGCAGCAGGAGCATTTTCTCAATGCGATGGTAGAGGAGGTGTTTAAGGAAAACGGAATAGAGTATTGCACCTATCCCTTCGATATTCATGGCAGCGACGAGCGCCAGTATAGTTCACAGGGATTTCGTATAAACTGCACGACCATCAGTAAAGACAAGTATTACGAATATGAGGGCTATCACAACTCGCTGGATGATCTAACGTTCGTAACGGCGGAAAATTTGAACAGAAGCGTCAATCTTTATCTGCAGCTTTTGGAAAAGATGGACAGAAACATTACCTATCAAAACCTCTATCCCAATTGTGAAGTGATGCTGAGCAAGCACGACCTCTATCCGAAAACCGGAGGGGCGATACTGCCGGGGAGCAGTGTCTCCGCGCTTGATATGAGGCTTTGGTGCCTGTTTTACATGGACGGGAAAGCGAGCTTGCATGAGATCAGTCAAAAAATAGGAGTACCCATAGAGATGCTGTATGAGGAGGTGAAAATCCTGGAGGAAAAAAATACCGTGATAAAGGTTACAGATGGCTAAATACTCTATAGAAACAGTGGAGGATGACGCGTTATGGGACGAGCTGGTACGGCTTTCTGCGCAGGGGACGGTTTTTTCCAGCAGTTTGTATCTGCGCTCCTGCGGCGTTCCTTTTGAGCGTATCGCGGTGCAAAAAGGCAGCAGGACCAAAGCACTGTTTTCCTGTCTGCTATCCGATGACGGCCGCCGCATCATTATGGATGACCTTGTCATTTACGGCGGTATCTTGTTTCTTCCCGACGATACCCAAAAAGAAGCTAAAGCCACAGCGGAGCGGTTTAGGATTAGCGAGAAGATTATCGAATTTTTAAATGACAGATATGACTCCATGGAGTTTCCCCTCTCCCCCCAGTTTGAAGATATGCGGCCCTTTCTGTGGTATAATTACCACAGTGATGATGATTCGCAAAAGTATAAACTGGATTTGAGATATACAAGCTATGTAGATATATCCTCCCTGCAAAACTGTGAGGAGGAAAACGACAGCGAACTTTTCAAGGGCTTTGAGACGCTCAGGCAGCGCAACATCAGAGAAGCTCAAAAAAAAGGCGCCTATAGTAAAAAAACAGACGATGTAGAACTTTTTATCGAATTTTACCGCCGCTTGATGATCGAGCAGGGGGTCCAATCCGATGAGCAGAAGCTCCAACGGATGAAAGACTTGATAGCTTCTCTTATGGACGGTGACAAAGCGTTTTTACTCACTTCGCGCAATAGTGAAGGCGCAATCATGTATATCACCATTTACTGCTATGACGAAAAAAGAGCGTACTATCTTTTCGGCGCACCGAATCCGGAGGCGCAGGAGCGCTACAAGGGGACGATAAGCTTTTGGGACGGCTTCAAGGAGCTCGCGGCAATGGGTATCAAAGAGGTGGACATGGAGGGGATCAACTCTCCCAACAGAGGGTGGTTCAAACTCAGTTTCGGCGGCAGTATCAATCCATATTATGAAGTTATGATATGATAAAAAAACAGATGGAGTCGGGATGACGTATAATGTAGATAGCGATTTTATTGAAAGGTACAAAAGCTTTTTATCATCAGATGAGTTTAGCGTCTCGAATACCGAAGTGGTGAAAAGTGATTACTGGAAGTTTCATGCGGAAGCCGTAAATATCGACATAATCGGTAATGCTATCATCCTTGACGGCAAATCGGGATTTTACCATTCTCAAATCTCTTTGAAGAAAGATCCTTTAGGTTATATAAAAAGTAGAATTGCCAGAGCAGTGAAGGATCCCACGGCATTGAAGAAGTATCTTGCCCGCAAGTTTGGGTTGAAAAAACAAAATAATATGGATTTCAAGAAAGCGTTGGATCTGGTTATGAATCATGATCCCCTGTCCGACCCGGACCTTTCTACGTATAGGATTAACTTTTTGCGCATGCAGGACAAAGATGGCATTTTTAAATCCTATGCGGAAATGGAGCGGGATTATCAAAGGGAGTTTAAGAAAGATCCAAATTTTCATGTTGTGAAATCATACTATTATTATAATATTTTACAGTATTTGACGGATTTGAAAAATAAACAAAGAATCGTGGAGATAGGTGGTGGCAACGGTAACTTGTTTTCGCTTTTGCATAAAAAGATACAAGGTGCTCAAATAATTGATATTGATCTACCCGAAACCTTGGCCCATGCGATACCTTTTATCGCCAATACCTTCCCTGATGCCAAGATACTGATGCCGCATGAAGTCAAAAGTATGGATTTTGAAATTGGTGATTACGATTTTATTTTTATGGTGCCTGAACAGATAAAATTATTGAAAAAAAACAGTGTAGACCTTGTGGTAAATACACACTCGTTTCAAGAGATGACGCAGCAGCAGATAGCAAAATATTTTGCTATGTCATACGACATTTTGAAAAAGGGCGGGCACTTTTTTGTAGTTAACAGGGTGGAAAAGATTCCTTGTAATAATTGCTTTAAAGTGGAAAGCGATATACCGCCCAATAGGTTTTGTGAATATCCGTGGGATAATAACAATAAGATTTTGGCATATGAAATTTGTAAATACGACAGGCTGGCAAGGGCATTTGATAATGTGTACCTCAGGCTTGATGAAATACGCTAAGGGAGTATAAATGGATAGTGAAGAAAAATATATACCGGTCAATAAAGGCCATTTTGAACTTGATACAGTTGAAAGAACCAAAGAGTTTTCTAAAAAAATGGCTATAGGCTGGGAAGATGAGTACAAAGACTATAGACAAAAGTGGGTTGAGATGCCTAAAAAAAGAGAAGTCTTAGAGTACCCTCTTTTAGTTGACCTAGAGCTAGCTTCAGCTTGTAATCTAAAATGTCCTATGTGTTATACAATAACAGATGAGTTTAAAAATAAAGTCAAAAAAGGCTTTATGGATTTTGAACTTTTCAAAAAAATAGTTGATGAAATATCAGGAAAAGTTTTTGCTTTAAGGCTTAGTCTCAGAGGGGAAGCAACACTTCACAAAAATTTTATTGACTGTATTAAGTACGCAAAAGACAAAGGACTAAAAGAAGTTTCCACTCTTACCCATGGTGGTAATTTAGAGCTTGATTTTTTCAAGAAATGTGTTGATGCGGGGATTGATTGGATAACAATATCTATAGATGGAGTTGATGAAGAGTATGATAAAATAAGAAAACCACTGAAATTTGAAGATACTATAAGAAGGCTAGAGAAGATAAAAAAGTATAAAGATGACAATAACTTAGTGAAGCCTACCATTAAAGTACAAGGTATTTGGCCAGCGATCAGACCAAATCCTACAAAGTACTACGAAACTATAGCGCCACTAGTAGACCTTGTATCTTATAACCCGCTGATAGACTATCTACGAAAAGACAGTGATATAGTTTACGAAGAAAACTTTGCTTGCCCTCAACTGTATCAAAGAGTAGTGGTAGGCAGTGATGGACAAGTTATGATGTGCAGCAATGATGAAGATGGTGAAGAGATTATCGGGGATGCATATGAAGAAACCATTTATGATATATGGCACGGGGAAAGGCTCAATAAAATTAGAGATATTCACAACCAAAAAGATGGTTTTAAAACGATGAAAGTTTGTAAATTGTGTTATTATCCAAGAAAAATGATACCTGATGAACCTGCAAAAGTTGGGGATAGGGATATTATAGTTGAGAACTACATTAATAGAAAACAAAATACTGGAGAGTAGTAGTTGATTATTCATATTGGTAAGGGAAAAACAGGAACAAGTTTTTTACAAGAGGAAATTTTTCAATCAGATAAAAATATAAACTATATTGCTAAGACAGAAGATGATTATCCACAGTGGTTAATTCAATGGCACTATAGTGATGATCTTGTCTTTAATGAAATAAACGAAGAAATAGTAGATAAAGTTAATTCTTTAATGTCCAAAGATAAGATTAACTTAATTTCATCTGAAGCTTTTTCTATTGTAGGCAATCTTTATCAACAAGCTATCAGAATCAAAAAAATACAACCAAATACAAAAATATTAATTACATTAAGAGATCCTCTTAAGGCAATACTTTCATTTTATAAATATAGTGTTCAGAGTGATAAGTTGATACATAATTTAGAAAAATGTATTGATTACGATAGAACACCAATGGTTTTTTATAAAAGAAAGCCGATTTATTTACCAGATTATTATTATGATGAAATTATAGAAGTATATCAAGAGCTGTTTGGAAAAGAAAATATTTGTATTTTAAAATATGAAGATATGGTAAATTGTCCAGATAAATATTTTACTGATTTATCAAATTTTCTGGGGGTAAATTTGAATATCAATGAGATAAAAATGAAGCTTAACAATAGATTAAACACTTCTCCAAAAGATGAAGGTATCAACAAACTTCGAGCACAAAATATTTGGAGATTATTAAAAAATCAATTTCCTAATTCTAACATTGATTTAAAGGATATTGTAGTAGATGATGCACCGTTAATGGCAGATGACTTAAGGCAAAAGCTTATCGCCCATCTCAAAGGAAAATGTTATGGGTACTACTAACAAGTATTTTTTAGCAACAACTGCCCTTGAGAGTTTTTTGGGTAAAGAAAAAAAATTATTTTTCCTAGGTGAGTGGTGCAAGCTCGGACATGACGTTACACCCTCAGAAACCTTTCCTTTTTTGTGGGATGCTTCATCAGCAGACATTGCTTCCTTAAAATGCTGGGAAATATATGATGAACTTCTTGATTCATTGGCAGAGTTTCTAAATAAAATACATAATATTGATAAGTCGAAGAGATATTGGGAAATTATCATCGGCAATTGGCTTTATACCTATATACAAGTAGTTTATGATCGATATCACACTCTCAATGCTTTCATATCTGAGTATCAAGAGTTTGAAACTATCCTTTTATCTCCAAAAAGCTATGCTACACCCACAGAGTATAGTGACTTTGTATCAAAAGTATGTGATGATGGGTACAACCTGCAGCTCTACTCTCAAATACTTAAGTTTTTGGGCTATAGATTTGAGTGTAGAGAGTGTGATATAGGTCAGCTAGATAGATATAGTGCCAAAGCTAAAAGTGCAAAAAAAACTCTTTTTTTAAAAGCTCTGAGGTTTTTTGGGCTTAATAAACCTCAGGTGACTATCACATCTCCATACTTTAGTGGTGGTGTGCGAAGCTATATGAAGCTACTGTGGGAGAGTAGGGGAGCTGTAGATTTTGAAGAGTTTGATGATCGATATGATATAGTGATGAGTGTAGATATGGCAAAACGAAAGCCTATGGAAAAGCTATATAGTGGAGATGATGAGTTTATGTCTTTGCTCTATCATCTACTGCCTCAAAACTTTCCTATGCTTTTTATGGAAGGCTATGAGGATATGAGAGGTTTGGTACTCAAAAAAAAGCCCCCAAAAACAAAGCTGTATGCAACTGCAAATGCTCTGTATAGTAATTATGTCTATAAATTTTGGACAGCAGAGTATATATCTAATATTAAGCTTGTCTTAATTCACCACGGAGGAGGATATGGTATAGCCTATTTAAACTCTCCAGAGATGTATGAGAGAAGAATAGTGGATAGGTTTTTCACATGGGGGTGGAAAGAAGATAATAAGACAATTCCCATGACTCATGAAAAGATATGTCAAAAAATATCTCCTGATAAAGATGGCAGTATCTTGTATGTGCAAACGCAGAATCCAAGATATATGATGCGATTGCAAAACTCTTATAACAGTTCGGCTTTCCCCCTTTCCTATATCCCCAAGGCGATCTCTTTTTTGCAAAGTGCAGGTCGTGTGGAAAGGTTTCTTTTTCGGGGGAGACCTGGGGACAACGGATTTGAAGTCACCAAAAGGGTTACCGAAGGTTTCCCCGAGATGAAAGTAAGCGACAATTCAAAAAAATTTCATCGGGAGTTGCAGCAAGCACGGCTTGTCGTCTGCGACCATATGCATACTACATACTTGGAAACGCTTGCGATGAACTTTCCCACCGTGATTTTTATCGATCCGAACTATTACTCATTTCGCAAGCCGGAGATTATACAAAAATTAATAGATGCCGGCATTTTGTATTATGATGAGAAGAAAGCGGCAGAACATATCAATGCGGTCTACGACGATATCGACCGATGGTGGTATTCTTCGGAAGTCCAAAACGCCAGAGAGGAGTTTTGCCGCCATTACGCCAGGACTTCGGACAACTGGGCCAGAGACTGGGTTTTGGCTTTTAAGAAGGCGGCAGACAAGAGGGGTAAAGGGTGAAAAGGGTTATTATCTTTGATTTTGACGGGGTGATACTTGATAGCGTGCCCGTTAAAACCTACGGTTTTGGAAAGATATTTGAGCGTTATCCGCAAGAACAGGTCGCAAAACTGCTTGCATACCATGAGCACAACGGAGGTTTGTCGCGCTTTCACAAAATACGCTATTTTTACCGGGAGATTCTGGGACAAAATATCACGGAAGATGAAGTACAGGAGTATGCGGAGGCTTTTGGCCGGATCACGAAAAATGAGTTGACAAAAAGAAAATACCTTATCGACCAAACGCTGCAATTTATCCAAAACAACAGGGATAGGTACAAAATGCATATTGCATCGGGGGCTGAGCATGAGGAGTTGAACTATCTGTGTAACGAGCTTGGTATAGTCGGGTATTTTTTATCCATTGAGGGGTCTCCCACCGCCAAATACGAGATCGTCAAAAAGATTATCACCGATAATGGGTACAGTGCCAAAGAGTGCTGCCTTATCGGAGACAGTATCAATGACTGGGAAGCCAGCGAAGCCAACGGGGTAGATTTTATAGGGTTCAACAATCCAGGACTCAAAGAAAAAGCAAAACACTATATCCGCGATTTTGCGCGGTTTGATCCGTCATCGCTATAACGACTGCATCAAGGTATAGATCAAAGGGATCGTAACAAAGCTCAAAAGGATGCCAGCTGAAGCTGCAGAAAGAGCGATGCTTCTGTGCAATCCCGCATGGCTTGCCATGATCGCCGCTAAAACCATAGGCGGCATGGCGATCTCCATAACGGCCGTCTTCCAATACAGAGTCGCGACCGGAACAAACCATGTGACCAACAGGATTACTATCAGGGGGATAGCTACCATCTTTAAGACCAGGATGAGTCCCACGGGGCGCCAGTATGTTCTCATGTCGTAAAGCTGAAGTGTCAATCCTATGCCAAACAGTCCAAGCGGGAGGATCGTATACCCCAAAAGCTCCAGGGTTTCACCCAAGAACCCCGGAAGGGGCAGGGGCTTGAAAAGGAGGGCTGCAAGAAGAGCGCTTAGCGGAGCAAAAGCGATATAGCGTTTCAGTGAACCCGTGGCGGAAGTTGCGCGATTGCTCCATATAAGCCACGCCGATCCCAGTGTGATCAAGGGCAGGAAGGAAGATACCTGGTCAAACAGCAGAGCGTAGCTGAGTCCCCGGGAGCCATACAGTGAGTTAACGATCGGAAAACCCAGCATGGACGTGTTGCCAAAGGCCGACATGAAAGCGATCAAAGCGCTTGTCTGTTTTGAAAAGCCCAATGCTTTGCCGGTCATGTAGCCTGCGCCCAATGCCGCCGTTACGACACACCAACCCACGAGTAAAACTCCAAGATCGTTATAGGAGATATCGAGTTGATGTACTTTGATAAAGATCAGCGAGGGGAAAGCGAAATTGATGATAAATTTGAAAAATACCTGTGCGTCTTCACTGCGCAAGATGTGAAGCTTTCGTGCCAAAACGCCGGCTGATATGATCAAAACGATGGGAAACAAGCTAAAAAATAAATCCAAAATAACTCCGCAATTACGGTTGTGTTAATAGTACTTTCGCTATAATTTATACCTATTAAGAGTGTCAAAGTTTACAATGATTTGAGTTAATGTTGCCTTGAGGAGAGTGGTAAAGTGAATATATGTATAATTCCCGCAAGAGGCGGTTCCAAAAGAGTAAAACGAAAAAATATTATGGATATAGCGGGAAAACCGCTGATCGCGTACTCCATAGAAAAAGCTTTGGAGAGCAAGCTGTTTGACGCCGTTTACGTTAACTCCGAAGATGAAGAGATATTGAGAGTATCGGAGCAATACGGAGCAAAAGGGTACCGGCGACCCGATGAACTGTCGGGAGATAAGGTTTTTATTATCGACGTACTCAAACAGATGCTTGAAACGCTGGGGGCCACTGATGAGTGGACGGTGGGGATTATGCTGGCGACATCGCCGCTACGCGAGGTAGAGGATATACGTGGCGCATATGAGCTTTACCTGCAAAAAGGTGCGGAGATACCGGTCGTTTCGGTAACGACCTATGAGACACCGATCCAGCTTGCGCAATACAGTGACGATGATGGAAGGTTAACGGCCGTTTTCCCCGATGATTACAAAAAATCCACGCGAAGTACGGACCACAAAACGGTATACAAATACAACGAAGGGATTATTTTCAACAGTTACGGCAGATTGAAAACCCAAAAAAACCTCATAGGAGAGCGGCCTGTGCCCTATCCTATGCCTCCCGAGAGATCGATCCTGATCGATTATCCGTATCAGTTTGAGTTAATAAAGCTAATTTTAGAAAACAAAAAGGGAAATGATGGCGAGAATAAATAAAACGATCGAACTGCTGGAGCAAAACCAGCCGGTACACTACATTACGACCAGTGAGTTTACGTATGAAAACGGGCGGGCACTTGCTCAAACGTGGGCAGATATTATCCGTTTGAATCTGGAACACGCTCCGTTTAATATGACCGCAGTGGGAGAGTTCATGAAGGGGCTGGTGGACGGCGGCCCCACAAAAAGCGGCCATAAAACGCCGACGGTATTTGCCGAGTTGCCTACCGACGCTACAAACAGGGATGTTATGCTCGCAAACGCGTGGATGGTCAAACAGGTACTGGCCCAGGGAGTACACGGTATACTTCTGTGCCACGCGGAGTCTGCGGAAGCGGTGAAAGTGTTTATAGAAGCGTGCCGTTACTCCTTTGTCAAGCTCGGCCTTGAAAAGGGATTGGCTCAGGGAAGACGCGGTCACGGCGGGCAGGATATCGCCGCACCGGTATGGGGCATCGACCCGGAAAAGTATCTGTACAAAGCCGATGTTTGGCCTCTGAACCCGGAGGGAGAGCTGATGATGGGAGTCAAGATCGAAAATACCAGATGCCTGCAGGAGTTAAAAGAGATTCTCGCCGTTCCCGGATTGTCCTATGCCGAGTGGGGACCGGGAGATATGGGGATGTCCCTGGGGTATCCCGTACAACACGACCCTCCCTATCCTGCCGAAATGATGGCTATCAGGGAAGAGGTAAAAAATGTCTGCTTCGATAATGATCTGTATTTTCTCAACCAGGTGCATCATGATGATTTCGAGCAGATGCTCGATGAAGGCGTGATGATCTGCAAGCCCGAAGATGAAGAGGTTGCCGCCAAGTGCCGCAAAAAAACCGGCAGACAGATGCCTTGGTAGGTTGCGTATGAGTGTTAAAATAGCCGTCACGTCCCCCTCTTTTTCAAAACATCCGATCCTGCAAAAAGAGATACGAGCCGCATTTGACACGGTCGTACTCAACGAATCCGGGGAGCGGTTAAAGGGAGAAAAACTGCACCGGTTCGTTGGAGATGCGGACGGCGTCGTAGTCGGTTTGGAAGCCGTGGACAGTGAGTTTATCGCAAGCTGTACAAATTTGAAGATCGTATCGAAATACGGGGTCGGATTGGATAATATAGATAAAGAGCTTTGTGGGGAAAAAGGCATCGCTATCGGCTGGACGGGCGGTGTCAACCGCTTGTCGGTAGCGGAGATGGCGCTTGGGTTTATGCTGGGGTTGAAACGAAACCTTTATCCCACGTCGGTGCAGCTTAAAGACGGGGTTTGGAACAAAAGCGGCGGAGAGCAGCTTACGGGGAAAACGGTAGGAATCATCGGTGTCGGTCATATCGGCAAGGAGGTTGTCCGGCTTTTACAACCATTTAACTGCAGAATCCTGGTTAACGATATAATACCCCAGCAGGAGTATTATGAAGAGTATAAGCTCGAAGAGGTGTCAAAGGAGTATATCTACGCCAATGCGGATATCATCACCATCCATACACCCTTGACCGAAGAAACAAAAAACCTTATCGATGACAAAGCGCTTGCCGCGATGAAGCAAAACAGTATCCTGATCAATACGGCAAGGGGCGGTATCGTCAATGAAGATGCTTTGAGAGATGCACTGCAAAAAGGTTCCATCGCCGGGGCGGCTTTGGATGTTTTTGAAACCGAACCGCCCGAAGATGCCGAGCTGGTTTCTTTGCCCAATCTATATTGCACCCCGCATATCGGAGGCAACGCAAATGAGGCCGTACTGGCTATGGGCAGAAGTGCAATTTCTCATTTAAAGGAATATTTTTATGCAAGATAAGAAGGTGATCGTTTTTGGCGGAAGCGGCTTTTTGGGGAGTTATGTCGTAGATGAATTGGCCAAGCGCGGATACAACGTGACCATAGCCGATATCTACGAGCCCAGGCACGATACACGGCATAATGCGTTCGTCCATTGCGATATAACCGATCCGTCGGCAATTGAGGAGACGATAACACAAGATACGGATATCGTGTACAACTTCGCCGGTCTGGCCGATCTCAACGATGCGATCAAAATGCCGGTAACAACCTTTCAGCTAAACGTTATGGGCAACATCAATATTCTCGAAGCTTGTAAAAAGAGGGGGGTAGAAAGGTTCGTATATGCAAGCAGTGCGTATGCGTTTAGTAAAAAAGGCTCTTTTTACGGAATCAGCAAACACACTTCCGAAAAGATCATTGAGGAGTACTTTTCCCGCTACGGGCTGGAGTACACGATCGTTCGCTACGGCTCTCTCTACGGTGAAAGAGCGGATCACCATAACGGTATCTACAAGATACTCAAAGCGGCACTTGAAGATGGAAAGATCGTTCATAAAGGGGATGGAGAAGAGGTGCGCGAGTATATCCACGCAAGCGATGCCGCGAGGCTGTCTGTGGATATTCTGGAAGATCGGCGCTATATCAATGAGCATATCATTTTGACAGGGGTTGAGCGGTTGAAGATGCGGGACTTGTTGTATATGATCAAAGAGATACTGGATGATCGGGTGGAGATCGAGTTCAACGCCAAAGAGTACAAAGGCCACTATAGGGTGACACCGTACCATTTTCATCCAAACCTTGCAAAAAAACTCGTGACCAACCCGTTTATCGATCTTGGGCAGGGGCTCGTGGATTGCATCCGAAATATCAATGATGAGATAACCCGGGATAATGAAATACGTTAGATTATCATACGATCTGGGTGAAGATACGCCGACCTACGGAGACAGAGATCGGGTAGAGATATATAAAACCTCCTCAATGGAAAAGGGAGATCCCGCAAACAACACCTGGATCCATACGACAACCCATGCGGGCACCCACCTGGATATGCCCTGCCATTTTTACGATACTGATTTTGGCATAGAACATTTTACCCCCGAGACCTGGTTTGTTACCAACCCTTTGCTGGTAGAGTTGCAGCCACGCTCCTATGTTATATATGAGGAGCTTATAGAGCAGCTCGAGGGAGTCGAGGATAACAGCGTCGATATGCTGATCGTTAAAACCGGAGCCTGTGAAAACCGGGATGACAAGTCCTATGTTTTACAAAACTACGGGTTCGCCCCGGAACTGGCCGAACTGTTGCGACGACGATTTCCCCGCTTAAAGATGCTTGGCTTTGACTCGGTCTCGGTTTCAAGCTTTACGGACAGGATGCTTGGCAGAAAAGCCCATAAAGCGTTTTTAGATCCCCGGCACCCCGTCTTATTGCTGGAGGATATGGATTTGCGCTGTGTGGATAAACAATCACGAATTTCACAGATCGTTGTAGCGCCGCTGTACATTAAAGGTTCGGACGGGATACCCTGTACCGTATTTGCCGAAGTTTCCCGCCGGCAGGAACCGTAACATACAAGATGCCGCAACTGCTCATATTGGATGGAAAGCATACCGGGCTTGACGGACAGACACCCGGTAGCGGCGATCTGGTTTGTGATTTCGGAGGGGCCGACGCTTCACAACTGGCAACGCTGCTAAAGCAGGGCTGCGGTAGGGTCGACCTGTCTGAGATGCTGCGCACCCGTGAAAAGGAGCTCAAAGAGCGGTATCTTGAGTTTGTGTACCGTTTTCCGTTTCAAAAAATCGGTGTAAAAACGGTTTTTGAACACCTGGACCGTGACGGAGTGAACTACTGGTGGAGTACTCTGATAGCGGAGAAAAACATTTTAAAAAAGTCTTCCCGTGCCGTTATAAAAACCTTTAAGCTGCTGCTGCTTGAGGAGCTGATCGTTCAAAGAAAGGTTACCGGGCTCGGTTATGTCGGGGGAGATGCGGAGGTGGCCAAAACGCTTAAGGATCTTGCTTCCGCCTGCGGAATTGGATACTGGGACTCCCTTGCTTCGAATGGGAAAAAAAGCATACTGCAAAATATTAAAAACAACACTCTCCTCAACCATGCCAACGGTCTCGCAAAGCATCTATACAGGGTGATGGCATGCAAGCGGCTTTCAAACGTACGGCCCGTTGCAAACTGTACGTTACTAACCTATTTCCCCAATTTGGAAGATGAAGCAAGTCCCGTGTATACAAGCCGGTATTTCAAAGGTTTGCACGACGTTTTAAACGGGGTTACGCTTGATTATCTGTTTTTTTATGTGGCAAATCCCCGCCTGGGGTTCAGAGACGCCGTCGATAAAGTCAAAACCTACAGGGCAGGAAACAGCAGTACCTATGCGCTGATCGAAGAGCATCTTGGTGTGAGCGGGTTGATGTTCACCGTAGTCAAATCCTTTCGGGAGGCGATACGTAATAAAAAGCTGCTTGACAGGGAGCTGTTTCAGCTGCCCGGGGGAAACTTGAATCTGTATTTTCTCTTGCGGGATGAGTGGGAAACCTCCATAAGCGGGACCGTATATTTGCGCCATCGCATACTCGGTGCCGTGTTTGACGCTATTTGCAAAGAGCGGAAAGGAAAAAACCTTATCTACCTGATGGAGATGCAGGGCTGGGAAACCGTGCTGACGCAAACAGCCAAAAGATACGGCGTGCATACGGTGGGGACCGTCCACGCACTCATAAAGCCGATGATGTTGAAGTTTTTTAACGATCCACGCACATATTCCGATGAAAAGTACCCCTATCCGCTTCCCGACGAGGTAGGGGTAAACGGACCGCTGTCAAAAGCAAGCTTTTTGGAGCAGGGCATAGCGGCGAAAAGGCTCGTAGATATCGAAGCGCAGCGGTTTATGCACTTGAAAAAAACGCCCCGGGCAGCGCCGGAGGGAGAGGGGACCCTGCTGGTCGTTACACCGATAAACCGTGAAGAAGCGCTGGAGCAGCTTATCATGCTGCGTGACGCGTATGGGGCGATGCGGGAGAGGGTCAAGCGAATATGGATCAAGCCCCATCCGTTTTTTGATGTCGGTTCGATCCTGAAAAGTCTGCAGGGCTTTCCCGAATATGAGATAAAATATGGTAATATCAACGAATATTTATACCGGGTGGAGTGGGTATTTGTCGCCAATAGCTCCTCGGTGCTGTTTGAAAGTATTGTAAGCGGTAAAAAAACGATCACTTTCAATACGCTGTCCCAGGTAAATCTGGCAGCCGTGACGGAAAACGAACTTTTGCGGACAGTCACGAACGCCACCGGGCTTTCCTCTGCCGTGAAGGGGTTTGACACGGAGGGTGAAACGAGTGAAAGCGCGGATTTTTTAAACCTTGACAGCGATTTTAAACAATGGAAACAACTTTTGCAAAGGATGAGATAGATGAAAGTACTACTATTGGCCGGCGGATTTGGTACGAGATTGAGCGAAGAGACCGATATCCGGCCCAAACCGATGGTCGAGATCGGCGGAAAGCCCATACTGTGGCATATTATGAAGATATACTCCACATACGGTTTTAACGATTTTGTCGTGTTGTTAGGGTATAAAGGATACTACATTAAGGAGTATTTCGCCAACTATTTTCTGCACCAAAGCGATGTGACCATCGATCTCAAAGACGGCAAGATGGAAGTGCACAACAACTCCAGCGAACCCTGGAAGGTGACGCTTCTTGATACGGGGCATGAGAGCATGACCGGGGGGCGGATCAAAAGGGCCCAAAAATTTGTCGGCGATGAGCCGTTTATGCTCACCTACGGTGACGGGGTAGCGGATATAGATATAACTCAGCTGGTAGAGTTTCATAAAGCACACGGCAGGGCGATGACGATGACTTCGGCGCAGCCTGACGGCAGGTTCGGGGCTTTGGATATAGGTGAAGACAACCGGGTCCGGGAATTTCAGGAAAAACCAAAGGGTGACGGCAGCTGGATCAATGCGGGGTTTTTCGTATGCGAGCCGGAGGTGTTTGACTACATTACCGAAGGCGACGCGACCGTTTTTGAGCAGGCTCCTTTAAAAAACCTTGCCAAAGACGAAAAGATATTTACCTATAAGCACGAGGGGTTCTGGATGCCCATGGATACGCTCAGGGATAAGATGACGCTTAACAGGATGTGGGACGGCGGAAAAGCGCTGTGGAAGGTATGGGATAGATAATGTTTCATAATATTTATAACGGTAAAAAGGTACTGGTGACGGGACATACGGGCTTTAAAGGCAGTTGGCTTACGACCTGGCTGATAAAACTGGGAGCCGAAGTTGTGGGTGTTTCCAAAGATGTCCCGACCACGCCGTCGATGTTTGAAGAGTTGGGACTGAAGGAGCAGATACGACACTATCGGGAGGATATCCGAAACCTTGAGCGGGTCACGGAGATCATCACCTCCGAGAAGCCGGAGTTTGTATTTCACCTTGCCGCCCAGCCTATCGTTTCTGTCTCCTATAGCGATCCCATAGAGACGATCTCCTCAAACGTTATGGGAACGGCCAACATCCTTGAAGCGTTGAAGATAAGCAATCATGAGTGTGTGGCGGTTATCATCACCAGCGATAAAGCCTATGATAACGTGGAGCAGGTATGGGGTTATAAAGAGGATGATAAAATGGGCGGTAAGGATATCTACAGCGGCAGTAAAGGGGCCGCGGAGCTGATCATCAAATCCTACTACCACTCCTTTTTCAAACAAGAAGGCAGCAAGGTCAAACTGGCGGTCGGACGTGCCGGCAATGTCATCGGCGGCGGAGACTGGGCAAAGGATAGAATAGTCGTCGATTGTATGCTTGCATGGAGTGAAGGCGATGTCGTCGAGATCAGAGCTCCGAAAGCAACGCGCCCCTGGCAGCATGTACTTGAACCGCTCAGCGGCTACCTGAATCTGGGGCAGGCACTTTATGAGGGTGCCGCACTGGAGGGCGAGGGGTTTAATTTCGGCCCCAGAGCGGAACAGAACCGTACGGTGGAGGAGCTGCTGGTGGATCTAAGCAGGTATTGGCACTTTGAGCATGCGGCAGATGCGTACAAGGTGACGGACAATCTGCCCTTTCATGAAGCGGGGCTTTTAAAGCTCAACTGTGACAAAGCGCTCTTTTACCTCAAATGGCAAGCGAGTCTTGCCTATAAAGATACTATCAGGTTTACCGGGGAGTGGTACTATACCTACTACAGAACCCAAGAGGATATTTTTCAAAAGACACTGGCCCAGATAGAGGAGTATGAGGATACAGCCCGGCAAAAAGGATTATTATGGACGGAGTGATTTTAACCCCTTTAAAGCAGATACACCACCCCAAAGGGGATATCTTTCACGGGATGAAAAAAAGCGACAATGGCTATAACGGGTTCGGAGAAGCTTACTTTTCGACTATTGGCCGGGGAGAGATCAAAGGCTGGAAACAGCACAAGCAGATGACACTGAATCTCGTCGTCCCTATCGGTGAGATCGAATTTGTCGTTTACAGCGAAGAGGCAAAGGAGTTTTTCAGCGTGAAGCTATCGCAGGATAATTACCAAAGGTTAACCGTAAAACCCGGATTGTGGATGGCTTTTAAAGGTCTTGGGAGGTATAATATGTTGTTAAACCTTGCAAATATGGAGCATGAGCCTAACGAAGCTATTAATATTCCTTTTGACGAAATTAATTATTGCTGGAATTTGCAAAAAAATGAAGATGGAGTTACAGAATGAGTATAAATAAAGCACTACTAAAAAACATAAAAGCAAATTTGTTAAATATGAAAAATTTCTATTTCACAATACCAAATGAACAACAATATGCGATAGCAAGTTTGCCAAGAGCAGGGTATAATTGGTTGCATGCGGTCATAAATTCGGCGACATGTATGAAACATAATATACCCGGAGAAATTTTTGTCGACGATATGCTTTACAGAAGCTATGTGAAAAACTCAGCACCACTGGATTATAGAAGTATCAACTTTGGCAAAGGTTCTCCAGCTTTCTGGCATACAAATAAAGCTTTTTTTAATATTCCAGCTATTAGAAAAAATAAATTAAAATATATTATTTTAAGTCGCAACCCCAGAGAACAGGTAACATCCTATTTAAGACATTCTTTAAATACCAATCAAGAGGAGGTACCTAAAAGGCTTGACGAAATAAGTGAATTTGAATTCTATAATCAAAAATATAACTTGATAAAAAGGTTTAATGACTTCAATAACAGTTGGTCAGAGTTTTCTACAAACAATAAAGAAAATGTCATTTGTTTGGACTTTAAAGATTATATGCAAAAACAGTTTGAGTTTATTAAGTTAGTATCTACGTATTTTGATTTAGATTTTACTGATGAAGAGATTCATAAAGCACTTAATTATTGTTCAAAAGATAAGTTTATGAATAAACTCAGTGATAAATCGATAAGGATTAATAAAAAAGAAATAGAGGTATCTGAAAAAGTATTGAATCATATAAGTGCACAGTGTATGAATTCATACAATAAATTTTGTAAAAATTTATATAAAATTTAATGAGGATAGATATTACATGATAAGACTTTCCAAATCATCTATCTCCGATTTTGAGAAAGAAGCGGTCTTGCAGGTGCTGGATAAAGAGTATCTGGGCATGGGGGAAGAGGTACAGCGGTTTGAAACGCAGATACAAGCTTATTTGCAAACGGATATGGAGGTCGTCTGTGTCAATACGGGAACGGCCGCACTGCACCTGGCTTTGAGTGTTCTGGGGTTTGGAGCGGGCGATGAGGTACTGGTTCCTTCGTTGACCTACGTGGCTTCATTTCAGGCGATCTCCGCTACCGGGGCCACCCCCGTTCCCTGTGAAGTGCGGCCCGATACACTTTTTCTGGACGTCAAAGACGCAAGAGCCCGGATAACCGAAAATACCAAAGCTATTATGCCGGTACACTATGCCAGCAGCTCCAAAGGTATGGAAGCGGTGTATGAACTTGCACAAGAGTTTGGGTTAAGGGTCGTCGAGGATGCGGCGCAAGCTTTCGGGAGTCGCCGTGACGGGGAGCTTGTGGGTACAAAAGGCGATATCGTCTGTTTCAGTTTTGACGGTATCAAAAACATAACTTCCGGAGAGGGGGGTGCGGTCCTCTCAAGTGACCCTGCCGTGGTGAGAAGGGTACAGGATGCGCGATTGCTGGGTGTGGAAAAGGATACGGATCAAAGATACGCGGGGCGAAGAAGTTGGGATTTTGACGTACGCGAACAGGGGTTTAGATACCACATGAGCAATATTATGGCCGCAATAGGGATAGTCCAGCTTGGGAGGATAGAACAGTTTAAAAAGAAACGGCAGCAGATAGCAAGTCGCTATATAGCCGTCTTCGCAAATTGTGAAGAGGTTACATTGCCTGATTTTGACTTTGAACAGATTCTTCCCCATATCTTTGTGATACGGGCAAAGGACAGGGATGGCCTCAGAGAGCACCTGCTGGCAAACAACATAGAGTGCGGAGTCCATTACAAGCCCAACCATCTCCTTACAAAGTATAAAACGGGATATGACCTACCCGTAACGGAAGACGTATACGAAAGCATCTTGACCCTGCCGTGCCATGTTGATTTAACAACAGAAGAACAAGACAGGGTAATCCAAACGGTGAAAGGGTTTTATGCATAGTAGCCGGCCCCTGGTTTCCGTGATTATGAACTGTTACAACAGTGATACCTATCTACGTGAGGCGATTCAAAGCGTCATCGATCAAAGTTACAACAATTGGGAGATCGTATTTTGGGACAACCAATCCACGGATGAAAGTGCCCGGATCGTCCACTCCTATGACGACTCCCGGATCAAATACTTCTATGCTCCGGAGTTTACTCCGTTGGGAAAAGCGAGAAACCTGGCGATCTCTCAATGCAGCGGGGAATGGGTGGCTTTTCTTGACTGTGACGATCTGTGGGACCGCAGTAAACTGCAAACCTCCTTCGAGGCATTGGCAAAGCAGGAGGAGAAGACCTCTTTGATCTATTCGCGCTCCAAGGTTATCGACAAAGAGGGGAAAACGGTCTCGTGTACAAAAAAATCTCCCTCCGGCAAGATACACGATACACTTTTAACCGAGGGAAACTTTATCGTATTTTCCTCCGTTATAGTGAAAAAAAGCGTGCTGGTCGCATCGGGAAAGATAGATGAAACCCTCAACCACTGTGAAGATCTTGATCTGCTGCTGCGGGTTTTGCAAAACGGATATGCCGCGATAGGTATAGATGAGCCGCTGACCTCCTACAGAGTCCACGGTGGCAATCTGAGTCTGCACAACCGGTTTAACAACAGGGTTGAAGTGATGAACTTTCTCAAACGCTATATGAAAGAAAACGGTATTTCAGGGAGATTAAGGTTTGCCGTGGTGATGAGTATGTCCTACGTGATAACCTCTTTTATAGCCAAAGCTTTGCTAAAGCGTCAGTATGACAATGCCTTTGCCGCTTTGAAAAGCTACCCTGTACTGGTTATGATCAGTCCGTTGGCGATTGCCAAAAGAGTGATACTGCAAGAGTATAGATGAAAAGTAAAACAAATTAAAGTGAGGTGGAAGAGGTGATACAGCAAAGAAACAATGTTTTTTGGTTTAAGCTCAACGGGTTGCTGCGGCAGTTTATCGTACGGGGCGGATGCAGGTGGGTGAACCGGCATTATACGATAAACGAGTACCCCAAATCCGGCGGTACGTGGCTGGGGCAGATGATGGCCGAAGCGCTGGATTTGCCGTTTCCAAAAAACAGGTTGCCCAAGTTTAGCAGCTGCATTATGCACGGGCACTATTTACATCCCTGGAATATGAAAGATACCGCAATTTTATGGCGAGACGGCAGGGATATTGTCGTCTCGCAGTATTACCATTCGCTTTTTTTCAACGACAAAGGGAACAGGCGACTGGTGGATATAACAAGGAAGAAATTTAGAGTTGATGATTACGAAGATATTCATACAAACCTGCCGGCGTTTATCGAACTGGTTTATAAGGAGAAGGTTTCCCCCCGGTTTAGCTGGAGTGACTTTGTACACGTCTGGGCGGATGCGGACGTAGTACATACGAAATACGAAGATTTGCGGGCGGACACCGCACAGGAACTGATGCGCGTTGTGCGGGAGCTGAGCGGCAGGGAGCTCAGCAAAGAGCGGGCCCTGCAGATAGCCGACAAATATTCCTTTGAAAAGCAATCGGGCAGAAAGCCCGGGGAGGAGAACAGCTCCAGCTTTATGCGAAAAGGCATCGTAGGGGACTGGAAAAACAAGTTTTCAAAAGAAGCCAGGGAAGTGTTTGATCATTATGCGGGGGATGCTTTGATCAAACTCGGATATGAAAACGATCGGAGCTGGACGGTACAGGGATAATGGTCATCGGTGCACGGGAACAACACGGGGAGTTGTACAGGGTAAACAGAGATTTTTTCTTTATAGCCCTGTATCTGTTTATCTCCTACCTGATGCCGATTAAATATGACATAGGGGGCATCAGTATGAGAAACCTCCTGCACCTTGTGGTAGTTGCTTACCTTTTTTTCAACTACAGATATATCTATAAAGCCGCGGTTAAAAAGGTATTTATCCCCTATCTGGTCTTTTATCTGTATGCTTTTTTTACGCTGCTGCTGTTTGCCGACAATACCGCCGTGAGTATCGCAGCTTATATGAAAACAAGTATCGTGATAATCCTGTACTATCTGTTTAATTTTGTCATGGTGTATAAAAATAGCCATATCGCGATTTTTAAAATGTACGTGCTGTTTGCCTCTGTTGTTGCCTCTGTTTTGATTCTGGAGTTCTTGATCGGCAAAAGTCTGTATGCCATGATATTTGACATAAGAGATATCTTAACCGATAGTTTGTCTTATAAAACATATTTGCTTCAAAGGACAATCTTTGATTACAGGCTGCCCCGGGCAACCGGTCCAAACTATGCCGGGGTTGTGCCTTTTTTGCTGATACTGCCGATGTTTTTATCCATCTATCTCTATAAGATCAAAGCAAGCAGTAAGCTGCCGGCTGTGGTGATCTATCTTGGTATCGTTGCCACTCTTTCTTTAACGGAGCTGTTCGCTACTTCAATGTTTCTTGTCCTATACTTTTTGTATGAAAACAGAAGCAGATATGCCAAAGTACTGATCTTTGGTGTTGCCTCGGTACCGGTGCTGCTGCTTTCCGATCGTTTGTTTCATGATATTGTACAGCCCTTTTACAATTTCGCGTTTCACCCCGAAGCATTGTATGAAAACCAGAAACTCTTAAGTATCTATATGCGAAATATCCATGAGGCGATAACGCAGCTGCAAAACGGCCATATGGATCTGGCGGAGAAGATGTTCGGTTTTTCCCTCGGATCCATTCGGTATCAGCAGGACCATTTGCTGGAAGCGGGTAAAATCGCCTACGGGGGAGATATCGGTTACTACCTGGTGGTTTTGAATGAGACGGGGGTGATCGGGCTGGGACTTTTTTTAGGGGCTGCCGCGTATGCGCTGCGTTTTCTTTTCCGCGCATACAGATATGCATATCATCCGCAGTACAAGTTTTTTTATTTGGCGATGCTGCACTGCTTGATGACATATTTCACGGTGCTGGTATTGACGGAATTTGACTATCTGTATTATGTCATAGGCGCGGTATTGGCTTTTTCAGCGGCTATCAGGCACAAAGAACTTATAACGGTAAAGAGAGAACGTTTTGAAAATTAAAGTTGCAAATATTATAGAAGAGGGGCGGCTGGGCGGACCGCAGATCAGGATAGCGGAGGTTGCCGGAGCGTTGCGGGAATCAAATATCGAGACTACCGTTATCCTTCCGAAGGCAAGTAGCGAGGCGTTTAAAACCCGTCTTGAGAAAGAGGGGGTGAAGTACAAAGCGCTTTCTTTGCACCGCTTGACAAAAGAGCCCCGTCACCTGCTGCTGTTTGCTGTTTTGTTTTTTTACGAGCTGTTTATTCTGTATCGCTACCTGAAGCGAGAAAAGTTTGATGTCGTCCATAACAGCGGAGGCAGTTGGCAGTGGAAAGGGATTATAGCCGGGAAAGCGGCCGGATGTAAAGTCCTGTGGCACTTAAACGATACCATGATGCCCGGATATATCAAACGTATTTTTAAACCGCTCGCAAAGTGGGGTACAGACGGTTATACCCTTTCTGCGGAGAAGGTTAGGCAGTATTACCTTCACGGATTGGATGCAGCCCAAAAGCCCGTCGCTCTTATCCGACCTCCGGTGGATTGTGCCAGGTTTGATCCAAAGAGTTCCGGCCAGGGAGCCGCTTTTGCAGCCAGCGGAATCAATATTGCTACCGTAGCCAATATCAATCCCGTCAAAGGGTTGGAAACTTTTATAGAAGTGGCGGCGGAAGTGCAAAAAGAGTATCCGCAAGCGGAATTTTACATAGTGGGGCCGGTCTATAACAGTCAAAGCAACTATTATAAAAATTTGCAGGAGTTGGTCAGGGCGAAAAAGCTGGAAGGCAGTGTTCACTTCTACGGTCCATCGCGGCACCCAGAGGAGCTGCTTAAAAGCGTTGATATCTATCTTTGTACCTCTTTGTCGGAGACCGGTCCCATGTCGTTGTTTGAAGCGATGGCGATGGAAAAAGCGATTGTCAGTACCGACGTGGGGGATGTGCCCTCCCTGATCAATCAAGGGGGAAACGGATTCACGGTTGAAGTGGGGGACCATAAAGCGATGTCTGAACGGGTTATCCGTTTTATAAAAGATCGGGCGCTGCGGGAAAGCTGCGGAAAACGGGCACGGGAAACGGCCCTTAAACATCTGGATGTCAGGCATGCGGCCACACAGCATGAGCAAATTTATACAAAGGTCTTACGGCAAGGGACTTTAATGCAACAATCGGGAGTGTAAAATAGATATGTGCGGGATTATAGGTTTAAACTTCACAAGCAGCAATCGTGATCTTTTCAGGGTAACGAACCATCGCGGGCCGGATTATACCGCAGAGAAGAAATTTGACAAATTCACATTGGGGCACAACCGTTTAAGTATCGTAGATCACGACGAACTATCACATCAGCCCATGACCAGTGCATGCGGAAAGTATACGATAGTTTTTAACGGAGAAGTGTACAACCATGCCGCACTCAGAGAGAAGCTTCGGCACGACTACCCCTTTAAAACCCGCTCCGACACAGAAGCGATCCTTTACAGCTACATCGAGTACGGAGAGGAGTGTGTGCAGATGCTGCGGGGGATGTTTGCCTTTGCCATATACGACAATGAGCGTGACAGACTCTTTTGCGCCAGGGACCGCCTGGGGATAAAACCGTTTGTGTATTATTGTAAAGACGGCAGCTTTGCTTTCGGCAGTGAAATAAAGGTGATACTTGAAGCGTTAAACCATACGCCCGATATCAATAAAGAGGCTATATCCCAGTATCTGCATTATCTTTACGTGCCCTGTCCCAATACGATATTTAACGGTATTATGAAACTGCCTCCTGGGTGTACACTGCTTTATGAGAAAGGCACCGTGAACATACAAAAATACTGGGATATCGATGATTATAAAGGAATACACCGGGGCATGGGTGAAAGCGAAATCATCACCTCCTTGGACGGGATTCTCGATGAATCTGTCAAGATGAGAATGATAGCGGATGTGGAACTTGGGACTTTTCTCAGCGGTGGGATAGACAGCAGTATGATCCTGTATTATATGCAAAAGCACAGTGATAAAAAGATCAACACTTATACGCTGGGATTCAAAGGGGCGAAAAAATACGATGAAACCGACGACGCGAAAGTGATGGCCGATTATTTTGGAACACACCATACCCAGATAGATATCGACCCCGATGCGGGTGAGCTTTTGCCTACGATGGTCAGCCATTTTGATGAACCCTTCGGCAACCCCACGGCGCTGCTTATACATGAACTGACAAAAGAGACCAAAAAGCTTGCGACCGTCGCCTTGGCAGGAGACGGCGGGGATGAAGTGTTTGGCGGGTACCCGAGGTATGAAGCCGTACTTGTCGCCGACGCGCTGAGCAGGGTTCCCAAAAGTGTATTCGGTCTTTTGTCGAAATTTACACGGTTCCTTCCCGAAAGCTCCAGCGGCAACCACAAATTGCGCCGGATAAAAACCTTTGTTAACTCCCTTTCCAAAAGTGAAGATGAGATGTATGAAGACTGGATAGGATATTTCAACGACGAGGAGTTGGAACAGTTGTTTAAAGAGTATAAACCCTACAGGCACACCGTAAAAGACTTGTGGAATACGCAAGCATACGAAGAGGGTCTTTTAAAAAGCTCTATTGTCGATTTGCAGACGTTTTTACCCAATAATCTTTTAAATTACGGGGATGCCATGAGCATGGCAAACTCCTTCGAGGTCCGGTTTCCGCTTATCGACCATAAAGTCGTAGAGTTTATGACGGGTATAGACAGCGGGTATCGTATTAAAAACGGACAGACGAAATATTTGATGAAAAAGATATTACAGGGTAAAATACCCGACAGGATCATCAACAAACCCAAGCTCGGCCTCAATCCGCCGATGGGAATGTGGCTGAAGAAGGATTTGAGAAAGTTTATAGAGGAGTATCTTTCGTACGAAAGCGTGACAAAACGGGGGATATTTAACTATGCCCATATCCGAAAGATAATACAGGAACATGAAACGAATAAGCGGGACAGGTCCCTTCACATCTGGGCGTTGATCGTGCTTGAAGAGTGGTTTAGACAATATATTGATTAAAAAGGAATAATGGAACATGAAGCAGTTGATACAATCTTTTAAAACGGGCGAGTTGGGACTCTTTGACGTACCCGCTCCGGTGTGCGGACCAAACGGCGCACTTGTACAAACCTCCGCAAGTCTTGTCAGTGCGGGGACGGAGAAGATGCTCGTGGATTTTGCGAAAAAACCCATACTTGCCAAGGCTAAAGATCGGCCCGATCTTGTCAAACAGGTCTTTGACAAGATGAAAAAAGAGGGAATGCTCAATACGCTTGAAAAAGTTTTCACCAAACTTGATACCCCTATTCCTTTAGGATACTCGCTTGCAGGCAGAGTCGTGGAGGTTGGCGATAAGCTCACAGGCGTCAATGTCGGGGACCGTGTAGCGTGCGGCGGAGCCGGATATGCAAATCATGCCCAGATCAACTACATCCCCAAAAACCTGATGGTTAAAATTCCCGACGGGGTGGGCGATCTTGACGCGAGTTTTGTTACCGTCGGTGCGATCGCCATGCAGGGCGTACGTCAAGCCCAGCCCAGACTCGGGGACAAAGTCGCGGTTATGGGGCTTGGGTTGCTGGGGCAGCTGACCGTGCAGCTGCTCAAAGCAAACGGCTGTAAAGTGATAGGTAGCGATATCGATCCGGATAAGATGGAGCTTGCTAAAAAGATGGGATGCGATGTGGTATGTCACGCCGGCGAGCTTATCGATAAAGCGGCGGATTTCAGCAGCGGTTACGGGGTTGACAGCGTTATCATCAGTGCCAGTACCGCCAGCAACCAGCCTATCGTCGATGCGGGGGATATCGCACGGATGCGTGCCAAAGTCGTGGTTGTGGGTATGGTGGGTATGGACATACCCCGGAATGTGTATTACAAAAAGGAGCTTGAACTCAAGCTCTCCATGGCATACGGACCGGGTAGATATGATCCGGAATACGAAGAAAAGGGTATCGACTATCCCTATGATCTCGTGCGCTATACGGAACAGCGGAACTTTGAAAGTTTTTTAGGTCTTATAGAGGAGGGGAAGGTACGGCCCAAGGAGCTGTTGACGCACACTTTTGCTTTTGATGATGCCATGCGGGCTTATGATCTGCTTGAGGGTCGGGTACAGGAGAAGTACCTGGGGATCGCACTGGAGTACAAAGAAGCGATCGATCATCGGGAACATAGCGCCATACGACGCAGCGACAAAGCCGTTCCAAGCAGCGGAGTGAACGTCGGCTTGATCGGAGCGGGCAACTTTACCAAATCCGTTATTCTGCCCAATATGTTCAAAGCGGGCGGTTTTGAACCGGTGGGGCTTTGCACCGCTACGGGTGTCAGCGCGGAAGCAACGGGCAAAAAGCATGACTTTAAATATATTACGACGCAGGCTGATGAGATTTTTAGCAACGATGAGGTCAACAGCGTTTTTATCACTACAAGACACAATGATCATGCGGATTTTGTGTTGCAGGCGATTGCACACAGAAAACACTGTTTCGTGGAGAAGCCTCTCTGTATCCGTGAAGATGAGCTTGAACAGATAGCAAAAGCCTATAGCGGCGAACGGGTATTGCAGGTGGGCTTTAACAGGCGTTTTTCTCCTATGATACAAAAGATGAAAACCTCACTGCACGGACCCGTCGCGATCACCTATAGGGTCAATGCTGGGGTGATCCCCAAAGATGTCTGGATACAAGACAGCGAGATCGGCGGAGGCCGGATCATCGGTGAAGTCTGCCATTTTATCGACACGTGCAGTTATCTTGCCGGGAGTGAAGTGGTAAGCGTCTATGCTTCCGTCGTTTCAAAACAGGATCAGTCTATCCCCGACGAGGACAACGTCAATATCGTCTTAAACTATGCCAACGGCAGTACGGCGACTATCGGCTACTACGCTTACGGCGACGGGGCGATGCCCAAGGAGTATATCGAAGTTTTCGGCAGCGGCATAAGTATGCAGATGGATAACTTCAGGGAGTTGAAGATATATAAAAACTCCAAACTGACCAAGCAAAAAAGCGGTAACCAGGACAAGGGTTTCCAAGGAGAGTTTACCGCGTTTAAGAAGGCCGTAACAAGCGGGGAGAACGCTATCGGCTTTGAAAGTATTTACAATACGACGAAAACAACATTTAAGATATTGGAGTCGATAAAAACGCACAATGTGGTTAAGATTGCTGAATAGATATCTGCTTTTGTTCAATACGATCAAGTATTTAAAGCCGATACAGATATATTATAGAGCCTATTATCTTTTCAGAAATCGCAGCAGAAAAGCATTGGGAATCAACTACGAATATACCAAAACTCCTGCCGACGTTACAACACTAAATCTGCAGATCTCTCCGCAGAACCATCACAGTGTTTACGTTCATGGGACATTTACCCTGCTAAACCGCTCCAAAACGTTTGAAAAGATAGATTGGAACTTTGACGGTTACGGTAAACTGTGGACCTATAATCTTACATATTTTGAGTATTTGAAAGATGAAGAAGATATAGGGTTGATCTATGATTTTATCGATAATATTCAAGGAGTAACAAGCGGTTTGGAACCGTTTCCTGTCAGCTTGCGCGGTATCAACTGGATCAAGTTCCTTTCACGCTACCGTATTCGTGACGAAAAGATCGATGGAAGTCTGTACGCACAGTACTATATTCTGCTTGACAATCTGGAATACCACCTTCTTGGCAACCATCTGCTTGAAAACGGATTCAGTCTGCTGTTTGGGGCGTACTATTTTCAAGACGAGGTGCTCTACAAAAAGGCCGTGGAGATACTGGGCAAGGAGTTGGAAGAGCAGATACTTGATGACGGAGCGCATTTTGAACTCAGCCCCATGTATCATCAGCTGATGCTGTTTCGTTTGCTTGATTGTGTCAACCTTGTGCAAAACAATGGGTGGAAAAACGACACAATACTTCCTTTTTTGCGGCAAAAGGCCGCTCTTATGCTCGGGTGGCTGTGCCAAATTTCATATGCTAACGGGGAGATCCCCCTTTTCAACGACAGCGCGAGACATATCGCTCCTACTACGGATGAATTGAAAGCGTATGCGAAGAGACTGGATATTGAGCAGCGGTGTCGGCAGCTTCGAGACTCCGGCTACAGAAAGGTAAACGCAAAACGGTATGAATGCGTTGTCGATATCGGGCCCGTCGGAGCCGAATATATCCCCGGCCATGCCCACGCGGATAGTTTGAGTTTTGAACTCTACGTTAATAAAAAACCCTTTATCGTTGACAGCGGCACCGGTACGTATGAAACGGATGAGCACCGGGAGTATGAACGCTCTACCGCCGCACATAATACCGTAGAGATCGGCGGGGTGAACAGCAGTGAGGTGTGGAGCGGCTTCAGAGTGGCCGACCGGGCACGGGTAACGATCCTAGAAGAGGGTGAAAAGAGGATATCTGCCCGTCACGACGGTTATCGGAAAAGGTTTGGCGTACTCCACACAAGGGAGTGGAGTTTTTACGATGACGCCGTCGTCATCGAGGATCGTTTGGATAAAGCCTTCAGCGCCGTTGCGAGGTTTCACTTCCATCCCCGGGTAAGCCGGGAAGATATTCTGCGCTGTTTTGATCTGGCGGATAGGAGCTATACGCTCAACACGTATGAGTATGCTCCGGAGTTTAACAAGCGGCAGCAGGCGTTCGTTTTGGAACTTCCGATCTCTCAACAGCGACAAACCCCCATCCGTTTAGATGCTTTAACAGCAGGGATATGATACACTTTCAGGTAATTGTTTGAATAAAGGTTTAAACTTCAATGAAAAAAATACTCATTGTTTTTGGTACACGTCCCGAAGCGATCAAAATGGCACCGTTGGCAAAAGCATTCCAGCGGTACGGGGAGTTTTTTGAAACAAAGATATGCGTCAGCGCGCAGCACCGCCAGATGCTTGATCAGGTGCTTGAACTGTTTGAGCTGACACCCCATTATGATCTTGACGTTATGCAGCCGGGGCAGGATCTGCATGACGTGACTTCTAACGTACTGCTTGGTATGCGCGGAGTGCTCGAGGAGTTCGCTCCCGATCTTGTATTCGTCCATGGGGATACGACTACGACCTTTACGACCTCTCTTGCCTGTTTCTATGCAAAAACCGAGGTAGCACATGTGGAAGCGGGACTGCGAACGTATGATATCTACAGCCCCTGGCCCGAAGAGGCCAATAGACAGCTTACGGCCGTTTTGACAAAGTACCATTTCGCCCCCACGGAAAAAGCACGGGAAAACCTGCTGCGGGAAAAAGCGGCGCCGGAGAGGGTATTGGTTACGGGAAATACCGTTATAGACGCTTTGTATTGGGTCAACGAGCGGCTTGCTTCAGACGAAGGATTGGAAAAGCGGATACTGGAAAGTATCAGCGAACAGACACGGATGGATATGACGGATCCGGAGAAAAAAAAGCTTATTTTGGTTACGGGGCACCGGCGGGAAAACTTCGGTCGGGGTTTTGTGAACATTTGCCGGGCACTGCGGCGCATAGCCGCAGAAAATAAAGACGTGGTTATCATATACCCGGTACATCTCAACCCCAATGTTCAGAAACCGGTCAAAAACGTACTTTCGGGAATTGAAAATGTACATTTGATTCCGCCTTTGGGTTATGAACCGTTTGTCTACCTCATGGGGAAAGCCCGTTTTATCATTACCGACAGCGGCGGTGTACAGGAGGAAGCGCCGGGTCTGGGTAAGCCGGTTCTTGTAATGCGCGAAACCACGGAACGGCCCGAAGCGGTAGAAGCCGGTACCGTCAGGCTTGTGGGTACGGACGAGGATACGATCGTACGCAGTGCGCAGCAGCTGCTTGATGACGAGACTGAATATAAGAAGATGAGCAAAGCGCACAACCCCTACGGCGACGGGCAGGCGTGCGAGCGTATCGTGGAATTTGTAAAAGAAAGGTTGGGAGGATGACAGAGAAGAAAGTTTGTGTAGTGGGGCTTGGGTATATCGGCTTGCCCACTTCCGCACTGCTGGCAAACAGAGGTTACCGGGTCCACGGGGTCGATGTGGTAAAAGATGTGGTCGAGACGATCAATGAAGGCAAGATCCACATCGTCGAACCGGATCTGGATATGTTTGTGCGGGCGGCGGTGAGAAGTGACAGTCTCAAAGCCGCTACCGTCCCGGATTTTGCGGATGTATTTATCATCGCAGTGCCGACGCCCTTTCATGACGGATACGTTCCCAATACCGATTACGTCAAGCAGGCTACCGAAGCGATTGCGCCTTTCGTCAAAACCGGGAATGTGGTTATTCTAGAATCCACTTCCCCCGTGGGGACGACGGATATGGTGGCCGATACGCTGCGTAGGGCGGGTGTGGATACGGGAAAGATCCATGTGGCACACTGCCCCGAGAGGGTGCTTCCCGGGCATATTATGCGCGAACTTGTAGAAAACGACAGGATTGTCGGAGGAACTACACCGGAGGCAACCGCTGCTGCAGCCGAATTTTACCGTGGATTTGTTCAGGGGGAAGTCTTGGAGACGACGGCACGGACCGCGGAGATGGCGAAACTGACCGAGAACAGTTTCAGAGATACCAATATCGCTTTTGCCAATGAACTTTCAATGCTTTGCGATAAATTTGATATCAATGTGTGGGAGTTGATAGATCTTGCCAACAAACACCCCCGGGTCAATATCCTGAAACCGGGAACGGGCGTAGGGGGGCACTGCATCGCCGTCGATCCCTGGTTTATCGTCCATGAAGGGAGGGAAACGGCGAAACTCATCCGCACGTCGCGGGAGGTCAACACCTATAAAACGCAGTGGGTGATCGAAAAGATCAAAAACAAAGCGCTGCTTTATGAAAAAGATTACGGCAAAAAGCCTACGGTGGCGTGTATGGGATTAGCGTTCAAACCCGATATCGACGATTTGCGCGAATCTCCCGCGCTGCTGGTAGCGCAAAGTTTAAAAGAGCAGGGGGTAAACGTCGTCGCGGTGGAGCCCAATATTGAAACCCACGAACAGTTCACCCTTGTTGATTATGCGGCCGCTCCGCAGGAAGCCGATATTTTGGCATTTCTTGTCGCGCATAGGGAATTTCAGGGAATGGAAGGCGATAAAGAGCTTGATTTCTGTGGCGTACTGGAGAGGGTATAGATGAGAATTCTGGTATTGTCGTTTTATTATGAACCGGATCTTTGTGCCGGGTCTTTCCGCACAACGGCCTTTGTGAACGAGTTGCAAAAGCAGTTGTCCCCAGGTGATGTTGTTGAGGTTATTACGACGATGCCCAACCGCTACAAAAGTTTCAGCCAAAGCGCCCCGCAAAATGAACAAAACGGCAACGTGCATATTACAAGGATCCCACTGGGGACACACAAAAGCGGGTTTATGGATCAGTCTAAGCTGTTTGTGAAATATGCCTATGCCGTATGGAAAGAGTTGCAAAAGCGGCAACGGTATGATAAAGTATTTGCCACCTCTTCCAGGCTGATGACCGCATTTTTGGGAGCACTTGCGGCAAAGCATCAAAAGGTTCCGTTGTACCTGGATATACGCGATATATTCCCCGATACGCTGCAATCGCTTTTCGCAAAAAGCAAGCTGCGTTTTGCCGTCCCCGTTTTTCAGTGGATCGAAAAGTACACGGTCAACGCGGCGAATCATATCAATCTCGTATCCAGGGGGTTTGAACGGTACTTTACCGCTATAAACGGGACGGTACCCTATAGCTTTTACTCCAACGGCATCGACGACATCTTCATGAACGTTGATTTTACCAAGACGGAAGCGACGGGAAAAACCGTGCTGACCTATGCCGGAAATATCGGTGAGGGGCAGGGGTTGGAGAAGATAATCCCCCGACTTGCCGGCGCACTTGGAGAGGAGTATGAAATTCGTATTATCGGAGACGGCGGGCGGAAGGAACGGCTTTCGGAAAAGGTCAGAGAATATGAAAACGTCAAAATGTTTCCTCCCGTCGACAGGGAAACGCTGCTTGAACATTACCGGCAAAGCGATATTTTATTTTTACATCTTAACGATTACGAAGCGTTTAAAAAGGTTTTGCCCTCAAAGCTTTTTGAGTATGCGGTTACGAATAAGTATATTATCGCCGGCGTTAACGGCTATGCAAAGGATTTCGTCAAAGAGTGGATAGCGGGTGCGATGCTTTTTACGCCGTGTGATATCGACTCCTTTAAATCCGCTTTCGACGAAACGGCCGTTCAGGCTCCGATAGATCGAACGGAGTTTAAACATCGTTTCAGCAGGGCGCATATCATGGAGCAGATGGCAAAAGAGGTATATGAGTTATGAAGCTGCTGCTAACAGGTGCTGGCGGTTTTGTCGGGAGTTACTTTTCCAAAAAGTATGAATCCAGCTATGAAATAGCCGCATTTTCTTTTCTGCGTGATGACTTTGCCGCTTTGGACTGCGGCGGAGTGGATACGGTTGTCCATCTCTCAGCACTGGTGCATCAGATGCAAGGAGCGCCAAAGAGCGAGTACCGGAGGGTAAACGTCGAACAGACGCTGGCCCTTGCCGAAAGGGCAAAAGCTTCCGAGGTGGCCCACTTTATCTTTATGAGTACGGTCAAGGTCCATGGGGAAGAGAGTGAAAGGACCTATACCGAATCCAGTCCGTGCCACCCCGTTGACCCATACGGCCAAAGCAAGCTTGAAGCGGAACAGGCGTTGCGCGAAATGGAGGAGGACGATTTTAAAGTGAGCATTATTCGTACGCCGATTGTGTACGGATACGGTGTAAAGGCCAATATCAAAAGCCTTGTTCATTTGGTCAAATATCTCCCTTTTCTGCCTTTGGGAGGAATACGCAACAAGCGAAGTATGGTGTATATAGGCAATCTGTGCCACCTGCTCGATACAGTGATTTTGCAAAAACGACCGGGGGTGTTTTTAGCAAGCGACGATGAAGCGATGAGCACGCCCGAGCTGGTGCACGCTATAGCGAGGGCCTTTGAAAAAAAGATCCTCCTTGTCCAAGTGCCTTTTTTTGCGTCACTGCTGCGGCGTTTGAAACCCTCCATCTACCAAAGGCTCTTTTGCAGCCTTGCAGTGAATAACGATGCTACGAAACGCGAACTGGGGATTGACAACCCCTACAGTACTCAAGAGGGGATCAATTTGATGATAAAAGGGGAAAAAACGTGATCTATATGGCAGTATTTTTTCTCTCCTTTATCCTGACTTATACGGTTCGCCGGATCGCCCTGCGCAGATCGATGGTGGACATCCCCAACGATCGAAGTTCTCACAGTGTACCCACGCCGCACGGAGGCGGGGTAGCCATAGCTCTAAGCTGGTTTCTCGGGGTGGGGTACCTTGGCTATCACGGTGTGGTTGAGTCCTCTTTACTCCAGGCGCTGCTTGCGGGAAGCGTGATCTCGCTTGTGAGTTTCACCGACGATATTATAGAGCTCAGTCCCAAAATACGGCTGTTGGCGCAAGCGTTTGTTGCTGTTTCGGGGTTGATTGCTCTGGGTGGTTTTCAAAGCCTGGATCTGTTTTTTATAACGATAGAAAACCCGCTCGTAACAAACCTGTTTGCTTTTTTGCTCATCATCTGGTTTATCAACCTGTATAATTTTCTCGACGGGATCGACGGTTACGCCGGTATGGAGATGGTGTTTCTCGCCCTGGCCGGTCTCCTGCTTTTTGGCGGGGAACATTTTGCGGTTTTGGCTGCTGCCGTTTTGGGATTTTTGTTTTGGAACTGGCATAGGGCCAAGATATTTATGGGAGATGTGGGCAGTACGCTTTTGGGCTACAATGTAGCGGTTTTTACACTGTATTACGGTAACGCGAGCGGGGAAAACTTTTGGATATGGATTATCCTGTTTGCCCTGTTTTGGTTTGATGCGACGCTGACGCTACTGCGGAGAAAACGCAACGGCGAGAAGCTTAGCCAAGCCCATAAAAAACATGGATACCAGCGCCTGCACCAAAGCGGTTGGAAACATGACAAAATTACGCTTTACGCACTGGGAGTAAACGGAGTACTGCTTCTTTTTGTGTTTTTTCTGCCGGCGGTAGAGGTAGCCTTTATAGCGGCACTGGGGCTGCTTTATAGTATAATGCGTCTAATTGATGGAAAAAAGGCTTTTGCATAATGTTTACTTTGGATAAACGCCTCTTAAACTTTCTCGTTATCATCGTCTTAAGCCATGTTACCTTCTGGTGGACCTTTTTTATTTTTCACCAGCCGTTTCAGTGGTATATCGTCCTCAGCGTCATCGCATTGCGCATCACCGCATCGCTGCTGATTTTCAAAGATTACTCCCTGAGCTGGTCAAAGGTGACGCAAAAAACCTTTTTGCTCAAAAGTCTTGTGTATATTGCGGCATTTTGTGTCTATCTGCCCATCTTTTACGGAGAGGTCCGCTTCGCTTTTTTGGCTTCGGAACTGTTTTTTTATATCTTTTCCATCACCTTTTTGATGTATGGCTACTACTTTGTAGTCAATAAAAGCCGCGTACAAAAGACCAGATCGGTCGTTATCTACGGTGCGGGCAAAGCGGGGATGAAGCTTGAGGAGGAGTTTAAGCACAGTACATACCGGGTAAAATATTTCGTCGATGATGCGAAGGTGCTGCAAAAACGCTCTATCGACGGGATCCAGATCCTTTCCAAGGAGGGGCTGAAAAAGGCGATCGGCGACGGAACAAAGCTGGACCTGCTGGTTATCGCCATCCCTTCGGCACCCAAGGAGCGGATCAAACAGATCTATGACAAACTCAGCCCCTATTTTCACGAGATCCGCATCCTGCCCTCGCTGGACGAGATTTTGGCGGACAAAGCGTTTAGTACCCAGCTCAAAGATATCAGCGTCGAGGATCTGCTGGCGCGCCACCCGCAGGATCTGGACAAGGAGGTTATTGAGCGCTTTATCCGCGGCAAACGGGTACTGATTACGGGTGCGGGGGGAAGCATCGGCAGTGAGATCAGCCGCCAGTGTGCCCGCTTTGGAGCGGGGGAGTTGGTATTGTTAGATCATAGCGAATACAACCTTTATACGATCAGCGAAGAGTTGGGAGCTGACAACGTCGCTTCGCAGATG
Source organism: Epsilonproteobacteria bacterium tcs-49 (assembly GCA_002049495.1). Lineage (GTDB taxonomy): Bacteria > Campylobacterota > Campylobacteria > Campylobacterales > Sulfurovaceae > TCS-49. The sequence continues at coordinate 46,303 of LLYS01000003.1, read as the reverse complement.
GTCTCCGTAGTCAACGGCAAAAAGGTAGATGAGGTATTTAAGCGCTTTCAGCCAGAGATCGTGATCCACGCGGCGGCATACAAGCACGTACCCCTGTGTGAAGCCAACGTCCAAGCCGCGATCGAAAACAACATTATCGGTACGAAAAACGTCGTTGACGCGGCGATCGAACACGGTGCGCAGAAACTCATCCTGATCTCTACGGACAAGGCGGTGCGGCCCACCAACGTTATGGGTGCGACCAAGAGGGTGTGTGAACTGTATGCGCAAAACTCCAACAGGCAAGGCGATACCGAGATCGTGGCGGTGCGCTTTGGCAATGTGCTCGGCAGCAGCGGCAGCGTGATCCCCAAGTTCAAAGCCCAGCTTGAAAAGGGGGGACCCCTCACCGTCACGCACCCCGAGATCACCCGCTATTTTATGCTCATTCCCGAAGCGTGTGAACTGGTGCTGCAAGCCGGGGCGATCGGCCGGGGGGGAGAGATCTTCATCCTGGATATGGGCGAGCCGGTCAAGATCGTCGATCTGGCTAAAAAGATGATCGAACTTTCGGGCAAAAGCGACGTGCGGATCGAGTTTACCGGATTGCGGCCGGGGGAAAAGCTTTATGAGGAGCTGCTGCTTGAAGACGCCAAAGCGTGTACCCAGTACAGCTCCATCACCGTGGGAAAAACGCAGCATTACGATATAGTCAGGCTCAATGGGGATATAGAGCTTTTACTGCAAAGTGACGATAAGGTCAAGGCGCTGCAGGGGATCGTACCCGAGTTTACCCACAACCCCAACGCTTAAGCATTTCAGCCCGATCTGCTATAATATATTTTAAAAAAAGGGACCTATTATCGTGCGAGACATCGATATCCAAACCATCAACACCATCGCCAAAGAAGCGGGCGAAATCATCATGGAGATTTATCAAACGGGGGATTTTGGCATAGAGGCCAAAAGCGACGACTCTCCGCTGACAAAGGCCGACAAAGCCGCCAATGAACATATCTGCGACAAACTGCGCGTACTCTATTCCGATATTCCCATAATGTCCGAAGAGAACAAGCAGGAGGCTTACGAGGATCGGAAGGACCGTGAGCGCTACTGGTGCGTCGATCCCCTGGACGGAACCAAGGAGTTTATCAAACAAAACGGCGAATTTACGGTCAATATCGCCCTGATCGAAAAGGGCATTCCAGTTTTGGGCGCGGTGTACGCCCCGGCACTGGAGGAGCTGTACTACGCGCAAAAGGGCGGCGGCGCGTTTAAGCAAAGCGCTGGCGGGACACAGCGGCTGCCCGTAGAGAAGGGCGACAGCGCAAAAATCCTGCGCGTGGTGGCGAGCAAATCCCACCTCTCCGAAGAGACCAAGCGCTTTATCGACGCCCTGGAGCCGCATACGCAGCAGATTGAGCGCACCTCCAAGGGCAGTTCGCTGAAGCTGTGCATGGTCGCCGAGGGCAGTGCCGATATCTACCCGCGTTTGGCGCCGACTATGGAGTGGGATACGGCGGCGGCGCACGCGGTGGTGCTTGAAGCGGGCAAAGGGGCGTATATCTACACGCAAGACAGCGACCCCGCGGCGTATCTGCATGATCCTAAAACGTTTGCGCCGCTGGCGTATAACAAGCCCGATCTGCTTAACCCCTTTTTCGTGGTGGTGTAGATGAAGCTGCACCTGACGTGGCACGACCATAAAGTGACTAAAACGGACCGCGCGAAACAGGCGGGGCAAAAACCCTGCATTCTCTGGTTTACCGGCCTTAGCGGCAGCGGCAAATCCACCATCGCCAACGCGGTGGAGGAGATTTTGCACGCCAACGGCAACGCCACCTATCTGCTTGACGGCGACAATGTGCGACACGGGCTGAACAAAGACCTGGGTTTTGATGAGGCTTCACGGGTGGAGAATATCCGCCGCGTGGGGGAAGTGGCCAAACTTTTCGTCGACAGCGGTCAGCTTGTTTTGACGGCGTTTATCTCCCCTTTCGCCGCGGACAGGGCGCTTGTCAAAGCGTTGGTAGAAGAGGGTGAATTTATCGAAATCTTTATCGACGCGCCGCTGGATACGTGTGAAGCGCGCGATCCCAAAGGGTTGTACAAAAAAGCCCGAGCGGGCGAGATCAAAAACTTCACCGGATTGGATTCGCCCTATGAAGCGCCGCAAAATCCCCAAATCCGTATCAAAAACGACAATATCACCATAGAACAGGCGTGCGAACCGATCATCGCATACCTGGTAGAAAAAGGTTATATCCAATGGAAGGACAACAATGATAGATAAACAGCGACTCACGCACCTCAAGCAGCTTGAGGCGGAATCGATCCACATTATGCGCGAAGTGATCGCCGAGTTTGAAAATCCCGCGATGCTTTACAGTATCGGCAAGGACAGCTCGGTGATGCTGCACCTGGCGCAAAAGGCGTTTTACCCCGCACCGCCGCCTTTTCCTTTGGTCCACGTCGATACCACGTGGAAGTTCAAAGAGATGGTACGTTTTCGCGACAAGCGCGCGCAGGAAGTGGGGATGGATCTGATTGTTCATATCAATCCCAAGGGGCAAGAGATGGATATCTCCCCCTTTACCCACGGTTCGGCGATGCACACCGACATCATGAAAACCGAGGGGCTCAAGCAGATGCTGGATAAGTACAAGTTTGATGCGGTGTTTGGCGGGGCCAGACGCGACGAGGAGAAAAGCCGTGCCAAGGAGCGGATCTACTCTTTTCGCGACGAAAACCACCGCTGGGATCCGAAAAACCAGCGGCCCGAGCTGTGGAACGTGTACAACGGCCGCCACAAGCAGGGCGAATCGATCCGGGTTTTCCCCCTGAGCAACTGGACGGAGCTGGATATTTGGCAATATATCTACTTAGAGCAGATCCCCATCGTGCCGCTGTATTACGCGGCGAAACGTCCGGTAGTGGAGTACAAGGGTACCAAAATCCTCGTCGATGATGACCGGATGCCCGAAGAGCTTCGCAAAACCGCCAAGGAGGAGACGGTGCGCTTTCGAACGCTGGGCTGCTATCCGCTGACCGGAGCGATCAACTCCGAAGCTGCGACGCTGCCCGAGATTATCCAGGAGATGCTGCTGACAAGCACCAGTGAGCGGCAGGGACGCCTGATCGACAGCGACAGCGCGGCGTCGATGGAGAAGAAAAAACAGGAGGGGTACTTTTAGATACTTGACCGATCGATACAGATTGTGGTAATATGTATAAAGTTTTATGTATAAAGGGTTGAGTATGACCGTGAGAAAAAACTTTTTACTCGAGGAAGAGATAGCAGGTCATCTCGAAGAGATCGCCAGGAAAGAAAACACAACGCAAACGGATGTGATACGGATGATGATTGAGCAGCGGTATCAAGAGTATTCCAGGCAGGAAAAGCTTGAAGCTTTTCGCTCCCTTGTCCCGGTACCGCCGGGGTCATTGACAGGCAAAAGCATTCAATCGATAAAAACCGAAATGGCGGAGGATCTATGAAGGTTTTTGTCGACGCCAACGTTATTTTAGATATCTATGATCAAATGAGGCCTTTTCATCGCCATAGTATGCAAGCGTATGAGTTTTTGATCGTAAATGCCCAGGTATTTACCAGCTGTGACGTGATGACGACCATCTATTACGTTAATGCAAAAATAGACAGGCAGCAGGCCCTTGACAATATAGAAGTGCTCAATAAAACACTCAAGGTGATAGCATTTTCAAATAAAGAGATGGAGCTTAGCTGCAAGTTGATGAGAGAAGATGGTGATTATAATGATTTGGAAGATACTATCCAATATATCATGGCCAAAAAACAGGGGTGTGATCTTATCATCTCAAATGACAAAGGCTTTGTAAGCAAGGATATTGACCTTATGGACAGTAAAACATTTTGCGACAAGTATATTACATAAAAAGGATATTGAACTATGGCACACCAATCGGATCTGATAGCTGAAAATATCGAAGATTATTTAAAAGAGCATGAAAACAAGGAGATTTTGCGCTTTATCACCTGCGGCAGCGTAGATGACGGCAAAAGCACGCTGATCGGCCGTTTGCTGCACGATAGCAAAATGATCTTTGAAGATCAGCTCGCCAGCTTGGAAAAGGATAGTAAAAAAAGCGGTACCACCGGAGAAAAGATCGATCTGGCACTGCTTGTAGACGGCTTGCAAAGCGAGCGTGAACAGGGGATCACCATCGACGTGGCATACCGCTTTTTCTCCACGGACAAACGTAAATTTATCATCGCCGATACCCCCGGGCATGAGCAGTACACCAGAAATATGGCCACAGGCGCGAGTACGGCGGATCTGGCGATCATTTTGGTTGACGCGAGACAGGGGGTGCTGACCCAGACCAAGCGCCACAGCTACATCGCGTCGCTGCTGGGGATCAAAAACATCATCGTTGCCATTAACAAGATGGATCTTGTGGAGTATGGCAAGGAGCGCTACGACGAGATCGTGGCGGAGTACAAGCGGGAGGTGCTGCCCAATTTGCCAAATCGTGATTTGGAGATTACGTACCTGCCCATCTCCGCGTTGGAGGGCGATAATGTGGTCGGTCTCAGCGACAACACCCCCTGGTATGAGGGGCGGCCGTTGATGGAGCTGCTTGACAGCCTGCCTGTGGAAAATGACACTTTGGAAAACGCGCCTTTTCGCCTGCCCGTACAGTATGTGAACCGGCCGCACCTGAACTTCAGGGGCTTTGCCGGAACCATCGCCGGCGGCAGCATCAAAGTAGGCGATAGCATCACGGTGCTGCCCTCGCGCAAATCCAGCCGGGTCAAATCGATCGTCACCCCCGAGATTGCGCAGCTGCGTCCCAAGGCCCAGGATGAGAGCGTCGAGTCGCAGCAAAGCGCGTACGCTCCCATGGCGGTGACGCTTACCCTTGAAGATGAGATCGATATCAGCCGCGGCGATATGATCGTCCACAGCGACGCCGTGCCCCACGTGTCACAGGATTTTGAAGTGATGACGGTGTGGATGAATGAAGCGCCCATGGAGCTTGGGCAAAACTATATCATCAAGCGCGCCACCTCGGTGATGAACGGCAGCTTTACCGGCATCGCTTTTAAAAAGGATATCAACTCCTTTGCCGAGTTGGAAACGGATAAGCTTGAACTCAACGACATCGCCAAATGTTCGCTGCATCTTGACCGCGCCATCGCCAGCGATCCCTATGAGCATAACCGCTTTACGGGCAGCTTTATCATCATCGACCGCTACAGCAACAACACCGTAGGCGCGGGAATGATCGTCCGAAGTATCGAGGGTGAAAAGCAGGCACAGCGGGTTTACAGCGAAGCGGAAAGGGAGCTAAACGCTTATATCCGCAAGCACTACCCGGAGTGGGGCTGTAAAAAGATTTGATGATGCAAACGGCCGCGGTTTTACTCTCATTGGCGGTATTGCTGGGGCTGCTGATCCAGGGCAGGATTCGTCCCGCACTGCTGTTTACGGGCCTTGCCGCGCTGTACTACGTCTTTGGGTTTTTGGAGTTTCAAAGCTGGGTACACAACTACGTCAACCCTTCGCTGGTGATTTTGGTTTTGCTTTTGATCATCTCTTTAGCCGTGGAAAAAACGGTGTTTGTCAAGGAGCTCTCCTCTTCGCTGATCGGTAAAAACTACACCTTTTCCCTGCTCAAGCTGGGTGCTTTTACCTCCGTTTTTTCCGCATTTCTAAACAATACGGCCGTGGTGGCTTCTTTGCTTGGATCCATCAAACAAAACCGCTTTCACAAACCCTCCAAACTGCTCATTCCCCTCTCCTACAGCGCGATCTTTGGGGGAACCATGACGCTGATCGGTACATCGACCAACCTGATCGTCAACGGTTTCGCCGTGGAGGCCGGGATGGAGGGGTTTGCGATCTTTGATTTTTTTTACGTGGGCGCACTGGTGACGATAGCGGGGCTGGGGACGCTGCTACTGGCAAGCCGTCTGCTGCCTGCATATGAGGTGCCCTCCCTGCGGCAAAGCCGCTATTTTATGGAAACGAAGGTCGCCCCGGGGTCGAAACTGATCGGCAAAAGCATCAGTGAAAACGGCTTGCGCAACCTGCAGGAGCTGTTTTTGGTGGAGCTGCAGCGAAAAGATCATCTCATCGCTCCAGTGGGCCCCGAAGAGGTGGTACAAGAGGGCGATACGCTGATCTTTAGCGGTGCGGTGGAGCACGTGGAGCTGCTTAAGCGTTTCGACGGCCTACACCTGAGCCGCGAAAAGCTCCAGCTGGGCAGCAACCTCGTCGAAGCGGTCGTGGCTTCGGGATCGACACTTGTCGGGGAGAAGGTAAAAAACAGCGGATTCCGGTCCAAGTTCGACGCGGCGATCGTGGCGATGAAGCGCGGTAGCGAAGATATAAAACGTATCGGCGAAACACGTCTGCAAGCCGGGGATAAACTGGTCCTGGCCGTGGGCAGCGATTTTTACGGCAGGGACAATATCGCGAAAAACTTTCACATCCTTTCCAATATTGACGGAGAGAAGCATTTGACAAAACGGCAAAGCTATTTTGTATTGGGCGGATTTCTGCTTGCGATCCTCGCCGCGGCGACGGGAGCGATCTCTTTTATCAAAGCGCTACTGCTGCTGATCGCGGGATTGATGGTTTCAAAGGTGCTGCATATTACCGAGATCAAGCGGCGCTTTCCCTATGAGATCGTTTTGATCGTAGGTTCATCGCTGGCCATTGCCAAGGTGATGGTCAGCAGCGGGGTCGCGGGGGAGTTGGCGGCGCAGATCAATGCGCTGTTTGGCGCAAACGGCGTGTGGGGAAGCTTTATCGGAATCTTTTTGATCACCTATCTTTTAACCGAAGTGATCACCAACAACGCCGCCGCGGCACTGAGCTTTCCGCTGGCGTACGCCGCCGCGACGGGGCTCGGAGTCGATCCCGTCCCCTTCGTGCTGGCAGTGGCCTACGGTGCCAGTGCCAGCTTTTTAAGCCCCTACGGGTACCAGACCAATCTGATGGTCAGCAGCGTGGGGCAGTACAGGTTTACGGATTTTACCCGCATAGGTATCCCCGTCTCGCTGGCATACATGGCTACGGTTTTGATCTCCATCCCGATCTTTTTCCCTTTTTAGCGTTACGATATAATATGTAAAAAACAGAAAGCAGACAAAATGAGACTTTCACAAAAAGAGTGTCAAAGCATCAAACACAGTGTTTATGAAATCTTTGGTGAGGGGACAAAGATCCTGCTTTTTGGCAGTCGCGTGGATGATACGAAAAGAGGAGGCGATATCGACCTATATATCAAGCCTTTAAAACCTGAAAGTGCTGCAGAGCTGCTGCGAAAGAAACTGGATCTTTTATATCTGCTTGAAGAGCGGATAGGAGAGCAGCAAATCGATATTATAGTTGCAAAAGATGATGGAAGAGCGATTGAAAAAGAAGCGTTAAAAAAGGGGGCAAGGCTATGAAGATGGAGAAACAAAGATTGGAGAAAATTTTTAATGAATGTGACGTTCATCTGAAAAGAATCAACAGTGCCTATCGTAAGATGAGTCTGTTTATGCCCTTGGATAGAGACAGATATGATAAACTCAGCGAAGATGAGATCGAGCATATCGATCAGTATCTCTTCCGCTTTTCAAAGCTTCAGGATGCTATGGGTAAAAAGCTTTTTAAAAATATGCTTCTATATCTGCAGGAAGATATAGAGGGACTGGCTTTTATCGATATTTTACACAAACTGGAAAAATTGAGTTTGCTTAAAAGTGCAAAGCAGTGGATAGATCTGCGTAATATACGTAATGAGCTTGCCCACCAATACGATGATGATGCCGAAGCGATGAGCGCTGCAATTAATGAAGTGTACAAACAAAAAGAGGTGATCGAAACGATCTACCATAGAATCAAAACCTATTATGATAACAAGGCGGTATAGAACCGCCTACTTGAAGAGCTTAAAGCTCCAACTCCTCTTTAAGCTTCGCCAGGGTTCCCTGACCGATTCCTTTTACCTCTTTTAATTCTTCGACGCTTTGGAAGTTGCCGTGTTCCTGACGGTATTTGACGATACGCTCGGCTTTGACTTTACCGATACCTTGTAAATTCTGCAGTTGTTCAGCGGTAGCCGTGTTGATATTAACGGAAGCATAGAGAGAAAGGGCAAGCAGTGCCAACACGAATAAAATCTTTTTCATCATGTCTCCTTTAAAGTAAATTTACCAATTATAAGTAAATAAAGTTTAAAAGAAAATAAATAATTATGAACTATAAATTATAAATATTTGAGTTAATATATATTAAAGGTTAGCAACGAGGGTTTTGAAAGTTTCTCCCCGAGCTTCGTAGGAATCAAACTGGTCAAAGCTCGCCGCAGCGGGGGAAAGCAGGGCGATGCCCCCGGTATCCAGGTGCTCGCCGCACCGCTTGACGGCGCTTGCTAAATCTTCGCACTCAAAAGCGGTTATGCCGTGCTGTTTTGCCAACTCCATAAGCTTTTTACGGTTTTTACCGATTGCGTAGATCGTAGCCGTTTGGGGTAGCGCGGCAAAAAGAGGTGCCATATCCGCACCTTTGTCTTCGCCGCCTAAGATCAAGTGCAGCCCCCTGTCTTTAAAGGTTTCTATCGCGGCGATCGCAGCTTCGACGTTGGTGGCTTTGCTGTCGTTGACCCAGGTGCGTCCCCTGCTGTCCGTGAGTTTTTCCTGACGGTGGGGATCAAGGGTAAAAGCGTTGATCGCGTCGTAATCAAGGCGGTCGTAAAGCACCTTCTGCGTCGCCAGGGCAAAAAGTGCGTCTTGCAAAAACCCGCCTTTGTACGCAACCTTGTTTGTGTCGATACCGAAGTAGCGGGCGATATCATCGCTGCTGTCGTAAAAGACGCAAAAGGCGTCGGTGGCGATCCCCTCATATCTGCGCGGCAGCAGCGCCAGCTCCCCCTCCCGCATCCGTTTTAAGGGGGAGAGCTTGGCTTCTTCGTACGCGCGCATATCCCCGTGCCAGCTGAGGTGGTCGGGGGTGATGGGCAGCAGCAGGTAGATATCGGGCTTGGCAAAGCGGGTGTAGTGAAGGGTAAAGGAGCTGCTTTCCAGCACCCACGGCGTCCGGGTCGGATCCATCTGCGCCAGGGGCAGGCCCACGTTGCCGCCGGCTTGTGCAAAGGGCAGCAGATGCTGCACCATCTTCGTAGCGGTGGTTTTGCCGTTGCTGCCGCTTATCCACACCGAGCGGGGCATGGTATCGGCAAACAGGTCGTATTCGCTTTGGAGGTTGCGCGCGCAGCGGATCAGCGGATGGGAGGGCGGGATGCCGGGACTGGTGATCTCCAGTGTACTTTTTTGCGGGTCGAACTCGCTTGCGGGCAGCAAAATGTTGCCCTTGGCATCCACGCTTTGTTCGGTGACAGCATCGTCAAAAACGGTACAGTTGCCAAAGCGCTCCGCGATAGCCTGGGTGGTTTTGCCGTAGCCAAAAAGCGTCATCAGCGGATCTTTAAACTGATCAGTGCCAGGGTGTTTGAAAGCAGGGCGATGATCCAGAAGCGTACGATAATCTTGTTTTCCGCCCACTTCTTCTCCTCAAAGTGGTGGTGGATGGGCGCTTTTAAAAAGACGCGCTTGTTGCGCCACTTGTAACTGCCCACCTGCAAAATGACGCTGAAAGTTTCGATGACGAAGATAAACCCGATGAGAATGAGCAGCACTTCACTTTTGCCGATGATCGCCATATAGCCCAGAAACGCACCGATGCTTAAACTGCCCGTATCGCCCATAAACAGCTCCGCGGGGTGGCAGTTGTACCATAAAAACCCAAGCAGCGCCCCCGCCATCGAAGAAGCAAAGATCGTCACTTCGCCGACGCCGCTGATATTTGGCATGAGCAGGTATTGGCTGATCACCGCATGCCCCGTGATATAGGCGATGATACCCAGAGTCGCTATGGCCATGAGCGAGGGTACCGTCGCCAGCCCGTCCAGTCCGTCGGTGAGATTGACCGCGTTGCTGGTTGCTACGATCACCAGCGTCCAAAACAGCATCGCAAAGATCCCCATATCAAACAAAGCGTATTTGTAAAAGGGGACATAAAGTTCGGTGGAAAATCCCGCGTAAAAGATCAAATACGCGCTTGCAAGCAGACTGACGCCGATTTGCAGTCCCAGTTTCCCTTTGGCCGTCAGACCCTGCAGGTTGTCCTTTGAAACGATCTTTGCCATATCGTCTTTCAGCCCGATCAGTGCCGAACCCACGACGGTGATAAGCGCGCCTATGACGTAGTAGTTGTTGAGTTTCGCGCTAAGCACCACCCCGGCCAGCGCGGCAAAGATAAAAACCGCACCGCCCATGGTGGGGGTGTCGCACTTGATTTCGTGGGCGGGAACATACTTGTTGATGGGTTGGTTGGCTTTTTTGCGTTTGGCCCAGCGCTTGTATTTGGGAATCAGGATCAGCGTAAGCACAAATGCCACGAAAAAGGCAAATCCCGCACGAACGGTAATGTATTGAAAAATGTTGATATCTAAGTGTCGGTAAAACCAGTATAGCATCGATTGTCCTAATGAATTTAAAAGTATGATTTTACTATACTTATGGTTAAAAAGGCGACAGAAAAATGCCTTTGCAATGTAACTTTTTTGTGTTATAAATTATTTAATAGCTTTTATATATTTCTAAGGAGAACTTTTGAGTAATATGATCAATAAAACCCTACTCATTATCACCGACGGGATCGGCTGCAAGCCCGATAGCTGCTGCAACGCCTTTGAAATGGCAAAAACGCCGACCTATGATCGGCTTTTTAAAAATACCCCGTATTCGCTTATCCACACCCACGGCAAATATGTGGGACTTCCCGAGGGACAGATGGGCAACAGCGAAGTGGGGCATATGTCTATCGGCAGCGGACGGGTGCTGTATCAGGACCTGGTCAAGATCTCTATGGCTATCGAAGAGGGCAGCATCGCCCAAAACGAGGCGCTGCAGACCCTGCAAAGCGATCGTATCCATATCATCGGTCTTGCCAGCGACGGCGGGGTGCATTCGCATATCGACCACCTGATCGGATTGGCCAAACAGTTTGAAAACAAAGAGGTGTTTATGCACCTGATCACCGACGGGCGCGACGTGGATCCCAGGTCTTCAAAAAGCTTTATCGAGCAGGTCCAGGCGGCTGATCTGACCATCGCCACGATCGGCGGCCGCTTTTACGCCATGGATCGCGACAACCGCTGGGAACGGGTGGAGAAAGGCTACCGTCAAATCGCCGAAGCGCAGACGCTTACGCAGCTTTCGCCTTTGGAGTATATCGACAGCCAGTACAAGCAGGATATCACCGACGAGTTTATCGAACCGGTAAGCTTTGAAGGCTACGGGGGGATCAAACCCGGCGACGGGGTGATCATGGCCAATTTCCGCACCGATCGGATGCGAGAGATCACCTCCGCGCTGGGGCTGGAAAGTTTTGACAGCTTCAAGCGTGATTTTAAAGCCCCACAGATCGTAACCATGACAAAGTATGACGAGAGCTTTCCCTTTCCCGTGATGTTTGAAAAGGAGATACCGCAAAACACCCTTGCCGAGACGATCAGCAAAGCCGGATTGCGGCAGCTGCACACCGCGGAGACGGAGAAGTACGCGCACGTGACCTTTTTCTTAAACGGCGGAATCGAAGAACCCTTTGAGAATGAAACGCGGGTACTGATCCCCAGTCCCGACGTAAAGACCTATGATATGAAGCCCGAGATGAGCGCGCCCGAAGTGGGGCAGGCGGTACAAACGGGGATGGATGAAGCGTACGATTTCATCGTCGTCAACTTCGCCAACGGCGATATGGTCGGGCATACCGGCGACGTGGACGCCGCTATCAAAGCGGTCGAAGCGGTGGATACGCAGCTGGGTGCGATCTTTGACAAAGCAAAAAAGCTGGGGTATAACGTCGTACTGACCAGTGATCACGGTAACTGCGAAGAGATGAAAGATTGCGACGGCAACGTCTTGACCAACCATACGGTGGGCGATGTGTGGTGCTTCGTACAAGCCCCCGGCGTAAGCGAAGTCAAAGAGGGCGCATTGTGCAACATCGCCCCGACGGTACTGAAGTTGATGGGATTGGAAATCCCTGAACAGATGGAACGGCCACTGGTATGATACGGGGAGAGGCCGGTAAAAACTTTCAATAAATTTATATAAAAAGGATATGGATGCAATTTAGCGGAAAAAACGTACTGGTAACGGGATCAAGCAGAGGGATCGGCGCCGAGATCGCCAAAGCCCTGGCGGGATACGGATTGAAGGTGTGGATCAACTACAGAAGCGGCGCAGAAGCGGCTGATGGCGTAAAAGCGCAGATAGAGGAAGCGGGCGGCGAAGCCGCGGTGATCGGTTTTGACGCCAGCGACGAGCAAGCGTTTGCCGACGCGATCAAAGTGATCCTGGACAGTGACGGGGAGCTTAGCTACCTGGTCAACAACGCGGGCATTACCAACGACAAGCTTGCTATGCGCATGAAGCTCGATGATTTTGACAGCGTGCTCAAAGCCAATCTCTCATCGGCGTTTCTAGGCTCCAAAGAAGCGCTTAAAGCGATGAGTAAAAAACGTTTCGGCTCGGTAGTCAACGTCGCCAGCGTCGTGGGCGAAACGGGCAACGCGGGACAGGTGAACTACAGCGCGAGTAAGGGGGGCATGATCGCCATGACCAAATCCTTCGCCAAGGAAGCTTCGGCCAGAGGTATCCGCTACAACACGGTAACCCCCGGTTTTATCGCTACGGATATGACTGAGCAACTCAGTGAAAAGGTACGTGAGGGCTTTATCGCCAACATCCCCATGAAGCGTTTCGGTGAAGCCAAAGAGGTGGCCGAAGCGATCGCGTTTTTGCTCAGCGACCACTCCAGCTACATCACCGGTGAGACGCTCAAAGTCAACGGCGGGATGGTGATGTAAGCAGACGATGCTTTATGAAATAGCCGAAATCATCGGCATTATCTCTTTCAGTATCAGCGGGTTTCTCGTCGCGCTGCGCGCGCAACTGGACCTGCTGGGGATCTTTATCAGCTCCTTCTCCACCGCTTTGGTGGGCGGCTTGATGCGTGATAGCATCGCGGGAGTAACCCCCTATATCTTTACGAGCGCTTTGCCCGGGATTATCGTTTTAGCCACGGTGTGTCTGCTGCTGTTTTGGCGCAAGCGGATCGCCCGCTTTGAAAAAAGCCGTTTTTTTCTCATCGCCGATTCCATCGGTTTGATCTCCTTCGCGTTTACCGGGGCACTTGTTGCGCTGCAGATGGAGTTTAATATTTTCGGCGTGGTGCTCAGCGCTTTTATCACGGCCGTGGGCGGGGGGTTGAGCCGTGACGTGATCATCAACGAAGTGCCCTTTTTCATGAAAAGCGACTTTTACGCGGTGATCCCCATCTTTATCGGAGTATCGTTATACCTTTTACACCTCACCTCTTTGCTTAGCGGGGGCGTACTGGTCGCGGCGTTTATCGCTTTTTTGCTGCTTCGCTGGTGTGCGGTGTATTACCGTTGGCATCTGCCCGTTTTGGCGCTGGACTAAGTCTCTATCTCCACATTCTGATCGTTTTTTCGCTCCCTTGTGCGAGCCAGTGCGTCATCAAGCTTTTCTTGCAGCTCTTCGCTCGTATCGGTTGATTCCAGGGCGGTTATCCCTATGCCGATGCGCACCCGGGAGGTACCGAAACGGTGTTTGTAGGTCTGTTGCAGTCTTTGGGCGAGGATAGTCGCTCCGCTTACGGGGGTGTTGACGGCGATGATCATGAAACACTCCCGGCGCAGCTTCCCCAGACTGTCGTGGATACGGAGACTTTTAAAGGTGACTTCACTGATGCGGCGCAAAAGTTTTGAACGCTCTTGCTGCGCTACGTCCGCGGCAAAATTTATCTCGATAGCCAGCAGGGAGAGATCAAGCTTGTAGCGCTTGGAGCGGGCGAGCTCCTGTTCGAGGATGCGGTTGGTCAACACTTCGTTATACACCCCCGTCTCCAAATCCTTTTCCAAAATCGACTGGATATCCCCCGCGATTTTCTCCTGCATCTGCGACTCGTCCCCCGCCGGCAGGGCGTATCTCTCCTTTTCGAAATCCTGCTTGTAAAAGCGCATCATCGCCAGTAAAACGAAGGTATAGCCAAAGGTAGTGAGAATGACGTGGCCGATGACGATGGCGAGGAAGAGCTCCTTGTGTACAAAGCTCTGGGGCAGGGAGTGGGCCATAATGATGGCCAGTCCCCCCTTGATACCCGAAAAGGTCAGTACCCCGCTCCAGCGCAGGGGCAGACGCTGCCAGGAGGTCAACGCCAGCATGGGGAGAAAGCGGATCGCCGTCGTCAATGCAAAGATCGCAACGATCTCCTTTGCGTAGGTCAGCAGTAAAGAGAAGTCAAAAACCTGTACCATCACCACGAAGATAACGGCGTTGGCGAAGATCCCTACGAAATAGGCTTCCTTTTTAAAGTAGCGAAACTCTTTTCTGGTGATGGCGGGGACTTTGTACAGGTAGTTGATCAGGGTCGCCAGCCTGTCTTGACGCGGTTTGAGTACCGCCTTTTCGGGTTGTTTTTTCAACTCTTTGCGCACAAAGAGTTTGAACGCCATCGCCGAGGAGATGATGGCGAGAATTCCCGAAACGTGCAGATGCTCCGCGGTCAAAAAGGCGATAACGACGACCAGGTAGATGATGATAAACTGCTCCAGGGTTTCACTTAGAAGCTTGACCAAAAGATAGCCCAGATAACCGATCGCTATCCCGATGAGACTGGAGAGTAAAAGAACTTTGAGCAGGATGAGGTTGATGCTTACAAAAGTGATCTGTTCGCCGCTGATCAAGGGCAGGGCAAGAAAATAAAACAGCACCAAAGCGGTGACGTCGTTAAAAAGGCTTTCGCTCTCGGCGTAGACCTTGAGGCGGTCGGGGAGGTTGAAGCGGCTGAAAATAGTCGAAACGCTGATGGCGTCGGTGGCCATGAGCATAGTAAACAGCGTCAGCAGCATCGGCACGCTTAATTCATACTTTGCAAGCAGCATCGGTCCGACGAGTATGCCTAAAAATATGGAAAAGATTACGGCGGCAAAGGCCAGGTAGATAACGGTAAAGGCGTGTTGGCGCAGTTCGTGAAGGGAGAGTTTTAAAATATCGGGCAGCAGGATAATGGGCAGCATCAGATAGATAAGTTCGTTAAAGCGCTCTTTGGAAACGGCGAAGATATCGCCGAAATAGAGACTGCTGAGGTAGGAAAGTGCAAGCAGCGACAGCGGCGTGGGGATATCAAAACTCTCCTCGATCGCTCGCGAAATCAGTAAAACGGTTAGGATTGCTGTTAAAACGGTGATCATCATGGGGTATTATAGCACGATTGTAAATATTTGATAACTGTATTTTGCGAAGTATGATAAAGAAAACACTTTGTCATGAATATATTGATAATAAAACAATTTGTCAATAAAAAGATTACTATTATGATAAACAAACCATACTTTCTTATTAAAGCGGCTCACCAAGAGCTCCTTTCCTCCGGACGGGGCGCGACTAAAAATCCCGGTGCTTATAAAACAGAGCAAAACTACTTAGCCGATAGAACAAAAAGAAATATACTTTTTATCCCTATCTCTCCTGAGCGCTTGAACGAAGGGCTGGATAAGCTGTTTGACTATACCAATAAATCAAGTGATCCCGCATTGATCAAAACGGGCACTTGCGCATGTTGAGTTTGAAGCGCTTTTAGAGTGAGTCCGTGTTTAAATTAGGTAATGGGGAAGTGCAACAAATCTTAAATAGGCTGGGTTTTATTCGGTTAGTACAGTGAAGTGAAGAGAAAATGAGATCGAAAAATTCATGCATAAATTTTACAACAGGGTTTTTGAGATTTCACAGGTTTAAAAAGAGGGCCGTTGAATTGCAGAAATTTGTGAACAGGTGGCCGGGAGACAGGGATTCGAACCCTGGGAGGTGTGACCCTCGCCGGTTTTCAAGACCGGTGCTTTCGACCACTCAGCCATCTCCCGAACGTGTAGTAAGATTTGGAGGCGGCACCCGGATTCGAACCGGGGATCAAGGCTTTGCAGGCCCGTGCCTTACCACTTGGCTATGCCGCCGTTTGTCCGGCTTTGGGTATCCTTACAACAAAAAATGGTTGAATTTTTTCGTCGGTGTTGTAAGCATGGTGCCCGAGGCCGGACTTGAACCGGCACAGTCGCAATGACCGAGGGATTTTAAGTCCCTTGTGTCTACCAATTCCACCACCCGGGCGACACTTTGTTTATGAATTGTTTTTTTTGATTTTTAAATGGAGCGGGAGACGAGGTTCGAACTCGCGACCCCGACCATGGCAAGGTCGTGCTCTACCGCTGAGCTACTCCCGCATATTTGCAGTTGAAATTATATTTAAAATTTATTAAATTAAACTTAATAGAAAGTAAAATATCTTGTAATTTTGGGAAAAAGGTAAAAAAGATGCTTTAAAGCACCATTTTTACCGATTCATGATTTTCAAGTTGGCGGAAAATCTCTACCCGCTCCTCCTCATTCATCACCAAAAGGCTCAGGTTCATACTGATGTATTTGCCCCCTTTGGAGTTGTTTGAATGTTTCAAATCAAAATCCTTGTTGCCGCAGATACCCTCTACCGCTATCTCCAGGTGTTCTTTGCTGGCTCCTATGATCTTATAAGACCAGTTGCACGGGTAATCAATCTGCGCTTTTTGCCGTAAACATGCCACTTTTGCCTCCTTTTTTCATCTCCAGATGGACATTTGATATCACCATGGATTTATCGATCGCTTTTAACATATCGTAGATGGTCAGCAAGCCGATGTTGACGCCCGTCAGCGCTTCCATCTCTACGCCGGTCTGGCCGCTGAGCTTTGCCATCACTTGCAGTTTGAAACCCGGAAGATCGGGCATCTCCTCCACGTCGCACTTGATCGAAGTCAGCAGCAGCGGGTGGCACATGGGAATGAGCTCGGGGGTCTTTTTCGCTCCCATGATCGCAGCCGTTACCGCCGTTTGGATCACCGGACCCTTTTTGTTGGTATTGTTGATCACGCTTTCAAAGGCCGCCCGGCTCATGGAGATCACCCCGCTGGCGACTGCGACGCGTTCACTGTTTTCTTTTTGCGTCACATCCACCATTTTAGGGTTGCTTTTTTCATCCAGATGCGTTAAATTCATGTCTTTAATCCTAAAAGTGTTATATTAACGCTATTGTAATCCTTTTTGAAAAAAATATCAAGGGAGAGAGGTCAAGTGCGGGGGATAGCTTCTTGCAAAGACGTTGAAATCGAAGTGAAAAAAGGAAATAAATGTATGATTGTCTGATCATAGGCAGCGGCGGGGCCGGATTGAGCGCGGCGATAGAGGCAAAGGCACGGGGGGCAAAGGTGCTGCTCGTTTCCAAAACGCCGCCCACCTGGTCGCAAACCTGTATGGCCCAGGGCGGGATGAACGCCGCATTGAAAGACGCTGACAGCGTATCCGATCACGTCGCCGATACGCTCAAAGCCTCCGGCGGTCTGGCCCGCGAATCGATGGTGCGAAAGCTGTGCGAAAACGCGGGGGAGACGGTCAAGTGGCTCGATAGTCTGGGGGTGCCCTTTAACAGAACCGAAGATGGAGAGTTTGCCCAAAGGGCACTGGGCGGCGCGAGCCACAAGCGTGCCTGTTTTTCACAGGATTATACGGGGTTGAAGGTACTGCATACGCTCTTTGACAGCGCCAAGGGGACCCATCGGCGCGACGATCTGTTTTTGTTGGAACTGCTTGTGGAAAAGGGCAGTTGCCGCGGCGCGCTGTTTGTGCACAGAGACACCCTCGAAACCGAAGCGATAGAAGCCAAAACCGTTCTTCTGGCTACCGGAGGGTATACGGGTGTGTACAAAGGCTACACCACCAACTCCGATTTTGCCACCGGCGACGGGATCGCCGCGGCCAAGCGGGCGGGGGCGCGGCTGTCGCATATGGAGTTTGTGCAGTTTCACCCCACCGCGCTGAAGAGTTCAAAGGCGCTTATCAGTGAAAGTGCCAGGGGCGAGGGCGGCTATTTGCTCAATAGCGACAAAGAGCGCTTTGTGGATGAGCTGCTGCCCCGCGACGTGGTCAGCAGGGCTATTGCCGAGCAGTTGGAAGCGGGCAGGGAAGTGTTTTTGGATATCCGCCACCTGGGGGAGGAGTTTATTCATGAATTCATGCCCCAGGAAGCGAAGCTGGCGAAGTTTTACGAAGGGGTGGATCCGGCGAAGGAGCTTATCCCCATTACGCCCGCGGCGCACTACAGTATGGGCGGTATCGCGGTAGACGATGGATTTCAAAGCAGCATTGAAAACCTTTACGCGGTGGGCGAGTGCAGCGACAGCGGCGTCCACGGGGCCAACCGTCTGGGGGGCAACTCCCTGCTTGAGATCACGGCTTTTGGCCGTATGGCTGCACAAAGCGCGCTCCAAAATGCACCTTCTAAAGCCGAGGAATTCAGCGGCGAAGAAGAGGAGCAAAAGCGGTGGCAAGAGCGCATCGAAGCGCTGCAAAAACAGCAGGGCAGGGAAAACTTTTACGCACTGTTTCGTACCCTCGGGGAGCTGATGTTTCATAAAGCGGGAATATTTAAAGAGCAGACGGAGTTGGAAGCGCTGCAAGGGGAGCTTGACAGGTTGGAAACCCGGGCTCAAAAAAGCGCGATCGGCGGAACGAAAGCGCTGATCGAGTATCTGGAGTTTTGCAATACCCTGGAGCTTGCCCAAAGCATCGCCCGGGCCGCGCTCCAGCGAGAAGAGAGTGTGGGAGCGCACTTTAGAAAGGATAGGGATGGTTAAAGTAACGGTTGCAAAAAGCACAGGAACGCAAAGCTACGAAGTTCCCCAAGACGCGGCGGTAACGATCCAGGAAGCGCTGCACTATATCAAAGAAAACCTTGATCCGGGACTGGAGTTTGACAGCGGGTGCAGAAGCGGGGTGTGCGGTTGCTGCGGCGTTCGTGTGAATGAGCGTGAAAAGCTTGCCTGCCAAAGCAGGCTTGAGGAGCAGGTGCGGATCGAACCGCTGCGCTATCACGAAGTGATCAAAGACCTTCGGGTCAAGCGCCACGAGGAAACGCTTGGCGAGTGCTATCTGCACGAATATTCGCAAGAAAAGATTACCGGCGAGGATGCGCACAAAATCGAGCTGCAAAGCGATTGTATCCTGTGTGGCAGCTGCTACAGCGCTTGTCCGGTATACGAGGTCAATAAAAGCTTTCTGGGGCCCTTTGCGCTGACGCGGGTGCTGAAGTATGTGGAGGATCGAAAGGAAGCGGATAAAAAAAGTTTTATCGACGGGATACAGACAAACGGCGTGTGGGATTGTACCCTGTGCGGCGAGTGCAGTGCCGTATGCCCGCAGGGGATTAGCTCCAAAGACGATATCAACGTGCTGCGGGCAAAGAGTGTGCAGGCGGGCTACAGCGATCCCAACTTCCAGACGATGGATTTTGGTTTTAACCCCGGGTTTTAGGTAGAGTACGGTCTTGTACAGGATTTTATTATGCGGTATCGCGGTAGGTGTGTAGGTATACGGAGTGAAGCGGGAACTTGGTTCCTGCGTAACGGAGTCGAGCCAAGGGCGAGGCTTTAGGGTTTAAAAAGCGGCTGTGCCGTTTTGAAAATAGTTGAAATGGAGTGAAGCGGGAACTTGGTTCCTGCGTAACGGAGTCGAGCCAAGGGCGAGGCTTTAGAGTTTAAAAAGCGGCTGTGCCGTTTTAAAAAAATGAAATAGGAGAAAACCATGATAGAAAAAGAACAGATTATCCACGCGTACAATTACCGGCACGCGTGCAAAGAGTTTGACCAAAACAGAAAAATCCGTGAAGACGATATGCAGTTTTTGCTTGAGACGGCGCGTTTGACGCCAACCTCCTTTGGGATGGAGCAGCACCGTTTGCTTCATATCAAAGATGAGAAGCTCAAAGCCCGGCTGAAGCCCGCATGTTGGGATCAAAAGCAGATCACGACCTGCAGCGACCTGATCGCGATCAAAGCGGTAACGGAGAAAGTCAAGCCCGGAAGCGAGTACGTCAAATCGATGTTTGGCCGCCGCGGCTTGCCCGAAGATGCTACGCAGGCGTACCTGCAGCGCTATGAAAACTTTTTAAGCGACAAAGATATCGAGTGCTGGGCGCAAAAGCAGTGCTATATCACCCTGGGCAACATGATGAGTGCCGCGGCGATGATCGGGATCGACAGCTGCGCCATCGAGGGCTTTGAAACGCAAAAGGTAGAGGAGATTTTACGGATCGATACGACAAAGGAGCGGATCGCCGTGATCGTAGCGTTTGGCTTCCGGATAAATGAACCGGGGAAAAAGTACCGGCTGGATATGGATGAATTGGTAGAAGTATTATAAAAGGTCGCAGCTTGTAACGATACAAGCTGCGAAAAAGAAAGCGGAGATTATACTCTCGCTTCCTCGCGTCTTTGCAAGTATTCCCATCTTGCGTCAACATCTTTTTGCCACTGTTCGATAACGTGCTGGTTCTCAGGCTTAAACAGGTGCTTAAAGCGTCCCTGAATCCCCAGATAATCACGTACGGGCAGGATGTTTTTGGGTCTGTATGTGATGTTGAGTTCCTTCCCGTCGATGATCTCATACAGCGGGAAAACCAGACTGTCGACCGCAACGTCGCTGACGCTGATCGTATCTTTTGGATCAAATTTCCACTCGGTGGTACACGCACTCATCGCGTTGATAAAGCACGGTCCCTCCGTTTCAAGGGATTTTTGCAACTTCTTGACCATGTCTTTCCACTTGTTGGGAGCCACTTGCGCTACGTATGGTGCTCCGTGCGCACCCATGATTCCGACGATATCTTTTTTCATCTTCTTTTCCCCGTAGCTGACGCGTCCCGCGGGGGACGTGGTCGTACTCGCACCGATAGGCGTGGAGGAACTTCTCTGCCCGCCGGTGTTGGCGTATACTTCGTTGTCAAGGCAGATATAGGTAAAATCGTGTCCTCTTTCCACGGCACCGCTGAGCCATTGGAAACCGATATCGTATGTTGAACCGTCCCCGCCGAAGGCTACGAATTTTACCGGAGCGTCGGGGTTGGGCAGCGTACCCTTTCTCTTTTTCGCGTTATACATCGCCTCCGCACCGGCTACGGCCGTAGCGGCGTTTTCAAAGCCGATGTGGATCCAGGAGCTGTCCCATGACGTATAGGGATATACCGCCGTAGATACTTCCAGGCATCCCGTATTGGTAGAAAGTACCAAGTTGTCCTCGGTACAGTTCATAAGCTCTCTAACGATCATTGAGTGAGCACAGCCGGGACATAATAGGTGAGCACCCTCAAATCTTTCATTAGCCGTTGAAAACTGCTTTAGGTTCTTAATTGTTTTACTCATGTTGCTCTCCTATTAAAAAAATGATAGTTTCGGACCACGGAGCCCTGAAAACTGTTGTGTCGGTACGGTGAGTTTCCCCGCTTCGGCGTTTGCGTTGGTTTCTTCGATGATCGTTTTAAGGTTTTCGATCGTCATGTCACGTCCGCCAAGTCCGTAGATATAGTTTGTCAGTACCGGGCGTTTATCGGTGTTGATGAGCGCACCGCTGAGTTCGTTAAACAGCATCCCTACGGTACCGCCGGGGGCACTTCTGTCCATAGTCGCGACCGCTTTGACGTTTGCAAGGGCTTCTTGCATCTTTTCATAGGGGAAGGGTCTAAAGACTCTGGGGCTTACGACGCCGACTTTGATCCCCTTTTCCTCACGCATGATCTGTGCCGCGGCTCTAGCGCTTTCAACAGTCGTCCCAAGAGCTACGATAGCGATATCGGCGTCATCCATCATATAGGTTTCGACACGGTTGTACTTTCTTCCCGTTCTCTTTTCAAACTCTTCAAATACTTCGTCGATAACGGGTCTGGAATCCATCAGCGCTTTTTGCTGCTTGGCCTTGTGCTCAAAGTGCCAATCTTCCTCGGTTTGCGCCCCGTATGTTACGGGTTTCGTGAAGTCGAGCATCGCGTTTTTTTCCTGATACTCACCGACGAAATCGTATGCATCCTCATCTTGAAGGGGGCGTACGTTTTGCGCGGTGTGGGAAGAGATAAACCCGTCCTGATGAACCTGAACGGGAAGTCTGACATCCATATGCTCCCCGATTTTAAAGGCGCACAGGATCATATCGTACGCTTCCTGGGGATTGTATGTCGCTACGTGGATCCAACCGCTGTCACGGCCCATATACATATCGGAGTGGTCCCCGTTTACGTTCAAAGGCGCCGCAATCGCTCTGTTGACCACGCCAAGGACGATGGGCAGTCTCATCCCGCTTGCCTGATAGAGTGTTTCCATCATCAGCGCGTATCCCTGTGAACTTGTCGCGGTGGCGACTCTGCCGCCCGCTGCGGCCGCACCGATACATCCACTCATCGCACCGTGTTCACTCTCGACCATAACGAATTCGCCGTCAACGTAACCGTCGGCTAGAAATTTAGAGTAGTTTTGTACCGTCGGTGTAGAGGGCGTAATAGGATAAGCGGCAACTACATCGATCTGCGCCTGTCTCATGGCTTGTGCGTACGCCATGTTTCCGTCCCATACTTCTACCTCTTTAAGTTCCATTTTTTCAGCCATTACTCACCCTTTTTCTTTTTTTCAGGCCACTGTGACAGTGCCTCTTCGTTATCATCTTGTTCAGCGAACATAAGAAGTGATTTGGGGTTTGTCGGGCAGACTTCCACGCATACCCCGCACCCTTTACAGTGGTCGTAATCGATACCGATCATCTTCTTGTCGCGGCTAATGATTGATGTATCCGGGCAGAAAACCCAGCAGTTTTGACAATCAATACAAATATCTCTGTTGTATACCGGTTTTAAAACTCTCCAATCCGCAACGCTTGCGGTATAAGAGTTCGTATCCGCGTACGGTCTGTCTTCCGGTCTTACCAGTGCGGAGTTATCTACCTCTTGGCTAAAAGAATCCAAAATAGTACCCGCAGATACTTCATCCCAACCTACTTTTTGCATACTCATTCCTTTTATTGTACTTCGTTATAGGCTCTTTCGATCGCAGCCATATTTGCATCGATGATCTTTTGCGGAAATTTTTCCAGCGTATGCATCATCTTCTCTTTGAACGTCTCCAGGTCAAACATCCCCGAAACTTTCATCAAAGCCCCAAGCATGGGAGTGTTGGGGATCGCTCTACCGATAGTGTCTTGTGAAATCTTGATACAGTCAACCACGTAAACATCTTTTCCTTCTAATACAGGAGCAGCTTTGATTAGATCATCTTTACTCATGTGTGTCGTGATAATGTATTTTGTATTATCTTTTTCATTGGCGGTGATATCGTCTGAAAATGTTAATGCAGGGTCGATAACCAATACGTAATCGGGGTTCATGAATTTCTCATGGTTGATGATAGGTTTATCATCGATCCGATCGTATGCCGTCATAGCAGCACCTCTTTTAGCTGAGCCATAAAATGCAAAAGCTTGTACCTCTTTACCTGTTGTCGAAACAACATCTGCTAAACCTTTAGCACCGGTAACAGCACCTTGTCCGGCACGGCTATGCCATCTAATTTCTAACATAATTTTCTCCTATAATTAGACAATGGAAAAATTCTAATGAATAAGCACTTAAAAGATGCTTGATAGGGGGTGCGGTATTTTACGAAATGTAACTTTTTGTAAGCATTTTGACACTTTTGTCAAAGAACGCTTTTAATCTTAAGTAAATAGCAATAAAATAGCATAATATGGGGCTTTTAAACCCTCTGAATTTTTTCGATCAATTGCACCGCTTCCAACGCATTCTCTTTTATAAATTCCGAACATCTTTGAAGCTCTTCCTCAGCTCCGTAGCCACATTGTACAGCAACACTCTTTACTTTTGCTTTAGCAGCGGAGTTAATATCCATGCAGGTGTCACCGATCATCCACGTTGTTTCGGGGTGCGCATCCAGGTGCTTCATCGCTTTGAGCACCGGTTCGGGGTGGGGTTTTGGATAGAGGACGTCCTCTCTGCCTACGAGGGTTTGGAAATGGTGCATAATACCCAGATACTCAAGCAGCTCCCTGGAGTATACTCCCGTTTTCGTCGTGACTACCCCCAGCGTAGCGATAGTGCCCGCGCGTACTACCGCCTCTTTTGCCCCGGGGAGCAGCTCGGTCATGGGCCGATTGATTTCACGGTATTTTTCTTTGTACGTGTCCACAAACTCCGGTACACGCTCTTTTGCGATGCCCAGGTGTTCAAACATAAAATCCAGCGGATGGCCGATGAGCGCTTTGATCTGTTCGCGGGAGCGCGGCAGCTCCCCCTTTTGTGCAAATGCGTATTCAAAACTTTGCAAAATCGCTTCTGTGGAGTCGATCAGCGTACCGTCCAGGTCAAAAAGGATCGTCATATTTTTCCCTTATAATAATGTATACGATATAATACCCCCAAATTACATGAAGGTGTCTGGTAAATGGATGAAATTATACAGAAGTTGAAAGATTATTACAACGACAATACGATCTACTTTGAAAAGCTCAACGAGTTTTCCAATCTCGCCCAGGAGGTTTATCTTGACGACAGCGGAGACGAGCAGACGCTTGAGGCGTACAACGGCAACTATAAAGCCCTTGTCAACAAGATCGTCAAAGAGATGGGCATGCAGACAAAGATGCGCTTTAACGCTACCGATTTTGCCTTTGATATCGAAGATACGCAGGGCGAACATGCGCTGAAGGTCGCGTATATGGATAACAAACTTGATCTCTACGAGCTATGATCGAAACGATTAAAAAATCCTTTTTAACGCCGCTTTTGGCGATGCGGCTGCGCTATGTACCGCTTTTGTTGATCTACTTTGCCTACGGGGCAAGTATCTTTACCGGAATCGCGGAAAGCTTTTGGGTAAAGGAGGAGCTTGATCTGGGGGCCGATGAGTTGATGGCGCTGAGCGTATGGCTGACGGTACCCTGGACCATCAAGATGGTTTTTGGCCAGCTGGTGGATTCGGTACCGATCCTGGGTTCCCAGCGTAAAATCTATGTCTATATCGGCGCGGGACTGGTAGCGGCAAGCATGCTGCTGCTTATGGCACTGGCGGGCAGGTACCCGATCGTCAGCGCGTGGGATATGGAAAAAACCTATATCTTCGCTTCGGTCATCGGCGTGATCGGCTTTGTCCTGCAAGACGTGGTGGCCGATACCATGAGTACCGAAGTGGTGGACCGCTCCCAGCCCCGGGAAAAGATCGATGAAGAGTTGGCTATGGTGCAGGTTTTGGGCCGGCTCTCCCTGGCCGGGGCGGGGGTGGCCGTAGCGGGTCTGGGCGGCTGGCTTGCCCAGGTGTATTCCTATGAAACGATCTTTGCCTTGGGGTTGGCGATCCCGTTGCTGTCGATCACGGGCGTAACCTTTATCCGCCTCAATGCGGTCAGTAAAAGCCCCATCAACCCCGTGATCCTTTACGGCGGTCTTGTGTTTGCCGCTTTTATCGTTTTTATGGGGTATAACGATTTCACCTATTCCCAGGAGATCGTTTTCTTTGTTTCCATGGCGGTGGTGCTGTATATGATCAAACAGATCGTGGCGGATCTGCCGCAGGAGCACCTGCGCCATATTATCGCCGCGATTATC
The DNA here is from genome assembly GCA_002049495.1 of Epsilonproteobacteria bacterium tcs-49. Taxonomy (GTDB): domain Bacteria; phylum Campylobacterota; class Campylobacteria; order Campylobacterales; family Sulfurovaceae; genus TCS-49. The sequence continues at coordinate 20,738 of LLYS01000003.1, read as the reverse complement.
GTGATTTTCGTATTTCGCGCCACCCCCTCCGTGGGTCCGGGGCTGCAGTGGTGGGAGATCGACGTGCTGGGCTTTGACAAAGCGTTTTTCGGAACGCTCAATCAGATCGGCGCGGTGCTTGCGATTATCGGGATGTGGGTAGCGTCGCATTTTATCATCAAACGCTCCATCGCCAAGGTGCTGATCTTTTTGACGGTGGTTTCTACGATCCTCTCCATGCCCGTAATCGGGATGTATTACGGACTGCATGAGTGGACCAACGCCCATTTCGGTATCGATGCGCGCGATATCGCCATCGTCGACACGGCCTTGGCGAGTCCTTTTAACCATATCTCTATGGTGCTGATGCTGACCCTTATCGCCATCTACGCCCCCGAGGGCAAGCGCGGTACGTGGTTTGCGCTGATGGCGAGTTTGATGAATCTGGCTTTGAGTGCGGGAGGGCTTATCAGTAAATACCTCAATAAGATTTTTGTGGTGACCAGGGAGGTGAGCGACAAGGGTATTTCCCAGGATTACTCCCAGCTGGGCTGGCTGCTGATCACCGTCGTGGCGATCGGCTTCTTCGCGCCGCTGCTAAGTATCTACAAATACGGCAAACGGTTGTCGCATTAAACCTTCACGACGTAACTTTTCCCGCGGGCTTTGTCTTTGAGGGTTTGTTCGAGGGTGTCGACGATCCCCTCGATGGTGAACTCCTTGGTCGTTTGTGCTACGACGGCGCTGAGGGTGATCTCTTTCAAGTGACCGCTGGAGAGGGCGGCGACCTTTCTTTGGATCTGTTCCACCTTGTCCGCCGCGACCTTTTTATCCAGATATTCAAAAGCGATGAGCAGAGTGTCCCTTCCGGGCTTTGTGACCAGTTCGCCGTTTTTTAAAACTTCACCCAGGATGATTTCAACGGTTTGGTAAATGCTGTTGCCGATCTCTTCATGCTGGGCATAGGCTTCCTCCAGCCCCTCTACCTGCAGCAGGGCGACGGAGCTAAACTGTTTGTTGATTTTAAACTGTACCAGCAGGTGGCCCAGAATCTCTTTAAACTCCTCCGCGTTGATATAGCGGTATTCGGAGTTTTGTTCGGTGACGGTGGCTTTGGGGCGGATCACCTTTTCATAATCGATCTGGGGTTCGGGATCTCTTCTCAAGACGAAATAGAGCCCGCCTCCCAGGGCAAGGAGGGCGACGATAGAGATAAGATAAATAGCTTCCATAGCTATCTCCTTGTGCTGTGTGCGGCTTACGAGTTAAACAGAGCCTCCAAAGCGGATGAATCCTGAGTGGGTTGCTCCTCTTCGTTCCGGTCGGCGCTTTTGGCTTGCGCCGGTGCGGTGGCATCCTCGATCAACTCGATCTTGTATCCGGTGAGCATGGAAGTCAGACGGATATTGATCCCCGATTTTCCGATCGCTTTGGGTTTTTGTTCGGTGGAGATGCGGACCTTTGCCGTATCGTCTTCGATCACCACGCTGTTGACCACCGCAGGGGAGAGGCAGCGGGAGATAAAGATTTCGGGGATCGCCGAGTATTCGATACAGTCGATACTCTCTCCCTTGAGCTGTTCGCTGACGGCGTTGACGCGGACCCCCTTGACGCCTACGACCGCCCCTACGGGGTCCACGTCATATTCGGTGCGTACGGCCACTTTCGCACGCTCTCCGGGGATGCGAGCGGAGTTGACGATCTCGACCAGCCCGTCTTGGACTTCGGGAACCTCTCTTCTGATAAGCTCATTCAAAAAGCCCGGAGAGGTTCTGGTCAAATCCAGATACATCCCGTTTTTCTTATCCATATTGACAAATTTCAGCAGCGCTCTGACGACGTCGCCCTTTTTGAAACTTTCCCCTTTGATCCGGTTTCTTCTGGGCAGAACCCCCCGCAGTTCGTCGATCTCGATGTAGGTGTTGTCTTCGCTGTCTACGCGCGTAACGCTGCCGTGGACGATGGTGCCCACTTTTGCCCGGTATTTTTCAAAAAGGTTCTGTTCGATCCCCTTTTGGACGTTGAGTTCCACTTCGTAAAACAGTTTCGCCGCGGCGGTTCGGCCGAAGTCGTTGATGCTGATCTCGTTTTGCAGCTCGTCGCCCACCTCCACGTCGGCGTCGAGTTCTTTCGCTTCTTCGAGGGAGATATATTTTTCCCCCTCCTCTTCGAGGCGTTCATCATCGTTGTCCACAACCGTGATCACCTGGTAAAGGGTGTAGTTTTTGCCTTCGATCTCGACGCTGAACTCCTGGTCGGGCGAAATTACATCCTTTGCCGTATAGATCAACGCGTTTTTGAACGCTTCATTGACTTCCTCTTTACTTAACCCCTTCTCCAGGGCGATAGATTCAATAATGTCACCGATTTTTTCCAAAGATAATCCCTATATTAAGTTTTCTGATAAGTTTTTGATTTTAAAAATCTTTAGTTTAAAAGATAAAAACTGCAGCTTTTTTTATATGGTTATATTTTACATAAAGTTGGCTTAATAAAAGATAAGATATAATATAAGCTTACCAATAAAGCAGCGATGCAACAACGGGGCAGGGGCTGCTTGGAAGCTGGAATATACAAGAGCGATTTTATGTGTTGTACGGTTTGAAAGACGTATAAAATCAGTAACGAAAAGGATAGGGATGGAACTGTTAGTAGCAAGAGCAGACAAAAACCAAAAACCGAAAAAAATAGATATAGAATCTATCAGTTTGAATGATAATATCCTGTATTTTGATAGAGAAAACTCCCATAAGGATATGGTAAAGATGGTGGAGTATTTTGAGGATAAAGGTTTAAGCGTATACCTCAGAGAGGTTAAGTACGGTTTGGATGAAGAGGATTACATGTATGAAGTCCACATCATGTAACACCCGATCCGCATATTTCGGCCGCACCCGCTAAGGGGCGGTCTTGATTCCACACTCCCCTAAGATGACAAAACACAAGATTTCAAAAAAACAGCAAAAAAAGAGAAACAGGTTTCATGAGCAGTAAACAAAAACTTTATATCGAAACTCTGGGATGCGCGATGAACGTTCGCGACAGTGAGCATATCGTAGCGGAACTCTCCGCAGAGTACGCCCTGACCGAAGATCGAAGCGATGCGGATCTGATCATCATCAACACCTGCAGCGTCAGGGAAAAACCCGTCAAGAAACTTTTCAGCGAGATCGGCAAATTCAAAAAACAGAAAAAAGAGGGTGCGCGCATCGGCGTGTGCGGCTGTACCGCCAGCCACCTGGGAAAAGAGATTATCAAAAGGGCTCCCGCGGTGGATTTCGTGCTGGGGGCGCGCAACGTTTCCAAAATCGCGCAGGCGGTAAAGGAGAGGGGGTTCGTCCAAACCGATATCAACCACGACGAAACCACCTACCAGTTCAGCGATTCCTATCAAAACTCCCCCTATAAAGCGATGGTCAACATCTCTATCGGCTGCGATAAGCAGTGCAGCTTCTGTATCGTCCCCTCCACCAGAGGCGAAGAGATCTCCATCCCCGAAGATATGATCAAAAAGGAGATCGAAAAATCCGTGGCAAAGGGTGCGAAGGAGGTGATGCTGCTGGGACAAAACGTCAACAACTACGGCAGACGCTTCAGCGGCGAACACAGAAAGATCGATTTTACGGGACTTTTACAAAGCATAAGCGAGGTGGAGGGGCTTGAGCGCATCCGCTTCGCCTCCCCGCATCCGCTGCATATGGATGACGCTTTTATCGAAGAGTTCGCGAATAACCCCAAGATATGCAAATCGATGCATATGCCCCTGCAAAGCGGTTCGACGGAGATTTTACGGCAGATGAAGCGCGGCTATAGCAAGGAGTGGTTTTTAAACCGCGTCGCAAAGCTCAAAGCCCTGGTGCCCGAGGTGACTATCGGCACCGACATCATCGTCGGCTTTCCCGGGGAGAGCGAAGCCGATTTCGCCCATACGATCGACGTGATGCGGCGGGTGGAGTTTGATCAAGTGTTCAGCTTCAAATACTCCCCCAGACCCAACACCCCCGCGCAGCACTACAAGGAACAGGTCGATGATGATACGGCCTCAAAGCGGCTGGAGCGATTGCAGGCTTTGGCCAAAGAGATTTTGGATAAGCGTATGGCCCAAGCCGTGGGCAGCACCGAAGCGGTATATTTCGACGAGCTGCGCCCGGAAGGACGCGTCGCGGGGCGTACCGACAACAACCGCCTGGTACTGGTACAAGGCAGCGAAGAGCTGCTTGGAAACACCCGCAAGGTGAAAATTACCCAAAGCCACCGCATGAGCCTGGATGGAGAGATCGTTGAGTAAAAAACAGTTGCTGCGCAGACTCGCCGTGATTATCGTCCCTCCCGTTGCCGCGCTTTTGATGCGCGCCATCTACGCCACGCTCAGAGTCCGATACGAGATAAGCGGAGAGTGGCCACAGCACAACTGCGTCGTGGTGGGGTGGCACGGGGAGCTGTTCGTCAATCCCGTTTTTTACAGCAAATTTCGCCGGGGATTTGATTCCTACGCGATGGTATCGCACCACTTCGACGGGGAGTTGATCGCGAGGACTTTTTACCTGGCTACGGGGGTCAAAAGTATCCGCGGCTCCTCAAAAAAAGGTGCGCGGGCGGTGCTGGTACAAGCGATCAAAAAGATCAAAGAGGGCAGCGACGTGATCCTTACGCCCGACGGTCCGCGGGGGCCGCGCCACAAGTTTCAAAGCGGCGCGCTGGCCATCGCCAAAAGGGCACGCAACAAACTTGTTATAATAACGGCACGGCCGGAAAAGTATTGGCGCCTAAACAGCTGGGACCGTTTTATGATCCCCAAACCCTTTTCAAAAATCCTTTTCAAAGTCCAGGTCGTCGATCTGGAGGAATTGGACCAAGAGCATGTAGACGATACCGTCGAGGAGATGATGCTACGCCATGCAGTCTAAACTCGTATACTCCGTTATTGCACTGTTGCTGCTGGTGGGGATGGGGGTCTATTTCTACCTTAACCCCTCCTACAAACTTTCTTTGGAAGCCAGGATATACTATACGATCGGGGATTACGTTTCGGCGAAGGAGAGCGCGAGCAGGGCGTATGAGATGAACCCCTATAACCGTATGGCGTTTACGGTGATGGTACAAAGTACCACGGCGATGAAATACCGGGAGTATATCGCCATGGCGAAGGAGTACTACTCGCAGATCAAGGAGATTTCGCAAAAGGACAATATCGGTAAAGCGGACCGTGCCAAAGTGAAGATGCTTGCGGAGGTGGTGATCCAAAGCCATGAGCGGTTGGTGCCTACGCGCCTGACCGATCGGGAACTGATCGAGGACGCCGCTTACTACAAGGATGCGTTTGTCTCCCTTTATGAAAAGCTTTTTGATACCAAGCTGCGGGAACGGCCCGAACAAAAGAGCCAGAGCGAAGAGCAGCCCGATGCTTAAACGCTACATCGAAGAGTTTTTGCACTATCTGGACAAGATACGCGGTTACAGCCAACAAAGTATCCGCACCTACGAAACGGCATTGACGCAGATGGAGGAACATGCGCACTTTTACGAGGAGCAGGAGTGCTGGCAGTTGGACTTGACCCCCTTCCGAATCGCCGTAAAAAACCAAAATGCAAAGACCATCTCCAAGAAACTCAGCGCCGTGCGCTCCTTTGCGAAATTCTTGCGCGAACAGAAAAAACTTCCTTTAAAGGTGCTTGCAGACAGCAGTATCAAAGTAGCGCAAACACTTCCCAAACCCGTGGCGAAAAAGTATATAGACCAGGCGCTGCAACACGGCGATACGCAGGTTCTGATGATGATTTTGCTCACCTATGCGCTGGGACTTCGTATCAGTGAACTGAGCAGCCTCGAAGCCGACGACGTGGGAGAGGAGTGGGCCGTAGTGACGGGAAAGGGAGCAAAGACGCGTACTATTCCGGTGCACCCTTTTTTGCGGGGGGAGATAGCGGCATATAAGCAAAAATATGCGCCCAAACGCTTTTTCTTTGAACAAGATGGGGCAAAATTAAGTCAAAATAGCATAAGATATAGGATCGAAAAAAGCTTTGCCGCTATAGGGATCAAGGTCACGCCGCACCAGCTGCGCCACTCCTTCGCCACGGATCTGCTTGAACAGGGCGCGCGTATCAAGGACGTGAGCGAACTGCTCGGTCATGAGTCGCTGGCGTCGACGCAGATCTATACGAAATTGAGCAAAGCGAAAAAGTTAAGCGCCTACATGCAGTCGCATCCGCTGTGTGCCAAGGAGCAAAAATGAAGAAATCCGTGAGTCCGCACAGAAAACGATCTGCGGCAGATGAGTACAAAGGAACCCGCCTATGATCAAAAACTGGTTCAAAAATCTTTGGCCCGACTCCTATATCGTCTTCTCCCAGGTTCCCGAGGGGATGAATGTCACGGAGTATATCAACTCCTCGGGCAGCGTGGAGACGGTGGAGGAGGAATCCTTTGTACTCGAAGATGACCGGATCTCCACGGAGATGGTGGAGTATGTGCGCGATTTCCTTTCAGCCTATCCCAAGACCCAGCTGATCTATCTGACCTCCGCGCAGAGCTGCTCGGCGGTGGGGACCTGCTCCAAAGCCGAAATGGCGCAGATGGATGTGGATACCTCCATTATCAAAACGATCTGTAAAGGGGAGTTTAGCAGCTATATCTCCACGATGGATTTGGAAAATGACAATATGCTGTTTAAGCCCCTTGAGCTGGATTACATCTACTCCCCCTTCTTTCTTGTCGACGAGGTAAAAAGCGATTACCCCGGGACGGCGCTGATCTGCCTGCACCGCCAGAACCAGCTGATCATCTCCATCTACAAAGAGGGAAAGTTTATCTACGGCGATCACGTGGTTATCTCGGCACTGGAGGAGTTTGAAGAGGATCAGGAAGCCGGTGAAGAGATCGAGGATGATCTGGATGCGGATTTTGACCTTGACGAACTCGACGACAGCGATCTGGACGATCTGGATGATCTGGACGATATCGAAGAGATGGAAGATGAGGGGATGGAGGACGATCTTGAGGAGCAGATCGAAGAGGACGATATGGAACAAGACGCCGAGTTAAAAGAGTATGATTTGAAAATCTACAGCGCGATCAAGGAATCGATCGAGAAGTTTTACGGCGATGAAAGCGTCCAGAGCGATTTTGTGGAGTATATGGAGATTCTTGACACGGTGGCGCTGAGCAGGAATATCTATGAATTGATCAAAGATGAAATCTTCTGTGAAGTGGATTCGCGCAATATCGATCTGCACAGGGAAGTCTTAGAGTTGATGTTAAAGGATACGTAGTGGCGAAACTGAGTTTTATCACCCCGAAAAAGAAGAGTCTGCTCGATATCGAAAGCAAGATACTTATCGTTTTTCTTATTATCGCCGCTACGCTGATCATCGGATTTTCTACCTTCTTGTTTGTTAAATCCTATGCCAAGGGCAGCAGCAGCGAGGATATGTCAAAACAGATAGCGGTGATGAGCAAGGAGATCGAGCGGTACAAATACCAGGCGCGTCAAATCCAGGAGCTGCGCTTAAAAGCCGATGAGGTGTATACGACCAACGAGCTGCTTCGCGAAAGTATCAAAAACCTGTTTGACCTGGTTCCCGATCAAATTACGCTGACGCGCTCGATCATGCAGAAAAAGCGCTTGGTTCTTTACGGGGTGACCCCTTCGAAGGAGGTGTATAACTTTATGCTGCTCTCTCCTTTGAAATCGATTTTTCACGAGAATAAGACCACCTTTTATTCCCTGGAAAACGGTTGGTACCGTTTCGTTTCGGTCAATATCCTTCACGGGGAAACGGGGGTGGCCCAATGACGCCCAAAGAATTGAAACTGATCCGGCTTCTGCTGGGGGTGATCATCATTATCGTTTTACTGTTTAGCCTCTTTTTCGCTTTGGCGATCCCCTCGGTGAAGATGTATAAAAAGCAAAACAGCGAGTATAGAAAGGTCAAAGCCAAGTACGACAGGATCAGCCGCCAGCACGGCGATGCGCTGACGCAGCTAAAGGAGCTCAAATCCGATAACCGCAAAATTATCGACGCCTTTGAAAACGGTTTTGACGAGCAGGCGTTTTTAAAATACCTCAACTCCAAGTTTCAAACGGTCAAGTTTGAAAAGAGTGATCCACGGGTCGAGGAGAAATTTCTGCGCTACAGTATCACCGTTACGACCTCCATGGACACCCCCATGAAGTTTTATGAATTTTTGACCAAGCTCAACCGCTACTCCAATATCATCGAAACGGAGTTTCCCATCGAGTTTCAAGCCAAAAACGGGGTTTTGGAGGGCAGCTTCAGTTTGAAATACTACTATTACAAAGTGAAAACCGCCAAGCAAACTAGTGAGTAATTTTAAGTTAAAAATAAAATTATTTAGATATAGTTTCACAATCATTTGACAGTCTCAAAAATTTATATGAGGATAGAAACATCATGAAAAAAGATATTCACCCTAACTATGTAGAGTGTAAAGTAAACTGTGCATGCGGCAACAGTTTCGAAATCAGATCCAACAAACCTGAAATGAAGATCGACATCTGCAGTGCTTGTCACCCATTCTTCACAGGTACGGAGAAAGTTGCAGATACTGCCGGAAGAATCGATAAGTTCAAGAAAAAATACAACTTATCATAAGCCACACCTCCTTTTTGGAGGGGTTTTTTGCTCACTTTCGTACCCACACCCATTGGCAATCTTTCCGACATAACCCTCAGAAGTCTTGAAACCTTTCAAAACAGCGATACTATACTGTGTGAAGATACGCGCGTTACCAAACAGTTGATAGACCTGCTTTCCCGGCGCAGCGATCTCCATGTCGACGCCACCTTTATCTCCTTTCACGAACACAACCAGCAGCAGCGCTTAAGCGAATTTACTCCCGAGTTTTTTCAAACCGGAAACGTCGTTTACGTCAGTGATGCCGGGATGCCCGCTATCAGCGATCCGGGGGCGAAACTGGTGCAGTATTGCCGCGATAACGCTATAGAGTACGACGTCCTTCCCGGTCCCAGCGCGGCGGTGACGGCTTTTGCGGCAAGCGGCTTTGAAGGGGAGTTCCTCTTTTACGGTTTTTTATCCAGGGAGAAGCGCAACAAAGATTTGCAGCGGGTATTGCAAAGCCCCTGTTACGCTATCGTGTACGAAGCGCCCCACCGCATCGAGAAGCTGCTGGACCAGATCAAAAAAACCGATCCCGAAAGAGAGCTTTTTTTAGCCAAGGAGATCAGTAAAAAATACCAAAGCTTTTTTTACGGCAAAGCCGCGGATATCGAGATTTCCAATCCCAAAGGGGAGTGGGTGGCCGTCATCGCCCCCGCGGAGCAAAACGGGGTCACGCTGGATCAAAACGAGATTATGCAGCTGCAGCTTCCTTTGAAGCAAAAAGCGAAGCTGCTTGCCAAAACGGGTACAAAAAGTGCCAAAGAGTGGTACAACACCCTCATCAAAGAAAGTGAACAATGATTATTTACGGAAAACAAAGCTGCAACTACGTTTTGCAAAAAAAGCTGCCCATCAAAACGGTCTACGTGGCCAAAAAAAACGTCCTTCCCCAGTCGGAGTTTTCCCGCCACAGGGATAAGATCGTTTTTATCGACAATAAAAAAGCGCAGGCGTACGCCAAAGGCGGCAACCATCAGGGACTTTTGATCGAGATAGAGGATTTTGAGCCGTTGGGGCTGGAGGATGTGAAACAGAGCCAAAGCGTGGTGATCCTCAGTGAACTTACCGACGTGGGCAATATCGGGGCGATCGTGCGCACGGCGTATGCTTTGGGAATTGACGCGGTGATCGCTACGGGGGTTAAAACGCTGAATTTCGAAGCGATCGCGCGTACCAGCAGCGGGGCGCTGTTTGATATGGATTTTGCTCTGGAACCCAACGGTCTGGATGTACTCAACGAGTTGAAACAGGTGGGCTTTACCCTCTACGGCGCGTCGATGGACGGGGAAGATATCGAAAAAGTGCACTTTGAAAACAAAACCGCACTGGTTCTTGGAAGCGAAGGTAAAGGAATTAGTGGTAAAATATTAAAAAAGTTGGATAGAAAGATCGCTATAAGGATGCAGCGAGCGTTTGATTCACTCAATGTAAGCGTGAGCGCGGGAATAATCATTCACAGGATTACCAATGACATTACAAGAATTAATCGATAGGCACACCCTCAAAGCCGTTCAGGAGCGCACAAAGGTTTCGGTGGACAATCTGCTGAATCTGCTTAACGGGGATTACGACAACTTGAGCAAGACCAACGCTTTGGGTTTTTTGGGAATTATAGAGCGTGAGTATGAAGTGGATTTGAGCGCGGAGAAGGAAAAGGTCAAAGCAAGCGTCGAAGACGTTCGCCACGTTCCCCAGGAGCTGCTGGTGACCGAACGCCGCTACAAACATCAAAAAAACGTCGCCGGCGGGGTTTTGATCTTTGTAGTGCTGCTGGTAGCGGCGGGGTATATTCTCTATCTGATCAATTACCAAAACCAGGCGATATCTTTTAGCGCGGAGGAAGAGAGCGCTCCCGCCGCGCAGCAGGTAGAGGCCGCAACGGAAGCGGAGAAACAGCCTCCCGAGAAGACGGCGGCCGTCGCTTCTGAACAAAACGCGTCACAGCAAGAAGAGGATGCGCAACCCGTAGCGGCTCCCTCCGAACCGGAGCGCTCAAAAGGGCAAACCGAGCCTAAACCCGCCCCAAAGGTCGCGCAGCTGTCTACGCGGCAAAAGGAGGAGAACAACGCTACGGAGCCCGAAGCGCAAAAACAGGAGGAGGAGTTTGCGGGAATTCGAGTTATCAAAGAGATGCCCATGGAGAAGGTGGTGCTGCAGCCGGAGATGAAACTGTGGGTCGGATACGTGAACCTCGACAGCGGCGCACGGGTGCAAAAAAACAAGGAGAACAATATCACCATCGATACCAACAATACGATCATCGTTACCGGACACGGCCGCTTTACGGTGGGGGAACAAACCTACCGGCAGGGGGAGCGCCTCTATTTCCGCTTTATCGACGGGACGCTTCAAGAGCTTGACGAAGCGAGCTTTAAACACTTAAACGGGAATGTGCTTTGGTAGGCAAGCTCCTTATTCTCATGCTGCTGAGCGTAAGCCTCTACGCCTCGGCACTGGACAGCACCATCAAGGACCTGGTGGACGAGAAGCAGTATGAAAAACATAAACGCTTGATCGATATCCTGTTTCAAAAGGAGCAGGATTACTACGCAGGCGAGCGGGTCAACGTGGTGAAGGTGGCGAAAGTATTGAAAGAAAACGGGTTGTTGCAACTGTTTTACGACAAACCGACCATGACGCATATCACCTTTACCACCAGTTCCAAACCGGTACTGTTTTTAAAAATCGTCAACGATATTTTGCTGCAGATGGGCTTTACCTACTATCTGACCGACAACGTCGTCTTTGAAGGCGGCAAAATGACGTGGAAAATTCAATATATGGGCAATTATGTGGTCGATCCGCTTATTTTGGCGCAGCGTTTGGAAGGATATGATGCTATAATTGCATCTATAAAAAAGGATGCGTACAACAGGTTTACCTACGGTTTGAATCTGCACGATGCGAAGCTGGACGTCCCGCGGCTCAAACCCTACGAATCCGTAGAGGTCAAGCGGGCGATCAACGATATCTGGTTTGACGTGAGTCTGGGGAAATTCGCTGTTTTGCAGCCGCTTCCCGGTAGCTTGTGGTACCCCGAAGTGGTGCTGTACGATAAGGATTTGAATATAATCAAAGTGGTCAAAAGGGATGAGGTGCGAAAAACCCTCTATATCGACTTGACCAAACAGACCCGCTATATCTCCGTCTCCGATATCTATCAGTTGGAGAATCTCAAGGGGGGAATACGGATAAAACTGCGGGGTGAGCGCTGATGTATCCATTTACGAGTAAGAAGGAAGTTATCTAATGTTTGACGAAATACAGTTTGAAAAGATGAATAGACTGCCCAAGTATATCTTTGCAGCGGTGAATGATTTGAAGATGGAAGCAAGACGCGCGGGCGAGGATATCATCGATTTTAGTATGGGTAATCCCGACGGAAAAGCGCCCCAGGCCATTGTCGATAAGCTGACCGAAGCGGCCGACCGGGATAAAACCCACGGTTACAGCGCCAGCAAGGGGGTATATAAACTGCGGCTTGCGATCTGTGATTGGTATAAGCGCAAATACGGCGTCGAACTTGACCCCGAAACCCAGTCGGTAGCGTCGATGGGTTCAAAAGAGGGGTATGTGCACCTGGTGCAAGCGATCACCAATCCCGGCGACGTGGCGATCGTGCCCGACCCGACCTACCCCATCCACTCCTACGCCTTTGTTTTGGCCGGGGGCAACGTCCAGAAAATGGAGCTGGTTTTTGACGAACACTACCGTGTGGATGAGGATAAGTTTTTTGAGAACCTGTACAAATCCATGAAAACGGCGGTTCCCAAGCCAAAATACGTGGTGGTCAATTTCCCCCACAACCCCTCCACGGCCACGGTGACGCCCAAATTTTACGAGCGGCTGGTGCAGATTGCCAAGGAGGAGCGCTTTTATATTATCAGTGATATCGCATACGCCGATATTACCTTCGACGGGTATAAAACCCCCTCTATCCTGACCGTTCCGGGGGCCGATGAAGTGGCGGTGGAGAGCTTTACCATGAGTAAAAGCTACAATATGGCCGGCTGGCGCGTGGGCTTTATCGTAGGCAATAAAAAGCTCGTAGGCGCCTTGCAAAAGATTAAAAGCTGGATCGATTACGGGATGTTTACCCCCATTCAGGTGGCTTCTACTATCGCCTTGAACGAGATGGATGAGGTGGTGGAAAACGAAATCATCGCCAAATACAGAAAGCGCCGCGACGTTTTGGTCGAAGCGTTCAATAACGCGGGGTGGCATATGAATACGCCCGAAGCGACGATGTTCGTCTGGGCCAAGATCCCTAAAGAGGTGGAACATCTGGGCAGTCTTGAATTTTCCAAGCGTCTGCTGACCGAAGCCAAAGTGGCGGTCAGCCCCGGGATCGGTTTCGGAGAGTTTGGAGAGGGCTATGTACGCATCGCCCTGATCGAAAACGAGAAGCGGATCAGACAAGCCGCGCGCAACATCAAAAAGTTTTTAAACGGGTATAAATAGAGCGGTCGGCGGCGGGGCCGAAGCTTTAGTGAGAGGAATTTTTTACGGACTTTGTTCGTGAAAAAGGAGAAATCTCGCAGCGGAAAATGAGCTTGGCTTATTTGCAGCGGAGCTGAGGCGGGGCCGAAGCTTTAGTGAGAGGAATTTTTTACGGACTTTGTTCGTGAAAAAGGAGAATATAATAATAGGAGCAAACATATGGTCAAAGTAGGTATCTTGGGTGTGGGCACCGTCGGAGAAAGCGTCGTTCGCATCCTCGAGGAAAACGCGGATATCATCGAAGCGAGAGCGGGCAAAAAGATCGTTCCCACAAAAGGCGTGGTACGCGATATCACGAAAAAAAGAGATATCGATATCACCCTTTCGGACAATCCCGAAGAGTTGGTAAACGATCCCGAGATCGATATCATCGTAGAACTTATGGGGGGTGTGGAAAAACCCTACGAGTTGACGAAAAAAGCCTTGGAAAACGGCAAATCGGTCGTAACGGCCAACAAAGCGTTGCTGGCGTATCACCGGTACGATCTGCAAAAGGCCGCGGGCGGAGATAAGAGGTTGGCCTTTGGGTATGAAGCCAGCGTAGCGGGCGGTATCCCCATCATCCAGGCGCTCAAAACGGGACTGAGTGCGAACCATATCGAATCGATCTCGGGGATCATGAACGGGACGTGCAACTATATCCTGACAAAGATGATCAACGAGGGCGCGGAGTTTGACGCGACGCTCAAGGAAGCGCAGGAGCTGGGCTACGCGGAAGCGGATCCCACCTTTGATATCGGCGGCTTTGACGCGGCGCACAAACTGTTGATTTTGGCAAGCATCGCCTACGGCATCGACGCCAAGCCCGAAGATATCGTCATCGAGGGGATCGAACACATCAACGCCATCGACGTGGAGTTTGCCAACAAGTTCGGTTACGAGATCAAACTGCTGGGAATGGCTAAGAAAAAGGGCGACAAGATCGAGCTGCGGGTGCATCCATGTATGATCGACGAAAACTCCATGATCGCCAAGATCGACGGGGTGATGAACGGGATCAGCGCCGTAGGTGACAAAGTGGGTGAAACGCTGTATTACGGACCCGGTGCCGGGGGAGACGCCACGGCAAGCGCGGTGATCGCCGATATCATCGATATCGTCCGGGGCAACGCGTCGGCGATGCTGGGCTACAACCGGCCGCTGGAGACCGACTTGACGCTGGTCGAACCCGAGCAGATCCGCTCCAAATACTATCTGCGGCTGCTGGTCAACGATGAAGCGGGAGTTCTTGCCAAGATCTCCGAAACCTTCGCCAAATACGATATCTCCATCGAAACGATGCTGCAAAAGCCCGCGGGGACCGATATGTCCAACCTGCTCGTGGCGACGCACATCTGCAAAGAGGAGAGTATCAACAAAGTGATGGAAGAACTGTTCGAAAACCGAAACGTTTTTGCTAAGCCCTCTATGATAAGGATCGATTAAGGCACTCCCATGTCAAAAACCGTTACCAGTGTTTGTACCTACTGCGGCGTAGGCTGCGAAATAGAAGCGACGATTGAGAAAAACCGGATCGTCAAGATCGCGGGGCTTGAAAGCGGCCCCGTCAGTGGAGGAAAACTGTGCGTCAAGGGTAAAACCGCCTTTGATTTCGTTTCCTCGCCCCATCGGATCACGGCGCCTCTGATCGAAAAGGCGTTTGCCGAAGCAAGGAAAATCCCCAAGGAGAGACTCAAAGAGCACTCCGAGCGCTTTTACGCCACCGATTTTGAAACCGCCGTCAACGCCGTTGCGGCAACGCTTGGAAGCAGCATCCAAAAGCACGGCGGAAACTCCCACGGCAGTATCGGCGGGGCGCGAACCAGCTGCGAAAACGGCTACTTCTTTCAAAAGTTCACCAGAGAGTATTTGAACTCGCCCAATATCGACAGTTGCGCGCGTATCTGCCACAGTCCCAGTCTCAAAGGGATGAAAACCACCATCGGCGAAGGGGCTGCGACCAATAGTTACGACAGCATTTTTCATACCGACTTCATGCTCGTTATCGGCTCCAACACCACTCAGGCCCACCCTATCGTTTCGGGCAAAATGATCAAGTCCAAAAAGGATATCGCCGTTATCGACGTGCGCGAAATCCCGTTGAGCAAAAAGGCCAAATACCACTTGACCGTCCCCTTTGAATCCAATTTGATGATTTTGAACATGCTCGCCTACGTGATCTTGAAAGAGGGGTTGTATAACCGAAGCTTCGTTCAAAAGCGTACCAGCGGGTTTGAAAGTTATAAACAGAAAATTTTAAACGACCCCTTGGCAAATCCGGAGTACCTCAAAACCCTTGAGGGGTATGAAGATCTGTATGAGAAGATACACCGGGTCGCCAGGGAGTACGCCACGCGCAAGAGTATGATCTTTTGGGGTCTGGGTGTTACCGAGCATTTTGACGGGTCTAAAGCGGTGATGGCGATTACGCATTTAGCGCTCATCACCGGCAATATCGGGCAGCCCGGGACGGGGCTGATGCCGCTTCGGGGGCAAAACAACGTCCAGGGCACGTGTGATATGGGTTGTCTTCCCTACTTCGCGCCCGATTATCAAGAACCCAAAGAGGTGGGTTTGATGACGCCGGATATGGTCGATGCGATGCTGGAGGGCAAGATCAAGACGCTGTATAATATGGGGGAGGATTTAGCCCATGTCCACCCCAACCAAAGCCGTATGCACGAAGCGTTGCAAAAGCTGGACCTGATCGTGGTGCATGAACTGTTTGAAAATGAGATCACGAACTTCGCCCACGTGGTTTTTGGCGTCAAAAGCGCCTACGAGAAGCGGGGCGTCTATATCAACGCCGAGCGGCGTCTGCACCTGAGTACCCCGCTGGTATCTTCCGAGCTGCCCGATGATTGGGAAGTGCTCAATGCCGTTGCGGCGAAGATGGGCAAGGCAAGCGGTTACTTTGATACCGAAGCGATCTGGGAGGATGTGCGCAAAGACGCGCCAACGCGTTTTGGGGGCGCAAGCTATGAAAAGTTGGAGGATAACCCGATCCAGTGGCCAATCGGCAGCGGCGGTACGGAGATTTTACACGGGGAAGCTTTCCGTACCGATGACCGGTTGGGGCACTTCCACTACCATGCTTACAAACCCAGAACCTATACGCGCCGCTTCCTGCTGACAACGGGCAGGGTGCTGCACCACTACAACAACGCCGCGCAGACAAAACGGACCCCCAAGCTCATGGCAACCTACGAAAAGGATCTGCTGGAAGTCAGTAGTGCGGATCGGCCCTTTTTCGACAGTGAAAAAGTGATCTTGCAAAGCGATTACGGTGAGAGCGCGCCGTTAACGATTGTTTTTAATGAGAGTTTAAAGCCGGGCACGATGTATGCTACTTTTCACCACGCAAAAAGCAGGATCAACTTTCTTTTCGGCGACGAATGCGACGATATGATTAAAACGGCACGTTTCAAAGCGGTGGAAGTGGATGTCGAAAAAGTTAGGTGATCTCGCCGAGGAAAAAGCGGCGGAGTACTTGCGAAACGAGGGCTTTACAGTCGTTGAACGCAACTTTTACTCCCGCTTCGGCGAGATCGATATCATCGCGAAAAAGGGTGATACCTACCACTTCATCGAAGTCAAAAGCGGCAGCGGATACGACCCCGTCTACAACATAACTGCAGCCAAGCTTAAAAAGATAATAAAGACTCTCAATATCTATTGTAAAAGCCGCAATATAACCTCCGCTTATACCATAGATGCGGTGATTGTCACCGATCGCATAGAATTTATAGAAAATTTAACAATCACTTAACAAAAAGCTTGATTTAAGTCAAAAATCACAAATTTTTTTGTAATATATTGTTGTCTAGTCTACTTTTTGCCCGATTAGTAGATTTGCTAAAACTTTATAGGAGGTATGACAATGCAAAATAACGCTGCATTGGAATATGACTATACCATTGCCAAAATGTTTGTCTTTTCAACCATTTTGTTTGGTATTGTCGGTATGGTGATTGGAACATTGATCGCTGCTCAACTGGCATTTCCTGAGCTTAACTACCTGTTAGGCGAATACGGAACATTTTCAAGATTGAGACCGTTGCATACAAACGGTGTAATTTTTGGATTTACATTGAGCGGTATCTGGGCTACATGGTATTATGTGGGCCAAAGAGTTCTAAAGGTATCTATGGCTGAATCGCCCTTTTTGATGGCTATCGGTAAACTCCACTTCTGGCTTTATATGCTGGTTATGGTACTTGCCGTTGTAACGCTTTTGATGGGGATCACGGCATCCAAAGAGTACGCTCAGCTTGAGTGGCCGCTGGATCTTTTAGTCGTAGTTGTGTGGGTATTATGGGGTCTTAGTATCTTCGGTCTTATCGGGATCAGAAGAGAAAAAACGCTTTATATCTCTATGTGGTACTACATCGCGACATTCTTAGGTATTGCAATGCTTTACCTATTTAACAATATGGCGATTCCTACCCAACTTGTTACAGGTTACGGAAGCTGGCTGCACTCGGTGTCTATGTACGCGGGTACAAATGACGCGCTTGTACAGTGGTGGTATGGACACAACGCCGTTGCGTTTGGTTTTACGGTACCTATCATTGCGATGATTTATTACTTCTTGCCCAAAGAATCCGGTCAAGCCGTTTACTCATATAAGCTTTCACTGCTCTCTTTCTGGGGTCTGATGTTTGTTTATCTATGGGCCGGCGGTCACCACTTGATCTACTCTACCGTTCCTGACTGGATGCAGTCTATGGGTTCAGTTTTCTCGGTTGTTCTTATTCTGCCATCTTGGGGTAGTGCGATCAACATGCTTCTTACGATGAAGGGTGAGTGGAATCAGTTGACTGAAAACCCACTGATCAAATTCATGGTTTTAGCATCTACGTTCTATATGCTTTCTACGCTGGAAGGTCCTATCCAGTCCATCAAATCCGTAAACGCTATCGCGCACTTTACAGATTGGATTCCAGGACACGTTCACGACGGTGTACTCGGTTGGGTTGTATTCATGATTATGGCTGCGATCTTCCATATGGCGCCAAGACTTTTCAACAAAGAGCTTTACTCAAAGAGCTTGGTAGAAAAGCAGTTCTGGCTCCAAACTACCGGTATCGTCCTTTACTTCTCAAGTATGTGGATTGCGGGTATTACGCAGGGTATGATGTGGAGAGCCGTTGACGAGTACGGTAATCTGGCTTACTCTTTCATCGATACCGTAACGGTACTGCACCCATACTACACGATCAGAGCTGTCGGTGGTCTTTTATACCTAATCGGTTTCTTTATGTTTGCGTATAACATTTACAAAACATTTGCTTCCGGTAAAGAGGTTGACGGATCTACGCTACAAAACAAAACGCCTATGTCGGCATAAGGAGGTAAAGAATGTTTCATTGGTTAGAAGAGAGACCTTTCTTTTTTGCAGTAGGTGTATTTGTTGTTATCGCGTTTGCGGGGCTTATCGAAATTCTGCCCAACTTCGCGCAGGCATCACGACCTATTGAGGGACTAAAGCCGTATTCGGTTTTGGAAATTGCTGGTAAAGAGGTATACAAGAAAGATAACTGTATCGCTTGCCACTCACAACTTATCAGACCGTTCAAAAGTGAAACGGACAGATACGGTATGTACAGTCTTAGCGGTGAATACGCTTACGACAGACCGTTCCTATGGGGTTCAAAAAGAACCGGTCCGGACCTACACAGAGTAGGGAACTACAGAACGACAGATTGGCATGAAAACCACATGTGGGAACCCACATCGGTAGTGCCCAACTCTATCATGCCCGCATATAAGCACATGTTCAGCAACATCGCTGATATCGAAACGGCGTACGCGGAAGCGTTGACCGTTAAAAATGTGTTTAACGTACCTTACGACCAGGATATCAACGGAGACGGAAACGTAGACGTTGCGCTTGGAAGCTGGGAAGATGCACGTGCGCAGGCGCTTAAAGAAGCGGAAGCGATCGCGGCTGATATGAAAAACCAAGACGTGAAAGATGCGGTAGCAAGAGGGGAGATCCCCGAAATTGTTGCGATCATCGCGTACATGAACCGGTTGAAATAAGTTGAGGGGTAAAAGATGAATGACATTTACGAATATCAGGGTTACGCCTACTTTTTCTTTACGGTCTTTTTGACCCTGATACTCTATGGGTATATTATTCATCTTTATAGAAGTGAAAAAAAAGGTATCAGAGACTATGAAAAGTACGGGAAGATGGCGCTTGATGACGAGATAACGGACAAGCCCATCGAAGAGAAATCCGAACAGAAGAAAAGCGTCGATGATACCGATGAGAAACCAAAGGAGCAATAAAAAATGAAAAATATTGTTATCGTAGCTATTGCCATTGGTGTTATCTTGATGGGTCTTACCTACTCTTACGTAGGCGATATTATCGGTGACGACATCGTTAATATCATTACCATCTTGGCAGCATTGGTTATCTTGGTACTTGCTATCGGGGTTAGTTTAAAATATGTAAACCAGATGAAAAACGATACGGCGTCCGGTGAGTTGGCTGACGAAAACTGGGACGGTATCGGCGAGTATAAAAATGAGTTGCCTATCGGTTGGGCTCTGTCTTTCCTTGGGACTATGGTATGGGCCGCTTGGTACTGGACCATGGGTTATCCGGTATGGGCGTACAGCCAGATCGGTGAGTGGAACGAGGAAGTAAAAGCGCACAAAGCGGAGTATGAAGCGCAGTGGGCCGATGCGAGCCAGAGCGATTTGAAAAATATGGGTAAATCCGTATTTTTGGTACAGTGTGCGCCTTGTCACGGATATACCGGCGACGGACTTGACGGCAAAGCAGCGGATTTGACTCAGAGAATGTCTAAAGAGAGCATCCTCTACACGATCCAAAACGGCGGACACAACTTCAAATCCACATATCCCGGCGGAATGCCTGCGAATATGGCGACGGGCGAGTCTGCTGAGCAGATTGCGGAGTATGTCGCAAGCGGTATGCAAGGTGCCCAGCCTGCGGGCTACGCAGTGTGTGCCGGATGCCATGGACCTGACGGTAAGGGTATCCCGGGTGTGGGACCAAACATCGTAGCATTTGACAATGCCACAATGGCCGCTATCTTGAAAGACGGTAAAAAGGGTAATATCGGTACAATGCCTAGCTTTGACGGAAGATTGACTCCCGTTCAAGTAAAAGCGTTGACAACCTATATCAACTCTATTCAGATGTAAGGAGCATGGGATGAATGAAAGTAGAAACGTATTTGGAATTCACGGTATCTCAGGGATGCTTATAGCAACTGTACTACTCCTTGCAATCTTAGCTTTTCTCGTAACGATGGCTGTGGGAACGCAGCAGGCTAATGCGGAGAACTACTATAAGTTGAAAGACCCTATGAATATTGAAAAAATCAGCAGAGACAACGATAAACACGTTGTCGACGCCAACTAGGAAAGGATCATCCAGTGTCAACGCACGATACCGAGCTAAAACACGAGACCCCGTACCGCATAAAACGCTATTGGTTTTATCTGCTGGTGACGGTGGTGGCGATCGTGTTGCCGTGGATTACCATCGACGGTAACCACATCTTTTTGCTCAGTTTCGATCATAAGAAGCTGCATTTAGCCGGAATCGTGTTTGATATGCAGGAGCTGTATCTGATGCCGTTCCTGTTGATGCTG